>CCFG01000017.1 GCA_000752215.1 bacterium MS4 | reverse complement strand
GCGTGTGTAAGTACGGTAACGTATTCAGCTTGGCAGTACTAATAGGCCGAGGGCTTGACCATATTTTTCTTGGCAACCCTCTATTTCTCACTTCTGCTTCCTTCCCTTTATTCAGTTTTCAGTGTACAATATGGATAGAATATAAGACCTATCGTTCAGATGGGTCTTTTTTGCATTTAAAATGAAATTATGAACGTTTTTTGTCTGGTAATGATTTCCTCGTGGATATCAAAGGGCATATGGGGTTGACTTTTTGTGAGTTTTCCCGTACCATTGTATTCATCTTTTAATACAGAAGGCGAAAGCAGAACGCCTATATGAACGGAGGATGGTAGCAGTGGCATCTGTCGGTATTGGAGTCCTTTTTTTAATCATGCTTGTCAGCTTGCTTGCGCTTGCCGCACGCGTGCTTTTTGCTTTGGCGGCCTACAATGACGCCTGTGCGAAAGCGAACCCGGACGCGCTGATGTGGGGCCTTCTGATCGGATTTTTGGGTCTGATTCCGGGCATTATATATCTTTGTATCCGAAATTCGTCAAGGAACTATATTATGTGCCCCAACTGCGGTTTCAGACATTATTTTTATGACGCGGTCTGCCCGCGGTGCGGAGCGCCGAACCAGCCCCCACAGAATAGGAATCCCCTGGCGGGAGAGCAGATCCGCCGCGCAAAGCTTTTCCTTACCATCGCCGTTGCGCTGACGGGCGTGGCCATTCTTGCCGTTATTGTGTGCATGGTTTTTGTGGTGAGCATCTCTTCCTTCGGAGGGAATTCCTTTTATTATTAACGAACAGACAGAATCGCGAATAGAAGCTTGGAGGACAGCAATGCTTGAAGTTTTAGACTTAACAAAGAAATACAGAAATACATTGGCGAACGACCATCTGAATTTCCGGGTGGATCCGGGCGAAATCGCGGTGATGATCGGCCCCAACGGCGCGGGAAAATCAACGGCGATCAAGTGTATCGCGGGGCTGCTGCGCTTTAACGGGAATATCGCCGTCTGCGGATACCCGAATAAAACCGTGGAGGCAAAGCGAAATTTCGGCTATATTCCGGAAATACCGGCGCCGATTGAAACGCTGACGGTCTACGAGCATTTGGAATTTATCGCACGTGCATATAAGGTGGAGGACTGGAAGGATAAAGCCAGGACGCTGCTGGAACGCATGGAGCTGGATGATAAGCGCAAGAAGCTGGGCAAGGAGCTGAGTAAGGGAATGCAGCAGAAGCTCAGCATTTGCTGCGCGCTGCTTCCTGAGCCAAAGGTGGTCCTGATGGACGAACCCCTGATCGGATTGGACCCCCACGCGATCAAGGAGCTGAAAACGATGCTGACGGAGCTGCGGGAAAAGGGCTGCGCCGTTCTGGTCAGCACGCACATGCTGGACAGTGTGCGGGACTTTTGGGATAAGGCCCTGATTATGATGGACGGAAAAATCGCCGCGGTCCGCACCCGCGCGGAAATAGAAAGCACCGGTGAGGATCTGGAGCAGCTGTTCTTCTCCATTACGGAAGGCGCGCAGACGGGCGGGGATGCGCGATGAAAGCGATACTGTATTTGATCCGGAAGGAAATCAAAAACGCCGTGATCGACCTGCTGCACCACCCGGCAAGGCTGATTCTGTATCTGTTTCTGGCGGCAATGCTGGGGCTCTCCTTGTTAAACGGAACGGAACGCGAAGTACGCGAACCCGGCAGCTACCCGGACATTGGGATCCTGCACGGGGTTTATTTTGCCATTCTCTTTTTGATTACGGTCCCCAGTGTGCTGAGCGGGCTGAAAAGCGGGGCTACTTTTTTCAGAATGTCCGATGTGAATTTCCTGTTTGTCTCGCCTATTTCCCCTAAAAAAATACTTGCCTACGGCCTTGTCAAGCAGATGGCCTCCAGCATCTTTATGATGATTTTTCTGATGTTTTACGCCGGAATGGCGATTAACCTGTTTGGGATTACGGTCTGGCAGATGGTCGCGCTGGTGGCCGGAATTGCGCTGATCGTGTTCACTATTCAGCTGATTACCCTTTTGGTCTACAGCTACTCCAGCGGCCGCCCGGAGCGTACAGGATGGATTAAAACGGTGCTGTACGCGGAAATCGGGATGATGGTGGCGTTTACCCTGAGTAATTTTTGGTTCCACGGTGCCAACCAGCAGTCGCTTTTCGCCGCGCTGGCCTCGCCGTATCTGGAATTCGCGCCGGTTATCGGATGGATCAAGGGAATGGTGTTCGCCATCATGAACGGGGATACCGTGCGCGCCGCCGTATTCGCGGCTTTGAACGCGGCAGTGGTTGCGGGGAGCGTCCTTCTGTTCGCCAAAAGCAATTCGGATTATTATGAGGATGTGCTCCAGACCACCGAAAGCACATTTGAATTGAAACAGGCAGTGAAAGACGGAAAGACGGCGGGAGTGCGCGGCATGAACACCCAGCCCCGCCGGGTGACGGACACGGGTATCTGGCACGGATGGGGAGCGAGCGTCTTTTTCTTCAAGCATATCCGTGAAATGAAACGCAAAAACCGTATCCCGTTTCTCCGTGGCACCAGCATTGTGCTGCTGGCGATCAACGTGATTCTGGCGTTCGTGCTCAGGGCGATCAGCGGCGGAGCGAGGGACGACGGGATGCCCAGCGGCCTCATTCTGGTGATTGCGCTGAGTATGAGCAGCTATATCCAGTTTTTCTTCAATGCCGCCGGCGACTGGACGCTAGAGCTGATGAAGCCGTATATTTACCTGGTACCGGAAAAACCGTTTGCGAAGCTGTTCTGGGCCAGCTTGACGACGCTTCTGACGCCGGTTGTAGACGGCGTGATCATTTTTGCCGTGCTCGGCGTCATGCTGCGCGCGAATCCTGTTACCGCGCTCGTCTGTATGCTGCTCTATGCCTCCATGGGCTTTATTTATACCGCGGGGAACGTCCTTTCCCAGCGGATATTCGGCCAGCTGGTGAATAAGGGACTGCTGATGTTCGCCTACATGCTGATGCTGATTGTCCTTCTGCTGCCGGGAGCGGGAATCAGCCTTGCGCTTTATCTCCTTGTTGAAAATATTCCCCTGACGCTGCTGGGGCTGCCGGTTTTTATCAGCAATGTGCTGGTATCCATCGGGATTTTCGCAGCCTGCCGCAATATGCTGAGTTCCGCCGAAATGAACAGTTAAGCTTGCAAAAGCCTTAAAAATCCGTGTTTTCGGTGTATAAGAGCTGAAAAAACCGTCCAAAATACAATCGAGTTTACTCCCATGTAACAAAAAATTAAATTATTTTTAAAAAACACTTGCATTTTGTCGGAGATGGTGGTATTATAATCAAGTCGTCGCGAGAACTGAACAAAGTTGGTGCTGATGACGGTGAGGGTCCACCCGTTCCCATCCCGAACACGGAAGTTAAGCTCACTGGTGCCGAAGATACTTGGCTGGTAACGGCCCGGGACAATAGGAAGGTGCCAACATGATAAAGCAGTCACCCAATAGGGTGGCTGTTTTTTTATGCTCCGGGGATTCCGGGCTTGCAATTCTCCCCCGAAAAAGGTATAATAAGTTTAACAGTTTAAAGCATAAAGTTATGAAAGCGTATTACAGGAAGATTTTCCGTAACGCGGAAAAAAGGGAATGAAATCATGATTATTGTAATGAAAAACGGGTCCACGAAACAGGACGTGGAGAAAGTCATAGAGGCCTTAAAAGAACATGGCCTAGGCGCGAACCTTTCCACCGGTTCCCAGGCGACGATTGTCGGCGTCCTGGGCGATAAGGCGAAGCTCGGCGGATTTGACTTTGAGCTGATGGACTGCGTTGAAAAATGCGTCCCCATCATGCATTCCTATAAGCTGGCCAGCCGGGAGATGTGCCCGGACGGACGCGTGGTACAGGTGGGGGAAGAGGTCATCGGCAGGAAGAATCTGGTGATGATGGCCGGTCCCTGCGCGGTGGAAAGCGAGGATCAGATTACACAGGCGGCTGTGGGCGTAAAGGCGGCGGGCGCTCATTTTCTGCGCGGGGGCGCTTACAAGCCAAGAACCTCCCCTTATTCGTTCCAGGGGATGGAGGAAGAAGGCCTGAAGCTGATGCGGAAAGCCGCGGACACCTGTGGGCTGAAGGTGGTCAGCGAAATTGTGGCGCACGACCAGATCGATACCGCGGGAAAATACTGCGATATGCTTCAGATCGGCGCGCGGAATATGCAGAATTTCCGTCTGCTGCGCGAAGTGGGCCGCTCTAAAATCCCCGTGCTGCTCAAACGCGGCATTTCCTCGACCGTGGAGGAATGGCTGGACGCCGCGGAGTACATTATGAGCGAGGGCAACTACAATGTTGTGCTTTGCGAACGCGGCATCCGCACGTTTGAAACCGCGACGCGCAATACGCTCGACGTTTCCGCCGTGCCGGTGGTCAAGGAACGCAGCAGCCTGCCGATTATTATCGACCCGTCCCATGCGGCGGGAAAATCAAAGTATATTACGTCCCTATCCCTCGCGGGAATCGCCGCGGGTGCCGATGGGCTGATTATCGAGGTGCATCCCAACCCTAAGGTCGCGATGAGCGACGCCGCACAGCAGCTCACTCCCGAGGCTTACGCGACCCTGTTTCAGAAGGTGGGCGCGCTCGCGCAGGTCATAGGAAGGGAAATGCAATAGCGATTCCGGCGGCTGAATTTTCAGCCGCCTTTTTTATGGACTAATCTTTATGCTTCGGATAAATCCGCAGCGCGGAAATCGGATGCTCCGGTCCCTTTTCCAGAAAAAGGGATTCCGTCTCTTTCTGAGCGTCCTGCAAATCGCGGATAACGTCGGTTACACGGTTAAATAGAAGATAGTACATTTCCCGATAAGGTTCCACTTTTATCACCTCGATCTTATTGTGCCAGAATTTCTGCCAAAAGTCAATGGCAGAAATTCTGGCATTTATAATCAGGTTGGGGTGAGAATATTGATTTATAATAAAATTAGAGAGCTGAGAGAAGACCGGGACTGGACACAGCAGCATGTTGCCGATTTGCTGTTTATCAATCGGAGGACTTATTCCGCCTATGAGAATGGAGTCAACGCAATGTCCCCCGAAATACTGGTTAAATTGTCTGAAATATACCAAACCAGTGTGGACTATCTTTTGGGCCTGACGGAAAAAATCCAACCTTATCCCAGAAAAGAGAAATAAGGAATTTATATGTATAGAAGGATTCGTGAATTAAGAACAGATCATGATTTGTCGCAAACAGAATTTGCTCAAATACTGGGGATGTCGCAGACCGGCTACTCAAAATATGAAACAGGCGAAAACGATATTCCGACCGAAATTCTGATCGCAATTGCAGATTACCATCGGACAAGCGTGGACTATCTTCTGGGCCTTACCGATGAAAAAAAGCCCTATCCGAAGAAAAGGGCTTTATAACGGGTCTTATTCCGCCCACGGGCCGGGCGGGTCCGCGACGGGAGGAGTCTCCGCCTGCCTCATTAGTGCATCGCCGCAAGTAGGAGTTGATCGTCAGCTCTGCCCTCAGGCCGGGCGGGCCCCTACTTTCGCTCTTGTCCGAAAGTAGGCAAAGGACGCACAGGGGGATTTTGGACCTACCGGTCCGGGATGCGCCTACGGCGAACTCGACTGCAAGTAAAATGATGAATCGATCCCTAAATCTGTCGTTCTAAGCAATGTTGGGAATACAAAATTCTCTGTTACCCCCAGGTATCCCCAAGGTATCTCTATGAGATACGATACTGCTGTGGTTTTCATTGACGGGGGGAACGGAAAAGCGGGTCAAATTCCCTCCCAGAGGGAGCCTAAAGAGAGCGAACCCCTGCCTCCCTCTTTGAGGGAGGTGCCGCGCCCGGCGCGGCGAAAGGAGTTTCGGAGCAATCCACTTCCGATTTAATATTAAGCCAACTGGAAGCGTCGCCGTAAGCGCTTGCCGACCGCATGGTCCCGTAGGCGTTTTCCGACCGGCAGGTCCAAACCGTTATACTGTTTGTATTAGACTTGCTTTTGTCAACGCTTTGTTGATCGCCGGAGCGAGTAAAACAGAAGCGGAGACCTTGATCAGATCGAAAAGGACGAATGGGAAAACCGTGGCGGAGAGGGATTTGAGCCAGCTGACGTGCCCTGCGAACGCATAGAACAGGGAACCGCACAGATAGCACACGGCAAGGGCGGCGAGCATGGCCGGGACGCAGGAGGCGAGCGTCTTTCTCTTAAGAAGCTCCAGAATCCACGCGGTCAGAAAGGCCATCAGCGGATAGGCGATGAGGAATCCGCCCGTTGGCCCGAAAAGCACGCCCGGACCGCCTTTGAATCCGGCGAATACCGGTAGGCCAACGGCGCCGATCAGAAGGTAGACCAGCTGGGAGTATACGGCGTACCGTTTCGGCAGAATCGCGCCGGAAAGATAGACCGGCAGAAGGGAAAGCGACAGCGGAACCGGGGTGAAGGACAGCGGAAGGATCAGCTGCGCAAACAGGATGGTAAGCGCGGTAAACAACGCGGTCAAAGTCAGCTGTTTTGTTTTCATAAGCATCTCCCATATCAATGAATTTGTTTTCAGTATAGGCGGGATTCACTGAATTGTCAACCTTGTTTCCGTTATAAGGTTGACAATAGGAGCAAAAAGCTCTGAAAAGTGAAATGACGGGAGAGTGACGACGAGAAACAGGCCAAAAACAGGTGAAAACCGGAGAAAACCATCAACTAAATTAAAATAATCGCACTTTGCTCTTGACACGGCGGCCTTCCTGTGGTAGTATCATACATGCAATTCCTTTGCGCCGCTTTTCGGCGCGCTTTTTTAAGAAAGGCAGCCCTGCCAAAAGGGCGGGGTTTTGTGATATTTTCAGATAAAATTCAGGAGGTATAAGCTATGTCCACCTATATGCCGAAGGCCGGCGAAGTTGAGCGCAAGTGGTATGTGCTCGACGCAGCAGGCAAACCGCTGGGCCGCGTCGCCAAACAGGCCGCTGTTCTGCTCCGCGGAAAACACAAAGTAACCTTTGCTCCGCACGTTGACTGCGGCGACCATGTGATCATCATCAACTGCAAAGACGTCGTGCTGACCGGAAAGAAACTGGAAAAGAAATTTTACTATCACCACACCGGTTACATCGGACATTTAAAGGCTGTCAGATACGACACCCTTATGAGTGAAAAGCCCTGCAAGGCGATGGAGCTTGCCGTAAAAGGCATGATCCCCAGCACCACGATCGGCCGTGCCGCCATGACCAGACTTCGTCTGTTTGAAGGCGCGGAACACGTTCACGCCGCTCAAAAGCCGCAGGCTTGGGAACTGTAAGGGAGGAGGATTAATATGTACGAGAAAGCACCATATTTCTATGGAACCGGCAGAAGAAAAAGCTCCGTTGCCCGCGTAAGAGTTTACCAGGGCACCGGTAAAGTGACCATCAACGACAGAAGCATCGACGATTATTTCGGACTTGACACCCTCAAGCTGATCGTCCGTCAGCCGTTGGTTCTTACCAATACAAATGAGAAATTCGACGTTGTTTGCCGCGTAGCCGGCGGCGGCGTAACCGGCCAGGCCGGCGCAATCCGCCACGGCATTGCCAGAGCGCTGCTTCAGTATGATTCCGAGAATCTGCGTTCTGCTCTGAAGAAGGCCGGGTTCCTGACCCGCGACCCGAGAATGAAGGAGCGCAAGAAGTACGGCTTGAAAGCAGCCCGTCGCGCACCCCAGTTCTCCAAGAGATAATTTCTTTAATTTTACCCGCACGGTGCTTGTATCCGTGCGGGTTTTCTCTGTTTCAAGGCGTTCGGCTCGATCGAATCAAAAGGTCCCCGCAGCTTGTCTGCGGGGACCTTCCTAATCATTACTGCATTTCGACTTTAATAGGCCTGTTGGGTACTATTAAAAGCGAACGGTTCTGGATTCGCCCTTCATATTGCTGAAAGTGGCTTCCGCTTCGTCAATGGAAAAAACCTCAAAAATACCGTCGTCTACCCGGTACATACTGGAAAGATAGGGAGCTGCCGCCAGCGCGGCCTGCTTGCTTTCTTTGCTGGTGCAGAAAACCGCTTTTCCCTTCAGGCGCAGCCATTCGTTGGTCTTGCTGGTCGTGCAGATCTCGATATTGGAGTTTTCCTTCATCTGCTGATACACATTTTTTCCGTTGTTGGTGCAGAAGCAGAGTTTTCCGTCGTATTTCATGATGAACCCAAAAGGACGGACTTTGGGAACGTTGCCTTCCACTGTGGCGAGGTAAAAGGTGGGATTTTCGGTTAAAAATTGAAGAACTTCGTCCATAATCATTGCTCCTTCGTATTTGTTTATGATATTATTATAAAATAAGGAATGAAAAATACAAGTATGCAGATTTTTATGACTAAGGAAGGATTTTATGAGTATAGGGGAAAATGCAGCGGAACGGGAAGAAGAAATCGGGAAATGCCCGGTCACGTATGCCCTGCGGCTGATCGGCGGAAAATGGAAGCTTCCGATTCTGTGGGCGCTTAGCTGCAAGGGCGTTTTAAGGTACAATGAACTGAAACGGTGCGTCTGCGGAATCACCAACATGATGCTGTCGCAGTCCCTGAAGGAGCTGGAAGAAAACGGGCTGGTACGACGGGTCCAGTACATGGAAATACCGCCGCACGTGGAATATTCCCTGAGCCGGTCGGGAGAAAGCCTGATGCCGGCGCTGAACGAGCTGGCCGCCTGGGGAACGGAGCAAATGAATATTGCCGGGACAAAAAATTCACAGGAGTGATGGAAACGAAATGATAAAAACAGAAGAACCAAAGCTCTCTGAGCAGTTAACGGAAATGGAAACCCTGGAAGAAGTCCTTCGGCAGGCACAGGAGGAAGAACGGGACGTGAAAGGTTACCGCTTCCGGAACGCGGTGCAAAACGGCATGGAGGCTTGCGGCACCGACATCCGGGAATGTTTTTTCGAGAACTGCCGCCTGGCGGAAAGCAGGTTTGGCAGCCTTTATTTTGCGGATGCCGTTTTCAGCGGCTGCGATCTTTCCAATGCCGATTTCTCCAAATGCCTGCTGCGCAGGGTGCGGTTTGAAAACTGCAAGATGCTGGGCGTCAATTTTTCAGAGTCGTCTTTTGAAAGCGTCACCATAGAAAAATGCATTTGTACCTATGGGAATTTATCCTCAGTGAAAATAAAGGGCTGCCGCTTTGCGGAAAGCGACTTTTCAAACGCGAGCTTTCAGCTGTGTGCCTTCAAGTTAGCCGGGTTTCAGAAATGCGATCTGACCCGGTCGGAATTTCTTCACGCACCGCTTAAAGGGATCGATTTCACAACCTGTGAAATCGCGGGAATCCTGCTTTCCGGGCCGGAGCTGCAGGGGGCGGTCGTCACTGCGGTACAGGCCTGCGACCTGTCGCGATACTTAGGATTGATTGTACGGTAAAAGGGGCTCCGGATGACCGGAGTCCCTTTTCATTATATATAGCATTTTTCCGGCAGAGTTCGCGCTCTTTTTGGACGGCCTTCATATACTATATATAGTGTGGTTGCGTTGTGCCTTTCGGCGCCGGATTCAGGCAGCGAAAATGAACGAAAACCGGTTTTTCAGGAGCGTACCGTCCTTCGGCGGAAAGGCGGAATTGTATCAAAAACGACAGGTTTTGAAACACTGTTCACAATGGCCAAAAACTCAGGCGCAGAGCCCCTGATTTTAACCGATCGTTCAAAAAAACGGTGGAAAAGCGGCCGAAAAACCCAATTCTTTACAGTGTAAACAATGCTGTAATATTTGTAACAAGTTTGTAACTTTGATTTTCTTGCATTTTGCACAGAAAAGGCTTTCTTTGAAAGCGCAAGAAAAGGAGTATTTGTGCCGACACGGAAAATTAAGGCGGAATTTCCGAATATTTGCGGGAAAGGCTTTGTGCAATATCTACAAATTTGCGACCAATGCTAATTTGACAATTATGCATTAGGTGAATATAATTACGCCATTGGATAGATGCTCTAAAAACTGACGCTCGGCAAGGTGGTGGGCAAGGCCCATATTTACCCCGCCGAAGCAGGGAAAAGGGTGAACAAATGCAATTTTTTACACGAAATACGGCCTGTCTGCAAAACTCGATGAAAAGAGTGGTTGCTCTGGCTATGATGATTGTGATTACAGTCAGTTCCGTCATCACGGTGGCGGCAGTAACGCGTAACGCAGTGGTCGATTATAACGGAGAAAAGAGATCCGTACAGCTGTTCAATGATGGGACGGATGAAATTCTTGCCGCGGCAAATGTTAAGCACGGCGAAAACGATATTGTTGAGCGCAGCCCCGAACTGACCCCGGACGGGAAAATCCTCATCACTGTGAGAACTGCATTTCAGGCGGACATCAGCGCGGACGGCGATGTAAAAACCGTTGCGCTGCACTACGGCGATACGGTGGCGCAGGCGCTGTCTGCGGCGGCGGTAACGCTGAAAGCAAACGATGTGGTTACTCCGAAGCCGGCTGAAAAGGTTACACAGGAAACGGACATCCAGGTAAAAAGAAAATTTACCGTCAGCATTACGGCGGACGGGCAGACGAAATCCGTGGTCGCCGGCGAAGGCACAGTCGCCCAGGCGCTTGAGGAAGCAGGGACTTCCCTCGGCGCGGAGGACCTTGTCAACGTGGAGAAGAACGCCCCTGTCAGCGACGGAATGCAAATTTCCGTTTCAAGGGTGACCTATAAGGAAGTAACCAGCATTCAGCCGGTCGCGTACAAAAATAAAAACGAAAACAGCGCCAGCCTTTATAAAGGGCAGATCAAGGTCAAGACTTCCGGCAAAGCCGGTAGCCAGTCCGTGGTTACCCGCCAGAAGCTGGTGGAAGGAAAGGTTGCCGCCAGCGAGGTCGTCAGCACCACCGTGGTGGAACAGCCGGTCGATCAGGTGACCGTGGTCGGAACAAAGAAAAAAGCGGCGGGCGCCGCAGTAATTAACGGCGACGGAACGATTACCGACCAGAACGGAAAGACCATTTCCTATAAAAAATACGTTACCGGAAAATGCACCGGCTACACCGGCGGGGGAAGAACCTCAACCGGGCGGGCGGCGGCGTTCGGCCTGGTCGCGGTCAATCCGAAGATCATCCCCTACGGCAGCAGGCTTTATATCTGCTCCCCGGACGGCAAGGTCGTTTACGGTTACGCCATTGCGGCGGATACCGGCGGCGGGGTAATGGACGGACGCATTGTCGCCGACCTGTATTTCAACACGGTCGGGCAGTGCCGGCAGTTCGGAAACCGTAAGATGAATATTTATGTTCTGTAATACAGGGAGCGGGGGAAACCCCGCTCCTTTTGCTGTCCCGCGGATGTCTCCGCGCAAATTTTTTTGAAAAAGAAAGCTTGCATTCAATAGAACATATGTGTTATTATAAGGACAACAAATAGAACATATGAACGGTTTTGGGGCCGGGGGATAAAACGATGAATCTTTTTACGGGAACGATCATGCTGCTGGCGGCGGGCATCATGGCCAAAAAATTCAGGCCGCGGACCGAGTCCGGCCGCGCGCTGCTGGGGATGACCGCGGCGATGGGGATACTCTCTCTTCTCTCCGGAGAGGGGAACTGGCTGTTCCAGACCGTCCAGTTTGTTCTGCAGGCCGTCGTGGCCTTCTGCTGCTTTTTACAGCTCAGGCGGGAAGCCGTCGTGCGCCGCCGCCGGATGCACAGGCATCCCCAGCGTGCACAGGGCAGGCTGCGCAGAGCCGAGAAAACCTGCGCGTAGCGATTGACAGAAATCCCGATTCATATTATGATAAAATATCATAACAGCGGGGAGCGGTTGATTTGCCTTACGTATATGCGGCAATGTGGGTTGCCGTCGGTTTGATCCTGATTTTCCGGATGAGCCGGGAAAACCGTGTTTTTTATGCCCTGGGCGCGTTCTTTATCCTTCTGGGCGGATGGTGGTTTGCGGATGCCGCCCTCGCGGTCAACCCGTTTGCCGGGGCCTGGGGCTGGGTGCTGCGCGGGCTTACCGCGGCGGCGCTGGTGCTTGCCTGTGTGGTCTATTACAGGGAAAGCAGGAAAAGCGGAGGAGACGCCCCCGGGGACGACCCCTCCGGCCACGATGAAAAATAGCGGAAAAAGCTTCGCGGATGCGGAGCTTTTTTACTGCCAAAATGGGAATTCATGCATACAATAGAGTGCGGGGCAAATATTTAAACCGCTTCATTATAGATCGTCTGCCGGGAATCCGTTCCCGGCAGGCACTATAAAGTTTGAGGGAACCGGTTCTGAAAAAGTTGAAAAAACAATCTATTTAGGGTAGAATAAAGGAAAAAGCAATGGAGGAATCAATATGCTAATAGCACCTTCGGTGCTTTCCTCGGATTTTTCACAGCTTGGAAATGAAGTAAGAAGAATGGACCTTTGTGGCGCAGACTGGATCCATCTGGATGTAATGGATGGGCATTTTGTGCCGAACCTGACTTTCGGTGCGCCGGTGATCAGGGCCGTGCGCGGATTTACGGAAAAACCTTTTGACGTGCATCTGATGATCGAGGAACCGCTCCGGTATGTCCCTGATTTTATAGACGCCGGAGCGGATATTATTACTTTTCATATAGAATCGAAGTCCGACACGGAAAAAACGCTGGAAGCCATCCGTGCGGGCGGCGCAAAGCCGGCGCTGTCCGTGAAGCCGGGTACTCCCGCGGAAGTGCTGTTCCCGTATCTGGACAAGCTGTATATGGTGCTTGTCATGACGGTGGAGCCGGGGTTCGGCGGCCAGAGCTTTATGGAGGACATGATGGAAAAGATCCGTGTCCTGAAAGCCCGCAGGCCCGAGTTGCTGATTCAGGTGGACGGAGGGATCAATCCCTCCACGATCCGGACGGCCGCCCAGGCGGGCACGGATGTGTGCGTGGCGGGGACAAGCGTATTCAAGGCGGAGGATGCCGCACAGGCGATCAGGGATCTGAAAGCGGCGGCCGGGCAAAAATAGAGACGGGGGTGGCGGCGTGATACTGCAGCGCGGTGTAAAGCTGGAGCAGCAAAAATCAGCTTCGCTGAGACATAAAATAAAGAATCTTCCCGTTCCGGAGGACATTGAGGAGCCGAATCCGCTTCCGCCCCGGAAGGGGAAGCTTGACGCCAGCGGGATCATCGCTGCCGCCGAGGCCGCCGGGATCGTCGACGAATTCGACGGTACGGCGCTCGACAAGAAGCTGAGGCGGCTGCGCCGGCTGAAACCGGATATGCTCGTGGCCTGCTGCTTTGACGAGGACCCCTGTACGACGAGCGCCATGGCTACGCTGCGGGAAAATACGCACGCGATGATCGCCGGGCTGGTGCTCGCCGCGCGGGCGTGCGGCGCGGCGGAGAACAAAATCGCCGTGGCGACTTCCCGGGAAGCGCGCGTGATTCAGAAAATCAACCCGCAGGCGGATCTGATCCTTGCGGGCGAACGGTATCCGGCGCGGGTGCTCTTGAAACGGAAGCTGTACGCTTCCGGAAAAAACGCCGCGTACGTCGGCGCGCAGGCACTTCTGGCGCTGACCGCCGCCGTGGACGAAAACGAACCCCAGAGCTTTACCGTGGTGACGGTGGCGGGCGACGGGGTCGAGCACTGGCGGAATCTGCGGGTGCGTATCGGCACGCCGCTGAAATTTCTGCTGGACGCCTGCGAAGCGAGCGAAAAGACGAAGGTGGTCATCACCGGTTCTTCCGTTACGGGAAAAGCCGTCACCGACCTGTCCGAGCCGGTCACGGCTGCGACGCGCTGTGTGATCGCACTGCGAAAGCCCCTCAGAAACAAGACCTATCCCTGCATCGGCTGTGAAAAATGCGAGCGGGCGTGCCCGCGCGGCATTGTGCCGTGGAAGGTCCTGAGAGAGATACAAAGCGCCAGCCCGGACCCTGTCAGAATGCTGAACGTGCAGAAATGCATCGGCTGTTCGGCCTGCGCCGTCGCCTGCCCTTCCGGAATCGATCTGCGCGCCGCCATTTCAAAGGCGGCGGCATATAAGAAAAGCGGTGACTTCGATTGACGTTAAATGAAGCGAGAGCTCCTTTTGTAAAAAGCGAAGCCTCCGTAGCTTCCATGATGCGCGACGTGTTGTTCGCGCTTGCTATGCTGCTCATTCTGCCCGCGGTGCACTACGGGCCGCGCCCGCTCGTGATGGCGGGCGTGACTATGCTGGCCTGTGCGGTCTGCGAGATTGCATTCAGCCTGATCCAGACAAAGAGCATCAGCCTTTCCGACGGGTCCTCCCTTGTCACGGGAATGATGATTACCATGCTGATGCCTCTCAACGCCCCCCTGTGGCTGCCCTGTGCGGCGTCCGCCTTTGCGATTCTGGTCGCGAAGATGCCGTTCGGCTCCATCGGGCATACGCCGTTTAATCCGGCGGCGTCCGGCGTTGCCTTTGCCGTGCTCTGCTGGCCGAAGGAGATGTTTTCCTATTTCGATCCGGCGGCCGCTCAGACGATTCCTCCGTACCAGGATTTTACCGCGGTGCTGGCCCGTTCGCCCGCCGCTGTTTTAAAAAGCGGCTTGAAGCCGGGCATCCTGCCGCTCGACATGCTTTGGGGCGTGTTTCCCGGCCCGCTGGGTACGACCGGAATCCTGGTGATCTGCGCCTGCGGGCTTTTCCTGTTCCTGAAGCGCACGGCCAGGTGGGAAATCACGGTTTCCTTTTTGGCTGTCGCCGTGCTGATTGCGGCGTTTTTCCCCAGAATTGCGTGCGACCCGCTGACCTCTGTGAAGTACGAGCTGATGTCGGGGTCCCTGCTTTTCTGTTCCGTGTTCATGGTCACCGACCCGGTGACTGCCCCGCACAGGATACCGGGACGCATTTTTTACGGCGCCTTTGGCGGCTTTCTGGTGATGATGTTCCGCCGCTTCGGCGCGTTTGAGCAGGGGGCCGTCTTCGCCGTCATCATTGCCAACGCCGCGGCCCCGCAGATTGATTCTCTGCTGCTGGGGGCGCTGAGACTGGGGGATGAACCGTATGACGAATAAGAAAACCCTGCTGCGCGAAACGGGCACGATCTTTTTTAACGGGGCGTTTTTTAAAAACCCTGTTTTGATCGGTGCTCTGGGGCTTTACCCCATCGTTGCGGGCGGTTACAATCTGAGGAACGCCGTTGAGCTGTCCCTTCTCTTCCTGTTCCTGACCCTGCCGCTGACCCTTTTGCTCTGTCTGGTGGGGGAAATGGTCCCCCTGTGGATCCGTCCGGGGCTGGTCCTGACGGCTTCCGCGGTTCTGTATCTTCCCGCCGCGTGGCTGACGGAAAAGCTGCTTCCCGGGTCGGTGACTGCTCTGGGCATGTTCGCCGCCCTGATGATCTGCAATTCCATGATCCTTTCCCGCGCGAACGATTACGCGCCCACCCATATCGGCTGGGCGGTGGCCGCGGACGCTCTGGGGTGCTCTATCGGCTTTGCCGCGGTCATCTGCCTGAGCGCCGCCATTCGGGAGTTCTGGCTCAAGGGCAGCCTGTGGCACACCAACATGGGGGTGTACGGCACCGCCGACGCGGGCGTTTCCCTGCCGTTTTTCGGCTTCCTCCTGCTTGGGTTTTTCGCCGCGTTCGTCCAGTGGGTAAATGAAAAGCGCAGTAAAAAAGCCGGTAGAAGGAGGGTTCCCCGCATATGAACACCTTTGTACAGATGCTTTTGACCGCACTTCTGGCGGTCAGCACGGAAAATATCCTGTTTGCCGGGGGGATTGGGTTCAGCCGCGTGCTCCGCGCGGGGCGCAGGCCGAAAATGCTCGGAATGTACTCCGCTTTTGTAACGGTCTTTACGCTGATTTCCATGGCTGCGGCTTATTTTCTCAGCCCGCTGCTTGCGGGCAGCCAAATGCTGATTGTCCTGCGGCCGGCCCTGCTGGCTTTTTGCAGCGCGGCCGCCTATCTGATCGCGGCGTTTGTCCTGAAAACCTTTTCCGCACAGTTTTACAGAAAATACGGGCAGATTCTGGCTCCGGCGGCGATGAATACGGTCGTGCTCTCCATGCCGTATGTGCTGAAAAGCCTGAAACTCGCTTTGCCGGATGCACTCGGCTTTGCCCTCGGCACGGGCGCGGCGTTCTTTCTGGCCGCCCTCGTTTTTTCCCATACGCCGGAAATCTGCAGGAACCCGGATATGCCCAAAGCGTTCAGCGGGCTGCCCGCCGTGCTGATCTACGTCGGGATTCTGTCCATGGCCTTCGCGGGCTTTACCGGCGGAAAGCTTTTTTAGATTGATGATATTTACACATCAAAAAGGCTCCCCTGACAAACGCTGCGTTCGCGTCTGTCAGGGGAGCCTTATTAAATTAAACAGGTTCAGTATTTAATCGCGCTGAAAAAGTCGTCGATCTGGTTTTTATAGGTTGTGGTCGCCTTGCCGTACACAATGGTTTTATTCATCCGCACCAGAATGTGGTTCAGCTCGCCGTTTACAAGGGTGTATTTATTATAGGAGGAGGAGTCAACGTTCTTCGCGTCGCCGTCCGTGCCGGAGGTAATGCTCGACTTGAGGTTTGTGTACATCTCCGTAGCGGCGCTTTCCGAGGAGAAGGAAAGAAATGCCAGCTCCGTGCCGGTCTCGCTTTTGATTGCGCTCAGGTATTTTTCCGCGTTTGCACTTGCGGAGGAATCCGTTACCGTAAACCCGGCCGCTTCCGCCTGCTTTTCAAATTCGTCCGCCGTAACCGGCGTGCGCGCCGAACAGCCCGTAAACGCGAACAGGGCTGCCGCCGCAAGAACCGCGGCGCATAATTTTATCAGTTTTTTCAATGTAAAACCTCCATTTATTCGGGAAAGCTTATTATGATTTATTATAGTACGGCTTCCTTCCGTTTACAAGTATTACCGTATTTTCCCGAAAGATAAACACAGGCCCGTCAATAAAAGAAGGATTTGTTTGACGCAGCCGCGGAAGAAAAAGTCATATTTCCAGCGGGCAGTGCAGCCCGTGGGAGCAAAAAGAAAAAATTTTCCCAAAATCATCCTTGTCAAATCCTGTATAGCAAAGAAATTCCTGCGGATAATAAGCAAAGACAACACCGCACAGGAGGTAATAAAAATTGAAAGCCACAGGAATAGTCAGAAGAATTGATGATTTAGGCCGCGTTGTCATCCCAAAGGAGATACGCCGCACGCTTCGCATACGCGAGGGCGACGCGCTTGAAATTTTTACCGATACGCAGGGAGGGGTCATTTTTAAGAAATACTCGCCTGTGGGCGAGCTCTCCACCTTCGCCGGGCAGTACGCGGATGTGCTGAGCAAAGCGATCAACGCGCCTGCCATTATCTGTGACCGCGACCATGTCGTCGCGGCGGCCGGCGTTTCGCGCAAGGAATTTCTGGAGCGCCGCGTAACCCCCGAGCTTGAGGAATGCATGCAGAGCCGCACGAACTTTATCAGCAAGGGCAAATCCGCGTTCCGGCCCGTGGAGGGTGTGGACAGGACGGCGGAAGTCGTTTATCCCATTATCGCTTCCAGCGACGTGACCGGAGCGGTGATCCTGCTCGGAAACGACGGCGACGAGGTTCCCACGGAAAGTGAAACCAAGCTCGCGCAGGTCGCGGCATCCTTCCTGGGGAAACAGATGGAGGAATAAGCGTATTATTCACTTTTCCCCCTTGCATTCGCAGTTTTGTTGTGATATTATAAATAAGTAATATTATGAAGGATGAAAGAGTGGGGCGACCCGCTCTTTTGTTTGTATTATGAGGTGAACAGGGTTGGCTTATAAGAAAAAGAACGGAAATACCGTTGAAACGGTATGGAAGCTTGCCGCGCCGATTGCGGCCGGGCTGGGGCTTTCCGTCTGGGACGTCCGCTTCCTGAAAGAGGGAGCCGACTGGTTTCTGAGGATTTTTATTGACAAAGAGGGCGGCGTGGGCATTGAGGACTGTGAAAACATGAGCCGCGCGATCAACGGCCCGCTTGACGAACTTGACCCGATCGACCAGTCGTACTGTCTGGAGGTCTCCTCCCCGGGCATTGACCGGGAGCTTGTGCGCGAGGAGCATTTTCGGGCATTTCTGGGTTCCGTGGTGCATGTGAAGCTGATTCGCCCCCTGGAGGACGGGCTGCGCGAGCTGGCCGCCGTACTGGAAGATTATCGGGAGAATACCATGGTCCTTCAAACGGAGGAAGGAGTAACGATTTCACTCGCCGCCAGGGATGCCTCGTCGGTGCGGCTGGTGGATGATGATATTGTTGGAGGTATTGAGGAATGAACAGCGAAGTTTTCGAGGCCCTTGCTCTGTTGGAAAAAGAAAGGGGCATTCCGGTCGACTTTATGCTCGACAGGATCAAAAAGGCGATTGTCACGGCCTGCAAAAACAGCTACGGCAACGAGGACTGTGTGATAAACATGGATCCGGCAAAAGGGACGTTCGAAGTTTATCTGCGCAAGACCGTCGTTGAGGACATAAGCGACCAGGGAAAAGAAATTCTGTTGGAGGACGCACGCGAAATCGACCCGAAAACGGACATCGGCGAAGTGGTCGGCGTTCAGCTGAACACCAAGGAATTCGGGCGCATCGCGGCGCAGACCGCCCGCAACATCATCCGGCAGGGCATCCGCGACGGCGAGCGCGGCCAGATGATGCAGGAGTTCCAGAGCAAGCATCAGGAGCTGGTCAGCGCCTTGGTGGAGCGGGTCGACCCCCGCACGGGCGCGGCGACCCTGATGATCGGTAAGGCCGAGGCCATTCTGCCCAAGAGCGAACAGGTCGGCGACGAGAAGCTGACCGAGGGAGACCACATCAAGGTGTACGTGGTCGACGTCAAAGAAACCGAGAAGGGCCCGCGCGCTATGATCAGCCGCGTCCACCCCGATTTGGTCAAAAGATTGTTTGAAACCGAGGTGCCGGAGATTTACGACGGCACGGTGGAGATAAAGGCGGTTTCCCGCGAAGCGGGGTCCCGCACAAAAATAGCGGTTGTGAGCCATAACCCGGACGTCGACGCCGTCGGCGCCTGCATCGGCTCCCGCGGCGCGCGCGTTTCCAATATCGTAAACGAGCTGGGCGGCGAAAAGATCGACATTGTGGAGTACAGCGAGGACCCGGCGCAGTTTATCGCCTCCGCGCTGTCGCCCGCGGACGTCCTTTCCGTCACTCCGGCGCAGGACGGCTCCCACGCCTGCCGCGTGACCGTACCGGACAGCCAGCTTTCCCTCGCGATCGGCAACAAAGGGCAGAACGCCCGCCTTGCCGCCAAGCTGACCGGCTGGAAGATAGACATCAAGCCGGAAAGCGGCTTCTTCGGCGAGGAAGAGCAGAAGTAAATTCTTTTGGAACAGGCGGTGTATGGAATGCATGAAAGAAAAGTACCGATGCGGATGTGCTCGGGGTGCGGAGAGATGAAACCGAAAAAAGAGCTTGTGCGGGTGGTAAAATCGCCCGAACAGGAAATATCTCTTGATTTGACAGGACGCAAGCCGGGGCGCGGCGCATATGTGTGCAGGAGCATAGACTGCCTGAAAGCGGCGCGAAAGGCGAGAAGATTTGAAAAAGCCTTCTCCTGCAAAATCCCCGACGAGGTATTTGACCGTATGGAGGAGGAAATCAGCCGGAATGAATGAAAAAATCTTACATCTTCTCGGCATTGCCCGCCGGGCCGGAAGGCTTTCGCTCGGCAATGACGCGGCGATCGAATCGCTGAGGAAGGGAAGCGCCGCGTTGATACTGCTGGCGGCGGACCTTTCCCCCCGAACCGCCGGAGGCGTCCGGCAGGCGGCTGGGGAAGAAGGAACCGCAGTGGTGACCTGCGGGGCGGTAATGGACGAAATCAGCATGGCTCTAGGAAAGCGAACCGGAGTTGTAGCGGTGAATGACGCAGGGTTCGCTAAAAAGCTGCTTGAGCTTTCCCGGGCACAGGCGGCCGGTACAGAGTAATGAGGAGGAATTTGATATATGATGATGAAATACAGGGTCCATGAGGTGGCAAAGGATTTGAACATTCCGAATAAGGATGTCATTGATACTTTGGAAAAGTATGCCGGTGAAACAAAAAAACATATGACGGCTCTCAACGAAAACGAACTCGATCTTGTTTTTGAAACGTTTACACAGAAGAACAGCAGCGAAAACCTTGACACGTATTTCGCTCAGGCAAACCGGAACGAGACCGTTGTGGAGCCGGAAAAGCCGGATGTCATCATCCAGCCGCAGAAGCCCGCTCCCCGTCCGCCCGTACAGCAGCAGGCCAGAGCTCCGCGTCCGGCGCAGGGCGCGCAGCAGCAGCGGCCCGCAGCTCAGGCGCATCCCGCTCAGGGCGCGCCGGCTTCTGTTCCGCCTGTGCGCAAGGCCGTAAAGCCGGGCAAGATTACGCCGGTCGGCCCCAAGCCCACACAGCNCAGGCAAACCGGAACGAGACCGTCGTGGAGCCGGAAACGCCGGATGTCATCATCCAGCCGCAGAAGCCCGCTCCCCGTCCGCCCGTACAGCAGCAGGCCAGAGCTCCGCGTCCGGCGCAGGGCGCGCAGCAGCAGCGGCCCGCAGCTCAGGCGCATCCCGCTCAGGGCGCGCCGGCTTCTGTTCCGCCTGTGCGCAAGGCCGTAAAGCCGGGCAAGATTACGCCGGTCGGCCCCAAGCCCACACAGCAGCACAAGGCTCCCGTGGCGCCAAGACCGCAGCAGAGCACTATGCAGAGAAGGCCGCAGCCGTCCGGCGGCGACTCCGGCAACGCGATCAAACGCACCGAGGGCAGAATCGTCGATACGAGATCGTCCCACGTAGAGCTTGACAAATACAACGAAAAATACGACCGCCTCGCTTCCGAAAAAATCAACACGACCAATACCGTGCAGAAACAGAAGCTGACCCAGCGTAGCTCCCAGTACCGCGGCAGGCCGAGGAATTCCCGCAAGGAGACGGAGGCCGAGCGTCTGCGCCGTATCGCGCTGGAGCGCAAGGCGAAGCCGATCACCATCCAGATTCCGGAGGAAATTACGGTCGGCGAGCTGGCGCTCCGCCTGAAGGCCACCGCCGCCGAGGTCATTAAGAAGCTGATGGCTCTGGGCGTGTTTGCCGCCGTCAACGACACCGTCGACTTCGACACCGCTTCCCTCGCCGCCATGGAATTCCACGCGAAGGTAGAAAAGGAAGTCGTCGTCACCATTGAGGAACAGATCATCGACGACAGCGAGGACAAGGACGACAACCTTGTGCCGCGCGCGCCGGTTGTGGTCGTTATGGGCCACGTCGACCACGGCAAGACGTCCCTTCTGGACGCCATCCGCCACGCGAACGTCACCGCTTCTGAGGCCGGCGGCATTACCCAGCACATCGGCGCGTACCAGGTACAGCTGGGCGAGCGCGACGTCACTTTCCTGGACACCCCGGGCCACGCCGCGTTTACCACCATGCGTGCCAGAGGCGCACAGGTAACGGATATCGCCGTTCTGGTGGTCGCCGCGGACGACGGCATCATGCCGCAGACCGTGGAAGCGATCCACCACGCCAAGGCCGCGGAGGTTTCCATTATTGTCGCGATCAATAAGATGGATAAGCCGGGCGCGAACCCGCAGCATGTCATGGAACAGCTGACGGAGTACGACCTTGTTCCGGAGGAGTGGGGCGGCGACACGCCGTGTATCCCTGTTTCCGCCGTGAAGAAGACCGGCATCAAGGATCTTCTGGAAATGATCATCCTGACAGCGGATATGAAGGAATTGAAGGCCAATCCGGACCGTGCAGCAAAGGGCACCGTGATTGAGGCAAGGCTTGACAAAGGCCGCGGCCCGATTGCGACCATGCTGGTCCAGAACGGTACGCTCCGCACCGGCGATATCATTGTTGCCGGCACCACCGTTGGCCGCGTGCGCGCCATGACGGACGCGGACGGGCAGAAGATCGAGCAGGCGGGTCCGAGCGTTCCGGTGGAGATCACCGGTCTTGACGACGTGCCGACCGGCGGCGATATCTTCAACGCCGTGTCCGACGAGCGCCTTGCAAGGGAGCTGGTGGAGCAGCGCCGCACCGAGATGAAGGAAGAGCGGTTCAACTCCCGCACCAAGATCACCCTTGACAATCTGTTCGACCAGATGAAGCAGGGCGACATGAAGGAGCTGCAGATCATTGTAAAGGCCGATGTGCAGGGCTCCGTGGAAGCGGTCCGCCAGTCGCTGGAGAAGCTGAGCAACGAGGAAGTCCGCGTAAACGTCATTCACGGCGGCGTGGGCGCGATCAGCGAATCCGACGTCATGCTCGCTTCCGCTTCCAACGCCATTATCGTCGGCTTTAACGTACGGCCCGACCCGGTCGCCGAGGAAAACGCCAAGCGCGACGGCGTGGATCTGCGTTTGTACCGCATCATCTACGACTGTATCGACGAAATCGAGTCCGCCATGAAGGGCATGCTTGCGCCGAAATTCCGCGAACTGCCCTTGGGCAAGGCCGAGTGCCGCGAGGTTTATAAAATCACCAATGTGGGTACCATTGCGGGCGCCCACGTTACGACGGGCAAAATCACCCGCGCCGCACAGATTCGCGTTGTGCGCGACGGGATTGTCATCACAGAGGATAAGATCGCTTCCCTGCGCCGTTTCAAGGACGACGTGAAAGAGGTCGCCGAGGGCTACGACTGCGGCATCGGTCTGGAGCGTTTCAACGACATCAAGGAAGGGGACATTCTGGAAGCCTTTGTGATGGAGGAATACAGGGACTGATCCCGAGAGTGTAATATACGGAGGTAGAAAATGGCCAGCCACAGAATGGGACGGACGACCGAGGATATTAAAAGGGAGCTGACGGCAATCTTCCGCGAGCTGAAAGACCCGCGGGTACAGGGTCTGATCAGTATTGTCCGGGTGGACGTCACAAGCGATTTATCTTACTGCACGGTTTTTGTCAGCGCGATGGAGGGGATGGAGCAGGCGAAGCAGGCCGTTACCGGCCTGAAATCGGCGTCCGGCTTTATCCGTCACGAGCTTGGCGCGCGGCTTGAGCTCAGGCATGTGCCGGAGCTTACCTTCAAAGCGACCGACTCCATCGAATACAGTGCGAATATTTCGCGGATGCTCAACGATTTAAGGGGTGATAAAAAATGATAACCCGAAGCGAGGCGGCCGATTTTCTGCGGGAAGCCGACCAAATCCTGATTTTAAGCCACCAGTATCCGGACGGCGACACCCTGGGCTCCGCCACGGCGCTTTGCCGGGGCCTGCAGAAAATGGGCAAACACGCCATGATCCGCTGCTCCGACGCGATCGTGCCGAAATACCGGTACCTTTTCAGCGGCGTGGAAGAGGAGACGTTTTCCCCCGAAACGGTCGTCGCGGTGGATATCGCCGACCTGCAGCTGATCGGGGAACCGAATCAAAGCCTTTACGGGGACAGGGTCGACCTCTGTATCGACCATCACCCTTCCAATTCCGATTACGCGAAGCGCACCTGTCTGGACGCGAAAGCGGCTGCCACCTGCGAAATCATTTTCGACTTGCTCAATCTGCTGGGCGTGGAAATTGATTCCGTGATCGCGGATTCCCTTTATACGGGCATTACGACGGATACCGGCTGCTTCAAATACATCAACGTGACCCCGACCACGTACCGTATTGCCGCGGACCTTGTTGAAAAAGGCGCCGACGGGCACCGGATCAACCGCGTGATGTTCGACACGAAAAGCCGCGCGCGCATCGATATGGAGCGCTGCGTCATGGATACCATCCGCTATTTTTACGACAACCGCGTCGCAGTCATTAAAATTACCAATGAGATGATCGCAAGCACCGGCGCGACGGAGGGCGATATTGAGGGACTGGCCTCCATTCCCCGCGCGATCGAGGGCGTGGTCATCGGCGTGACCATCCGCGAAAAGGCGGGCGGCGGGTACAAGATTTCCCTGCGGGCACAGCCGCCGCAGAACGCTTCCGAAATCTGCGCCGTTTTCGGCGGCGGCGGACACGCGGGAGCGGCGGGGTGTACCTTTAACACCACCCTGGAGGAAGCCGAGAAGCAGATGCTTGCGGAGATCGGCAAGCATCTTTAAAATACAGCGGGAGGGAAGCCATGAACGGGGTCATCGTGATAGACAAGCCGCAGGACTTCACCTCGTTTGACGTGGTGGCGGTGATGCGCCGCCTTTGCGGACAGAAGAAAATCGGCCACACCGGCACCCTTGACCCGATGGCCACCGGGGTGCTGCCCCTGCTTTTGGGAAAGGCGACGCGGGCGGCCTCGCTTCTGGACGATACGGACAAGGAGTACCGTGCCGGTTTTCAGCTTGGGTACCGTACCGACACACAGGACATTACCGGCAAAAAGCTGCAGGAATGCGGCGAAAGGGTACAAAAGGCCCAAATAGAAGCCGTACTGCCTTATTTCCGCGGAAATATTTGGCAGATTCCGCCGATGTACTCTGCGGTGCAGAAAAACGGACAGCGGCTTTATACCCTTGCGCGGCAGGGGATCGAGGTGGAGCGCGACAAGCGCCCGGTTACGATTTATGAGCTGATTCTGAATGAATTTGACGAAAACACGCAGAGCGGCGCGCTGACCGTGCGCTGCTCCGCGGGAACCTATATACGGACACTCTGCGCGGACATCGGCGAAAGGCTGGGGACGTTCGGCGTGATGTCCTCGCTGAGAAGGACGCGGGCCGCCGGATTTTCGCTTGAGGACGCGGTTTCGCTGGACGAGGCGAAGCAGCTTTCCGGACTGGGGACACTGGAGCAAAAGGTCCGGCCGACCGAAAGCCTGTTTTTCAGCCGCCCCGCGCTGCGGGTGACGGGCGCGCAGGCGCGGCGGTTCTGCAACGGCGGCGCGCTCAGTCTGGAACGTCTTTCGGGGCTGCCGGGGGACGAAACGGACGGCGCCTTTCTGCGCGTGCTCTCCCCTGAAGGAAGCTTTCTGGGGCTGGGGACCGTCGACAGGGAAAAAGCGGAACTTTCCGTGCTGCGGCTTTTCTTTGAGGAAGGGAACTGATTTTGGCAAAAGGGACCGCGGATTTTGCAAGTCTTGATACTGGAGAAGAATGCATGATGAACGTTTACTACGATTTGACTCCCTCTGCCGGCGATTCCGCCGTTGCGCTGGGCAGCTTTGACGGTTTGCATATCGGACACAAAAAGGTGATTTCCACCGCGGTGGAGGCGAAGAAAAAGGGCCTTGTCCCAACGGTGCTCACCTTCGCGCACAACCCGCTCACCGATCTGGGCGGAAGCGCGGGCGGGGAGATCATTACGCAGGAGCAGAAAATCCGCCTGCTGGAAGAATTCGGAGTGGAACAGCTTTACATTCTGGATTTTTCGGCGGTAAAGGATTTGTCCGCGGAGGAATTCGTCGGTCAGATTCTGCAAAAGGTCTGCCGTGCGAAAAAAGTCTGCTGCGGGTTCAACTTCACGTTCGGGCGCGGCGGGAAAGGGGACAGCAAAATGCTTTCCCTCCTTTGCGGGGAGCGCGGGATGGAAACCGCCGTGACCCACGCCGTCCTGCTGGACGGCGAGCCGGTCAGCTCCACCCGCATCCGCTCCACGATCGCGAACGGCGACGTGGACGAGGCGGCAAGGCTTCTGGGCCGGCCCTACGGGTACATCCTGCCGGTCCTGCACGGGCGGCGGCTCGGGCGGGAGCTGGGCACCCCCACGCTGAACCAGGCGGTGCCGAAGGATTTTGTCCTTCCGCGTTTCGGCGTTTATATTTCCAGAGTGTTTTTCGGCGGGGAGCGGTACTGCGGCGTTACCAATGTGGGAATCAAGCCGACGGTGGGGTCGCCCGCCGTTCTGGCGGAAACGTGGCTGACCGATTACCACGGGCCCGACATCTACGGCGAGACCGTGCGGGTGGACCTGATTCAGTTCCTGCGGCCGGAGCGCAAATTCGCCGGATTGGACGAGCTGAAAGCGGAAATACTGAAAAATGGGGAGCAGGCCAGAGAATATTTTCAGAAAAACGGCTGTTTTTCCTCAGACGCATCATAAAATGATTTACAAACCAAAATCGGCATGATATAATAATACAGCATTATGCCCCTTTCCCGGATTCAGGAGTAAGCCCCTTTTGGGGAGTTCACCGGCCTTTTTCTGTGACTGAGGGTTAATTGATGAAAGGGTGGAAACACTATGTTAAAAGAAGAAAAGACAGCAATTATTAAAGAGTATGCCACGCATGAGGGCGACACGGGCTCCGCAGAGGTTCAGATTGCGGTTCTCACCAAGAGAATCAACGACCTGACCGAGCATCTGAAGAGCCATCAGAAGGATCACCATTCACGCCGCGGTCTGCTGAAAATGGTTGGCTCAAGAAGGAGCCTGCTTAACTATTTGCAGAAGGTTGACATTGAGCGCTATCGTTCGATTATTGCCAAGCTTGGTATCCGCAAGTAATTACAGTTTGTTTGGGCAGGCGGTGCAAACCGCCTGCCTTTAGGCTTTTTGCGAACAACCGTAAATTTTATGGGAAGACGCGGGACTTAGCAGTGAAACGAACAGCCGGGGTCCGGATGCTGGTTTTATTGCTAAACCTGTTGCCTCCCGTATCAAAATAAAAATGGAGGAACAATATGTTTGAAAATTTTAAGGTTTATGAGACAGACTTTGCCGGACGCCCCCTGGTAATCGAGACCGGAAAAATGGGGCAGCTTGCGAACGGCGAATGCCTGGTCCGCTACGGCGAGACCGTCGTCCATGTTGCGGCGACCGCATCCTCCAAGCCCCGCGAGGGCGTGGATTTCTTTCCTCTTTCCGTTGACTTTGAGGAAAAGCTCTATTCCGTCGGCCGGATTCCGGGCTCCTACATTAAGCGCGAGGGCCGCCCGAGCGACAGGGCGATTCTGACCTCCCGCGTGATCGACCGCCCGATCCGTCCGCTGTTCCCGAAGGACATGCGCAACGACGTTTCCGTCGTAGCCACCGTGATGTCGGTCGACCACGACTGCGCGCCGGAAATCGCCGCCATGGTGGGTACCTCCATTGCGCTCAGCATTTCCGATATCCCGTGGAAGGGCCCGATCTCCGGCGTTTCCGTCGGCTATGTGGACGGGCAGTACGTGATCAACCCGACCTCGGAGCAGCGCAAGGTTTCCAAAATGGCCGTCACCGTCGCCTCCACCGATTCCCTTATCGCCATGATCGAGGCGGGCGCGGATATCGTCAGCGACGAAGTGATGTACAACGGCATTATGGCCGGACACGAGGCCAACCAGAAGATCATTACGTTTATCAAGGGCATTCAGGCCGAAATCGGCAAAGAGAAGTTTTCCTATCCCAGCAACGAGCCGGACGAGGAAATGCTCAGCGCCGTCAAAGCGTTTGCTATGGAAGAGGTCAAAATCGCTCTGGACACCGACGACAAGACCGTGCGCGACGCAAGGCTGAAGCCGGTTTATGAAAAGGTACATGAGAAATTCGACGAGATTTACCCCGATCAGGCGGCCAAGATCGACGAGTGCATGTACAAAACGCAGAAATATGTTGTCCGCCGCTGGCTGCTCGACGAGAAAAAGCGCGTGGACGGCAGAGGAATGGACGACATGCGCCCGCTCGCCGCAGAGGTTGACCTTCTGCCGCGCGTACACGGTTCCGGCATGTTTACCAGAGGGCAGACGCAGGTTCTGACCGTCGCCACCCTCGGCCCCGTCAGCGACTGCCAGATGCTGGACGGCATTGACGAGGAAACAAGCAAACGCTATATTCACCAGTATAATTTCCCGTCCTACTCCGTAGGCGAGACCAAACCGAGCCGCGGCCCGGGCCGCCGCGAAATCGGCCACGGCGCGCTTGCCGAAAGGGCGCTCGTTCCGGTTATCCCGCCTGTTGAAGATTTCCCGTACGCCTACCGTCTCGTTTCCGAGGTGCTGTCCTCCAACGGCTCCACCTCCCAGGCTTCCATCTGCGGCTCCACACTGGCCCTGATGGCCGCCGGCGTGCCGATCAAGGCGGCCGTCGCCGGTATTTCCTGCGGCCTTATCACCGAGGGCGACCGCTGGATGACCATGGTCGACATTCAGGGACTTGAGGACTTCTTCGGCGACATGGACTTTAAGGTTGCCGGTACTCATGAAGGCATTACCGCGATTCAGATGGACCTGAAGATCGACGGCCTTACCCCCGAAATGGTCAAGGAAGCGCTGGAGAAAACCCACCACGCAAGGGATTATATCCTTGACGAGGTCATGCTCAAGGCGATTCCGGAGCCGCGCAAGGAGCTTTCCAAGTACGCCCCGAAGATGCTGTCCACCCTGATTCCGGTTGAAAAGATCCGCGAAGTGATCGGCACCGGCGGCAAGGTGATTCAGAAAATCTGCGCCGAGTGCGACGTGAAGGTCGATGTGGAAGAGGACGGACACGTGTTCGTTTCCGGTATCGACGCCGAAAACTGCCAGCGCGCAATGACCATTATCGATACGATCGTGAACGACCCCGAGCCGGGCGCGATTTACAACGGCAAGGTGACCCGTCTGATGGACTTCGGCGCGTTTGTGGAAATTGCGCCGGGCAAAGAGGGCCTTGTGCATATTTCCCGTCTGGACGTCAAGCGCACCGAGAAGGTGACCGACGTCGTCAATGTCGGCGACGAAATCATGGTCAAGGTGCTGGAAATAGACGACAAGGGCAGGCTGAACCTTTCCCGCCGCGACGCTTTGATCGAGGTGGAGGGCCTCACCCCGGAAAATGAGATTTCCGATTCTCCACGCCGTCCCGCGCCGCGCCGCGACGACCGCCGCCGTGATGACCGCCGTGACGACCGCCACGACGACCGTCCCCGCGCAAGCAACGGCTTTATTGCAAACACCAACAAGCCGCGCGAACCGAAGGACTAAGCGGAATCAACTGAATTTTATAAAGAGAACTCCCGGAGAACAATTCCGGGAGTTTTTTATTTGCAGGCCGAAATTTTTCCGCTTGGTTCCGGGGGGAGGGACGGCCTCCGCCCGGCCAAGCATATGTTAAACTCCTCCACCAAGTGGCGGCCCCTTCAAAAATGGGGGCCGAGTTGTAATCTTTCAGTCGGGGACCCTATATCGGACTCCCTCAGTCAGGACCTCGCCGGTCCGGGTTTCGCCTGCCAGCTTCCTCAAAGAGGAAGCCTAAAGAGAGCGAACCCTTGCCTCCCTCTGTGAGGGAGGTGTCGCGCCCGGCGCGACGGAAGGAGTCAATTACGCATAAACTGTCTGAGAGCGTCGCCGCAGGCGCGTGCCGACCGCATGGTCCGCGACGAAGGGAGTCTCCGCCTGCCTCATTAGTGCATCGCCGCAATTCAACAGATAGCTGCCTGAGAGCATCGCCGTAGGCGCTTCCCGACCGGCAGGTCCGAATCACCGCAAGTAGGAGTTGATCGTCAGCTCTGCCCTCAGGCCGGGCGGGCCCCTACTTTCGATCTTGCCCGAAAGTAGGCAAAGTGCGCGCAGGGGGATTTTGAATCCCGGCGGGAGGGTTCCATAAAATCCCCCTGCACCCCCAGGTATCCCCAAAGGGTCTTTGTGAGATGCGATACTCCTGTGGTTTTCATTGACGGGGGAACGAAAATCGGGATTAAACTTCCTGTGGGAGGGGGCCGAACCCCTGCCTCCCTCCGTGAGGGAGGTGTCGCGCCCGGCGCGACGAAGGGAGTCAATTACGCATAAACTGTCTGAGAGCGCCGCCGTAGGTACTTCCCGGACCGGCAGGTCCTCCCCTGCACCCCCAGGTATCCCCAAAGGGTCTTTAGGGATACAATACTGCTGCGGTTTTCATTGACGGAGGATACGGAAAATCAGGAAATTTAGGAAAATAAAGGGGGTCCCGGGGGGAAGAGGGAAATCCCCCCGGGCAAACGTATATAAACTCCCCACCCACCATGTGGCGGCCCTTCAAAAACAGGGCCGAAAAAGGAAATTTTCAATGAATTAAGAATTTAACACAAAAAGAACCGGCGGGAAAAGCCAAAAAAGGGGGACTCTCGCCGCCGGTCTCCCTGCGGCAAGGCACAAAAAAACGCCGTACACGGATATTCTTATCCATATACAACGTCATCAGGTGCCCGCGGATACAAAATCCCCTCTGTACAAAACGGTAAAGAGGCGGTATAATAATATCCGCAGCGTGCCGATTTTTCGGTTGTGTATGGAGCGTGCTCTCCGTATACAGGGGGCGGGGTGGTGGTACACCCCGTTCCTGCGTTGCACTTTTTATTTGTGCCTTACAAAACCGATTATAGCGCGTTTTTTCTAATTGTGCAATAGATAATGGAAAATTAGGGAAAAATATGGGGATTGATGGGCGCGCGCCGCTTCTGTACCAAAAAAACCCCGGATTTTTGCGGAATTTACCGTTCGTTCAAAAGATATTCCTTCAAAACCCCGGCGGATTATGATATAATTTAGGGTATAAAAATTTTAGGAGAATGGAACATGTCGGCTGTAACACAGGCAAAAAGAATCGTCGTTAAGGTGGGTACCTCCACCCTTACTTACGAAAACGGGAAACTGAACCTGCGCAGGATGGAAACGCTGTGCAAGGTGCTGACCGATCTTCAGAACGCGGGCAGGGAGATCGTCCTTGTCACCTCCGGGGCGATCGGCGTCGGCGTCGGAAAGCTCGGGCTGCCGGAACGACCGCAGGAAACGGAGAAAAAACAGGCGATCGCCGCGGTGGGCCAGTGTGAGCTGATGTTCATGTACGACAAGCTGTTCGGCGAGTACAACCAGACGGTCGCTCAGGTGCTTTTGACCGGGGACGTGGTCGCGAACGAGCACAACAAGCAAAATACCCAGAATACCTTTACCGAGCTGATTAAAATGGGAATTATCCCGGTCGTCAACGAAAACGACTCCGTCGCCATCGACGAGCTGGTCGGCAACAATTTCGGCGACAACGACACCCTTTCCGCAACGGTCGCCGTGCTGACGGACGCAGACCTGCTGGTCATCCTGACGGACATCGACGGCCTGTACGACGCGAACCCCCGCGTGGACCCCGAAGCAAAGCGCATTCCCTATGTGGCGCAGGTCACGGACGAGGTCCGCGCGCTGGCGGGGGGGACCGGTTCCAACCGCGGGACGGGCGGAATGAGCACCAAGGTGAGCGCGGCCGCGATCTCTAACGAGGCGGGAATCCCCTGCTGTGTAATGAGCGGCGCGGACCCGAAAGCACTGTACCGGCTTTTCGACGGTGTACAAATAGGGACACTTTTCGGCACAAGAAAGCAGTAAGATAAGAAGGGGTGATACCATGACCGTGATAGAACAAATGGGAAAAAACGCGAAGGAAGCCGCCCGCGTCCTCGCTTCGGCGGGAGCGAAGAAAAACGCCGCGCTTTCCGCGATGGCGGCGGCGATTGAAAACGGGGAAAAGGAAATCCTTTCCGCCAACGGACTGGATTTGAAGGCCGCCCGGGAAAGCGGCATGAGCGAATCCCTGCTGGACCGGCTGACGCTGAACCCCGCCAGAATCAAGGGGATGGCGGAGGGAATCCGCGGCGTTGCGGCGCAGACCGACCCGATCGGGACGGTTGTGGGCGGCGGCTTGCGGCCCAACGGCCTGAAAATCGAGCAGGTGCGCGTACCGCTCGGCGTCATCGGCATTATTTACGAGGCAAGGCCCAATGTCACGGCGGACGCCGCGGCGCTCTGCCTGAAGGCGGGGAACGCGGTCATTCTGCGCGGCGGCAAAGAGGCTATCCGCTCCAACACCTGCATTGCCGAAATCATGCGCGCCGCTGCGGAGGAAGCCGGGCTGCCGAAAAACAGCATCCAGCTGGTACAGGACACCAGCCGCGCGTCCTCTGTGGAAATGATGCAGCTTACCGGAGCGATCGACGTGCTGATCCCGCGCGGGGGCCGGGGACTGATTCAGTCCGTGGTTCAGAATTCCCGCGTGCCGGTGATCGAGACCGGCTCGGGCAACTGCCACGTCTATGTGGACGATTCCGCCGACATCGATATGGCGGCGAATATTATTGATAACGCAAAGACCTCGCGTCCGTCCGTCTGCAACGCGATCGAAACCGTGCTTGTCCACCGGGATATCGCCGAAAAGGCGCTGCCGGTCATCAAGGCGCGGCTCGACGAAAAGAACGTAGAAATCCGCGGCTGCGAGCGGACAAGGGAAATCCTTGGGCCCGATGTGATTCCCGCGGTGGAAGAGGACTGGGCGACCGAATATCTGGATTATATCCTCGCGGTCAAGGTGGTCGGCGATATCGGGGAAGCGATCGAGCATATCGCGCGGTATTCCAGCGGCCACAGCGAGGCGATCGTGACAAAAAGCTATGAAAACGCGCAGAAATTCACGGAGCAGGTGGATTCCGCGGCGGTGTACGTCAACGCCTCCACCCGTTTTACCGACGGGGGCGAATTCGGGTTGGGCGCGGAAATCGGCATTTCCACGCAGAAGCTGCACGCGCGCGGACCGATGGGCGCGAATGAACTGACGTCTACGAAGTTTATTATCAGCGGCAGCGGCCAAATAAGATAGAAAACGGAGTATTTTCAGATGAGTAAAAGACAGAGAAGGAAGATAGAGGGGTTCTCGGCCGACTATCGCGGCGTGTACGGCGACAAGCCGGAGGAACAGCCGGAGACCGCTGAGCCGCCGCAGGATATTGAAATCGACGATTTCCTGCCGGAGGAGCAGCAGGACGAGGGTGAGGAGCTTTTAACAAAATGGGACGACGGGCTGGAACCGGAGCCGGAGCCGGAAGAACCGGAGGTTCCGGAAAGACCCGTCAGGACGGTACGGCGCAGACGCCGCCGCTACGGAGTGGCGGTCGGCGCGCTGGTGCTCATCCTCGCGCTGGTCGGCGTCGGATTCATTGCCGCCACCATCGGGAAAAGCATCTATTTCGCGGCGACCGACGACAGCAAGCTGCGCGCCTACGATTCCTTCCTTACCACCGTCGTAATGCAGGACCCGAAGCCCTTTGCGTCCCCCGACAAGGCCGACGAGGAGTTTGTCCTGAACGCTTCCCTGTGGAAAACCATCACGGAAAACAACGGGACCAATTACAACAGCTACGACGACACGGGCAGAATCCTGGTCCCGCTCGGCGACGTGGTGGACTCCTGCCGCGCGCTGTTCGGCCCGGACTGTCAGCTTCAGCCGAAAACGCCCGCCCAGGAAACCTTCTTTGAATACAATTCGGAGGAAAACCAGTTCCACGTGGCGCTGTACTCTTCGGACAGCAGCTTTCTGCCCTACACGGAGAGCGCAAAAAAACAGGGCGACAGCACCGTTCTGCATGTCGGCTACGTTTCGCCCAGCGATACGTGGCGCACGCAGACGACCAGCGCCGTCGCCGCTCCTACCCCCACCAAATATATGGATTATGTGCTGAAAACCGATTCCTCTACCGGTCAGGAATATGTTTACGCCATACAGGCCCCCGAAGGCTGACGGTCACAGAACCAGATACATCAGCGCGAAAATCAGCCCGATGTCCGCCTTTTCCTCCGTCAGCAGGAGAATCAGCACCAGAAGCAGCGTGCGTTCGCTGTCGCTCATCAGGCTGTCGAAAATANGCTGTGGCGGGGCCGTGGAAGGCTGCGCCGCGGGTGCGGCCGGCGGTCCGGGCGCGCCCTGGTTCAGCGGCGGGTCGGGTACCCGGGCTCTCGCCTGCATTTCCCGCGCCCTGCGGATCGCGTCCTGCTGCAGGCGCTGAAAATCATAAGTATAATTGTCAGCCATGATTTACACCTCAGAATATTCCGCTGCTTTTGAAAAGAGGAAGGAGCCTCATCAACTGCAAAAGCTTGGTGGCTTCATCAAGCTTTTTTTGACGCTCCTCGCTGAGAAGGGGCCGCAGGGCGTGCAGAAACCTTGTGCTGTCGTCTTCCTGTCGGAAGCTGGAAAGCAGCGGCGCGATTTTTGTCATCATTTGCAGAGCATCGGCGTCGATCCCGAGCGGAGAACCGCCGTCGGGCGGCTCCGGTGGGGGAGCGTCGCCGCCTGCCGCCGGCTCCGCCGCCGCACCGCCCAACAGGCCGCTGGCAAGCCCTTTGAGCTTATCCATGGCGCCCGGGCTTTTTAACAGCTCACCGAGCATAGCGGCAAGATCGTCCATTTATTTTCCTCCCGAAAATTTCTTTAAAAGTTCCTGAGCCTGTGGTGTGCTGAGTATTTTTTCCGTAGCGGTCTTGTCGGAAAGGACATCCTGCAGCTTCTTGCGGTCCGTCGGATTCAGCTGGTTGATCAGGCTTTCCAACAGTTGTTTTTGCGAATCATTGTTTGGCATACAATCACCCCGCTATCATTGTATGATGCGGGACTTTCATATATGACGGCGGAAAGCCGCCGCCATTCGGAGGTTTTTTAAAATGCGGATTTTAGTGGTTTCAGACACGCACAGGGATGCTTACGCCCTGCGCGAGGCAATATTAAAACAGCCCACCGCCGAGGTGGTCATCCACCTGGGGGATGGGGCGGAGGAAGCGCAGGAAATCCAGAGCAGCTTCCCCGAAAAAATGTTTCTTCTGGTGCGCGGGAACTGCGACTGGGGTTCCACGCTGCCGGTGGACGGGGAAATCACCCTTTCCGGCAAGCGTATTTTCTATACTCATGGTTATACCTATAACGTTAAATACGGATTGTATACGGCAATCGAGGCGGCGCGCGGCAGCAAGGCGGATATCCTTTTGTTCGGCCATACCCACTACGCGATGACGGATTACGAGGACGGGCTTTATATCATGAATCCCGGCAGCCTGAACGGGAGCCGGGGCACTTACGGAATCCTCGATATTACGGAGAATGGCGTTGTCACAAATATCGTGAAAATCTGATTGACACTTTTCGGAACAAATGGTAATCTTAATGAGAATTATGAAATGCTGAAAGCCCTGCTTCGACCTGCCGGGAGCAACTCCCTTTGGCGCGCCGGGCGCGCCGTCTCTCTCACGGAGGACGGCGGGGGATCAGCCGCTTCCCCGAGGGGGCTGCCGCAAAGGCAAGCGGTGGAGTTTCTATATTTGGAAAGGAATGTTTTTCATGACGGAATATGAAAGATGGCTCAATACGAAGCTGGACGACCCGGACTTAACCGAAGAACTGAAAAAAATTCAGAATCAGCCCGAAGAAATCAACGACCGTTTCTACCGTAATCTGGAATTCGGCACCGGCGGCCTGCGCGGCGTGATCGGCGCGGGCACCAACCGGATGAATGTTTATACCGTCCGCAAGGCGACGCAGGGCCTTGCCAATTATCTGAACAAGCACGGAAAGTCGCCGTCCGTGGCGATCGCGTACGACAGCCGCATCAAATCGGACGTTTTCGCGCGCGAAAGCGCGGCGGTGCTGGCCGCGAACGGGATTCAGGCGCATATTTATCCGTGGCTTTCCCCGACCCCTACGCTTTCTTACGCGGTGCGTTATCTGCACTGCGACGCGGGCATCTGCATTACCGCCAGCCACAACCCCGCCAAGTACAACGGGTACAAGGCTTACGGCAGCGACGGCTGCCAGATCGCCCTTGAAATGGCGGACGAGGTTTTAAGTGAGATCAACAGCCTTGATATTTTCGACGACGTGAAGCGCGTAAATTTCGACGATGCCGTAAAAGCGGGGACCGTCAGCTATATTTCGGACGAAGTGATTGATTCCTTCCTGGAAGAAGTGATGAAACAGCGGGTCTTTACGGAAAAATGCGAGGGGCTGAAGGTGGTCTACACCCCGCTGAACGGGACGGGGCGCGTCTGCGTTACCCGGATTCTGGACAAAATCGGCGTGAAGGACGTTGCCGTCGTACCGGAGCAGGAATTCCCGGACGGGACCTTTGCCACCTGCCCGTTCCCGAACCCGGAAATCAAAGAGGCGCTGCAAAAGGGGCTTGACCTTTGCGAGAAGGTACAGCCGGACCTGCTGCTTGCCACCGATCCGGATTGCGACCGCTGCGGAATCGCAGTCAACCAGCACGGCAAATTCATCCTGATGAGCGGCAATGAGGTGGGCGTGCTTCTGCTCGACTTTATCGCCCGCGGCCGCCTGCAGAACGGTACCATGCCCAAAAATCCCGTGGCGGTGACCACCATTGTCAGCACCGACATGACGGCAGCTGTCGCAAAGGACTACGGAATCGAGCTGCGGCATGTGCTGACCGGATTTAAATACATCGGCGACCAGATTGCCCTGCTGGAAGAGGACGGGGAAGCCGACCGCTATATCTTCGGCTTCGAGGAGAGCTACGGCTATCTTTCCGGCGGGTATGTCCGCGACAAGGACGCCGTGGACGCCAGTATGCTGATCTGCCAGATGGCTTACGATTACCGTAAAAAGGGCATGACCCTTGTGGACGCGATGGACGCGCTTTATCAAAAATACGGCTACTACGAAAACAGCCAGGTCAGCTTCGGCTTTGAGGGCGAGGACGGGATGATCCAGATGGACCGCATCATGGAGAACCTGCGCGCAAACGCGCCGAAGGAGGTCGCCGGATGCAGCGTCGCCGGCTGGAGCGACTACAAAACCTCAAAGCGGTGTGACGGCGGCACCATGAGCGATATTTTGCTGCCGAAATCCAACGTGCTGGAGTACCGGCTGGAAAACGGGAGCAAGCTGACGGTACGCCCCAGCGGGACGGAACCGAAAATAAAAATTTACATTTCGGCTATGGGCGCGGATAAAGAGAAATCGACGGCGCTGGTGGAGAAGCTGAAGGACACGGCTCCCGGTGCTTTGGGAATCGGTTAAAAAATAAATTTGAAATAAACGCGAAAAAGGGTTGACAAAATCAAATATTCGGGATATACTAAGTAATAGTTATACAGTACGAACAATCGTGGTTCGCGCGATATATTGGAATTAGCGCCATGCATCTTGCATACTGTCCATGTGGGCGGTAAGGTCTGTATATGTTGAGAGGTTAAGGATTTTTTCCTTAACCTCTTTTTTGGCGCAAAAACGCCGTATCTGCCAGCCTCCCTCCGGACCATGCGGTCGGCATGCGGACCCGCCGGTCGGGAAGCGCCTACGGCGATGCTTCCAATTGACTTACGTTAAATCAGGAGTGGATTGCTCCGAGACTCCTTCCGTCGCGCCGGGCGCGACACCTCCCTCATGGAGGGAGGCGGGGGTTCCTCTCTTTGAGGGCGCTGGCAGGCGCAGCCTGACTGAGGGAGTGAGCCAGACGAGCAAATCTTCGGCCCAAACCTCAAAAAAGCCCTTTCTCTTTTCAGAGAAAGGGCTTTTGGCGAACAGATATCAGATTCTTGCCACGCCGGTTTTACGGGCGGCTTCCGCAACGGCCTTCGCAACAGCGGTGGCCACGCTGCGGTCGAGCGCGCTTGGAATGATGTACTCCGCAGAAAGCTTGTCGTCGGTGACGAAGCCCGCGATCGCGTAAGCCGCGGCAATCTTCATATCATCGTTGATATCGCTTGCGCGGACATCCAGCGCTCCGCGGAAAATGCCGGGGAAAGCCAGAACGTTATTGATCTGGTTCGGAAAATCACTGCGGCCGGTACCGACCACTGCGGCGCCCGCTTCGAGGGCCAGGTCGGGCATGATTTCCGGAGTCGGGTTTGCCATCGGGAACAGGATGGGGTCTTTGTTCATGCTCTTGACCATTTCCTGGGTCACACAGCCTGGAGCGGAAACGCCGATGAACACATCCGCGCCCTTGAGCACGTCCGCAAGGCTGCCGCTGCGCTTGCTGTGGTTGGTAATCGCGGCCATTTCCTTCTTTTCGGCGTTGAGGCCATCGCGGCCCTCATAAATAGCGCCGCTGCGGTCGCACATGATGACGTCTTTCAGGCCGAGCGCGATCAGCAGCTTGATGATGGCGATTCCCGCCGCGCCTGCGCCGCTGGTGACGACCCTGATTTCGTCAAGCTTCTTTCCGGTGAGCTTCAGCGCGTTGAGCATGGCGGCAAGGGTAACAACCGCGGTGCCGTGCTGGTCGTCGTGGAAAATCGGAATATCGCAGCACTCTTTTAATTTTCTTTCGATTTCAAAACAGCGGGGAGCGGAGATATCCTCCAGATTGACGCCGCCGAAGCTGCCCGCGAGCAGGCGGACGGTGTTGACGATGTCATCCACTTCCTTGGAACGGACGCAGAGCGGAATCGCGTCCACGTCGCCGAAAGCCTTAAACAGGGCGCATTTGCCTTCCATAACCGGCATACCTGCTTCCGGGCCGATGTCGCCGAGTCCGAGCACCGCGGTGCCGTCGGTGACAACCGCCACAAGGTTGGAGCGGCGGGTCAGTTCATAACTTTGGTCGACATCCTTTTGAATTTCAAGGCAGGGCTGGGCAACGCCGGGGGTGTAAGCGAGCGACAGATCGTCGCGTGTGTTCAGCGGCGCGCGGCAGACGACCTCAATCTTGCCTTTCCATTCGCGGTGAAGTCTGAGCGATTCCTTTGCGTAATCCATTTATATACATCCTTTCAAATTAAATATCGAGAGAAGCGATGGTACTCTTCAGAATATTAGCGCTGGCAAGCAGTTTTTCCTGCTCCTCGGCGGTCAGCTCGGGCGCCTTCATGCTGCTGATGCCGTGGCAATCAAGGACGAACGGAAGGCTGAGACAGACGTCGTCGATGCCGTAGGCGCCGTGGATCATGCCGGAAAGAGTGGTGACGGTGTTCGTATCGCGGAGAATGCACTCGCAGATACGGCGCGCGGACAGCGCAATCGCGTAGTAGGTCGCGCCCTTCAGGCTGATGACCTGTGCGCCGGAGGTGTGGACTTCGGTTTCGATCGCCGCAAGGTCCAGCTCTTTGAAACCGGGGTTCCTGTCACTCATGCTGTTGAGATAGGTTCTCAGCGGGATGCCGCCGACGCTGGTGAGGGACCACGGCACCATGGAAGAATCGCCGTGCTCGCCGAACATATAGGCATGGATATTTTTCGGGCTGATTTCGAGCGTACGCGCAAGGCTCTCGCGCAGACGGCTGGAATCAAGCAGCGTACCGGAGCCGAAAACGTGTGATTCCGGCAGGCCCGTTGTTTTCAGAATTGTGTAGGTGATGATGTCCACCGGGTTGCTGACAACGACATAAATCGCATCCGGCGCATAACGCACGGCCTGAGGCATGACGCTCTTGATGATGTTGACGTTGCCCTGTGCAAGGTCGATTCTGGACTGCCCGGGTTTGCGCGCGCCGCCCAATGTCACGATGACGATGTCCGAATCCTTGATATCAGGGTAATCGCCTGCGTAGATGTTTACCGGCGGGCACAGCGCGGTTCCCTGGATAATGTCCATGGCCTCGCCCTTCGCTTTGTTCTGGTTGATGTCCACCAGAACGATTTCGGACGCCATTCCGTCCAGAGTCAGCGTATATGCGATTGTGGCGCCTACGTTTCCTGCGCCGAGGATGCTGATCTTATTACCTTTTTTCATGACAATCCCTCCAGATATAATATTAGAATTTACAAAATGGGGCGCTTATACTCATAAGTTCAAACAGCCTGGAAATTATTGCTAATTTCTCTTAGAGACGAAAATTCGAGCCAAGTGTTAAAAAAATAACGATAAGATTTATAAAACACCCTGGAAAAAAGGGAAAGAACCACTTTGGGCCGTGCTACGGCTCGTCGCTCATGCGGTAGCCGACGCCGACCTCCGTCAATATGTACTTGGGCTCGGCGGGATTCTGCTCGATTTTGCGGCGGATGTTTGCCATATTTACGCGCAGAATCTGCCGGTCGCTTTGCGCAAAATGCCCCCACACCTGGTTGATGATGAGAGCATAGGTCAGCACGCTGCCCGCATGCTTGGCCAGCAGAGTGACGATTTTGAACTCAATCTGTGTCAGATGAACGTCTGTTCCGTCTACGGTGACGATGTGTTTGTCAAAGTCAATGGTCAGGCCGCCTTTCGTGAACAGGCCGCCGGGGAAATCTTCGCCGGTTTCCATTTTGATGCTGTGGCGGATAGCGGTGCGGATGCGGGCCAGCAGCTCGGATGTGCCAAAAGGTTTGGTAATATAGTCATCCGCGCCCAAGTCAAGCGCTTCGACCTTTTCCGTTTCGTTTCCGCGGGCGGAGACAATGATGATCGGGATACCCGACCAGTTTCTGACCGCTTTCAAAACCTCAAGACCGTCTATGTCGGGCAGCCCCAGATCCAGAAGGATCACGTCGGGGCAGTGGGAAGAGATCATGGAAATGGCGCAGGCGCCGGTTTCCGCTTTCAGAGTACGGTAATCGTTTGCGGTCAGGATTGTGGAGATGAAATTGCAGATTGGCGCTTCATCCTCCACAATCAAAACGGTCGCTTTGTTAATCATCGGACTCAGCTCCCCCCAGCGGCAGCATAAAGGTAAACGCCGCGCCGCCATCTTTCAGGTTCTCCGCGGTCATTTTTCCTCCATGTGCTTTCACAATGGACATGCATATCGTAAGACCGATACCGTTTCCTCTTGAGGAATCGCTGCTTTTATTCTTTGCGGGGGAAGTTCCCGTAAACAGGCAGGAAAGTTCCTCCTCCGGGATTCCCTTTCCCTTGTCACTGACACGGAAGACAGCCTGATCCCCCTCAACGAACACTTCCAAACGGATGGGGACCGCCTTTCCCGCGTGCCGGATGGAATTTTCAAGCAGGTTGATGATGACCTGTTCAATCAGGGTGGCATCCATAGGAACCATCAAAAATTCAGAGGGGACGGAAACATGGATTTCCGCCCGGGGGTACCGGCGCCGGATGCGCCCTACGGCTTCGGCTACGATTTCCTCTGCGGCCTCCGGGTATTTCTTCAGAGCTGCCGGCTTCTGACTGATGCGCGTGACTGTCAAAAGATTTTCCACAATCCGGATCAGCCATTCGGCCTCCTCATGAATGTCGGAAATCAGCTTGTCATGGGCGGTAGGATCGATGAGGTCCCTGTTTTCGGCAATGGCCGCGCTGGCGCCGAGGATGCTGGTGAGCGGCGTTCTTAAATCGTGCGACACCGCACGTAAAAGGTTGGTGCGCATGGTTTCTTTTTCCGCTTCCATCATAATGCGCTGCTGCTTTTCGGCCAGCTGCCGGTGCTCCAGCGCCAGCGCGGCCTGAGAAAGCAGAAGGTCGAAAAAGGTAAGCATACCGGGTTCCGGTTTTTCTTCGTTTTCATAAACAAGACCGGCCACTCCCAGGATTTTTTCCTGAGAGGACAGGGGCAGATACAGGCAGTCCTTCGTGGACGTTTTTACATTGGTTGTAAAAGCCTGATGTGCCGCGGACTTTTCTTCCTTGGAATCCAGCAGAATCCGGTGGTGGTCGCAGGTGCTTTTTACGGTCCCCTGCGAGGAAAGCGGGTCCGTCAGGTAGAAAATCACGCTTTGACGGGTATATCTGCAGAGATATTCCAGCGTGAGGGCCACGACCTGGTCGGAATCGCCTGCCGCAACCAGTTTTTTGCTGAATTCATAAAGATTTTCCGTCCGCTTTTCCCGCTGTTCGGAAAGCCGCGCCTGTTCCTTGATCCGGGCCGTCATCGCACTGGTGACAATCGACACGGCAAGCATACTGATAAAGGTGACAGGATAGCCGGAAATGGTAAAGTTAAATGCGTGGTAAGGATAGGTAAAGTAGTAGTTTGTGCCGATCACACCGGTGATTGCCGCAAGAATTCCCCACAGATAGCCTGCGGTGAATCTTGAAACCAGCACAACCGCAAGAACATACACAACTGCCAAATGGTCGTAACTGCCGGATAATTTTACAATCAGAAAAGAAACAGAAGTGGCGGCACCCAGAACGAAGATGCTTTTTAAAGCGTCCCTCAAAAAGCTGACGGAGGAAACTGGGGATGAACGGACCAAACTCCTACTCTTATTTCTAATTATAAATCACTTCCCGATTTTAATAAATTTATTAAAAAATTACGGTATACGAGTACATTATAACATACACCTTGACGAAAATAAAAGACCAAATAGATAAAAATTTTTTGAATAAAACCTATTTTAATTGGTGGATTAACACAAAAATCGGACTTTTCAGGAATAAAATGGCGAGACGCTCACCCGGAGCGGCTAAGCATGTTATAATAGAAGCAAAGACAAAAACCTGAGGAGGAAATCAATTTTGGACATCAAACTGATCGCACTCGACATGGACGGAACCGTTCTGAAAACAGATAAAACCGTGTCGCCAAAAACCGTTCGGATACTGAGGGCCGCCGCCGCGCGGGGAATTGAGCTTGTGCCGGCTACGGGCCGCATGCGTAATATGATTCCGAAGGAAATGCTTGATGTCGGTTCCATCCGGTACGCCATTACGTCCAACGGCGCCTCCGCCGTGGATCTGGAAAAGGACAAAGTGATTTACACGAACCAGATGACGGCTGAGGAAAGCGACTGGATCATTGATTTTCTGATGCCCTATCACGTGATGGTGGAAGCTTACGCGGGAGGGCATTCCTATATCGATAAACAGCACTACAGTTTGCTTTCCACCTTTCGCGACTACCCGCCGGTCCTGCGGGATATGATTCTGAAATATCAGACTTTTGTGGAAGACCTTCCCGGGTTTCTAAAGAAAAACGGGTTGTGCCTTGAAAAGATCAATATCCCCTTCATGGGGGAGGACGTCCGCCGGGAGCTGGTGGAAAAGCTGACAAAAAAAATGGAATACACCCTTACGGCTTCCTTCGGAAACAATCTGGAAATCAACGCCGCCGCCACCAGCAAGGGTGACGCGCTGAGCCACCTGAGCGCAATGCTGGGAATTTCCCCGGAGCAGGTCATGGCTTTCGGCGACGAGCGCAACGACCTGCAGATGCTGAAATTCGCCGGCTGCGGCGTGGCGATGGGCAACGGCCACGAATCCGTCCGCCAAATCGCCGATTATATAACGCTGACCAACGAAGAGGACGGCGTGGCACACGCGATTGAAAAGCTGCTGGATATCCACTGAACATAAAAAAAGCCCCCGGCGGCTCCGTTTTGTACGAAGGCGCCGGGGGTGCCGTTTATTTTTCGCCGGTTTTCCGCTTCTGCATATGGTAGGCGATTCTGAGCATCGGTTTTTCGGGAAGGAATCTGCCGAAGAAACGGGTGCATTTCATCAGCGTGCCGGGGACGATCACGAGCTTTCCCGCAAACATTTTCCGGAGGGCGTATTCCGCGACATACCGGCTTTCCAGCCCTTTTACGCTGAATTTTACGTCGGCGACCGAATCGAATTCCGTGCGGACCGGCCCGGGGCAGAGCGCGCAGATATGCACGCGGCTGCCGCTGCGGCGAAGCTCCTCGTAAACGGCTTGAGTCAGGCGCAGGACATACGCCTTGGAGGCGTAATAGGAGGAGAGCAGCGGGCCCGGCTGAAACGCGGCGGAAGAGGCGACGTTCATGATGTAGCCCGCGTTTTTCGCCTTGAAATCCTTAAGGAAAAGTTTGGTCAGGATATGCACCGCGCGGATATTGGTGTCGATCATCCGCAGCTCCTTTTTTAAGTCGGTCGTGTCGAACGCGCCGAAAACGCCCAGCCCCGCGTTGTTGATCAGAATATCGATGTTTTCGCTCCTGACCTGTTCGTAAAGCGCTACGCACTCCGACTCCACGGAAAGGTCCGCGCAGATAATCTGCGTATGGGTTTTCAGCGAGGATGCGAGCTGTTCCAGCCGGTCCCTCCGGCGGGCGACCAGAATCAGGTCGCAGCCCCCGTCGCTCAGTATTTTTGCCATATCCCGGCCCATGCCGGAACTGGCCCCGGTGATCAAAGCTTTCATCTTATTCTCCTTTATTAACACCAAATACGATTACGGCATTTCCAGTTGATCCTGCAACAGGGTTGCGCTTTGTTTCGCAAATTGGAAAGGAATTGCTGGAAAGCCTTTCCGGTTCAGTATCTCGCAATTCTGAGTAAAATTGCTGTAATTTGCAAAATACGAAGAAAAAGTCGAAATGTTCACAATTTATTCATTGTTAATTCAAAAAAATTATGCTATACTACAACCGTTATCGGATATTTTTTACGCAGTACAACTTACGAATAGGAAGACCGTCAGACCGGAGCCATCCGGATTGACGGCCTTTTCCGTTTTCCGGGGGTTTTCAGCTTCGGGAAAGAAACTGCCGCAGGCAGCCCTGAAAGGCGGTCGGCAGCGTATAGGTTTGGGCCAGTTCCTCACGGTCCGCCCAGACAAGGCCGCCGTCCGGTGAGGCGCCATCCGGTGCGGTGCTTTCTACTGTAACGAGGTAATTTGTCATGTGCCACTCCCTGTGCGTAAAAATATGCTTCGACGCGGGAAGGCGCTCTATTTTTACGGGAGAAACGCCCAAAGCTTTCAACCAATCCGCCGCCTGCTGTGGAGAAAGTCTGCCGGGGGTGTTGGGGAATTCCCAGAGCCCTGCCAACAGGCCCTTTTCCGGCCGCTTGCGCAGCGCGGCTTTCTCACCGCAGAGGATCAGAAAGACGGTCTTTTCCTCAATGGTCCGCTTCTTCTTTTCCACCTTCACCGGAAGCTCCGGCTCGATGCCCTGCGCGTGTGCCGCGCAGAGGGCGGACAGGGGGCATTCTTCGCATTTCGGCGCTGCGTTCGGCACGCAGACGATCGCGCCCAGCTCCATCAGTGACTGGGTAAAAGCGCCGGCGCGTCCGGCGGGATAAATTTCCCGCAGCCGGTCGGCGAAACCGCGCTTGACCGAAAGGTCGCCGATGGGTTCCCGGCTGGCGGTCACGCGCGACAGAACACGCAGGACGTTGCCGTCTACCGCCGGTGCCGGTTTGCCGTAGGCAATGGACGCGACGGCGCCCGCGGTGTACTCCCCGATTCCGGGCAGGAGCAAAAGCTCTTCCGGCTGTTCGGGCAAAACGCCGCCGTACTGCTCCACAACGGCGCGCGCCGCCTTTTGCAGGTTGCGGGCGCGGCTGTAGTAACCCAGGCCCTCCCATAGCTTCATGAGCTGATCTTCGGGCGCGGCGGCAAGCGCGGCGACAGAAGGAAGCTCCGAAGTAAAGCGTTCAAAGTAGGGCTTTACCGCCTCCACCCGCGTCTGCTGAAGCATGATTTCCGAGACCCAGACCCGGTAGGGCGTGGGGTTGTCGCGCCACGGAAGAACGCGCGCGTTCGCGTCGTACCACGAGAGCAGCGGCTTTACGATTTTCTGCAGTTGATGATCCATGAATCGTTTTCAATTTCCTTATCGTTTTATTTTTCCTTGATGGTGCCGCTGCGGTAAGCCTGCAGCAGCGCGGTCAGTTCTTCGATCTGGCGGCTGAGCTCTGCGCCGTTGTCGGTGTCCTCCACGGTAACGCGCTGCTTGATTGCTTCCACCACCATGACCTTCGGAGAGGTTTCGCACACGCTGCAGCCGGATTTCAGCGGCTTGTGCTCCGCCAGCGCCAGATAGCGGGAGTTCGCAATGAAGGTGTAGCCCCCGATCCCGGTCTGGGACTGGTAGGACTTGGAGATGCCGCCGTCGATCATAAACAGAAGGCCTTCGCCCTTGACCGGCACTTCTCCCGCTTTCACGGGGACGTGGCCGTTGATGATGTGCGACGAGGACGGGTCAAGGCCGAACTCCCTTAACAGCATTTCGCAGGTGGAGCGGTGCTCGATATGCGTATAGTAGGGATTCATTTTCTCCCGGTGCGTTTCGGTCGCGTCGATAAAATAGCGCTCGAACGTGGACATCTTCGCTTTTCCGAACAGGGGCGATCTCGCCCCGCTCCAAAGGTACCACATCAGGTCGCGCGCGTTTTCGCGCTCCGGGGAACCGGACGGCGCGAAATAGGCAGTGCGCACCATGCCGTCCAGAAATTCCAGATATTCGCGTCCGGAATGGTCGCGGCCGTAAAAATGGACGGAGTCAAGGCTGCCGTCCTCCCGGAGCGGGATGCACCCGTGGTACAGCAGGTTGGAATTGATGCGCAGGTACATGCTGCCGTGGGAATACAGGAAACGGATGTGCTTTTCCAGCCGTTCGCTGTGGCTGAACGAGGACGCGACGGTCTTCATCAGCTCGGTTTCCGCGTGGGTCAGCTCCAGCGGATTTTTGGGGTCGACCGTGGGGAAAAGACTGTCGCGCAGGGGGTATTCTTTGCCGCCGAGCGTGACCGTCCCCTTCTCGAAGTTGATTTTATCCAGAAGGATCCGGTCGTCCATGTGATATTCCGGATGCTTTTTAATGAGCTGTGCCTCTACCTTGAACTGGATGACCGCCATGGCCTTGTGCATTTTCGCCGCCAGCGGGAGATCCACGGGGTCGTACTGATTTTCATCCAGAATATGGGGGATGAAGAACTCGCACGGGTCGTCGTGATAGGTCTGTTCCGCAAAGATGGACAGCGCGCGCAGATTGATGCCGTAGCCGTCCTCCAGCAGGTCGAAATTGTTGTAGCTGATGCCCAGCCGGACCACATTGGCAATACACGCCCAGTTCCCGGCGGCGGCGCCCATCCAGGAGATATCGTGGTTGCCCCACTGGATGTCTACGTCGTGGCAGTTGATCAGCGCGTCCATAATCGCGTCGGCGCGCGGGCCGCGGTCGAAAATATCGCCGATGATATGTAATTTGTCGATCAAAAGCTGCTGGATCAGGTTGCACAGCGCGGTAATAAACTCCTCGCTCATGTGGGTCGACACGATGGAGCGGATGATTTCGCTGTGGTAATGCGGCTTGTTGCTGCCGCCGTCCGCGTGCAGGAGCTCGTCGATGATGTAGGCGAAGCTTTCAGGCAGCTTTTTGCGGACCTTGGAACGGGTGTATTTGGAGGACGCCTCTTTACAGACCTCTACCAGACGGTAAATGGTGATGCGGCACCAGTCGTCAAACGCCGGTTCCCGCTGCTTTGCGGCGCAGTACTCGGTTTCCGGGTAATAAATCAGTCGGGCGAGCGCTGTGCGCTCCCCTTCGGACAGGGACTGCTCAAACAGCTCGTCGACTTTTTTCCGGACGACGCCGGAAGCGCTTTTTAACTGGTACAGAAAAGCTTCGTGCTCTCCGTGAAGATCACTGAAAAAATATTCGGTGCCTTTCGGCAGGCTTAGAATCGCTCTGAGGTTGATAATTTCGGATGCGGCGGCCTGTGCGTTCGGATAATCCTTGGCCAGAAGCTTTAGATAGCGCTCGTCAATCATGAAATCTGCCTCCTCATTCTTATTCGTTGGCCCATGCGCAGCGCATTGAATTGTGATTATAGCATATATCAGATGAATATTCTTGTTGATTTTGACGCTTACTTTTATAGGATAGTATAATTTCAATAAAAAATCAATCGTAACAGCGTAAAATAATAAAGAACAAAAATTAAATTTTATGTTGTATTATGGATAATTATACGGTATAATAATCGGAAAGCCAAAAACCAATTGAATAAACGGAGGGATCGTCTTTGTCAACCAAACAACCCGCAGCGGGCTATTTGCCTGATGAAAAGCCACCTTTTTTGAAACTGCTGCTGTTCGCGTTCCAGCAGATCATCGTGATGTTTCCGGCTACGGTGCTGGTCGCACTGCTCACCGGATTCCATGTTTCCACCACGATCTTTGCAAGCGGACTTGCAACCATCGGATTTATCCTGATTACAGGAAGAAGAATCCCGCTTTTCTACGGATCGAGTTTTTCGTACATCACTGCGATCTGCTCCATCACGGGAGCACAGGCGTTTGCCGGCCCGGTGGCCGATGACAAAATTGCCGCCGCGCAGTTCGGCATCGTCCTTTCCGGACTGGTTTCCATTGCGGCCGGTATTATCATTAAGCAGTTCGGGCAGGAGGCAATCGAAAAGGTCCTTCCTCCCACCATTACGGGCAGCATTGCCATGGTGATCGGTCTTTCCCTCGCGGGCACGGCCCTGAGCAATCCCACGAACCTGCCGAACGGCGTGACCGATGCGACAAAGGCGCTTGCGCTGAATCTGTCGTGGACCATCTGCCTTGTGACCCTGCTCGTGACTGTCCTGTTCTCCGTTTACCTGAAAGGCACCTGGGGCCAGATCCCGATTCTGCTCGGCCTTCTGACCGGATATGTTCTGGCGTTGGTTCTTGGCGGCATCTACGGAATCGCCTTCTGCGACTTCAATAAAATTCCGGAAACAAGCACACTGTTTTCCATCCCGGCGATCGGCTTCGCGCTCCCGCACTTCACTTTGCCGCAGGCAAGCTGGGCGGCGGTCGGGGCGATTATGCCGATCGCGATTGCCACTATTCCGGAATCCACGGCCCATCTTTATCAGCTCGATATCTATGTAAACAATCTTGCCAAACAAAAGGGATCCGATAAGCGGTACAATATTTCGGACAAGCTGGGGCTGAACCTGATCGGCGACGGCCTTGGCGATATGATCTCCGGTGTGGTCGGCGGACCGGCCGGTACCAATTACGGCGAAAACCTGAGCACCATGGCGATTACTAAGAACTTTTCCACGCCGATGCTGATTGCGGCGGCCATCATCACCATGGTTATTTCCTGCTTCACCCCGCTGACCGCGGCGGTCTACTCGATTCCCAACGCGGTGATCGGCGGCATTTCCATTTACCTGTTCGGCGTCATCGCGTCGCAGGGCGTAACCATTATGATCAGCAAAAAGGTTGACATGTTCGACTCGCGCAACCTCGCGATTATCGCCACCGTCCTGACCATCGGCATCGGCGGCAGCTTCGCGTTTTCCGACGGCATGATCCCCATGTTCGGCGCGAAGTTCCCGGCAATTGCCACTGCGGCGATTTTCGGGATCCTGCTGAACCTGGTTCTGAATATCGGAAAGGAAAAACCGGCGGCGGAGGAATAATCCCTCATTAGATAGAAATAAAAGATACCGCCCAGCGGCCATGAGTACACCCTGTACTCATGGCCGCTTTTTTAGGCGCAGTTCTGTTTTAAGGGAAAGCAGTTTCCCACGTCGCTGACAGCCCGAAAGAGGTAACCTGAAACATTAAAAAATTTTTGGAAAAAGTGTAACAAAACAGGGGTGTCAGTCGTTAATGTTGTAGAAGGAAAAATAAAAACCCAAACGACAGATAAAATCGTGCCTTATGCAAATAGCCGAGATGTAAACGTCTCCAATCCAAGCATTTTATTTGATTCCGGAAATAATGGTTGGGTCGTTGGCATGAATGTTCAGTGGACCGGAACAAGTTGGGCGAACGACGCAGTAGGTGGTGAAGAAGGTTTTGGAGTTTACCTTTACAATGTGACAGGAGTGCCTTCACAATTGGCCGTACAAAGTACATATGCTGCTTTGTATGATGAAGATTTGAACAATGTACATTATTCTTTTAGCAGATTCCCGGGATCTCCATCATGCGGTTATGGTTATAGAGCCCAAGACCAATTGGTGATTGGTTGGCTAAATTATAAATATGTGGGTGCTAACATTTATGCTTCCGCTCGATATAATAATGCATTCGGGCTGTGCAGTGGAGTTGCACAAGCATTTTACGATCATACCTTTGCAAATTGTGGCATATCCAGCGCATCTATAACACCATCTGGTCCCAACGTGACTTTTTCTTCTACCTCTGGCCATTTCTCAGTTGCAAGCGATGATGATGTAATATTTTAAGACATAGCGATATAACCCTCGGCAAATGGTTAGCCGAGGGCCATATCGGTTTAAGGATGATGTTATGAGTAAAAAAATGCGACATCCTGCAAGCACCATTTTAATTGTGATTTTATCAGCTATCGTATTGATAGCGTTATTGTTTAGCGGTTATCTTGGAACAACAATATACGGTATTTATTATTTGATGGACAATACAGGAACAAAGTACAATCTTGAGATAACACGGGATGTAAATTCTTATTCGGTACAAATTGATCTTGATCATCCTGAGAATAATACCGGAAGAATGTTGTATCAACAAAATGGGGCGAAGATTCTGATCGAAAAAGTATATAAGAAATCAATTCCCACTACCGGAGAAGCAGAGCAATATATTGTACGTTTTCAATCCGTCCCCATCTATTCTCCTTCTTCTGGGCTGTTCGTTAGTTTTTATGCACGAAACTACGGCAATTCTGGATTAGTTCAGCTCCCGCTTACTGAGGGCCACGCAAAATGCAGCATTTCATATAATGGAAAAAATTATGATTCTCTTTTCGTTACCAGCGATAGCGGTGACCAGCTTGTCGGATGTGGCCTATTTAACCATCAGGCCATTCAAGACGGGGCGTTACGGAATGCGCACGGAACAATCACCTTCCACGTTTCTCACCTTCTCATTTACAATTGGACAAAAAAGGTAGAGGGCCAATATTGAACCCTTCTCGTGGAAATCAAAGTCAAACGCAGGATTTCTCCGATTGAGAAACCAACCCGCTTTGCGTATGTTCGGCGCGAAATTCCCGGCAATTGCCAACGCGGCGCTTTTCGGAATCCTGCTGAACCTGGTTCTGAATATCGGAAGGAAAAACCGGCGGAGGAATAAAGACGGAACTCCTTTTCGAAAATTGGAATATATGAAAACAGCTATGGGCGCTTTGTGCGCTCATAGCTGTTTTTGTGTTCGTACCACTACGACCTCTTTTTTTGACGAACTTTATTTTTTATCCTGTCCAACAAACACAAAATGGAGTAAAATACAAATTCGCTGATCAATATTAAGATAAATTGCAGGATTTCGGAATTGATCTTAAAAAAATAGTAGTTTAATGCTATTTCTATAATCAAACAAAATCCAAATATCAGCAAGGAGAGGATTCCCAGCAGCAAAAGCCCCCGAAGCCGGGTTATGCTGTTCAGACAGTATATGTAAAGGGTTACCAGGTGAAGCCATATTACATATAAATGAATGAACATGCCCGCAAGGTAATGATACTGAGAGAACGCTTTATTGTAGATAGGATTTTTAAGGATTAAAAGCCCATGAGCCTTGTTTGAATAAATGATAAAGAAAATATAAAGGATCACAGCGATTGAACCGGTACATGCGAGAATCACTTTACTGTATTTTTGATTATCTTCTAACAATCGTCAATCTCCTATCTTTCAGCTTTTCAAATCTATTTTTTATGTCTCTATATAATTAACGATTGAAATGAACTTTTGTAACACTTTTTTGAAAATATTTTTGTAATAATTCAACAATTTTGCAAAATTTTGTGGCTTGCCATGGTCTGCTCTGGTAGAATTCATATAACCGTTTCCGCCTGCAGATATCAGGATGGTGATAATAATATAAAAAAGTTTTGGAAAGAGTGTAACAAAACGGGGTGTCAGTCGTTAACGCTGTAGAAGGAAAAAATCTATTAATATTTAGATTGGAGTATGATTTTGCACAAGATTTCAGCAATTTTCTCGGGGATATTATTTCTGCTTGGCTGTATGACTTTAGGCATCGCAATATTTTTTCAGATGTTTTATCCAGAATTTTTATGATCTATTTAATGACGCATCAAACATCTTTCTCTGATGACATCTTGTATATAAATTCAAGAAATTTTTATTTTTTAGCGGTTGCAGAACTTATTCTCGGTGCAGTAGGGTATTTCTATCATAGTAAAAAGGCTGAATAATTTTCATTTGAAAAATGCCGTAAGAATTGTTGGATCTACAGCATCATTTCTGCTGTAGATATTTTATCATTAATAATAATATATAACCGAAAATCACAATAGAAGAGCCCAAGGAAGGGTCTTTAAAAGTGGGAATAAAACAGTCAGATCACAAAACGGCACCATGAGTACAAAGTGTACTTTTGGCCGCTTTTTGTTTGTCCTCCTTTGGAATTATTTATAAAAGATTTTGGAAAAAAGTGTAACAAAACAAGGGTGTCAGTCGTTAATGTTGTAGGGAGAAAAAGAAAGGTACCATCATCCCGTAAAAGGAAGTGTTGTATGAAGAAAACACGAAAGCGATCAACGGTAATAGAAATCCTTGGAATCGTTATCTTGGCCTTAGTCGTTTGCTTCCTTATAAAAAGTTCACAGGGAAGAGTAACTACCTCCAGTTCCATACAAGTATATCCGGAGGATTCAAGAGCATCTGTTAGCTCACAGATGCATGAGATAGAACCTGTGGTCATTAAAAATGTTGTGGAAATCAACGGCAGGAAAAACAGGCTGCTCTGTACCTTTCAGGACCGGGAAAAGGCAATGCAGTCGGTGAAGAAGCGGGACAATAAATTATTGCAGCTGATGATGAAAAAATGGAAGGTGGACGAATTGAATTCATCCAACTGGAAGACTTATAAACATAATTTGATTCCATACACCGCCGGTCGCTTACCTGACGATTTGGGAGGAGATCAATATGAGAACCAGCGTCAGGAGATAGAGGGGTTCTTGGCCATCTATGAAGACGACGAAATCAACCAGGAAACGATAAAATATATTGGCCTAACTAATTTTCTGTTAGAAACGAAACTTGTTCCACAGGTATCTTTAGACCCTATCATTGCCAATTTTCCTTTTGATGCACCGATCGTAGAAGAAGCTCACTGATTTTTCTGCATTCGTAGCCCTGATCCTCCGCCGTCGGTGATTGGAAATACCGCCCGAAAAGGCCGGAGGAATAAACGCAAACTATTACGATTCCGGGAGAAATCTTTACAAAACCGCAATTGTCCGGTTGGCAGAGAAAGATATTGAGGTTCCTGTAAATCTTGAGTAAAAGGAAAGCACCGTGCGCCCGTCTACGCGGATATCACAAGATCAGTCTGGGGGAATGTGGGAATTGAAACGCATGGAAAAAATAATCGATCATCCGGCACTTCCGTTTATCGCTTCCGCAGCCGGCGCTTTTTGGTTTTTGGCACCGTTTGACTGGTACGCTTTTAAGGTGGCCGCCATGGTCATATATTTTATGATACTGTCCCGGAACAGTATTGAAAAGCTGGTGCTCAGGATTGCCGGAAAAAGCGACGGAGAAACGGAAAGCAGCTTTCAGCTGATCTGCCGGGCGCTCTGGGGAGTTCCTCTTATCCTGGGTTTTCTTTTCAGACGGTATTATCTGTTTTTTGCAATCGCGTCGTTTGTCGTCCTTTTCATCCCGGACGGCATTGAAATCGCCCGGGAAAGCAAAGCGCAGAATAAGTTGATTATCCGGAAAGAACAGGGGATCAGCCTGCTGGTCATCGCCGCCTGTATTGCTTTTCTGGCCACCCTTATTTCCTTTGGCGGAGAATAAGAGATATGAAGTGTTTCGGAGGAATGCAGAAGTTGAAAAATGCAAAAGGGTATATCATTACTGGCGTTGGCTGTATCATTTTTATCATTACGGCGTATTTGCCAAATGACAGGTATGTTTTGAAGATCATAGGCCTGGTCATCCTGAATATGATCATATGGAGAGACAATATCAGGAGATTCCTGTCCAAGCATATCCCAAAAGATAATAAGCCGGAGAAATAATATTCCGCATGTTTTTCCGGGAAAATATTCCTCTCTTAATGTAAGGCCACGGATACCGCAGGGCACCCGTGGCTTTGCTCTTACAATTTCCAGTTTTTGGATTAATTTCCTTTTCTATTTGTAAAATCGCGACCAAATTGTTATAATGACAATAACTTAATTCTTGTGAATAAGAAAGGGAATGAAAAGTGCTGATTATTATACAGGAAATTCAAAACGAGGCGGACCGAAGCCTCGTAGAGGAGCTTTACCGGAAGCACGGCAGCACCATGCTGTACATAGCACAGAGCATTTTAAAGGATCAGGCCCGCGCGGAAGACGCTGTTTCACAGGCTTTTATTAAAATTATTGATAATTTGCAAAAATTTCACTTTGAAAACTGTAACAAAACCAGGGGGTTAGTCGTTATCATAGTGAGACATATTTCTTACGATATGCTGAAAAGCGAAAAGCGCAGGCACAGTGTTCCGCTGGAAGAGCTGGAAACAGAAGTCCCCACAGCGGAGGACGATGCCCCGCTGGAATCGATCGTTTCCGCGGAGAGCTATCATTTTGTTATGGATTGCCTTTCCTGCCTGAACGAACATTACAGGGATGTGTTAAGGCTGAAGCTGGTTTATGAGTATGAGGATGAAGAAATCGCAGAAATGCTGGCAATTTCTCAGGAAAATGTCCGCGTTCGGTTTCAGCGTGCCAGAAAGGCGCTTATGCAAGAGATGAGCAGGAGGGAGAAAGGCAATGAATGAATCGGAACTGAACGTCCGGCTGTTCGACACGCTTCTGAAAGCGGCGGCAGCGGAGGATTTTCGGCGTGAACTGGACGCTCTTCCGTCCGGGCAGGAGCTGAGCGGGGAATACGCGCTCCCGGAAAGGCTTACAAAAAGGATACGGGACCTCATTAAGGAAAGCGACCGCCGGAGCAGGCGAAAGAAGTTTTTGCGGCTTGCGAAACGGGTGGCGGTCGTTGCCGCCATCATTATCCCGATTTCCCTGGGAAGCCTGCTGAGCGTGGAAGCGAGCAGGAACGCCATTTTCAATTCCGTACTGGAGTGGAAGGCGGAGCACGTGGATATCTATTTTGAGGAAACGACAAGCGGCGCTCTTGCCGAAGAATCCCCTGCCGGGGAACAGCCGGAAGCCTGGGAGCCGCAGTATCTTCCGGAAGGATTCTTTATGGCGGAGGAAAAGAATGTCGGGCCCGTCCACATGACCACTTATGAAAACGGGAAGGGCGCTTCCGTGACCTTTACGCAGACGCCTTTGGATAAAGCGGGAAAAATGTCGATCGACTCCGAGCATACTACTTACCATGAAATTACCATAAAAGGGGAAAAGGCGGTCCTTTTCGAGGCAAAAGGGGCTCAGGACAGGTCCTATGTCCTTTGGCAGAGCAAAAAGACCAGCCTCGTGCTCAGTTCCACGATTTCAAAGGACGAACTGATTCGGATTGCCGAAAGTGCGGAGCAGCAATAAAATATTATAATATGGGGCGATAAAATGAAAAAGCTATTAAGTGCTGCACTGGTGTTGGTAATTGTTGCAACCGGTGTTACTGTGTATGCTTTAGGATACACAGGTAACAGCCCTGTAAGCTCGGACGATTCAGAAAGATTAGATAAAATCGTAATGACACTTTTAATTCCTAAAATTCAAAAATCTGTTGATGATTTTTACGAGCCGTATATATCTATTGAGCCGACAGTCGCTGCCTATTTGGGAGACTCTAAAATCACAAGTATTGTCGGAGATGTAGGCAGTTCAATTTATACCGTAACAGTCGAATTAGAGCCTTATGTTGGTCCACATATTTCTATCGGACGAGATAAAATGACATTTGAGATATCAGCAGATGGGACTGTCAACATGAAAAAATATGCGCATTTGAAAAGTTATGATTTACCTCAAAATCTTCAATCATTAATCAAAAAACCATTGCCATGAGTTGGAAGGAGAGGGGCGGAACTCTCTCCTTCACTTTCCACAGAAATCAAATGGAAAAATTGTTGTTTCCGGGACATCATGGGAAAAACGGCGGGTTGAAATTGTATAAGAAACTTTACCAATTTTATCAGAACGCACAGACAGATCCTAATTGGCAAAGAGCGATCGCGTAGAATGATAGCAGCCGCCGGGAAAACGGCGGCTGCAGTCGGTTAACAGGGAACAAACAAAAAATATTTAAAAAAGTTTGGAAAAAAGTGTAACAAAACACGGGGGTTCGTCGTTAATGTTATAGAAGAAAAAATAAAAGATTTCAAATGCGCGCATTGAAAATAAATATTTAAGAAAAGAAGTGGTTCCGGTGGACCGGTAACGGGGTGAAAAATTCCTCCATTCATTTCCGCTCAAATTGAGACTATTGACAAAATAAAGGAGAATAAAAATGAAAAAATATGTAAGGTTCACTTCTGCTTTTTTAAGTGCATTGATCCTCTTTATGGTTCCTTTCACTGCTTATGCGGCTACATCTACAACACCGGCTACAATCGAAAAAAACGAAGTGACTAACACCGCTGCTGCTTTGGCAAATAAATTGCAGATTCCCGAGGATAGATTAAATCGTTTGTCCCCGAAAATGGTTGTCCAACTTCATCATGATTTTGATGGCGTCAATGTTGTTGGCATAAATAAGACTTACTATGCACTTGAAAAATCAGATAACATCGAAAAGCCAAAAGTTGTGACAGTTTCTGAGTCTACATTTAAGGCCCTCGCATCAGGTGTTCAGACTAATGCAACGGGAAGTAGGACCTTTACAGGTGTTGGAACATTAACATCCTACATTCTTTCTGATAACTCCCTTGCTATGTCAATGGATTTGCTCGATTCATTTCATACAGGAACATCAGGTTCCTACGATGTAGCTTTAACTATAAACAACTTACGTGGAACTATGGTTGGCGGAACAACTCTTTATTCGCGGTATAAAGTTGGTAGCTATACAACTGATAGTTCAACAATCTATTCCGAGTTTGATTACAAAACTGCGAAGTATACAGTTCCAGAAATGGTCACAGAAACAGACAGGTATTTCTATCTTGGAGCTGGCTGCGAAGGAAATACTTCCGGACAAGTTCTTAAAACTGACTTTGCAGTTTGCCAATACATTTTAAAGCTTACTGACCTGCCAACGATTTTCTCGGATTTATTAAAAAACTTTTTCATTGAGAACCTAACAACTCATTATTCTGACGGAGCGAGAAGCTAAATAAATGAGCAAGGAACTATTCGAAACGCCCAGAAAGACGGTCAAATATGTGATGTATGCTGCCCTTCTGCTGTTATTAGCCGCCTTTATTTTACATGCTTTCCTGACCCCGGATGTACAAACGAACGACCTTGGAAACGTAAAAAGCGGGGAACGTCTTGCTGGAGACGGTTATACGGTTTCTGCTCAAATGAATCACGATGCGTCTGGACATATGAAAGGAGTCATCGAGATATATTTTGACGATGCAGCTAGAATGCCGAAGGATTTTCTTTTAGCCGCAAGTTATGATGATAGAGCGGTGGGTGATCTTCTTGTCATATGCTCATATATGTTGGATGGAAAAGAATATCATTCACAGGTAGATGCTCTTGATTCTTATGACATGAAAAGTGCGGTAGGTGGGATGGGATTTCGGCAGCCATTCCCACGCGACGCACGAAATCGCAAAATTTCTTTTCAACAGATTGCTACAAAAGGCAGTCAAAAGGCGGTTGGATATATTGCAACCGGAAGTCAGTTGCACAATTGTGACGTGGCGGATGGCGGGCTGCTTCATACAATAAACGCTAAGAAGTCTATCCGTCTCGGTGATGTGCAGCTTGTTAAGTTCACCTTTCAAAAACAGGGTTAAGAACGGTTCGGTTTTTTTCTGTCAGCGGCGGGGCTGTTGTAAACAGTCCGCGCAAAAAATGCCGAAGTGGCCGTCGGAAAGCCGACGGCCATAGTTTGTTAACAACTAAGAAACAAAAAAACATTTGAAAAAGATGTAACAAAATACGGAGTCCATCGCTAATGTTGTAGAAGAGAAAATAAAAGCTTGAAATGCTCGATTAAGAAAAGGGCTGGTTCCGTTGGACATTCTTGAGAAATTCCGCAATAAGCTGGTGCGCTTTTCATTCCCAATCATTGAGAGGTTTTACCTGTTTATAGCTTTGGCGTTGCTTGTGGCCGCGTGGTCAATTCCCAGAACCTACTGGCAAATCAGGGTGGTTTTATTTTGGCTCTGGTTTGTAACCAGTGAAGTCAACTCGGCAGGCATTATGGAACAAGACCATCTTCCCATACAGCCTGGAAGCAGCCCTTTTTATCATCTTTACCGGTGTATCGATCGTTTTTTCTTCCTGTTCCTGCTTGTTCTTCTGGTGATTCTACTGCTTCCGGAATTTCTGTGGCTGAAAGAAGGGATTCTCGGGGTGTTCATCGTGGCCGTGATCCTTCGTGCAATCGGAGACCGAAAATACCGCCCGAAAAAGCCGGAAGAATGATTGCTTGTTTATTATAAAGCAGCCGCCGGGTTTCCCGGCGGCTGCTATTATCGATTTGTCTGCAGCGAGGGCAGAAGGAAGGGAATCCCATGAAAGAAAAATTAAAATTGATTAACTGGAAAAAATTCTTCCTGAATTGGTTTGTCTTTTTTCTTGTACTTGTTTTTGCATCAGACCCTGCCCTTTTTTCTACCACTTTTTTAATAAGAGAGATAATTGGAAGTTGTATCATTTCTTTGGTAATCGTTTTCTTTGATTATAAGTCTATTGAAAAGAATGATTTATGAACTGACCTATATCAATAAAAAAATAGCTTTTTAAAGTCAATTACGTAACACTCAGCCCCACGATTTTAAAGGCCGAACAGATCCGGACTGCCAAAATTTCGGAGCAGCAAAAATAAATTTAAAAAAGTTTGAAAAAAAGTGTAACAAAACAGGGGGGTCCGTCGTTAATGTAGTAGAAGGAAAAATAAATGGAAAAGGAAGGTAATCTTTATGAAAACAAAACTGATGGCCCTTGTCACTGCCCTTGTTCTGCTGATTACGGTGAATGTCCCCGCGTTTGCTACGGTAAAACCCGCTTCCTCTGATTCCGATATGCATATTATGTACACCAATACCGACAGCGCGTCGGCCTACCTCGACTTTTCCGGCACGCGGGCGGACTGTTCCGCAATCGTGGAGGGGAAAAGCGGCACGACCCAAATCACCGCGACCGTTTACCTGAAACGGGTGGTCGGGTCGACCAAAACAACCGTCAAGGCGTGGACGGGGCTAAGTACCAGCGGTGAGACTTTCTATTTCGACAATTCCTATTATGTTTCCAGCGGATATACCTATGAAGTCGAAATAAAAGCGAAAGTTTACCGCAACGGCACAGCCGAAAGCATCAGCGTTTCCTGTCAGGACTACTGTGGATAACCTTTTTCAATGCAGTCTTTCCTGTACATCCCATCCCTATGAGAAGGCATTCATAAGAAATGCCGCAATGATAACGCTTTCAACACCACACTTTCAATAGACCTCCCCATCAGGCGCCGTTTTTTGGGGGAAACGGCGCCTTTCGTTATCCCCTTTTCCGTCCGCGGCTGGAAAAGAAAGCCCGCTCAATAAAAAACCGAATCCGTTTCGGTAAACAGCGGATTATGTCTGATTTTGTTGCTTTTTTAGTTGGTCACAAAAAAATTGTTAAATTTAAATAAAAATAAATTGAAAAGATTTATGTGATTATTTGCATGTACCAAATTATTCTATTGAATTAAAAGGATTTTCTGTTATAATAAATTTACAGAATTTTACATTTGAAATCCACAATGAAAGAAGGCAGCCGGGTGAGAATCAGGAAGTACCTTACTGTTTTGCTGGCTGTCTTTTCCATATTGCCGATGGTTCTGGTGATGGTGTTCAGCATCCTCTTCTTTCAGAGCAACACTTCACAGCTTTTACAGGCAAACGTGAAATCCACCGCCATGCAGACGGCCAACAACCTGGACCAGTTTTTCAGCCAGCGGAAGATGGCGCTGGAAGTGGCTTCCGACCTGCCGGGGGTGAAGGAGCTCCTGATTTCGTCCAACGCGGGGGCGCCGGACAGGGATCTGGAGCAGTACCGGACGATTACGGTGAACACCTTCAAAACGATGACCGACAAACAGACCATCAACGGGCAGGGCGACTCCAAGGGGAATTTTGTCAGGCGTTCCAGCCTGATTAACCGGAAAGGCGTCATTATCGCGTCCGACGACAGCCGGCTGATCGGACAGCCGGCCTTTCTTAAGGTGGACATGCGGACCGTTCCGGCCTACGGGCTGTATATTTCCGATATGATGCACGAGCCGGATTTCATTGACGGCCAGAACTATTTTGTGATTGCCGTGCCGATTTATAAGGATGGTGTCTACGAAGGCTCCATCCAGTCCTCCATCGACATGATTTATCTGGACCTTATCACCCGCCAGACCTTTATGGAAACGGGCCGGACCGTCATTCTGGACTCCGTGGGAAGCGTTGTCAGCGGAAACATACTGGGCGTTGGCCAGCGGATGGACAGCGCGGACCAGATCAAGCTGGAAGGGGATCTCAACGGAAAAAAGCTCGAAAATATCGACCTGGACCAGAACCCCAACGGCGTTATCCGCTTTTGGGCGGGCGGAATGGAAAAATTCGGCTACTATTCCCGTGTTGCGGGGAAAAGCTGGATTATTTTGAGCGCGGTCGAGGCGAATGAGCTGGCGAGCCCGTTTCAGAGCATGTTAAAGGTTTATTTTGCGGCGCTTTTGGTGCTGGCGGCAGCGCTGATCAGCTGCGCCTACATGGCCGCCAACCGCTTTCTCAACCCGCTCAGGGATATGTCCGCGGAATTTGTCAGGGTGGAAAAGGGGGATTACCAGACCCGGCTGCCCGCCTGTTACAAAGGCGAGTTTGCCGAAATGGCATCCGCTTTTAACCATCTGATCGAAAAAATAAAGGAGGACACCGACGTGCTCAAGGTCAGCGAGGCGCGGTATGCGCTGATTATGGAAGAAACCAATCAGGTCGTTTTTGAATGGGACATCCGTCAGAACCATATTTATCATACCGTTTACTGGACAAATAAATTTGGTTTTTCCACCGCAGCACAGGTGCCCGGCTCCGATATCCCGAATTTTGAACAGGTCCACCCCGCCGACCAGGAGATCATGTCGCAGCTTTTCCGCAGGATCAGGGCCGGGGGCCAGCCCGGGCCGACCGACGTGCGGATGAAAAACGTCGACGGCAAGTACATCTGGTGTACGGTAAACATCAAGATTCTGTACGACGAAAATAAAGAGCCTTACCGCGCGATCGGCTTGATCGTGGACACCGACCACCAGAAGAAAATGATCCAGAAGCTGGAAAGCAGGTCCAGAATGGATTTACTGACGCAGCTTTACAACAAGGTGACCACTGAATCCATGATTGAGGAGTGCCTGAAAAAATCGGAGAAAAGTACCCTTCACGGCCTGATTATCGTGGATATTGACAATTTTAAGGATATCAACGACACGCTGGGGCATATTTTCGGCGACGCGGTCCTGAAAAAGGTTTCCACAGACATCAAGCGGCTGTTCCGCGCGTCGGATATTGTGGGCCGCACCGGGGGCGACGAATTTATTATTTTTATCAGGGACATTGATTCGGCGGGCCTGCTCAGGGATAAAATGAACGATATCTGTGAAATTTTCCACTGCGCCTATACGGGCGCGGACGAGATGTATAAAATTTCGGCAAGCGTGGGCGGGGCGTTCTACCCGTACGGCGGCACAAGCTTTGAAGAGCTTTACCGCCACGCGGACGAGGCGCTGTACTGTTCCAAGAAAAGCGGAAAAGACAAGTGCAGCCTGTACGAAACAAGCGGCCTTCAGGCCGCGCTGTAGGCAGCGCATAGAAAGACAGAAGATACCGCCATGCTTTCCGGCAAGGCGGTATTTTGTATATTATCCATAGTTTAAATGTTGTTATAATAACAAATTTAGATAGACAACCAAAAAACAGGGCAAAACATTGTGGATTATAATTGCGATAAAAAATTAAAAAATAATGGTGCCTGCCGATAATTATAATGAGGAAGATACTGCGGTGAATGTCCGACTCAGACCTGAATTTATTTGAGGAGTGAGTTTTTTGAAAAGCAGAGGGAAAATTCGGAAAAACAGTTTAGGTACTCTCTTGTCGGTGTTTTTTATCGGGACGCTGGCGGTCGCTCTGGCCGTTGTCGTGTCCATCAATTCCCTGTTTACGGGCCGGATTTTCGAGGATACCTATGAGGAACAGAATCAAACCGCCATGCAGGGGCTGGAGAATATCCTGTCCAATTATGAGGCAAGCCTGAGACAGGCGGGACAGGAGCTGTCCCAGGACGCCGATTTTCTGAACGCGGTGGCCGGGGGCAACCAGTACAGTATTGTAGAATCCATGAAAAACCGGGTGAAGGCCTACAACATCAGCTATGCCTTTCTGACGGACGTGCAGGGTAACGTGCTGTACTCCACAACCACCGATTTCGACCTTCCGGACTTTTCAAAGCTCAATCATGTGCGGGAAGCCATGAAGGGGAAGAGCGTGGTCGTAAACGAGGCGGTTTCCGGCAAGACGCTCAGCATCTGCTGCGGCACGCCGGTGCAGCGGTACGGGAACCTGATCGGTATGATTTCCACAGTGCAGTCGCTGGAGGATCACAGCGTCATTGACCAGCTCAAGCGGTACACGGGCTGCGACTTCGCGGTGTATTATGGGGACGAGCGCGTCAACACCACCCTGATAAAGGACCAGAAGCGCCAAACGGGCACGAAAATGGACGCGGCGGTCGCGCAGAAGGTTCTGACCGGAAAGCAGAATTATACCGGAAAAATGGACGTGATGGATACTTCCATGATGGTGAATTATGTCCCGATTCTGGGGTTTGACGGAAAGGCGATCGGCGCGATGTTCACCGGAAAAAGCATTGCGGCGACGGAACAGCGCTCCATGCAGACCGTGGCCGTTTCAATCGGAGCGGCGCTGGTGGTCATGGTGATCGCCACCGTGATTTTGGGCAGGATCGTCCGCAAGCGAGTCAAAAAGCCGCTCGGTCAGGTCGTGACGCTGGCCAACAACATGGAGCATGGGGAAATCGGCATCAGCAACAAGGACGCCGTAAAACTGACGGTCGACACAAAGGACGAGGTCGGTCAGGTGGCCGGGGCGCTTGAAAACACGCTCAGCAGCCTGCAAATGTATATCGGGGAAATTTCCGAGGTGCTGAACGCGGTTTCCAAAGGCGATCTGACGGTAAAGACCCAAATGCAGTATCTGGGCGACTTCTCCGAGATCAAGAGCGCGCTTGACCAGATCGTCGATTCGCTGAACGGGGTGTTTTCCGACATTGACCACGCGGCGGAATCCGTTTCCCTCCGTTCGGAGCAGATTTCGAGCGGGGCGGCGGCGCTTTCTCAGGGCGCTTCGGAACAGGCGGGCGCGACGGAACAGCTTTCCGCCACCATTTCCGAAATTTCCGGCCAGATACAGAAAACCGCGAAAAACGCGGCGGTCGCCAGTTCCATTGCGAAGGAATCCACCACGGCGGTGGAAAAGGGCAACCGCGATATCGAGCAAATGCTGTCGGCCATGAACGATATCCATTCGGCATCGGCGGAAATCCGGAAAATCATCAAAACGATCGAGGACATTGCGTTCCAGACCAATATTCTGGCGCTGAACGCCGCCGTGGAAGCGGCAAGGGCCGGGGCGGCGGGCAAGGGCTTCTCTGTTGTCGCGGACGAAGTGCGGAATCTGGCCGGAAAGAGCGCGCAGGCCGCGGGCCAGACCGCAAAACTGATCGAGAACACGATTTCGCTGGTCAATAACGGAATGACGGTCGCGAATTCCACCGCGGAGTCCTTCCAGCACATCAGAACCCGGACAAGCGAGTCCGCCGGGCTGATTTCGGAAATTTCAGAGGCGACCGGCGACGAAGCCGCCGCCGTGGAGCAGGTCACGCAGGGGATCGAACAGATCGCGCAGGTGGTACAGACGAATTCCGCGACGTCGGAGGAAAACGCGGCGGTCAGCCAGGACCTGTCCGCACAGGCCCGGCGTCTGCGCACGCTTGCGGCGAAATTCCGCCTGAGAGAGGGCGCGGCGAAAAAGGCCGCCGCGGTCGTCCCGCTGAAGGCCTCCTCATCGGAATCCAAGGGGACGGCTGAAAGCTTTCCCACGGTAGTTGAAAAATACGGATGAAAGATATTTTGCAGAAGGGAAAGGGCCGCCATGCTCAGCATGGCGGCCCTTTCCGGCTTGTATAGATTCCCGCTGTTTCGGCTCCCTCTTCGAGGGAGCTGGCAGGCGTAGCCTGACTAAGGGAGTTTTATAGAAACCCGGAAGCTTTTACTCCCTCCGTCGCGCTGGAAGCGTATCACCGCAATTCAACAGATAACTGTCTGAGAGCGCCGCCGTGGGCGCTTGCCGACCGCATGGTTCGTGCTGGAAGGAGTCTCCGCCTGCTTCATTAGTGCATCGCCGCAAGTGGGAGTTGATCGTCAGCTCTGCCCTCAGGCCGGGCGGGCCCCTACTTTCGATCTTGTACGAAAGTAGGCAAAGGACGCGCAGGGGGATTTTTAATTCCCGACGTGAGGGTCCCATAAAATCCCCCTGCACCCCCAGGTATCCCCAAAGTGCCGTTATGAAATACGATACCTTCGTGGTTTTCATTGACGGGGGATACGGAAATTGGGATTAAACTCCCTCGGGGTGCCGAATCCCTGCCTCCCTCCGTGAGGGAGGTGGCGCGCTCGACGCGACGGAAGGAGTTTCGAAGCATCAGACTCCGATTGAACGTAAGTAAATTGGAAGCATCGCCGTAGGCGCCCGCCGACCGCATGGTCCAATAAAGAGCCGTCATGTTGAAACATGGCGGCCCAATTTGAAAATTTTGGAGAATATTTGCAATTGATATTGCGCATCCCTGAAAAACGCGCTATAATCAACGTGTAAGGCACGAATAAAAAGTGCAAAGCAGGCGGAAGGTACGGGAATACCAACCGCCCTGCATACGGAGTCCAAGCTCCATACACAGCTGAATACTCAGCGCTCTGCGGTTACTATTATACCGCCTGTTTTTCATTTTGTACAGGGGGTATCTTGGGTTCGCGGCACTTTGATGACGTTGTATATGGAAATTTTTCCTGTACGGCGTTTTTTGTGCCTTGCGGACAAGAAAGGCGGCGGACGTGCATTCCGGGAAAGTGTCCCCCTGGTTTGCGCGGCCCGCCGTCTTTTGCGTTATAAAAAATTCCGATTTCCCTGTCCTGCAAGGAACGGCCTTACAGGATGGGGGGATTTTCCGGATTGTAAAACGGTCCGGCCGGGGGAACCAGCCCCAGCTCTGCCGGGTCGATCTGATGGGTCTGGATCGCGCGGTCGCGCAGGAAGATGTAAAGCTCCGCCATGGTAGCCTGATAATAGGGATTCACAAATAAAATCCCCACGCCGAAGCAGATGGCCCCGAGCAGGTACCACCCGATAAAGGAAAGGCCCAGCACGAAAATCGCGCCTTTTTCGCCGTTTGTCAGGATGCGGCTGAGTTCCCTTGCGCGGCTGCCCGTCAGGTTGGGGTTATCCGCAAGAAGATACTTCACCATGGAATATTCCAGCTGTTTGATAATACCGGGGATAATCAGCAGAAGATACCAGAGCCCTATAAAGATTTCCGTAACGAGCATGGCGGCGGCGCTGTTGACGTAGCCGTAGCGGAAGCTGCTGAACAGCGTGCCGAAATCCGACGCGCCGAAATGGTTGTGCACGTAATACCGGCTTTCACCGATCGTGACCGGCAGAGCAACGAAGACGTAATAAAGAAAGCCGATCAGGGCAATCAGGATCGCGGACAGGCTGAGCACTATGGCCATAACGGACGCGATTCCTTCGTTCCACGGCAGGTTGTCAAAGCTGACCGTGAACCGTCTTGTCGACCATGAAAATCCTTCAATAATAGCCGCGGCAAGCAGCGATACGCCGAATGCGGTCCAGTACCGTCCTCCCAGCGCGATTTTTGCATTGGATTTCAGAATCCCTCTGTCCCACATAACAATGGCTCCCTTCATTCGTCAAAAATATTCCGCCGTCTTTCCACACGGCATCGGAAACAGGTTCCCGTATCGTAAGATGCCCCGGAAAAAGATGCGGCGGAATCCATGCCTTTTTGATTATATGTTTTAAATCGTGAAATTAGTCAATCGGATCGTCGTTCCACGCATACATTTTGCGCAGCTCTTTGCCGACTTCCTCCAGCTGATGGCTTGCACCGATGCGGCGGCAGGCGTTGAAGTGCGAGCGGCCGTTCTTATTTTCCGCAATCCACTTGGAAGCGAAGGTACCGTCCTGAATTTCGCCGAGGACCTTCTTCATTTCCTTCTTGGTCTCGTCGGTAATCAGGCGCTTGCCGGTCTCATAGTCGCCGAACTCTGCGGTGTCGCTGATGGAGTAGCGCATCAGGCCGAAGCCGCCGCGGTAGATCAGGTCAACGATCAGCTTCATTTCATGGATGCACTCGAAGTAGGCGTTTTCCGGAGCGTAGCCCGCTTCCACAAGGGTTTCAAAGCCGGCCTGCATCAGGGCGGTCACGCCGCCGCAAAGCACGCACTGTTCGCCGAACAGGTCGGTTTCAGTTTCGATTTTGAAGGTGGTCTCCATGATGGCGGCTCTCGCTGCGCCGAGTCCCGCGCCGTAGGCAAGGCCGATGTCCTGCGCGTGGCCGGTGTAGTCCTGCTCGACGGCGATCAGGCAGGGAACGCCTTTGCCGGCGACAAACTCGCTGCGGACGGTGTGGCCCGGGCCCTTCGGGGCGATCATGAATACGTCGACATCCTTCGGCGGCTTGATCTGGCCGTAGTGAATGTTAAAGCCATGGGCAAACGCAAGCGCTTTCCCCTCCGTAAGGTAAGGGGCAATGTCCTTCTTATACATATCCGCCTGGCGCTCATCGGGAATTAAAATCATAATAATGTCCGCGGCTTTGGTGGCCTCCGGGACACTCAAAACCTTCAAACCGGCAGCCTCGGCTTTTTCCTTGCTCTTGCTGCCTTCATACAGGCCGACCACTACATTGACTCCGCTGTCGTGCAGGTTCAGCGCATGGGCGTGGCCCTGGCTGCCATAGCCGATAATAGCGACGGTTTTACCTTTGAGCAGATTGATGTCGCAATCTGCCTGATAATAGATTTTTGGCATGATAAATTCCTCCTTGCCTGATGGCAAAATATTAACGAAACACTTAGACGGCGCTGCCGCATAAGGGTTGGTTGGCTTGGGTCAGCTGTTCTGTTTGCGGGCGGTGGTGGGGCCTTTTTCAATGGCCAGGGTGCCCGCGCGGACGATTTCCTTGATGCCGTAGGGCTTTAAAAGGCTGATGAGCGTCTGGGTGCGCTCGTCGTTGTCCGTCAGCTGGATGGTCAGCGAGGTGGTGGCCACGTCCACGATCTGGGCGTGCATCAGCTCGACGATCTTCATGATTTCGGCGCGCTGCTTTGTCGGGCAGTTCACCTTGATCAGCGACAGCTCGCAGCTGATGAACAGGTCGGGCTGCAGCACCTTGACCTTGATGACGGGAATCAGCTTGTTGAGCTGCTTTTCCACCTGCTCCACAATATATTCGTCGCCGTTCACCACAATGGTAATGCGGGAAATGGCGGGGTCCTCGGTAATGCCGACGGCTAAACTGTCAATGTTGAAGCCGCGGCGGGAAAACAGGCCGGACACCTTTGAGAGGACGCCGGGCTGGTTTTCAACTAAAATCGAAAGGGTGTATTTCATTTTCCTGCCCTCCCTATATCGTGGGCGCGTCGGGGTTGACCCGGCACACCAGGATAAAAGCCCTGTCGGACGCGAACATTTCTTTGGCCAGGCGCTCCGCTTCCCCGTTGGAGGTGGCGATCGCCGCGGGAATGCCGTAAGCTTCCGCAATTTTCACGAAATCGGGGTTGCCCTGCAGCAGGGTCATCGCGTAGCGGCTGCCGTACTTGTTGTCCTGTATTTCCTTCACCATGCCCAGCCGGTCGTTCTGCATCACGATCATCTTGATATTTACATCATTCTGACAGAGCGTGCCCAGCTCGCACATGGCCATCTGGAAGGAACCGTCGCCGCAGATGCACAGCACCTGGCGGCGGGGCTTGGCCAGCTTTGCGCCGATGGCGGCGGGGAGCGCGTAGCCCATGGTCCCCAGCCCGCCGGAGGTCAGGAACCGGCCTTCCTTTACGTTGAAATTGCGCGCGGCCCAGATCTGGTTCTGGCCGACGTCGGCGGTCAAAATCGCGTCCTCCTCCATCAGAGAGGAAAGCACGCGCATAAAGGAGCGTGGCTCCACAAAACCGCTGCTGTTGTCCGGTTCTCCGCCCGGAACGAATTCTTTTTTATACCGCAGTACGGCGTCGATCCATTCCTTCGGAACGGAAACGGCGCTCTGCTCGATAAAATCGCGCAGCACCAACCGGATGTCGCCGACGATGGGGATATGGGCGGTCACATTTTTGCCGATTTCGGCGGGGTCGATATCGATGTGGATAATGGTTGCTTTTTCTCCCATCTGCTCCGGCGCGGACACCGCCCGGTCGCCGACCCTCGCGCCGCAGAGGATGATCAAATCGGCCTCATGCATGGCGCGGTTGGCGTTTTTGTGGCCGTGCATCCCGATCATGCCGAGGTACAGCGGGCTGTCCATGGGGACCACGCCGATACCCATCATGGTGGAAACCACCGGGATTCCGCTGCTTTGCGCAAAGGCGACCAGCTCGTCCCGCGCCCCGGCAAGCACGACGCCGCCGCCGCAGACAAGGACGGGGCGCTTCGCTTCGGCCATGGCCGCGAGCGCCTTTTTGACCTGCATGGCATGTCCCGTGGTACGGGGCTTGTACCCGATGATGTTTGCCTTCTGCGGGTAGACGAATTCCGGTACCTCTTCCATCTGAATATCCACCGGAACGTCGATCAAAACCGGTCCCGGGCGGCCGGTGGAAGCGATATGAAAGGCTTCCTTGAAAATCCGCGGAAGGTCCGCGGCGCTTTTCACCAGATAGGAATGCTTGGTGAACGGCTCGCAGGCGCCGGTGATGTCCGCTTCCTGGAACACGTCGCGGCCCAGAAGCTCGGAGCTGACCTGCCCCGTGATGACGATCAGCGGGATGGAATCCATATAGGCCGTCGCAATGCCGGTAATCAGGTTGGTCGCGCCAGGCCCGCTGGTCGCGACGCAGACGCCGGGTTTCCCGCTAGCGCGGGCGTAGCCGCTCGCCTCATGGGCGGCGTTCTGCTCCTCGCGCACCAGAACGTTTTTGATCGGCGAGCGATATAGGTAATCCAGGAAGGGACAGATCGCTGCTCCGGGATATCCGAAGGCGATCTGCACGTTTTCGTTTTTTAGGCATTCCGCCATCATTTCTGCTCCGCTTATCAAAAACAGTCACCTCTTATAATTGATTCGTTCCGGCGGCTCCAATGGGAATCGGGCCATATTTTTTCTCTTGCCTGTCGGGTGCCACCGCAGGTATGTGCGATCGGGTAGCGTTCTGCTCCAGAATGCTTTTGTGGGGGGCCATGTGTATGGCCTCGCAGGTGCGTGCGGTTGACAGCCTGCCAGTTTTTCCTCAACCCAGCCCCCACCCCGAGGGGATTGGCAGGCGGAAGCCTGGGCCGGCAGGTCCAGACTAGGGAGTCAACCCTTCCGGAACACTGGACGCCGCCGGATGTGTTTCTAATTATTATATGTTTTTTACCGTTATGAGTCAAGGCATTTTAGTGGTTTAAATGGATAAATTACCGTTCTTTCTTTTTCAGCACGGAAATCCGACTCTTTTTATTGGGATGCTTGGCAACGGCGCGGTACAGCAGGTAGCCCGCGGCGCTCAGTACGCCGGTCGCTGCAAAGAGGACGGCGGCCTGTGTGTAATTGCCGCTGAAGAGCGCCCAGCCCCCGAAGGAACAGGCCAGCAGGGACGGAATGCGCGCAAGGGTGGAGATCAACAGGAATTTGCCGAAATCCTGCGGCACAAGCCCGGCGGAAAACACGAACAGGCGCTTGGGCATTCCGGGAATCAGGAAAACGATCCAGTAAAGGGTATCGCGCGATTTGGGGCTGCGCAGGTAGCGGATGTGTTTCCGCTGGGCGGGGGTGAAGAACAGGCCGATCAGCCGGTGGCCGAATATCCGGGTGAAATAAAAGATGATGGTGGTGGAGATCACCACCGAGCAGAGGGTCAGCAGGCTGCCCTGCACCCGCCCGAAGGCGTAGCCGCCCGCGATAGTCGTCAGTTCCAGCGGGATGGGGAGAAAGCCCTGCAGAATCTGGATGCCCAGGAACGCGGCGCGGCCCATCGCGCCCCGGCTGCGGATAAAGCTTTCAAACCGGTCGGGGTCCCGGAGCAGCGACAGAAGCGGTCTGCACAGAACGACCGTGAGCCAGAGGAACAGCCCCATGGCCGCAAGAAGCACGGCCCCGCCCAGAAGCCGGTCGCGGAGCGTCGGACCTGCCGTTTCCGGCAGGTCGGCGGCGGTTATTTCCGGCGGGGGGCCGGTTTTTTTATTTTTTGACCCCGTTCGAAGAATCGTCACCCGGCATAGCCTCGTTTCATGGGTTCTATGGAATAGTATACCACAAAAATGTTCCCGTATGGTAAATAGATACGCACCTCCTGCCTCCTCCCGTTTTATGAAAACTGCTTATTTTCGCTTTGTATAAAATGGGATGGGTTACATCATTTCCAGTTGATTCTGCAACAAGTTTGCGTTTTGTCCCGCAAACTGAAATGGAATTGCCGCAGGGGTGGAAAAAACACTGGAAGCGATAAAAAAAGCATGAAGGACGGAACCCCGCGCTTCATGCTTTCCTTTTCAGATGTTATTCCTGTTTCAGGATGCGTTTCCGGGAGCACGGTGCTCCACACGGTCAAGGACCCGGATCAGCACGACCGCGACAACGGCGGTGATGACCGCTTCGGGAAGCATATAGCTGCCGTTGTAGGTTAAGGAATAAATCCAGACCGGCGTGCCTTCCGGCGCGTAGCCGCCCCAGATCAGGATTCCGGACAAAAAGCTGCAGAGAAACCGCAGAAACACAGCGGCCACGGAACCGACGGCGACGCTGGCAGCCCTGTTTTTAAACGGCTTGCCGAAGAAAGCGGCGGCACCCAAAACGGTGAACGCCAGAACATAGTCCAGCAAAACGACACCGGCGAACGCCCCGAAGGTGTTTACCGGCGGCGCACTGAACTGGAGAACCATCTGCAGCAGGCTGTGCGCAAATGCGGTGGAAATACCCCACTTCAGCCCGTGCCGGTAAGAAACCAGCACCAGCGGGACCAAGCTCGCACAGGTAACGGAGCCTCCCTGCGGCAGCTCAAAAATCTTGAACATGCTCAGTACGGTGGACATCGCGATCATCAGCGCGCATTCCACAAGGATAACGGTCGTGTTCTTTCTCATAATTACCCTCCAGTCAATTATATGGAACTGAAATTGAAAAATTACCTGAGGGAAAATAAAAACGCCCTGTGATGCCACAGAGCGTTAAAAATCATCTTTTCCTACGCTGGCATTATCCAGATCAGGTTTAAGGGACATAAACGTCAGTTCGCTTCATCTCAGCCGAGGTTACTCAGCGCCCCTGTATATTCAGTTCTTATGTCCAGCATACCCTAAGAAGCCCGGTTTGTCAAGGGGAATTCCGTCGGATTCAGGAATCCTTTAAAAGCATGCCTCTCAGCTCGTCGATATCGCGGGCAAAAACTTTGCCGCCCTGTGCCTGCATGTCTTCCTGGGTGCCGAAGCCGTACAGAACGCCGATAAAGTTGGTGGCGGAATTCCGGGCGCCCACCGTATCGTACACCGTGTCGCCGATCATGACGGCGCGGTCCGGCTTCACATGACAGGCGTCCAGACAGGAGTTGATGAGGACGCTCTTGTCGCCGCTGCGCTCCGAATCGTCCGGGCCGGAAACGTGGGCGAAATATTTTGTCATGTCAAAATAGTCCAGCACGCGGCTGGTGATTCTGGCTGGCTTGGTGGTGGCGACGGCAAGTGTGGCGCCGTTTGCCCGCAGCTCCTCCAGAAAATCGATCATGCCGGGGTAGGGCTTGTTTTGGAACGCTCCGGAGACCTCGTATATTTCGCGGTAATTTTTGACTGCCTGCGCGGTCTGCTCCTCAGTCAGTCCGCAGTAATGGACAAAGCTGTGCCACTGCGGCGGGCCGATGAATTTGCGCAGGATGGAAATGTCAGGCACCGGCTGTCCCATTTTTTCAAGGGCATATTTTACCGAGCTGGTAATGCCGGGTTCGGAATTGGTCAGTGTGCCGTCCAGGTCAAAAATAATCAGATCATAAATAGGTTTCATCGTTATCCCGCCTTACTTGTTTTTTCTTGCTTCCGCTTTGGCGGCGAAGCTTTCCTTTTTTACGCTGACGCGCTCGTGGGTCCCGGTCGCGATCAGGCCCGCATTGTCGTAGGCTTCGAGCTGAAACCGATAGACCCTGCCTGCCGCTTCGGTCAGTTCCGCGTTGACCGTTACCTTGCAGCCCGGCGCCGTGGGGTTCAGGTGGTTCACCGTGATGACGGAACCGACGGTGGTGTAGATGTCTTCAAGATACGTTTGGGCCAGCTGCGCCGCCGTACCCTCAAAAAAAGCGGCGACCATCGGGGTGGCAAGAACACGAACGCTGCCGCTGCCGATATTCACCGCGAGCATATCCTCGGTAACCGTGTATTCGCGGGTCAATTTTGTCTCTTTCATTGAAATTACCTCCTGTACCATGATATAATAAAAAATAAGCGGTTTAATCAGGGCCCCGCTTCCGTGCGGCCTGAAAACAGGGCGCACGACATTGTCTATATTATAACATGATCCTGGGGATTTATAAATATAGAACTTTCAGCGGTTATCCCTTTCATTCCTATGCGAAACGCCGGTTTTGACCGTGCAAATCCGAAATCGGAGGGTGAACGAATGCCGAATCAAATCAAAGGGGCAGGGCGCAGGCGGATTTATTTTATGGATGAGCTGCGCGGTTTTGCGGTTTTCTGCATGGTGTTTTACCATGGCTTTTATACGCTTGCCTACCTGTACAACCTGAAAATCGGAATGCTCCTGCTGAACTTCTTTATGCCCGCGGAGCCTTTTTACGCCGGGCTGTTTATGCTGATTTCCGGTATTTCCTCAAACCTGTCCCACTCCAACCTTACGCGCGGGTTCAAACTGCTGGGGGTCGCGCTTGTGGTCACCCTGGCGACCTGGTTCGTCCTTCCGGATGAGCTGATCGTGTTCGGCATCCTGCATTTTCTGGCGGTCTGCATGATTCTTTACGGGCTGCTGAAACCGGTTGCCGACCGTTTCCGTTTCTCGTGGGCGGCGGTCGCCGTCTGCGCGCTGCTGTACCTTTTGACCATGGGGATTTCAAGGGGGTACCTCGGCCTTTCGCCAGAATGGGGGGTGACGCTGTCTCCTTCCCTGTACCATACCGACTGGCTGGCGCCGTTCGGCCTTTACAGCGATACGTTCCGCAGCGCGGACTATTTCCCGCTTTTCCCGTGGATGTTTGTGTTTGCGGCGGGTACCTTTCTGGGCAAGCTTGCCGCGCAGGAGCGGTTTCCGGCGTTTATGTACCGTTCCCGCGTGCCGTTTTTCTCCTGGCTGGGGCGGTACGCGCTGATTATTTATGTGGTTCACCAGCCGGTGATCTACGGTGTGTGCTACGCCGTTTCCGCCGTCGTACAGTGGGTTCGCGGCTGAAGGCTTAGAATAAGAATTTTCGGAGGATATTTATGGATTTTGCGTTATTGATCGCGGAACAGTTTCATTTACAGCAGTGGCAGGTGCAGAAGGTCGTTGAGCTGATCGACGAGGGGAATACCATCCCATTTATCGCGCGTTACCGCAAGGAAGCACACGGCTCGCTGGACGACCAGATGCTGCGCGAGATTTCGGAGCGGCTGGAGTACCTGCGCGCGCTGCAGAAGCGCCGGGAGGAGGTTACGGAGCTGATTGCCGCCGCCGAATGCATGACGGAGGAAATCGCCGCCGCGCTGGCCGCCGCGTCCACCCTTTCCGAAATCGACGATATTTACCGTCCGTTCCGTCCCAAGCGCAAAACGCGCGCGTCCGTGGCAAAGGCGAAGGGCCTTGAGCCGCTTGCGGACGCGATTTTTGAGCAAAAAAGAGACAGCGCGTACCCGATCGATATGGCGGAAAGCTATGTGAACGCGGAGCTGGGCGTGGAAACGCCGGAGGACGCGCTCGCGGGTGCGCTCGATATTATTGCGGAGCGGATTTCCGACGACGCGGGCATCCGCAAGCGGCTGCGCGTGGTCGCCATGGCGCAGGGCGAGGTGGTTTCCAAGGCGGCGAAGCCGGACGAGGACTCCGTTTACGCGCAGTATTACGACTTCCGCCAGCCGGCGGCGAAGATCGCCGGGCACCGGGTGCTGGCCGTCGACCGCGGGGAACGGGAGGGCTTTCTGAAGGTAAGCGTGGAGCTGGAGCGCCTGAAGGGGTTGAATATCGTATATTGCGCAAGCGTGAAGGGCAACACTCCTTGTGAGCAGGCCCTACAGGAGGCCGCGGAGGACGCCTACGACCGGCTGATCTTCCCGTCCATTGAGCGCGAAATCCGCAATGCCCTGACCGAAGCCGCGGCGGAGGCCGCGATCAAGGTCTTTTCCGTCAACCTGCGCCAGCTTCTGATGCAGCCGCCGGTCAAAAACCGGGTGGCCATGGGGCTGGACCCCGGATACCGCACTGGCTGCAAGGTCGCCGTGGTGGACCCGACCGGCCGCGTGCTGGACACCGGCGTGATTTACCCCACCCACTCCCAGGCGAAGGTGGAGGAAGCGAAAAAAGTCATTACCAATTTTATTCTGAAATATAAAGTGGAAGTCATTGCAATCGGAAACGGAACGGCATCGAAAGAAACGGAGATGTTTGCCGCCGACGTGATCAAAGCGCTGCACAGCGGCGTTTCCTATATGGTGGTCAGCGAGGCGGGCGCGTCCGTCTACTCCGCGAGCAAGCTCGCCGCGCAGGAGTTCCCGGAGTTCGACGTCACCCTGCGCAGCGCGGTCTCCATCGCGCGGCGGATGCAGGACCCGCTGGCCGAGCTGGTCAAAATCGACCCCAAGGCCATCGGCGTGGGGCAGTACCAGCACGATATGCCGAAAAAGAAGCTGGACGAGGCGCTCGGCGGCGTGGTCGAGGACTGTGTGAACACCGTGGGCGTGGACCTGAACACGGCGTCGCCGTCCCTGCTGGAAAAAATCGCCGGGCTTTCCGCGGCGGTCTCCAAAAATATTGTGGCGTACCGGGAGGAAAACGGCGCGTTCCACTCGCGCAGCGAGCTGAAAAAGGTGCCCAAACTGGGACCGAAGGCCTTTGAGCAGTGCGCGGGCTTCCTGCGCGTGGCGGAGAGCAAAAACATTCTGGACAACACCGCCGTCCACCCCGAATCGTACGACGCGGCAAAGGCGCTGCTTTCTCTGTGCGACTACGACATGAACAGCCTGAAAAAGAACGGCATCGGCGACCTGAGAAACCGGGTCGAGAAGATCGGGGCGGACAGCGCCGCCCACAGGCTCGGCATCGGCGTGCCGACGCTCAGGGACATTGTGACCGAGCTGCTGCGCCCGGGCCGAGACCCGCGCGACGAGCTGCCTGCTCCCATGCTGCGCACCGACGTGCTGAGCATGGAGGATCTGAAGCCCGGCATGGAGCTTTCCGGTACGGTGCGCAACGTGATCGATTTCGGCGCGTTTGTGGATATCGGCGTGCATCAGGACGGCCTTGTCCATATTTCGCAGATCTGCGACAAATTCATCAAGCATCCCGGCGAGGTGCTGAAGGTCGGCGACGTGGTCAAGGTACGCGTGCTGTCTGTGGATACCGCGAAAAAGCGCATTGCGCTGACCATGAAGAGCGGGGAAATCGGCTGACAAGGAGAAACCGCCTTGCATCGGGGAATACAAACCTTTATAATAGTGTCATGAATAACAGAGACAAAGAGGGAATTAAAATATGAAGCTTGGTATTGTGGGGCTGCCGAATGTCGGCAAAAGCACCCTGTTCAACGCGATCACAAACGCGGGCGCGCAGTCCGCGAACTATCCGTTCTGCACCATTGAGCCCAACGTGGGCGTGGTCGCGGTGCCGGACAAACGGCTGGACAAGCTGGCGGAAATGTATCATCCGGAAAAATACACCCCCGCCACCATCGAGTTTATGGATATCGCCGGGCTGGTGCGCGGCGCGAGCAAGGGCGAGGGGCTCGGCAATAAATTCCTTGCCAATATCCGCGAGTCCGACGCGATCGTGCATGTGGTGCGGTGCTTTGTCAACGACGACATCATCCACGTGGAGGGGAGCATCGACCCGAAAAGGGATATTGAGACCATCAATCTGGAGCTGATCCTTTCCGATATGGAGATCCTTGACCGCCGGATCGACAAAACGCAGAAGATGATCAAGGCCGACAAGAAATACCAGGTGGAATACGACTTTTTCCTGCGTGTCAGGGAAACGCTCGACGCCGGGAAATCCGCGCGCAGCGTGGAGTGCACTGAGGAAGAGGCGGAGCTGCTCAACTCCGTTTCCCTTCTGACCAACAAGCCGGTCATTTACGCCGCCAATGTGAGCGAGGACGACTTTAAGGGCGGAATCGAAAACAATGAATATTTTAAGGTGGTAAAAGAGATCGCCGACAGCGAGCACGCGGGCGTTCTGCCCATCAGCGCGGAGATCGAAGCGGAGATCGGCAGCATGGACAAGGACGAAAAGGAGCTGTTCCTTTCCGACATGGGCCTTAAGGAGTCCGGACTTGACCGTCTGATCAACGCCTGCTACAGCCTGCTGGGGCTCATTTCCTACCTGACGGCGGGCCAGCCGGAGGTGCGCGCGTGGACGATCAAAAAGGGCACGAAGGCGCCGCAGGCGGCCGGAAAAATCCACACCGACTTTGAGCGCGGCTTTATCCGCGCCGAGGTGGTCGCGTTCGACGACCTGATGGCGTGCGGCACCATGGCCGCCGCAAAGGAAAAGGGTCTTGTTCGCAGCGAAGGAAAAGAGTATGTGATGAAGGACGGGGACATCGTACTGTTCCGGTTCAACGTCTGATAAACAGAGGCCCGCAGGTCCCATTTCCTGGAAGAAATATTGGATGTTTTCTTGCCTGGGGCGGATTCCTGATGTATAATTAACTCAGGCAAACAAATTCTATTCTATATGGAAATTTATCTGAAGGAGGAATTTTATCATGGAATTAAAAGGAAGTAAGACAGAAGCGAATTTATTGGCTGCATTTGCGGGTGAATCCCAGGCAAGAAACAAGTATACTTTTTACGCGTCCAAGGCGAAAAAGGACGGATACGAGCAGATTGCGGCCATTTTTGAAGAGACTGCCAACAATGAAAAAGAACACGCGAAGCTGTGGTTTAAATATTTGCATGGCGGCGCAGTAGGCCCGACAACGGACAACCTGGACGACGCGGCAAGCGGCGAGCGGTATGAATGGACCGAGATGTACAAGGAATTTGCCGATGTCGCCGAACAGGAAGGCTTCACCGAGATCGCACAGACCATGCGCCTGATCGCGACCGTGGAAAAGAGCCACGAGGAGCGTTACCGCAAGGTTCTGCAGAATATCAAGGAAGACATCGTCTTCAAAGCAGGGGAAGAGACCGTCTGGGTCTGCCGCAACTGCGGTTATATCCATATCGGCAAGAACGCGCCGGAAAAATGCCCCGCCTGCAAGCATCCGCAATCCTACTTCGAGCGCAGAGCGGTCAATTATTAATCTTAGCTTTCAAAAAGGCAAAGCATCGGAAACGGTGCTTTGCCTTTTTTAGTTGACGGCAGAAAATGCAGAGTCACATATTTTATCATTTTCTTTATAAAAACTTAATATGTTTTAAAAATAAGATTATTAAATTTCTGTAGAATCAAACGATATATGTTATAAAACGATCAATATAAAGTAGATTTGAAGGGAAAAAGATGAGAAAACATGATCATTCCACTGCCTTTGGTCTGATTTGCGGGGCTATGGTAATCGCTATCAGTGCCATATGGGGAAAAAAGGACATCAGAAGCGCGCTGATGCTTTTTTATGATGTCCCGTCGATTTTTATTGTGCTGGGCGGGTCGCTGTGCGCCATTGTGGTCGCCTTCCAATGGGATACGCTGAAAAGCGTGCCGTCCATCCTGAAAAATGCTTTTCTGGACAAACAGCTTCCCAAAAAAAAGACCATCGAATTGTTTGTGGAGCTGTCCAAACAGGCGCGCAGATCGGGAATTTTATCGCTGGAAAACAGCCTGGAGAAAATTACCGACAAATACACGAAATCGGGGATCATGCTGGTCATTGACGGCACTAATGAGGAGACGATCCAAAGGATCAAGACGCTGGAAATCGAAAACACCGCCGAAAGGCATAAAAAATGCATCCAACTGTTCCGGCTGTGGGCGAACCTCGCACCGTCGTTCGGGATGCTGGGCACCTTTATGGGCCTGATTCAGATGATGGGGAATTTTCAGGATATGAGCAAGTTTTCCGCCGCGTTCGCGACCGTGCTGGTCACCTCGTTCTACGGAGTCATTCTTGCCAATCTGGTATTTTCTCCGCTTGCCAATAAGCTGGATATCAAAAATTCCGAAGAGATCAACAGAATGCAGATGGTTCTGGAAGGTATCATAGGCATCCAGACGGGAATAAGCCCCAGAATTATGGAAGATAATCTAAAGGCTTTCCTGTCGCCGTCGGAAAAGCTGGGCTACGAGCTGGTGGATATCAAAAATCTCAAGAGCCGCGGCGACGAAAAGGTAAAGAACCATGTCGCTTAAAAACAGTCTGGAAAACGCGGAGGACAACTGGCTGATTTCCTATGCCGATATGATGACGCTGCTGCTGTTCCTGTTTATTATTCTGTACGCCATGGCGGTGCAGAAGGAAGGGGCAAACCAAATACCGGCCGCGTCCGCCGCCCCGGCTGCGTCTGCCGCCAGTCAGGCCGCGGACCAGAGCAGTACGGGGGAGACGGCTGCGTATTATTATATCGACAAAAACAGCTCCGCCGCGGGCACCGCGAGTAAAAGCAGCCCGAGCAGCAAAAGCGCCGCGGCAAAAACGGCGGCGGGCAAGAGCACCGCAAGCAAAAGCAGCAGTACGAAAAAAGTCAGTACCGCGGCCAAAAGCAGCACGGGAAAGAGCAGCACCGGCAAGAAGCCCACGTATAGCGAGGTGGAATCGTTTGTGGAAAGCAACAGCCTGAAAGGCACGGTGAGCGTACAGCAGGTGGAGACCGGCATCGTGTTCGATATTCAGGCCGAGGTGCTTTTTGACGAGGGAAGCTCGCAGCTCCGGCCGGAGAGCTATACGGTTCTCGACAAAATCGGCAAATATATCGGGTCGCTGTCAAACGACATCATCATCGCCGGACACACCGACAACCAGCCCGTCGATACGGGAAACTACCAGTCAAACTGGGAGCTTTCCTGCGACCGCGCAACCAAGGTGCTGAGGTATTTTACCGATACGGAAAAACTGGCCCCGCAAAGGTTCCAGGCGGTGGGGTACGGCGGATACCGGCCGATCGCGGACAACGGCACCGTCGGCGGGAGACAGCAGAACCGCAGGGTCGAAGTGATCGTCGTCGAGGTTCCGTGAGCGGAAAATCGAACCGGCCGCCCCTATTTCTGCTCCAGAATCAGCTCTTTGATATTGACCAGCATTTCGCGGTAGTCCAGGTGGTGCCTGACCCCGTGGGTCAGCAGCAGGCTGCGGATATAATTTTTGCCGTACCCGGCGCAGAATGCATTTTCCTCAAGCAGCTCCAGAAGGTAATTCCGGATATAGAGAATCCCCGTTACACTCAGATCGTCGCTGAAAAGGGGATAGCTGATGTTTGCCATGGCGCTGAGTTCTGTGGTTTTTTGCGCCTGAAACCGGGCATCATAGCCCTTCAGAAGCAGACTGATTTCGGAGTCGATCGTATGATTGTAGGCAATCAACTCCGTCTGCACGCGGGTTGCCTTCACTTTCTTTAAAAGCTGCTTGCATTCGGAAACATACTGCTTGACAAGCTCCAGCCCGCTGAAAAAAATCTGCTGCAAATCAAACGCGCGCATCGCGGCGTACGGGTCGGGCAGGGTGTTGAGGTAGGCGGTCATGCAGTACAGCATGGATTCAAAGAGGGACTGCGCCGTTTCCACAGGCACCGAATTGCTTTCGTAGCCCGTGTACCGCAGAATTTCTTCGCTGAGCATGTTCAGCAGGCGGGCCTGCACATCCTGAATTTCCTCCGGGTTTAAAAAAGCGGCAATCGCTGCGTTACTGTTCATCCAAGTCCTCCTTTTCGTCCTCATCCAGCTCGTCCGGCTCCGGGTCCATATTGGTGTAGTCTTCCCGGCCGAAGCGCAGATTTTCCGCCAGCTTTTGCAGTTCCCGGTTCGCCAGCAGGTCCAGCGAACCGCCGCAGCGGTTTTCAAAGGCGTCCTTCATAAAAGCGATCAGCTCATTGTCCGAAATCAGGTCGAGCGTTTCATTTTTATAGTAATAAAACAGCTCGATCAGCTCGTGTAGGACCGGGGAGTAATTTTGCTGACTGAGGTAGGCGGAGCCGCAAAAGGCTTCGACCAGACGGCCGATGGTGGCGCTGCCGATTTCAATGCGTCCGTTTGCGTTGAGCGCTTCGGCGCGCGACTGAATCAGCGCGGAAACGTCCGTGGGGGAAAGCGTCAGACCCAGAGGCTCCGTTTTTTCATTCAGGCTTAAAAGCTGGGCGGCGGCGGTCGGATCGGAAAACAGGTTGAGAGAAAAGACGGCGGAAAGGCGGCTGTCCAATCAAAAATCCCCCTTAAAAAAATATTTTCGAAAAACCTATTGACAAACAAAAATAGATGTGCTAAACTATAAATAGTATTATGAGAATGTTATATATGTTCGCCATTCAACAGTATACCATTGATTCGTAAAAGAGTCAATGGCTTTTTTTATGCTCATTTCTAATTTTATAAACAAAAGGAGACGGCGGGGCAAGAGATCTATTAGGGGGATCCCGTCCCGCCGTCCCTTCGGCAAGACGCAAAAAAACGCCGCACACGGATGACTCACCCATATACAACGTTCTACATCAAAGCGCACGGATATTATCAACAAACCCCTGTACAAAAGCCCAAAGAGGCGGTATAATAATAACCGCAATGTGCTGATTATTCAGTTGCCTATGGAGGGTACTTCTCCGTAAGCAGGGGGCGGGGTGCTGTAACACTCCGTTCCTGCATTGCGCTTTTTATTGCGCCTTACAAGGGCATTATAGCGCGTTTTTTCCCGCAGCGCAAGAGGAAATGTAAAAATATGTCAGATTTTCAATTGAAAACCGGCGCCGGGAGTGTCTTCCGGCGCCGGTTTTATACAAAACCCCCTCCCGCTGAACTCCTCTTGCGCATCACCGATTGAACTTATTGAAGAGCAGGAATGCAAAAGGGGGCGGGGACGGGCATAGCCGAAAATTCGGCCGCGCGGTCAGTAGCGGTCCAGATCGCGCTGCAGCCGTTCCACATATCTTCCGGCATGAACGCCGTCCATCAGCGCATGATTGGCCTGAATGGAAAAAGGCAGGAGCGTTTTTTCACCGTCCTTAAAATATTTTCCCCAGGCGATGCGCGGGATGGAATCGTCCCTGTCCAGCGCGATGGGATGCGTCACCTGCGTAAAAGAGAACCAGGGAACGCAGGTGATGTAGAGCACGTCATCGCGCTCCTCCTGTTCCGGATCCATAAACGTCTTTTGCGCGGCGGAGGCGCGGGACGCTTTTTCCGAAAAGGAGCAGATATCTTCCGTTAAATCGACTCCTACGCACTTGAACAGGTCGCTGTCCCTGTCAAGGTCGGTAAAGGAAGGGTGTACTTTGTCGTGAAGAACCACCCGGCCCCCGCGGATGCGGCAGCGGAATTCGGGGATTTCGTTCGCCGCCCGGGTCGCGGCAAAGCCCATCGCGTAGTAGAAGGAAAGCCGGTGCTCCTTCACAAAGGGCAGAAAACTGGTGATGTCCAGATTCAGGCTGACACTGAACATAGGATATTCCATTTTATAAAAATGCCGGAAATGCTCTTTCCTGGGCCATGTTTCCATATTGATGTATTCCACTTTCATCCCCGCTTCCCTCAATCCTGCCGTAAAATCGCCCGGTAAATTTCGCCTTTTTTGAAACCGGTCTCGGCGGCGGCCTGTCTGGCGGCGTCCGAGGCCGAAAGGCCGTCTTCCATATATTTTTTCGCGAAGGCGACGCCGTCTTCCAATGCAAACGATGCCTGTTCCTTTTGGGGCGCGCCCTCGATCACCAGCACAAATTCCCCCTTCGCTCCGCCGTCGGCGTAGCGCGCTGCGGCTTCGGACAGGGTGGTGCGGATGACCTCCTCGTGAATCTTCGTCAGCTCGCGCACCAGCGCGATGCGCCGGTCGCCCCACGCCGCGAGCATGTCGCTCAGGGTGGTGGAAAGCTTGTGCGGCGCTTCGTAAAAAATCATGGTGCGGGTCTCGTTTCTGACTTCCTCCAGATGCTCCCGGCGGCTTTTTTTGCCGACGCTCAGAAAGCCCTCGAACGTAAAGCGGCCGGTCGGCAGCCCGGAAACCGCCAGTGCCGAAACGACGGCGCTCGGGCCGGGCACCACGTAAACCGGGATTCCGCGCTCCGCGCATTGGGCGACCAGAAGCTCCCCCGGGTCGGAAATGGCGGGCATCCCCGCGTCCGAAACGAGCGCGCAGGTCTCCCCGGCCTCGATACGCGCGCAGATCACGTCCCCGCGCTCGCGTTTGTTGTGTTCAAAATAGCTGACCATCGGCTTTTTGATGCCGAAATGGTTGAGCAGCTTCAGCGTGACCCGCGTGTCCTCCGCGGCGATGAAATCGGCCTCCCGCAGGGTTTCCGCCGCGCGCGGGGAAAAATCGGAAAGATTGCCGATCGGCGTACCGACCACCATTAATTTTCCGCTCATGTTGCCGCCCCTCCCTTGTTCTGTGCGTATTCGCCGTAGATTGCGGTCATTTCCTCAGAGTATCCGCCGCCGTCCTCGATCAGCAGGACGGGGTCTATCACCATGCCGGGTTTTCCGCCCCGGTTTGCCTGTAACAGGAAAAGCGACGGGGACTTGTCCGCGCGCTGCTGCACCAGGCGGAGGCGTTTGGGCTCCAGCCCCGCGTTTCGCAGGTCCAGCAGGACGCTGCAAAGGCGCTCCGGGCGCAGGCAGCAGCAGAAGCGGCCGCCGAACCGGAGCAGGTACACCGCGCTGCGGGCAATTTCCGCAAAGCTGCACGCAACCTCGTGCCGCGCGACGCGGCGGGACTCCTCCGGGTTCTTCAGGCCCGCGCCCTCCTCCTTATACGGCGGGTTGCAGGCGATGAGGTCGAACCGGTTGGCGGGAAGGGCGGCCTTTTGCCTGATCGCGGTCATATCGCAGCAGAGCAGCTCGACCGTTCCGGTCAGGCGGTTCAGCTCCACGGAGCGGCGGGCCATTTCACAGGCCTCCCGCTGAATTTCCACGCCGTAAATTTTTTTCGGTTTGGCCTTCGCGCACCAGATCAGCGGAATAGCGCCGCAGCCCGTGCCGAAATCCGCGCAGGTTTCGCCTGTTTTGGGCAGGGAAAACGACGCGAGCAGAATGGTGTCGGTGCTGAAGCGGTGCGCCTGTGAAACGATCACCGAAATTTCGCGCGAAAGCGGTTCAAGGTGTTCATCGGGTAAAAGCATAAGGTCCCTCGGTTATCCTTGTTTTTATATGGCTCAAAAAACGGTTGGTTTTTAAGAGTCTTGGATGATTTCATGGATTTATTACATAAGAAAAAAGACGGCGCGCAACAACGCTCCGCCTTTCGTCCACATGTAAAATTATTCCTGTGCAGGAGCGCCTACGGGGCAAACATCCGCGCAAGCACCGCATTCTGTGCAAAGATCAGCGTCGATAACGTACTTGCCGTCACCTTCCGAAATTGCGTTTACAGGACACCCTGCCGCACATGCGCCGCAGGAAATGCAGTCATCACTAATTGCATATGCCATGGGAAAACACCTCCATATAAAATTACAACATAATTCTATCATAAATAACAAAAAATGCAACCGTAATCAGGTAAAAAATAAATTTAATCTTTTTCCAGTTTTTTTAGCTCCTCCAGCTCGCCGCGGTCAATATTGACCTGTCCGCCCTTGATCAGCTTCACCTGGCACACCTTAAAGGTCTGGGGCGCGGCGTCCGGCGCGGAGTCAAGGCGCACCTGCAGAACGCCGGTCAGCATGTTCAGGTCGGTAACGGTACCCTTGCCGGACGGCGTGGTCACAATGGAGTTTACGCTCGGGGTGGAGCGGATGAGGTCCTGATAGGCCTCCTGCTCGTATTTCAGGCAGCACATCAGCCGCCCGCAGGTACCGGAAATTTTCACCGGGTTCAGGGAAAGGCCCTGCTCCTTGGCCATCTTGATGGAAACCGGCTGAAAACCGCCCAAAAAGGTCGAGCAGCAGAACGGCCGGCCGCAGATGCCCAGTCCGCCGAGCATTTTCGCCTCGTCGCGCACGCCGATCTGGCGCAGCTCGATTCTGGTGCGGAACACCGACGCCAGGTCCTTGACCAGCTCGCGGAAATCCACGCGCCCGTCGGCGGTAAAATAAAACAAAATTTTGGTGTTGTCAAAGGTGTATTCCACGTCCACCAGCTTCATTTCCAGCTTGTGGACCGCTATTTTCTTCAGGCAGATCTGAAAAGCCGTTTTTTCCTTCGCGGCGTTTTCCTCCATCTTTTTCAGGTCGTCCTTGGTGGCGACGCGGATCAGCTTTTTCAGCGGCTGCACAATGCCTTCTTCGCTGATCTGGCGGTTTTCCATCGCGATTTCGCCGCATTCAATTCCGCGGGCGGTTTCCACGATGACCATATCGCCCTGCTTCAGTGTATTCCCATCGGGGTCAAAATAGTATATCTTGCCTACATTTTTAAAACGAACGCCAATTACTTCGGCCATGTGAACCTCCAATATCGTAAAATAGGGACTATCTTCCGGCACCGGCGCGCAGATTCGCGCACAGAGCCGTTACCAGCAGCGCCGCGTTTGCGTTCAGGTCAAGCGCGCGCTGCGCTTTCTGCACTTCGTTCAGCAGGGAAAGAAGCTTTTCGCGGGTCAGTCCCGCGCCGAGAGCCGCCGCCGCTTCCCTTTGACCGGAAAGGCAGGCGCTCCCGCCCGAACGAAGCACCGCTGCGTCGCGCAGGACCAGCCCGAGCTGGGGCAGGACGGCGCGCAGCTTGTCTTTATCTTTTGAAAGATCCGCCGTCAAATACAGCAGATCCGTTTCGTTTGCGGCAGTGATCGCCGCCGCCAGTTTTTCCATATACGCGGGGTCGACATCCGTTTCCGTGCGCGCACCCTCCAGCGAAAAAATCTGCGCGCGCGAGCGCACGGTGGGCAGGAGCGCCGAAGCGCTCACGGTCGTCAGCAGGAACAGCACGTTTTCCGGCGGTTCCTCAAAAACCTTTAACAGGGCGTTTTGGGAAATCTCGCTCATATTCTGTACGCCGTAAAGGGCGTAAACCTTGGTCTGCGCTTCATGGGGCCGGATGTACGCGTCCGAGCGGATCCGGCGGATGGCGTCGATGGGAAAGGCGCGCGGGTTCGCGTCGCCGTCCAGCGTGAGGATATCGGGGTGGGAACCGGCCTGCGCTTTGACGCAGCCCGGACAGCTGCCGCAGGGACGGGTTTCGCCGGAGCACACGGCGGCCTGGGCCAGCATCGCGGCAAGGGCGTTGCGCTCCTGCGCGGGGCCTTCCAGAATGATCGCGTGCGCAAGCCTGCCCCCGCCGAACGAGAGCGAAAGCTGCTTTATGATTTCCTCATTGCCGGAAAATCCGCCGATACGAAGACTGGTCATACCTTCTCAAATCGATCCACGCTTAAAACAAAAATAGTCGACCCGCCGACGGTGACTTCGACGGGGAACGACGAGTACATGCCGACGTCCATGGTTGTCGTGCTCGGGACAAGCTGGGTGCGGCGGCTGCTCTGCTTTGCAATGATGGAGATGACCTGATCGACCTTGTCATCCTCCGTGCCTACGATGAAGGTGGTGTTGCCCGCCATTAAAAAACCGCCGGTTGTTGCAAGCTTGGTAACGGAAAAACCGTCCTTGGTCAGCGCCGCGGAAACCATGCCGCTGTCGTCGTTGCTCACAATCGCAAGTACCAGTTTCATAATGAATCCCTCATTTCTATCATTTAACGGTAAGAACAGATATCCAAATCTGATTCCAACAGCAATATTCAAAATCCGCGGAAATGTTTTCCGTTTCGCTTTTCCGCTTAATTTGTTTGATTCCTGTTTTATTATTTTAGCACTTTTATTGAAAAAAAGCCATACCCCTGTAAAAACCGGAGAACATCTTTTGTAATTTCCTCTCCGGGCATCACGACGGGTACGCCCGGCGGGCAGGGACACGCGGCCTGCGCCGCGACTCTGCCCAGCGCGTCTTCCAGCAAAACCGTCTCCGCGGCGGAAAAAACGGCTTCACGCAGAGCGGTTTTTACAGGGGGCAGGGGAGGAAGCTCCGGCTTTCCGGGAAGCGGGGACCGCGCCGGAAGCAAATCGATTGCGTCCTCCAGACGGGCGAAATCTCTTTCTGTGTTGAACGGAGTCGCAATGAGCACCACATGGGCGCCGTCGGCGTACTCCGGCTCCACGCCCGCGCCGCGGAAAATCTCCGCCGTCGCGGTGCCCGAAAGGCCGATGGAGGCGGTGTTCAGCGTGATGCGTGTCGGGTCCGACGGGCCGGACGGCAAAGAAAGGCCGTGTTCGAGCGCAGCGAGCCTGACCTTCTGAACGCGCTGCTGCAGGGCGGCGTATTCGCCTTTGTGCGCTTCCAGCCACGCGCGGGCCAGATCGAGCGAAGCCATCATCGCGTAGTTGGGGCTGGTGGAGCCGAAAAGCGCCATGGCGTCCTTGGCTCCGTCCGCGAACCGGCTGTCCGCGATGTGGAGCCACGCGCCGCCGGTCAGCACGTTCAGCGTTTTGTGCGCGGAGCAGGCGGTCATGCTCGCGCCGAGGGCGAGCGGATGGAGAACGGGGTCGGTGAACATCAGGTGCGCGCCGTGCGCGTTGTCCACAAGAAGCGGAATATCCGCCTGCCTGCAGGCCCGCGCGATCGCGGGAATGTCCAGCAGCTCCCCGTAGTAATTGGGGCTGGTGACATAGACGGCCTTTGCGTCCGGATTGCGTTCCACGGCGGAGACGATTTTCCCGGGCAGAGCCCAGACCGGCTGAATGTCCAGCAGCGCCATGGCGTTGACCGCGCTGCGGTGCAGAACCCGGGAGCAGACGACTTTTCCGCCGTCCGGCGCGGCGAGCCGGAGCATAGCCTGAATGCACAGGGTGCAGCCGCCCGCGGAAATGCAGGTGCGCTCGGCGTGAAACAGCTTTGCGGCCAGACGCTCGGCCTCCAGAATCGGGCCGTCCGCCTCAAACAGGCTGTCCGTGTCCGGCAGCTCCGTAAAATCCAGGGAAAATAAATCCTGCGGCAGAGAGAGGGGGTTGTTTTTATGACCCGGCGTGTGGAACGAGGCGCGATTGAAATCCCTGTGGTTCACAAGCGCGGTATAAAGCGGAGTCGGCATAGACGGTTTTCTCCTTCAACTGAAAAACCGCACGGCTCAAGCCGTGCGGTCAGACTGACAACAAAGTCGCGCAACCGCAAAATAGTTTTGCAATTTGCTGCAACCGGATTATTTTCCCTGATAGGTTTTGCTCGGCAAATCCGATTCATAGATGAAATCCGCAACGGTTTTCTGGCATTTTTCAAGATCGGGCACCAGCACGTCCGCGGGGGAACCGCCGATGGAAACCCGCTGAGAGGTATATTCGTTGTTCGCCGGAATGCGGTTCTGGCTGACGGGGTAATTCAGATAGGTCAGTGCGTTTGTCGCCATATTCAGCACTTCGTTTTTTGTCATATTGGTGGTAACAAGGGGAAGAATATCATACAGAGCCTGGTTGATAGTACCGAGGCTGGCTGTTTTGAACTTGTTGACGATGCTGGAAAAAACCTTGCGCTGACGCTCGGTGCGCTCAAAATCGTCGCCGATGGCGCGGATGCGGGAATAGTAAAGCGCCTGTTTGCCGCTGAGCAGGAAGGTGCCGGCGGACAGGTTGCGTCTGGAATCGCCGGAGTTCTGGTTGATCAGCTTCGCTTCGCCGGAAGTGATGGTCATGGTCACGCCGCCGAGCTTGTCCACGATTTTGGAGAAGGACGCGTAATCGATCAGTACGAAGCGGTCAATGTCGGTGCCGAAATTTGCTTCAATGGTGGAGACGGAAAGCTGCGGGCCGCCGGAAGCATACGCCACGTTGAGGCGCTGGCTGCCGTGGCCGGGAATCGCGACATACATGTCGCGCATAAAGGAGGTCAGCTTCAGCTTTTTGTGGCGGGAATCGACCGAAACCAGCATCATGCTGTCGCTGCGGCCGGGGTCGTTCGGCTGGTAATCATCCACGCCCATAACCAAAATATTGGTAATGGCATCGTCGTGGTACAGCCCGCCCAGAACGCCCGCCTGCGCGCTGGTATCGCCGCTGGCGGTTCCTTCCTGAAAAATCGGGGCGGTTTCCACCTTGGAAACCGGGTCCTCCAGCGGGACAAAATTGATCCTTCCGAGCATCTGGTCGGCATAAACGCAGCCGACGCCGGAAATCAGAAGGACAACACTCAAAAATAAGATCGCTATATTTCGGATGAGAGCTTTTTTACTTTTGCCCTTATTCGGGCTTTTCTTTGCTTTATTCACAACATCAGTCCTCAATCGACATTTTTTAAAATAATAACCGCTATATTATAACCCTTTGGGGGAAAAGAATAGTTTTTTGAAAGAATAATTTTGTGAACAGAATATGGAAGTTCAATCCTGTTCATCCAGTGTCAAAGCGTAGGAAGGCAGGAATTCCTCGACGAAGCAGTCGGCCTCCGGCAGGTGAAGATCGCTTACGGTCCGGCGCAGGGAGGCTTCCGCCTTAATAAATTCGGAATTGCCCATCCCTTTTTCCTCCATGCATTTGATGACGGCGGAAAGCTTGTCCGCGGCTTTGACAAGCGGCAGAAGCTCCTGGTCGCCCTCCTGTGCGGCGGTGAAAACGGATTCGTAGCTTGGTTTCAGGTCGTCCGGCAGAAGGCTCAGAAGCTTTTTCTGCGCGACGGTTTCGACCTCGCGGTAGGCGGAGCGGAGGTTCGGGTTGAAGTATTTGACCGGCGTGGGCAGGTCGCCGGTGATGATTTCCGCCGCGTCATGGTAGAGCGCAAGCAGAGCCGCGCGCTCCGGGCTGACATGGCCGCCGAAGCGCGTGTTGCGAAGCACGGCCAGCGCGTGGGCGATGACCGCGGTTTCAAAGCTGTGTTCGCTCAGGGTTTCGCTGCGGGTGTTGCGCATTAGGCCCCAGCGGCAGATATATTTCATGCGCGACAGCATCGCATAAAAATGAAACATGGTATTTTCCCCTTTGTTTTTTATATTTTACAGAAGGCCGGCCTTTTGGCCTCCCTCCGTGAGGGAGGTGGCGCGCCCGGCGCGACGGAGGGAGTCAATCACGCATAACTGTCTGAGAGCATCTCCGTAGGGGCTTGCTGACCGGCAGGTCCGCATCTCCGCAAATAAGAGTTGATCGTCAGCTTCGCCCTCAGGCCGGGCAGGCCCCTACTTTCGATCTTGTACGAAAGTAGGCAAAGGACGCGCAGGGGGATTTTGAATTCCCGGCGGGAGGGTTCCATAAAATCCCCCTGCACCCCCAGGTATCCCCAAAGTGTCTCTGTGCGACACGATACTGCTGTGGTTTTCATTGACGAGGGTACGGAAACGGGGACGAAACTCCCTCAGTCAGGACCTCGCCGGTCCGGCCTTCGCCTGCCAGCTCCCTCAAAGAGGGAGCCTGAAACGGCGGTCCTTCTTTACGACATTATAACCAATATAATAACAAACAGTAAATATTGCAAGAAACAGTCTTGTAATTTTTAAATTCGCTTTGTTCAGACAAAACCGTGTGATATAATATGTTAATCAGGAATATGGGGGCGACAGTTTGACAGGTGTGCTGACCCGCAAAGGGAGACAAAATTATTATTTGAAGGCCCTGCTTTACGGCATGGGAATAGCTTTTCTCTTTTTCATACCTTTTATTATTTTTGATAACGGTTATTTTCTGTTTTACGGCGACTTCAATGTGCAGCAGGTCCCGTTTTACCAGATGTGCCACGACGCGGTGCGCAGCGGCAATATCGGCTGGAGCTGGACAACCGACCTGGGCGCCAACTTCATCGGCTCCTATTCGTTTTATCTGCTGGGCAGCCCGTTTTTCTGGCTGACCATCCCGTTTCCCAGCTGGATGGTGCCGCACCTGATGGGCCCGCTGCTGATTTTAAAATTCGGCTGCGCTTCCCTGACGGGCTTTCTTTATCTGAAAAGGTACGTCAAAAATCCGGACTACGCGGTTATCGGCGGAATGCTGTACGCGTTTTCGGGCTTTTCGGTCTACAATATCTTTTTCAACCATTTTCATGAGGCGATTGTCTTTTTCCCGGTGATGCTCTGGGCGCTGGACGAATACATCTATACTCGGCGGCGCGGCATCTTCGCGGTGACGGTGTTCGCCTGCTGCTTTGTCAATTACTATTTCTTTGTGGGACAAGTCGTGTTTACGCTGATTTACGGGTTTACCCGTCTTTTAACCGGCAACTGGAAAATCACGCTCAGGGATTTCCTGCTGATTATCTGCGAGGCTGTGATCGGCGTCCTGTGCGCCGCCGTCCTGCTGGTACCGACCATTCTGGCGGTGATCCAGAACCCGCGGGTGGACAACCCGCCCGAGGGCTGGAACGCGCTGCTCTACGACTGGAACCAGCGCTATGTCCACATTCTGGAATGCTTCTTTTTCCCGCCGGATATTCCGGCCCGGCCCAACTTTACCCCGAAGTCGGAAGCGAAGTGGGCTTCGCTCGGTGCGTGGCTGCCGCTGTTCAGCATGACCGGAGTCATCGGCTTTTTGCGTATGCACAGGGAGCACTGGCTGAAAAAGCTGCTGGGCATCCTGTTCCTGATGGCCTTTATTCCGATCCTGAATTCCGCGTTCCAGCTTTTCAACGCGTCGTATTACGCGCGCTGGTTCTATATGCTGACCCTGATGATGAGCCTTGCGACGGTGATTTCGCTCGAGAGGGAGTGCATCGACTGGAAAAGCGCCATCAAATGGACGACCGGCATCACGCTGGGAATCGCGCTGCCCATCGGGCTGATGGTGACCACGACGCAGCAGGACGGGCAAAAGGTGACCTCCTTCGGACTGGAGGATTACCCCACCCGTTTCTGGACTTATGTGGCGATCTCGCTTTTAAGCCTGACCCTGCTGACGATCATTTTTAAATGGTACCGCCGCGACAAAAAGCTGTTTATCCGCCGCTGTATGAGCGGGGTGGCCCTGATTTCCGTTCTGTATTCGCTGTTTTTCATCGCGCTGGGAAAAACCCAGAGTGACGACGCCCACCGGGAGCTGATTCCGTATTCGCTCAACGGCGGAAAAGACATCCAGCTGCCCGACACCAAAAACTGCCGCATCGACGTTTACGACGGCATGGACAATCAGGCCATGTACTGGCAGATTCCGACGATCCAGGCATTCCACAGCATTGTGCCGGGTTCCATAATGGATTTCTACCCGTCCATCGGCGTCCAGCGCGACGTGGGTTCGCGGCCGGAGGCCAAGTATTACGGCCTGCGCGGGCTGACCAGCTGCCGCTGGCTGTTTGACCCGGTGCAGAGCGGCAAGAATTTTGCGGGGGACGAGGGCGAGGATACTCCGGCGATGCCCGGCTGGACGTTCTACGCGGTGCAGAACGGCTTCAATATTTATGAAAACGACTACTATATCCCCATGGGGTTCAGCTACGATTCCTATATTACCCGAGCGGAATACGAACAGGTGGATAAGGAAAGCCGTCACCTGCTCCTGCTGAAAACGCTGGTGCTGGAAAACGACGACGTACAGAAGTACGCCGGGATTCTTCCTCATAACGACGATTTCCAGTCCAGTGAATTTACGCAGAGCGCCTATTTCGAGGACTGCATGAACCGGAAGTCGGAAGCCTGTTCCTCTTTTGAGCGTGACAACAGCGGCTTTACCGCAAAAATTACCGCGGACAAAGAACGGCTCGTGTTTTTCAGTGTCCCCTGGGAAGGCGGCTGGAGCGCGCAGGTCAACGGCAAACCGGCGGAAATCGCCAAGGTAAACGTCGGGTTCATGGCGGTGAAGGTGCCGGCCGGGGAGTCGGTCATCCGCTTCGACTACGCGACGCCGGGCCTGAAGCTGGGCGCGGCGATTTCCGCGGGCGGCGCGGTGCTGTATCTGGTATTTTATCTTGTAACCCGGGCGTATGACAAAAGGAAGCCGCGCAAGCGGAAAACGTACCGGATCAAATACGAAGAACTCCCGGCGGAAGAGGTGCGGCCGGCGCCCGAGGCACCGGAAACGACACAATGACGATCTTATCGGAGGAAATTATGCCTACTGTATATTTGGTGATACCCTGCTATAACGAGGAAGAGGTTTTGCCGGAAACGGTGAAACGGCTGACAATCAAAATGAATTCCATGATCAAGGCCGGGCGCGCCGACGAAAAAAGCCGGATGCTCCTTGTGGACGACGGCAGCCGCGACCGCACCTGGGAGATGATCAGCGGGTACTGTGAAGAAAATACGCTGGTCAGCGGGATCAAGCTAGCGCACAACCGCGGCCACCAGAACGCGCTTCTGGCGGGGCTGATGACCGCGAAGGAATACTGCGACTGCGCGATCAGTCTGGACGCCGACCTGCAGGACGACATTGAAGTGCTGGACCAGTTTGTGGACAAGTTTACCGACGGCTGCGACGTGGTCTACGGAGTGCGCAACAAGCGCGAGACGGACACGGCTTTTAAGCGCACCACCGCGCAGGGCTTTTATAAATTCATGAAGGTGCTCGGGGTGGACGTCGTCTATAACCACGCGGATTACCGGCTGATGAGCCGCCGCGCGCTGGACGCGCTGAGCGAATACAAAGAGGTCAACCTGTTCCTGCGCGGGATCGTGCCGCTGATCGGCTACCGGAGCGACTACGTGTACTACGACCGGAACGAGCGCTTTGCGGGCGAGTCGAAATATCCGCTGAAAAAAATGCTTTCCTTCGCGCTGGACGGCATCACGTCCTTCAGCGTAAAGCCGCTGAAAATGATCTCCACCCTGGGGGTCATCCTGTCCCTGCTGAGCATTCTGGGACTGATCTACGCGCTGGTTTCGTATTTTATGGGCCTTGCGGTCGCAGGCTGGACGGCGATCGTCTGCTCCATCTGGCTGCTCGGCGGAATCCAGCTGCTGTGTCTCGGCGTGGTGGGCGGCTATGTCGGCAAGATCTACAGCGAAGTCAAGGCAAGGCCGCGTTTCCTGATCGAGGAATTTAAAAAATAGCCCGAATTTTACGGAAAAAGGAAGAATTTTGACCCGTAAAAAATTGCCCCGGAAATGAACCGGCAATATTACCCGGGAAATTTTCAGGATATCAGAAAGCGGACAGGTTTTCCTGCCCGCTTGTTATTTTAGAAGAATGCGCGTTTCCCCGGGGTTCAGGCTGATGAGCTTGGCGGAAATGCGCGGGTGCTTGAGCTGTTTGCGCACCATGTCGCGCAGCACCTGGCCGCTGTTGTAACCGTGGATGACGCGGATTTCCGAAACGCTTTTGTCTGCGCGGGTCAAAAGCTGCTCCAGGCCGCGTTTGGCCTCGCCGGCGGTCATGCCGTGAATATCCACTTCCAGAACGCTGCCGTGTTTTGTCTGAAGCATTGTTTTCCCCACCGTATCTTTCTGTTTCGGCAATCCGGAAAAGCAGAAAGCCGCCTAACAAAAAAGCATCCATTTATTTGAAAAACGAATATGATATGATAATATTAGAGAATATCGAAAAACTTGTCAGGAAGTGGAAAACAGCCTCCCTCCGTGAGGGAGTAAAAACTTTTCGGTGCGTTTTCTGCAAACCCCTTCAGTCAGGACCTCGCCGGTCCGGGATTCGCCTGCCAGCTCCCTCAAAGAGGGAGCCAAAAAGGAGAAACGACTTTATCGACAGCCTGAAATATTATACACTGATATTATAACATCAATCTGAAAAAAAGGAAGCGTCCGGAAAGTCAAAAACAGGGATGGACGATCGGGTCCTTTATGCTATAATAAAGAGAACGGGAGGGATTCGGAGTGAAGGTTGTCGATCTGAGAAACGTCTTTGCAAGCTGTAACGACGTGCTGATTGAAATCAGCGATCATTTTATTTATTATGCAGAAGAGAAAAAAGAGGAAGGCCACAACAATCTCTTTATTCTGGAATATAACCGCGTTACGCGCCGCGAACGGATCATCGCGAACTATTTTCTGAGCAATCCGGCTTTTGTACAGCATTTTTTCAGCTTTCCGGAGGACATTATCGTCGTGATGGAAAGCGGGGAAAGCGATGCCTGGATTTTACGGATCGACAAGCACACGGGCGCGGAAAGAAATATGGCCACGCTGAACTTTATCGGCGGGTTTTCGGACTGCACCGCGCTGGACGAAAGCCATCTGGTGATTTATACCAAAGAGAACGCGCAGCACCGGGCGCTGTTTGAGGACTACAAAAAGCTGACCGGTTTTGAAAAAGTGGCGTATCTTTACGATATTGACGATGAAAAGTACTATTATGTTCGCGACCCGCGCGTCTGTACCGCTGACAGCGCCGGATTGATTCCCTATGAGGCGGACGGGCAGAAACAGCTTTTGGTTTTGCAGCCGCACGGCGACGAGGAGGAAAAGGAGCATTGCTTCCGGAACATCCGCTGGCTGGGCGACAATATCAACGATAACGTCTGGCTTTGCCCGTTGTTCGACTTTATTGTCGCCGTCAAGACCGGGGAGGAGCGCGCCCCGCTGGAGCTGATCCTGAGCGCGGGGACCCCGGGGTTGGTGCGCTTTGCCGGGATGGACGGCGGCAGCCTGTATTTCCGGGTCAAGTATTTTCCGACCGGCGACCAGAGAATCTGCGCTTACGACAAAATGACGGGGAAAAAGTCGATTGTGGCGGAGCTGAACCTGAAGGAGGACGAGGCCCCCGCCATGTTCAGTATCGACGGCAGCGGCGCGCGGGTCTACCGGATTACGGAGGAAGAGGACGGTTACCGGGTGGACGGCGTGCTGAATTCCGAAATCCACACGCGGTACAGCAAAGAGCTGGGAGAGTTTTTCGCCTGTGTGGACGACCGGTTCCTTCTGGCCCGCTACATTCTTGCGGACGACAAGGATTCCTTTGAGTTCAATTCGGTCTTTGACGCGCAGACGGGGACCCAGAAAAGCTATGAGTGCAGCTGCGCCGTGCAGGGCGGCACCGTGGTGCTGTATTGATAAAAACATAATAATTTCGGGTGATGTTTACATGACAGTCTATGAGAGGATTCGGAATTTAAGAGAAGACAGGGATCTGAAACAAAAGGATTTGGCCGGGCTGCTTTCCATTGGGCAGACAACCTATTCGGATTATGAATTGGGGAAGCTGGGTGTTCCCATATCGGTTCTGGTTCGGCTGGCAGAGTATTACGGAACCAGCATAGATTATCTGGTCGGTCTGACGGACGTCGAAACGCCGTATCCAAGAAAAAAACAGAGGGAATAACCTCACATGACAAGGGCGCAGACAGAAGCTTCTGTCTGCGCCCTTACTTTGTTTTGGCTGGTTATTTGGACGATGCGGCGCTTGCCGTTGAGGCGGCCGCCGAAGAGGCCGGAGCGGAGGATGCCGCAGCCGCGGAAGATGCTGCCGCCGCGGAGGAGGTCTTTGTCTCAAACATGGAAGGCTTATAGGAATCGATCGCCTTCTGGTTCAGCGTAACGTTGGTGTACGCCGCCGCTTCCTTTTCGATTTCGTCGGAGTATTCCTGACCCTTCAGCTGGGCCAGAATGGAGCTGCGGGTGCTTTCGGTACCGAGCTGCTCGGCGGTTTTTTTGGTGATGTCATTTTTCATCGCGACCAGATAGGTGCCGGAGATTTCCGCCGCCTTGACCTCGCCCGGCTTCATGGAAGAGAAGAGGGTGAGAAAATCAGTCGGGAAGCCGGAATTGCTGTCCAGAATTTCGGTTCCGGACTGAAGCTGGTCGGTCGTCTGCTTGGAAGAGGTTTTATAAGCGTCGGCAGCCTGCTGCATGGTCATTTTTCCGGCTTTGATGTCCGCCGCGTAGCCGTTGAACTCTTTTTCCAACGCGGCCTGCTCGGCTTCCGTGATCATCACCGTGCTGCCGTTGGCGTCGGTGTTGTAAAGCGGCTTGAGGAAATAGGAAAAGTCGGTGTAGTTCTTCTCAAAATAGGCTTTCAGGTCGGCGTCGGAAACTTCCTTTTTGCCGCCCTTGCCGTAGAGGGCCGTAAACACCTTCTGATATTTGGTGTAATAGTCCGAATACGCAAGATTGAACGAACTCTTTGAAATACCGTATTTTTCAAGGGTGGAGCTTGCCTGCGCCCACTGGGAATCCGTGCTGGAGCTGATGGACTTCGTTTCGTCCGCGGTCAGGGAAAGGCCGAGCTCCTTCATTTTATCGTTCATCACAAAGAGCATCTTTGTGGAATTCAGTGCTTTTTCTTTAATATAGGCTTCCGCGTCCTTGCCGTCGATCTTCTGTTCCAGAAGCGGCTTCGACGAGTCCGTCGCCAGGGATTGCGCATTCTGGTAAGCATAATACAGATTATAGATATATACTCCGATGGGAGCGGTCAGGCTGTCGTTTTTCATCGCCCAGCTTTTGTCGCTTTTACATGCGGTCATGCCTGCTATCATGGCAACGGCCAGCACTGCGGCGACCACCTTTTTCGACTTCTTTAACATAACTACCTCCATGCGCTTGTGCGCAGCCAAAATTTGAACAGGTGCCGGGCCTCGTCTGTCAACAAGACCTGATTCAAGTTTCACCAGATTATTATACTCTTATCCATCCGGCTTGTCCAGTGCGCCGCCCGGCGATTTTGTGAAGGTTGTGTGAAACCTTGATGGAAAACCGGTGAGTTTTTGCGCGGTATGACGTTATTCGCGGATCGTGTTGAGAATTTCGGTCAAAGTGTCCAGCGGGGTGGCGCCCGGAAGGATCTTGACGCTGATGTACGGCTTCGCTCCGGCGTTCAGCATCACGCGGGAACGCATGGAGGAAATGAGGGAACCGACCTGCTTCATGTCGATGTTTGTCTTATAAAGGAGCAGAACGTCGTTCTGCTGTTTGATCTCATAAATCCCCAGCTGGGAAGCAAGATTGCGCAGGAGCGCGACCTCGATCAGGCCGTTTACGCTTTCCGGCGGGTCACCGAAGCGGTCGATCAGCTCGTCGGTCACGTCGAGCGCGTCCTCGCGGGTGCGGATGTCCGCGATGCGGCGGTAAATCTCCAGCCGCTGGCTGAGGTTGGAAATGTAGCTTTCCGGGATATGCGCCTGAATCTGCATATCCACAAGGCATTCCCGGTCGTACTCGGGTGGGGTTTCGCCCTTCTCGCGGCTGATCGCCTCCGCCAGCAGGTGCAGGTACATGTCGTAGCCGACGGCTTCCATATGGCCGTGCTGTTCGCCGCCCAGAATGTTCCCGGCGCCGCGGATTTCAAGGTCGCGCATGGCGATTTTGAAGCCGGAGCCGAATTCCGTGAACTCGCGGATGGCGGAAAGCCGTTTCTGGGCGATTTCCGTCAGCACCTTGTTGGGCGTGAAAGTCAGGTAAGCGTAGGCGCGGCGGCTGGACCGCCCCACGCGGCCCCGAATCTGATGAAGCTGGGAAAGGCCCATCCGGTCCGCGTTTTCGATAATCAGCGTGTTGGCGTTGGGCACGTCCACGCCTGTCTCAATGATCGTCGTGCAGACGAGCACGTCGATTTCGTGCTCGATCAGGCGGCGCCAGACCTCGGAAAGCTCCTGCTCGTTCATTTTGCCGTGGCCGAAGCCGATGCGCGCCTCCGGAATCTGCGCCTGCAGGCGGGCGGCGGTGCGCTCAATGGTGGCGACGTCGTTGTGCAGGTAGTAAACCTGCCCGCCGCGCCGCAGCTCGCGCCGGATGGCTTCGTTGATCAGGCCGCTGTCGTGCTCCAGCACATAGGTCTGCACCGGGTGGCGGTCGTGCGGCGCTTCCTCGATCAGGCTCATGTCGCGGATGCCGGACAGCGCCATGTTCAGCGTGCGCGGAATCGGCGTGGCCGAAAGGGTGAGGACGTCCACATTTTTACACAGCGCCTTGAGCTTTTCCTTCTGCGCGACGCCGAAGCGCTGTTCTTCGTCGATGATGACCAGTCCCAGATCGTGGAATTTCACGTCCTTGGAAACAAGGCGGTGCGTGCCGACCACCATGTCAACCTCCCCGCGCTTCAAACGCCGCAGGATTTCCTCCTGCTGCTTGGGCGTGCGGAAGCGGGAAAGCAGCTCGATCCGGACCGGGAAGCCCTCCATGCGCTTCGTGATGGTCTGGAAGTGCTGCCACGCGAGGATGGTGGTGGGCACGAGCATGGCGCACTGCTTGGAGTCCGTAACGCACTTGAACGCGGCGCGCAGGGCGACCTCCGTTTTCCCGAAGCCCACGTCCCCGCACAGAAGCCGGTCCATGGGGGCTTCCCGCTCCATATCGCTCTTGATCTCGTCGATACAGCGGAGCTGGGCCTCCGTTTCGTCGTATTCAAAATGCGCTTCAAAGTCGCGCTGCCACTCATTGTCCTGCGGGAAGGCGTGTCCCTGTGCCTGCATGCGTTCGGCGTAGAGCTTCATCAGCTCCTTCGCCATATCCTTGACCGCCGCGCGGACCCTCGCCTTGGCCTTCTGCCATTCCACGCCGCCCAGGCGGTGCAGCTTGACGGTCGCGTCCTCGCGCGGGCCGATGTATTTGGAAACCATGTCCAGCTGGGTGACAGGAACGTACAGGGTGTCGTTTTTGGCGTACCGCAGCTTGATATAATCCTTGACAATGCCGTGCATATCGAGCTTGTGGATGCCCTCGAACACGCCGATACCGTGGGACGCATGTACCACGTAGTCGCCGGGGGTCAGCTCCGCAAGGCTGTAGATTTCCTGACTGTTCTTGCTGCGCTTGGCCTTTTTGGCGGGCGCGGTGATCAGGCGGCCGTGGGTAATCAGGCCGAAAAACGCGCCGGGGTATTCCAGCCCGGCGGAAAGCGCCCCGGTGGTGACAACAACGGTCCCGCGCTGGACGGTTTCCGGGTTTTCCACGTAACCCGCGGGCAGCCCGGCCGCCTGCAGGTCGGCGGCAGTGGTCCGCGCGCTGCGCTCGCTTCCGGCGAGCACCACACAGGCCCACTTGGTCGCCATCATGTTCTGTACGTCTTCGCTCAAAAGCTGGGTGCTGCCGCCCCAGACGGAAAGCTGCCGCGCGGTCATCCCGATCAGGGTGCGAACCGGCGTCTCGTAGCTGCCGCGCACAAAGGTGTCCAGATAGACCGCCCCACGCCGCTCGCACAGATCGAGCGCGTACGGCCAGTCCCCGCTGAAGGTGTCCAGCCCGCGGCAGAGCGTGCCCTCCTGCAGAAGGTCCTTGACGTCCTCGCCCCACTGCCAGAGCGTGCTGCGCATCCGCTCCTTGGATTTGACCGGCTCGCTGACAAACAGCAGGGTGCCGGGTTCCATATAGTCGAACAGGGTCGCCGTGGCGCTGTACAGCAGGGAGATATATTTGTCCGCGCATCCGATGCGCACGCCGTTTTCCAGCTTTTCCGCCTGCTCCGTCAAAACGGTCCTGGCGGCGGGAGCCGTCTTTCCGCGCAGGGTGGACGCGTGTTTCATGATCTTGTCCGCGAGAAGCCCCGGGTTGTCGATCAGCGCTTCCACCGCGGGGGCGATGACGAGCTGCTCCGCGGTTTCCGTGCGGCGCTGGGTTTCCAGGTCGAACAGGGAAATCGTGTCGATTTCGTCGCCCCAGAACTCCACGCGCGCCGGGTTGGGCGCGTCCGGGGTAAAGATGTCCAGGATACCGCCGCGCTGGGAGAACTGGCCCGTGCCGTCCACCTGAACGGCGCGTTCGTACCCGCAGGCGGTCAGGGCGGCAAGCACCTGCGCCATAGAGACGGTATCGCCCGCCTTCAGCGTAACGGTGCGCTTTTTCAGCTCGGCGGGGGGGATGGTGTACTGGAGCGCCGCGTCCATGCAGCAGACGACCGCGTCGCACGCGCCGTTCAGCGTCTGCTCAAGCACCTGCAGGCGCTGATGCTCGTATTCGTGGCTGCTGCCCGCAGTGTCGCGGAAGTTGAAGTCGCGCACGGGGTAAAACAGCGGCTTCATGCCCATGGCGGCAAGGTCGTCGCACAGGCGCTGGGCCTCGTTTTCGTCACCGGCAACAACAAAAGCCCTGCGTTTTGATTTTACGCAGAGCGAGTAGATGATATTTGCTTTATGGATTCCGGAAAGCCCGGTCACTGCCGCCGGCAGCGCAGAGGTTTTGACGGCGGCTTCAAGCTCCTGAAACTCCTTGAGGCCGCTGATTGCATTGGTGAGAAATTTCATGAAATCTCCCTTATTCTGAAGGAATCGGAAAATCACGCTTTTCCATTCTTTTCATTGCTTCTTTATTATATGCGTTCGTTAGGAATTATATTTGTTCATCGCTTCGGCGGCGTCTCCCCGCACCATCAGCTCCACAGAGGAGTTGGCGTGGTCAATCGCCTCGTACAGCGCCTTTCTGTCCGCTTCCGTCAATTTGGAAAGCACCCAGTCGGCAAGGTCCCACTGGGGGTTCGGCTTTGCGCCCGTGCCGAGCTTGATGCGCGGGAAGTGGTCGCTCCCGCTCAGATAGATGATGTTTTTCATGCCGTTCTGGCCGCCGTCGCTGCCCTTCATGCGGATGCGCATACGGCCCGGCTCCAGCGAAACGTCGTCGAAAAGGACGATCACCTTTTCCGGGGGCAGCTTGTAAAAGGCCATGGCCTCGGTCACGCTCTGGCCGCTCAGGTTCATATAGGTGGAGGGCTTGAGCAGAAGCACCTTTTTTCCGCCGATCACGGCGGTGCCGGTCAGCCCCTTGAACCGGATACGGTCGACCCGCGCCCCGGCCTTCTCCGCAATATAGTCAAGCGCCATAAAGCCCGCGTTGTGGCGCGTGCCCTCGTATTTGCCGCCGGGGTTGCCCAGACCGGCGACAATGTATTCGACCGGGCCGGCCGGCTCGGCGCTTCTTGCAAAGATGTTTTTAAACATGTTCCGTAACCTCGATCTGAAATTTGGACAGGGACCTGTCCAAGAGACTCTACATTTGCTCCCATTGGTTTTCATTAGTGCATCGCCGCAAGTGGGAGTTGATCGTCAGCTCTGCCCTCAGGCCGGGCGGGCCCCTACTTTCGCTCTTGCCCGAAAGTAGGCAAAGTGCGCGCAGGGGGATTTTTAATTCCCGGCGGGAGGGCTCCATAAAATCCCCCTGCACCCCCAGGTATCCCCAAAGCACCTTTATGTGACACGGTATCATTATGGTTTTCATTGACGGGGAATACGGGAAAGCAGGGCTTGGCCCTCTCCGTGAGGGAGTCCGGCAGAAACCCGACTAAAAAACAAATAATCCTGGGCCTTCTCAAAGGGACTGCCGCGAAGCGGCTGGGGAAATTTGCTGTAAGCCCAAGTAAGGGACGGGCTTCTCCCATCTATTTCCATAATCTTCCGTTATTTTACAATTTCTATTGCACTAAGGGAAGAAACGCGCTATAATCGGTTTGTAAGGCACAATAAAAAGTGCAGAGCAGGAACGGGGTGCACCACCACCCCGCCCCCTGCATACGGAGAACGAGCCTCCATACGCAACCGAATAATCGGCGCACTGCGGATATTATTATACCGCCTCTTTGCAGTTTTGTACAGGGGTGATTTGTATCTGTTTGCACCTGACGGCGTTGTATATGGATGAAGTCATCCGTGTACGGCGTTTTTTTGTGCCCTGCCGCAGGAAGGCCGGCGGTGAGGGTCCCCCGAATGGCTTTTCCCCGCCGGTCCTTTTTGTGTCAAATCCCTAATAAAAAACTTTCTTACTCCTCCGGTGTGCCAATCGCGGACCTGCCGCGAAGCGGCTGGGGGAGTCTAATAAGAAACCCGGCTGAAAATGAATACAACTCGGCCCCGATTTTGAAGGGGCCGCCACTTGGTGGGGAGTTTAACATATGCTTGGCCGGGGGGATTCCCTCAGTCCCCCCGGAACCATGCGGACCATGCGGTCGCGAGCTCCGCGTACCCCCGTCAATGAAAACCACAGTAATATCGTATCTCAGAGAGACACTTTGGGGATACCTGGGGGTGCAGGGGGATTTTATGGAGAACTCCCGCCGGGAATTCAAAATCCCCCTGCGCGTCCTTTGCCTACTTTCGGACAAACGCGAAAGTAGGGGCCCGCCCGGCCTGAGGGCAAAGCTGACGATTAGAAACAGGAATTTGGGAAGCACTGTGATTCCCAACGAACTCCCTTCGTCGCGCCGTACGCGACACCTCCCTCACGGAGGGAGGCAAGGGTTCGGCCCCCTCCCCGAGGGGACTCAGGCGAAGCCTGACGGAAGGAGCTTAATAGAAACCCGACTGAAAAAGATTATAACCCGGCCCCGATTTTTGAAGGGACCGCCACTTGGTGGGGGAATTTAACATATGCCGGGGGAGGCCGTCCCTCCCTCCGGTGCCCCGCCCGATTCTGGGCAGGGGGAAAGCAATATGGCGGGATAGATTACTCTACCCCACCTGATACTGCATTTTCATTCCTTTATCAGACAAACATGGGAGAAACGGGCTTGTCTTCGTAAATCCTCTCGATTGCCTCCGCGAACAGCGGGGCGACGGGCAGAATCGTAAAGTTGTCCAGATGCTTTTCGGGAGCGAGGGGGATGGTGTCGAGCAGGACGAGCTCTTTGATGGGGCTTTCCTTAATGCGCTCGATGGCCGGGCCGGAAAGGACCGCGTGAGTCGCGCAGGCGTTGACTTCCTTCGCGCCCTTGTCCATGATGGCGCAGGCCGCGTTGCAGAGGGTCCCGGCGGTGTCGATCATATCGTCGACGAGCACGACCTTCTTGCCCTTTACGTCGCCGATGATGTTCATGACCTCGCACACGTTGGCCTTCTGGCGGCGCTTGTCCACAATCGCGAGCGGGCAGCCGATGCGGGCGGCGAAATTGCGCGCGCGGGTAACGGAGCCCAGGTCGGGGGATACGATCACGTAATCGTCGGTTTCGTCGCCGATGCGCTCTTTCAGGAAAGAGGAAAGAATCGGCGCGCCGAGAAGATGATCCACGGGGATATTGAAGAAGCCCTGAATCTGGGGTGCGTGAAGATCCATGGTCAGCACGCGGTCTGCACCGGCGGTGGTGATCAGATCGGCGCAGAGTTTTGCCGAAATCGGGTCGCGGGCTTTTGCCTTGCGGTCCTGACGGGCGTAGCCGAAGTACGGCATGACGGCGGTGATGCGTGCCGCGGAAGCGCGTTTCATCGCGTCGACCATAATGAGCAGCTCCATCAGGTTGTTGTTGACCGGCGCGCAGGTCGACTGGACAATAAAGCAGTCGGAACCGCGGACCGATTCAAAAAGAGATAGGGAAATTTCACCGTCGCTGAAGGTGGAAACCTCGCTCTTGCCCATCGGAAGGCCCAGACACTCCGAAATCTGTTTTGCTACGCGCTGGCTGGCGTTGGCAGCAAAAATCTTGATATCCTTGCCATGAAAGTTCATTTGCATATCCCCCTGTATTCTGTTGACTCAAACTATATTCTGGTTAATAACAGAAAAAGGCGCAACGGCCTTGTTTGATGGAATCACGCTGTTTTCGCACTGTACGGAAATCAGCTGTACGCCGTCCCCAACCCGGCAGTCCGATAAAAAAGAATGCGGCCCCACAGTGCAGTTGCAGCCGATCACGGTTGCTCCGCGCAAAATGGTGCCGGGTAAGATACAGGTATCGCTGCCGATGACCACGTCCGGGCCGATCATCACGCCGTCGCGGCACGGAATTTCCACTCCGTTGCGCATATGGCGGGAAAGGATCTCGTCGCGGGCGACGGAGTTCAGCGCGTTGAGCTGCAGGCAGTCGTTCGCGCCCAGCACGGCGTTTGCGTCGCCGGTGGTATGGGCTCCGGCGTTTTTGCCGTTTTCAATCAGCAGTTTGACCGCGTCGGTCAGATAATATTCACCCTGCGCATTGTTGTTCTGGATTTTGGAAAGAATGTCCAGAAGGTCGTCCACACGGAACCAGTATGCGCCGGAGTTGATTTCACAGATGGAAAGGGTCGCGAAGTCAGCGTCTTTCTGTTCCACTATCGCGCTGATAAGGTGGGTTTCCGGGTCGCGCACAATGCGGCCGTACCCGGTGGGGTCGTCCAGAACGGCGGAGATGACGGTAACCGCGTTGCCGTTCTCAACGTGGTCCTTCAGCGCTTCGCCGATCACAGAGGAATCGACAAACGGGGCGTCTCCGTTTAAAATCAAAACATTTTCCCCGCGGTGGCCGCGCAGAAAGTGCTCGGTCATCATGACGGCGTGGCCGGTGCCCTTGCGCTCAGGCTGAAGAACGTGGGAAATCGGGGCAAAGGTACCGCTTTCGTTCAGAAGGGAAAGGTACCGCTCGACCTCCTCATGCATATAGCCGGTGACTACACAGATACCGGAAACTCCCGCGCCGTGCGCGGAATCAATCACCCATTGCAGCATCGGCTTGAAAAGTACCGGTGAAAGCACTTTGGGGCGGTTGGACTTCATCCGTTTCCCCTCGCCGGCGGCAAGAATTACTGCACAGCATTCCTCTGGCATGTTGTTTCCTCCGTGATTATCTATAGCATTAGCGTCTGAGCATAAAAATACATTCTAGGTTATCTCTATTATCTCATAAGAATCAGAATTTTCAAGATATAAATCAACTTTTGAATATGATTTGTGAAAGATACTCTGTTTTTACAAAATTTAATTTGAAATATCAGGCGGTTTTATAAAAAAACATATAGTAATTTCTAACTCTTTTTGCTATAATACGTTTTGAGCGACTATTTACAAAATTACAAATTAATATAGCTCGTAAAACCAACAATTTAATAGGAGGTACTGTTAATGAGCCACAAGTACGTTTACCTTTTCTCCGAAGGCAATGGCAAAATGAGAGAGCTTCTCGGAGGCAAAGGCGCCAACTTAGCCGAGATGACCGTTCTTGGCATGCCTGTTCCCCAGGGCTTTACGATTTCCACCGAAGCCTGTACGCAATACTATAAGGACGGCCGTGAAATCAACGCCGACATTCAGGCTGAAATTTATGAATACCTCGCAAAAATGGAAAAGATCTGCGGCAAAAAGTTCGCCGATCCGGAAAACCCGCTGCTGGTTTCCGTACGTTCCGGCGCCCGCGCTTCCATGCCGGGTATGATGGACACCATCCTGAACCTCGGCCTGAACGACACCGTTGTGGAAGGGCTTGCAAAGCTGACGAACAGCCCCCGCTTTGCCTATGACTCTTACCGCCGCTTTGTACAGATGTTCTCCGACGTTGTGATGGAGCTTTCCAAAACAGAGTTTGAGAAAATCATTGAGGCGAAGAAGCAGGAAAAAGGCGTTAAGATGGATACCGAGCTTGACGCGGACGATATGAAGGACCTTGTTAAAAAATTCAAGGCTTTCTATAAAGCCCAGAAAGGCGAGGACTTCCCGACCGAACCGAAGGTTCAGCTGATGGAAGCCGTCAAGGCCGTATTCCGTTCCTGGGACAACCCCCGCGCGAACGTATACCGCCGTATGAACGAAATCCCTTATGACTGGGGCACCGCCGTCAACGTACAGGCGATGGTGTTCGGCAACTCCGGAGACAAGTCCGGCACGGGCGTTGCGTTTACCCGCAACCCGGCTACGGGCGAAAAGGCTCTCTTCGGTGAGTACCTCATTAACGCACAGGGCGAAGATGTCGTCGCCGGTATCCGCACCCCGTTCCCGATCAGCCACCTCCAGCAGGATATGCCGGAAGTTTACAACCAGTTCGCTGAGATTGCAAACAACCTTGAAAAACATTATACCGACATGCAGGACATGGAGTTCACCATTGAAAACGGCAAGCTCTACATGCTCCAGACCAGAAACGGCAAGAGAACCGCGGCCGCTGCCCTGAAAGTAGCTGTCGACCTGGTTGACGAAGGCATGATCACCGAAGAAGAGGCAGTGCTGAGAGTAGAGCCGAAGCAGCTCGACTCCCTGCTCCATCCCCAGTTCGACGCTACCGCCATTAAAAAGGCAAAGGCAATCGGCAAGGGCCTTGCGGCTTCCCCGGGCGCTGCCTGCGGCAGAGTCGTATTCTCCGCGGAGGACGCGAAGGAATGGCACGATAAGGGCGAGAAGATCGTTCTTGTCCGTCTGGAGACCTCTCCGGAAGACATCGAAGGCATGGCAGTCGCACAGGGCATCCTCACCGTACGCGGCGGCATGACCTCCCACGCGGCGGTTGTTGCGCGCGGCATGGGTACCTGCTGTGTATCCGGCTGCGGCGAAATCGTTGTCGATTACGACGCAAAGAAATTTACCCTCGCAGGCCTGACCATTAAAGAGGGCGACTATATTTCCATCGACGGTTCCACCGGCAATATCTACGCGGAAGCGATTCCGACGGCCGCCGCCAAAATTTCCGGCGACTTCGACCGCTTCATGAAGTGGGCCGACGCTGCCCGTAAGCTGGAAGTTTACACCAACGCCGACACACCGAAGGACGCAAAACAGGGCCGTGATTTCGGCGCGCAGGGCATCGGCCTCTGCCGTACCGAGCACATGTTCTTTGAGGGCCAGCGTATTAAGGCAATGCGTGAAATGATCGTTGCCAAGACCACCGAAGAGCGCGAAAAGGCGCTTGTCAAGCTGACCCCGTTCCAGCAGGGCGACTTTGAGGGCATCTACGAAGTGATGGAAGGCCGTCCGGTCATCATCCGCTTCCTCGATCCGCCGCTCCACGAGTTCCTGCCGACCAAGGAAGAGGACATCAAGGAAATCGCCGGCGAGCTGAACATCACCGTCGCAGACCTGAAGAACGTCATTGCAAGCCTACACGAGTTCAACCCGATGATGGGCCACCGCGGCTGCCGTCTTGCCGTTTCCTATCCGGAAATCGCCAGAATGCAGACAACGGCCGTCATCAACGCCGCTATCGCAGTCAACAAGAAACATCCTGAGTTCAAGACCGAGCCGCGCATCATGATTCCGCTGGTGGGCGAGCAGAAAGAGCTCAAGTTCGTAAAGGATATCGTTACGGAGACCGCTGATAAGATCATCAAGGAAGCCGGCGTATCCCTCAGATACGAGGTCGGCACCATGATCGAGATTCCGCGCGCCGCTCTGACCGCGGACGACATTGCCAAGGAAGCGGAGTTCTTCAGCTTCGGAACCAACGACTTGACCCAGATGACCTTTGGTTTCAGCCGTGACGACGCCGGTAAGTTCCTGAACTACTACTACGAGAACAAGATTTACGAGTCCGATCCGTTTGCCCACCTTGATCAGAACGGCGTAGGCAAGCTGGTGAAGATGGCGGTTGAGCTTGGCCGCAAGACCAGACCCGAGATCCACCTCGGCATCTGCGGCGAGCACGGCGGCGACCCGACTTCCGTCGAGTTCTGCCACAACGTCGGCCTGAACTACGTATCCTGCTCACCGTTCCGCGTGCCGATCGCACGTCTGGCTGCCGCACAGGCCGCTGTAAAGGAAAAGAGAGCAAAATAAATTTCCCCGCACTTTGATAGACACAGAATTCCCCATGCTCTCAGGAGCATGGGGAATTGTATTCAAGGGATATTTACCGGAAGGAGGCGGGTACGGTTGAACAAGAAGCAGATTAAAAGCATGGTGACCCTGCTGCAGCTTTTTTTGATCGGAGCGCTGTTTTTACCGGCGGGGACCATTGTCGGGGATGCCGCAGGAGACACTGCGCTGAGTGTTTTTCAGATGATTAACCGCTACGCGGGCATGGGCTTTTCCGACGACGCGCTTTTCTACATGGTGATGGCGTGTGTGTTCCCGGCCGCGATTATTATTTTTATGAGGGTTCTGAAGGAAAGAAAAAATTTCGGCGCTTCCGTGGTGCTCTGCGCACTGTACGCGACGGCGTCGGCCTGTTTTTACAGCGCGGCAAAAAGGAAAATGGTGGATTACGCGACCATGACCTGGCTGCCGTATATCATTATTCTGATTTCCCTGACCTCCATGATGCTGCTGATCTTCGGGTTTTTCCAGGCGGCACAGGACGGAGATGGGAAGGAATCCCCTAAAAAGGAGTAATTGACAAAGGCGCCGCGATATCCTATAATATAAAAGTTGTATGCGATTTCCGCTGAAAGAGAGCCGTTTGGCGGATGCCCGCGGAAACCCGCCTTACAGCTTTATTTGTCTCCGTAGCTCAGCTGGATAGAGCGTTCGCCTCCTAAGCGAAAGGCCGCGCGTTCGAATCGCGCCGGGGACGCCAGCGTGACGCTGGATCCAATTCGCGTTTGGGTCCGGCGCTTTTTCTTTACTTTGCCGCCCGGTCGGCGGCGTCTATATTCACCTAACCTGCCAAAAAAGGAGACGCTCTTTCCTGCTTGCGGGAGAGGGCCCTTTTTTATAAAAGGAGAGAGCAATGAACAATTCGCCTTACACCCAATACGGCCCTTATTATAACGTGCATCCCTATGTGGAAGCCCAGAACAGCAAGCGCGAGCTGAGGAAAACCTCCAACGCGGTCTGCTGGACTCTGCTCGTCGCCATGTTCCTGATGACCGGCTTCCTGTATGTCTGCGTGTTCTATCTTCGCGCGGTGGGATATACGCACGACTATACGAACAGCGATTTTCAGGGCTTTACGCCGGTGCTTTATTATCTTGCGAACGGGGCGGGCTATCTGGTCGGGCTGGCCGCTCCCGCGCTGGTCTTTTTCGCCGCGAGGCATATTTCCCTGAGCAGTGCGCTGCCCTTTGAGAAGGCCGGGTTTCTGAAAATTGGTGCATGCGTCTTTTTCGGGACAGCCGTCTGTATGCTGGCGAACATTCCGGCCAATGCGGTGGTGGAAATCGAGAAATGGTTCGGCTTTTCCGGCGAGCTGCCGGAGATGCCCCTGACGGGCGATCCGCCGGTTTTATTCCTGTATTTCCTTACGATCGCGGTCATTCCGCCACTGGTGGAGGAGCTGTTTTTCCGCGGCGTGGTGCTTCACAGCCTGAGAAAATACGGGGACGGGTTCGCGATAGTGGGCTCCGCGATCCTTTTCGGGCTGTACCACGGCAATTTTGTGCAGATGGTGTTTGCCTTTATCGCCGGTCTGGTCATGGCGCTGGTGGTTGTCCGCACCAATTCCCTGTGGCCGTCCATCCTGATCCATTTTTTCAACAACGGGATTTCCTTCGCGGTGGAAATGTCGCAGCGCTTCGGCGGGGACCAGATGGCAGATTATGTAAACAACACGGTGGTCGGCGTCGTCTTGGCGCTGGGTGTGGCTTCCTTTGTTTATCTGCTGGTAAAGGATAAGAAGTTTTTCCACAGCGACGGGGTAAACCCGTATTTCCGGCTTTCCGCAAAGCTGAACGCGCTGTTTTTCAATCCGGGCGGTGTGGCGGTGCTGCTGTTAACGCTTCTGTCCTCGTTCCGGTATCTTTCGTAGGCTGATATGGACAGGGAAGAACGGTTTATGCGTCTGGCGCTGGCTCTTGCGCGGGAGGCGGCGCAGGAGGGCGAGGTGCCGGTCGGCGCGGTGATCGTAAAGGACGGGGAAGTCATTTCCACGGGCCGCAACCGGCGCGAGAGCGGGAAAAACGCGCTTTGCCACGCGGAGCTGGAGGCCATTGACCGGGCGTGCCGTCTGCTGGGCGGCTGGCGGCTGTGGCAGTGCGAGCTGTTCGTCACGCTGGAGCCCTGCCCCATGTGTGCGGGGGCGATCATCAACGCGCGGATTCCAAGAGTGGTATACGGCGCGCGGGACCCGAAGGCCGGTTCCTGCGGCTCCGTCGTGAATTTGTTTGAGCTGCCGTACAACCACAGTCCGGAGCTGCTGGGCGGCGTGCTTGCCGATGAATGCGCGCTGCTGCTTACGGATTTTTTTCAGAAGCTGAGGGATAAAAAATAAAGGGAGGAAGCGTTTCGCTTCCTCCTACTTTTTTCCCCGGCGATAAGGCTTCCGGGAATCCCGGAATTTTCCCGGAGCATCGTATCTCTTCTTGTTGATCTTGCCAAACGTATAGACAAGAACATAACATCCCGCAATGATCAATAAAGGAGCGAAGCTTTCCATTTTGATTCCCGCTTTCCGCTTGGTATCCTGCTCCTGCCCGGATAGGCCGCTCAGGCTTTTCTTTTATTTTAACATCCTTGTAAAATGGAAACAAGCCCGGTTCGGTGTACCAAGTTTGTCCCTGCCAGGAATTTAAATAGAACATTTGTTCTAAAATATCTTGAAAATTTGCTCCTCTTTGGATAGTATGGAATTATAGGACACGAATTCGGATGCTTGCGGTCCGCTTCGGGGAAGGAAAGGAGCAATATGGTCTATAACGAATGGGGCACGGAATATTTGAATGAGGCAGAGAGAATTAAGGAACGGCTGGCGCCGCTTCGCAGGCAGGCGCGGCAGGCGGGCAACGAGGAGGCCTCCGGGCTGTACCGCAGGATTGCCCTGCTGAACGACATGTATCTGGACTGCCTGCACACGGGCAGGTATCTGGTGAGAATCGGGGCGAAAAGATGAGAAGAAAAAGCAATTTGAGCTTGGACCTGTTCGGGGACCGGCTGAATGTCGGTCGGGAAGAGAACGACGACGGGGGAGAGCATCTCAGGATGCGCGGGGCGCTGCGGCGCGCGATGGAAGGAGAGCTGACCGAACGGCAGCGCGACTGTCTGCGGTTGCGGTATTTCGAGCAGAAAAGCGTACAGGAGGTCGCGGAGATCATCGGCGTTACGCCGCCGACCGTGTCGAAGCATCTGAAAAAAGCGCGGGAACGGCTGCGCCGGGTAGTGGGATATTCCTTCTCGCGGTTAAATTGAGGGAGGCTGAGCGGGGGTGTACTCCCTCCGACGCGCCGGGCGCGCCACCTCCCTCTGGGAGGGAGACCGAGGTCGTTCCTGAAGGCTCCCTCTTTGAGGGGGCTGCCGCGGAGCGGCTGGGGGAGTTTCACGGAAGGCTGATGCGGAGGGAGCCACTCCTTTCGCCGCGGCGGCCCGACTTGCCAAATCCGTTTGTATCGACAGGGTATCTGTGATATAATTACCAGTAAGAATTACAGGGTGGTGTAAGATGGCCAGATTTTTTAAAGAGGCGGGATTGGTGTTCCTGATTGCAGGGATCGGTCTTTTCCTTGCGGAGCTCGCGTCCTCCGACAAGGACTTCTGGGTTTTCCTCAGCGTTTTTACCGCGGGGCTTCTCGGCCTGCTGCTGATCGCCGTCGGCGACCTGATGAACAGGGTCAATGTGCTGGAGGATCAGCTGAAAATCAGCGAGGACCGTCGGGACAACGCGCCGGAAATCATGCAGATCACCTGCCCGAACTGTGGGAAGAAATGCGATATGGATTACCCGAAATGCCCGCACTGCGGGTACGGTTTCAAGTAGTGACCGGCTTTCGGTCAGAAAAGGGGGCGGTAAAATGAACAAAGACGGCAGCCGCGTCCGGTCGATTCGAATCGTTCTGTGGGGCGCTTTTGCGGCGGTACTTTATTCTGCGGGATTCACGCGCGGCGAATGGCAGAACTGGGTATGTTCGGTCGTTGTTTTTGCCTTATTATGCTCCTATAGCTATGGAAATCATCCGACGCAGAAGCGCCTGAAAGGGATTTTTGTCGTCTTCGGGATATTTTGTGTCGGGCTCCTTCTTCTGTATTTTCTGGAAAATAAACGCTGAAAGGGCGGAGCCAAAAACGGCTCCGCCCTTGATGTTATCCCGGCTGAATCGTGCCGCCGCCGACCACAAGGTCCCCGTCGTAAAAGACGACGGCTTGTCCCGGCGTGACCGCACGCTGCGCTTCTTCAAAATCCACACGGACTTTTCCGTCCCCGAGCGGAACCAGCTTCGCCTTTGCGGGCTTCGCCTGATACCGCACTTTGGCGGTGATCTCCGTTTCCTTTTCCAAGGTATCGAACGGGATGAAATTGAGGTCCGCCGCAATCAGCGAGGATGCGTACTGGCTGCCCTCTTCCCCCAGTGTAATCCGGTTATGTACCGTATCGATCCCAGTCACATACATGGGCTTGCCGAAGGTAACGCCCAGCCCCTTGCGCTGACCGACGGTGTAGCGGGTGATGCCGCGGTGGCGGCCGATCACGTTTCCGCTCTGGTCCACGAAATCGCCCTGCGGAGCGGTTTTTCCGGTGTAGCGCTCAATGAATCCGGCGTAATCGTTGTTTTCCACAAAGCAGATTTCCTGACTGTCCGGCTTGTGCGCGACGGGCAGCCCGGCTTCCTCCGCCATGGCGCGCGCCTCGGGCTTTGTGTATTTTCCCAGCGGCATCAGGGTGCGGCTGAGCTGCTCCTGTGTAAAGGAGTACAGCACGTAGCTCTGGTCCTTGCTGGCGGGCGCTTTTTTCAAAAGCCAGCGCCCCGCCGCGTTCTGTTCGATCACGGCGTAGTGGCCGGTGGAGATATAGTCAAAATCCAGCTCCTTCGCTCGGCGGAGCATGGCGTCGAACTTGACGTGGCGGTTGCAGGCGATACACGGGTTGGGCGTCAGCCCCGCCGCGTACTGTGCCGCGAAATAGTCGATGACGTCCTTTTCAAAAACGTCCGTAAAATTGAGGACCAGATGGTCGATCCCAAGCTTGTAGGCAACCCTGCGTGCGTCGTCGATATCGTCCAGCGAGCAGCAGCCGCCCGCCGCGCTCTGGCACATGTATTCGTCCGGCCGCAGCCGCAGGGTGACGCCGGTAACGTCGTATCCGTCCCTGAGAAGCAGGAGCGCGGCAACGGAGCTGTCCACGCCGCCGCTCATGCCGAGCATAACTTTTTTCTTCATATTCCCGCTCAGTCCAGCGTGGGCTGGGCCTCGTCCTCGTCGTCCGCCGCTTCCTCGGCCGCCTCTTCGGACGCGTCATCCCTGTCGTTTGCCTTGTCAACAATGGGGAAATGGAGCGGAAAATCGGCGGGTGCGATCTCGTCCTCCGGTTCCGGCGCGGGGACGTCCGTGCTTTCCGTATCGGATTCACCGGAACAGCCGCACGGGCAGTAATCGCAGTCGTCCGTACAGTCGGTACAGGCGTCGTCCTCATACCCTTCTTCGGCGGTGAGCTCGTCGAGCTTGTCAAACGCCTTCTTTATGCGCTTGTCGGCGGCTTCCACCGCTTTGCACAGGGACTCGGTTTCCTCGTTCTGCGCGTCGCGCAGATTCTGAAAATAATATTTTCCCAATGCGACGTAGGCGCGCGCTTCGTTTTCCCTTTCGTTTTTAATCACGATCCTGATGCGATTTATCAGCGCGGCTTTGCGGTTTTTCTCAACAACATAGTCGACTGCTTTTGTTACCCTGCCGGTTACATTTTCAAAAAAATTCATAGCGTACCTCCTGCCGCAATAGCGGTATTCATGATAGGATTTCAATGCTATTATTATAACTCAAAAGTTTGAAAAATAACAGGATTATTTAATTCTGTTCCTTTTTTAAATTTGTTGTGATATAATAAACAAATACGCAAAGGCTAAGGAGGAAATAAAAATGCCATCGGTTGGAAACAGGGACGTAAGCTGCCCTCACTGCGGTGCCGTGGTAAAAACAGCGATGAGCCCCGAAATCAACGCCGGGGAGAATCCGGATTTGCGGCAGCGCATCCTGGATGAAACGCTGTTTGACTGGAAATGTCCGGAATGCGGCTATGAAGCGCAGCTTGTTTATCCTTGCCTTTATCACGATAAAGAAAATCAGTTTATGGTATATGTTGTGCCGAACAGCGGCTGCTGCCAGCTGGAACCGGTCAGCGTGGGAGAAGCTTTTCCGCAGTTTAACGGGATGGCCAAGCGGGCGGTGACTTCGCTGGCGGGTCTGAAGGAAAAAGTGCTTATTTTTGAGGCCGGGCTGAACGATTTTGCGGTGGAGCTGGTCAAGCTTGCACTTACCGACGTGGCGGGCAAAAAACACGACCGAAAGACTTCCTCCGGATACTTTTGCTACGCGGATGAAAAAGAGAACCGGATTGTGTTTTCCTTTTTCCTGCAGGGAGAGGACGAGCCGGTACAGCAGGGAACGCGTATGGACGTTTACCGCAAATCGCTGGAGATTGTGGAAAGCGTGGGCGCGGTTTCACGGGACGACGATTTTGTGGCGGTGGATTCTGCCGCCGCTGAAAATATTTTGCGGGTGTACCGCGGCGGGGAGGACTAAGACAGATGTGCGGATTGTGCGGATTTACCGGTGAAGTAATCGACCGCGACGCAGTGATTAAAAGCATGACCGATAAAATCACCCACAGGGGCCCGGACTCCAACGGGTTTTTTACCGATTCCGATATATCCATGGGCTTCCGGCGCCTGAGCATCATCGACGTCGCTTCCTCGGGCGACCAGCCGATCTACAACGAGAACAAAACCCTGGTGCTTACGTTTAACGGGGAAATCTATAACTACCGGGAGCTCAGAAACATCCTGCTGGAAAAGGGTCACCGTTTTTATACCCAGACCGATTCCGAGGTGCTGATCCACGGCTTTGAGGAATGGCATGAAGACCTTCTGACCAAGCTGCGCGGGATGTTCGCGTTTGCCATCTACGACACCGTCGAAAAGAGCGTGTTTATTGCCCGCGACTATTTCGGAATCAAGCCGATGCATTACACGCAGGTCGGCGGCCATTTTGTTTACGGTTCCGAAATCAAGAGTATTCTGGAATTTCCCGGCTTTGAAAAGAAATTCAATAAAAACGCGCTGAACAATTACATCTCGTTTGAATACGCCGTTCCGCCGGAAACCTTCTTCGAGAATGTCTACTGCCTGATGCCGGCGCACTACCTCTGGTACAAGGACGGCAAGGTCGAAACCCACCGCTACTGGGAGCCGAAATTCAGCGAGGACCCCGGCATGACCCGGGAACAGGCCGTCGAGGAAATCGAAAAGGTGTTTGAGGACTCGGTCAGCGCGCACAAAATCAGCGACGTGGAAGTCGGGTGCTTCCTGTCCAGCGGCGTGGATTCCAGCTATGTTTCCACCTACTTCGCCGGGCAGAAGACCTTTACGGTCGGGTTCGATTACGGGGAAAAATACAACGAAATCGACTGGGCAAAGAACCTTTCCGAAAAGATCGGCGTGGAACATCACTATAAGGTCATTTCTGCCGACGAATACTGGGGAAATATCCGCAAGGTGCAGTACCATATGGACCAGCCTCTGGCCGACGCGTCCTGTATCGCCCTCTATTTTGTTTCGAAAATGGCGAGCGAGTACGTGAAGGTGGTGCTTTCCGGCGAGGGTGCGGACGAGCTGTTCGGCGGATACAATATTTATCACGAGCCGGATGATTTTGAAGGCTACAAAAAGCTGCCACTCGGCCTGCGCAAGGCGCTGGCGGCGGTTGCGAAGGCGCTGCCGTTTTCCTTCCGGGGAAAAAGCTTCCTGATGCGCGGCGCACTGCCGATCGAGGAAAACTTTATCGGAAACTGCAGTATGTTTACCATGGACGAAAAACGCCGTCTGCTGAAAAGCGATATTCCGGTCACCCGTCCGCAGGAGCTGACAAAGCCGTATTACGACCGCGTAAAGGACAAGGACGACGTGACCAAGATGCAGTATCTGGACATCAACGTGTGGCTGGTCGGCGACATCCTTTTGAAAGCGGACCGCATGAGCATGGCGAATTCGCTGGAGCTGCGCGTGCCGTTCCTCGACAAAGAGGTGTTCGGGGTGGCTTCCCGTATTCCGAGAAAGCTGCGGGTGAATAAGGAAAACACCAAGTACGCGATGCGCCTTGCCGCGATGAAGCATCTGCCGGACGCGACCGCGCAGAAGAAAAAGCTGGGCTTCCCGGTGCCGACGCGCGTGTGGCTCAGGGATGAAAAATACTATAACGTTGTTAAGGACGCTTTTACGGGCGAAACCGCAAAGCAGTTCTTCAACACCGACGAGCTGATGAAATTTCTTGACGACCACTACAGCGGGAAGCGGGACAACAACCGCAAAATCTGGACGATTTTTGTCTTCCTCGTCTGGTACGATATTTATTTTAACGGCGGTTCCCACGAACCGGGCGATCTTCCGGTCATCCGGTAGCCGTGTCGGGACTGATTGCAAACGCGAATTTCTGAGGAGCTTTCATTGGAAAGGGGAAAAATCGGATGATGCCGGTGGTTTTTATAGGACATGGGTCGCCTATGAACGCGATTGAGGAAAATGAGTACACGGCGGGCTGGAGAGAGATCGGTGCGGAAATCCCCAGGCCGGATGCGATTCTGGCGGTTTCCGCTCACTGGTATACCGACCGTACCCGGCTGATGACGCAGGAAAAGCCGAAAACCATCCATGATTTTTACGGCTTTCCCAGGGAACTATACGATATTCAGTATCCGGCTCCCGGCGCTCCGGAGCTTGCGGCCGAGACAATGAAGCTGATCGGCGGGGACTGTCTGGAGGACCGAACCTGGGGCATTGACCACGGGGCGTGGAGCGTGCTGAGGCTGATGTATCCGCGGGCGGATATCCCGGTGGTGCAGATGAGCATTGACGGAAGGCTGACCCCTCGGGAGATGTTCGACGCCGGCAGGAAGCTGAAGGCTCTGCGGGAGGAGAATGTGCTGATTTTCGGGAGCGGAAACGTGGTACATAATCTGGCGCTTGTGGATTTTTCCGTACGGGGCGGATACCCCTTTGCGGACGAGTTCGACGCATATATCCGCGATCATATTCAGGACGGGGATTTCAGCGCGGTGATCGAATACAAAAAAGCGGGAGAATGTGCAAAACACGCGTTCCCCACACGGGAACACTTTGACCCGCTGCTGTACGTTCTGGGAGCGGCGGATGAAAAGAATCAGGTCAAAATCTATAATGAAGCGCGTATGGCGGGAAGTCTTTCCATGACCTCCTACGTCTTTTCATAATAAACCAAAGCGAACCGGCCGGATGGCCGGTTTTTTTGCGGTATTTTTTGATTTAATTCTTTCGAATGTATATTGAAGCGATCATCCGGCGAAAATAAAGCCGAGGTGAAAAACATGGATTATTTATGGGCTTTTTTGATCGGCGGCGCCATTTGCGCGATCGGCCAGGTACTGATCGATTTTACGAAGCTGACGCCGGCCAGAATCCTTGTTTTGTTTGTCACACTGGGTGTGGCGCTGACGGGGCTGGGGCTGTACGGGCCGCTTGTGGATTTCGCGGGGGCCGGCGCTACGGTGCCGCTGACCGGTTTTGGGTATCTGATGGCGAAAGGGACGCTTGAAGCGGTCAGGGAACAGGGTTTGCTGGGCGCGTTTACGGGCGGCGTTGCGGCGAGTGCCGCGGGTATCGCGGCGGCCGTGTTCTTCGGATACGTTGCTGCTCTGTTTTCAAAGTCGGGAGATAAGAGCTAGCAAAACCTTTCTCGTTCTGAAAATCCTGTACAGGATTTTCAGGATCATCAACGGCCAGATCATCGGCATGCTTCTGTGGGAGATCTGGAAGCTGTATTACCGTACGTATTTCAAAAAATATATGGTAAGGCTAAAAGCATGAAAAAAACGGGCAGGTATCAAAACCTGCCCGTATCCTGTTATGGCACCGGAGGAAGTCCCTTACTGTATGGAACAATCCAGGTAGTGCTCAAGCTCCTCTTCATCCTTTTTCTTTTTCTCAAAGAAGAGGACGACGGCAACAACAGCCGCCGCGACGGCCGTCATAGCGGAAATTACTGTAATCAATATGGATAATGTATTACATTTTTTCAAAACGAGCACCTCCGTTTATCATGATTAGATCCTGTTTATATAATATATAATAACCAATTCTTTTTGAAAAGTCAATCAAAGCGGCAAGTTTATGGAAATTCGCTCCCTGCGCTCCGGAGTATAATAAAAAAGCAGGGCGCAAGGCTCTGCTTTTGCTTTTAAACCGCGTATTCAGGGTTATGCATTTGCTGCGTTCAGCTTGCGTGCAAGAGCTGATTTTTTTCTTGCGGCTGTGTTTTTGTGCAGGATTCCCTTTGCCGCAGCCTGATCAAGCTTCTTAATCGCAACCTTAACGGCATCCGCTTTGTTGGCATCATTGGATTCTACGGCAAGGTTTGCTTTCTTTATATCAGTTTTCAGTCCGGAATGAAAGGACTTGTTGATGAGTGTTTTTGTAGCAATAACCTTTACGCGTTTTTTGGCTGATTTAATGTTAGGCATGATTCCACCTCCTTTGGTATTGTCACGTATCAATAATAATACCATCGATGGACAAAAAATGCAAGTGTTTTAAAAAAAATAGGAAAGGACTGATTTTTTATGGTATTCCGTACCGATCTGGCGCTGGAAAATACGGAACCCAGCAGGCACGTTACACGAAAAGAAAAGGATTGCACGGTCACACGGATAGACGAGGAGGGCAACACCTATGTTACGCTGGAGGTGCAGGCGATTTCCGACCATATCGACAGCGACAACAGCCTGCTGACCCTGACCGCGCAGGAGCTGTCCGCGCTGCTGCCAAAGAAGGGAAGCGTTCTGGTGGCGGGGCTGGGGAACCGCGCTATTACGCCGGACGCGCTGGGGCCGCTCGTCGCCGAAAAAATTCTGGCGACAAGGCATATCAAGGGCGAGCTGGCAAAGGTGACGGGCCTGGACAAGCTGCGTCCCGTTTCCGTAGTAAGCCCCGGGGTGCTGGGCTGCACGGGGATTGAAGCCGTGGAGCTTCTGCAGGCGCTGGTCAAGGAGCTGAACCCGGACGCCGTGGTTGCGGTCGACGCGCTTGCGGCGCGCAGTCCCGCCCGGCTGGGCTGCACAGTGCAGCTTTGCTCCGCGGGGATTTCTCCCGGGGCCGGCGTGGGAAACGCAAGGCCGCGCATCGACGAAAGCACGCTCGGCGTTCCGGTGGTCAGCATGGGGATTCCGACCGTGGTGGACGCGGCCACTCTGGCGGCGGACCTGCTGGACGGTGAAACGGACGGGTCCGAGGAGAAAATCGCGCCGCGCGGCGCCCAGATGATGGTGACCCCGCGTGAAATCGACCTGATTATTTCCAGAGGCGCGAGACTGCTGAGCATGGGAATCAACGTGGCGCTGAACCCCTCTCTCAGTGTTGAGGATTTTGAAGAATTGACCTGAAGCATCATGAAATTTGTCCCGCCCGCATAAGAATGAATATCATTCAATGGGGGCAGGATATGAAAAACTGGATGCAAAAGGGAATGGGAATCTGCTCGGTTGCATTGGTGTTTGCGGCGGTCGCGTGCGTTCTGGGACGTTTGCCCGTGCTGCAGGCAAAGGACGCGGCGTTCGCCGCGGCGGGCTTTATCATGCCCGCGGGTGCTGCCGAGGCAATGAAAGAGGATTATCTGGAAGAGGATGAAGAGGATAATGAGCACGGGAGCAGCGAGTCGCCGGTTTCTTCGGGCGTAAACTCCGCCCCGGCTTCTTCACAGGACAGCTCCGGTACGGGGGTAAGCTCACAGGCGGCTTCGAGCACGGCGTCGGGCACGTCGTCGTCTCCCGTTACGCTGCCCAAGGGCGTGAAGGAAATGAGCATTGCCAATTCCGGTTCCCAATACAATAATATATGGGTAAAGAATACGAATAAAAACCATACGGTCGACATCGCTTCGGAGCTTCAGAAACAGCCTGCGGTAAAAATCGTCAAGAATTCGACGCCGCAGGTCCTGATTTACCACACCCACACAACGGAGGCGTTTTTGGGCGATACGCGCAGCCAGGACAAAGCGAAAAGCGTGGTCGCCGTGGGCGACCAGATCGCCGCCCAGCTGAAGGCCGCCGGAATCAACGTGGTGCACGACACCACCCTGCACGACTACCCGAGCTATAACGGTTCTTATGACCGTTCCAAGGTGACGATGCAGAACAACCTGAAGAAATATCCGGGCATCCAGGTCACGCTCGACATCCACCGCGACGCGATGGGCACCTCCGACGGAACCAGGATCAAGCCGACCGCGACGGTCAACGGCAGGAAGGCCGCGCAGGTGATGATCATCTCCGGCTGTGACGACGACGGCACGCTCGGCTTCCCCAACTGGGAATACAATTTCAGGCTGGCCGTGCGGCTGCAGAAGTCGCTGGCGGATTTATACCCCGGTTTGGCGAGGCCGCTGAATTTCTGCGCGAGGAAGTATAATGAAAATCTGACGAAAGGTTCCCTGCTGATCGAGTTCGGCACCGAGGTCAACACCCTTGACGAGGCGGTGTACTCCGGGGAGCTGTTCGGGAAAGCGCTGGTCAACGTTCTGAACGGCCTGACATAAGCGGAAAGGAAAAGATGTTAAAAAAATGGAAAGAAAAAGAAAAAGGATTTTCTTTGCGTCGTTTTTCAGCACGCTTTGCGTCTTTGCACTGCTTTTCGGCATGGCGGAGGTCGACGCCAATTCCCGCAGAATCGGCTTTGGCGACGACAAAACCCTTATTTACCAGATTACCGGCAAAACATGGCAGGAAACTTGCAATGTGGCGAAAGTATGGTATAATAATTTCGTATTATCATTGAGAGAGAATGCTGTGGAGGAAACGTATCATGAATCAACATAAGAAAATATGGTTTTCAGTATTCATATTGATCTTTATGTTTTCATTGTACTCCGTTACCGCCCTGGCAACTGAGATAACGCCGGAACAGGTGGAACAGATCCTGAACCAGCAGTCCTCCCAGGCTCCCTCACAGTCCGTCGCGAGTACCGTTTCCAGCAAACCGGCCGTCAGCTCCAGAAGATCGGTCACGAGCAAAAAGCCGGTATCCTCGGAAATTTTCTCCGGAGCTTCCGGAGATGCCTCAGGTGACGTCTCCGGTGACGTTTCCGGCGGGGTTTTCAGCAGCGGTGAAGAATCCAGCGAGATTGTTCTTCCCAGCGTGGACAGCATAGAGGAAAACAACCCGCTCAGCTCCGTGATCGTGGATAGCGCGGCCAACAAAAAAATGAACTGGATCGGAATTCTTTCGTGGGTGTGTATTGCACTGGGCATCGTGGTGGTGCTGATCGTCGTGTTCAGCAACCGCCGTCCGCCGAGAGGCGGAGGCCGCAAACGCTACCGCCGTCCGAACCGCCCGCACAAGAAACGCCTGCTGAACGACAAGTATTACAGAAATCTGAAATATTGATCATGGCGGCGCGCCGGAGAAGAAATTTCCCGGTACGCCGCTATTTTTATGCGCGTTCCACAGTCCGGACTTTACCGGGCTTTATTTCGCGCGTTTTATAAAAATTTCTCCCTGCCGCATATAAAATTTCTCCCCGCCGCACGGCATACTATTCAGAATTCGTGATCTGTGTTATAATATATTATTCATTATCTTTCCAGCATTTTCAGTCTGACTGCCGGGTCGTTTTAAGGTTTTTCCCGGAATTGGCCGGAAAACGGAAGCCATATTATCTTTGAGGATTAGGTGATAAATTTGTCGATACCACGCGAGAGAATACGGAATTTCAGCATTATCGCGCACATTGACCACGGGAAAAGCACGCTGGCCGACCGCATTTTGGAGCAGACGAAATCCGTCGCGCTGCGCGATATGGAAAATCAGCTGCTCGACAACATGGACTTGGAGCGCGAACGGGGCATCACCATCAAGGCGCACGCCGTTACGCTCGTTTACAGCGCGCAGGACGGGCAGGACTATGTTTTCAATTTGATCGATACCCCGGGCCATGTGGACTTTAACTACGAGGTTTCGCGTTCGCTCGCCGCCTGTGAAGGCGCGGTACTGGTGGTGGACGCTTCCCAGGGAATCGAGGCGCAGACGCTGGCGAACACCTATCTGGCGGTGGACGCCGGGCTGGAAATCGTTCCGGTCATCAATAAGATCGACCTGCCCAGCGCGCAGCCGGAAAAGGTGCGCACGGAAATAGAGGACGTCATCGGCATTCCCGCGGACGAGGCGCCGTGCATTTCAGCAAAGCTGGGAACGAACATTGACCAGGTGATGGAGCAGATCGTCAAACACGTTCCGTCTCCGCAGGGCGACGAAAACGCACCGCTCAAGGCGCTGATTTTCGATTCCTACTACGACGCGTACAAGGGCGTGATCATCCATGTGCGGCTAAAGGACGGGCAAGTGCATCCGGGCGACACCATCCGGCTGATGGCGACGGGCGCGGAATTCACCGTGGTGGAGTGCGGCTACGGCCGCGCGACCTGTCTGGAGCCGAGCGCGGGGCTCAGCGCAGGGGAGGTCGGCTATATCGCTGCTTCCATCAAGGCGGTGAAGGACGCCCGTGTGGGCGACACCGTTACGCTGGCGGGCAACCCCGCCAAAACGCCGCTGCCGGGTTACCGCTCGGTGCAGCCAATGGTTTTCTGCGGGATTTACCCGGCGGACGGCGCGCGCTATCCCGATCTGCGCGACGCGCTTGACAAGCTGCAGCTGAACGACGCGGCGCTGTCGTTTGAGCCGGAGACGTCCGTTGCGCTCGGTTTCGGCTTCCGCTGCGGCTTTCTGGGCCTTCTGCATATGGAAATTATTCAGGAACGGCTGGAACGCGAATACAACCTTGACATTATTACCACCGCCCCCAGTGTGGTTTACCGGATCACGAAAACCAACGGGGAAGTGATTCATATTGACAACCCGACCAATTACCCCGACCCGTCGCTGATTTCGCAGGCGGAGGAGCCGATCACCAACGCCCATATCTATACGCCGAGCGAATATGTCGGCAATATTATGGAGCTTTGCCAGGACAGGCGCGGCGTCTTCAAGGATATGAAATACATCGACACCGACCGTGTGGACATCCATTACGAGCTGCCGCTGAACGAGATCATCTACGACTTTTTCGACGCGCTGAAATCCCGTACCCGCGGCTACGCCTCGTTCGACTATGAGCTGAGCGGATACAAAAAAAGCAGCCTCGTCAAGCTGGACATCATGCTCAACGGCGACGTGGTGGACGCGCTTTCCTTTATTATCCACGCCGACAAGGCGTATCCGCGCGCGCGCAAGATGGCGGAGAAGCTGTCGGAGAAAATCCCGCGCCAGCTTTTTGAGGTGCCGATTCAGGCCTGTGTGGGCGGCAGGATCATCGCGCGCGAAACGGTCAAGGCCATGCGCAAGGACGTTCTGGCCAAGTGCTACGGCGGCGACATCACGCGCAAAAAGAAGCTGCTGGAAAAACAGAAGGAAGGCAAGAAGCGCATGCGCCAGCTCGGCACGGTGGAGGTGCCGCAGGAGGCGTTTATGAGTGTGCTGAAGCTGGATGAATAACGAAAAGCCTTTCGGCCTTTATCTCCATGTGCCGTTCTGCGACGGCAAATGCCCGTACTGCGACTTTTATTCCCAGCCCGCCGTCGGAGAAAAGATGGACCGGTACGCACAGCGGGTGATGGAAGCGCTCGGGTCGTACGCGGGGCGGTACGGGCGGCGGGCCGACACGCTGTACTTCGGCGGCGGCACCCCGAACCTGCTCGGCGCAGAGCGGCTGTCCGCAATCCTTGCGCGCGCGAAGGATTGCTTCAGGCTGGACGGCGCAGAAATTACCGTGGAGGTCAATCCCGCAGAGGACCTGCGCGGCTTTTTGAAGGAAATCCGCGCGGCGGGGGCAAACCGCCTGTCGATCGGCCTGCAGTCCGCAAACGAGGACGAGCTTTCGCTTCTGGGCCGGCGGCACACCGCCGCACAGGCGAAAAAAACGGTTGCTTACGCACAGGACGCGGGTTTTGACAATCTCTCCCTCGACCTGATGCTTGCCATCCAGAAACAGACAAAGGAAAGCCTTCTGTACTCGATTGATTTCTGCGCGGACGCGGGGATTCAACATCTTTCCGCCTATCTGTTGAAAATTGAGCCGGACACGGTTTACGGAAAAAAGAAAGAAACGCTGTGCGTTCCGGACGACGACGAAGCGAGCGGGCTATATCTGTTCGCCTGCGAAGAGCTGGAAAAGCGCGGGTTTCACCAGTACGAAATCTCCAATTTTGCGAAACCGGGCTTTGAGAGCCGACACAATCTGAAATACTGGCGCTGTGAGGAATATCTGGGAATCGGTCCGGCGGCGCATTCGTTCATGGAAGGGAAACGGTTCTATTATCCGAGAAGCCTTTCGGAATTTCTCGAAGGCGGAGAACCCGTGCCGGACGGGGAGGGCGGCGGGTTTGAGGAATACGCCATGCTCGCCCTGCGCCTGACGGAGGGGCTTACGGACGAAGGCTGCCGCGAACGGTTCGGCACGGGGCTTCCCGCGAGGATGCTGAAAGCGGCAAAGCTTTATGAAAAGGGCGGGCTGACCGTCTGCACAGACGGCGGGTTCCGTTTTACGCCGCGGGGATTTCTGGTTTCCAACATGCTGACGGCGGAGATTTTGTACAGCGCGGAAAACGGATAACGGAAAGAGCCGCGGGATGCTCCGCGGCTCTTTTTTCACGTGACGATGAAACTGCATGGCTTGAATCCGGGCCGGTTTACAAACAGACCCCGCTGCGAAACGTGCGGCCTACCATTTTTTCAGCCATGCGACCGTTTTTTTGAGGGAATCGGCGCGGCTTTCGGCACACTCTTTCGGGCGGCGCCTTTCAATGGCAAACGCTTTGAAGGGGGCGGATCCCGGCGTTAAGGCGGGAATCAGGAAATGACTGGCGTATGGATAATCGACATGCTCGTACGGAAAAGGAAAATCATGTTCTTTCAGCCTTTGTACCGCACGTTCGGCAAATTCACTGCTTGGGCAGATGGAATCTTCTCCGGCTGTGAGAAAAAGAACGGGCCCGTTGATTTTTTCAACCGGAATCCATACGTTGTCGGGCGCGGACCCGATCCCTTTTTCATAAAAATGTCTGGTATACAGCTCCTTATGGCGAATGCTCATGGGGATGGCGCCAATCAGGGAGTAATTGATTTTCATATAAGGCACGGGCTGATTCCTCCACGTCCAGCAGGAGGTGTTTTTATAATGGACACCGTTGTCCGCCTGGGAAACGGCGGACGGTGCGGAGACCGCAACGGCACAGGTAATCCGGGGAAGAAGGGAAGCCGCCAGCAAGGCGTATTCGCCGCCGCTGGAAATACCGTACATGCCGATTTTGTCAAACCCGTTATCAAGCAGCCATTGAACGGCGTTTTCAGCACTTTCGACAGGGGCTTCAACGGTATGCTTGGGTAAACCGGGAGCGTTCACGTAAGCCAGTGCCAGCACATGGACGCCCTGGCTGCAAAAGGTTTCGCCCAGCTGCTTTGTCAAGGTAAAATCCCCGTCGCTTCCGCCGCAGACAATGACGGCCTTTTTTTCTTCCCATGGCCGTTCCGAACAATAAAAACAGCCCTGAAAGCCGTGCGTTTCTACAGTAAAGTTTTTTGTTACAGACCAATTCTGATTCATATATGCACTTCCCTTTACCAGCCGGTAATAGAACGTAAGCTGTCGCCTGACGTCAATACTCTTAACCGACCGGATTATATTTTAGCATAATCTGGAAAGGCCGTAAAGCAGGTTTCGTTTTACAAACACGCGCTACCATGCCGAAGGGCGGCGCAGCCCAGCGGGAAGCCGGGTGTTCCGGTTGCCCTTCGCGGAGTTTATCTGCATTTGTGTCAGAAAAACGCTCCTGCTTAAATCGGTATTTTTCAGGTTTGCGTCGCGGAGATCGGCCCCTAAAAAGACAGTTCTGTCCAAACTGCAGCCTTCCAGATCAGCCGCGATCAGGAGCGACATGCTGAAGTCTTTTCGGTCAAGGCTCGCTTTCCTGAAATTTTTTCCTAAAAAGTCGGCCCTTTGGCGTGCTTCAGGGTCTTCAGATGAAATGCTCCCGATGATTTTTTTCAATATACGGTTCGCTTTTGATTTGTGTCCGGCAATGTCCGTCTCCAAAAGGCTGCCGCGGGGCAATTGGGACATTTGCTGATTTTCCTCGATAAGAGCGTCGACGGCTGCCGCTGTCTTTTCGTCCGAGGTCAGGGAAGCCGCTTCAATGAGGTACCATAAAATCTGGTGGAGCTGAAAAAGAACGGAAAAGGCTTGAAAGATCGCTTCCGCTTGATCAGGGGCGGTCTTCCAGTCCCCGACGGAAGAATAAATTTGTGTCGTTTTCTGTCCCGCTCCCAGGCATTCGTAAGCAAGGCAGCCGCTCATTTTTCTGTCTTTCAAATCGGCGTGAATCCCGCAGCGGAAATCAGGCGCTAAATATCGGCAGGGTGTTCCCGCGTCTTTATCGGCCGGAAAACCTTCCGTTTTTGCGCAGTACAGCGCTACACAGCACAGGCCGCTGCATTTTTCGCAGTCCGGCTCCAACTCTTTGATCAGGCGGGCGTAGTTGCCGCCGAAGGGATTCTGTTCCATCGTTTCTCCATTTCCAATGCAAAATAATATTCGTTCGGTATGGAAATAGTTTAGCATAACTCCATAGAAATGAAAAGCGGCGTTCCCCGTTCGCCGGAAGAACATAATTTTTACGATTTCACAAAGAGTTTACAAATACTATATTGACAATGGGGTAAAGTAATGGTAAATTATTAATTAGATTTAGCACTCGAACTATTAGAGTGCTAAAATATAAAACAGGCGAGGTGAAAGGGTTGGAGTTAAGCGAACGGAAACAGAAAATTCTGGCGGCTGTCGTTGATTTGTACGTTGCGACCGGCGAACCGGTGGGTTCCAAGGCGCTTTGCGACACCCTTGATTTCACCGTGTCCTCCGCGACGGTGCGCAATGAAATGAGCGACCTTGCGGAAATGGGGCTGCTGGAGCAGCCGCACACCTCCGCGGGAAGAATTCCTTCCCACAAAGGCTACCGCGTTTATATCGACACACTGATGAAAAAGCATTCGGTTTCCAGGGAAGAGCAGCGTTATATCGACAGCCTGCTGCTGCCGAGCGCATACGACCCCGAAAAGCTGCTGGACGGCGTTGCGCGGGCGCTGGCGGGAATGACCCGGTTCGCGGCCATTTCCACCACACCGAGCGGAAGCTCGGCGGACATCCGTGCCATTCAGTTTGTGCAGACCAGCCGAAGGACCGCGATGGCCATTATGATGACCTCCGCGGGCACCATGAAAAGCCGCGTTTTCCACTGCGATTTCGATATTACCCCCGAAATCCTGCGCGTGTTTTTCAGGGTTCTGAACGAAAAGCTGGTCGGGCTGCCGGTTTCCACCATTACGCCGGCGTACATTCAGTCCTTTGCCGCGTCTCTGGGAAACATGACGATGCTGATGAGCGACGCGCTGATGGCGGTGCTGGACGTGGCGCAGGACACCATGCAGACGGAGGTCTGTCTGGACGGCGAAATGAACCTTTTATTCTGCAGCGAGCTGGGGCAGGCGGGCATCCGCCGCATTATGGATTTCCTCTCCCGTCCGCAGGAGCTTTCCCGCCTTCTGATGCAGCAGAGCAACAGCATGAAGGTGCTGATCGGTCAGGAAAGCAAGCGTCCCGAGCTGAGCGAATCCAGCGTAGTGGTCTCCCGGTACTCGGTCGGCGGCAGGGACGCGGGCGCGATCGCCATTATCGGCCCTACGCGCATGAACTACGGAAAGGTCATTTCCAATATTGAATATCTCTCCGGCTCTGTCGGAAGAATGCTGACAGAGCTATTGGATATGGAATAGAAAGGGGTCACTGTTTTGGAAAAAAACCAAAAAGAACAAGCGGATAAAAAGAAAACTTCCGGAACGCCCGAAAAAACCTCTGCGGGCAAGCCGGAGGAAACCTCTAAGGCAGAGAAGGCCTGTGCCGGGGAAACTGCGGCGGCGGAAAATCCGGCCGGGCAGGAAAAACCAAAGGACGACGCACAGGCTCAGCTGGAACAGGCGCAGGAGGAGCTGAAAAAGCAAAAAGAGCTTTTGCTCCGCACAGCCGCGGAATACGATAACTACCGCAAACGTACGGAACGCGAAAAAACGGCGGTATACGCCGACGCGACAGCCGCTGCGGTCACGGAATTTTTACCCGTGGCGGATAACCTAGAACGGGCGCTGGAACAGCAGGACTGCACCGTGGAGGACCTTCGCAAGGGGGTCGAAATGGTCGGCACACAGCTGAAAGGCGCGCTTGCAAAGCTCGGCGTAACCGAGATGGGAGAAGCCGGGGAAGTCTTCAACCCGGACCTTCACAACGCGGTTTCCCATGTGGAGGACGAAAACGCCGGGGAAAACACCATTGTGCAGGTGTTCCAGAAGGGCTACAAAATCGGGGATAAGATCGTGCGCCACGCGATGGTGCAGGTCGCGAACTGATTTGGCCGATTTCAGGTGATTTTAAAAATTCTTATAGATTGATTATTCAATTCAAAAACTTATTTTTTGGAGGTAAACAGTATGTCAAAGACAATAGGTATAGACTTAGGTACTACCAATTCCTGTGTTGCGGTTATCGAGGGCGGCGAGCCGGTCGTCATTGCGAACGCAGAAGGCGCCAGAACCACCCCTTCCGTTGTTGCTTTTTCCAAGACGGGCGAGCGTATGGTCGGTCAGGTTGCGAAACGTCAGGCGATTACCAATCCGGACCGCACCGTCTCTTCCATAAAAAGAGAAATGGGTTCCAACTATAAGGTCAATATCGACGGGAAAAGCTATACTCCTCAGGAAATTTCCGCAATGATCCTTCAGAAGCTGAGGGGCGACGCGGAAGCTTATCTGGGTGAAAAGGTCACTTCCGCGGTCATCACTGTCCCGGCGTATTTCACCGACGCACAGCGCCAGGCGACAAAGGATGCCGGTAAGATCGCCGGACTGGATGTAAAGCGTATCATCAACGAGCCGACGGCTGCCGCGCTTTCCTACGGCATCGACAAGGGCGACGACCAGAAGATCATGGTTTACGACCTTGGCGGCGGTACATTCGATGTTTCCATTATAGAAATGGGCGACGGCGTGCAGGAAGTTCTGGCCACCGCGGGCAACAACCGCCTTGGCGGCGACGACTTCGACAAGCGCGTCATGGACTGGATGACTTCCTCCTTCAAGGCGGAAAGCGGCATTGACCTTTCCGGCGACAAGATGGCGATGCAGAGACTGAAGGAAGCCGCCGAAAAAGCGAAGATCGAGCTTTCCGGCATGACCTCCAGCTCCATCAACCTGCCGTTCATCACGGCGGACGCCTCCGGCCCGAAGCACCTTGACCTGACCCTGACCAGGGCGAAGTTCAACGAGCTGACCGCGGACCTTGTGGAAAAGACCATGGGCCCGGTCCGTCAGGCGCTTTCCGATTCCGGTCTGAAGATCGAGCAGATCAACAAGGTTCTGCTGGTCGGCGGTTCCTCCAGAATCCCCGCCGTGCAGGACGCTGTTAAGGGCTTTACGGGAAAAGACCCGTTCAAGGGAATCAACCCGGACGAGTGCGTTGCCATCGGCGCGGCGATTCAGGCCGGCGTGCTGGGCGGCGAGGTCGAAGGCCTGCTGCTGCTGGACGTTACCCCGCTGTCCCTCGGCGTGGAGACCATGGGCGGTGTCATGACCAAGATCATCGAGCGCAACACCACCATCCCGACCAAGAAGAGCCAGATCTTCTCCACCGCGGCGGACGGCCAGACCCAGGTTGAGGTCAACGTCCTGCAGGGCGAGCGCGAATTCGCCCGCGACAACAAGCAGCTCGGCCTGTTCAAGCTGGACGGCATTGCTCCGGCGCCGCGCGGAATCCCCCAGATCGAGGTCACCTTTGATATCGACGCCAACGGCATCGTCAACGTATCCGCCAAGGATATGGGTACCGGCAAGGAGCAGAAGATCACGATTTCCTCCAGCTCCAACATGAGCAAGGACGACATCAGCAAGGCTGTTCAGGAAGCCGAGAAATTCGCGGCGGAAGATAAAAAGCACCGCGAGGAAGTCGACCAGAAGAACGAAGCTGAAAATATGTGCTACGCGGTCGAGAAGCTGCTTAAGGACAATGGCGACAAGATCGATGAGTCCGACAAATCCGACCTGAACGCAAAGGTCGCTTCCCTGAAAGAGGCCATCTCCGCAAGCAATGTCGACGATATGAAGGCAAAGTCGGAAGAACTGCAGAAGGCGATGTATGCGGTCAGCGAAAAGCTCTATAAGAGTGCGGCGCCGCAGCAGCCGGCTGATGGCCAGCCCGTCCCGCCGACGCAGGACGCAAACGGCGGCAACGTCTACGACGCAGAGTACAAGGACGTAAACGACGATGACAAAAAGTAATCTCCGGCTTGCTTTTTACAATGAATAACGATTCATGAAAGATGAATGACTGTGGTGGCCAGCTCTTCGTTTGGGGAGCTGGCAATCATGGGTTGAGCGGCAATTTCAGCAATAACAGTTAAAATGCATTTTGAAGGAACGCCAAGGGACTCTTCCTCCTTCATTTATTCATTTTTCATTATTTTAGGAGTGATTTGGTTTGGCTGATAAAAGGGATTATTATGAAGTTATGGGCGTGCCGAAAAATGCCACGGACGAAGAGATCAAAAAGGCTTACCGCAAGCTTGCGAAGCAGTATCATCCGGATTTAAATCCGGGGGACAAGACAGCCGAGGCAAAATTCAAAGAGGTAAACGAAGCATACGAAGTGCTTTCCGATAAGGATAAAAAAGCGCGCTACGACCAGTTCGGCCACGCGGGCGTCGACCCCAACTTCGGCGGCGGTGCGGGCGGCGGAAGCCCCTTTACCGGCGACATTGATCTGGGCGACATATTCAACAGCTTTTTCGGCGGCGGGTTTGGCGGCGGCCGTTCCGTCAATCCGAACGCACCGCGGCGCGGCAGCGACACCGAAGCGACGGTGAACATAAGCTTTGAGGAAGCGGCAAAGGGCTGCCGCAAAAATATATCCTATCAGAAGATAGAAACCTGCGGCGACTGCGGCGGCAGCGGCGCGAAAAAGGGAACCTCCGCGAAAACCTGCCCGAACTGCGGCGGAACGGGACAGGTGCGCATCAGCCAGCGCACGCCGTTCGGCGTGGTACAGACCAGCAGGAGCTGCGACCGCTGCGGCGGAACCGGAAAGGTGATTGACGATCCCTGCGGAACCTGCGGCGGGACCGGACGGATACGCCGGCAGAAAACGATCGAGGTCAACATCCCTGCCGGAATCGACAACGAGCAGATTCTCAGCGTAAGCGGACAGGGAAACGCCGGAACCAACGGCGGCCCGAGCGGCGATCTGCGCGTGTATGTCAATGTGCGGCCGCATCCCATTTTTGAGCGCCGCGGCAACGACATCTGGTGCGAGGTGCCGATTACCTATACCCAGGCGGCGCTCGGCGCGGAGGTCGTCGTGCCGACCATTGACGGCCGCGTCAGCTACCATGTGCGCGAGGGCACACAGCCCGGCGACGTGTTTAAGCTCAAGGGCAAGGGTATCCCCCGGATCGGTGGGCGCGGGCGCGGCGACCAGTTCGTGCGCATGACGATTGAGGTGCCGAAAAACCTGACCCAGAAGCAAAAGGAAATTTTACAGGAATTCGACAATGTCGCCGAGGAAAAGAACTATCAGAAACGCAAGAATTTTATCGATAAGATCAAGGATATGTTCGGCGAATAGGAAACAGGCCGGAGAGTATCCCCGCCGGATTTCCATATACTCCCTCAGTCAGGCGCGGCCTGCCAGCCCCCTCAAAGAGGGAGCCAAAAGGTTGCGCGGCTTGATCGACAACAGAAAAACCCGCCGGGAGGCGGGATTTTTTGTTGCTGGAAGGAAATTTTTTTCACCGCGGCGGACTCTGTATTGAACGGAGGATTTCCTGCATAGAATTGAAACAGGCAAAGGGAAACCGGGCTGCGGCGGAATACGCCGCGGCGGTCAGATGAGGAGGGCGGTCATATGGAGTATTTCGGCTTGTTTTTTCTGGCGGTCATTGTGGAAGGGGTCATTACCTATATCAACCAGTTCTTTGTCAAAGGAGTCCTGAAGTGGGAAATGGTATTTTCCATCCTGCTGGGCGTATTCGTTACCGTCGCCTACGGGGTCGACATGCTGGCCATGGTGGGGATGAAAACCTCGGTTCCGCTTGTCGGCAGTATCCTGACGGGAATCCTCGTCAGCCGGGGCAGCAATTACGTGTTCGACCTGGTCAAAACCCTCACTTCCGGGCGCGGAGGCATGAAAACATCCAAATAGAAAACAGCATGGAGTTCAGTCGGACTCCATGCTGCTTTTATTTTGGCGCGGGGTTTGGATTATTTGTCCGCCCCAGGAGATAGTCAGTGGAAGTATGGTAAAAATCAGCCAGACTGAGAAGATGCTCCACGGGGATGGTCTGATACCCTCTTTCGTACCGGGAATAGACCGTCTGACTGATCTTCAGGACCGCCGCGATATCCTTTTGCAGCAGATCTCTGTCGTTGCGCAAATCCTTGAGTCTTGGAAAATACAATTGCACCACACCTTCCCATAGTACTTTTTATACTATTGACAATACCATAAGCAGGTGTTATTCTGTTTTATATAGTACTTATAAGTTCTATAAAGGGGATACAGAAAGGAAGAATGATGATGCCCGATTATCGAAAAATGTATGGCGTTTTATTCCATGAAGTCAGCAGGGCAATTGAAATTTTACAGAGAGCGCAGTGCGAAACGGAAGAATTTTATTTGAAGGCTCCAGAGGATATCGTGGAAATCCATGGGATTCAAAATGGAGAGGTAAAAAAACGGTAGGGCCTATCATCAAAGCCCTACCGCTCGTTTCAAACAAAGTTATTCGTCTTTACCGCAGCATTTTTTATATTTTTTGCCGCTGCCGCACGGACACGGGTCGTTGCGGCCCGGCTTCTTGCCTTTGCGCACGGTGCGGTTCGTGTCGCTGCCGTCGCCGCCGCTGCTCATGGTCGGGGTGGCGACCTGTTCACGCTTCGGCTCTTCCGCAGAACGGAGCTGGACGGTGAGCATCATGCGCGCGGTGTTTTCACGGATGGTCGCGATCATCGCGTCGAACATGTCGAAGCCTTCCAAGCGGTACTCGACGACCGGGTCGTGCTGGCCGTAAGCGCGCAGCCGGATGCCCTTCTGCAGCTCTTCCATGGCGTCGATATGATCCATCCACTCGGAGTCGACGTTTTTCAGAAGGATGACGCGCTCAAGCTCACGGGCGATTTCCTCGCCGAACTGCTGCTCACGTTTTTCGTACAGCGCTTTCGCTTTTTCGATCAGCTCGTTCTTGACAAAATCGGGCTCCAGCCGTTCGATCTCTTCCTTGCTGTAAACCAGATCCTCCGAGGTGAGCAGCCAGCCCATGTAGTGGTCGCGCAGACCCTGGAAATTCCAGTCGTCGTGAAGCGCGGTTTCGGGCATGTACTGGTGTACCTGGGACTCGATGGCCTGCTCGATCATCTTGATGATCTGGTCCTTGATATTTTCTCCGTTCAGCACCTGGTCGCGCTGGCCGTAGATGATTTCACGCTGACGGCTCATAACGTCGTCGAACTGGAGGACGTTTTTGCGGATGCCGAAGTTGCGGCCTTCGATCTTGCGCTGGGCACCCTCAATGGTATTGCTGAGCATTTTGTTTTCAATCGGGGTGTTTTCATCCACATTCAGGCGTTCCATCAGGTTGTTGATACGCTCGCCGCCGAACAGACGCATGAGATCGTCTTCCAGCGAAATGTAGAAACGGCTCATACCGGGGTCGCCCTGACGGCCGGAACGTCCGCGCAGCTGGTTGTCGATACGGCGGGATTCGTGGCGCTCCGTACCGATGATGTAAAGGCCGCCGGCGGCTTTGACCTCTTCCGCTTCCTGTTTGATCTGGGCCTTGTATTTTTCATCCAGCTCCGCAAAGGTCTTGCGGGCGTTTAAAATTTCTTCATCCGCTGTCTCGGAGTAGGCGGTGGACTCGCTGATGAGCTCTTCCGAGAACTGCAGGCGGCGCATTTCCGATTTCGCCATATATTCGCTGTTGCCGCCCAGCACAATGTCGGTGCCGCGTCCGGCCATGTTGGTGGCGATGGTAACGGCGCCCTTGTGGCCGGCCTGAGCGACGATTTCCGCTTCCTTGTCGTGGTATTTCGCGTTCAGCACTTCGTGCTTGACGCCGCGGCGGTGCAGCAGTCCGCTGAGCTCTTCCGACTTTTCAATGGAAATGGTGCCGACCAGAACCGGCTGCCCGTTTTCATGATGCTCGATGATATCCTCGATGACCGCGTTGAATTTCGCTTTCTCCGTCTTATAAACAACATCCGGGAAGTCCTTACGGACCATCGGCTTGTTGGTCGGGACCTCGACAACGTCCAGCTTGTAGATTTCACGGAATTCTTCCTCTTCCGTCATCGCGGTACCGGTCATACCGGAAAGCTTGTCGTATAGCCGGAAGAAGTTCTGGAAGGTGATCGTGGCGAGCGTTTTGCTTTCGTGCGCGACCTTTACGCCCTCCTTGGCTTCAATTGCCTGATGCAGGCCCTCGTTGTAGCGGCGGCCGTACATCAGACGGCCGGTGAACTCGTCGACGATGATGACTTCGCCGTCCTTGACGACGTAGTCGATATCGTTCTGCATGACGCCGCGCGCCTTGATCGCCTGGTTGATGTGGTGCTGGATCGTAATATTGTCGGCGTCGGTCAGGTTGTCAAGCTTGAAATAAGCTTCGGCCTTCTTCACGCCGGACTGCGTCAGCGTGGCGGTCTTTGCCTTTTCGTCCACAATATAATCGGCGCCCTTGTACAGCTCGTCGTTGTCCTCTTTGTCGTTCAGCTCCGCGACCTTCACCATTTTCAGGGTCTGTGCGAAGTGGTCGGCCACATTGTAAAGCTCCGTGGATTTGTCGCCCTGGCCGGAAATGATCAGCGGGGTGCGGGCCTCGTCGATGAGGATGGAGTCCACTTCGTCGACGATGGCGAAGTTGTGGCCGCGCTGCACTTTGTTTTCCTTGTAAATGACCATGTTGTCGCGCAGGTAGTCGAAGCCGTACTCGTTGTTCGTGCCGTAGGTGATGTCGGCGTTATACGCCTTCTTGCGCTCGTCGTTTTCCAGATCGTGTACGATCAGGCCGACGCTCAGTCCCAGAAAGCGGTAGATTTTGCCCATCCATTCGGAGTCGCGGCGGGCAAGGTAGTCGTTGACGGTTACAACATGGACGCCCTTTCCGGAAAGGGCATTTAAGTAGGCCGGAAGGGTGGCGACCAGCGTTTTTCCTTCGCCGGTCTTCATTTCGCTGATGCGTCCCTGATGGAGCACGATCCCGCCGATGATCTGCACCGGGAAGTGGCGCATCCCCAGAACGCGGTCCGAAGCCTCGCGGCAGACCGCGAAAGCGTCCGGCAGGATGTCGTCGAGCGTTTCCCCGTTGGACAGGCGCTCCTTCAGCGCGGGGGTCTGGGCAATCAGCTCTTCGTTGGACATCCCTTTATACTTGTCCTCCAGTGCCAGAACGGCATCACAGATTGGCTGAATGCGCTTGAGTTCGCGTTTGCTGTAATTGCCGAAAAAGGCGGTCAGAATATTACTCATAAAGTCACCTCTGAAATATCATAGAAAATCAATCCTATAGATTTTGCATATAAAATCAGTATATCATACGGCTCAATAAAAATAAAGAAGAATTCATGAACATTGGCCCCGCCGGGTCCGAAGAAAAAAGACGGCGGAACCTGTCCGCCGTCTGCGCTGAACCGATCAGTAACTTGCCGTTCCGATGGAATAAAAGAACGAAAGCAGGCTTGCTCCGAAAATGATGCTGAGAACAAGGACGACCAACATCATGATCAGGACTGCCCGGGCATAGTTTTTCCTGTTGGTGTTGGCGCTGCCGCTGAACGCCCACACAAGCATCATGATGAGGCCCACCACGGGGATCGCCCCCACGAGCATCATGACCAGATAATTGCCAATGGAAAGAGGCGCGCTGTCTTCGTAAACCGCAGGGTTTTGGTACGCAGAGTTTGGTTCTTGCATTTTTATCTCCCCAATATATTAGATTTGTCTCTATCGTAGCATTTTTCGACGGCTCATACAAGAATCCGACTTTTATTTTTTTGTGGGAATTTATGGCAGCATTTCAAGCCCCCGGCTCCCCGCTTTTTATTTGTTAAATTATTAATTATTGGGCATGTTTCTATTGATAAAAGGCGAAAGATAAACTATAATAAAACAGTATGTTTGGTTATATGGTAATAAAACCAAAAGACACTGAAACCGAAAGGAGTACCGATATGAATTATTCCCCAGAAGTGGAAAAAATGTGTACTGTAACAAAGGGACCAAAACACGGCCCCGCACCGATTCCTGAAGAAGGAAAATGGGTCAAGGCATATGAAATCAAGGATATATCCGGTTTGAGCCACGGCATTGGCTGGTGCGCTCCGCAGCAGGGCGCCTGCAAGCTGACTCTGAATGTGAAGGATGGTATTGTGCAGGAGGCTCTGGTGGAAACCATCGGCTGCTCCGGCATGACCCACTCCGCGGCAATGGCCGCCGAAATCCTGCCGGGCAAAACCATGCTCGAATGCCTGAACACGGACCTTGTCTGCGACGCGATCAACGTCGCCATGAGAGAAATCTTCAAGCAGCTCGCCTACGGCCGCAGCCAGACGGCGTTTTCCGAAGGCGGACTTCCGATCGGCGCAGGTCTGGAAGACCTTGGCAAGGGGCTCCGTTCCCAGGTCGGCACCATGTACAGCACCGGCGCGAAGGGCGTCCGCTACATGGAAATGGCGGAAGGCTATGTTTTGAAAACCGCGCTGGATGAGAACAACGAGGTAATCGGTTATCAGTTTGTCAAGCTCGGCAAGATGATGGAGGACATCCGTCACGGCGTAAGCCCGGAAGAGGCTTATAAAAAGAATATCGGTCAGTACGGCCGTTTTGACAACGCGGCAAAGTATATTGACCCGCGTGAAGAATAATAAAGACCATAAAGGAGGACAAACTATATGGCTAACGATGTCATGTTTGAAGGAAAAGAAAGAAGAATGGCCAAAATAGAGAAGTGTCTTGCCGAGTATGGCCTTGCCAGCCTCGAAGACGCTCGCGACCTTTGCCTTTCCAAAGGGATCGATGTAGATAAAATTGTCAAGGGCGTACAGCCCATCGCATTTGAGAACGCAAGCTGGGCCTATACCCTCGGCTGTGCAATTGGAGTCAAGACCGGCGTAAAGTCCGCCGCTGAGGCCGCCGAAAAGATCGGGGCCGGTCTGGAAGCGTTCTGTGTTCCCGGTTCCGTCGCCGAGCAGAGAAAAGTCGGCCTGGGCCACGGCAACCTGGGCGCCATGCTCCTGCGTGACGAGACGAAGTGCTTTGCTTTCCTGGCGGGCCACGAATCCTTTGCCGCCGCCGAGGGCGCCATCGGAATTGCCCGCACCGCGAACCGCGCCCGCAAGGAGCCGCTCCGGATTATCCTGAACGGCCTCGGCAAGGACGCCGCGTATATCATTTCAAGAGTCAACGGCTTTACCTATGTAAAGACCGATTTCGACTTCTTTAACGACGAGCTGAAGGTCGTTGAGACAAAGGCTTTCTCCGACGGTGAGCGCGCGGCGGTCAAATGCTACGGCGCGAACGACGTCCGCGAGGGCGTTGCGATCATGCAGGCGGAGGGCGTCGACGTTTCCATCACCGGCAACTCCACCAACCCGACCCGCTTCCAGCACCTGGTCGCCGGCACCTACAAGAAGTGGGCGCAGGAAAACGGCAGGAAGTATTTCTCCGTTGCCAGCGGCGGCGGCACCGGCCGTACCCTGCATCCGGACAACATGGGCGCCGGTCCCGCTTCCTACGGACTGACGGATTCCATGGGACGCATGCACGGCGACGCTCAGTTTGCCGGTTCCTCTTCCGTTCCCGCGCACGTGGAAATGATGGGCCTGATCGGCATGGGCAACAACCCGATGGTAGGCGCTACGGTAGCCTGCGCGGTTGCGGTTTTCGAGGCACAGAAATAATCTTTCAGAAGAAGCAACCGTTACACGTCTGTGACAATCCAAAGCAAATAATAACAATGATTACAAGGGCATGACAGTTTTGTCATACCCTTGTTTTGTACTTCCCAAAAAACAGGTTTTGGGGTATAATAGAACCCGTTGGAACGTTCCAAAATCAGCACGACAGTGAGGGCAACAAATCAAGAGGGAGTATCGAATTACGGTTTTTCTTAATGCGGAATAAGAAAAACCGTTTGAAATATCGTCGCTTTATTTTGCAGATGGCTGTCAGTAAACGCGGGGTGCAGTTATATGCAGGTTACAAGGTACAAACAATACAAAAGAAGGCGTTTTTTTCGAAGATTGGCCATTTGTATCTTTCTGGCGGGGGTCCTGTATCTGATCGGGCTGGGCACCTTTGCCGCCTTCAGGGGAATCAGCCAGATGGTCCACGGGGCAACGCGGACGCAGAGCTCCGTTCCGGAGATATCCGCGGTGAGCAGCTCACCGCCGGTCAGCAGCAGTCCGTCAAAGGCAGAGTCGGCAGCGGCCAGCCTTCCGCCCGAGGTGATTTCGTCGCCCGCCGTACCGCTCAGCAGCACCCCGCAGGACGCCGTTGCTCCGGCGGGATATTTTGACGACGCGCTGTTGATTGGGGACAGCCGGACGGAGGCGCTGCGAAATTATGACGGGCTGGACAACGCGACCTACTATGCCGTAAAAGGGCTGATGGTCAGCACGATCTTCACGAAGCCGTCCATTGAAATCCACGGAAAAAAATTGCCGGTGATGCAGGCGCTTAAAGAGAAGAAATATGGGAAAATCTATATTATGCTGGGCGTAAACGAGCTTGGCTGGAGCAGCTTCAACACCTTTGTTCAGGACTATCAGAAGGTCATTGACGGTATCAAGACCAGCCAGCCGGGCGCTGTGATTTACGTACAGTCCATCCTTCCGGTGACGGCGAAAAAATCCGGCACGGATAAGGTGTATAACAACCAGAAAATCGAAGCATACAATCAAGCGATCGAAGAGATGGCCGCGAAAAGCAAGGTGCGCTATCTCGCGGTCAATACGGCGGTTTCCGATTCGGAGGGGAACCTGCCCGAAGACGCTTCGGCCGACGGAGTGCATTTGAACAGGGAATACTGCAAAAAATGGTGTGAGTACCTGAGGGCGCACACGAATGGGGAAAGGGATTAGGAAGAAATGAAGAGAGCGATCATGGTGATTCTGGCGGGCGCGCTGCTGTTTGCGGCGGGCTGTGCCGCAAGCACCCCGAAGTCGGTGGACACCGGGGCGGTTGCTGAAAAACTGATATCCTCGATCCGGTTTGCGGATCAAATGTCGAAGCTTGACAGCAAAACGGCGCTTAAGCTGTACGGACTTGACGAAAGCTCCGTTTCCAAATCGGACATTTATGAAAGCACCGGGGCCACGGCGGAGGAAGTGGCGGTTTTTGAAGCGAAGGACGAAACTTCCGCCGGGAAGGTGGAAGAGGCCGCGCAGAGCAGAATTGAAGACCAGCGGGCCGGTTTTACGGATTATCAGCCGCAGGAAATGGCGAAGCTGAAATCGCCCGTTCTGGTGAAAAACGGAAAATATGTCATCCTGTGCGTGTCGGACGACAACGCCGGAGCGCAGAAAATTATCGACGGCTTTCTAAAATAGCCGATTCACGGGAGCGGACTTTGCAATCTCTCGTGGATGGAAACAGAAAAAAGACCTGAAAAGACGGAACGTCTTTTCAGGTCTTTTTTAGTTGCTTATCAGGGGTTTCCTTTCAAGGGGGAACCATTTCGGCATCCGGTCGCCGAAAAATTTAATCAGCGGCCCCATGCAGAACGCGGTGATGACGGTGCCGATCCCCGCAACGCCGCCCAAAGAGGCGCCGAGGAGGACGGCCGTAACGTCGTAGCCGACGCGGCACCAACGGTACTGCGCGTGAAGGAAGCGGGCGAGGATAAAGCCGATGCTGTCGTAGGGCGAAACGCCCAGATCGGGATACATGTAAAGCGCGGCGGTAAAAGCGAGAATGCCGATGCCCAGAAGCATGCAGGCGATTCTGAGGAAAAGCGGCGGCACGGGCGGCAGGAAAAACGTGAAGAGCCAGCTGAAAAAATCCACCAGAAAGCCGATGGCGACCATGTTGACGATCGTACCGAAGCCGATCTTATCGCGGGCGAAGAAAAAGGTGAAAACCAGCATGATGCTGTTCATGATCAGCTGCCATACGCCGAAGCTCATGCCGAGCAGCTGCGCCAGCCCGGTATTCATACAGGTGCAGGGGTCCGTTCCCAGGCGGGCATATACGGAAAGGGACACGGCAAAGCCCATGATCAGGGTGCCGACGCACACCATCGCCATGCGCTTATAAAGGTCTTTCTTCATGTGTTCTTTCTCACAATCCGTGTTAAAATCAAGGCTTGCGAAGCCTGGGCACAATCAGGATTGCCGCCGCCCAGAACAGCTCGTAAATCATCAGCGCGGTGACGGTCAGCTGGCCGAGCCCGGAATAGCAGGTCAAAAACGCGACCAGCAGAAGGCCGAGAATCACCGCAACGTTCTGCAGGGCAAGCGCAATGGAGATGTTGCTGCGCTGGCGGACGCACGCTGTCAGCAGACGCATCATGGCGGTCGGACGGCCCTTTGTGGCCATGACCGCTTCGGAACGCTCCTGCGGGGAAGCCGTCATTTCGGTATAGATGCTCCCCAGCCGCTCGGGCAGCACGCGCACGGAGTGTTCTTCCAGCCCGAAGCATTCCGCCAGCAGAGCCGGGGTGATGTTCGGGTCGCAGGTGCGCACGATCAGGCTGATGCCGTTGTCTTCCATGCGCCTTAGCTCCATGGCGCGGCGGCGGTCGGAATTGTAGGAGACCACAAACATGGCGACCAGTTCCCCGCCGGAGGCCAGATAAACGATTCTCTTTCCGGTGCGGATGTATTTTTCTTCATAATCGCGCGAGGGCGGCTCAATGCTGTGGGCTTCCATCAGCTTGCGGCTGCCCACCAGAATCCTTCGCCCGGAAACCCACCCGGTAACGCCCTTGTCGTCCTCATAGACCGTATTGTCGATTTTCGGAAGCATGTCGCGGCGGCTCTTGATGATCTGGTCGAACAGGTCGCTTAACGGCCCGCCCACCGCGCACATCAGGGCGGTGGCGTCCACAATGGCGTCGTCGATGCGCTGCCCGCCGAAGGTTTTGATCGCGTTCAGCACGACGGTCCCCTTGGGGAACAGCTCTTTCGCGTCCACCAGCACGGCGTTGACCCCGCTGAACCGGTCGATCGCGGGATAGCCGACGATCATTGCGCCGCAGCGGGCGGCGATACGGCTGACCCGGTTGACCGGAAGGTTGACGCTGAGCATATTGACAAAGGGGACGCAGATGCACGCGGCAGCCGCGAAGGCGGTCAGCGCGCTAAAAATATCCTTAAATAATATGAGCGTAACAATGCACAGTATGAGAGAAGATACGAATCCGATGGGAGCCGCTACCTGTGAGGACTGCTCGCTTGGGTCCGGCTCATAGGAAAGGCTTAGAAACTGTTTCAAAAAATTCGTCTTTGTCTGATAGGCGATGACCGGCGCGTCCATCACGCAGCCGCTCGTCATCTGCAGTGCGATGTTGTGGTCGTCGAAAAGCTGCACGGCCTGTTTCTGGTCGGGCGCGGCGACAAAATGAAAATTGCGGTCGATCCGCCTGGCAAAGCTGAGCTTTCCTGCGGCGTTTAAGAACAGGGCCATCACCACAAGAATAGAGTACAGATGCAGATTCCCGGTCTGCAGGCTCTGCACGGAAAACAGCAGGGAAATATTCTGGATGAGCGCGGCGATATCCGCAACGGCGACGCCGCTGTCCGCGTTGGCCTGGAACGTGACCAGCCCCTTTAATCCGTTCAGGATGGGCGTGATGCTGAAAGCGGTGGCAGTCAGCAGAAATACAAGGTTCAGAATTATGTACGGCTGCGCTCCCGTCCAGTCCCGGACCGCTTCCGGCAGCAGGGAGGAATAATCCCGCAGGATACCGGAAATAAGGAGAATCACAAAGCTGATGCCCGTAACGGCCAGCCGGAGATACAGCGTTCGGATATTGGCGCTGAGGTCGTGGAAGATGGAGGGAGCGTCCGACGGACTCTGGTAGTCGTCCAGCTCCTCCGGCTCGCCGGGCAGGTTGTCGGTGGAGTCGTTGTCCTCTTCCTCGTTTCCGAACACGCTGAAGCTTTTCTTTTTCTCCGGTTTGGCTCCGTCCTCTTCCTCCGGCTGGAAAGAGCTTTCGAGCGCTTCTCCTTCTTCGGGGTCCATGGCCAGGGAAGGAACGGGTTCGGGGAAGGGGATGGGCTGCGGAGCTTCGTTGAAAAAATCTTCCGCCTGCTCCGCGCCTTCCTCCGGCACGCCCGCGCCGCCGGACGGTTCGACGGGAATCCGGATCGGCGGCGGAGGCTGCTTCGGCTTGGCGGGCGGATAGCCCGCCGCCGCTTCTGACAAAACTTCCTCATAATTATTCAGTTGGATAAAATGAACGGGCTTTCTGAAATCCGCCCGGTAGCTGCATGCGTTTTCCGCCGACCGCGGCACCGGCTTTCCCGGTTCCCTGACGGGGGGCGGAGGCGGGACCTCTTCCTTTACCGCCGGCGCAGCCACAGGCTCCTTGACCGGCTCTTCCGAAAGCCGGCAGCGGATGGAAGGAACGGCGTCGGGCTGGAACGGTGTCTGCGGAGTCATCGGCGGGGCCGACGGCTGGAACACCGGTTCCGGGTGAGGCTCGCGTATTTCCGGCTCCGGCGCGGGGCCGGGCGCTATCTCCGGCTTTGGCTGGGGAGCCGGACCGGGGGCGGGCTGCGGTGCGGGAGGAATCACGGTGGGAGCATACGGCTCCTCGGGTTCTTCCGGCTCCGGCGGCGGTTCTTTCGCCTTCGGACCTTCGCCGGCCGGCTGGTCCTCGTACAGGGAAAAGATATCGTCCTCATCCAGGCCGACCTGGCTCATGATTTTTTTCACGCGCTTTTTGCGTTCGCTGTGAAGGCGCTCAAACCGTTCGGCAACCTCGTCGTCCACCACGTCGTCGCCGGTTTCGCTGAAAAGATAGGAAAAGACCGAGTCTCCCTCTTTCTTCTCCGAATGGGGCACGGGGGCCTCTATTTTTCCGTATTCCGCGCGGTAGTCCTCCAGCGACCGCAGCTGAAGGCCGTAGTAAATGTCTGCGTCCTCCTCCGGCTCCGGAAAGTCCTGCTTGCGGCGTTTGAAAAATCCCCTGCCGCGGCTCTTTGTCTTTTCCGGTTCCGGCGCGGCGGGGTGCTGCGGAAGGGAGGACACTTTTGCGTCCAGAGCGATTTTTGCCTGCCGGGCAATTTCCTCCGGTGTGGCAACCGCTTTTTTTCGTCCCGGGTCAGCCTTTGCCTTTTGTTCGGTGGGCGCAGGCTCCTGTTTTCCTGTTTCCAAAGTGCGCGCTTCCGCTAAAATCTCGTCTAACGAAAATTTGTCGCGCGGAGCTTTTTGATTGTCGCCCATATTGATCGCTCCTGTATTATTTTGTCTTAATCCCACTGCGCTGGCGTGCAATTTCATAACAGATGATGCCGCAGGCGACCGAAGCATTAAGCGAATTTATTTTACCCTTCATCGGCAAAGATATGACAAAATCACATTTTTCTTTTACCAGCCGCCCGACACCCGCGCCCTCGGAGCCGATCACAATGGCGGCCGGGCCGGAATAATCCACGCCGCACCAGGGCTCTCCGTCCATATCGGCGGCGTAAATCCAGACGCCGCGCTTTTTCAGCTCGTCGATGGCGGCGGTGATGTTCGTCACCCTGGCAACCGGGACGTATTCCACCGCGCCCGCGCTGGCCTTTCCGACCGCGTAGGTCAGGCCCGCCGCGCGCCGCTTGGGAATGATGACACCGTGCGCGCCGGCGCATTCCGCCACCCGCAGAACCGCGCCCAGATTGTGCGGGTCCTCCAGCTCGTCCGCCACAATGATGAACGGGGGCTCGTTCCGCTCTTCGGCAAGCCGGAAAATATCGTCGACGGTCGCGTATTCCCTGACCGCCGCTACGGCGACCACGCCCTGATGATTGGCGTTGCCGCACAGGAAATCCAGCTTTTTGCCGTCCGCTTCCTTAATGGCGATCCCTTTCTCCTTTGCCTTGGCGATCAGCGCGCTCAGGCTGCCGGTGTGCGCCCCGCGGACAACGTAAAGGCTGTCGATGCTGCGTCCGCTGCGCATGGCTTCGCTCACGGCGTTCCTTCCCGCAATAATGTCGTCGCCGCGCTGTTTTTTTTCTTCGTTCATCTATTTTTACTCCCTATTTTCATAAATATGGCACAATCTTCCAAAATTCGCCCGGAGTCCGGGAAAGGGCGGATTTTCCCCGCCTACTTTGAATTTCAAATTAACTATACATTTTCTATTTTAGCAGATATGGACATGCCCGTCAATGAGCGGAACTTCAAAACTTTTCCGGTTTGCTCATACTTTTCCCCGTCTGTGCATAGGAAAGATTCAGGAGGTACGGCAATCATGATCGTCACAAGACATAGTATTCCGCGAATTATCATAAAAAAACGGTTTTGGGCAGCCGCCGGCATCCTGCTGATGGTGCTTCTTCTGATCGTTTCCGTTGTAAAAAGTTGCGCCGGGCAGAAGGAAAGCCTGAGGGAATACGCGCTGGAAACGGTGTCGGAGGATTTCAAGCCCCTGGTTTCACAGGTGCTTCTGCGTACCCCGCAGGGGGAACAGATCAACACACAGCTGCTGTATGCCGTCTACATCACCCTGTTTGACAACAGCCGGTACCCGGACAAAAGCAATGTGAGGGAGCGCCTTGTAAAATGTTTCTATAGAGAAGAAAAGAATACGCCCGTACCCTTTGAGGATACGGACGGAATCTTTGAGAGGATCGAGCTGGAATTCGGCCTTTCGGTCGACAGCGCGCAGAGGAAGTCGATGACCGGCCTGAGTACGGAGCTGGCGCCCGGGTATGTCGATTCCGTTTCCCTGCTGCAAAAAAATCTGAAAAGCGGGGACGGGCTGAAAAACAATATCGGCCTTGCCAATTTCGCCTGGAACGCGCTGGCCTGCAAAAGCGGCTACGTTTACGGGGCGGTCGGCCAGACGATCCGGATGCCCTTTCTGCAAAAACAGCAGCAGCGGTTCGACGGGGTGGACCGGGCGGACCTGAGCGGGGAGCAGGTAAACGCCATCTACCTGAATTTTGGAGGGAGGCCGGGCTTTGACTGCAGCGGGCTGATCAAGGCGTATTGCTGGCTGGACGAGTCGACGGGGGAAATTTCCGCAAAGCGGCAGGGCGCTCTGCCGGACTGTACGGCGGACGGCCTTTTCGAGTCGGCTGAGGTCAAGGGCGATATTTCCGCGATGCCGGATACCCCGGGGCTGGCGGTCCACAGGAGCGGCCACATCGGCGTTTATGTCGGCGGGGGCGAGGTGATCGAGGCCAGGGGGAACCGGTACGGCGTTGTAAAGACCGAACTTGCAGGGCGCGGTTGGGAGCATTATCTGCAGGTGCCGACCCTTACCTATGTCAGGGACGGAACCTACAGAATACAGGACCGCAAGGTCGTTCTGTGCGACGGGAAAATTGAGGATGCAAAAGAATAGAGCAAGAGACCGGCGCCAATGCAGAAGCATTGACGCCGGTCTCTCCAGATGGAAGAAATTGTGCGTGAGTGAGATGGAGATGTATCATCATGAAATCTTGTAAGCTTATAAATTTGCCCTGAAAAAGGCCTGAATATCCTTGAATGTCTGCTCCTCGTCGGAGCCTTCCACCGTAACCGTAACCTCTTCGCCCTTTTTGGCCGCAAGGCTCATAACGGAAAACAGTTTTTTTGCGTTTCCTTTTTTCCCGGTTTTGCTGATGGTGACTTCCGAGGCGTGCTTCTGTGCTTCCAGAACCAAAAGACCGGCGGGTCTGGCGTGGATTCCTTCCTTATCCTGAATGACATAGCGGAACTCTTTCATCATTTTTCACCCCTTTATTGTTTTAAGCAGAGCGGAAACTTCTTTTCCGGTCGCAAGGTCTTCGGAAAATGCGCTGGCGCTTCCGGCGGCGATCCCGGTATGGAAAGCTTCTAGAAGGCTCCTGTTTTTCAGGTATCCCGCCAGGAAGCCGGCCACCATGGAATCCCCCGCGCCGACGGTGTTGACAACCCTGCCCTGCGGGGCCGCGCTCTGATAAACGCCGCCTGTTTCACTGACAAGGATTGCGCCGTCGCCGCCCAGCGACACAAGGATGTTGCACGCGCCAAGCACCTGAAGGTCCTTGCAGGCCAGGATGATTTCTTTTTCGCCTTTCAGCGCCCGTCCGCTCAGCTCTTCGAGTTCCTCCCGGTTGGGCTTGATCAGAAACGGCCGGAATTTCAGGACATTCAGAAGCAGCTGCCCGGTGGCGTCCACCACAATGCGGATCTTTTTTTCCTGCAGCCGTTCCATGATGGTCTCATAGGTGTCGGCCGGCAGGGAGGAAGGAATGCTGCCCGCGAGAACAAGGATATCTCCGTCGGAAAGGGAGCTAAGCTGCAAAAACAGTTCGTCAACTTTTTCCGGGGGGATGGGCGGGCCGCCGCCGTTCACCGCTGTTTCGCGTTTGGAGCGGATTTTCAGGTTGATACGGGACAGTCCGCCGTCCAGCCGGATGAAATCGGTGTTGCAGCCGAAGGACCGTACGCCCCGTTCGATTTCATCCCCGGTAAATCCGGCGATGAAGCCGAGCGCCGTGCTGTCGATCCCAAGGTTTTTCAGCACAATGGAAACGTTGATTCCCTTTCCGCCGCTCAGAATTTTTTCACCGCTGCTCCGGTTGATCTCGCCCTCGCGAAAATCAAGGACATCCGTGATGTAATCGAGCGCGGGATTAAATGTTACGGTATAAATCAATGGTGTATACCCCCGCAGTCCTATTGATAAGTTTTCAGCCGTTCAGTCCGTAATGCGCAAACAGAATCTGTTCCGCTTCGCTGTTCCACAGGCCGCTGTGCTTTTCGCAGCTGTCCGCCAGCTTTTTGAACAGCTCATCCTTTTCGCCTAAAGCGCGGAAATCGTCGATGGCCGTCAGCGGCAGATTGATATGGGTGTAAATCAGCTTTTTGCCGCCGGGGATGGAGGGCAGGTTTTCGGTTGCGTCGGCGACACAGTCCAGGCCGCCCACATGGGTGACCATTACCGACGGATTGATGGTTCCGGCGGCGGACAGGTCGAGCGCTTCCACAAGGTCGTCGGTGTTGCCGCCGGTGGAGCCCATGATGTGGGTGCTTATGTAATGCGTGTTATACATATTGATATTGGCGGAAAACTTGTTGTCCGTCGGGCCCGCAAAGAAATTGAGGCAGCCGTCAAAGGCGAGCAGGCTGTCCGCCTGTTCTACCAGAGGACGGATGGGCGCCATGACGAGGATGTCGTCGTAGCCCTTGCCGCCGGTCAGCGCTTTCAGGCCTTCGTACTGGTCCTCCAGCTGATTCGGATTGACGTATTTCAGCGTTACGCCCTGCGCGGCGGCCTTGGAAACCGGGACCACCGTTTCCGCGCGCGCGATGCGGTCCTCGCTGACGTCGGTCACAACGACCAGGCGGGGCTTTTTCTCAAGACAGATGGCGTATTCCACCGCGCCTAGGCCCATGGGGCCCGCGCCGCCCATGATGAGAAGCGCACCGTTTTCTTTGACGCCGGAGGCGTGGTCGTAATTGCGCTTATTGGTGTGGTAGTTGGAATGGAAGCCGCCGATGATACAGGACATCGGCTCGCCGAGCGAGGCCTCAAAGTAGCTGGGGCCGTGGTAATGCAGCAGGCATCCCAGTTCCATCACCTCGTGCGGGATGATGCAGTAGGTGCAGTCCCCGCCGAAAAATTCGTAGGAATAGCCGGGGGAATTGAGGCTCCCCTTGTAATTCAGGGCGGGCTGCTGGGCGAATTTTTCGCCCGGGGTGAATTCATGCTGCCACTTTGCCCCGACCTTTACAATGTCGCCGGCAAATTCATGCCCGACGATCACGGGATTCGTGTCAATATTCTGAGGGGCGCGCTTGTGCTTTTTCCCCTGCTTTACCAGCTTATAGGTGGACATGCAGATACTGTCGCTGACAACCTTGACCAGTATTTCATCGTCCTTTATTTCCGGCAGCTCGAATTCCTCAAGCCGCAAATCGTCTGCTCCATACATTCTGACTGCTTTCGTCTTCATAGTGATTCCTTTCTCCGGCCCATGCGGCCGGAAGCCAAAATTCAATCGCCGCTGAATAAACGGTAAATCTGATCGGCGTCCCCGCTTTTTATAAGGGCTTCCACCTTCTCCGGCGTATCCAGCTTCTCAACAATATTCCTTAAAATTTCCAGATGCTCGTCTCCGACCGCGGCGATGCCCACCACAAGGTAGACGGTTTCTCCGTCCCACAAAATCCCGTCCGGATACACCAGGACCACCAGCCCGGAGGACGCGATTTCCTTTTTCACTTCGCTTTCTCCGTGGGGGATGGCGATGCTGTTGCCGATACAGGTGGAGAGTTTTTTCTCCCGCGCGAGCATGCCGTCGACGTAAGGTTTTGCGACATAGCCGCTTTCGACCAGCAGCTCTCCCGCGCGCCGGATGGCCGCCTCTTTGTTTACGGCGCTGCAGTTCAGGATAATGTTCCGCTTCATCAGAAGCTCCGGCTTTTTTGTGCTTTTCTTAAAAAACATAATGTGTGTACCACCTTCTTTGAATGGACCGGCTTCACAGGTAGAGCTCTTTAATTTTCTGTGCAAAGTAGCCCTCCAGGATCTCCTGTATTTTTGCGTAGGAAACGTCCCGGTCCCCGGATTTGAGCGCGTTCAGAAAATCTTCGTCTTCGATCAGCGCGCTGCTGAGCTTCCCCATCATCTGGCTGTTTTCTTTCCCGTCGGAGCCCGTGGGGATGAGCATGACGACCGCCAGCACGGCGCCCTTTAAATATTCGCTGCAGAAAGGAGGATGGTTGGGCAGGATTACGGAAAACACCGGTTTTCTTACGCCGCCGGTCCTCGCGTGAAGCAGGGCGAACTGATAGCTGACCACCACCTGTGAACTGATTTTTTCCCTGGCGAGAAGATCGTTGAAAATCAGCCTGCGGTCTGTGTCGCTGTCGCCGAAGCGCTGGCTTGCCTGATTGACAAGCTCCGCGAACTTGATGTTCTCATCCGTGTACGAAATCCCGAACTGAGATAGCACGGACTGGATGCTTTCCGCCATATCCCAGGTTTTGTGCAGGTGGCCGGAGGAGCTCCCGTTCTTTGTTTCAGGCGGGAGCTGACCCGTTTCCACATAGGCGCAGCGGTTGATCTCTTCCCGGATTTTTTCCAGATCCTCATCTGTAGGCAGGGGGCTGACCAGCAGATACGGGTACGCGACATCCTTGAGGGGGAAGGAGGAGACGAGGATGTCGATATCCGGCGGGGTTCCTTCGGACAAATCCTCCTGTGCGTATGTCTTTAGCAGGACATCCGCCTTGAACGTATTTTTTATGCGGGAGGACATCAGATAGGAAATCCCGATTCCGCTTGCGCAGACAACGCCGATGGTGACGACCTTGCGCTGGAGCTTTCTCTCTTTCAGGCGGATGACCGCCGCCCCGAAATGAGTGGCAAGGTAGCCTGTTTCCGCGTCGGGTACGGCAAAGCCGTAGCTCTCCCAGATGACCTGCGCGGCATTTTTGCTTTTCTCAAAGATATCCGGATACATGGCGCGGATCTGGTCCAGCATATTGTTCTGGATAGCCATGTTGTGCTTGAGCCGGATCAGGGTGGGGTCCAGATGGACGATCAGCCCGCTCAGCAGGACTTCATCCGTTTTCAGCTCCTGAGCCATCTCCGGGTCGAACCGCTCGATCATCCGGTAAATCATACGGATCAGGTCATAATGGTCGATAAAGAAATCGTCGTCCGGATTTTTATCAATATATTTTTGCTTTGCACTTTTAATATGAATACAGATATATGCCCTTTCCTCGTCGCAGATTTTGAACTGGAAAGAATCCTCCAGCATATCCGCGATGGTGTCGGCGAGCACATAGTCCTCAGTTGCTTTCAGTTTTTCGATGGTTTCCGGTTCCATGGAGATTGTTTTCTGTCTGATAATTCTTTCTACCGCGATGGAAAGATAGATGACCAGCCTGAAGCGGGAGGATTCCGTGAACCGTTCCAGCTTCCTGCTCGGAATCGTTTTCAGCGCGGAGATCACCTGATTGAAAATTTTGGCATCCAACAGGGGATAAACGTCTATTTGCTCAGCCGGGTTTCCGTTTATACCGGAAGATGCCTCCCAGTATTCCTCGCGGCCGATATTTTCATAAATAAATTGGGAAAGCGCCCGGCGGTAGGCTTCCTCGGTGCCTTCCAGAGCAACACCGTAGCCCTGCCGCCGGGATAGATCCAAATCGTTTTCCCGGAACCAGTCAGCAATGACGTCCATGTCATTGCTGATGGTCCCTTCGCTGACTTTGAACAGATTAGAGTAATAGTAAAGCTTCTGTACGCTTTGATTTTTCAGAATTTCCAGAATCAGGCGTTTCCTTCTGGATTCCTTATCCATGGGTTCCGGTTCCTCTTCACTGAGAAGCGCCTGGGCAAGTCTTTCCCTGTCCTGTTCGCTTCCTTCCAGCCGGATTCCCACCCCTGACTTTGCGTTGATTTTCAGGTGAAAGGCGTGAAGCTGGGAGTCGACGTTTTCCATATCGCGGAAAAGCGTCCGCTTGCTGGTGTTCAGCAGGGAAGCAAGCTCGCTTACAGAAACGGGCTCCGTATTTTTCAGTAAAATACGGAACAAATGATTTAAACGCGGTGTAAAAGTCATTTGTAACCCCTCCTGATACCCAATGGTACTATTTTTTGCGCGCTTCGTATACCGTGTTTATGTACGGATTGAAACCGGTTTTCTTTGCTATATTGCCGAAGCGAGGCCGCCCAGCTGATTGACCAGCTCGTCATACTCCGGCGCCGCCATAAAGTTGGTAATGGTTACGAGCTGCGCGTTCGGAACGACTTTCTTTACCCGTTCCATCAGCTCGTGATGGGTGACGACGATCTGAACGTCGCGCGGAATGTCCTCGATCGAGGAATGGAGAACCTGAATGTCCAGACCGGCTTCCCTCAGCTTTTTGCTGAGAACGGTTGCGCCCATTGCGCTGGAGCCCATGCCTGCGTCGCACGCGAAAACGATTTTGCTGATGTTGACTTTGCGCAGAGCGGGTGCGGTTTTTCCGGCTTTTCCGGCCTTCATTGCCTTTACTTTGTCTTTGGCTTCGTCAAGGTTGTCTTCGTCCTTCGCCGTTGCCTTCAAAAGTACGAACGAAAGCGCGAAGCTGACTGCCGCGGCGCAGGTTACGCCGACAATGGTAGAAAAGAATCCGCCCCTCGGGGTCATCAGAAGAAAAGCGATAATGCTGCCCGGAGCTGCGGGAGCGACGAGTCCTGCACCCATGATACCCTCTACAAAAGAACCGGTAATGCCGCCGGCAATAACTGCCAGAAACAGAATGGGGTTCATCATGACAAAGGGGAAATAGATTTCATGGATACCACCGAGGAAATGGATGATGATTGCGCCGGGAGCGGAGCTCTTCGCCGAGCCCTTTCCTGCGATACAGTATGCAAGCAGCAGTCCAAGGCCGGGGCCCGGGTTTGCTTCGAGCATAAAGAAGATGGATTTGCCGACCTTGCCGGCCTGCTCAATTCCGAGCGGGGTCAGGATGCCGTGATTGATCGCGTTGTTGAGGAACAGAACCTTCGCGGGCTCAATAAAGATCTGTGCCAGCGGCAGCAGGCCCGCTTTTACGAAGAAATCGACGCCGGCAGCCATGCCGTTGGTCAGAGCCACGCACAGAGGGTTGATCAGCAGGAACGAAATGATTGCGAGGATGCCGCCGATGATGCCTGCTGAGAAAGTATCGACCAGCATTTCAAAACCGGCTTTGATTTTTCCCTGTACCAGATTGTCAAACTGCTTGATCAGATAGCCGCCCAGAGGACCCATAATCATAACGCCGAGGAACATTGGGATGTCCGCGCCGATGATTACGCCGATAGAAGCAATCGAACCGACGACGGCGCCTCTCTGTCCGCCGACCATGCGGCCTCCTGTGTAACCGATCAGGAGCGGAAGCAGGTACTTCAGCATCGGGTCCACCAACGCCGCAAGCTTTTCGTTCGGCGTCCAGCCGGTGGCGATAAACATTGCAGTGATAAGGCCCCACGCAATAAAGGCACCGACGTTCGGAATAACCATGCCACTTAAGAATCTGCCGAAGCTTTGAACTTTCTCTCTCATTATTTACTCCGCCTTTCAATAAATTGTTCCGAAATATTTCTGCTATGATTATAAGCCGGAGCGTAATACTTTCTCAAGAGAAACAAAAACAGATTTGGCACACGGAAATGATGCCAAATTTTAATAACTGCAATTCTATATTTTGTGCAAAGTGCCAGATCTGATTTTTGCGGAGTCAAAAAATCCCCATGGAATCCCGCTTTGAAGCGCCAAAAAAAGGAGACGGGCTGCCGCCTTTTCGACTCCTATACAGAGAGTAACTGGAATATGCGCCGCTTTTTTCCAGTCGTGGAGCCATTTATACACACAGTATTTGCAAAAGTTTACATAACGTCGTGGAATACTCCCGATTCTCTGTTGAAAACTCTGTTGAAAATGTTAATAAGTGTGGAAACCACCCCGCTTTCCCGGTTGTGAATAGGAAATGTATACATAATTATGTCAACCCGCCATTTAAAACTTTGAAAACAATCAGTATTCTAACCTTTACCTAACTGTGCTATAATAATTTTGCGATAGAAACGGAAGCAAAGCTTTCCGGTCTGCTAACGAACCGGCAGACTGCGGCAGAGCCGCTAACGCTTTGGAAAGGGGGACGGACCTACGGGGAAGAAAACAGACAGCTTCGATCTGGAGCAGACGCTGGACTGCGGGCAGTGCTTCCGCTGGGACAGGCAGAAGGACGGTTCCTACACGGGCGTCGCCTCCGGCAGGATTTTAAATATTTCTGAGGAGAACCGGGAACAGGCGCTGCGGGACCCCTTCTGGCGGAATTATTTCGATCTGCCGCTCGACTACGGGAAAATCCGGGAAGACCTGGCGGCAGGGGACGCCGCGCTGGCCCGGGCGGCCAAATTCGCGCCCGGCATGCGGATTTTGAATCAGGAGCCGTGGGAGGCGCTGTGTTCCTTCATCTTTTCGCAGAATAACAATATTCCGCGAATCAAGGGAATCGTGGCACGGTTCTGCACCGGCTTCGGCGAAAGGATCGGGGAAGGCGTTTTCGCGTTTCCGAAAGCCGAAAAAATCGCGTGCCTGCGGGAGGAAGAGCTTGCGGAAATCCGCTGCGGGTTCCGCGCCAAATATATTCTGAGCGCCGCGCGCAAGGTGGCGCAGGGAGAAGTCGACCTGGAAGCGCTCAAAACCGCGCCGCTCCCCGAAGCCCGCGAACGCCTGATGACGATTCACGGCGTGGGGCCGAAGGTGGCGGACTGTACCCTGCTTTACGGGCTGCACCGGCTGGAGGCGTTTCCGATGGACGTGTGGATGAAGCGTGCGATGCGGGTGCTGTTTCCCGGCAGGGAGCCGGAAAGCTTCGGCCGCTACGCCGGGATCGCCCAGCAGTACATCTTTCATTACAGCCGCAGCAATCCGGCGCTGTTTGAAAAGGACGCCTGACGCCGGAACGCCCGGTTTGAAGGGATTTTGCGGGTTGTTAAAATTTAATCTTTCCCTTTCCCTTTTTTTGGGATATAATAGTCTTATCATATCATTGGGAGGTAATTACCATGCCATTAGTCAATACAGTAGAAATGTTCAAAAAAGCATATGCCGGGGGATACGCCGTCGGCGCGTTCAACGTCAACAACATGGAAATTGTTCAGGGTATTACCGAGGCCTGCCAGGAACTGAAAGCACCGGTCATTCTTCAGGTTTCCGCGGGCGCGCGTAAATATGCGAACCACACCTATCTGACAAAGCTTGTCGAAGCAGCCGTGATCGAAAACCCCGATATTCCGATTGCCCTGCACCTTGACCACGGTTCTTCCTATGAGCTGTGCAAGGACTGCATTGACGGCGGATTTACCTCCGTGATGTACGACGGTTCCTCCAAGCCCTACGAGGAGAACGTGGAGGAAGCCCGTAAGGTAGCGGAATACGCGCACAAATACAACGTGACCGTCGAAGCCGAGCTGGGCAAGCTGGCCGGTGTGGAAGACGACGTAAAGGTCGAGGACGACAAGGCCCAGTTCACCGACCCGGACGAGGTGCAGGACTTTGTCAAGCGCACCGGAGTGGACTCCCTTGCGATCGCGATCGGGACAAGCCACGGCGCTTATAAGTTCAAGCCGGGCCAGAACCCAAAGCTCCGTCTGGATATCCTGCAGGAGGTCGCCGACCGTCTGCCGGGCTTCCCGATTGTGCTGCACGGCGCTTCCTCCGTCATTCCCGAGTTCGTACAGCAGATCAACCAGTACGGCGGGCAGATGCCGGATGCCATCGGCATTCCGGAAGATATGCTCCGCGAGGCCGCGAAGATGGCTGTCTGCAAGATCAACGTGGACTCCGACCTGCGCCTTGCCATGACGGCGAGCATCCGCAAATATTTCGCGGAAAATCCGAGCCATTTTGACCCGAGACAATACCTTGCTCCCGCACGCACGGCAATCAAGGACATGGTAGCGCATAAGATCACTACCGTTCTGGGCTGCGCGGGCAAAGCATAAAATAGTTCGTTTCCATGTAAAAAGGTCCGTCCGGTTTCCGGACGGGCTTTTTTACGTCTGCGGCCGAAAAACACCCGTTTTGGCTGTGCGCGGCGGCGAAGGGGCTTTCCGGGGCAGATTATTGCATGAAAAGCGGAAATTTTAGCAATTTGGGATTGTAATCATTGTAAAAACAAGCTATAATTATCGTAAATTTGGTTGCACAATTGTATGGTTGTAACAATCAATCCCTGAAAGGAGTATCTATAATGAAACAGTATCATGCAAAGAACATTCTCAACATTGCAATTGCGGGACACAGCGGCGCCGGGAAAACCAGCATCGCGGAGGCTATGCTGTATCTGTCCGGTGCTACCGACCGTTTTGGCAAGGTCGGCGAAGGAAGCACCGTCTGCGACTTTGACCCCGAAGAAATCAAGAGAAAAATCACCGTGACGACTGCGGTGGCCCCTTTGGAATGGAAGAATCATAAAATTAATCTGATAGATGCTCCGGGTCTTTTCGATTTTGAGGGCGGCATGTGCGAGGCGGTCCGCGCGGCGGATTCCGTACTGGTTGCCGTCTCCGGCAAAAGCGGCGTATCCGTGGGTACGGAAAAGGCGGTGGAAGCGGCGAATAAACGCGGCCTTGCGAAAATTTTCTTTGTCAACGGCCTATGCGACGAAAGCGCGCGTTTCTACAAGGTGTTTGAAGATTTGAAGGCCAGCTTCGGCCCGTCCGTCTGCCCCGTTGTGGTTCCGTTTATTGAGGACGGCAAGGCGAACATATACATCAACATGCTGGAATACAAGGCTTATGATTACCAGAACGGCAAACCGGTGGAAGTGAAGATGCCGGACATGGGAACCAGGCTGGAAGGGCTGCGCACCGCAATTTACGAGGCGGTCGCGGAGACCAGCGACGAAATGTTTGAAAAATATTTTTCCGGCGAGCAGTTTACGCCGGAGGAAGTGATCGTAGGCGTCAGCAAGGGTGTGAAATCCGGCGCGATCAGCCCCGTGTTCTGCGGGGACGCGCTGCTGATGCGGGGAATGGAGCAGTTTTTGGACGGCCTGACCTGGCTGGCTCCCTGTGCGGAGGAGAAAAGCGGGGAAATCGGCTCGGATGTGGACGGCAACCCGGTGGAGCTTTCGGTCAATGACGACGCTGCTGCCGCCGCGATCGTGTTCAAGACCATCGCCGACCCGTTTATCGGCAAGCTGTCCTACCTGAAGGTGATTTCCGGGAAAGTGGGGACGGATTCCCAGCTGATCAATATGCGCACGGGAAATGTGGAGCGCATCGGCAAGACGGTTATGATGCGCGGCAAGAAGCAGGAGGACGCTCCCTATATCGGCGCCGGCGATATCGGCGCGGTACTGAAGCTGCAGGGCGTCAGCACGGGCGACACGCTCTGTTCTCCGGCAAGAAAGGTCACTCTGGAAGGGATCACTTACCCGAACGCCACGCTTTCCATGGCGGTGGTGCCGAAGAATAAGGGCGAAGAGGATAAGGTCGCACAGGGCATTTTCCGCCTGGTGGACGAAGATCCCACCATTCAATTCACAACCAACGCGGAAACGCATCAGATGGTACTGTCCGGTATGGGCGAGCAGCATCTCGATATTATCATTTCCAAGTTAAGAAATAAATTCGGCGTGGAGGTCACGCTGCAGAAGCCGCGCGTGCCTTACCGCGAAACCATCCGCAAGAAGGTGCAGGTGCAGGGCCGGTACAAGAAGCAGACCGGCGGACACGGGCAGTTCGGCGATATCTGGGTCGAATTTGAGCCCTGTGACAGCGAAGGCCTCGAGTTCGGCGAGCGCGTCGTGGGCGGCGCGGTGCCGAAGAACTTCTTCCCCGCAGTGGAAAAGGGCTTGCGCGAGTCCATTGGAAAAGGGCCGCTCGCCGGATACCCGGTGGTCGGGTTAAGGGCGACGCTGTACGACGGCTCGTACCATCCGGTGGATTCCTCCGAAATGTCCTTCAAAATGGCGGCGAACCTCGCTTACAAAGCGGGTATGCCGATTGCGAACCCCGTGCTGCTGGAACCGATCGGCACGCTGAAATGCACGGTGCCGGACGCCAACATGGGCGATGTCATGGGCGAGGTCAACAAACGCCGCGGCCGTGTGCTGGGGATGAACCCGGCGGAGAACGGCAGGCAGGTCGTGGAAGCCGAGGTGCCGATGGCGGAGATGCACGATTTTACCACCTTCGTGCGCCAGTCCACCCAGGGCAGAGGGTCGTTCACCTTTGATTTCTGCCGTTATGAGGAGGCCCCGCCGCAGGTGGCCCAGAAGGTGATTGAGGAAGCGAAAGCCGCGGAAGCGCAAGAATAAAAGACGAATGCAAACAGCCGCCGGAAACGGGGGCTGTTTTTGCATTTTTTTCCGTCCTCCCGCATATTTATCTTTATACAAGGGGGCGGGAATATGTTTATTTTTTCGATTAAAGCCGGCAGAAAAAAGATATTGATCGGGCTGGCGGCAGTTTTACTGGTGGTGACCGCGGCGATCGTTGTGACGAAGCTGTTCCATTCCGGACCGGTTGCTTCGGCCGACGGGAAGAAGTATACCCTTACCGCGGGTTCAAACGACCAGCGCGTTTCCTTTTTGAAACAGTTTGGCTGGCAGGTAAACACCGAACCGATTGAAGTGAAGGACGTGATGATTCCGGCACAGTTCGACGACGTCTATCTCCAATATAACAATATCCAGAAAGAACAGGGGCTTGACCTGACCCCATACGCGGGGAAAACCTGCAAGCAGTGGATCTATGCGGTCACAAACTATCCGCAGACAACCGACGTGCGGGCCACTCTGCTTGTTTACGACAACAGGGTGATCGGGGGCGACCTGAGCACCGTCCAGCTTGACGGCTTTATGGCCGGTTTCTCCGGGGAGAAGAGCAGCAACGATTACGGGGAGCCAATCCAGGAGAATCCCAACACGGCTTCCGCTGATCCGAACGCGGCCTCGGCGGACCCCAACGCCGCTTCTGCGGCGCCCAACGCGGCTTCCGCCAGCCCGAACGACGCTGCCGCCGCCACTGCTTCTGAAATTCCGGCAAACGCCTGGCCTACGGACTGAACGGGCGGGGGCAAAGTCCGCATTGACCGGCGCGCCGGAATCGTTTAAACTAAAGGGACAGTGAAAACACGGGGGATGAGCAAATGAGCATGGAACGGCTCGACAAAATACTGGCTTCGCAGAATCTGGGCAGCCGCAGGGACGCCGGGGCGATGATTCGCCGCGGCGTTGTTGCGGTGAACGGCAGCGTGGCCAGAAAAGCCGACTATAAGGTGGACACGCAGTCCGACGAGGTGACGGTGAACGGGGAACCCCTGAATTTCCGGGAGTTCCTTTATCTGATGATGAACAAGCCCGCCGGGGTGCTTTCCGCTTCCCGGGATACGCGCGCGCGGACCGTGGTGGACCTGCTGCCGCCGGAGCAGAGACGGCGCGGGCTCTTCCCCGCGGGACGGCTGGACAGGGACACGGAGGGCCTGCTCATCATTACCGACGACGGGGCGTTCGCCCACCGGATGCTCGCGCCGAAAAGCCATGTGTACAAGCTTTATGAGGCGGTTCTGGCCCGCCCGGTCGGCCCGGAGGACATCGCCGCGTTTGAAAACGGGGTGGAGCTGAAAGACAGGACTTGTCTGCCGGCGCGGCTGGAGGTCCTGGAGGGCGGGGAGCATCCGCTTGTCCGCGTACAGATCCGCGAAGGGAAATTTCACCAGGTGAAGCGGATGTTTCTGGCGCGCGGCAACGAGGTGCTGAAGCTGAAGCGGGTACAGATCGGCGGGCTGAAGCTGGATGAAAAGCTGGCCCCGGGAACCGTGCGGGAACTGGACAAGCAGGAGAGATCCGCCATTTTCAGCCAATCTTCGCTATCCAATATACACTAAATTCGGGACCTGTTTTTGTGTTTTATCAGATTTCCATAATTCTAAAACGCAAAGTTTGGATAAAAAACGGCTGTTAATCCCCGGTCGCATCTGTTATCATGAATTCACGAAATGAGAAACGGTTTGATTTTACAGCGTGCCGTTGTTCCCCCAAGTGCCGATTGGGTTTCTTTCCCAATGGAAATGGAAACGCTGTGGGAGCCGTTGAGACGAACAGTATGAGATTCAGGAGGATAATTATGGCAAACGTTACATTAAAGCATATTTACAAGGTTTACGAAGGAGGCGTGACCGCGGTTACGGATTTCAATCTGGAAATCGCCGACAAGGAATTCATTATTCTGGTCGGTCCGTCCGGCTGCGGAAAGTCCACCACCCTACGGATGATCGCGGGACTGGAGGAGATCAGCAAGGGCGAGCTGTTTATCGGGGAGACGCTTGCGAACGATATTGCGCCGAAGGACCGCGACATCGCAATGGTGTTCCAGAACTACGCGCTCTATCCCCATATGACTGTTTTTGACAACATGGCTTTCGGCCTGAAGATCCGCAAGGTGGCAAAGGAAGAAATCAAGCGCCGCGTGGAAGAGGCTGCCAAGATTCTGGATATCTCCCATCTGCTCGACAGGAAGCCGAAGGCTCTGTCCGGCGGCCAGCGCCAGCGTGTCGCGCTCGGACGCGCCATTGTCCGCGACCCGAAGGTTTTCCTTCTGGACGAACCTCTTTCCAATCTGGACGCCAAGCTGCGCGCGCAGATGAGGACCGAAATTTCCAAGCTGCACAAAAGGCTGGGCACCACCTTCATTTATGTAACGCACGATCAGACCGAGGCCATGACCATGGGCGACCGCATCGTGGTGATGAAGGACGGCTTTATCCAGCAGGTCGATACGCCGCAGAACCTGTACGATTACCCGGTAAACGAGTTTGTGGCCGGCTTTATGGGTTCCCCGCAGATGAACTTTATCGACGCGGAGGTCGAGAACAGGGACGGCCGCTTCTTCCTGAAATTCGGCAAGTACAGCGTTGCCGTTCCCGAAGGAAAAGACAAGGACGGCGTGCTGAAGGATTATGTGGGCAAGACGGTTGTGTTCGGCATCCGTCCGGAAGACGTGCACGACGAGCCGGACTTTCTTGCAAAGGCGACGGAAGGCATTGTAAAGGCCGGGGTGGAGGTAACCGAGCTGATGGGCGCGGAAACCTATCTGTACCTGAGCTGCGAGAACAGCGACATTACGGCCAGAGTGGAGCCGACCTCCACCGCCAAGACGGGAGACACCATTGAGATCGCCTTTAACCTCCAGAAAATGCATCTGTTCGATAAAGATACGGAAAAGACGATTCTGAACTGATGGGAGCATCCCTTCTGTGAAGAGGCAAAACCCTTCCGCAAAATTCTTGGGGCCGTGTGAACACGGCCCTTATTTTTTATTGAGAAAAATAAAAACGGTTTTTCCCCGACAGAGAAGCGATAAACAGGCAAAAAAGGGGATTTTATTGTCAAATTTCTCCTTAAAATGATATTTTTTTATTTTATGTTCAATACATAGTTGAAAAATGCATTGAATTTATGTAAAATGTATGTAGCATACTATAATATTTCAGCAGATTACACAAGTTATATAAAGTGAGGGAGAGCTATGTCAAATAGATTATTTCAGGGAGTTATCCACCAAATGCGCGACGCAATCGACCGTACGATCGGTGTGATCGATGAGACCTCGGTTATCATAGCTTGCAGTGAGCTTGGCCGTATCGGCGAAGTGAACGACAGCATTACCGCCGAGGTTCTGGCGACGCCGGGAACTTTTGTGGTCAACGGCTATACTTTTAAGTCGTTTGGCAGCCGTCCAAGACCGGAATACGCCGTTTTTGTTTCCGGCAGCGATCCGGAGGCCGGCCGCTACGCTTCCCTGCTGGCTGTTTCACTGAGCAGCATCAAGCAGTATTACGATGAAAAATACGACCGCAGCAACTTTATCAAGAATGTGATTCTGGATAATATTCTGCCCGGCGATATCTATTTGAAGGCCCGGGAGCTCCGCTTTAACGCTGATGTGAACCGCGTATGTATGCTGATTAAAATTACGAACAAATCCGATATTTCGGCTTACGATGTGGTACAGAATCTTTTCCCGGATAAAAACAAGGACTTTATCATTAATATTAACGAAAACGATATCGCGCTGGTCAAGGAAATCCGTGCCGGCATTGAGCCGAAGGACCTGGAAAAACTGGCGAGTTCCATTGTGGACACCCTTTCCAGCGAGTTCTACACCCACTGTGTGGTCGGAATCGGCACCACGGTGACCGGAATCAAGGATCTGGCCCGCTCCTTCAAGGAAGCCCAGGTCGCGCTGGAAGTCGGCAAGGTGTTCGACACCGAGAAGCCGATCGTCAGCTACGACAACCTCGGGATCGCCCGCCTTATTTACCAGCTGCCGACGACGCTGTGCGACATGTTCCTGAAAGAAGTCTTCAAGCGCGGCTCGATCGAATCGCTGGATCACGAGACCCTGTTCACCATCCAGCGCTTCTTTGAAAATAACCTGAACGTTTCCGAAACCTCCCGCAAGCTGTTTGTCCACCGGAATACGCTGGTTTACAGGCTGGAAAAGATCAAGAAGATCACCGGTCTGGATCTGCGTGAGTTCGAAGACGCCATTGTTTTCAAGGTCGCTCTGATGGTCAAGAAGTATCTTTCTTCCAACCCAGTTAAATTCTGACAGGGAAATGAAAAAAGAAATCAAAAATATTACAGATTTATTACAAATTAATTCTATAAAGAAATAATAAATCAGCTGCCCATTGGTATTATGTAAACATGCCAATGGGTTTTGGTTTTTTTGGTTTTTTATGGTGGATTTTGTGGGAAATGAATCCTTATCCTGACCTTTTATTTACGCAATGAAAGATCAGTATGAATGAATTTAATGGAGCGATTACATTGATAGAATTTCAGAATGTAAGCAAAACATATTCCAATGGGACAAAAGCGCTCAAAGATGTGAACCTGAAAGTGGACAAGGGCGAGTTTGTCTTTATTGTCGGCTCTTCCGGCGCGGGGAAAAGCACCTTCCTCAAACTGATTATGTGTGAGGAGAAAGCCAGCGAAGGCGAAATTACCGTCAACGGAAGAAGGCTTTCCACGCTGAGAAAGCGGGACGTGCCGTATATGCGCCGGACGATGGGGATCGTCTTTCAGGATTTCCGGCTGATCGACAATATGACGGTGTTCGACAATGTGGCGTTCGCCATGCACATCGTAGGGGCGACCAACAGGGAAATCCACAAGCGGGTCCCGTACATCCTGAGCCTTGTCGACCTTCAGAACAAGGCGATGTGCCATCCGGCGGAGCTTTCCGGCGGGGAGCAGCAGAGAGTGGGCCTTGCGCGGGCGCTGATCAACAACCCCAAGCTGATTATTGCGGACGAGCCTACGGGCAACATTGACCCCGCTCTTTCCTTTGAAATCGTGGATTTGCTCAACGAAATCAATCGCCGCGGCACCACCATCCTGATGGTGACGCACGAACATTCTCTCGTCAAGCACTTCCACCGCAGAGTGGTGGAAATCCACGGCGGAAGCATCGTGGCGGACACCGCTTTGCAGAAGGAGGCGCGCCATGAGGATTAACGGACTGGGGTACCTGATGAAAGAGGGTATCAAAAATATCTGGAACAACCGCACCATGAGCTTTGCGTCTGTCGGCGTGCTGATTTCATGCCTGCTGCTGACGGGCGCGGCGGTGCTTTTTTCCTATAATATCGATTCCGCGATGAAAACGCTGGAGGGCAACAATTCCGTCAGGGTCTATATGACGCAGGACCTACCTACGCTTTCCGCCATCAAGGTCGGGGAGGAAATCAAAAAGCTCGACAATATCGAAGCCTGTGAATTCGTGCCGAAGGACGACGCCATCCAGCAGTATATGGATATTCTGGGCGATAAGGACGGCACCATGCTGCAGGGCATGACCGGGAAGGAAAACCCTCTGCCGGACGCTTTCAAGGTTTCGTTCAAGGACCTTTCCAAGTATAAGGAAACCGCGGCGCAGATCCAGAAGATTTCCGGCGTCGCGAGCATCAACGATTATTCGGATGTGGCGCAGAAGCTGACGAATCTGGACCGCATGATCACCATGGTGGGCTTCTGGATCATCCTGCTGCTCAGCCTGGTTTCGCTGTTCATTATTTCCAATACCATCCGGGTCACCATGTTTTCGCGGCGGGTGGAGATCAGCATTATGAAGTCCGTCGGCGCGACGAACTGGTTCATACGCGTCCCGTTTATTGTGGAGGGCATGATCATCGGAATCCTTTCGGGGCTGATTTCCAGCCTGATCCTGCTTTTGCTCTACGATAAAATGATTACCTCCATTACATCCATTATGATGTTTTCTCCCGTTGACATACAGCCCCTCGCGTGGAGCATTACCCTGGCGTTTATTCTGGCCGGAATGCTGTTCGGCGCGGTCGGCGGAGTGATTTCCATCAGCAAATATCTGAAAAAGGAAGGAGGGGAGATCGTTGGCTGGTAAAAAATGGGTCAAAGGATTGCTCGCCGTCGTTCTGGCGCTGGCGATGATTTTTACTCCTCAGGTCGCCATGCCGGCGTCCGCCGCCAAAAGCCTGAGCCAGCTGCAGAAGGAACAGGCCGATCTGAAGAAAAAGCAGGCGGAGGTTGCCGCCAAGCTGAAAACGCTGAAAGCGGACAAGGCCCAGAAGCAGCAGTATAAAGCGGCGCTGGACACGCAGGTAAGTACCGTGCAGAGCCAGATCGACGTTTTGAATCAGCAGATCAATACTCTGGACGCGGACATTTCCCAAAAGGAATCGCAGATCGCCGATAAGCAGAAAAATATCGACGCAAACTACGAACAGCTCAAACAAAGGCTGCGCGCACTCTATCTGACGGGCGAGGCGTCCAACCTTGAAATTATCCTAAGCGCCAAAAGCGTGGTGGATCTTGCGGATAAAACAGAGGCGATTCAGGCCATTACCACGCATGACACCAATTTGATCAATACGCTGAAGTCCGATATGGACAGCATTAAGGCGCAGAAATCGGAGATTGAAACCAACCGCAAAAGCGTTGCCGAAGCGAGGGTGGCGCTGGACACAAAGCAGGGCGAGCTCACTTCGCTGGTCAATGAAACAAAGGCGGTCATTGCGGAGATTTCCCAGAACGAATCGAGCGCCAATCAGGAAAATGCAAAGCTGGCCGAACAGCGAAAGAAGGCGGACGCCGCAATCGACGAGTGGTATAAGGATTATTACGCTTCCCAGAAAGGAACCGGCGGCAGCGGCGGCTACGTGAGCAAAGGCAACTTTGGCTGGCCTCTGCCGGGCGTTACCAATATTACCAGCGGCTACGGCTACCGGTGGGGCAGCCTGCACAAGGGAATCGATATTTCCTCCGCGGGCGTTTACGGCAAGCCGATTGTCGCGGCCGATTCGGGCAAGGTGATGATGGCGGGCTGGGGCAACTACGGCACCGGCTACGGCGGGTACGGCAACGTGGTGGCGATCGACCACGGCGGCGGGTACTCCACCCTGTACGGCCATTGCAGCAGCGTGGCGGTCAGCAAAGGACAGACGGTGAAAAAGGGACAGGTAATCGCCTATGTCGGCAACACCGGAGATTCGCAGGGAGCGCATCTTCATTTTGAAATCCGCGTGAACGGTGTGGCAAAGAATCCGCTGAACTGGTTCAGCAAATAGGCGGAAGGAAAATCCAGAATAAGGAATGATTGATTCGATATGAGCAGAAAGCTGACCTGGGGCGCGGCGGTTGCCCTTGTTGCCGTTACGGCCTCCATTACGGTTTCCCTCACGTATGTTTACGCGATGAAGAACTTCAACACCAAGGTCGCGGATGTCAACGCGCGTCAGGCGATGTATACGAAGCTGAGCGAGATCGACCAGAAGGCAAGGCAGGATTATATCGGCGCGGTGGATGAAACCGCTTTGAACGACGGCATCTGCGCCGGATACGTGGCCGGGTTGGGGGATTCACAGGCAAAATATTTGTCGGCGGAGAAATATAAGGCGTATGTCAGCGGAAACAGTGGAAAGAATATCGGCGTGGGCATCAAGACCGCCCGCGACAACGACGGCAATATGGAAGTCATTGAGGTAATGCCGAATTCACCCGCCGAAAAAAGCGGAATCAAAAAGGGCGACACCATTGTCAGCATGGATGATAAGGAAATCGTGCGCATCACCTACGGCGACGCGCTCAACAAGCTGGACGGCGTTTCCGGTTCCAAGGTGAAGTTCGGCATCCTGCGCAGGACGGAGGACGCCGGAGCTTCCAGCGGGACGGAAACGAAAACGGAAAAGCTCAGCATTACCGTGACCCGTGCGGAGTACACCGAGCGGACGATCACCTCCTCCATGATCAACGGCAACGTGGCCTATCTGAAAATCAGCGAATTTACCGATAACAACGCGGAGCAGTTCAATACGCTGCTCGCCCAGCGCATCAAGGAAGGCGCGGCGGGCATTGTCGTCGACCTCAGAAGCAATTCCGGCGGAAGCGTCGGCGGGATGGCCGCCATGCTGGACACGCTCTTGCCCGCGGGCAATACGGTCAGCTACAGGAACAAGGCCGGAAAGGTCACCGTGGAGCACACCTCCAACGCAAACGAGGTCAGCCTGCCCATTTCGGTGATTGTCGACCGGAACACCTTTGGCGCGGCGGAAATTTTTGCGTCCGATATCAAGGACTATAAAAAAGGACTGCTGGTCGGGGAAAAGACGGCGGGCTTCGGCACAAAGGATGAAGTGATGCCGCTTTCCGACGGGTCGGCCATTATCCTTTCCGTGGCAAATTACCTGACTCTGAACGGCAATGTCTTTAACGGCAAGGGCATTGACGCGGATGTCAGCAAAGAGCTTACCGACGCCCAGCGCGAGCTGCTGGCGAAGAATCAGCTGGCGGGCGATCAGGACGCGCAGCTGCAGGCCGCGGTTTCCGCGCTGATCCGGCAGGGAGCGAATGTTTCCCAGGCCCCCGGCGCCGCTGCGGAGGTACCGGCGGAAAGCGGAGCCGCGACGGACTGAACCGGTCTTGGGGATATGCGTTTGCATATCCCTGTTTTTTCTGGAAAATCCGCCCGCCGAGGCGGATTTTATTGACAGAACGGTACGGCATCACTATAATGTATTTATTATAGAAAAATATAGCAATCCTGTTTACAGTGACAGGTGGAAGGGTGTTCCTCCCCCGCCGAAAGCGGAGGAGGAACACGAAATTATTCTGCCATTGTAAGGGAAAACGCTGTAGAAAAAGTGCAAGAAATTGCATTGAAAAGGTGGTTATTATATATGGTTAAACAGGTAATTTTGACAAAAGAAGGTCTTGAAAAGCTTGAAAACGAGCTGGAAGAGCTGAAAAGCGTCAAACGCAAGGAAGTGGCGGAGAAAATCAAGATCGCTCTTTCCTTCGGCGACTTGTCTGAAAACAGCGAATATGACGAGGCGAAAAACGATCAGGCGATCGTGGAAGCCCGTATTGCGGATATTGAGGTCATGCTGAAAAACGTCAAGGTGATCGACGAAGACGAGCTCAGCAATGAGAATATCCATATCGGCTCCAAGGTAGAGGTAAGGGTGACAAACCCCTCGACCGGAAACAGCAGCGTCGCCAACTATAAAATTGTCGGCTCCAACGAAGCCGACCCGGTGAACGGAAGCATTTCCGACGAATCGCTGGTCGGAAAATCCCTTTTGAGCCACGGCATCGGCGATAAAATTGAAGTTGAGGTTCCCGCCGGAACGATGGAATACGAGGTTCTCACCATCTCCAAATAACGTTTTTCAGCGGGAGTGAATTTATGATTTAGGAGAGTTACAAATGAGCGAAACAATCGATGAGACGAAGGAAACCTGCCAGCCGGAGCAGGATGTCAGCGAACTGCTGCAGATACGCAGGGATAAGCTGACGGCGCTTCAGCAGGCCGGCAGGGACCCGTTTGCCATTACGGTCTGCCCGCGGGATACGACCGCACAGGAAATCCGCCAGTCCTTTGAAAAGCTGGAAAACAGCGACGTATGCATCGCCGGCCGCGTTATGAGCTGGCGCGACATGGGCAAGGCGAGTTTTCTGGATATCCACGACCGCACCGGCAGGATACAGGTTTACCTGAAAATCGACCAGGTGGGCGAGGAAAGCTATAACGACCTGAAAAGCTACTGGGATCTGGGCGACATTGTCAGCGTAAAGGGATATGTTTTCAAAACTCGCAGAGGAGAAATTTCCGTTCACGCCAAAGAAATAAAGCTGCTCTCCAAATCGCTGCTGCCCATGCCGGAAAAATTCCACGGGCTGAAGGACACCGACCTGCGCTACCGCCAGCGCTACCTTGACCTGATCGTCAACCCGGAGGTAAAGGATACCTTTATCAAGCGCAGTGAAATCATGAAAACCATCCGCAACTTTCTGGATGAAAAATCCTATATCGAGGTGGAAACGCCCGTGCTCAGCAACATTGCGGGCGGCGCTACCGCACGGCCGTTTATTACGCATCACAATACGCTTGACATCGATATGTACTTAAGGATCGCGACGGAGCTGCACCTGAAAAGGCTGATCGTCGGCGGGATGGAGCGTGTCTACGAAATCGGCCGCATTTTCCGCAACGAGGGAATGGATGTCAAACACAACCCGGAATTCACCACCATCGAGCTTTACGAAGCGTACACGGATTACCGCGGGATGATGGAAATTACCGAGAATATGATCCACGAGTGCGCCGTGAAGGCGTGCGGGTCCGACCAGATCACCTATCAGGGCGAGGACGTCAGTCTGGCCCTGCCGTTCAAGCGCCTTTCCATGAACGACGCGATCAAGGAATACGCGGGAATTGACTTCCTCTCCTTCAAGGGCGACACCGAAAAGGCGAAAGCGGTCGCAAAGGAGCTGGGGCTTGTAACCAAGAGCACCGACAAATGGGGCGATATCATGTCGCTGGCGTTTGAGGAAAAAGTGGAGGAGCATCTCCTGCAGCCGACCTTTATCTACGATTATCCGGTGGAGGTCTCTCCGCTGACCAAGCGCAAGCAGGACTGCCCGGAGCTGGTGGAGCGGTTTGAGCTGTTCATTACCCGCCGTGAGTTGGCGAACGCCTACTCCGAGCTGAACGACCCGATCGACCAGCGCGGCCGTTTTATGCACCAGATGGAGCTGCGCGCCGCGGGCGACGAAGAAGCCAATATGATCGACGAGGATTTCCTGACCGCTCTGGAGTACGGCATGCCGCCGACCGGCGGGATGGGGATGGGTATCGACCGGCTGGTCATGCTCCTGACCGACAGCGCGTCCATCCGCGACGTGCTTCTGTTCCCGACCATGAAGCCGAAGGACTAATCAGAATCTTTACAAAAAAAACAGGCAGCCCTTATCGGGGCCGCCTGTTTTTTTGTACTCTTTATGCGTAGGGAGAAAAGGGATACAGCCGGCCGCTGAGCCGGTCAAAGTCAAGGTGATTCACGTTCTCCAGCTCATGGACCAGGGAATCGGGAAAGCCCGGGTTCATTCCTCCGCAGATCGCCGTGGAGATGGCCCCGATGGTATCCGTATCTCCGCCGAGCGACGCGCTGATTTTTGCGGAGGCCAGGGGGTCCCCTTCGGACAGCTCGATCACGGCGAGAACGGACGGAATGGTCTCGATGGTTTCCACCCCGGTGCCGACGACGTCATAGAGTCTTTTCATCGCCTCCGCCGCGGTGCGGTTTTGAATCAGCTGTTTTGCCAGCTTCATTCTTTCCGTGAGAGAAGCCGACGGGATCTGGAACCCGCTCCGTTTTGCCCGTACGGAAATCTCCTCCGCCAGTTCCCACATGGCAGGAATGTCGTTTCCCCCTGAGACGGCATAGCTGACCATTGCCGCGACAACGCTGGCGCCCTGAATGGCGATGGAGGTGTTGTGGGAGGGCTTGCAGATTGCGCTTACGCTGGCGATCAAGTCGTCGGGGCGGCGGTAGTCGGAAAGAATTCCCACAGGGCTTATTTTCATTGCGGCGCCGTTTGTGGTGCCGAGCTTTCCGGTCACCTCCACGGATACGCCCCGCTCGATCGCTTCCAGAGCCTTTAAGGTACTGGGGCCGCATACAAGGGCGGCTACTTCCGATTCGTTTTTCCACGCGATGAGCCTTTTAAGATAGCTTTCCGTATTGATCGAGCCGTGATTTTCCGCGAGCATGTCCGCAATCATGACGGTATTGATGGTATCGTCCGTAATTTCACCGGCAGACATGCTCCTGCCGAAAAAGTCGTCCGGCTGGGAGGGAAGAAGACCGCCGACCCCCTGAGGGAATCGGGAGAGGATGTGCTCCTGCGTCCAGAACTCCGTGGGCATTCCCATGGCGTCCCCGTAGGCCCCGCCGATCAGAACACCCCTGATTCTGGAATAGAGCGCCGTGTTTTTTTCAGTTTTCATTTAAGCCTCCGCCAATTTTCCGGCGTTTTCCTTTTTATTGGGCAGCACCCGGATCAGCTGCTCCAGATAATCGACGCTTTCACTGGTGGTTTCTACGATATCGAAATAGTCGTCGCTGTTTGTGACGAGCACGGGGGTAATCAGGCTGTAACCTTCCTTCGTGATGGCGTCAATATCAAATTCCACCAATAGGTCGCCCTTTTTAACCCGGTTGCCCTGTTTTGTACGGATTGTAAAATATTTGCCGTTCAGCCGGACGGTGTCGATTCCCACGTGAATTAAAATCTCGCATCCGTCGTCGCTGGTAATGCCGAGCGCGTGGCCCGTTGAAAACAGGTTGGAAACGATTCCGTCGCACGGGGCGACCAGTTTTCCCTCCGACGGCGAAATCGCGATTCCTTTTCCCAGAACGCCTTTTGAAAAGGACGCATCCTGCACGTTTTCCAGCTTGACGGTTTTTCCTTTCAGAGGTGAATGAATCAGGAGATTGGCCGTTCCGTCGCCGCCGGACGCCGAAACCGCGCCGGGGTTTTGCTCGTTAAAGGTGAAGAAGGTCAGCAGGAAGGAAACAACCATGGAAATGAGGGTGGCGATAATGGCAATATAGAATCCGCCCATATCGCCGTTCGGATTAATAAACGCAACGGTGCCCAGCACGCCGACGCTTACCGCGTACATCTTCGCGCCGAACAGGGAAATAATCACGGCGCCTACGGTCGCACCGGCAATGCTGAAGGCAAAACGCTTTTTGACCGGCAGGGTGATTCCGTAAATCGCAGGTTCAATAATGCAGAAGCAGCCTGAAATCATGGCGGGAACGCAGATGTTTTTGATCTTTTTGTCTCTGGTTTTGCAGTAAACCGCCAGAACGACCGCCGTCTGCGTAAAGGAAGCGGTGAAGATCATCGGGATAATGTAGTCGGAGCCCACTGCCCCCATATTGGTGATGCCGATCGTAATCAGGGGCCAGTGCAGACCCAGAATGACCAGCGGCTGATAGACAATGCCCACGACGATCGAGGTGATAACAGGGGACAGGTTGTTCAGGTAAGTAATGGCGGCCGTTATCAGCAGGGAGAGAAAGTTGGCGATGGGTCCGACGGCAAGAATCGTCAGGGGAACGCAGACCGCTATTGTCAGAAAGGGGACGATCGTAAAGGCGACGATGTCGGGAATGTGATTTTTCAGAAATTTTTCAAATTTAGAGGTGAAATACATGGAAATGATGATGGGCACGACCGTGGAGGTATAACCCGTTGCCGGAAATATAACCGGGATGCCGAAAAACGTTTTATAAACGGGCGTACTGAAAATGGTTCCGGCAAACAGAGTAAACAACGGGTCGCCTGATGTCAGGTTTGCCAATATGGTCGGAAAGACCAGACAGGCGCCGATCGCCATACCGACAAATCCGTCCATCTTGAATGCCTTCGCGGCGGTATAGCCCAGGAAAATGGGGAAGAAGTTAAACAGGGCGTTTCCCATCACGCTCAGAATGATGTATGCGCCGTCGGTGGTTTTTAAGACACCGCAGGCCACCAAAAGGGCCAACATGCCCTGAATCAGTCCGGAGGCCATCAGAACCCCCAGAACAGGGGTGATCGATTTTGTAATAATCTGAATAATTCTGTTCAGAAGGGAATCACTCTTTTCCGCCGTTTGGGAATCGTCGCTTTTCAGTCCCAGAAAAGAGGACAGTTCGGCGTGAATTTCCCCCACCATTGTTCCGACCACCACCTGATATTCTCCGCCGGCTTTCTGCGCGGTGGCGATTTTGCTGCTGGAAGCGATGTTCGCTTCATTGATCAGCGAGTAATCCTTCAGATGGAACCTTAATCTCGTCATACAGTGGCTGACAGAAAGAATATTGTCTTTTCCGCCGACATTTTCGACAATGAACGATACCAGATCGCTGTATTTTGCCATTTTGCTCTCTCCTTTTTTATAAATGGTTGTACGCTTGCTTACAGCATTTCCAATTGATTCTGCAACCGGGTTGCGTTCTTCCCCCGCCGAAGGCGGGGGAAGAACATGCTTATTTTGCCAACTAAAATGGAATGGCTGTAATTTATGTGTTGCTCATAGAGCGCTCAATGTGGATTGATAAATATATTTTTTCCTCGTCCGTGACCGACAGCCCGCATTCCGTTTCCAGATAATCCTCTATTTTGAGGACGCATCCGTAGGCCATGGAATACTTCTCCTTGACCATTGCAAACAACTCGTTGTCCATGGATTCATCGCTGTAGGTTTTGTTCGCCAGAGTCCTTTGGACAAAAAACCGCAGGTGGGTAATAAAGCGGTGGTAGGAAAGGGAAGTGACATCGAAGTCACGCGCATAGGTGTACTTCACGATGTTTGTCAGGTCCTTCATGATCTGTGTGACGCGGTACATATCGTCGTCCGCATCCTTCTGGTCCGCATTGACAATGTGCAGGGCAATGAAGCCCGCCTCGTCGTCGGGCAGCCGGATGCCGTACTGTTCCTCGATCAGATTCAGAGCCGTCAGGCCGAACCGATATTCCTCCGGATAAAATCTCTGAATATCCCAGAGCAGGGAATTCCGGATATTCACGCCTTCCTTGAACCGCTTAATGGAAAAGCTGATGTGATCTGCCAGGGAGATATAAATTGCGTCACTGATCTTTTTTCCAAGCTGAAGCCGCGCCTCGTTGACAATGCGTTCCGCCAGCTTCAGCTGATCCAGCGGCAGCTTCATGATCAGCTCCTCAAGCCTTGCCGCCTGCGTTTTGTCCTGCAGGTAAAATATTTTTTCGACTTTGCCGGTTTCGACGGACGCACCGACTTTTTTGCCGAAGCAGACGCCTCTGCCCATAATGATTTTTTCGATGCCGTCCTGTTCTTTTACAATTGCGAAATTGTTGTTCAGAATTTTCACAATTTCCACGTTTTCACCCCTCTTTAGTAAAAACAAAAAAACCTATCATCCGTCCTGAACGGATGATAGGTTTAGCTTGTTTCATGGTATCACAATTACTACCCTGTGACCTTATTATAATAAAAAATTCATAATTGTCAATGACTATTTGACAAAAAAAGTGTTTGTTTAAAAATATTTGACAACAGATTGCCGGAACTTTGTTTGGAAGGTCATTCTTCGATAAAGCCTTTCAGGCCCGCTTCATCCAGAATCTCCACCTCCCGGTAGCGGGCGGCGGTCCAGCCCTTTTGGGCGAACCGGGTCAGGATACGGCTGACGGTCACGCGCGACACGCCCGCGAGCCCGGCCAGATCGTCGTGGGTGGCGGAAACGGTTCCGCTTTTTTCCAGGCTGAGCAGCAGCCGCGCAAGCCGCTGGCCGGCCTGCAGGAAGGTCATGGAATTGACCTGGGCGGAAAGCATGCGGATGGTCTGCGACAGGTAAGTGAGCAGGTACATGGCGAGCTGCGGCTCCCGGCGGATACAGTCCATCAGGCTTTGCCGGGTGACCGTGATGATCTCGGATTTTACCAGCGTTTTGGCGCTGGAAACTCTCGGCATTCCGTCGAAAAAGGCCGCTTCGCCGAAGATGCTTCCCGGTTCCAGAACGGTGAGGGTTTTTTCCATGCCGTTTTCCGAGCTGAGGAAAATTTTTACCTTTCCGTGCTTTAAATAATAGAATTCACCGGCGGGGGCTTCCTGCCAGTAAATCATACGGTCTTTCCCGTAGCTGCGGGGCGTGTGGGATTTTTCCAATACGCCCCCTATGTTTTTTTGCGGAAAAAGCTCCATTTTCCATTCCTCCGGTTTCTTCTTTTACGTCGATCTTCGGCTGCAAACCAAATCGGCGTTTCTCCCTGTCCCGGATGGGGGGAGAATCGATAATATTTATATAATTGTATCACATGTTACATTCTTTTTTCAAGTTTCCTGCCATAATACGATTAATGACACGGCCGCCGGCCGATGCGGGAACGGTGGAAGGCGGACGGATGATAGGAGGATATCACGATGGGAATGACGATGACGCAGAAGATTCTGGCTGCGCACGCCGGGCTGGAGCATGTGGAGGCCGGGCAGCTGATCGAGGCGAAGCTGGACCTGGTGCTCGGCAACGACATCACCTCGCCGGTGGCCATCAACGAGTTTGAAAAATGCGGGGCTTCGTCGGTTTTTGATCAGGATAAAATCGCGTTGGTGCTGGACCATTTTACGCCGAACAAGGACATAAAGGCGGCGGAGCAGTGCCGTCAGGTGCGCGGCTTCGCGGAAAAATACAGCATTACCAATTTTTTCGACGTGGGGCAGATGGGCATTGAACACGCGCTGCTGCCGGAAAAAGGGCTGGTCGGCCCGGGCGACTGCGTGATCGGCGCGGACTCCCATACCTGCACCTACGGCGCGCTCGGCGCGTTTTCCACAGGCGTCGGTTCCACCGACATGGCGGCGGGCATGATTTCCGGAAAGACATGGTTCAAAGTCCCTTCCGCCATCCAGATTGTGCTGAAAAACAAACCCGCCAAATGGGTCAGCGGCAAGGACGTGATCCTGCACCTGATCGGGATGATCGGGGTGGACGGCGCGCTGTACCGCTCGCTGGAATTCACCGGCGAGGGGGTGAAGGCGCTTTCGATGGACGATCGTCTCAGCATTGCGAACATGGCGATCGAAGCCGGGGCCAAGAACGGCATCTTCCCGGTGGACGAAGTGACGCTTGCCTACGAAAAGGACCGCTTCCAGCGGGAACCGGTGGTCTACGCGGCGGACGAAGACGCCGTTTACGACGAGACCTATGAAATCGACCTGTCGCAGCTCAGGCCGACGGTTGCGTTCCCGCATCTGCCGGAAAACACCAGAGTCATCGACGACGTAGGGGAAATCAGGATCGACCAGAGCGTGATCGGCTCCTGCACCAACGGGCGGATCGAGGACCTGCGCATCGCGGCTTCCATCCTGAAGGGCAGGAAGGTGGCCAGGCACGTGCGGTGCATTGTCCTGCCGGGAACACAGGCCATTTACCTGCAGGCCTTGCGCGAAGGGCTGGCGGAAATTTTTGTGGAGGCCGGCGCCGTGTTCAGCACGCCGACCTGCGGTCCCTGCCTCGGCGGGCATATGGGGATATTGGGCAAAGGGGAACGCGCGGTTTCCACGACGAACCGCAATTTTGTGGGCCGCATGGGACATGTGGAATCGGAGGTATATCTTGCCAGCCCGGCCGTTGCCGCGGCGAGCGCCGTGGCGGGCTGTATTGCCGACCCGGATAAACTGGACTGAGGAGGGCTTAAAATGAACGCACACGGATTTGTACACAAATACGGAGACAATGTCGACACGGACGTGATTATTCCCGCGAGATACCTGAACACCGCCTCCCACGCGGAGCTGGCGTCGCACTGCATGGAGGATATCGATCGGGAATTTGTAAAGAATGTAAAAAAAGGCGACATCATTGTCGCGGCGAAAAATTTTGGCTGCGGTTCGTCGCGTGAACACGCGCCGATCGCGATTCAGGCCAGCGGGGTGTCCTGCGTGATCGCGTCCACCTTTGCCCGCATTTTTTACCGCAACGCCATCAATATCGGGTTGCCGATTCTGGAATGCGCAGAGGCCGCCGAGGATATCCGGGCGGGCGACGAGGTGGAGGTCGATTTTGACACCGGCGTGATTAAAAACCTGTCCAGCGGGAAAAGCTATAAGGCTCAGCCGTTTCCGCCTTTTATTCAGAATATCATCGCAAAGGGCGGATTGTTAAACAGCATCATGAAATAACGGGCCATGCGGCTCTGTTGCCATGAACTTTGAAGGGGGCGCTGCGGCGTTCCCTTTTTTATGACGGAAACCCGCGTGCCCCGGAGCGGTACGGCGGGCCTGCAATTCATATATTATTTAAAAACTTTTATAAAAAATTCATGACTTTTCGGGGGAATTCCCTTATAATCAGATATATACATTCAGATTGGAGGCAGTTCCGTCCGGAATCAAAAATCAGGCGTATTTTCGGATGCCGTCCAATTTAAAACGCTGCGGCTGCGGGGTATGAAGGAGGAAGTATAAAATGCCGGCTGGAAAAATTTTAGTGGTTGATGACGACCAGAATATATGTGAGCTGCTGAGGCTTTATATCGAAAAGGAAGGCTTTGAGGTTGCGATCGCCAACGACGGACGCAAGGCGCTGGAGGCTTTTGACGCGGAAGCCCCCGACCTGATTATGCTTGACATCATGCTGCCCGAGCTGGACGGCTGGCAGGTCTGCCGGGAAATCCGCAAGAAATCGCAGTGCCCGATCATCATGCTTACCGCAAAAGGCGAGGTCTTTGATAAGGTGCTCGGCCTGGAGCTGGGCGCGGACGACTACGTGGTGAAGCCGTTTGAGGCAAAGGAGGTCGTGGCCAGAATCAAAGCCGTGCTGCGCCGCCTGGGCAAAAACAGCGAGGAACTGGTGAAAGAGGTCAAATACGACAAGCTTTCCATCAACCTTACAAACTACGAGCTGCGGGTCAACGGCGTTCAGATCGACACGCCGCCGAAGGAAATGGAACTGATTTACCACCTTGCGAGCAACCCCAACCGCGTTTTTACGCGCGACCAGCTGCTTGACGAGGTGTGGGGCTTCGATTATTACGGCGACAGCCGGACCGTGGACGTACACGTTAAGCGTCTGCGCGAGAAGCTGGAAGGCGTCTCCGATAAGTGGGCGCTCAAAACAGTCTGGGGCGTCGGTTATAAATTTGAAGTTAAGGAATAAAAAATGCAGAAAACACTGTTTAAAAAGTATCTGCGGATTACCTCCTCGATTATTTTCATCAGCTTTCTGTTCCTGAGCTTCGTCATGCTGATTTTCTTTTCGAACTACTGGCAGACGGAAAAAAGGAACCTGCTGAGGAAGAACGCCCAGAGCGTGGCGGCAATCGCGGCGGACAGCGTTACTTCGGTGGAGGACAACGTCTATACGATTCACACCGACCGGATGAAGGCGTTTATCGCGGCCTTTTCCGACAACATCGACGCGGATATCTTTGTGACAAAGCTGAACGGCCAGATCGTGATTGCCTCTTACGACAGCACCAGCGGGATCAACGACGGCCGGAATGTCAGCGAGGAAATCATGAAAAAGGCGATTTCCGGCGGGTACAACAATCAGGGAACCATGGGCGGAATTTACAGCCAGCCTTATTACATTGTCGGGGTGCCGATCAACGTGGTGAATATCGACGGCAGCAAGACCGCCATTGGCGCCGTGTTCACGGCTTACAATGTGCGGTCGTTCAATTCCTTCCGCGGGGAAATCCTGCGGATGTTCCTGCTGGCCGCCATCGCCGCGTTTATGGTATCCTTCTGTGCGGTGTGGCTGTTCTCCTATAAGCTGGTCCAGCCGCTGCGCAATATGGCCGCGGCGGCGCGCTCCTTCGGGGACGGAAACTTTTCCGTGCGCGTGCCGGTCACCAGCCAGGACGAAATCGGCCAGTTGGCGATCGCCTTCAACAACATGGCGAGTTCCCTCTCCACGGGCGAAGACGTAAGGCGCAATTTTATTGCAAACGTATCGCACGAGCTGAAAACGCCGATGACGACGATCGCGGGCTTTATCGACGGAATTCTGGACGGCACGATTCCGGCGGAGAAAGAGAGCCACTATTTGAATATCGTTTCGCAGGAGGTCAAGAGGCTGTCCCGGCTGGTGCGTACCATGCTGGACCTTTCCAGAATCGACAGCGGCGAGCTGAAGCTCCGCCCGGGAAGGTTTGACCTGACCAATACGATTTTGATCGCGCTTCTGTCCTTTGAAAAGGCGATCGAAGACAAGAAGCTGGAAATCCGCGGGCTGGAGGATACGGAAAGCCTGTTTGTGGACGGTGATCCGGATATGATCCATCAGGTCGTGTATAATCTGATCGAAAACGCGGTCAAATTTACCAACGTGGGCGGGTATATCGAGATCAGGATTCTTGACCAGCCCGACAGGAGCAGCGTCGTAATCAAAAACAGCGGTCCGGGCATTGCTCCGGAAGAGCTTTCGCTGATTTTCGACCGTTTCTACAAGACCGACAAGTCCCGCAGCCAGGATAAAAACGGGATGGGTCTGGGATTGTATATCGTCCGTACGATTATTAAGCTGCACGGTGGGGAAATTAATGTCAGCAGCGTGCAGAATGAATATTGTCAGTTTGAATTCTGGCTGCCCAAAATCAACGAGCCGCACCTGTTAAAGGACGGATCATCCGAGCAGGTCAAAGAATAAATCATTTTCAGAAAGGGTATTTCTTATGAGTGACAGCGAGTTCGATCACAATCATAACGGGGAAAAAGACCCGTGGGATACCGGAGACATAAACCAGCCCGCGAACGAACAGCCCCCGGCAGCGGAGCAGGGAAGCGACCCGGAGCCGGAGCAGCCGGAGGAACAGCAGGAACAGGAGGGCACGCCCGACGCGCCAGACCCGGAGCCGGACAGCCGGAATACGGAACAGACGCCTCCTCCTTACGGCCAGCCGCCGTATCAGGATCCGCAGAATCCGTATCCGCCCTACGGCCAGTACAACAACAACCCGTACGGCCGGTATCATCAGCCCTACGGGAACTATAACGGCCCCTACGGCGGCTATCGTCAGGATCAGTACGGTCAGCAGCCGTACTGGTCGTATCAGCCGTACGGCGGTCAGCATCCTGACCAGAATCCGCAGGATCCGAAACCGCCCAAGCGGAAAAACACCGGCCTGCGCGTGTTCCTCTGGATTCTGGGGGGACTGACGGCGGCATTCGTGCTGGGCTTCTGCATTTACGGCGTTCAGACGGCCATCAGCCAGCAGAGCGGCTGGCCGCAGAGCACAACCTCGCAGCCGGAATATAACGACGGGGAGGATTCCGCCAGTTCCGGGAGCGCATCCAGCCAGGCGCAGATTCAGGGCGGAATCAAGGGTGACGGAACCAATCCGAATTCTTCCGGAATTACGATTGTACCGGAGCCGGGCACCGGTCAGCTGAGCGCCAAGGACGTCTACAAGAACGTAGTGGAAAGCGTGGTCGGGGTGGAAACCACCGTGGCCGGCACAACGGCCAGCCAGGGCGGCGTGATTCAGGGTACCGGCATTGTGGCCAGCAAGGACGGATATATCCTGACGAACGCGCATGTGGTCAATTATTCCCGCGCGAATAAGGTAAAGGTCATCCTTCACGATAAAAAGGAATATGAGGCGACGGTCGTCGGCTACGACAAAACCTCAGACCTCGCCGTGCTGCGCATCAACGCGAGCAACCTGAGCGCCGCGGTGTTCGGCAATGCGGATCAGCTCGAAATCGGAGACGAGGTGATCGCTATTGGCAATCCGGGCGGCATGGAGTATTCCAGCTCCCTGACGGGCGGCTATGTGTCCGCGCTGAACCGCACCATCGAAAGCCACAGCGACAACGGCATGACTTACATCCAGACCGACGCGGCCATCAATCCGGGCAACTCCGGCGGTCCGCTGGTCAATATGTACGGGCAGGTCATTGGCATCAATTCCAATAAGATTGTCGCCACCGGCTACGAGGGAATGGGCTTTGCCATTCCCGTCAGCAAAGCGAAAACCATCATCGACGACCTGGTCGCGCGCGGATATGTCAGCGGGCGCAGCCGTCTGGGCATTACGGCGACCACCATCACCGATATCCAGTCGCAGCTTTCCGGCTATCCGACCGGCGTGATGATCCGTGAAATCAGCTCGGAAAGCGACCTGACGAAATCCGGCGTCGTCGTGGGCGACGTGATTACCAAGGCGGACGGCCAGGCGATTGCCAGTCTGGACGATCTGTACGCGGTGCTGAACAAGCACAAGGCGGGCGACACCATCTCGCTGACCATTTTCAGAATGAGTAGCGGACAGAGTACTACCGGCAGCACCCGGACGGTGAAAACCAAGCTGCTGGAAGACAAGGGAGAAACACAGGCGAAATAATGCAAAACAATGCGCCTCGACAGGGCTTTTCAAAGCCGTGCCGGGGCGCTTTCTTTTTCCGGGATTGCGACGGATTCCAATAGAGCGGGGGAACAAACTCCTTCCGCCGCGACGGGCGCGTCACCTCCCTAACGGAGGGAGGCGGGGATGGGTCGTCCCGTCCTTTCGTTCCGGCGGTTTAACGGTGTGTGCCGAGGAAAAACAGCGCGATGGTTCCCGGGCCGGAGTGCGCCCCGATCACCGGGCCGACGTAGTTGGTCACGACGGTCTTGACGCCGAATCTGCTTTTGACCTGTTCCGCCACATAGTCGGCGTCCTCCTGGGAATCGCCGTGGCTGATGAACACGACCTGCGAAGCGGGGTCGATTGCCGTTTCTTCCATATGGTCGACCAGCGCAGTGAGCGACGCGCGGCGGCCTCTGGTCTTTCCTACATTAATCAGGTGGCCTTCGTTGTCCACATGCAGAACGGGCTTGATGTTCAGCATGGTGCCGATCAGGGCGGTCGTCGCGGAGATTCTGCCGCCGCGTTTCAGGTGGTTCAGGTCTTCCACGGTGAACCAGTGGCAGAGGTGCAGCTTGTTCTCTTCCAGCCAGGCGCGCACCTCGTCGATATTTTTGCCGCTGCGTTTTTGCTGGACGGCATGGTAGATCAGCAGTCCCTGTCCCAGAGAAGCGCAGAGCGTGTCCACGGCGTATGCCCGGCGCTCCGGATATTTTGCCGCCAGCTCCTTGCAGGCCATCTGCGCGGCGTTGCAGGTATTGCTCAGTCCGCTGGAAAACGCAATGCAGAGGACGTCTTTTCCAGACTGGAGAATCGGCTCCATTGCGCCGGCAAAGGCCTCAACGTTTACCGCGGAGGTCGTACAGGTTTCCCCCGCGCGGATACGCCGGTAAAATTCCTGAAAGGAGAGCTCACGCCCGTCCAGATAATTGCGATATTCCTTTTCCGCCAGATTAAAGGAGAGAGGGAGCACGGTAAGCTCCAAATCCCGGGCCATTTCCGCAGTCAGATCACAGGAGGAATCCGTCACTATGACAAAATCGTTCATACGCTTCTCCTTACCTTCTGTAATAAAATTTACCCATTAAAAACAACCAATTTTAAGAATATCCACAGCATTTCCAGTTGATTCTGAAACAAGGTTGTGTTCCTTTCCCGCCGAAGGCAGGGGAGGAACATGTTTTATCTCGCAAACTGAAATAGAATTGCTGCAAAATTCTCTTATCATAAAATATATTCTATCATTTTCCAACTGCAATATAAGTCGAATTTAGAATTAATTTTGGAATACAATATAAAAAATAAGATGATGTAATATGGAATATTAGGTTCAGCTAACAAAAAAAGGAACGGATTTCCGTTCCTTTTTTAATGCCCTAATTTTCTTTGTTGTCCAGTATCTTACAGGAGATATAATAGGAAACCACGGAAAAAATCACGAGAAAAACGGGTGAGATTTTCAGCAGAAACAGAATCTGTGCGTCGCTCGGTGCGGCAAACCGCGCCTGTTTCAAAAGGTAAGCGCCGAGTGTGGGAATCAGAACGACCACCAGGAGCGCGAACCTTGCTTTCTGTGTTCCGAACCGGTAAAACAGCGGGATCAGAATTTCGCAGAGCAGCAGAGCCGCCCCGGAAGCGGCGTAGATAGTGAGACCGGTTTCTTCCGACAGGCTGCCGGACAGCAGGTTCGCCAAAAACGGAATCAGGGCCGTCAGCAATATCAGAGAAAACGAAAGCAGATATTTGCTGAAGGCAAGCGTTCCTTTGGTGATGGGAAGGCTGAGCGCGTAGGTATTCCATTTTGACAGTTCATCGTAGGCGAAGGAGTTGACGATGACAACGGTCGGCAGCATGGCGATCAGCGTGATAAAAATGGAGTTGAAGTGCTGGATTCCGTCGTCGGAGAGAAAAGAAAGAACGGCGTAAAAGGCGAAAATGACCAGCAGAAATTTCCCCTGCCTTTTCAGGTACAAAAGGTCTTTCCGTAAAAGTCCCGTCATGATCTGCCCCCCTTTACATAAATCAGCATGATATCGTCTATGGTGGCCGGGTCGACGACCAGGCCGGAATATTTCCGCCGGGCGGCGTCCCGGTCCGTTACCAGCGCTTCATAGCCGAAATCGGTTTTGCGCCAGCGGACAAGATCGTCCGGATCGATCCGCTGGAAATCCTTCGGGCCGCATTTCACGATCCCGTACTGATAAATCAGGTCGTCCTTGGAGCGGTCGAAGATGATCTTTCCCTCGTGGATGAAAACGACATAATCTGCGACCTTTTCAAGGTCGCCGGTAATGTGGGAGGAAAACAGGACGGAGTGGGATTCATCCTGAATGAAATCGAGGAAAATGTCGAGGATTTCGCTGCGCACGACCGGGTCAAGCCCGCTGGTCGCCTCGTCGAGAATCAAAAGGCGCGGGCGGTGCGCCAGCGCGCTGGCAATGCTCAGCTTCATCTTCATTCCCTTGGAATATTCTTTAATCGTTTTATTTTTCGGCAGCTTGAACTGGTTCAGATATCGGCCGAACAGTTCGTCGTCCCATGTCCGAAAGACCGACCGCAGGATGGAAGCGATGTCCCCGGCTTTAAATTCACTGTGAAAGTAGCTTTCGTCGAACACCACGCCGATCTGTTCCTTGATTTTCTGTTCGTCCTTTCTGTTGTCCATTCCGAAAATCTGAACGGAGCCGCCGCCCCGCTTCATTTCATTTAAGATCAGCTTGATGGTGGTTGTTTTCCCCGCCCCGTTTTCGCCGACAAAACCGACGATGCTGCCGCTTGGGACCGTAAAGCTTACGTCCCGCAGATGAAACGACGGGTAATCCTTACAAAGATTACTGACTTTGAGAATGTTGTCCATAGTTACCTCCATGGCGCTGTGCCAGAATTTTTAATCGCCGTTGTACAGCAGGGTGAGTATTTCGCTGAGTTCCTCCAGCGTAATTCCGCCCGACCTTGCCACATCCACGGCGCTTTGCAGAAGATTTTCCGCTTTGCGCAGCTGCTCCTCGCGGATAAACTCCATGTTTTTCTGCGCGACAAAGCTCCCCTTGCCGGCGACCGTTTCAATAAACCCCTCCCGCTCCAGATCTTCGTAGGCGCGTTTGGTGGTAATGACGCTGATGTGCAGCTCCTTTGCCAGCAGCCGCATGGACGGCAGGGCCTCGCCAGCCTGCAGCGCGCCGGTAATGACGCTGTTTTTGATCTGCTCGGTAATCTGTTCATAAATCGGTTTCCCGCTTGCGTTGCTGATGATGATGTCCAATTGATCACCTCGAAGCGAATCAGGCTGTCGATCAAGCCGCACAGACTTTCCGACGCCCAACAGTTTTTCGATATGCTAATATTGTATATATCGTATATATACAATAACTCGTATATCCTCCTTTGTCAAGAAATAATTTTTGGTTTCCTTTCCTCTTTTTGGGAAATAAACGGGGAAATGTACCGGAGGGTTGAAAGGAGGCTGAAGGTTTGGAAAGCAATTCGGAAACAGGCGAAAGAACCCGCAAACGGGTGCGCAGAGGATACGAAAGGCTGGCCTACGGCGGGATCGCGGACGCGGTGCGGCTGCTGTTTACGGAGGAGCCCGATCTGACGGCGCTGGACAAAATGGACCTGTATAACATTGCGGAAATCAAGCGGCCGAAGGGCGGCGGGATGGAAATCAAGTTTTTTGACCGCATCAAGGCCCTGCAGAGTCTGGAGGAGCTGAGCGGGACCGGCGGGGATTCCCTGCCGCTGTACCGCACCCTGCAGGAGTGCGCAAGGTCCCTACGCGAGCATTTCCAACGGTACCAACGCGGCCTTTTACCGCGAATGCGCTTTGAAGTACGACGGCGTCTACTCCGTGGGCGTGGTACCGCGCGAAAACGGAGCGGGAACGGTCGGACTCTACCTTGGCGGCAGGGGCGCGGCTCCCCTGCCGGAAATCATCAGCCGGGTGCAGAATGATCTGAACCTGCTGCGCGAAGTGAACGTCGACGTGAAGGCTGCGGCGGCGCAGACCGTTCCGGTGGAGATCGACATTGCCATTACCCCGGCGGATGCTGTTTCCGAGCAGGATGCGAAGGCCGCCTGCGAACAGGCGGTCAAAGCGTATTTTGACGAGCTGTCGGTCGGCGAGCCGGTGATTGTGACTGCGCTGGGCGTACGGGTCTTCGCGACGGGAAAGATCAAAAATTATCTTTTTAACACATCCGTGACCATGGACAGGAAGATCGGCCCGAACCAGCTGGCGGTCTGCGGTACGGTGCATGTGGGGCATTACGCGGGGGTTGGGCAATGAAAGCTTTGGGATCGATGACCGCGAAAATGAAAGCGGCAAAGATCTATTCGCTCAGAGGGAATACCACCGTTGACTATGAGCTGCAGGCGTACGCACAGGGGCTTGACATGGTTTGCGGAGAGCTGGAAACGCTGCAGCGGGAAAGCTTCGTCGCCACCGCGTCGGATTACGGACTTGAAAATGCGGAGAAGCTTTTGCGGATCGGCGCGCAGGAAAACGAGGAAGAACGGCGCAATTCCGTCATGAAGCGCTGCGCCGTTACGCCGAACGATTTTACCGTGGGCGATATGGAGCGGATTTTTGCGATGGAGGGCATTGACGCCCGAATCTGTGAACGGTTTGCCGATCAATGCATTTATGTAAACTGCATGGACGCGTCGCCCACGGAAGAAAAGAAAGAAGCCGTTTTGCAAACTGCCAAAAACTACCTTCCCGCACATTTGAACGCGGAACTGGATTTTAGAAGCATTTCATGGAACAATATCGACGGTGCGGATGAGACGTTTGACACAAAAGACGCTTTTTCCTACACATGGGATGCGATCGACGGTTTCGGCGGCGGAGTGGTAAAGATCTGAAGGAGGAAGCAATGCCTACAAACAATAAAACATCCCTGGGACTGAACAGCTGGGTGGGAACCGACAAACCGATGCGCAGCGATTTTGTGGCGGACAACACGCTGCTGGATTCGCTGCTGGCCGCCCATTTCGGAAATACACAGATGCATTTGTCGCCGGAGGACCGGACTTTGCTTACGCAGGCGTTTGCCGTCGGAAGCTACTGTGGAAACGGTGAAGCCTCACAGGTGATCACGCTGCCGTTTGCCCCCGGATTCGTGCTGGTTTTTATGGAAGGGATGCCCGCAAACGACTATTTTCCGAGCGGCGGATATAACGAAAACAGCTTTGCAGTCGCTACCCAGACGGGGAGCAGCAAGGGTGTTTTCCTTTCCGAAGGCAAGCTGACCGTGTACCAGACACAAAAAGCACAGACCGGAGGATTTTTTAATAATTTAAATAGTGATACGATGAGTTATATCTATGTCGCTTTTCGATAGAATTTGCATTATTTCGGATTTTGAGATAAAATAATAGCGAAAAAACAGCGGTTTATGCTGGAAGGGGATGGAAAAACTGGATCTGTACGAAAATGAAGAAAAACCGGAGCGCGCGCTGCTGGTGGAAGTCAATACGGGCGAATATGATGCGGAGACTTCGCTGGCGGAGCTGTACGAGCTTGTCAGCAGCGCGGGAGCGGAACCTTTCGGCGCAATCACGCAGAACCGGCCCACTTACGACAACGCTACCTGCGTCGGGTCGGGAATGATGGAGGAAATAGCGGATTTCTGTGAAAAGCATGAAATCGACCTGCTTATTTTTGACTGTGAACTTTCTCCCACTCAAATCCGAAATATTGAACAGATCAGCAAGGTGCGCGTCGTGGACCGTACCATGCTGATTCTGGATATCTTCGCGGCGCGCGCGAAAAGCAAGGAGGGCCGGCTCCAGGTGGAGCTTGCGCAGCTGAAATATCTGCTGCCCCGGCTGTCCGGCAAAGGAACGTCGCTTTCCCGCCTCGGCGGCGGAATCGGCACGCGCGGCCCGGGCGAAAGTAAGCTGGAATCCGACCGGCGTCATATCCGCAGGAGGATTGACACGCTCAGGGAGCAGCTGGAAGCGGTGGAAAAGCACCGCAGCCAGATTACCCGCCGCCGTCAAAAGGACGGGGTCGTCACCGTCGCGCTGGTAGGCTACACCAACGCGGGAAAATCCACGCTGATGAATGCCCTGACACAGGCCGGGGTGCTGGCGGAAGATAAGCTTTTTGCTACGCTGGACCCCACCGCTCGCTCGCTGAAGCTGCCGAACGGCGCCACGGTGATGCTGATCGACACCGTCGGGCTGGTGCGCCGCCTGCCGCATCATCTGGTGCAGGCTTTCCGTTCCACGCTGGAACAAGCCGCCACCGCCGACATTATCCTGAATATCTGCGACGCTTCCAGCGCGGAAGCGCAGGAGCATTTGAAAATCACGAAGGACCTTTTGTCGGAACTCGGCTGCGAGGGAAGGCCGGTGATCCCCGTGTTCAACAAATGCGACCTTCTTCCCGCGGCCAACATCATCCCGTTTATGGGCAATTCCGTTCGGATCAGCGCGGCGACGGGTGCGGGGATCGACAAGCTGCTCAGCGCGATCGAGGATAATCTGCCGGTCAAAAGCAAACGGGTGAAGCTGCTGCTTCCGTTTTCGCAGAGCGGCCTCGCGGCGCAGATCCGCCGCGAGGGAACGGTGGAAAACGAGGAGTACACCGATATCGGACTGGTGCTGACGGCACAGGTCCCGTCGACCCTGGACGGTTCCATCGGAAAATATATCATTGAATGAAAAGAGCCGCTGCAAAATGAATTTGCGCCGGCAAATTGTACAGGACAACAGCTTTCATAATAAAGAATGCACCTTAAAGCGGGGGTTTAAAGCCCACTTAAGGTGCATTTTTTATGCGTTGTTTGATTGAGAGCCTGTTTTGCAGCAGCCCCTTTTACGCTCCTTTTTTCAGAAAAGCGTTCGCCCTTTCATAATCGCTTTTTCGCACGTAAACATAGAACTGGTTTTCATAGGCGGAATCCATCCCGAAGGAACTCAGCCTGCCCCGTGTCCCGCTGCAGCGCGCGTTGACAATGCGCGTTTCACAGGGAATCCCTGCGGTGGAAAGCATCTCGCGGACATGGGCAAACTCCCTTTCGGAAAAGCCCAGATAGACTTCTTTGCGGTTCCAGGGCAGCATGGCGCTCACCTCAGCTTTCAAAGCTACGCTTTTTCCAGTACCTTTACGATTTCGCCGACGAACATCTTGTGGTAGTCCTTCTGGGGATAGCACTTTCCGTCGATCGCGGGGTCGATAAAGCAGGCGGGGTCAATGGGCTGCCCGTGCAGCTTGCGGCAGATGAAAACGAGCTTTGCCTCTTCAAAATAAGGCGCGGCTTCGTCGTAAACGGGAGTCAGACCGGCGTCTTTGATCTTGTCGGTATCGCGGCCAGAGCGGCTGCCGCAGTAGTTCAGGGCCTTGCGCTGCGACTCGTCGAAGAAGCAGAGGGAATAAAAATCCTCTTTTTCGATGAATTCGAGAGTATAACGCTGCGGACGGACAAAAATAAAGGAAACGTATCGGTTCCAAAGCTCGCCCAGAGCGCCCCAGCTGGCCGTCATGGTGTTGCATTTTTCCTCGCTGCCCGCGGTAATCAGCATCCACTCCTTATCGATTTTGGTGAATGGATTAAAATTCATGGTTGTAATGTCGATTTGTTGAAACATCAAAAACACCTCCGTTAAATTGGTCCTTGTTTCTATTTTATTTTATCACGTTTGGATATATCCCACAATCAAAAATAATCTTATTTGGCTGTTTTTATCTATTAAAGATAAAATGAATATTTATGCACAAAATGCTTGAATTTCCGTATAAATAGTGTATAATAAAACACAACAAAACAAAACGGGAGGCCTATGCAATGGAAAACAAGATTAAAAAAGTAGTTCTCGCCTATTCCGGCGGACTTGATACTTCTATTATTATCCCCTGGCTGAAGGAAAATTATAACAACTGCGAGGTCGTCGCGGTCGCCGCGGATGTCGGGCAGGGCGCGGAGCTGAACGGCCTTGAGGAAAAGGCGAAAAAGACGGGCGCGTCAAAGCTCTATATCGCCGACCTGAAGAAAGCGTTCGCCGAAGATTATATCTGGCCGACGCTCAAGGCCGGGGCAGTGTACGAGAACAAATATCTGCTCGGGACCTCCTTTGCAAGGCCGCTGATCGCAAAAAGGCTGGTGGAAATCGCTCAGGCCGAGGGCGCGGACGCCATCTGCCACGGCTGCACCGGCAAGGGCAACGACCAGGTGCGGTTTGAGCTTGCCATCAAGGCGTTTGCGCCGAAGATGAAGATCATCGCCCCTTGGAGGGAGTGGTCCATCAAATCCCGCGACGAAGAGATCGACTACGCCGAGGCGCACAATATTCCGCTGAACATTACGAGGGAGACGAACTACTCCAAGGATAAAAACCTGTGGCATCTTTCCCACGAGGGCCTCGATCTGGAAGACCCCGCGAACGAGCCGGCCTATCAGAAGCCGGGCTTTCTGGAGCTGGGCGTTTCGCCGGAGCAGGCGCCCGATAAGCCGACTTACATCACCCTTACGTTTGAGAAGGGCATTCCGGTGTCCCTCAACGGCAGTAAGCTCTGCGCGGTCGACATGATTGCGCAGCTGAATCAGATCGGCGGGGAAAACGGCATCGGCATCGCGGATATCGTGGAAAACAGGCTGGTGGGCATGAAGTCCCGCGGCGTGTACGAGACCCCGGGCGGCACCATTCTGTACCACGCGCACAACAAGCTGGAAGAGCTTTGCCTTGACAGGGATACCTATCACTACAAGCAGGGCGTGGGCAATAAATTTGCGGAGCTGGTTTATTTCGGCCAGTGGTTTACTCCTCTGCGCGAGGCGCTTTCCGCCTTTGTGGAAAGCACCCAGCAAACCGTGACCGGCGAAGTGAAGCTGAAGCTGTACAAGGGCAATATCATCGACGCGGGGGTCACTTCCCCGTATTCTCTCTACGACGAGGATATTGCGACCTTCAGCGAGGACGAGGTCTACAATCAGGCCGACGCCGACGGGTTTATCAACCTGTTCGGGCTGCCGATTCAGGTACAGGCGCTGAAAAAGCAGAAAAATAAGGGATAATCCATTTTGGGGCAGGCATACGGTCTGCCCCACATTTTCAATAAACGGAGTGTGTGTGACTTGAAGCTGTGGGCGGGAAGATTCCATAAGGAACTCGATCAGAAAACCAATGATTTTAATTCATCCATTTCCTTTGACAGCCGGATGGCAAGGGAAGATATAGAGGGCAGCATTGCCCACGCGACCATGCTCGGCGCCTGCGGGGTAATCGACGCGGCGGAGAGCGAAAAAATCTGTGCGGAACTGAAAAAAATCCTCGCGGAGATCGAAAACGGAACGCTTTCCATCGACGGGGAAGCCGAGGATATCCACACCTTTGTGGAGGGCGAGCTGACCGCGCGGCTGGGAGCCGCGGGAAAGCGGCTGCACACCGCGCGCAGCCGGAACGATCAGGTTGCGGTGGATGTGAAGCTGTATCTGAAAAAACAGTGCGCCCTGCTGCATGGGCAGATCAAAGAGCTGATCGGCGTGCTGTGTAAAAAGGCGCTGGAAAACAGCGGCGTGGTCATGCCGGGTTACACCCACATGCAGCGCGCGCAGCCCATTACCTTCGGACACCATCTTCTGGCCTATGCCGAAATGTTCCAGCGCGACCTGTCCCGTCTGGAGGATACCGAAAAGCGTATGGACGAATGCCCGCTCGGTTCCGGCGCACTGGCGGGGACCACCTATCCGCTGGACCGCGAAATGACCGCCTCCCTTTTGGGCTTTTCCGGGGCGACGAACAACAGCCTGGACGGCGTTTCCGACCGGGATTTCTGCATGGAGCTTGCCGCGGACATCGCCATTGCCATGGTGCACCTTTCCCGGTTTTCGGAGGAAATCATTCTCTGGTGCTCGTGGGAGTTTAAATTTGTGGAGCTGGACGACGCGTTTTCCACCGGCTCCAGCATCATGCCGCAGAAAAAGAACCCAGATATCGCGGAGCTGGTCCGCGGCAAGAGCGGGCGCGCCATCGGCGACCTGACCACGCTGCTGACGATGATGAAGGGTCTTCCCCTTGCGTACAACAAGGATATGCAGGAGGATAAGGAAGCGATTTTCGACGCGGTGGACACCCTGCATATGTGCCTGACCGCCTTTATCCCGATGGTGGACACCATGCGGGTGCTGCCCCAGAATATGAGGAAAGCGGCGGCGAAGGGCTTTATCAACGCGACCGACTGCGCCGATTATCTGGTCGGAAAGGGAATGCCCTTCCGCGACGCATATAAAGTAACCGGCGAGCTGGTGGCGTACTGCATTGAAAACGGGCTGACGCTCGAAACCGTGCCGCTTGAAAAGTACAAAGAATTCAGCGGGCTGTTCGACGGCGGGATCTTTGACGCGATTTCGCTGGAAAACTGCGTGAACGGCAGGAAGGTGCTGGGCGGCCCGGCTCCGGAAAATGTGCGCGCACAGGCGGAAAGAGTGCTGAAAAAGCTGGGGGTGCAGCCATGATCCGGGCGGGCGTGGTCGGCGCGACGGGCTACGCGGGCGCGGAGCTCTGCCGGCTGCTGAGCGGGCACCCGCAGGCGGAGCTTTCCGCGGTCAGCTCGGTCAGCTTCGAAGGGCAGGCCCTTTCGGACGTTTACCCGGCTTACCGCGGCGTATGCGACATGGTCTGCGGCACCCAGAGCGAGGTCGTTGAAAAAAGCGACGCGGTTTTTGCCGCGCTGCCCCACGGTCTTTCGCAGGAGCTGGCCGCGGAATGCTTCGCAAAAGGAAAGGTCTTTATCGACCTCGGTGCGGATTTCCGGCTGGAAAACGAAGAGGATTACCGCGAGTGGTACGGCGGGACATTCTTGCATCCCGACCTTCACGAGCTCGCCGTTTACGCTCTGCCGGAGCTTTTCCGGGAACAGATCAGGGGCAAAAAAATCATCGCGAACCCCGGCTGCTACACCACCGCGGTACCGCTCGCACTTGCGCCGGCTTTGAAAAACGGCCTGATACAAAAGGACGGCATCATTGCCGACTGCAAAAGCGGCGTGACCGGCGCGGGCAGAAAACCGAGCCAGAACACCCATTACCCGGAGCTGAACGAGGGCATGAGCGCCTATAAGGTCGCCTGTCACCGCCATACGCCGGAGATGGAGCAGAGCCTTTCCCATGTGGCGGGCACGCCGGTAAAGCTGACCTTTGTGCCGCATCTGCTGCCGGTCAACCGGGGAATTCTCGCTACCTGCTACGCGAAGCTGGCCGCGGGAGCAACCATGGAACAGATACAAAAAGCTTATCATGACGCGTACGATTCGGAATATTTTATCCGGCTGCTGCCGCAGGGCATAGAGGCGGACATCAAAAATGTGCGATATTCCAATTTCTGCGATATTTCGCTCCACGCCGATTTCCGTACCGGCACGCTGATCGCCATCTCGGCGATTGACAATATGGTCAAGGGCGCGGCGGGGCAGGCGATCCAGAATATGAATCTTGCGTTTGGAATAGAGGAAACAGCCGGGCTGAAAGCATTGCCCCCGGCATTTTAAGGGGATAGTGAAAATGGAATGGATCGAGGGCGGCGTTACCGCCGCACAGGGGTTTACCGCAGCGGGGATTTACAGCGGAATCCGCAAAAATAAATCAAAGCCGGATCTTGCGATGATTTATGCAAAGGTTCCATGTTCCGCCGCGGCCGTCTATACGCAGAATTTAGTCAAGGGCGCGCCGGTTGTGGTGACGCGGAAAAATATCGCCGACGGCAGAGCGCAGGCGGTGATCTGCAATTCGGGCAACGCCAATACCTGCAACGCCGACGGCGAGGAAAAGGCGTGGAGGATGTGCGAAATCGCTGCGCAGGAACTGGGAATCGCGCCGCAGGACGTGGTCGTCGCCTCCACCGGGGTCATCGGCCAGGTGCTGCCGATCGAGCCGATCGAACAGGCCGCTCCCGCGCTGGCAAAGGCGCTTTCACCCACCGGCTCCGGCGACGCCGCCCGGGCGATTATGACGACGGACACCGAAATGAAAAATCTGGCGGTCGAGCTGAATATCGGCGGAAAGCCCGTCCATATCGGCGGCATTGCAAAGGGCTCCGGCATGATTCATCCGAATATGGCGACCATGCTCTGCTTTCTGACCACGGACGCCGCGATTTCGGCCTGTGCGCTGAATGCCGCTTTGAAGGAAGCGGTGCACGTCAGCTTCAATATGGTCAGCGTCGACGGCGATACCTCCACCAACGACATGACCGCCATCCTTGCCTCCGGTCTCGCCGGGAACGGGGAAATCACGGGGGACTCCGAAGATTACCGCCTTTTTGTGCAGGGGCTGACCGCCCTTTGCACCGCGCTTGCGAGAAAAGTCGCAAAGGACGGCGAGGGCGCGACCAAGCTGCTGGTCTGCCGGGTAACGGGAGCAAGAAGCGAAAAGGACGCGCGGCTGGTTGCCAAAAGCGTGATCTGCTCCAGCCTGTTCAAGGCGGCGATGTTCGGCGCGGACGCAAACTGGGGACGCGTTTTGTGCGCGATCGGTTACGCGGACGCGGATGTGGACGTAAGCTTGGTGGACGTTGCGTTTGAATCGAAGGCGGGCCGCATAGAGGTTTGTAAAAACGGCGCGGGAATCGATTTTGACGAGGATGAGGCAAAGAAAATCCTGACGCAGGATGAAATCAATGTGGATGTGGCGCTGAACGGCGGAGAGTTCCATGCCTGTGCGTTCGGCTGCGACCTCACCTACGACTATGTAAAAATCAACGGGGATTACCGGAGCTGAGGAACGCGGACGGAGGAAGGAACAGTATGAATATCAGCAATGCGGACCGGGCGCGGGTTCTGGTTCAGGCCCTGCCGTATATACAGAAATACGCGGGCAGGACGGTCGTTGTAAAATACGGCGGAAACGCCATGGTGAACGAAGACCTGAAGGACGCGGTCATGAGCGATATCGTTCTGATGCAGCTCGTCGGCATCAACGTGGTGCTGGTGCACGGCGGCGGGCCGGAAATCAGCGCGATGCTCAAAAAGATCGGCAAGGAAAGCCGTTTTGTCGGCGGGCTGCGCGTGACCGACGCGGAAACCGTGGACGTTGTGCAGATGGTGCTGGCGGGCAAGGTCAACAAGGACCTCGTCCAGCTTCTGGAACGGCACAACGGCCGGGCCATCGGCCTCTGCGGGCTGGACGGCGGCATGATGAAGGCGAAAAAGCTCGCGGCGGGGGAGGACCTCGGCTTCGTTGGCGAAATTACCGAAGTGAATACAGAAATCGTTTCCCAGACCACGGCAAACGGCTATGTGCCGATCGTGGCGACCGTCGCCGGCGGCGAAAACGGGGAAGTATACAATATCAACGCGGATATCGCCGCGGCGCGCATCGCGGCGGAAATGGGCGCGATCAAGCTGATCCTGATGACGGACATTAAAGGGCTTCTCAGCGATAAGGAAGACGAAAGCACCCTGATTCCGGCGGTCAACGTCAGCGACGTGCCGAAGCTGCAGAATCAGGGCATCATCAGCGGGGGCATGATCCCGAAAATCGACTGCTGCGTCGAAGCCGTGCGGCGGGGCGTGAGCCGGGCGCACATCATCGACGGGCGTATCCCGCACTCCATTCTGATCGAACTTTTTTCAGACGAGGGCATCGGCACGATGTTCTGCTGATTGATCCAACGACTGGGGAATGCCGTACGGGGAAAATGTAATCATAAATAGGGGTGACAGAAATGACCTTGGAAGAAATTCAGGAGCAGGACCACAGGTATCTTATGCAGACCTACGGGCGGTTCCCCGTGGCGCTTGTTTCCGGCCACGGCGCGACCGCGGTGGACTGCAACGGAAAAGAGTATATCGATTTTACAAGCGGCATCGGCGTCAATTCGCTGGGCTACTGTGACGAACGATGGACGCGGGCCGTCGCGAAGCAGGCGGCGACATTGCAGCATACCTCCAATTTATACTATCAGCCCATGCAGACAAAGCTGGCGGAAAAGCTTTGCACCCTGACCGGGTTTTCAAAGGCCTTTTTCGGAAATTCCGGCGCGGAGGCAAACGAATGCGCGGTCAAAACAGCGCGGAAGTACGCCGCCGATAAATACGGCAAGAACCGGTACCGGATCGTCACCCTGCAAAATTCGTTTCACGGCCGCACGCTCACCACGCTGGCGGCGACCGGGCAGGACGCTTTTCACGAAAAATTCACTCCGCTGACACAGGGCTTTTCCTATGCGTTTCCCAGTATGGACAGCGTAAAGGAAAACGTGTCGGGGGACACGTGCGCGGTGATGATCGAGCTGGTGCAGGGCGAGGGCGGCGTTCTGCCGCTGGAAGCCGGCTTTGTAAAGGAACTGGCCGCGTTCTGCGGGGAGCGGGATATCCTGCTCATCGTCGACGAGGTGCAGACGGGCGTGGGCCGTACGGGGAAGCTTTACTGCTTCCAGAATTACGGGATCATGCCGGATATCCTGACCAGTGCGAAGGGACTCGGCGGCGGTCTGCCGATCGGCGCGTGCCTCTGCACCGAACGCCTCGGCGGGGTGATGGACGCCGGTTCACACGGTTCTACCTTCGGCGGGAACCCGGTCGTCTGCGCGGGAGCGCTCGCGGTGCTGGACGTGGTCGGCAACGGGGACTTTTTACAGGAGGTACGTGAAAAGGGCGCGTACCTTACGGAAAAGCTTTCCGCCATGGAGGAAATCGAATTTGTCCGCGGGCTAGGCTTGATGCTCGGTGCGAAGCTGAAAAAGGGGAGCGCCAAAGAGGCCGCGCAGAAATGCGCAGAAAGCGGCCTTTTGGTTCTGACGGCAAAAGAGCTGCTCCGCTTCCTGCCGCCGCTGACGATTACCTATGAAGATATTGACAAGGGTCTCGCGGTCCTGCAAAAAGTGATCCGGACCCTGGAATAAAGGAAGATAGAAAAACGTAAACGAACATTTGATTTTTAGGAGGGCAACTATGAAACATCTGCTGAAAATGCTTGACCTGACCAGCGAGGATATCACCTCTGTTCTGAACCTTGCCGACCAGCTCAAATACGAGCAGAAGCACGGCATTGAACACCGGCATCTGGCGGGCAAAACGCTGGGAATGATTTTTGAAAAAGCTTCCACCAGGACCCGTGTTTCCTTTGAAGTCGGTATGTACCAGCTGGGCGGGCTGCCGATTTTCCTTTCCGCGAAGGATCTGCAGATCGGCCGCGGCGAGCCGGTACAGGACACCGCCCGCGTGCTTTCCCGCTATCTGGACGGCATCATGATCCGCACCTTCAAGCAGTCGGAGGTCGAAGCGCTGGCGCAAAACGGCACGATCCCGATCATCAACGGACTGACCGACTTTTCCCACCCGTGCCAGGTGCTGGCCGACCTGATGACCATCCGCGAGTACAAGGGCAGCCTTGACGGGCTGAAGCTGTGCTACATCGGCGACGGGAACAATATGATGAATTCGCTGATCGTGGGCGGACTGAAGATGAAGATGGAGGTTGCCGTCGCCTGTCCGAAGGAATACCGGCCGGCCGCCGCGGTGCTCGATTTTGCGGTCACGCATCCCGCGTTCAGCATGACCACCGACCCGAAGGAAGCCGCAAAGGGCGCCGACGTGGTGATTACCGACGTGTGGGCCTCCATGGGACAGGAGGAGGAAGCGCAAAAACGCCGCGATGCGTTCAAGGGCTTCCAGATCAATGAGGACATCATGTCCGCCGCCAAGAGCGACGCCATTGTCCAGCACTGTCTGCCCGCGCACCGCGGCGAAGAAATCACTGCGGAAATGTTTGAAAAGCACGCGAAGGAAATTTTTGACGAGGCTGAAAACCGTTTGCACGCGCAGAAAGCCGTGCTGGTCAGCCTGATGGGCGGGAAATAAGAGCTATTTGGTCAGCATCCCGCTGTCGGAAATCTGCATGATCAGAATCTGTTCCTCCAGTCCGGTGGTTGCGTTGATATAGACCAGAACCTGTTCGTTATTCTGTCCGCTGCATACAAATTCATAGGTGAGCACTTCGCTCAGACCGGGGGTTGGAATCAAAGCCAGCCCTCTTTTTTTGACTGTCAGCTTTTTGCTGACGGAAGCCTGCGCCTGGTCGGCGGTGATTTTCGCGGCTACCGTACGGTCGTGGTGGTTCATGATATAGCCCGTGGAGTTGAACAGTACGATTTCCCCGTCGTCCAGCGCGACGGAAATTTTGATCAGATCGGGGTAGTAGATAATATCGTCTTTATAATAGGCGAAGTTGATCGTGCAGACGCCGTCGTTGATGACGTAGTAGCTCTGCTTCATATTCGAAATGCCCCGGCCCTTCAAAAAGGCGGCGGCTTTTTTGGACGCGTCCTCGTAGCTGAGGTTTTCGGCGGTCACGTCGCGCGAATTCTCCATGCTGGAGACAAACCCGCCCGCCTTTGTCACACAGATGCGGATACCGCCGTTGTTTGCGGTGAAATTATAGGTGGGCAGGTTCCCCGCCGTGTCCTGCGTATGCGCAAGCTTATCCTGCGTGGCCCCCAGAAATTCCGCCGCGATATTCTGCGCGTTGCCCTGGGCGATCTGTTCGCGCCCCTCGGTCAGCATCGGCTTCATCTGGCTGATATGGTCGGAGAACGGGCCGTCGTAAATCAGCGAGGGAAAATCGGTAAAGTCCTCCGAGGTTTTCTTGAACTCGCTGGAAAGCTGGTCGGACTGGATATCGGTCTTTACGTTCTGCAGACCGGATTGCAGCGATTTGGCGTATTTTTCCAGCTGGCTCATGGTCTTGTAGTCCTCTTCGCCGATCTTCTGTCCGGAAGAAATTTTGGTGGACAGCGTCATGGCGAAATCGCCGACCTGAGTAATAAATTTGGTCACGTTGTCCAGCGAATGGTCGGTGACCGGCAGCACCGCCAGCGCGGATTTCGCCATGCTGGATTCTCTCATCAGCTTGGCGGCCAGCCCGTTTTGCTGGGTTGACGTATTTGCGTAGGAGGCCTTGTTCAGCGCGGTCTCAATGTTGGAGACGCAGCCGCTCAGGTCGCCTACGGCACGCTTGTAGTTGTATTCCAGATTCATTTTATATTTGTTTGCGGAAACATAACCCATTGCAGTCGTCGCTCCGAGCGTTACGATCAGCGCGATCACGGCGATCAGCGAGATAATTCTTTTTTTATTCATCATTTTTCACCCCATGACGGTATTTTTTACACGTGAGGCAAAAATATACAGATTTTTCGGTTTGAGGCGGAATCAACATGATATAATAATCGCAAGCGATTATTATATCCGCTTCGCCAATTTATAAAGATGCCACAACGGCGCTTTGCGCCTGTGGTATTATAAAAAAATCAAAAGCGGGAGGGATTTTTTATGGCAAAACCGGTCATCGGCTTAACGCCGCTTTACGATACGGAGCAGGAGCGGTTCTGGATGCGCCCGAACTATCTGCGCGCCGTTGAGGAAGCGGGCGGCATGCCGCTGGTCCTGCCGCTGACGGGCGGGGAAGAGGACATTGCAGCGCTGGCCGGACTGTGCGACGGATTTCTGTTTACCGGCGGGCCGGACGTACACCCTTCGCTGTTCGGCGAAGAAACGCTGCGTTTTTGCGGGGCGATCGATCTGCGGCGCGACCGGTTTGAAATCCTTCTGCTGAATCGGGCCGTAAAGCTCGACAAGCCCGTGCTGGGCATCTGCAGGGGCATCCAGCTGATGAACGTGGCGCTCGGCGGCAGCCTGTATCAGGATATCCCGGCGCAGGTTCAGGGCCTGCCGGTCGCCCACTGTCAGAAGCCTCCCTACGATGTGGGGGTGCACGGCATTGTCATTGAAAAGGAAAGCCCGCTCTGCGCCATCCTTGATAAAACAGAAATGATGGTCAACAGCATGCACCATCAGGCGGTCAAGGACCTTGCGCCGCCGCTCCGGTGCGCCGCCCGCTCGGCGGATGGGCTGGCGGAGTGCGTCTGGATGCCGGAGAAGCGGTTTTTTCTGGGGGTGCAGTGGCATCCGGAGTATTTGTCCGGGCCGGAGAGCGGGGACCTTTTCCGCGCTTTCCTCGGCGCTGCAAGGGGATAATTTCCCTCGCCGTGTGCGGCGTCAGGCCGTTTTTCTTTGCCATTACTTGCTATTTTTTGTGGGCGAAAGTATAATAGGTGGTATTGCAGTACCGATATTACGGGAAAGAAACCGGAGCAGAAAATTGCTGTGACTGAAAAACAAGCCGGAGGCATTTATGGATATTCAGAAATTTTACAGTTCGATACAGGGAAAGAGAGTGGCCTTCTGCGGCATCGGCGGAAGCAATCTGCCGCTGATCAAAATCTTTGCGCAGCGCGGCGCGGCCGTAACGGCCCGCGACCGGCGGACGGAGGAAAAGCTGGGCGAAACAGCTGGCGAGCTGAAAGAGCTGGGCGTTACGCTGAAGCTGGGGGAGGGCTATCTGGAAAATCTTGACGAAGACATCATTTTCCGTACGCCCGGCATGAAATATTATCTGCCCGAGCTGAACGCGGCCCGTGAGCGCGGCGCGGCGGTCACCTCTGAAATGGAAGTTTTTTTCGATCTGTGCCCCTGTAAAATTTTCGCGGTGACCGGCAGCGACGGAAAAACCACCACGACCACCATCCTTTCCGAAATGCTCAAAGCGGCCGGAAAAACCGTCCATCTGGGCGGAAACATCGGCAATCCCCTTCTGCCTGAAATAGAAAGCATTCGTCCCGACGACGTGGCGGTGGTGGAGCTTTCCAGCTTCCAGCTGATTTCCATGCGCCGCAGCCCGGACGTCGCCGTGGTGACCAACGTCACCCCGAACCATCTGGACATGCATAAGGATATGCAGGAATATATCGACGCGAAAAAGAATATCCTCCTGCACCAGAACGCCTTCGGGCGCGCGGTGCTCAACGCCGACTATGAAATTACGGCCGGCTTCGCAAAGGACGTCCGCGGCGACAGGCTGATGTTCAGCCGGAAGGGCAGATGCGCGCGCGGCGCGTGGCTTAACGATCAAAATGAAATCATTCTGTCGCTGGATGGGAAGGACATTCCCGTCATGAGCGCCTCGGAGATCAGAATCCCCGGCGGCCACAATATTGAAAATTACCTTGCCGCCGTCTGCGCCCTGTGGGGGACCGTCGGTACGGACGTGATGGTTCAGACCGCGCGCACCTTTTCCGGAGTGGAGCACCGCAACGAATTTGTGCGGGAGCTGGACGGCGTGAAATATTACAACGATTCCATCGGAACCACCCCGAGCCGCACGGCGAACGGGACCCTGAAGCTTTTCGACCGCAAGATCCTTCTGATCGCGGGCGGCTATGACAAAAAAATCCCGTTTGACTCCTTCGGCCCCGCCGTTGTGGACAGCGTAAAGACGCTGGTGCTGATGGGCGCGACCGCGGACAAAATCGAGCGGAGCGTCAAGGCGGCGCCGAACTACCGGGAGGGCGGCCCGAAGATCATCCGGGTGCGGTCGCTGGAAGAAGCGGTTGAGGCCTGCCGGGCTGAGGCGGTGCCGGGCGACATCGTATCCCTTTCGCCGGCCTGTGCCAGCTTCGACATGTTCCCGAACTACGAAACGCGCGGAGAGGAATTCAAAAAACTGGTGGAACGGCTGTAATCCGGCCGTTTTCCTTTTACATAGATCAACACAGTAAAAAACTGACCAGTCAGGAATATATCAGATAACGGAGTGAATACCATGGATGAACTGAAGAGGCTTGTTTTTCGTCTCTGCGCGGCTCCCGGCACACCGGGGGACGAAAACGCCGCGGCGAAAACAGCGGTGGAAGAGCTTTCCCAATACGCACAGGCCCGCATTGACAAAATGGGCAACGTGATTGCGAAAATGGGGAAGCCCGGCGCGGAAAAGCATATTCTGCTTGACGCGCATATCGATCAGATCGGACTGATCGTGACCAATATTGATAAACACGGATTTATCCGGGTTGACCGCAGCGGCGGGGTGGACCGCCGCGTAATGCCGGGCAGCCCGGTCACCATTTACGGCAAAGAGGTGCTGACCGGCATTGTCTGCTGCACGCCGCCCCACCTTTCGGACGGCAGCGAGGACAAGGTGATTCCGGTGGAAAAAATGGCGGTGGACGCGGGGCTTTCCCGGGAAGAGGCGGAGAAGCTGATTCGCCCGGGCGACCGGATCCTGTTCCACGCCGCGCCGAAAAGCCTTCTGGGCACGCGGGTAACCGCCCCCGGGCTGGACGACCGCGCGGGCGTCGCCGCGCTGATCCGCTGCGCGCAGCTGCTTTCCGGCTGCGACCTCAACTGTGAAGTTACCATTCTTTTCAGCAGCCGGGAGGAGGTCGGCGGTCAGGGCGCTTTGACGGGCGCCTATTCCGTCAACCCGACCCATGCGGTGATCGTAGACGTCAGCTTTGCCGAACAGCCGCATGTCCCGCCGGAAAAATGCGGGAAGCTGGGCGGCGGCCCGATGATCGGCATCGCGCCCCTGCTCGACCGTGAAATGGTCGACGGGATGATCGAAACGGCGAAGAGAAACGGGATTCCCTATAAGCTCGACGTAATGGGCGGCTCGACGGGAACGAATTCCGACGAGATCGCGGCGACGCGCCGGGGCGTGAAGGCGGAGCTGATCTCCATCCCGCTCCGGTACATGCACACGCCGGTCGAGGTCGTTGACCTTACGGATCTGGAAGATACCGCCCGGCTGATCGCGGAATACATCAAGGGGGTGGAGTGATGGACTGGAAGCTTTTGGAATGCCTGTGCACGGCGCGCGGCATTTCCGGACAGGAGGACGAAGTACGGAAGATCGTTCTGGAGGAAATCCAGCCGTACGCCACGAGCATTGAAACCACTCCGCTCGGCAGCCTCATTGTCTTTAAAAAGGGCGCGAAACGCCCCAAAACCAAGCTGATGCTGAACGCCCATATGGACGAGGTCGGCATGATCGTGACCGATATTATGGACGACGGTCTTTTGAAGTTTGACACCGTCGGCGGCATAGACCGCCGCGTCCTCTGCGGCAGGCCGGTCACGGTCGGCGCGGAGGTCGGCGGGGTGATCGGCGCAAAGCCGATTCATCTTCTGGAAGGGGAAGAAAAGGAAAAATCCGTGCCGGTGAAGGAATTGTATATCGATATCGGTGCACAGGACCGGGAAGAAGTGGAGCGGTATGTCACCCCCGGCGACCCGGTCACCTTCGACTCCGTTTTCGACACGTCCCACGGCATGATCAAGAGCCGCGCGCTCGACGACCGGGCAGGGTGCGCCATGATGATCCATATGATTCAGAGTGAGCTGAAATACGATCTGTATTTTGTGTTTGCCGTACAGGAGGAAACCGGTCTGACGGGTTCCCGGACGGCGGCCTTTGCGGTGGAGCCGCAGGCGGCGATCGTTCTGGAAAGCACCACGGCGGCGGATGTGGCCGGGGTGGATAAAGAAAACCGGGTCTGCTGCGTCGGCGGCGGCGCGGTGATTTCCTTCATGGACAAGCGTACGATTTACGATAAGGAATACTATCAGATGGCGTTTCAGGCGGCGAAAAAGGCCGGAGCGAGCTGTCAGCCGAAACGGGCTGTCGCGGGCGGAAACGACGCCGGAGCCATCCATGTTTCCCGCGGCGGGGTAAGAACCGTTGCGATTTCCCTCCCATGCAGGTACCTGCACTCCGCGGTGAGCCTGATATCACAGGAGGATTTCATTTCCGCGCAGAAGCTTGTTTGCGAGCTTGCGGACAGGATTGCGGGCGAGGAACAAGATGATTAAAAAAGTAGAATATGAAGAGGCTCTTTCCCCGTTCGGCTCTACGGCGTTCGGGTGTCAGATTCTTTCCACCGCACAGGCTTACGGCCTGAACGAGCCGTTCGCCCAGTTCTGGGTGCAGGAGGAAACCGGTACGCTGCTGTGCAAGCTGGACGATACGGTGATTCTGGACGCCGGGGAAGCGGATTTTGCGGAGCTGGCCGATTTTATCCGTATGACGGGCGCGGAACGTTTGCTGTGTGCCTCCGCCGCGGCGGGGAAAATCGGATTCCCGGTTACAAAGCGCGGGCAGATCATGATGTACGACAATGCTTCGCCCGTACAGCCGCGGTTTCTGTTTGAAACGAACCCCAGCCTGCGCGACATTCACGCGCTCCTTTCGGCCTGCGCTTCGGAAAGCTTTACGCCGCCGGAGTTTGAGCCGTTCTATATGGACATGTCCCACCGCATCCGTCACGATACCGCCGTGACGGCGGGAATCCGTCAGGGGGACAGGCTGGTTTCCTGCGCGATCTGTTCCACCCGGACGGAACAGACGGCCGTGCTGTCGGCGGTCTGCGTAGACCCTGAACATCGAAGAAGGGGCCTGGGGCATGAAACGCTTTCGGCGCTGATTTCCCAGCTGCCGGACAGAAGGATTTTCATTCTGCGCGCTCAGGATGAAAACGAGGGTTTCTACCGCTCCTACGGCTTTTCAGAATGCGGGGAATTTTCAGAAATGAAGATTTGAGGAGAAAGTACCGATGAAAGAAAAGAGATTCAAGGCCATTTATTCGCAGGGGACGGTGGATGTGCAGAGAATCCTGGTGGACACGGAAACCGGCGTCCACTACCTGCAGACATCGTGGGGAAACTCCGGCGGGCTGACTCCGCTTCTGGACCGGGACGGCAGGCCTGTGGTCCGTTTTGTCAATGATGAGGAATAGTTGAGGAACAAACATGCTTTACCCTTATTTTACAATCGATGAAAAGATAAAGGATGCCGCGGAAAAGGCGTCGAAAATGATTGCGCCGGTTTTGGAAAAAATCGACGGGACTACCGATTACAACCAGCAGAAAATGATGGCGGCGTTTAATCGGGCGGGGGTCAGCGAAAGCCATTTCGCGGCGTCCACGGGCTACGGCTACGGCGACCGCGGGCGCGACGCGCTGGATGCGGTTTATGCCGCGGCGCTCGGCGCTCAGGACGCGCTTGTGCGCTATAATTTCGTCAGCGGCACCCACGCGCTGACGGTGGCGCTGTTCGGAGTGCTCCGCCCGGGCGACGTGATGCTCAGCGTAACGGGGATTCCCTATGATACCCTGCGCGGCGTCATAGGCCTTACCGGCGACGGAAACGGCTCTTTGAAGGAGTTCGGCATCCGGTACGAACAGCTGGAACTGAAGGCGGACGGAACGCCCGATTATGAAGAGATCGGGCGGCGGGTCAATCCGGGAATCAGGATGGTCTATATCCAGCGTTCGCGCGGATACAGCCTGAGACCTTCCCTTTTTGTGGAGGATATTGAAAAGATAGCGAAAATCGTAAAAGCCGAGGCGCCGGACTGCATCGTGATGGTGGACAACTGCTACGGCGAGTTTGTCCAGACAACGGAACCGGTCAGCCGCGGGGCGGACCTGATGGCCGGTTCGCTGATAAAAAATCCGGGCGGCGGTGTCGCGCCTACCGGGGGGTATATCGCCGGGCGAAAAGACTTGGTGGAAAGCTGTTCCTACCGCCTGACCACGCCGGGAACCGGCCGCGAAATCGGCGCGACTCTCGGCAACAACAGGGAGCTGTTCATGGGCGCTTTCCACGCGCCGCACGTCACCGGCGAAGCGCTGAAAACCGCCTCGTTTACCGCGGCGCTGTTCAGCCTTTTCGGATACGATGTCACCCCGAAGTACGACGAGCCGCGCGCCGATATCATCCAGGCCGTGCTGCTTCGCAGGGAAGAGGCGCTGATCGCCTTCTGCAAAGGGGTGCAGAAAGGCGCTCCTGTGGATTCCTTTGTGACCCCGGAGCCTTGGGATATGCCCGGCTACGACTGCAAGGTCATTATGGCCGCGGGTGCGTTCACGCTCGGCGCTTCCATTGAGCTTTCCGCGGACGCGCCCCTGCGCGAGCCTTACGCCGCGTGGATGCAGGGCGGGCTGAACTACCACAGCGGCCGCCTCGGTGCGATGCTGGCCGCCCAGTCCATGCTGGAGCAGGGGATTCTGGGCAGATAAAGGGCTTGCAAAAAAGCTGTCATTACGGTATAATAGCTTTCGCACGCGGATATGGTGGAATTGGCAGACACGCCAGATTTAGGTTCTGGTGAGTAACCCTCGTGCAGGTTCAAGTCCTGTTATCCGCACCAACAAATCCGAAATTTTTTGTCATCGGAAAGAGTTTCGGAATAGCATTTAAAATGCCTGGCGGTTGATCTGCCAGGCATGGTCTTTATATAAACAATGGAGGCGATCTCATGACCCGCGAAATAATGATGCTCTTAATGGTCATTTCCGCTGCACTGCTCACTATCGGCCTGTCCCGTATCGTAATATTGTTATCCCACCGGGTCCGTAAACCCGAATCGGACTGTATGATAAGTGCGTTACTCGGGGGTAGTTTTGGCGATTATCCTGGTGATTCTGGCGTACTGGGTGCTTCCGGCGATAAGCAGGACGATGAAGCCAGGCATCGGGGCGGTGGTGGCGGTGTAGTACCGTCTATTTCTTCCACTTCCAGGCCATATACTGCTCCATCAGATCATGAATAGGTAAATTATTTTCTTTCGCCCACTCTATCATAAGTTTGCGCAGTTTCGGAAAGCCACTTCCAAATGGGTCAACAATTTCCTGTATTCGTTTATCATAGCGTTTCCAATCTTCTGCAGTCACGTTATCACCACCTTGTCAATATTCTATATGGGTATTATACTACACAATTCGACAAAGTGTAATTAGGGAATAAAAAGGCCCACCGGATTAACCGATGGGCCTGAGTCTTATTCATGTGATCTCTGCTGGCTGAATCCTTTAAATCAGATAATTATTATCCTTATTCGCGACTTCTAAAGTGCGTAGTTCAAATGTCTTATATCCCTCAGAAATAAATGGATCAGATTCTGCAATTTTTTTCGCTTCCTCGAAACTGTCTGCAACCAATATCTCAATCCCTCCTGCATAGTCTGTGAATGGACCACAAAGATAAAGTTTTCCATTCTGCTCAAGAGATCTTAGATGATTAACATGCTTTTGTACTATTTCTAAATTCAGATTCCTTCTGTTCTCCATTAGCATGACATAAAGATATTTCATTACTTTCACCACATCTTTGTTTAGTTTCTTGAATTGAGAATATCTAATGCTATACCGTTTGTCAATATGTTATGTGGTATATAATAAAAAATCCCCCGTCAACCAATAGGCCAGCGGGGGATACTTCTTTATCATTTTTGTTATTAAGAGCAGGTTAATATATCTTATGGTGCAAACGCTATATCGGTGTTACTCTGTCTTTTCGCTACCAGACAGTGCCGTATTCTGCTTGACCTCCGCTGCCTGACCTGCTCCGGTCTGTGCAACTTCAGCTGGCGTGCTATCCACCGTACCGATAACCGGCGCGCTGTACTGTGTGATCGTTGCCGCCTCGGCGCTTGCTGCGTCCACAAGGCCTTTACCAACGATGTACGCTACGACTGTTGCGGCCATGTGATCGCCGTTACCTGCGTGGTCTGTGCCTCCGCACCGCCGGAGTAGCCGAGAAAAGTGCCGTAATCAATGGATCGGTGCGGAGCTGGCGGAGGCGAGAGGGGAAATCTTGTTCATCCATCGTTTTACTCCTTGATTTCTGGCAGATTGTTAATCCAGTGCGATTCTTGCGGCATTGTCCTTCTGCCGTCTAAGTACAAAGCAATCGAGAACTTTGCTGCCGTCTGAAACCTTGTAGACGTTGTATTTGACTTTTAGCCCATCGCTTTCACTCCTTTGAATGATTTTATTTGACATTTTTTCTAAATTGATTTATACTTAATTCCAATGCTTACCTCGTTAAGCATATATTTAGAAATTGAGGTATACTACTTACATGTACGAAGACAAAACTTTAATTTGCAGAGACTGCGGGGCCGAATTCGAATTTACTGCAAGTGAACAAGAATTTTATGCATCCAAAGGTTTTACAAATGAACCCCAAAGATGCAAATCCTGTCGTGATGCACGTAAAAATTCCAGAGGGAATTCAAATGGTGGCGATCGAGAGATGTTTGAAGCCACTTGTGCATCTTGTGGAAAAACTTGCAAAGTCCCTTTTAAACCTCGTGATGATCGTCCTGTGTATTGCAGCGATTGCTTTGCAAACAGAAGATAACACATAAACTGGGTTTTGAGTGCGCTTCGAAAGAGGCGCATTTTTTATTTCCGGTTCTTGCTTTACGGTGGGAGGCGCTTGACTTTTTATTTATAAAGAAATTTTGCATCGCTCGCACGTCCCAGCTTCAACCTCTTTGGAATAATCGGCCAGTTTCACGCGAATGTCGCAGGTGTTCCGATATATCTGTTCCCAGCGCTGGTTGTCCGTGAATCGGGCGAGCAGCGCTTTTTTTTCGATCTGCGCCTACTCACGGTCGATCTTCCCGGCGTGGTACGCTATGTACAGGCACCGAGACGACTGGAATAGAAGCTGTTCAGGTTGGGTCAGGCCTGCCAGCATGGGATCACCGTTTCCCGAAATGAAGGGCCATATTATCAAGGTTGATTACGCCAAAACTAACAATCTGCCACACAAAAAAACTTTTTATGGGTTTGTGGATCAGAGCTGTAACAGAGCAGGATCGAAACAGTTGCTTGACAGATGCCGAAAACCTTTATTTTATGTGGGTTTCCGAGTTTGTCGTTATAAACACTCGCACCTTAAAGAAAACCTGTCGAAAAGCTGAAATTGCTTTTGCGGCAGGTTTTTGTTATAATCAGGCTATGAATAGTATTTATATTATTGGAGGTCAAAAATTTTAGAGATGGAAGATTATACCGGTAAAAAAATTGCTGCAACTCATATCCCCTTGATCATGAATCCTGATTCGGGTTTTTTGTATTTTGATGAAAAAGGTATTTTTTTTACAACTACTTTGGGTGATTCAATAAAAATAGATTATTGCGATATGAGCGAAGTTCTTAGGAAAAGAGCACTATTTGGTATAATTTCTTGTTTTTGTATACTGACACATCATGGCGAAAAATATAAATTCATTGTTTTGAAACGTGCGGCTGTTGTAGAGTTTTTGAGAAGCAAAATATAAACAAAAATATTTCAGACACAGGTTATCAGTATTTTTCTGAGGTCTAATAATCGCCTGCAAAATAATCATTTTCTTCGTTGCATATTTTTTGTCGGTGCAGCACAGGTTGATTAGGCTGAAATCGATGCAACTTTGTATCTTTTTTAGTCTGATTTTTATGTTATGCTTAAAATAATACTGGACGAAAACGCTGTTGAATTCCTGATTGTTTATATTTGACGAAGGAGTGTAAAAAATGAAAGTTAAAATTTTGCAAGCAATGACTGAAAAAAGATTAGAAAAAGACATAAATGAATTTATTGAAAGCTCGCAAATTAAAGTTTTAGAACTTCAATTTGCGGCTACTGTTCTATATTTTTCTGTTATGATTTTATATGAGGATACATAGCTTACGCATACCAATTATGAGCATAACATGAATTTTATGAAACATGTCTTGCTGATAATAATCGGGCAAATTGTAAATGCATCTATTTTGTAATGACACGAAATTAGAGCCTTAAAAGATCGAGGCTATCGAAAAAACATTCGCTTCGATGATTAAATAAAATCAAGATTTGAGTTGAAGAGATTATTAAGTGGTTCAACTTAACAGAGAGATAAACAGGAATTTGATGGTAGTGATAAGGGAGGATATTTATGAAAGCGCAAAAGGACGATTGGTATAAACATGGATGGACTCTTGATATCAAAAATCAATCATGGGTAGAGGACACTGAAAACCAAGTTGACTTTATTATTAAAACTCTTAGACTAACCGGTAAAGAACGTATTCTTGATTTAGCATGCGGGTATGGACGGCATGCCCTTTCCCTTGCACGCAAAGGGTATCCGGTTGTAGGGGTGGATATCACACCTGAATATATTGATGACGCCAGAAAAACAGCAAAAACCGAATCATTGAACGCTTGTTTTATTAACGCTGACATCCGCGCTGTTCGATTTGAAAATGAGTTTGATGTTGTGCTAAACCTTGCGGATGGTGCAATCGGATATCTTGAAACCGATGAAGAAAATCTAAAAATATTCGATGCTGTTTCACATGCCCTAAAATCCGGTGGTAAGCACTTTATGGATATTTGTAACGCTGAACATGCCGAACATTATTTTCCCAGATCGAATTGGGAAGCAGGGGAAAAAGCGCTGGCTTTAGCAAAATTCGAATGGAATGAAAAAACTCATAGAATGCTTTATGGAGGATGCGATATTCCTTATGGTATCCCGGCGGAAAAGCCTGATATTACCACAGGAGATCCTACGCGGTTATACTCAATAGCGGAACTGAATTCAATTTTGCAACAACGGAAATTGAATATCATACATACTTTTTCAAATTATTACGGGAAAGGAGCGTCTCCTCAGGAATTACAACTTTTAGTTTATTCCAAGAAGCAATAGTCAATTGCACATTATAAGCAAAAATAGTAGTGTAGTATTTGCCTGTTTAATGCCGAAAACCTTATGCGGGATGGCTGCGCCCTGACACCAGCGCAGACCAGCGTATGCTCCGTCCGGATATCTTCGTATCGATCGGTGGTGATCCATTGCAGACGGCCGTCAACTTTTTGGATCGACAATAAATCAGTTAAGAACATTCAAAGGCCTTACCGCTCTAACCACGTCATCATTTACATAACAGTAAATAGGTAAGAATTACAAGCAACGTACTCAACAAGGTGCCGAGCAAATAATATTCAGCGAATGGCGGCTCTTTCGATATTTTATCGTATCGGGCAACTGATTTTGCGGTTAATACCAACCCTATCGCGGCATATTGATTCACACTCAACAGCAGGACGATGATGATCCTTTCAAGCGTTCCAATAAACGCTCCGACATTTTTGATGGTTTTATCGCTGTTTCCGTTTTTGCTGTTTGGTTTGTATTTGGACAGCATTTTCTTAATCGTGATATTAGCAGGCTTGCAAACAATCAAAATCATACAGGCCCATCTTAAAGCGGAGGCCATACCGTTCTCAGGAAATATGTTTAGAAAACTTTTCGCTTCAGGTAAAAATGTGATATTGTAATTGCAGTATTTGAAAATGATGACCGCAATGATCAGGGACAAAATATGTACACATTGATCCGTGCAATAAACAATGGATTCTGAGACGTGCTTGTAATATTTAACACAGAGGTACTTAACCGAATCAATCAAAAAGTGTAAAATGGATAAGACGAAAGCCGCGATAGCAATTTGTGAAGACCATATTAAGATAGTGCCCGCACAGAATACGGCGGCATAAAGGACACTGTGAAGCAGAACGTATTTGTACTCGGAGATTTTCTTCTCAGAAATCGTATCGGTTTGGAGGTAAAAATCTCCAAGCACATGAAGAAGTACAAAGAGGACCAATAAATTTTTATACACCTTTATCCTCCTTTATATCCGATAGAACTTTCGCAATGTTTTCTATCGCTTTTCGATAAGTGTAATAATTTGCGGAGGACAATGCTTTTTGTACATTGGATTGATTGATATTTAGGATTCTTGCCGCATCCTTTTGCGTGCCGCCGGTTTTTAAATAAGAATTGATGATCTCGACTTGACGAGGGGTCCATGTTTCTTTTATTGTCGTTAATAATGAAAAAACGGTATTGATTAATTCGGACATATCAGGATTGCCTTGCACGTCGATTTTAACATTAACCTTTGATTCCATTTTCTTTTTTTCAGATGCCTTAAGCCCGTCGATGATTTTTCTTGCATTATAATAAGCCGGGCCATCGGCTCCCAGCGGCATATTGGAATTAATATCCGTGGTTATTTCTCCAACACCAAGGCCAAACCGCAATTGAATCGGATACATTTCCCTTTCAATTTTGTCAATAATGAATATCGCAGAGGAGCCTGTTTTTAAAAGTCCCTGAAACTCGTCACCAAGGGTTATCATGAATTTTGAAGCGATGTCGTCTCGGTACTCATGATTGACTGCATCCAATACTTCTTTCAGACGGATCTGCACAGCACGTCTGTTTTCTAATTGCTTTGAGCTTTTGATATCTCCGATTATGGCGACCAATGGATTGTAATCAAAGAAAAAAAACATCGAAAACACCTCTGTTATTGATTATAACTTTCTTTTGAAAACACGTCAATAAAATATGCGCTTATCAGCATGTATTTTATAATTATGCGCGGTTGGTAATGTTTGGATATATTATGCGCTAAATTGGATGTTAATATACAATATGCGTTAAAATACGCATATTGTATATCCCTGCATTTATGGGGGGGTGTAAACAGTAAGTCCCATAAGGACATCGTGGTTAGGGTACAGTCAAAAGGACTTATTGTATGAGTTAATTTTTAAGGTATAATCTATTTAAATAATATTTCAAGGTAAACATGGAACAGAATTGTTTAGGTACAGATATTAACCGGTTGAGGAGGCTAGTATGCAGAGGAAAAAAATGATTCTATGGGCAGTTGTTGTTTTACTGGTGATTGGGATTGCGTATGGCGTCAGATATTTTGTAGAACTTAGAAATTATAGGCAGGGGATAGCGGATATCCATGTCCAAAATATAGATTTATCAGCAATCCCGGATGGGGAATATTTTGGCGACTGCGATGTCGATTTTATTCGTGCTCGGGTCCGTGTCCTGATGAAGGATGGCAAAATGCAGGAGCTTGAATTGCTGGAACACTACAACGATCGGGGAGAAGCGGCAAATGTATTGCCGTCCAGAATGCTGGAAGAGCAGCGCATAGATGTGGATACGATATCCGGGGCTACGTCTTCATGCAAAGTTATCCAGCAGGCCGTGTACAATGCGTTGGTAGGAGAACGTGCGAAGTAAGCGTATTTATCATTTTACTCGGACGGAGAAGGAACCAGGAAAGCTGCATGAATGGCGGCTTTCCCGGCCCTTTTTTTTCCGTATTAGTCCAGCAATTCCATTTCAGTTTGCGAGACAAAACACGTTCCTTCCCCGCCTTCGGCGGGGAAGGAACGCAATCTTGTTGCAGAATCGACTGGAAATGCTGTAAATGGGGGTTGTTGGGGTTTTATGGGCATACTGGCTTTATAGAGTAGTGATTGTTATGATTGGTATTCAGTATAGCAATGAAAAAAGTAATACATTGTAAGTAAGGTGATGAAATGCAAGATCATAAGAAAGATTATGGAACGAAAAATTTAGATACTTTTCCGGCAATGGATTTTGATTCGATAGAATTCCCAAAAGAGGAATTCATAGCGTATGCTGTTTGTGGAAAAGAATGCGGAACCAGAGAATTCATTGTTGATGGTGAAACGCAGGTGTGCGCGCGTTGCGGAAACCCGATGTTTCGCACAGATGTAAGAAAATATTTACTGGCCGAAGAGGATGGGCGACATAATAAGTCGTTTAGAATTGTCACAGAAGGGCCTGTTGAATTAAAATACAACTTAACCCTTGAAGATTATCCGGAAGTTGAGTCTAACTCTGTTCTTTTTCCGAAAAAAATCCATACGACATTTGTAGTATGTACTGAAGACTGTGGCGCTTGCGGATTTATTGTTGAAGGTCAGACAGATATTTGTGAATATTGCGGACATCATATGCTCCACACGGAAGTCAGAAAATACATTTTACAAGACCCCAAATAATATCACTGCCGCCCTTGTTACGGGGCGGCAGTGAAACCAAAGGCAAATATTTATATCATAGGAGTAGACAAAGGTTATACTTATCTCTTGCGGCTGCAGACCAGACGTTCAATGACATCGGCCAGTATGCGCAGATCGCTATTATTTAAATCGTCCAGCAAGGAAAGAATGCACTTCAATGCTCTTGCACTTTCGCTATCACAACTGTTTCTACAATCGCAACGATCCGATGCCGATTCAACCGCATCGCTGTTGACGTAACGATTCAGACTCATGCAATACCTCCTTCATGAAAGATTACTACATAATATGTGAATCGTTGACAGCTTGTCAATATGGCTGTTAGGAATCCCGGACAGGCAGATACAAAAAGTGCCGTCCGAAACAGGGCGGCAGGGGAATTACATGGAAGGAAGCCATATTGTATGGCCAAAAAAGATTTTGGACGAATATTATAAAATGCAAGGAGTGGATTTAATGGAAAAGCCAGATTTTATAACAGCACTAAAGAATATCAAATATAGAAAATCATTAGCTGACAGAAGGGGGAATATCAATGGGATCAATATGGCGACAGCTGATTTAGCCATTGAAGCCCTTGAAAAGCAGATACCGAAGAAACCAATAGCAAATATATCGGATGTTCCTGTTCGGATCGACCATGTTATGTTCAGACCGGGGATTCCATTTTATACTTGCTTAATATGTGGAACACCTACGGCACCCACACGGCAACATTGCATTGAATGCGGCCAGCGCTTCGATTGGAGCAAAAGCGGTGGATGAGGAAACCTTTCCGCCGTTTTCCGCCGACTGTTCACCGGCTATTTGCCGGGCAGTGGCTGTTTCCGTCCGTATGCAGGGACGCAAGTAATGATAAAGGACACAATAATAACAATGGCACTCACCGACCAAAGTGGGTGCCATTGCTTATTAACTTAGAGGGGTATATGAGACGACCTAAAATTTATTTGAGCCCTCGAAAGGAGACACTACATACTATGCTTTTAAGGGACAGCTTGTCAATATGAGATACAAAGATATTCATACGGCATCTTACTAATAAAACAATGGCGTTCACTCATGAAAGCAAGCGCCATCGCCTATTCATCAATTAAAACCACCAGCGGCGGCGACGGCAGCGGCATCCGCACCAGCCGCATCTGCGCCAACGACGATTCCAGGACATGCACTAATCACTCCTTTCCATAAGGAGATATGACATAATATGAATTCTTAGAAAGGCTTGTCAATATGGGATATTAAGATATTTATACGGCATTGTCAGATGATAGCCTGAGGGCTTCGGATTACTCCGAAGCCCTCATTTTTTATGACAGTGTTTTTTCTTTACCGGTTTTAGAAAAACGACAATGCAGCCCAGTACAAGTCCGAGAAGCATCGACAGTATGAATTTCATAGACAGCACAACTCCTTTATCATATTATTGTACTCCTTTTTTTCAAAATTAGACACCTCTGATTGGCTTCCGGGAAGGTTTTGCTTAAATATACCGTATGCCAATTTTATCCATTGGCTTATCATGGCATTGTACAATTGATTCGGCAAAAATGGCCCTCTCAACTGTTTTTGGCAGCCGAGAGGGCTTTCTGCTCTTTATTTGTTTTCCATCAAGCTGGATACAGGTACATTGATTTTGGTAACCGGATCGTTAAGATAATGTATTACACAGCATTGATCGGGTTCATTCAGCCTCTCCATATAGACCTTATTCCCATTATGGGTCACATTTGCCATAACAAGCGATGAAATAATTTCTTTTGCACGTTGATTATCCATAATAAACACCCCTATATTAGCATGTCTTTTTTCTAATCATAAATTCACGGAAACGGCAAAGAATGACGCCCGGCAGGATAGGGATTTTCAATCCGGAAGGCCTGTTGGTTCATCTTATTCAAATATTATAAATCAATTGAACATAATGCCTTCACAATTACGTGATATATTTACAGTAATGATTTAGGAGGCAGTTTATATGATAATGATAATGATCGGCATGATTTTAGCCTTCGTGGCGATAACATATTTCAGTATAAGAAATCAAAATCTGAACGTGGCATATGTGAAAATCCGTCCTGATGAAATAGAGCTTCTCGACGAGAGGCTTGCTAACGGCGAGATCAGTTATGAAGAATATCAAATAGTAAGGAATCAGCTGCTGAAATAGCGAGCAAACTCCTCGCCGGCTTACAGTGGCGGCTGGAGGAACTAGGCACGGGCACAGCAGGCACGAGACACCGCATCAGTGAAAGCCGCATCGGAATCATTTCCGATGCGGCTCTTTTCATGGAAATTATTTCTTTCAGGCAGCCGTGTACGCTCAAGCGGCGAAAATCCATCGGCTATCGCTGATCGCTGATTACCGCGGCGCTGTTGTTAGAACTGAGCGTCGCCAACGGATCATAGGGAGCGCCTGTAGCGGTTCCGACCAGCAACGCAATATCAACCGCGTTTATCGGAATCCCCCAGGAATTTCCTGAAAAGAAAAAGACTGCTCTGTCTACGACCCAGCCACGGGTATTATAAACAATATTGTTGATGATGTTTCCCGTCGAATTGGGATTAAAATAAGCCGGTTGCCTCAAAGAATAAAGAATATTGTCCTGTACTTTTAAATTCGTTACATTGCCCTGTGTCAAAAATCCGCGGTTTACAACCCAATCGGTTGACGGCCCCGCTTGTGGGGGGCCAAAGATTACGCTGTTCAACAGCGCATGATTTGTACCGGCAAATTGTATAAACTCCACGGCGTAGGGATTGTTACTGGTAATGGTCAATCCGTCGATCGTTACTCCTGTTCCCGTAACCAGAAAAGCAATTACCTGCGCCTGTAAAATGATGGATGTGTTTGGATAGCCTTTTACGGTCACATTTGCTTTGTTAATGGTTATCGTTGAAGTGATGGGATAAGTTCCGCTTAGGATATGCAGGGTGCCTGTCGGCGATACCGCCGTCAAACCTTGTTGTATTGTGCCGAACGGAGCGGCTTGTGTCCCGTCTCCACCGACGGCGCCTGCCTGAACGTATACTTCAAACGGATTTGGCTGGACAGTGCCGGTAGGCCCCGTAGGTCCGGTCGGACCGGTTGGGCCGGTATCGCCGGTGGGTCCGGTGTCGCTCGTTGGCCCAGTGGGACCGGTTGGACCTGTATCCCCGGTGGGTCCGGTATCGCTCGTCGGTCCGGTCGGTCCCGTGTCACCAGTCGGCCCCGCTGGCCCGGTATCCCCTGTGGCGCCACCCGGAGGGCCTGCCGCACCGGTCGGGCCGGTAGGTCCGGTTGGCCCGGTTGGGCCTGTATCACCTGTCGGTCCAGTTGGACCGATATCGCCCGTTGCTCCGCCCGCAGGTCCGGTCGGACCGGTATCACCTGTAGGTCCAGTTGGTCCTGTGTCTCCAGTTGCTCCCGTAGGACCTGTGCCACCTGTGAACCCGGTTGGTCCCGTATCACCCGTAGGCCCAGTCGGGCCTGTGTCACCTGTGGACCCGGTCGGTCCAGTGTCACCTGTGGACCCGGTCGGTCCAGTGTCACCCGTGGGTCCAGTCGGTCCCGTATCGCCTGTGGACCCGGTCGGTCCAGTGTCACCCGTGGGTCCAGTCGGTCCCGTATCGCCTGTGGACCCGGTCGGTCCAGTGTCGCCTGTAGGCCCGGTTGGTCCCGTATCACCTGTAGGCCCGGTTGGTCCCGTATCGCCTGTGGACCCGGTCGGTCCCGTGTCGCCTGTAGGCCCGGTTGGTCCCGTATCACCTGTAGGCCCGGTTGGTCCCGTATCACCCGTAGGCCCAGTCGGTCCAGTGTCACCTGTGGACCCGGTCGGACCTGTATCACCTGTGGGTCCCGTTGGGCCGGTATCACCCGTAGGCCCAGTCGGGCCTGTGTCACCTGTGGACCCGGTCGGTCCAGTGTCACCCGTGGGTCCAGTCGGTCCCGTATCGCCTGTGGACCCGGTCGGTCCCGTGTCGCCTGTAGGTCCGGTTGGTCCCGTATCACCCGTAGGCCCAGTCGGGCCTGTGTCACCTGTGGACCCGGTCGGTCCCGTATCGCCTGTGGACCCGGCCGGACCTGTATCACCTGTGGGTCCCGTTGGGCCTGTGTCTCCCGTTGTCCCGATCGGACCTGTATCACCTGTGGGTCCCGTTGGGCCTGTGTCTCCCGTTGTCCCGGTCGGACCTGTATCGCCTGTGGGCCCGGCCGGTCCGGTGTCACCCATGGGTCCAGTCGGCCCCGTATCGCCTGTGAACCCGGTCGGACCTGTGTCACCAGTTGTTCCAGTAGGACCTGTGTCGCCTGTTGGCCCAGTCGGCCCGGAACCGGAAATATCGTCCTGCACCACAACAAGCGTTGCGGTCAGCGGCACGTTTGGCGAGTAGAATATGGTTCCTGTGGCATTGACGAGCGAAACCGTAGTGCCCGGTACAGTCACATCAATAATCCCGATTCCTACAACTTCTCCGGTTTTTATTGGGGAGTTGCCTTCCAGAAATTCGCCCTGTGATGAGGACAGGGCAAATACCGTACCGTTTGTAGAGGAGGCCGACTGTGTTGCGACCCACCAATCGATCACATATCTCCCGGCTTCAAGAAAAGTAATGAAGCCTGTCAGGCTGTTGTAGCTGATATTTCCCGCCGAATAGACCGTGTTCTCGAAAATGACGTTTGACCCCATGGCCACTGATCCGGCTGCCAAACGTTCTATTTGTAATGCGATGTCACTCACTTTATATCACCGTTCATCAATGGATTTGGAAAACAAATTGGATATTGACAAAAACGTCTGTTTCCTCACCTTATAATATTTGAACCGTGAGTGCATCGTGCATGACGCGGGAAGACGATTTCCACATTGATAGAGTAAAGAGATCTCGGTTCCTTTGAATCCGGCCCTTACTGTCCGGCCCGGCCGTAATCGCAAAGGCGCGTGAAATATTCAGGAGAAGTTGTTATTTCATGTTAAATGATTTATAATGGAGAAAACACTGTCCATCTGTGCACGGGGCTGCACAGCGGGTTCTCTGGAGGAAGCCATGCGGAACAAATACGATAAATATAATATTGGAAAAGAAGTCGGACGGGCCGTACGGCGTGCCGTGCGCTCCGGCAATTTTGAAGAAATCGGCCGGGCGGTGGATAAAAGCGTCCGGAAGTTTACCGGCGATGACGAGGAAGACCTGCGCAGCAGGAACGATGAGAGTCAGCGCCCGGCTTATACCTACGGACAGGCATCACAGGATACACGGACTGCCTATCGGGAACCATCTGTCCGTACCGCGTTCCGAAACAGAATGCCGGGGGGGATCTCCGGCCTTGTTTATGCAATTGTCGGCGCCAGTGTGGGGATCCCAATGCTGATCGCGGATATTTCTGTCCTCATGGTGGGCGTTACCGGATATATGACTTTTTCGGATTTTGCCGTGGCCTTTTCCGTTTTGATGCCCATTACGCTCGGCGTTTTCGGCATGATGGGCTACGGAATCGCCCTGCGCCGCCGTGCGCGCCGCTTTGCGCGGTACCGCGAGGCGATGGGCAGCGCAGCTTTCTGCACGGTGGCCAAGCTGGCCGACACGGCGGGGGTAACGCAGGACCGCGCGAAGAAAGACCTTAAAAAGATGATCGCCTGCGGCGCATGCCCGCAAGGACATCTGGACCGTGATGAAAGCTGCTTTATGGTGGACGACAAGACGTACGGCGAGTATCTGGAAGCGGAGAGGGCCTATGCCGCCCGCACGGAAGCCGCACGGACACAAGAGGCGAAGCAGGCGGACCCGAAGGAAGCGGAGCTCGCGGCCATCAGGGAAGAGGGCAACGGGTATCTGCAGCAGATTCGTGCCGTAAACGACGCCCTGCCGGGCGAGGTGATCTCTGAAAAGCTGGACCGGCTTGAAAACGTGACGGCCCGTATTTTTGAGTGTGTGCGCAAGCATCCCGAAAAGCTGCCGGACATCCGCCGGTTTATTCGTTACTATATGCCCACGACCCTGAAACTGGTGAAGTCTTACGAGGAGTTTGAAACGCAGCCGGTGCAGGGGGAAAATATTACCAAGGCCAAGGAAGAAATCGAGCAGGCGCTGGATACTGTCAACAAAGCCTTTGAAAACCTGCTGGATACCCTGTTCGCCGACGACGCGCTTGACGTTTCCGCGGATATTTCCACGCTGGAAACCATGCTCAAACAGGAGGGCCTGACCGGCAGCGACTTTGCAAAAGAGCCGGACGAAAGCAAACTTTCTTAAGAGGAAACCGAATGATGAAGAATTATAAATTGGTATGGAGGCTTTACCATGAATCAGAATGAGACCCCTGTTCCCGAGCTTACCCTTGACCCGGCTCCCGAGCAGCCCGTTTCCGCACAGACGATTCTTGCGCAGGCGGTTCCCGCGCAGGACGCCGCCCCGGAACCGCAGCTTACTCCTGCCGAACAGAAGATGGTGGCGGATTTCGCCGCGAAGATCGACCTGACGAACAGCAACCAGATTCTCCAGTACGGCGTGGGGGCCCAGAAAAAGATGGCCGATTTTTCCGAAAGCGCGCTGGAAAACGTTCGCACCAAGGATTTGGGTGAAGTCGGAAAGATGCTCTCCGGCGTAGTGGCAGAGCTGAAAAGCTTTGAGGTCGACGAGGACGATAAAGGCTTTTTCGCGCGTTTCAAACGCGGCGGCAATAAAATCATCGCCCTGAAAGCCCGTTATGCCAAGGCGGAAACCAACGTCGACCAGATCTGCGACGTGCTGGAAGCACATCAGGTACAGCTTTTAAAGGACGTTTCCATTCTGGATAAAATGTACGAGGTCAATAAGACCTATTTCAAAGAACTTTCCATGTATCTGCTCGCCGGAAAGCAGAAGCTGGAGCAGGTGCGCGTAAACGACCTTCCCGCCCTGCAGCAGAAAGCGCAGGCTTCCGGTCTGCCGGAGGACGCACAGGCGGCGAACGACCTGTCCAATATGTGCAACCGTTTTGAAAAGAAGCTGCATGATCTGGACCTGACCCGCATGGTATCCATTCAGATGGCGCCCCAGCTGCGCCTGATACAGAACAACGATCTGATTATGAGCGAAAAAATCCAGTCGACCATTGTCAATACCATCCCTCTGTGGAAAAGCCAGATGGTGCTGGCTCTGGGTGTGGAGCACTCCACACAGGCGGCCAAGGCCCAGCGCGAAGTCACGGATATGACGAACACCCTGCTGCGCAAAAATGTCGACGCGCTCAAAATGGCGACGATCGAAACGCAGAAGGAGTCCGAACGCGGCATTGTGGACATCGAAACGCTGAAGCATACCAACGAGACGCTCATCTCCACGCTGGACGAGGTCATGCAGATCCAGAAGGACGGCCGCGAAAAACGCACGCAGGCGGAGCAGGAACTCAGAAAGCTGGAGACCGACCTGAAAAACAAGCTCCTGCAGCTGCGCTGAATCTTTTTATCAAATATGAAACGGCGGTTTGGCCCAGCGGGCCGGGCCGCCGTTTTTCGCACTTCTTCGGCAGCGGTGTGCAGCGGATTGCCGCGCTCCTTTTGCGCCCATGGGATGTTGGGGATTCTCACTGTAAAGTCGGACGATTCTGTTGCCATTTTTCAACAATATGTGATACACTGTTAGATAATTATCGATTCTGCATATGGGAAACGCGGCCTTGGCGCCCGCTTTTTCCATCTTGCGCCGCTTTTTTCGGTGGGGAACATGAATCCAGAACATGGAAAGGTCTGTGGAATATGAATTTGGACCGGATCAAAAACGCCAGAATTCGCAATCTTTCCGTTTCGCGCAGATTGCTGTATTCGTTTCTGCTGATGGCCATTGTGCCGCTCCTGATTTTCGGCATCATCTCCTATCAGGTGTCCAACAGCGCCATCAACAGCAAGATCAGCAATTCATCGATCCAGGTACTGAAGCTCGTACAGAAAAACATTCAGTACGAGTCGGACAAATACCAGAAAATATCGGACGCGCTCATGGTGAACAAAACCGTTCAGGACGGCCTGTACCGGTTTGACACCTGGGATTATATGCAGAAAAACAATTTCATTGTACAGATGAATTCCGTTATCTCCGGCCATATGTCGAACTCGCCGCAGATCATGCAGATTTTTCTGACGGACAGGGACAATAACCCTATTTACAGCCAGGGCTGGTTTTATGTCAGTCAGGAAACCATTGACCGCATGATCGATTTGTGCGGGAAGAACATCAACTGGCTCAGTGTCAATGAGGGAAATAAAAATTATATTATCTATACTCATCCCGTTATTTCCGAGCGGGGTTCCGGGGTGATCGGGCATACCCTGATTTTTATCGATGCGGCTGCCTTTTACAACTGTCTGTCCGGTGTCGATATGGGTACGGGCGCCGACCTGATGGTGATGGATTACTACGGAAACAACGTCGCGAATCAGGACAGGACCTTCCGCCCCGGCTCCGCCGTGGACGGCGGGCTGTTCTCATACTGCCGGGAGAACCCGGACCGGAATATCATCCGCAACTACAAATTCAACGGCAGGCTGGGCATGATCGCGTATTCCTTTTTTACCCAGCAGGGCTGGCTTCTGGTCGCCGCCATCCCGGATGCCTACCTGCGGTCGGAGACCTTCTCCATTGCCGTCACCAGCCTGATTTCCATCGTCCTCTGCTTCCTGTGCGCGGTGATCGTATACCGTCAGATGTGGAAGAGCATCAGCGTGCCGATCAACCGGCTGGTGCAGCTGGTCGGCAAAATCGACAATACGAATTTTGACCAGATGTCCTTTTACGACGACAGCAAGGATGAACTGGGCTTTTTAAGCCGCGCCTTCCGCGAGATCCTTCAGAAAATGCAGGACCTCGTCAAGCAGGTGGAAACGGAGCAGAAGCAGAAGCGGGAATATGAGCTCAAAATGCTGCAGGCGCAGATCAACCCGCACTTCCTGTTCAATACGCTGAATTCCCTGCGGTGGACCGCCCTGATGAGCCGGGCGACCAGTGTCAGCAACGGGCTGGCCGCGCTTTCCGATTTGTTGAGGAACACCATTCTTGATAAAAACGAATTCATTACGGTGGAGGAAGAGCTGAAAAACGTCAGCAATTATATCGTCATCCAAAAAATCCGTTACGGCGATATTTTCTCCGTCACCTATGAAATAGACGAGGATATTCTGCACTGCTACATGATTAAATTTCTTCTGCAGCCGATTGTGGAAAATTCCATCATCCATGGAATTGATGAGGACGGTACGCAGAAGGAAATCCATATTTCCATAAACCGGCGGGAGGACGCCATCCTTACCGTTATTTCCGACAACGGGAAGGGGTTTGATGTGGAGAAAACGCTGGACGCGAAGAAGAATAAGCGGCTGACGGGAATCGGCATGCAGAACGTTCAGGAGCGTATCCGGCTGTGTTTTGGCAGGGAGTATCCCTTTGACATAGAGAGCAGGATTGGCGAGGGAACCACCGTCACCATGGAATTTCCCTACATCGGCACCCTGCCGGAATCCACAAAAGAACTGACACAGGGAAAGGAGCGCGAGGAAGATGATTCCGGTGCTGTTCGTTGATGATGAAATGATTGTCCGCGTGGCTTTGAAGTCGATGGTGGACTGGGAGAAAACCGAGTTTGAAATCGTGGGCGCGGTTTCGGACGGGGAAGCCGCTTTGCAGTATATCGAAAAATACAGCCCACGGATCATTGTGACGGATTTGAAGATGCCGCATCTGGACGGAATCGGTCTGGCAAAGGAGCTGTATGAGCGGGAGTATCCGGGAAAAATCATTATCCTCACCAGCTTCGGGGAATTCGAGCTGGCCCGCGAGGCCCTCCGATACGGCGTTACCGACTATCTTTTAAAAGCCAATTTTACCGATAAGGAGCTTCTGGAGGCCTTGCGGAAAGCCGCCGGAAAGCTGCCGGAGGACCGCCGTCCTTCCCCAAAGACAGAGCAGGCGCAGAGCGAGTTTGACCAGCCCCGGATTTACAGCATGCTTTACGGCCCGGATGAGGAAAAGCTGCGAATTCTGGCTTCGGACAGGACCTATTCAGGGACGTTTTCCGCGCTCTATGTCTTTAAAAAGGAACTGCTGACGGCGGGGCGGCCCGCCGCGCGGCAGAGCGAACCGGATATGACGTCCAAGGAAATGCTGTCCAGTTTAATCAGTGAAACATTTGACGCCGGTTCCGGGATGAAGGTCATCCCCTTGACACCGGTGGACGCGCTGATCATCCTTCCGCCAGAGTCCGGCGGACCGGCGGAAGGGATTTTGGAAAGGGTTCTGCTGCGTATTCAGAACTCTGTAAAGATTTATATGAATACAGAGGCCGGGTTTGTCCTTTCGGAGCCGTTTGCTTCGGAACCGGAGCTTGCGGCCAATCTGAAAGGCTGCGCCGGGGCCGCCTCCGTCAGCTTTTACAAAGGCTTCGGAAGCCTGATTCGCCAGGAGGACGGCGGCCTTTACGTCAACGGAGTCACGGAAGACCAGCAGGATGCCATGGAGCTGATCTGCGCGGGGATCGCGTTTTGCGAATACGAGGAAGCGGAAATTCTGGCGGCATCGATCCTGGAAAGCTTTGAAAAACAGAGAATCCGCCCGGACGGTGCCTGCGATTATATCCGGAAGCTGTTCCGGAACATCCTGCTTTTCGGCTCCTCCGGCACCGGCAAAAACAGCGGCAGATTTGAACGCCTCGCCGCCGACTGCAGGGAATGCGGCACGGTTTCCGAATTCGAGTCCGCCGTCACGGGACTGATCCGTGCGGTCAGTGAGAGCGCGGCAGACGGCCGCACGGGAAAATACCGCCAGGATGTCGTCCGCATCACTGCGTATATCAAAGAGAACATCACGCAGAAAATCACGCTGGCGCAGATTGCAAAGCTGGTGAACATGAACGAAAGCTATGTCAGCAGGCTGTTCAAAAATGAGACGGGGGTCAATCTGACGTCCTATATCAATCTGCTGAAAATGGGTAAGGCGATAGAGCTTTTAAAAGACCCCGACGTTATGGTGAAAGAGGTCGCGAACAGGCTTGGCTTTGACGAGCAGTCCTATTTCAACCGGATTTTCAATAAATACCTGAGCTCAAGTCCTTCCGAGTTTAAGAAGCGATATAAAAAAAGTATCAAAGTCGGTCAAAATAGTATCAATCCTCCCGAGAGATAGAAAATCTATCAAAATAGTGAAAGGAATCCGCAATATATTTTATTTAAATAGGATAAATTCATCTCTATAATTACGGTAGAATATTTCAGCAGAGGGAGGAAAATTTATGAAATCGAGAAAAGCAGTTGCATGTATCTGTGCATTGTCGCTGGGCGTTTCGGCCCTGGCGGGCTGCCAGAAGGTAAGCGATTCCTCTTCGGCGGCACAGAGCCAGACATCCGCCGAGGCGCAGAATCGGGAGCTGAACATCGCGGTGTTCGAGGGCGGCTACGGCCGGGAGGTCTGGGACGACCTTGCAAAGCAGTTTGAGGTGAAAAACCCCGGAGTGAAAATCAACGTTACGGCAAACGCAAAGCTGGGGGACGTCATCCGTCCGCAGATTATGAACGGAAATCCCCCGGATTTCATTTTCCTTGCATCCACCAATGAATCGGGAATCCTGCAGTCGCTGATTCAGGATAAAAAGCTGGAGGATATCAGCGATGTTTTCACAGGCGACCTCAAGGATAAAATGATCGACGGAACGCTTTCCGCGCCGACCATTTCCCCTTACGGCGACGGAAAAGTCTACGCGGCGCCGCTTTCCTACAGCACGATGGGCCTTTTCTACAACAAGACCCTGTTCAAGGAAAACAACTGGGAAGTGCCCGAAACCTGGGATGAGTTCTTTGCTCTGGGCGACAAGGCAAAAGCAAAGGGGATTGCGCTCTTTACCTACGCTGCCGCGAACGATCCCTCCTACAATGAAATCGTGGTAAACCCGACCATTGCGGTCGCCGGCGGCGAACAGGCTTTGCAGGACTGCCTGAACTATAAAAAGGGAGCCTGGAAATCGGACGCGGTGAAGAAAACCTTTGATCTCTATCAGAAAATCAAGGATGGCGGCTACCTGCTGAACGGAACGCTCGCCATGACCCATACCCAGTCGCAGCAGCAGTTCCTGCAGAATAAATGCCTCTTTATTCCGAACGGAAACTGGCTGGAGACGGAAATGAAGGACGCCCCGAAGGCGGACGGCTTCGAGTACGGCTTCGCCGGGCTGCCGACCTTCAGCAAAACGGATAAGAAATTCATCTGGGCCAACTGTGAGGAGATGTATATCCCGAAGGACGCGAAGAACATTCCGCTCGCGAAGAAATTCCTTGCTTCCCTCTATGAGGACGCAAGCATCCAGACTCTGGCAGGCAAAGCAGGAATCATTCCCCCGATCAAGGGGGCCGCAAATCTTGTAAAGGATTCCATCGACCAGTCCGTTTACGACACCTTTACGATTACAGACAAGGGCTATACGCCGGTTACCGGTTCTTACGCGCTGACCTCCCAGACAGAAGTGAATTTAAGAGATGACTTATATCAGGACCTGAACCAGATTATGGCGGGAACACTGACAACCGACAAATGGTCGGACAATCTGGAAAAAGATGCAGAGACACTCTCTTCATTGATTTTAAAGTAAGACATGAATTGGTGGGGCCGTCTACGACCTCACCAATTTTATCTCCTGATGCAAATTATGATGTGAGGGTGAAAGTGATCATGTTGACTGCCATAAAGGCAAAGGACGGGAACCCCCGCGCGCTGCGCAGCAGAAAAAAGCAGCGCGCCGGTTTTATTGCCGTCTGTATCGTACCGACCGTAATCCTGTTTACGGTGTTTATGTTATTTCCTACCGCCAATGTTTTTTATATGTCCCTTTTTAGGATGAGCAGCCTTTCGCTCAACAAGGAATTTATCGGGCTGCAGAATTTTCAGATCCTTTTCCGCGACGAAAAGTTCTGGCAGGCGTTTCGCAACAACCTGTTTTTCATCGTGTTCGTAACGGCCGTGACCATGACGGTCTCCCTGTTCTTCGCGGCGCTGCTGGCGCAGACGGAGCTGATTGAAAAGCCGTTTTACCGTACGGTTTTCTTTTTCCCGAACGTGCTTTCGCTGGTCGTGATCGGGGTGCTTTTTGTGCAGATTTACGACCCCACCATGGGAATTCTGACCTCCACCCTGAAAACCATCCATTCAGAGGGCCTGATTCACGCGTGGCTGGGGGAAAAATCCACCGTGCGCTGGTGCATCTCGGCGGCAATGATCTGGCAGGCCGTCGGGTACTATATGGTGATGTATATGGCCGGGATGGACGGAATTCCTAAGGATTTATACGAAGTGGCCAGTATGGAGGGAATGGGGAAGTTCCGGCAGTTCTTTTCCATCACGCTGCCGCTGATGTGGGAAATTATTCGCGTCACCATTGTGTTTTTTATCATTTCAACCATTAACATGAGCTTTGTGTTCGTCAAGGTCATGACGCCGACTGGCGGACCTTCTGGCCAGTCGGAGGTGCTGCTGACCTACATGTATAAACAGGCGTTCACGAATTCCAATTTCGGATACGCAATGGCTGTGGGCGTGTTTGTGTTCCTCTTCTCGTTTGTACTGGCACTCATCAGCAACCGCCTGACTTCAAAAGAAGTCATTGAGTATTAAAGGGAGAATACGGATGAAAAACGCTAAATTACAAAAATGGTCGGGCAAATTTTTTGTCAGGGTGGTTCTTCTGCTGTTTACCGCCGTCGTATTGCTCCCGATTATCTGGACATTTTACACCTCGTTCAAAACCAGCTCGGAGTTCCTGACGAATGCCTGGGCGCTCCCCGCCGGTTTTCACTGGGATAACTATAAGAATGCACTGGAAAAGGGGAATATGCTCGCGTACTTCTGGAATTCGGCCTACATTACACTGATTGCCCTGGTGTTTGTCGTCTTTCTGGCGGTGCCGACCGCCTATGTGACCAGCCGGTTTACCTTCCGGTGCTCCAAAGGACTGTCCGTCCTCTTTATGGCGGGCCTGTTTGTAAGCCAGAATTATATTGTGATCCCCATTTTCCTGTCGCTCAATAAAATTCAGAGCTTTCTTAATCAATACGTAATCTTTCAGCATCTGGAGATCACGAACAATCTGACGGTTCTGGCGCTGATTTACGCGGTTTGCGAGCTTCCGTTCACCATTTACCTGCTGACGGGATTTTTTCGCACCATTCCACACGATTATGAGGACGCTGCTCAGATCGACGGGTGCGGGTATTTCGGCACCCTGTTCCGCATCATCGTCCCTATGGCAAAACCCGCCATGATTACCGTCGTCATGTTCAATTTCATGAGCTTCTGGAATGAGTATATTATGGCTACCACCATCCTGAAAGAGCAGAAATGGACGCTTCCGGTCGGGCTGGCGAACCTGATGGAACAGCAGAAATTCGCTACGGACTGGGGCGCGATGTTCGCGGGAATGGCGCTGGTGATGATTCCGACAATGATTCTCTACAGCCTTGTGCAGAACAGGCTGACGGAGGGCATCAGTATGGGCGGCCTGAAGGGCTAGAAGGGAACGATGATGAACAACAGAGAAATTTACGGCCCTTCCGGGCAAAAATGGGCACAGTTCCGTCCGGACTGCGCGGGGATCGACCTTTTTTCGCTGAACCTGCCCGCGCCGTGGGAATATATCTATCAGAATCACGACGTGCTGTTGAAGGTGGATCAGTTCGGACCGGTGTACGCGCAGGCGAATCCGCCGGGCGGGATTCAGCTTTTCAGGAGGGAAAACGGGCAGAAGTTTTCCAGTTGGGCCGTCTGGCTTCAGTCCGATGAGCTGGAAGACAGAAAGCCGTTCACCAACTTTTTCCGTCCGCTGATCGACGGGAGCGACCCGTCCAAAGAGCCGCCGGACTTAAAAATAACTTTTCTGCCTCACTGCGCGTCCTATGAGTACCGGTATCAGGACCTGCTGGTAAGGACGGAATTTTTTGTTCCCCTGCACGGAACGGAGATCGTCATGAAGCTGCGCGTGAAAAACCTGCGGAAAAAAGCGATGGGCCTTTCCGTGTCTCCGGCCTTTGTCCCCTACGTCAATCCCGCCCAGCTTGCCCCATGGGACAAATACGAGTGGTATCTGAAAAGCGGAGTCGGCAGGGAGGAAAAGGAGCTTTTCTGGTCGCAGCTTCTCAGCAGCACATCCGACCCGGGCGAACGGCGGACAGCCGCGCTTTGGACGGACAGCGAAGGGCTGTGCGGCACGGAAATCAGCTATGAAAAATTTGTGGGCTGCGGGGACCTTTCCTGCCCGCAGTCGGTGACGGACGGGAGTTTCCGGATGAAGCCGGAACCGCCCGCTTCCTTCGGGGAATACCGCGGGGACAACGCCGTCTGGGGGTACCCGCCGGTTTACGCGGCAAAGTACGGGTGTCATCTGGAACCCGGCGGCGAAAGGGTGTTCACGCAGGTGCTCTGTATGACGCAGAACGCGGCGGACGGAGGGCTTCCCGCCGTCGATGACGTCAAAAAATCACTGGTCTATTTTGAGGCCCCGGCTTATGAGCGGAAAAAAGAAGAGGCGCGCCGCCATTTTTCGGCGCTGTGCCGTAAAAACACCGTACGGACCGGCCAAAAGGACTGGGATTATTTCATAAATAACTGGCTGCCGCTGCAGATGGAGTGGGTCGCCTCGCTGGACCGGGGATGGCCGACGGCGATGCGCGGCACGCGCGACTGCGCGCAGGATTATACGGCGATGCTGTCAATCGATGACACCGCAGGCCGCGTAAGGCTGCTGGAGATGCTCAGCTGCCAGCGGTCGGACGGATGGTTCCCCCGCCAGTTTTCAACGGAAGGACGGACGGGGCGGCACGACCTGCGCGGACATGTGGACGCCGGGGCGTTCGTGATCGAGTTTGTTTATGAATATTTGTCGTACAGCGGCGACAGCGGCGTATTGGACGCGGTCCTGCCGTGGCTGGACTTCGATGGAAAAAACACCGTTCTGGAGCATTTGGTCCGTGCCATGGAGTATTATATCCACCCTGAAAATCTGGGCGAACACGGTCTGTGCAAAATCGGGGAGGGCGACTGGCTGGATTCCGTGAACCGGGCGGGCGTGCTTGGCCGAGGGGAATCCGTGATGGTGAGCGAGCAGGCGGTGATGTGCCTGCAGTATATGACTGAGATTCTGGAAAACAGAAGCGGCCCTTCGGCAACGGCTGTTGTCTACAGGGAAAAAGCCGAAGAAATGAAAAAGAATCTTCTGGAGCACGCGTATAATCAGGACGGTTTTTTTAACGGCATCTTTACGGATGAAGGGAAATGGATTTTCTCCGATCAGGACCCCGACGGCGAAAAGAGGCCCTACGGCCCGGCCAACTGGTTCGCGCTGATTTCGGGAGTGGTTTCGGAAGAGAAGAGGGAGTCGGTTCTACGGGTCATGGAGCTGCTGAAATGCGAGGCGGGGTACCGGCTCTATTGGCCGCCGATGGGAAAAATCCCCATCCGCTGTGTCGGGCGCGCCGCCAGCGGGGACGCCCCGGCGGGCTTCGCGGAAAACGGCAACGTGTACAACCACGGCGCGCAGGGTTTCTTAGCACGGGCGCTTGCCGCCGTCGGCAACGGGGACGCGCTGTTTGATGTGCTGCAATGGCTGCTGCCGTACGACCAGTCGCGCCATCCGTCCAATGTTGTCCTTTCCCCGCCGTACGCGATTGTAAACTGCTGGCAGGAGCTGCCCGTGTTCAGATTCCGCAGTCTGTTCAGTTTTCTGACGGGAAGCGTGGGCATGGCCCAGCGGGCTGTTTACGAGTGGATGTTCGGTATCCGGCCCGCGCTGGACGGCCTTGTCATCGATCCCTGCATCCCCGGGTGGATGGACAGCGCCAGCGTGGAATTTACCTACCGGGGAAAAAGGGTCAAGATGGAAATTAGAAATCCGAACGCCCGCAGCTGCACCCCGGAAAAGGTGGAGCTTAACGGCGAGAGCGTTTTCAAAACTCAAAAAGACCCCTTCCATTTCCGTACGGTTTTCGTTTTGGGAAGCGAACTTTTTCAGGACGGAGAAAATACCATTCGGGTTATTCTTTAGGCATACGGTATGCCCGTAAAACGGAGGATTGTCAATGATTAAATTTGGAACAGGCGGGTTCCGCGCGGTGATCGGCGAGGATTTTACCAGGGAGAACCTGGAGCTTCTTTCCCTTGCGCTGGTCAGAATCATTCGGAAGAACGGCAAAGAGAACGAACCGGTCATCGTCGGCTACGACCGCAGATTCCTGTCCGATATTGCCGCAAAATGGATGGTGTGCGTGTTCGCGGCAGAGGGAATCAAAACGCATCTGATCGATTACGACGCGCCGACCCCGCTGATTATGTTTGAAGTCATGAAGGAAAAGGTATCCTATGGGCTGATGATTACCGCGAGCCACAACCCGGCGGAGTACAACGGAGTAAAGGTTTTCACGTCCGGCGGGCGGGATGCGGCGGAAGAGGTCACGGACGAAATCGAAGCGCAGATCGCCGGAATACAAAAGACGGAAATCAGAAGCATGGAATACGCAAAAGCGCTGGATTCCGGGTTTGTCAGAATCATTAACCCGCAGAATGAATACATAGACAGTATTTTAGGCGTCATCGATATCGAAGCTATCAAAAAAAGGCATTTGAATGTCCTGCTTGACCCGATGTTCGGGGTAAGCAAAACAACGTTACAGACGATTCTGCTGACCTGCCGCTGCAATGTCGAGGTGATCCACGACAGGCACGACACACTGTTCGGGGGAAGGCTGCCCGCTCCGAACAGCTCCACGCTGACGCACCTTTCCCAGCTGGCGGTGCAGGGAAAGTACGACCTCGGCATCGCGACCGACGGCGACGCCGACCGCATCGGGCTGATCGACGCGAACGGCGCTTTCATTCACCCGAACGATATTCTGGTGCTCCTGTATTATTACCTTCACGAGTTCAAGGGCTGGAAGGGAGCCGTTGTCCGGAACGTGGCGACCACGCACTGTCTGGACGCGATGGCGGCCCGCTTCGGCGAAGCCTGCTGCGAGGTTCCGGTGGGCTTCAAATATATTTCTTCCAAAATGGAGGAAACGGATGCGCTCATCGGAGGAGAGTCCTCCGGCGGACTGACCGTCCGCGGCCATATCCGCGGAAAGGACGGCGTCTACGCGGGGGCGCTGCTGGTGGAAATGGTCAGTGTGATCGGCAAACCGCTGTCGGAGGTGCTGAAAGATATCCATCGGGCATACGGCAGCTGTTTCATGAACGAGTTCGACTGCCGTATGACCGCGCGGCGGAAAGAGGAGCTGAAGCATCTGCTCTTTGAGGAAAAGCGGGTGCCGGAGTTTGACAGGGAAGTCGAGCGGATCTCCTATCTGGACGGCTGCAAGGTCTATTTCAAAAACGGCGGCTGGGTTATCTGCCGCTTCTCCGGTACCGAACCGGTGCTCCGTATCTTCTGCGAAATGGCGTGTGAGGAAGAGGCCGCGAAAGTCAGCATGACCTTCCGTAAATTTCTCAATCTGTAAGGACCCGTAAAGTCCCCGTTTTTATTTTTTCTGTCCGCCCCATACCCCGGCAACAGGTGTTCCTGCCGGCTGTATGGGGCGGACGTTTCCTTTTACCCGGATTTTGTTACCTGTTGCGGGCGGAAATGAGACCGGACGGCGTTTTTCCCTTTTCATCCTGCCGCAAACCCGCTATACTATCTGCAGAGGGGGTGGTCAGGTGAAGATACGCATTGAGGTAGTCAATGATCTGGATGAGGATGAGGTGCTGATCCGCTGCGGCCGCGTGGACGACACCATTCAGAAAATACACCGCTATGTTCTGGAACAGTCCTCCCGGAATACCAAGATCACCTTTTTCAAACAGAATCAGGAATTCTATTTTCCGCTGGATGAGGTTCTGTTCTTTGAAACGGAGGGGGAGCATATTTACGCCCACACCGCAAACGACGCTTACCGGATCAAATACCGGCTGTACGAGCTGGAGGAAATCCTTCCAAAAAACTTTGTGCGGGCGGCGAAATCCACCATTGTCAATATCCTGCAGGTGTACTCCGTCACGCGGAACCTTACCGCTTCCAGTCTGGTTCAATTTATTAACAGTCACAAACAGGTATACGTGTCGCGGTACTATTACAGCGAGCTGCGGCAGCGTTTAAACGAAAGGAGCACTTATGAAAAGTAGAAATTGGTTTTGGGGGATTTTCTTCCTGCTCTCGGCGGTATTTGTCATTGCCAGCCAGACAGGGTCTTTTGTACAGATTGGATTTGTCAGCGTTCTGGCGACGGTTCTGCTCGCGGCGCTGCTGATCAGCAGCGTGGTTCACCGCAATTACTTCGGTATTTTCGTACCCTTGGCATTTCTTTATGTCATCTACCAGCAGCCGCTTCATCTCGCCCGGATTTCCCTCTGGCTTTTGATTCTGGCCGCGGTTTTTGCCAGTATGGGCTTCAGCTTTCTCTTTCACAGGCACCCGAAAAACCACATGTACTGGCACCACGGGTCGGGGTCCATTCAGCCGACGACGGAAAATATCGACGACAACAACCCCTACGCAAAGGTGCATTTCGGTTCTTCCAGCAAGTATCTGCACGGCGAGTGCCTGAAGGGCGGACAGTTCGATGTTTCCTTCGGCGCTTTGGAGCTGTTCTTCGACCAGTCCCAGCTCAGCCCGGACGGCGCGGAGATTTTCCTTGACTGCAGCTTCGGCGCCATCCAGATCTATGTGCCCCGCAGCTGGAAAGTCATCGATAAACTGAACACCAGCCTCGGCGGCGTGGACAACGATATCCGGCTGGCGCACCCCGAGGAAAACGCCCCGCAGCTTACCCTGACGGGCAACGTACAGTTCGGCGGCATAGAGATCCATTATATCTGATCCGGTTTACCAAAGCCGCGGCTTTCTGCCGGGGCCCCGCCGAGAGTCTGCGGGGTTCGGCGGAAGGCCGCAGGTTTTCTCATGTTTTGAAAGAAGATGTTGCTATGTATTTTTACGGAGATACTTATTTTCCCGGCGCGGTTCTGAAAAACACTTTTCAGTTCTTGCTGATTGCGGTATTGCTGATGGAAACGACGATACTGCTGCTGACCGCCCGGAACAATCAAAAGGGTGAAAAAAAGAGCGGTGAGGACAGAGGGTCCATGTTGCTGATTATCGTCGGGTTCTGGCTGTCCATTCTTCTGAATCCGCTGTATATCCGCCTTTTTCCGGTCGTGCTGCCCGTGCCTGTTTTCTGGCTGGGATTCGCGGCTGCTGTTTCCGGTATGATTCTTCGGCTGTATTCCGTCTGGACCCTGAGGAAGTTTTTTTCCATGGCGGTGCGGGTCGGTTCGGAACAGAAGATCGTACAGGATGGGCCGTACCGGCTCATCCGCCATCCGGCGTATACCGGGAGCATCCTGACGCTGTTGGGAATCTCGCTGGCCTTCCGGTCCGTCCTTGGGGTCCCGGTCACCCTGCTGATTGCCGCCGCCGTGTACGGCTACCGTATCCGCACGGAGGAAAAAGCGCTGGAAAAAAGCTTCGGCGCGGTTTACAGGGACTATGAACAGCATACCTGGAGGCTGCTTCCCCACGTCTGGTGACAATCAAAATTTTTTATCGCATAGAAGCCGTCCGGCTGTCAATAATAGACCGGAAGGTGATAAAATGTACCCGGAACGCGTCTATTATGAGCCGGACGCTCTTTCCTATGAACTGGGGGAGCAGCTGCGGCAGAAATTCAATGAAGTACCGTGGATACCGATCCACAGCCATAACAATATCGAGGAGCTTCGTGGAAATTCCAACCGGGAATTCGGCCATATGAAGCGGTACCTGATCGTCGGCGTCCGCAAGACGCACAAATATGTGGAAAATCATAAAATCTCCGATTTTCTGGTGCCGTATACCTCCTCCGGCTGCAGCGCGGCGTGCCTTTACTGCTATCTGGTCTGCAACTACAACAAATGCTCGTATTTGAGGCTGTTCGTCAACCGGGAGCAGATGCTCGGCAAGCTGATAAAAACGGCTGCCGCCGCGGACCGCGACCTGACCTTTGAAATCGGCAGCAACAGCGATCTGGTGCTGGAAAACACCATTACGGGAAATCTTGTCTGGACGATCGAGCAGTTTGCAAAAAGCGAAAGGGGCTTTCTAACGTTCCCGACCAAGTTCGACATGGTGGACCCTCTGCTGAATCTGGAACACCGGGGCAGGACCATTTTCCGTATGAGCGTCAATCCTCAGGAAATCATCAGCAGGGTGGAATTCGGGACCTCTCCGTTAAAAAACAGGATACAGGCCCTGAATAAGATGTGCGAAGCCGGGTACCGGGTGGGACTTTTGATTGCCCCGGTGGTTCTTCTGGGCGACTGGCAGAAGCTTTACGCGCAGCTGATTCATCAGCTTGCCGACGAGCTGTCCCCAAAAGCAAAGGAAAATCTGACCATTGAGATCATTTTTATGACCTACAGCTATGTTCACCGGGCGATCAACAACGAAGCGTTTCCCAACGCGGCGGAGCTTTACGACGCTTCGCTGATGACGGTGAGAGGGCGCGGAAAGTACTGCTATCGCAACGAGCTGCGCGCGCAGGGGGAAGAACTGCTCCGGCGGGAGATCGCGGAAAAGCTCGGCGGCTGTTCCATCCTTTATGTCGTGTGATAAAATCCTGAATCCTTACCGCTTTTTCCGGCATATGATGGGGCGGAGGGATGAAAATGTACGAACCGAATTTCAGCGCGGAACTGACCGCCCAAAAGGTCGAGCGGGAATTTCAGTATGAGAATACCGCAGTGATCACCATGACCGCCGAATTTCCGGAGATAAGGCTCAGGGGAAACCGGGCGGCCGAAAGCCGGATCAACGGCATGATCCGGATGCAGACGGAAAATTTCTACCGCTATGTTGCCGGAACCCTGTACCGGCAGGCCGTTCAGGAATACCGCGATTCCCAGACAAACGGATTCCCGTTCCGGCCGTATGACGCCATTTTGAAATATGAAACGGCTTACAACGAAAACTGTTTTCTGAGTCTTTATCGTGACCAGTACGAATATACGGGCGGGGCGCACGGCAACACCGTCCGGCGTTCCGACACGTGGAGCCTGCAAAACGGCAGGCGTTATCCGCTCGCGCGGTTCTTCGGGCCGCACAGCAATTACCGGTACCGGCTTCTGCAGAATATTTTAAAGCAGGCCGACCGGAATATGGCGGAAAATCCGGGCATCTATTTTGATGATTACCGCAAGCTGATTGCCCAGTATTTCAATGAGGAGCAGTATTACCTGACCCCGCAGGGCGTCGCGATCTATTATCAGCAGTATGAAATCGCACCCTATTCCACCGGAATCGTCGTCTTTACCGTTCCGTATGACGTTTTGGGCTGGAAACCGTCCTGTATGCTCCGCTGAAAAAATTCAATAAAAACAAACGAAAAAGCTGCGTTTTGCGGCTTTTTTTATTTTGACGCGCCTGTGTCAATGCCTGATTTGGAGAGAGAACCTGCCTCCCTCGACGGGGGGCCGGCAGGTGAAGCCTGACCGGGGGAGTTCACTGCCAGGATGCTAAAAAATGATACAAACAGGTTCTGTTATTGTAAAGACTTAAAAGGGAGTATGCACTACAATGGAAACGAAATAAGGGGGGCGATCCCCCGGAAGCGGAGGAGAAAAATTTGAAAAGAATACTTGCTGCAATTTTAACCGTATGCATCGCTGGCCTTGCGTTAGGCGGGTGCGCGGGTACACCTGCTGAAAAGACCGCGTCGGCGGGCACACAGTCGGGCGCCGAAGTCGTTTCCAAGGCGGAGGGCAACAAAAAGCTGACGGTCGGCTTCGCGCAGATCGGGCAGGAATCCGGCTGGCGCGACGCGGAGACGGCGTCCATTCAGTTCTATGCCGGACAGCATGTGGACACCATCGATTTCAAGTTTGCGGACGCACAGCAGAAACAGGAAAATCAGATCAAGGCGATAAAATCCTTTATTGAGATGGGCGTTGACGTCATCGGCCTTGCCCCGGTTGTGGAAACGGGCTGGGACGCCGTGTTTACAGAGGCGAAGGACGCGGGAATCCCGATCGTTCTGCTTGACCGCAGGGCAAAGGTTTCCGATGACCTGTACGCCACGTTTATCGGCTCCGACTTCATCACGGAAGGGCAGAACGCCGCCGACGAGCTGGCAAAGCTGCTGAACAACAAGGGAAACGTTGTTGAACTGGAAGGAACCGTGGGCGCTTCCGCGGCGAATGACAGAAAGAAGGGCTTTGACGATCAGCTGGCCGCGAAATATCCGGACATGAAGATTCTCGCCTCTCAGACAGGCGATTTCACAAGGGCCAAGGGCAAGGAAGTCATGGAATCCTTCCTGAAAACCTACGGCAATCAGATCAATGCGGTTTACGCGCATAACGACGACATGATGCTCGGCGCGATCGAGGCCATGAAAGAAGCGGGAATGAAGCCCGGCAAGGACATCAAGACCGTTTCCTGCGACGGCGTCAAGGGTATTTTCCAGGCCATGGTCGACGGAGAAGCGAATGTCACCGTAGAGTGCAACCCGCTGCTCGGACCCCAGTTCTTTGAGACCTGCCAGAAGCTGAAGGACGGCGAAACGGTTGAAAAGTGGATCAAATCCGACGAAAGCGTTTTCCGCGCCGATACCGCCGCCAAAGATCTTCCCACCCGCGTTTATTAACCTTTTTCATACAATTCTCCGACTCTCTTTAAAATCCGCTCCGTCTTTGTTCGGCGGAGCGGATTTTGCTTCATGGCACACGGGAAAACAATATCACAAAGGAGGAGTCCGCTCATGAGCAACGAAAATATGCTGATTCGGATGGAACATATCTCCAAAAGCTTTCCGGGGGTGGCGGCGCTGGACAATGTTCCCCTCGAGCTGAAAAGCGGAGAAATCCATGCCCTTCTGGGAGAAAACGGCGCGGGAAAATCGACTCTGATCAAGGTCCTGACGGGCGTGGAGGAACGGGACGGCGGGTCCGTTTTGCTGGAAGGCGTCCCCATTTTTCCCCAGAGTCCGCAGGACGCGCAGAAGCTGGGGATCAGCACGGTCTATCAGGAAGTCAACCTCTGCCCCAACCTCTCGGTGGCGGAAAATATATACATAGGAAGGGAACCGAAAAAAAGAGGAAGCATCGACTGGAAAAGAATCAATCAGGACTCGCGCGACCTGCTGAAACGGTTTAATCTTACGATCGACGTGACGAAAAATCTGGATTTTTACTCGGTCGCGGTGCAGCAGATGGTGGCCATTGCGCGCGCGGTCGATATTTCCGCGAAGGTGCTCATCCTCGACGAGCCGACTTCCAGCCTGAGCAGCGTGGAAGTGGAAAAGCTTTTTGAAGTGATGAACATGCTGAAGGCGCAGGGAATGGGAATCCTTTTCGTCACGCATTTTCTGGATCAGGTGTACGCGGTTTCGGATACCATTACCGTGCTGCGCAACGGGCGTTACGTCGGCACCTACGCGGCCGCCGAGCTGCCCAAAACGCAGCTTGTCGGCAAAATGCTGGGCAAAGAGTACGCCGAGCTGGACCTTTCCTCCGAAAAGGAGGAGCTGACCGGCGGGGAGCGCGATGGCCTGCTGGAAATGAAGCGGGCCTGCGGTCCGGGGACCATCAGCGACGTCGACCTGAAAATTTACAGGGGAGAAGTGCTCGGCATTTCCGGGCTGCTCGGTTCGGGACGCTCGGAGATCGTCCGCCTGATTTTTGGGATCGATCATCTGGAGCAGGGGGAGATCAGCCTGGACGGCCGGAAGCTGGCGGGGAAAGGGCCCCTTCCGGCGATTCGCTGCGGTGTTGCGTTCTGCCCCGAAAACCGGAAAACAGAGGGCATTATCGGGGACCTGAGCATCCGGGAAAACATCATTCTCGCCCTGCAGGCGAAGAAGGGCATGCTCAAGTCGATTTCCCGTGCACAAGCCGAGCGCATTGCCGACAAATACATCAGAATGCTGGAAATCAAGACCCCGTCCCAGGAGCAGCGGGCGAAAAACCTGAGCGGCGGCAACCAGCAGAAGGTCATTCTGGCAAGATGGCTTGCCACAGACCCCCAGCTGCTGATGCTTGACGAACCCACCCGGGGCATTGACGTGGGAACCAAGGCGGAAATTCAGAAAATGATCGTCGGGCTGGCCGAGCAGGGGATGACGGTGGTCTTTATTTCATCCGAAATCGATGAAATGCTCCGCTGCTGCAGCCGCATGATCGTTCTGCGCGACAAAAAGAAGGTCGGCGAGCTCAGCGGGAAGGACATTGCCGAAAGCGCGGTCATGAGCTTAATTGCGGGAGGGGTTAAAAGTGGAGAAGATCAGGAAGCTGTCTAAATACCAGGGGTTCTGGCCGGTCGTTGTGCTGCTCGCTATCCTGCTGATCAACGGGATTATTTCGGGCGGGGCCTTTTTCGAGATCAAAATCGTGGATGCGCACCTCTACGGAAGGCTGATCGATATTCTGCGCAACGGCAGCAAGCTGATGCTTCTGGCGACCGGCATGACGTTCGTCCTTGCGACGGGCGGGACGGACATTTCCGTCGGCTCCGTCATGGCGATCAGCGGCGCCATCGCGTGCAGCATCGTGGACGGCAGAATCCTGCCGGGCGCGGGGCAGAATGTCCAGGCCGCTATTTTGCTGGCGCTTCTGGGCGGCATGCTCTGCGGCGCGTGGAACGGCTTTCTGGTGTCCAAAATCAAAATCCAGCCCATCGTCGCGACAATGATCCTGATGGTGGCGGGCAGAGGCATTGCCCAGCTGATTACCGACGGGAAAATCGTCACCGTCAATTCGGACTCGTATTACTTCATCAACGGCTATATTCTGGGCCTTCCGTTCCCGCTTTTCATCGTGCTTTTTGTGGTGGCGCTGGTGCTGCTTTTCACCAAAAGGACGGCGTTCGGGCTTTTTCTGGAATCCACGGGGTGCAACCCGGTCGCCAGCCACTTTGCGGGCATTAACGTCAACAGCGTGAAATGGATGGTCTACACCTTCTGCGGCGTCACGGCGGCGGTCGCCGGGCTGATCGAAAGCGCGGGCATCAAGGGCGCCGACTGCAACAACGCCGGGCTCTTTATGGAGCTGGACGCCATCCTCGCGGTGGCGATCGGCGGGACCTCGCTCAGCGGCGGGCGGTTCTCCGTTCCGGCCAGCCTTGCCGGCGCGCTGATTATCCAGAGCATCACGACCTCCGTCTACGCCATGGGGGTGGCGCCGGAAATCACCGCGGTGGTGAAAGCAGTCATCGTTATCTGCATCTGCCTTTTCCAGTCGGCGGAATTCAAGGACAAAATGAGAAAGAGATTCTCCGGTCATAAACAGGAAAGGACGGCGAAACCGGCATGAGCGAATCGGTAAAAACAACAAAAAAATTCCGTATACGGAATATGTCTCTGCTGGTCACTGCCCTGCTGTTTATCGGCCTTTTTACGGCGGGTTCGGTCGCCTACGACAGATTTCTTTCGCTGTCCACGTTCTGCAATCTGCTGAATGACGGCTCCTATATGATGATCGCCTCCATCGGCATCACATTTGTCCTGCTGACGGGCGGCATCGACATCTCCATCTCGTCTACCATTGCGTTTACCTGTGTGTTCTCGGCGTTTCTGCTCAGAAGCGGGGTGCCGGCGGGCGTGGTGATTCCGCTGGTGCTGCTGATCGGCCTTCTGTTCGGCGCGCTGATGGGCTTTATGATCCACTCCTATCAGCTTCAGCCGTTCATCGTCACGCTGGCGGGGCAGTTCTTCATGCGCGGCCTGTGCGCCGTCATCAGCACGGAGTCCATTCCCATCACAGACGATTTCTATAAAAAAATGGCGCTGAACAAAATTGTTTTTGCGGGCGCGAAAATCTATTATTACGTCTTTATCGCGGCCGCGGTCCTGATCGGGGCGATGTTCGTGCTGAAATTCACCCGGTTCGGCAGGACCGTTTACGCGGTGGGCGGCAACGAGCTGTCCGCTTCGCTGATGGGCCTGCCCGTGAGGAGAACCAAGGTGGCGGTTTACGCGATCAGCAGCTTCTGTGCGGCGCTGGCGGGCGTGGTGTTCAGCTTTTATACGCTGGCGGGCTATTCCCTTCAAAACGTGGGGCTTGAGATGGACGCGATTTCCTCCGCGGTTATCGGCGGCACACTGCTGACCGGCGGCGTCGGCACCGTGATCGGCACCACCGTGGGCGTGATGATTCAGGGCGTCATTCAGACCATTGTGACGTACCAGAACCTGAACACCTGGTGGACGAAGGTGTTCAGCGCGGCGCTGCTCTGCCTGTTCATCGTCATTCAGCGCATTCTGGCGGGTAGGTCGGAAAAAATCAAAGATGGAAAGCTGGAAAAAGCCGCATAAATATGGCAAAATAATTTGATATTTTTTCATAAATATTATATAATATACACAATTCTCAATTCAAAAATCAGCAGCCGATGAGGTGAGCGTCTTGCGAAAGATATTGGACAAATTTTTGAACATCCGGTTCCGGAACAAAATGGTACTGTCCTATCTTTTTATGGCGCTCATTCCGTTTGCTGTTTTTTCCATTGTCAGCGGCCTTGTGTTTGTCAATCAGGCGCAGCAGACCGCAATGGATCACACCGCCCAGACGATCAATCAGGTGTGCGACTCCATCGACGTATACATAGGAACGATTGAAAAAACCGCGAATTATATTTCCGTTGAGCTGAAAAACAACGACTTCTGGAACCTTCAGTCGGAGGAAGACCCAAAGTGGAAAACGCAGACCGGCCAGATCAGGGAGCTTCTGCAGAATATCGCTTCCTCCCACGACGAGATCGCCGGAATCCTGATCGCCACCAAAAACGACCTCTATGTCAGCACCGGCATGTCCCGGATTTCCCGCGATTCGTTTCACAACGAGTCCTGGTACCGTCAGGCGGAGCAGTCCCCGGAGGAGATCCGCCTCATCAGCGACGCGACGGGCAGGAACATCGTGACCAATCAGGACTACAGCGTGGACGACGTTTTTTCGCTTACCAAGGCGGTCAGGGACCCCAAAACCGGGGAAGTGCTGGGCGTGATCCTGTTCGATATCCGCCACGACATCATCAAAAAGTCCATCAACAGCGTCACCATCGGCGAAAAGGGCTTTGTGTTTGTCACGGACGCGGACAACAGTATTGTCTACGCTCCGGTCAACGACGTGGTGTACCGCGTCAGCCCGCTCTGGCTCGGCGGCAGCGGAAACGCGTTTGTCACCGCGAATATCCGGGGCGGGAACTATCAGATTCATTCCGAAAAATCGGAATACACCGGCTGGCGCACGGTGGGGGTGTTTTCCAACGACGAAGTCATGGCGGGCGTCAACACCATCATTTATATCCTGTTCGGATGCATCCTGTTTACGGTGCTGTTCGTGCTGTTTTCTTCCTTTGAGCTGGCCGAAACCATTACAAAACCCATTTTCAAGCTGCAGACCCTGATGAAGCAGGCGGAGGGCGGCGACCTTTCGGTGCGCTTCAACAGCAAATACAACGATGAGATCGGCGAGCTGGGACTGAGCTTCAACCATATGATCGACCAGATCGGGAACCTGATCCGCATGGTGTACGTGGAGCAGCAGAACAAGCGGTTTGCCGAGCTGAAATCCCTGCAGGAGCAGATCAAGCCGCATTTTCTGTACAATACGCTGGACACCATCAGCTGGATGGCGAGGGACTACGGGGCAAGCGACATCGTCCGGCTGGTCGATGCGCTGACCAGCATGTTCCGTATCGGGCTGAGCCACGGCAAGGATATGATCACCATCCGGGAGGAAATCACCCATGTGTCCAATTATCTGTATATTCAGAAAATCCGCTATAAGGATAAGCTGAATTACCAGATCGAGGTGGATGAAAAGCTCGCCGGCTGCAAGGTTCCCAAGCTGATTCTGCAGCCTCTGGTGGAAAACGCCATCTATCACGGCGTCAAGGAAAAGCGCGGGGGCGGCACCATTGCGGTGACCGCGCACAGGAAGGGGAATCTGGTGGTTTTCAGGGTTCACGACGACGGCGCGGGGATTCCCGCCGACCGGCTGGAGCTGCTGAACCATCAGCTGAACAACCATACGGAGCTGGACCAGAAACAGAGCTTCGGCCTCTTTTACATTCAGGAAAGAATCCAGCTATGCTACGGAAAGGAGTACGGAATCTCCATAGAGAGCCGGGAGGGCGAGGAGACCACGGTGACGGTGATCCTTCCGGCGGATGACGACAGCTGAGCGAAAGGAGAGGAGATATGTATAAGGTGCTGATCGCGGACGATGAAGAGATCATCCGCAGAGGGATCGCCGGACTTTTGAAGCAGGATCGGGAAATGCAGGTGGCGGCGCAGGCGGAGGACGGGGAGACCGCACTGGAGCTTGCGGAAAAATTTGCGCCCGACCTGCTGTTCGTCGATATCAACATGCCGTTTCTGAACGGCATCCAGTTTATTGAAAAGCTGAAGGGCGTTTTAAAGGACGCGCTCGTCATCATCATCACCGGTTACGACGATTTTCAGTATGTCCAGAGCGCGCTGCGGCTGGGCGTTTACGATTACCTATTGAAGCCGATCATGGAGGATGTGTTTTATCAGTCGCTGGACCGTGCCAAGGAAGAGCTGAAAAGGAGCCGGGAGCAGACGAAATACCTGGAATGGGCAAAAGTGCTCCTTGAAAAAAACAAGGCGAAGCTGACGGAGAATTTTTTAAATGACTGGCTCGGCGGCCATTTCTGTGAAGAGGAAATCGACGAGCGGGTCAGCTTTCTGGAATTGAAATTCCCGGAAGCGTTCGGCGTCGTCATCGCCGGGCTGGACTATAAAAACAATATGGAAATCGGCGGGGACTGGAACGACGACCTGCTTTATTACGCGGCGGAAAATATTGCGCGGGAGCTTTTCCAGCCGTTTTGCCCGGTCGCCCTTTTCCGCAATCCGGCGGGGAATCTGGTGATGATTTCCTCCTGTCAGCCGCAGGATGCCTGGCAGGACACGGTAAAACAGCTTCGCCGCCTGCTGGAGCAGCATCTGCCCGTGCGGGCGACGCTGGTTCAGGCGGAGGGAAACGGCCGGCGGGAAATACCCGTGGAATATGAACATGCCCTTAGCCGGTTTTATGAGCTGATGGAGGTCCCTCAGCTGATCAAGGACGTTCAGAATTATATCGACGAAAATTATAAAAGCGAGGAATTTTCGCTTCAGGACGCTGCCTGCGCGTTCCATGTGTCCCCTCAGCATCTGAGCCGCGTTTTCCGCCATTCCATGGGGATCACCTTTGTGGATTACGTGACCCGCGCCCGTATCCGCAAGGCGATCGAGCTGCTTTCCAACGAGGAAATGAAGATTTATGAAATCGCCGAGCTGACGGGATACTCCAGCCAGCACTATTTCAGCAGTGCCTTTAAAAAGGTGCTCGGTGTTTCTCCGGCGGAGTACCGGAAGAACGGACAGAGTAAAATATCTGTGGCAATGTGAGGGAAAGGGAAATGAGAAAACGGATGCGAGGCTTTCTTGCGGCGCTGCTCTGCGCCGCGGTTCTGCTTTCCCTGTTCCCCGGCTGCAGCCGGCAGGAGCCGGAGAAGGTGGAATACCTGATCGGGGTTTCCCAGGCGAACATGAGGGAATCGTGGCGGCTGGCGCTCATCAGGGAGCTGAAGGAGGAAGCCGCGAAGCATCCCGGCGTCCGGCTGATTTTTACGGACGCCACGCAGAACAGCGACAAGCAGATCGCGGATATCCGGCGGCTGCTCGCGTGCGGGGTCGATCTGCTGATCGTATCGCCCTGCGATGTGAAAAAGATCACCCCTGTGGTCAGCGGCGTGTACAAATCGATCCCGGTCATCGTGATGGACCGCGTAGTGGAGGGCTACGATTATTCCCTGTTCATCGGGCCGGACAACCGCAGCATCGGCAAACAGGCGGGGGAGTCCGTGCTGCGTATGCTCGACGGGATTCCGGGCGGAGTGCTGGAAATCTGCGGAAGCACGGGCTCCCAGACGAGCGCGGAGCGCAGCGAGGGCTTCCAGAGCTTTCTGAAGCCATACCGCCAGCTCAACATCCGCAAAATTTCCATTGAGAACGAATCGCGGGACAGCACGGAGGACTATCTGCTGGCAAATAAGGAAAAGCTGAACGGGGTGCGGGTCATTTTCGCGCACAACGATTACATGGCCTTAGGAGCCTGCCGCGCCATCGAAAAGCTGGGGCTGAAAAATATCCGGATTATCGGGGTGGATGGCTTTACCGGGGAAAACGACGGGATCGGGCTGGTCAGGAAGGGCATGATCGACGAGACCATCACCTGCCCCACCGGCGGGCGGGAGGCGATTCAGTTTTCCCTGGATATCCTCCAGAATGTGGCCGGTGTGCCGAAGCAGGAAATCCTGCACAGCCATAAGGTGACTAAAGAAAATGTGGACGCGTTTGTGGAAAACCTGAACAAGCCGCAGACCACCCCTCCGCAGACCATCCGCGTGGGCTACGCGCAGGTGGGGACGGAAAGCGCGTGGCGCCTTGCTAATACGGAATCCATCCAGTCCGCGGCAAAGGAATTCGGAATCCAGCTTTTTTATGAGAACGCCGACCAGTCGCAGCAGCGGCAGATACAGGCGCTCCGGAAATTTATCGCCATGAAGGTGGACGCGATCGTGCTTTCCCCTGTGATCGACAGTGGCTGGGACGAGGTGCTGCGGGAAGCGAAGGAGGCCGGAATCCCCGTCATTTTGTCCGACCGTGAAATCACGGTGAAGGACGACGACATGTTCCTGACCTTTATCGGGGCCGATTTCGTGGAGGAGGGCCGGCGCGCCATGCGCTGGATTGCGCAAAACGTTCCCTCCGGCGGAAAAAAGGGCGGTGTCCGCATTATGGAGCTTCAGGGGACGGTGGGTGCATCGCCCGCCGTGGAGCGGACCGTCGGCTTTGAGGAGATTTTGAAGGAATATTCCGGGTATCAGATCGTTTATTCGCGCAGCGGGGACTTTACCTACGACGGCGGAAAGCGGATTGTGGAGGAATACCTGAAAAACCATAAATGGGATATCGACGTGGTCTACGCCCACAACGACGATATGGCGCTCGGCGCGGCGGAGGCGCTGGAGAAAAACGGGATCGCTCCCGGAAAGGACGTAAAAATCATTTCCATCGACGGTACCAAGAACGCGCTGAACGCCATTCTGAAAGGAAAAATGAACTGCGTGGTGGAGTGCAACCCCCTGCTCGGCCCGCAGCTGATGAAAGCGATCACCGACCTGATGTCCGGCAAGGAGCTTCCCTTGCGGATCATCACCGACGAAAAGGTCTTTACCAAAGAAAATACGGAGGAAACCATTCAGAGCAGGAAGTACTGAAACCGGCCTTTCCGGGAATATACTTGAAGCAGCGGTTCCGTTGTCGGCGGGCCGCTGTTTTTACCATTTAAAGGATGTTAGGGGGAAATACTTGACAAATATGCGGGGGGAGAATACAATCAATTGTATTAACTGATTAGTACAGTTTGCAGAATCATTTTAATCGAGGGCTCCGCAAAGCGGAGAAAAGGAGAAAGGGAAAATGAACAAAAAGCAGATCGCGGGATTGGTTGCGGCGGCATTGGTCTTCGTCTTCGTATGCGGCGCCAATTTGCTGGTCAAAAACGCCGCGGACAACCAGAGCAAAAAGGCGCTTGCCGAAAGCCTGCTGGATTCCGTCGGCTCAAAGGTGACGCTTCCGTTCGAGCCGTTTGTCGGGGTGGTCAAGGTGGACGGCACGATCATGAAGTCGGCCTCTTCGTCGTCTCTGTTCCCGACGGAAGGGTACGACCATGAAAAGACGCTCAGCCTGATCGACCAGTACCAGCAGTCCGGGGAGAACAGGGGCATCCTGCTCTATGTCAACACGCCGGGCGGAAGCGTGTACGAAACGGATGAGCTGTACCAGCGGCTGCTGGAGTATAAAAAGGACACCGGCCGCCCGGTCTGGACCTATATGGCCAACGAAGCCTGCTCCGGCGGATATTATGTTTCCATGGCTTCGGATAAAATCTATGCGAACCGGAACACCTGGACGGGTTCCATCGGCGTGATCCTGTCGCTGTCCAACTACAAGGGGCTGATGGATAAGCTCGGCGTGGATACCATCCTGTTTACCAGCGGGCCGAACAAATCCATGGGCAATCCGGGCGTGGACGTGACACAGGAGCAGAAGAAGATTTTTCAGAGTCTGGTGGACGAATCCTACGAGCAGTTTGTGGGGATCGTCGCGCAGGGCCGGAACATGAGCGTGGAGACGGTCAAGCCGATCGCGGACGGACGCATCTATACGGCGCAGCAGGCGCTTGACCTCAAGCTGATCGACGGCATACAGAACTATGAGGATACGCAATCCCAGATGGAAAAAGAACTTGGGGAAAACGTGGCCTTTTTTACACCGAAAAACAGCGAGCTTGCTTTGAGTTCCCTGTTTTCCATGGCGAAAAGCTATACCAGCACCGATGTGGATAAGGTGAAGGAATTCCTACAATCACAGGAGAGCGGGGTGCCGATGTATTATGCAGCCACAGGAAAATAACAACCCGGCCTGCGGCGGATTTTTCGTCCGCCTGGCGGCGTACCTCATCGATATGCTGCTTGTGGGAACGATGCTGCTGATCGTGAAGATTCCCATGTTTTTCGTGCGGCTCAGTCACCTGGACAATTTCCTGACCAGCGCCCTGCTGTTCCGGTTCAGCCTGCTGGACATTCTGCTGTATCTGGCCGCATCCGCCTATTTTGTGATTTTGACCTATCAGACGGGCGCGACCGTGGGGAAACGACTGATGAACCTTCGGGTCGTTTCCGTTAACGGCGAGCCGCTCACCCTGCTGAACGTCCTTTACAGGGAAACCATCGGGCGATATCTGTCCTCCCTGCTGTTTGTCGGCTATATCCTGGTGGGATTAAATAATGAAAAACGCGGCCTGCACGACATGATCTGCGACACCAAAGTGATCTATGTCTGCAAATGCATGCAGCTGCCCCCCAGGCGGGCGTATCAGCCCATGCCCGCGTATATGCCGTATTACGGGCAGCCCGTGCCGCCCGTGGCCCCGATGCCGCAGCAGACGCCCGCCGAGCCGGAACGGAACCCCGCGGATGACGGGAGTACGGACAGCGGGCAGGGGGGCGCCGACGGCCCGGCCGATGACCCACAGGAATGATGCAGCCCCTTTCTGTGATAAATTTTCAAAACGGCATGACATTCCGGGAGTTCTGCCTTATAATAAAACTATACAGAACAGACATCGGTCTTTGTGAGTAAAACGGCAATGCGGTCGCTACGGCGGCCGCATTTTGCTTTTCAGGAGGTATTGATATGAGTATCAGATGGGTTCCCAACCGGATTCCCAAAACGGACCACAGTTATCTGCAGGTCATGTCCCTGCAGAATGTGGAAAAGGCAGCCGCCTTCCACAGGAGCTTCCCGCAGTATGCCCCCACGCCGCTGGCGCCGCTTACCCATATGGCACTGCGGCTTGGACTAGGCGGAATTTATATCAAGGATGAATCCTGCCGCTTCGGCTTGAACGCCTTTAAAGTGCTGGGCGGCTCCTACGCCATGGGCCGGTTTATCGCGCAGAGGCTGAAAAAGGATGTTTCGGAGCTGCCGTATGAGGTGCTGATTTCCCAAAAGCTGAAGGAGGAATTCGGAAGCTTTACCTTCTTTACCGCCACCGACGGGAACCACGGGCGCGGCGTGGCCTGGTCGGCCAACCGGCTCGGCCAGAAGTCGGTTGTGTTTATGCCCAAAGGGTCTTCTCCGGTCCGGCTGGAAAACATCCGGAAAGAGGGCGCCGCAGCGACGATAGAGGACGCGAACTACGACGAATGCGTCCGCATCGCGGCCGCGCAGAGCGCAAAGACGCCGAACAGCGTGGTGATTCAGGACACCGCGTGGGAAGGCTACGAGGAAATTCCGGCATGGATTATGCAGGGGTACGGCACCATGGCTTCGGAAGCCGCCGCGCAGCTGAAAGGGTTCGGCGTGGAACGCCCGACCCACATTTTTATTCAGGCCGGGGTGGGGTCCCTCGCCGCCGCAGTGCAGGGATACTTTGCAAACCTGTTTCCGGGGAATTGCCCGGTTACGGTGATTGTGGAACCGGACGCCGCCGACTGTATTTACCGCTCCGCCGCCGTGGGCGACGGACAGATCCGCGCCGTCCGGGGGGACATGGAAACCATTATGGCGGGGCTCGCCTGCGGTGAACCCAACGCCATCGGCTGGGATATCCTGAAAAACCACAGCGCTTACTTTGTTTCCTGCTCCGATGAAATCACGGCGAAGGGGATGCGCACTCTGGGCGCGCCGCTCAGGGGGGACCCCCAGATAATTTCGGGGGAATCCGGCGCGGTGACCATGGGCTTGCTTTGCGCGGTCATGGAGCGCGAGAGCTTGAAGGACCTGCGAAGGGACCTCGGGCTGGACAAAAATTCCCGGGTGCTGCTGTTTTCCACCGAGGGGGATACGGACCCGGAAAAATACCGCAGGATTGTCCATGACGGGGAATACCCGTCGTTCCTTTGACGGCTGCGGGGAATGCATACCAAATGACCGACTCGACGACAGGAGGGAACGGATATGATACCGGACTATCGGGAGATTCGCCGCAGGGCGCAGGACTATGAGGCCGCGATGACCGCTTTTCTGCGCGATCTGATCGCAATACCGGGGGAAAGCGGAAAAGAAAAGCAGGTAATTGCGCGTATTGTCCGTGAAATGCGCGCGCTGGAATTTGACCGGGTCGACGTCGACCCGATGGGGAATGTTTTGGGCCGCATGGGCGCGGGGGAAAAGCTGATCGCCTATGACGCGCACATTGACACCGTGGGGACCGGCGACAGAAGCAACTGGAGCTTTGACCCGTATGAAGGCTATGAAACCGATACGGAGATAGGCGGGCTCGGCGCTTCGGACCAGCTGGGCGGGATGGTCAGCGCGGTCTACGGGGCAAAAATCATGAAGGATATGGGCCTTCTTTCCGAAAAATACACCGTGCTGGTGACCGGCACGGTGCAGGAGGAGGACTGCGACGGGCTCTGCTGGCAGTATCTTCATCAGGAGGATCAAATCACGCCGGAATTTGTCGTCAGCACCGAACCGACCGACGGCGTCATCTGCCGCGGGCAGCGCGGACGGGTGGAAATCCGGGTGGAGGTAAAGGGCGTGTCCTGCCACGGCTCCGCCCCAGGGCGCGGCGATAACGCCATCTACAAGATGGCGGATATCCTTCAGGACATCCGCGGGCTGAATGAACGGCTTCCCTCCGACCCGTTCCTCGGGAAGGGAACCGTCACCGTATCGGAAATTTTCTTTAACTCCCCCTCCCGCTGCGCGGTCGCGGATTTCTGTGCCGTTTCGCTCGACCGCCGCCTCACCGGCGGAGAAACGTATGAAACGGCGCTGGAGGAGGTGCGCGGTCTGGAATCGTGCCAAAGGTACGGGGCGTCCGTCTCGATGTATACCTATGAACGCCCGAGCTACACCGGCCTGACGCACCCCACCGACTGCTACTTTCCGACCTGGGTGCTCCCGGAGGACGCTCCCGCCCTGCGGGCCGCAGTGGAAGCGCACAGGGGCCTTTACGGCGAGCCGGAGGTCGGAAAATGGACGTTTTCCACGAACGGCGTTTCCATTATGGGCCGTTATGGCATCCCCTGTGTCGGTTTCGGCCCCGGCAAAGAAAAAGAGGCCCACTCCCCCGACGAGAAGACCTGGAAGCAGGACCTTGTCCGGTGCGCCGCCGTCTACGCGGCGATTCCTTCCGTTTACTGCGGGTAACGCGTCCCGCTGCAATATGAATTCGCGGAAGAAAATTGTATGAAGCAACAGCTTTTATAATTTATAATAAGAAAACGCACCTGAAGCGGGAATTTCAAAGCCCGCTTCAGGTGCGTTTTTTGTGTTTGCTTTGTTGAAAGCTGTCTTGCGGCAGGTCTTCTTTGCCGGGGACAGGGCCGTCCCGAACATCGGGCGGTTTCTCCAGACAGGGTCCGAAGACCTGTTGATTTTTGTCGAAGGTATGCTATGATAGAAGTATCACGACGCAGGCAGGTCCCGCCGTCCTCCGCTGGAGACGGGGAGGGAACTTGCCGCAGAAACGGAAGGACAGTATGATCGACATTCAGATAGGCTCCTTTAAGGAAGCACAGATATTATTTCTTTATGAGGACGCGGACCACACCTCGCTGCCGGTGCAAAAAATGTTCCGGGCGGAATTTTTGGAAAGCTTTCCGCTCTGGCAGGATTCCCGCCTGACCCTCTATATCGGGCTGGGAAAACGCGGGGAGCTGAGCGCCCGCAGAATGACGGACGCCGTCGCCAGAGGTGCCCGGGAGCTCCGGAGGCTCCATCAGTACGAGGCGGAAATCAATCTGTCCGCAATGGTGCCCGTCTGCGGGCTGGATTGTATCCGCAGCGCGGTTTTGGGCGTTAAACTGGGTCTGTATGAGTATTCCCCGTACCGGGCGGACAGCCGGGAGGATTCCTTCCGCTTCTTTCTGCACGGAATTCCGCAGCGCCTGACGGAAACGGCGGAGGAATATCTGGAGAAGGCCGTCCATCTGGCGGACAGCGTGGTGCTTGCCCGCAATCTTGTCAACGCCCCCGCCAATCGGATGACCCCGTCCATCATGGCGGACACCCTGAGACGGGAAGCGGGGAAATGCGGGGTGCAGGCCGAGATTCTGGACGAAAAGGAGTCCGAACGGCTGGGAATGTCCGCGTTTCTGACGGTCGGCAGCAGCAGCGCGAACCCGCCGCGCCTGATTGTTCTGCGCTATCTTGCGGACCCCCAGTCCCCGCTGAGGACCGCGCTGGTGGGAAAGGGAGTTACCTGCGACACGGGCGGATACTGTCTGAAAAGCAAGGACTCCATGCTGGGCATCAAGGGGGATATGGCCGGCGGTGCGGCGGTGGCGGGCGCGATTTTCGCCCTTGCGCGGAATCAGGTGAAAACGAACGCCGTGGCCGTGATTCCGGCCTGTGAAAACCGTATTTCCAGACAGAGCTTTCTTCCGGGGGACGTGATTCAGTCCATGTCCGGCAAGACGATCGAAATCCAGAATACGGACGCGGAAGGCAGGCTGATTCTGGCGGATGCCGTTACATACGCCATCCGTGCGGAGGGCGCGACCAGGGTGCTGGATATCGCCACGCTGACGGGCGCGGTTGTGGGCGCGCTCGGCTTCACCACGGCGGGTGTCCTGACCGACAGCGACCAGCTGTGGGACGACCTGTCCGCGGCGGCGCGCGTTTCCGGCGAACAGTACTGGCGGCTGCCTATTTTTCCGGAGTATGAGGAAATGGTAAAAAGCAAGATTGCCGACGTCAAAAATATGGGCGAACATTATTGCGGGACGATTTCCGCCGGTTTGTTCATCCGGGAATTCGTCGAGCATCTGCCGTGGATCCATCTGGATATTGCCGGGACGGCGTGGGTGGACAAGCCGGTTTTCGAGCATCAGTCGGTCGGCGCCACCGGCGCGGGAGTCACCACGCTTTACGACCTGCTCAATACGGAAGGACAGTGCAGCGGGCAGAAGATATAAAAAAGGACAGGAGCCGCGCCAGTTGGCGCGGCTCCTGTTTTCGGGGACTCTATCAAAATAGGGGAATATTCAAAACTGCGGCATTCAGCCGTTCGGAAAGATTTCGCGGACTTTCTGTTCGATCAGTTCCGCCATTTTCCGGTGGCCCGCCTGGGTGTAGTGGATGCCGTCCTCCGGGCCCACTTCCACGCTTCGCCCCGAATTCAGAAAATGCACGCGGTTCCGTTTTGCGGTCTGCTCATACTCTTCCGCCAGCAGAAGGCTGTTTTTCATTCCTTCGCCGAACATCAGGCGCCAGGCGCGGATACCCACGTCGGCGATGGGGACCGGCGCGACCAGAAGCACCTGCGGGGCGCCGCCTCCGCTGCCGGACTCCGATTTTAAAATCGTCCGGATCAGATTTTCCATACCCGACGCAATGTCGCACACCGGCAGGGAAAAGCGCTTCTTCAGATCGTTTGTACCCAGCATGATGACGACCAGGTCCAGCGGCTTGTGGCTTTCCAGACAGGGGAGAAGATAAGTTCTGCCGTTTTTATATTCTTCAATCGGGTCGTCCCAGACGGTCGTTCTGCCGCCCAGCCCTTCTTCGATCACATAATACCCGCCGCCGAGCAGCTTTTGCAGCAGGCCGGTCCAGCGGACATCCCGCGCGTATCTGCCCGTCATGCCGGGTTTCATCCCGTAAGTATTGGAATCGCCGTAGCAAAGAATATTTCTCATTTTCTCAGCCCCTATTTGCAGTATTGGCCGACGATCTTGGCCATAACGTCCCACTGCCGGTCCATTTCCTCCACCAGTCGGAACTGGGTTCGGGCGCGGTCAAGGTTGTGGCTCTCGCGGCTGATTTTGAAATAGGTGTCGCCGGCAAGATAATCCGCCAGGAAGCGGATGCCGCATTCCAGCGTCATCATTTTCGCGCCGTCGGGCAGCCTTCTGATTTCCTCGTTGGTCAGCACCTTTCCCGCAACCTCCAGAAAGCCCTTGGTATACGCTTCAAACAGCCCTAGGTCAAAATGCACTTTAGACAGATCCTGTTCGTCCTCCGCCGCCGTACTTGCCCCGAAGCGGATGGAGTCGCCGAAATCGTAGAGGGAAAGGCCGGGCATTACCGTGTCCAGGTCAATGACGCATACGCCCTTGCCGGTTTCGCTGTCGACCAGCACATTGTTCAGCTTGGTGTCGTTGTGGGTGACCCGCAGGGGAAGCTCCCCCCGCGCCTGCATATCCACCAGAAGATGGGTATATTCCTCCTGCCCGAAAACGAAAGCAATTTCCTCTTTTACACCGGCCGCCCTGCCTTTTACGTCCGCGGCGAGCGACTCCTTAAATTGAAGGATACGGTTCGGCGTGTCGTGGAACAGCGGGATGGTTTCGTGGAGCGTGGACGCCGGATAGTCGGCCAGAAGCAGCTGGAACCGGCCGAAGGCCCGGGCGGTATCGTAAAATTCCTCCTGGGTCCTTGTCTGCTGAAGGGTCACGGTGTTCTCGATAAAATAATAGGAACGCCAGTAGCCGCCGTCCCCGTCGACATAATAGTACGCGCCGTCCCGTGTGGGAATCAGGTTCAGCGTTTCGCGGTACGGGTCGCCGCCGGCAGCGGCAATGGCGTTGTGCAGGTAACGGGTAACGCCCACCACGTTTTCCATCAGCTCCACCGGCTTGCGGAACACGTTGGTGTTGATCCGCTGAAGGATGTATCTGCGGGTTTGTTCCTCAAGCTGGAAAAAGACGGAAAAGGTGTCGTTGATATGTCCGCTTCCATAGGGCAGGATTCCCACATACTGGCCCTCAAACTGAAATTTCTCCGCAATCGCGGGAAGAAGCTCCTTTTTCACCGGTTTCATGTATTGCCCTCCCAAAGCTTATCAGGATAGATCCCCTGTTTTCTCATTTTACGGATTGCTTCCACCACCACCGGTTTGTCTTCGCGGTAGGTGACCCCGTACCATTTATCCGGGGACCGCAGCACTTTTACGCTGGCTTTCTGGCCCTTGAGCAGCTCATCCACCACGGTGGGCAGGAAGAACTCAGCTTTTTGCGGGTCCTTTTCCAGAGCGCCGTCCAGAAACGCGGGAAACCTCGCCGCGATTTCCTCGAGAATCGATTCGGAAAAGCCCCACAGATTCATGGAGACAACGCTCCCCCGGGGGATGGTTACCCACGTGTTTCCGCCGTCCTCGGTGTACTGGGCCGCGTTTCCCCGCTTTTCAATGTGGGTGCGCTCGTGGATATCCTCCAGAAATCCGTCCGGGGTGGCGACGCAGACGCCCCTTGCCACATGGCCGTGGTCCGTCAGCGTGTTTTCCAGCGTGTAGCCCACCATCGCGTAACGGTACAGCCCGTCGTCCCGGCTGTGGAGTAGATAATCGTAAATCAGGCAGAACGCGTCTTTTCCGTAATAATCGTCGGCGTTGATCACCGCGAAAGGCCCGTCGATCGCGTCGCGGCAGCAGAGCACCGCGTGCGCGGTCCCCCACGGCTTCGCGCGCCCCGGCGGCACCCGGTACCCCTCGGGCAGTACGCCGACCTCCTGATACGCATATTTCACCTCTATGATTTTGGACATTCTGTCCCCGATAATTTCTTTAAAATCCGCCTCAATGGATTTCTTGATCAAAAAAACAACCTTTTTGAAGCCGGCCTTTACCGCGTCGTAAAGCGAAAAATCGATGATGATCTCCCCGTTGTCCCCCACGGGGTCAATCTGCTTCGGCCCGCCGTATCTGCTGCCCATTCCCGCCGCCATGACAACGAGTACAGGTTCCTTCATGCTGCATTCTCCTTTGTACATTTGCTTTTTTTACACTCTCTGCCCTTATTTTAGAGGATGATTGCTTTAAAATAAATATCTTATCCATCACAAAATTTGCACAAAAAATCATTTTTGCACAAAAAGAATCCGTCCGGGATTCCCCGACGGATGAAGAAATTGACAATTCTGCCAATCAATGATACGATCAGATTCAGAATAATTTCTATTCGACATTAAAAGGGACGGCGGTGGAATTCTCTCATGGAAAAAGGAAAGAGATGTTCGGGATGCAGGAAGATGCTTTTGGCCGTTTGCGTTTTGGCCCTTGTCCTTGGTCTGACGTCCTGTGGAACGCTGGGTGTTCCCAGTGGGAATTTTCCCGATGAAACCAATGTGGTTTCCGGCGGGAATTCTCTCAATGAAACCGGCATGGTTTCCGGGTTGGAGGAAATCCCCACAGTGACCGGTGATTTGCAGGTTCAGATTTTCATGCCGGATACACTCTACGCGCCCAAGACATGGAAAGAAGAGGATGAACTGTCGGAATACATCGTGCGGGGGCGTCTGCTGGACGATGCAAAGCAGAAATTATATTATTATACGCCTAAGGATGATGCATCCGATGGGATTACCGTTACCTCGTTTGAAATATCGCAGGTTTATAAGGGGAATATGTCCCCTGGGGATGTTATTCCTCTGGGGGAAGATTATTGGACAATCGAAAGAAAGGGAAAATTCATTCGTTACGAGGGTTATGAACCGTCGTCTGCCGGTAAGGAATATATTCTTTTTTTAAGAAAGGGAGAGGACAGCAGTGAACTTCGCAAGGGATTATATTTGCCGACAATAGCGGAAACCGGTATATATCCCGTCGTCGATCCCGCTGAGTTTGATGTCGATTCCAAGACGGCGAAAGAACTGAATCTGGTTGTCAGGCAAACGGAGGACTACCGTGCGATTTACAAGGAAGTCATCCGCAAATATATGCGGTAAGCGGAAAGAAAGGAACTGTTGCAAAATAAATTTGCTGCAGCAAATTGCATGGGACAACCGCTTTCAGAGTAAGAAAATGCACCTTAAAACGGGTTTTATAGCCCGCTCAAGGTGCATCTTTTGTGCGTTATTCTGTTGAAGGGCTATTGTGCAACAGCCTCTGCATTTTATGCTGTTTTGTTATGGTATCAGCCTTACTCAAAATGGGGAGGGCGGCCCCTCTGGCTGTCGGTCCGCAGCTTGACGGAGGAGGAGTACTCCGAGGGGGTCATCCCGGTCACCTTTTTGAAATGGCGGGAGAAATAGTGGATGGACGAGTACCCGAGGTCGTTTGCGATTTCGGTGAAATTCTTCGTCCCCTCGCGGATGGACTGCTTGGCGCTGTCCACCTTCATCTTCCCGAAGTATTCCATCACGCCGCCGCCGGTTTTTTCGCGGAACACCTTCTGCAGAAAGGAACAGCCGCACATGTTGTCCCGGCACACGTCGCTCAGGGTGACCTTGTCGTGTATGTTTTGGCTCAGGTACGCCACGATCCGGGAAAAGGTGTCCTGACCCGATTTTTCCTTAATGGAGGAGGAAACGCGTTCCTCGCCGGTCCCGCCCTTCCGGATCAGGCTGATGAGCATCAGCTCCAGACAGAGCTTGATGACCTGTTCACAGGCGAAAGCGCCTTTGCCGCTGCGAACCAGCTCCTTCATATCCACATCGTCCAGCGGGGAGGAAAAGGCGCCGAAGGATTCCTCGATCACGCGGCCGAGCAGGTCGCGTTCAAAATCGCCCACCTTCAGAATCTTGTTGTCGAAAAAATGCATGGCGGGGGAGTCGCATTTGAACGTGATGACCACAAGGTTCGGCGCAATCACGCCGTTGGCCCACAGGCTGTGAAATTCATAGGGCTTGTGAAAGATGATGTCGCCCTTTTTCAGCACATAGTTGGTGTTTCCGGCGGTCACGTCCACCTGCCCCTTGTCCACGTACAGAAATTCCCAGAAATTGTGGGTTTCGCCCGGAAAATAGAAATCGCTGTTGTACTCAAAGTAATGGACGGTTACCAGTTCGTTGATTACGATTTCGGGTTTTAAAAAGGTGCTTATAAATTGCGTCATCAGTCTCAGCTCCTTACCTGTATCAAGCCTTTTTATAATATTTAATCATAGCATTCCTTTTCTCTGTGAATATTTCAATACGGAAATATCCGGGCTGGGAATCATCGGCTGGAGAAGGTTTGTCATTCTGCGCATAAAATTTGTACAATGGCCGTTTTCCGGCGCTTTTATCCGTTTTGCGAATTGACAAATGAAATGGCCGTTGCTATAATACGAGCAACACAAGGCAAAGGCGCTGCGTTCGGCTGAACGGGGGCGCCTTTTTTGTTTTCCGGGGAGTAAGCTGATACGGAATTTGTCGCGGGACGGGGCCCGCCCGCAAAACGGGAAGAAAATCGTCCCTGTGAAAGCAAAAGACCTTTTGTGCAACCTAAATGGATTGTGCAAATTTAATGCAAAAAATTCTAAATCAATATTGGTGAAAACACCGTAAAATAGGGATGTTGAACGGCGAATTGGATAAAAATGAAACACTCGAATCCGATTTATTGGTCAATATGCAAATTAGGTGTGCCTCAAATTCAAACATAAAATTAGGAGGTCTGAAAATGAAAAAGAAATTATGTTCTCTTATGGCCATTGTTTTAATCTGCGCCATGGCGCTCGGCGGCTGCGGCGGAGCTGCTCAGTCATCGGCCCCGGCTGCTTCCGGCGAAGCGTCCACCGGAGACGCGAAGAGTGACGTAACCGTTACTTATTACTCCATGTGGAACGAAACCGAGCCGCAGGGACAGACCATTGCGGAAGCGGCGGAAGCCTTCAAGGAGAAGACGGGAATCACCGTCGACATCAACTGGCAGGGCCGCGATATCCGCAAGACCCTTCAGCCCGCGCTGGACGCCGGACAGGAAATCGATCTCTTTGACGAGGACGTCGAGCGTGTAAACGGCACATGGGGCAAATACCTGCTCAATGTGGAAGACCTGGCCGCCAAGTCCTACGACACCACGGACGGCAAGCCGCTGACCGATGTGATCAACAAGAAGCTGGTCGACCTTGCCCGTTCCCTCGGGCCGGACGGAAAGCTTTCCACCATCCCTTACCAGCCGTCCACCTTCCTTGTCATGTACAACAAGGACATCTTCAAGACAGCCGGGATTACGGCGGTTCCCAAAACCTGGGAAGAGTGGCTTGACGCCTGCGCCAAGATCAAGGCGGCCGGCAAGACCCCGATTACCGTGGACGACGCGTATATGGCTTCTTTGTTCGGCTACCATATGGGCCGCCTGATCGGCAAGGACAAAACGCTTGCCATGGTCGAGAACAAGAAGATCGACGATCCCGCCGTTCAGACCTTCGGCGAGCAGTGGAAGGAAATGTACGACAAGGGCTACATATCCAAGAACGCGGCCGGAAATATCTATCCCGCGGGCCAGCAGGAAGTCGCAAGCGGCAACGTAGCCATGTATCTGAACGGGACCTGGCTCCCGAATGAAATCAAAAATTCCGCTCCGGCGGACTTCAACTGGGGCACCTTCGCGTATCCGGCGGTCGGCAAGGACGGCGATGGCCCGGAGGCCAACCAGTACGGCGCGCAGTGCTTCGGCATCAATAAGGACAGCAAGCACGCGGAGGAAGCTTTCAAGTTCATCGTCTTTATGACTACCGGCGAATGGGACACCAAGCTCGCGCAAAATTCCATCGGCGTTCCGATGGCGAACGACGCGACTTGGCCGACGCAGCTTGCGGACGCCAAGGCGGTTCTGGATGCGACCACTACCCGGTATCCCTGGGCGGTCGGCATGGAAAACGACGCGGACATCAACGCGAAGATCAAAACCAATTTCGCCCTGCTGGTCAGCGGCAAGCTTGACGCAAAGGGCTTTGCAGACGCAATGAAGAAATAATGCAATAACACAACGGCGGGGAAAGGGCGGCATCGTGTTTACGCTGCCGCCCTTTTGTCCATGGAATTCTCGGGAGGTTCTTATGAAAACAAAAAATAAATCAATGATTGTTATTTTTCTGGCGCCCGCGATTTTTCTGTACACCGTGGTTTTCCTGTATCCTACCATAAGGACCGTCATTATGAGCTTCTTTAAAGTAGAGGGCGTTACGGATGCCGTCTCGGGTTGGAAGTTTAACGGGATGGGGAATTTCAGGACCCTTTTCCATACGCCCCTTTTTATGAGCGCGATGCAGAATATCAGCCTGATCTGGCTTGTGGGCGGTGTCGGCGTCATGCTGGTCTCGCTGCTTTTCGGGGTGATCCTGACCAGCGGAGTCCACGGGAAAAGCTTTTTCCGCTCCGTTATCTACCTGCCGAACGTCATTTCGGCGGTCGCTATGGGGACCATGTGGATCAACTATGTTTACAATCCCAATTTCGGCCTTCTCAGCTCGATCCTGAAAACCCTCGGCTTTTCGGAAGCGGCCGCCACGCAGTGGACCGGCCCTGAAATGGTGTTCTGGAGCATGCTCGTCGCCTACTGCTTCGGCATGGTGGGGTATCATATGCTGATCTGGATGAGCGGGATCGAACGGATACCGGTGGATTTTTACGAGGCCGCCACCATCGAGGGGGCCAACGTGTTCCAGCGGTTTTCAAAAATTACGCTTCCCCTTCTGAAGGGGGTCTGCCGCACGAATATCGTGCTCTGGACCGTCAGCACCATGGCTTTCTTTGTATGGAGCCAGCTGTTTTCGCCCGTAAACCTGAGCGCGAGCACCGTCACGCCGATGTCCTATATGTATGAGCTGGTTTTCGGCGCGAGCAACTCGGCCATTACGGTGCGCGATTCCGGAGCGGGGGCGGCGATCGGCGTCATCCTGACCATTGTGGTCGTGATTGTCTTTCTGTTTACGCAGCTCATTGTCCGTCACGACGACGTTGAGCTTTAAGGGGGAATGAACAATGGCTAATAAAAAAATCAGGCAGAAAACCAATTGGAAAAAAGAACTGGCCCTTGCTCCGGGCTATCTGATCGTCGGAATCTGGGTCGTTTTTACCTTTGTGCTGATCGGCTGGATTGTCTTGGCGTCATTCTCCACCACCAGAGAGATTTTTGACGGCAATCTGTTCAAATTCGCAACCGGGCTGCACCCGGAAAACTACGTGAAGGCGTGGAAAACCCATAAGGTGTCCAGCTATTTTATGAATTCCCTTGTCTACACGCTGATTTCCTGCACGGTTGTCATTATTGTTGCCGCGCCGGCCGCCTATGTGCTCAGCCGCTTCAAATTCCGCGGCAACGGGTTTCTCCAGAATTTATTTGCGACCGCGCTGGGGATTCCCGCGATCATGATTATTATGCCTCTGTTCGCACTGTTCAGCCAGATGCATGTCACCCAGTCCAGAGGGCTGCTGATTTTCCTTTACATAGCGATCAACGTTCCGTTTACCGTCTTCTTTTTGAATACCTTTTTCCACAATCTTTCGGTTACGTTTGAGGAGGCCGCGGCCATCGACGGCTGTTCGCCCATGAAAACGTTCTGGATGATTATGCTGCCGCTGGCGCAGCCCGGTATCATCACGGTGACGATTTTCAACTTCATCACCATCTGGAACGAGTATTTTATTTCCCTGATTTTCGCCAATACGGCAAAGACCCGCCCGGTCGCCGTCGGCCTGTACTCCATGATCCAGTCCATGCGCTATACGGGGGACTGGGGCGGCATGTTCGCGGCGGTGGTCATTGTGTTCCTGCCGACGTTCATTCTGTATATCTTCCTTTCGGAAAAGATCATTGCCAGCGTGACCGGCGGAGCCATCAAAGGGTAAGGCCGGCATTGCGGTCAATAAAACAAGGGGGACGTTTCGATTGAAAATTTATCCGTCGCTGCTGAAAATACCCGGCACCGCGCTGGAAAACGGGAATCCTCTGCCGCGCTTCCGCGACCGCGCGCAGGAAAACCCCCTGATCGACGCGGGCCTGCTGGAAAGCGAGAAAAAGGGCTTCGCCTACCAGACCGGTTTCCGCGAGCTGCCCTATACGGTTCAGGACAGCTTCCACCGCGACCTGAAGCCGCGGGAGCTGAAAACCATTGTTATGGAGAACGATTTTCTGCGCGCCGTCTTTCTCGCCGATTTCGGCGGGCGGCTGTGGTCGCTTTTCGACAAAAGGGCGGGACGGGAGCTCCTGTTTTCCAACCCGGTTTTCCGCCTTGCCAACCTTGCGATCCGCAACGCGTGGTTCTCCGGCGGCATCGAGTGGAATCTGGGGCAGTTCGGCCACACCTGCCTGACCTGCGAGCCGATGTTTTTTGCCCGCTGTACGGGAAAGGACAGGGAACCGTTCCTGCGCATGTATGAGTACGAGCGGCAGAAATGCTTCTTCCTGCAGATCGATTTCCACCTGCCGGAGGATTCCGACCGGCTGTTCGCCCATGTGAAAATCCTCAATACGCAGCCCCGCGCGGTGCCGCTTTACTGGTGGACCAATATCGCGGTGCGCGAGGAACGGAATGTCCGCGTCCTGTCGCAGAGAGACGGGGTCGTCTGCATCAGGCCGGAAACCATGGGCTCGCAGAATTCCGCCCACGGCTTTGCCCACGACACCATGCCGTATTTGAAAAGCCTGAACGGGCTGGACGCGAGCTATCCGCAGAACCTCACGTATTCCAGCGAATATTTCTTCCAGAACCGGCACGCCCTGTCCGACGCGTGGGAGGCGGCGGTGTACGACGACGGCTCCGCGTTCTGGGAACGCTCCACCGCGGCGCTGTGCTACCGGAAAATGTTTTGCTGGGGCATGCAGCGCGGAGGCTGCCACTGGAAGGACTTCCTTTCGCGGGACGGGGAAGGGAACTACCTTGAGATTCAGGCGGGCTTATCCCCTTCGCAGGTGCACGGCGAGGATATCGGGCCGAACGGCTGCGTGCGGTTCACACAGGTTTTCGGCGGGATGGAGGCCGACACGCAGAAAGCCTTTGGTGACTGGGAAGCCTCCAAGCAGTATATTCACAGCCTGATCGACCGCCGCCTGAGCGAGGAAGAACTGCTGCGGGCGGACAGCCTTTACGGAGCGCTGGAGGATACTTCGCCGGACGAGGTGCTGCATTTTGGCAGCGGCTGGGGCGCGCTGGAAGCCGCCCGCGACCCGGAGATGATTCCGAAGGGCCTCGTTTTCCCAACGGAAACGCTTGGTGAAAAGCAGGTGCCGTGGCTCGACCTGCTGCAAACGGGCCGGATGCCCGAACAGGAAAAGGGGCTGCCCGTTTCCTGGATGACGGATTCCCGCTGGACGGCGCTTCTGGTTGCTTCTCTGGAAAAAGAGGAAAACAGAAGCGCGCAGGCGCTGTTACACCTGGGGCTGATGCTTTACGAGAGCGGCAAATGGCAGGAGGGAATCGGCGCGATGGAGCAGTCCCTCGCCATCCGTCCCACGGCGATCTGCTGCCGGAACCTGGCGCAGGCCATGATGCAGGACGGCCGGCTGGAAGCGGCCTGCTCCTATATGGAACAGGCGCTGGCTCTGGGCGGCGCCGAACAGTCCGAGGTCATGGCGCAGGACGCGATCGACATCTTCACAAAGGCCGGTCGCTTTCAGAAGGCGTGGGACTGCTACCGCGCGCTTCCGGATTCGCTGAAGGCTGCGGAGCGGGTGCGGCTGAGCACCGTGTGCGCCGCCTTTGAACTGGAAAAGTGGGATTTTCTGGAGGAACAGTTTGCGTTTCCTTTTGCCGTGATGCGCGAGGGGGAGACCATGCTGCTCGACACCTGGTTCATGACGCAGGCCGTGCGGCTGGCACGGCAGAGGGGGGAGCCGGACTGGAGAACGCTTCTGGACGAAGCGCGGGCCACACTCGACCCGCCCTACAATCTGGATTTCCGTATGACGCTGCCTTCGCGCTGAAAAAGCGCGTTCTTCACAGGGCGCCGAGGGGTTTGCTGAATCCCCGCGGCGCCCTGATTTTTTTAATAAAAGTCCGGGCATAATTCTCATAAATCTTTTTTCACTATTGACTTCGAGTACACTCGAGGGTTTAGCATAAGATCAGTACAAAATCATCAGACAGAGAAGGAGAATGATGTTATGGAAAGCTTTGACTATTATATTCCCACGCGTATTCTGTTCGGCAGAGGGCAGCTGAACCGTTTAAGCCGTCAGGTCCTGCCGGGGAAAAAAGCGCTGATCGTCACTTCCAGCGGGACTTCCGTCAAAAAGTTCGGCTATCTGCAGCGGCTGGAGGAACAGCTTGACAAGGCCGGTGTGGAGCACAGGCTGTTTGACAAGATCCTTCCCAACCCGATCAGGGAGCATGTGATGGAAGGCGCCCGTGCTGCGCGGGAAAACGGCTGTGATTTTGTCATCGGTCTGGGAGGCGGAAGCAGCATAGACGCGGCCAAAGCCATCGCGGTCATGGCGGTCAACGAGGGCGATTACTGGGATTACGTTTCCGGCGGAAGCGGAAAAGGGCTGCCCGTCCCGAACGACCCGCTGCCCATCGTGGCGATCACCACAACCGCGGGTACCGGTACGGAGGCGGACCCGTGGACGGTCACGACCAAGTCGGACACCAATGAAAAGATCGGCTTCGGCTATGACAAGACTTTTCCCGTCCTGTCCATCGTCGATTCCGAACTGATGATGAGCGTTCCCGCTCACCTGACGGCCTATCAGGGGTTCGACGCGCTGTTCCACAGCACGGAGGGATACCTGAACAAAACGGCGAACGCCATGAGCGACATTTACGCGCTGAAAGCGATTGAGCTGATTGGCAGAAGCCTTGCGGCGGCGGTCAGAAACGGGGACGATGCGGCGGCCAGAGACGACGTCGCGCTCGCGAACACGCTGTCCGGCATGGTGGAGTCGACCTCCGGGTGCACCTCCGAGCATTCGCTGGAGCACGCGTTAAGCGCGTTCCATCCGAAGCTTCCTCACGGCGCGGGCCTGATTATGATCAGCCGGGAGTACTATACGCATTTTGCCGGATGTCCGGCCTGCGCGGAGCGTATGACCGCCATGGCCAGAGCACTGGGAAAAACGGACGCCTCCAAGCCCACGGACTTTGTCGAAGCGCTGGTTGCGCTGCAGCAGGCCTGCGGCGTCGACGGCCTGAAGATGAGCGATTACGGAATCAAGCCGGAGAATCTGGAAAAATACGAGGCGAACGCAAGAGAGACCATGGGCGGCCTTTTCGAGGTCGACCCGGTGCCCCTTTCCAGGGACGACAGCCTTGCGATACTGAAAAACTCCTACAGATAGCCGTTCCCGGACCGGCGAAAAAACCGTGCAGCCGTCCTTTGCATTTGGCGGCGGCATTCTGCCCCGCATGATTTACGCGCCGAGCTTTGCTCGGCGCGCTTTTCGTAACATAATTGATACTGTTCATTTTTGCTATATAATGATATAATAAATAATCAATATAAAAAAGAAAGGCGTGGTGAAATGAAGCTGAGAGCCGTTGCGATGGCGCTTGTAATGGCGGTGACCCTGTCGGGCTGCTCCTTTATCGGCCTTGACGCCCAGACGCTGATGCACCCGCCGAAACCGACCGGGGAAAAAGCGGATATTCACGCGCTGCTGGAAAGCAAAACCGACGGGAAGATGACGTTGAAATATCCGAAAAGCGGGGACTACCGCTCCGCGATTATCACGCACGACCTGTGCGGGGATAAAAACGACGAGGCCATGGCGATTTACCAGAAGGAAGACGAGACCTCCGGAACCAACATCATGTTCATGAAAAAGGACGGAAAATGGGTGGATATGGGCTCTTTCAGCAATCCTGCCGCCCAGGTGGATAAAGTCTGCTTCGGCGACCTTGACGGCGACGGAAAGAGCGAGGTCGTCGTCGGCTGGGGCAGCAGCCTGAACAATACCAGCACCATCTGCGTCTATTATTATAAAAACGGGAAAATGAACGAGCTGAAGCTGGAACAGACCTACACCGAGCTTGCGGTGATGGATTTTGACGGCGACGGCAGGGATGAGATCTTCACCGCCAACACCAGCGTGGGCGACCAGCCCGCGCTTGCCCGGCTGTTCCGGGTCAAGGACGGCGCCGTGGAGGTAATGGGCTCCTGCCGTATGGACGGCGGCGTTACCAAATACGCCTCCGTGAAGGCCGGGCTGATCAACGAGCACCAGAACGGCATTGTTCTGGACGGGATCAAAAACGAGGGCTCCCTCGTGACGGAGCTCCTTTACTGGGACCAGAAGACAAAGCGCCTGAGATCCCCGTTTTACGACGTGAAAACGCAGACGGCCAATTATACGATGCGCAATACGTCCGTTGTTTCCAAGGATATCAACGGCGATAAAATCATAGAAGTTCCGATCGTCAACCTGATGCCGGGCCACAGCGGCGAAAAAACGGATGACGCGGATTATATTACCAACTGGCACCGCTACGACACCCAGACCGGCACGTTTGTCCGGGTGATGAGCATGGTCCTGAATTATTCAGACGGCTACTGGTTCCTGATACCGGATATGTGGCGCGGCAAAGTGACCACCAAAACGGATACCGTGACGCGTATGATTACGTTTTACCGGTGGAATGCGGCGGGAAAAAATTCGGGGTCCCTCGGCCCGGCGCTTCTGAAAATTCAGGTGTTCTCCCAGAAGGAATGGGACAGCGGTACAGGAACGGCAGGCTTTTACAAGCTGCTTGACTCTGACAATCTGGTATTTGCAGCCAGTTCCCCGTCGCCGACCGACGCGCTTTCCCTCAGCATCGGCGACGTGAAAAACAGCTTTGAACTGATCAGCCAGGATTAAACCAGGATAATGGAGGAACGGGTATGAAAAATATCCTTGTTGCCGAAGACGAACAGGCAATCCGGGAATTTGTAGTAATCAATCTGAGACGGGCCGGCTACAATGCTTTTGAAGCGGCCAGCGGGGACGAGGCGCTCGCGGTTTACGACCGGGAAGCGGGCAATATCGATGTGGCGGTGCTGGACATCATGATGCCCGGCAACAGGGACGGCCTTGCCGTCTGTAAGGAGCTGCGGCAGAAAAGCGGCTCCATCGGCATCATCCTTTTGACCGCGCGCACACAGGAAATGGATAAGGTCAGCGGCCTGATGATGGGCGCCGACGACTATGTGACAAAACCGTTCAGCCCCAGCGAGCTTGTCGCAAGGGTGGACGCGGTGTACCGCCGCGTCGCGCTGGAGCAGATGAGGAACGAAAACAACTTCAAGGAGGAAATCCGTTCCGGGGAATTCGCGCTCAACCTGCGCAACCGCACCCTGATGAAGAAGGGCGTGCCGATCGAGCTGACGCAGGTGGAGTTTCAGATCATGGAGTATTTCTTTTCCAATCCGGCCACCGCGCTCGACCGATCCGACATTTTAAAGCATGTGTGGGGGGACGCGTATTTCGGCGAGGAGAAGATTGTGGACGTGAACATCCGCCGCCTGCGCATGAAGGTGGAGGATGAACCTTCCAACCCCAAGCACATTGTCACGGTCTGGGGGCTGGGGTACAAGTGGGAGGCATAGCCTTCCCGGGGCAGACTAACGATCGTTAAGGAAAGGGGAAATCGGCATGAGAACGAACGGCATTACCAGGCGCTGGCTCTTAAACAGTCTGGGTGTCATTCTGCTCATTCTGGTTACCTTGATTCTCGTCCTTTCGTACGTTGTGCGCGGCTATGTGTACAATGGAATCCAGACGGCGCTGAGCAGCCGCTCCGACGAGCTGACCAACGTGTTCGCGGACTACGGCAGAAAGTCGCCGCAGGAATTCAGCACCGCCGCCCGCAATTATGTGGAAAACTTCCCCAATAAAGAGAGCATGGAATTGATGGTATTCAATTCCAACGGAAAGATCATCATTACCTCCGTGGGCTTTGCGCCGGACGAAAGCCAGCCCATGCCGGACTATAAGCTGGCGCTGGAAAGCACGGGAGGCTACGGCACCTGGACGGGCAGCCTGACCAGCGGGGAAAAGGTGATGGCCGTTACGCGCGTCATGCGAAACAACGAGGGCGGCTTTGTCGGTGCCATCCGCTATGTGGTTTCGCTGGAGGAGGCCGACAAGCAGGTCGCCATTATTTTGGGGTCCCTGATTCTCGCGGGGCTTCTGATCATTCTGTTCGTGATTGTTTCGAGCTATTATTTTATGAATTCGATTATTACGCCGATCAAGGAAATCGGCGCGACCGCCAAGCGGATTGCGCAGGGTGACTTTAAGGCCAGAATAGAAAAAAGCAACGACGACGAAATCGGCCAGCTCTGCGACACCATCAACGACATGGCCGACGAGCTGGGCGCCGCCGAAAAAATGAAGAACGACTTTATCTCCTCGGTGTCCCACGAGCTGCGCACCCCGCTGACCGCTATCAAGGGCTGGGCGGAAACCATGCAGGGCGGCGGGAACGACAAGGAGACGCTGGACCGCGGCATGGGCATCATTATCCGCGAATCCGAGCGCCTGTCCGGAATTGTGGAGGAGCTTCTGGACTTCTCCCGGATGCAGAGCGGGCGCATGACGCTGACCATGGACAAGATCGACATTCTTGCCGAGCTGGGCGAAGCGGTCTATATGTTCAGCGAACGCGCCAATATGGAACATAAATTCCTGCTTTACGAGGAGCCCGCCATGCTTTCACCCGTTCTGGGCGACATCAACCGCCTGCGGCAGGTGTTTGTCAATATCATCGACAACGCCCTGAAATATACCGAGGAGGGCGGCACCATCAGCGTGACCGCGACGGAGTCCGGCGGGTTTATCCGCGTCGTGATAAGCGACAACGGCTGCGGGATTCCGGCGGAGCATCTTCCAAAGGTGAAAAAGAAATTCTACAAGGCGAATCAGACCATCCGCGGTTCCGGAATCGGCCTTGCGCTTGCCGACGAAATCATGAAGCTTCACTCCGGCAGCCTGGAGATCGAGAGCCATGAAAACGTGGGGACCGCCGTCACCATCTTTATACCGACCTTAAAACAGCTGGAAACCCAGCCGCAGACCGACGAGACAATGAACGAAGAAAGGAATTCCGAAAATAATGGCTAGAGAAAAGACGAAATGCATCACGTCCATCGGGGGACAGGCGCTGGTGGAGGGAATCATGATGCGCGGTCCGAAAAAAACGGTGGCTTCCGTGCGCATGAGCGACGGCTCCATCTCCACGCAGGAAATGAGCGCCGGCCAGATGCGGGATAAATATTCCATCCTGCGCCTGCCGCTGCTGCGCGGAATCGCGGGCTTTATCGATTCGCTTTCCGTGGGGTACAAGGCGCTTTCCTACTCCGTGGACAAGGCGGGTCTGGAAGAGGACGAGGAACCGTCCAAATTTGACAAATGGGTCGAAAAGACCTTCGGCGATAAAATGATGAACGCGATTATGGTGGCGAGCACCGTGCTGGGCCTTCTGCTGGCGGTGGGCCTGTTCTTCTTTCTGCCGACGATCCTTTTTAATCTGATCCGCGACTACGCGGCGGGTCCGGCCATAGCGCCGTGGCGCTCCCTTGCCGAGGGCGTTATGCGCATTGCGATCTTTATCGGGTACATTTATTTCTGCTCCCGCATGCCGGAAATCCACCGGCTGTTCCAGTACCACGGTGCGGAGCATAAAACCATCTTCTGCTATGAGAACGACGAGGAGCTCACCGTCGAAAACGTGCGTAAGCACAGCCGGTTCCACCCGCGCTGCGGGACAAGCTTTCTGGTCATTATGCTGCTCCTGAGCATTATCGTGGGATTCTTCATTCCGTTCGGCAATCCGTTTGTCAGGACGGTGGTCAAGCTTTTGTGCGTCCCGCTCATCGTCGGCGTCGGCTACGAATTTATCCGCCTGTGCGGCCGTCACGACAACGCCTTCACGCGCGTCATTGCCGCCCCGGGGCTGTGGGTTCAGCGGATTACCACCAAGGAGCCGGACGACAGCATGATCGAGGTGGCGATCGAAGCCATGAAACAGGTCATTCCGGAAAACGGCGAGGACAAAATCAAGATCGGCGAATAAAGGAAAAAGCGGGTGTGGACAGCTTGACACTGGGCGAAACATACCGGATGGGAAAAAACATACTGGCCGGCGCGGGGATTGAAAGCCCCGCGTTCGACGCTTCCTGCCTGTTTGAAAAGGTGTTCGGCCTTAACCGCCAGAAGAGAATCGTCCATGCCGCCGAACCGGCGGAGGAACAGAAGGCGGAGGGATATCTCCGCCTTTCGTGCGAACGCGCGGGCGGCAGGCCGCTGCAGTATATTCTGGGCAGCTGGCCCTTTCTGGGGCTTACACTTTCGGTCGGCGAGGGCGTGCTGATTCCGCGGGAGGAAACCGAGCTTCTGGTCCAGACGGCGGCGGAGCTGCTCCGCGGCGGGGAAAGCCCGGAAATTATCGACCTCTGCTCCGGAAGCGGCGCGGTGGCGCTGGGGCTTGCGTCCCTCTTTCCGGGCGCGTCCGTACTCGCGGCGGAGCTTTACGGCGAGGCGCTTTCCTATCTTGACCTCAATATCAGAAATACGGGGCTCCGTCGGGTGAAATCTGTACAAACGGACGTTTTAGATCCCGAAAGCGCGGCGCGGTTCGCTTCCTTTGACTGCATCGTATCCAACCCTCCCTATGTGACCGCCGATGAGCTGCGGACGCTCCAGACCGAGGTGCGGCGGGAACCGCGCACGGCGCTTTTGGGGGGAGAGGACGGCCTTTTGTTTTACCGTGCGATCGCTTCTCTCTGGCTGCCGAAGCTGAAGCCGGGCGGCGCGGCGGCGGTGGAGATCGGCGAGGGGCAGGCGGAATCGGTGGCCCGTCTTTTTCAAAACGCCGGGCTGTCTGAAATCCGGGTGGCCAAAGACTTTAACGGCTTTGACCGGGTCGTCGCGGGTATCCGGAAAAACAATTAAACATTTGTTCGAATTTTTCTTTCCTTGTCTTGATTTTCGGCAGGAAATACGATATAATTTTTTAGATGATAAAAAATTTGAGGCCGCGCTGCGGGGAAATCCGCGCAGCCCGGCCTGTCATAAACCGGAGGGAAAAATGGCGACAACAGATAAAAACGCGGCGCTTGAAACGGCACTGGCACAGATTGAAAAGCAGTTCGGAAAGGGCGCGGTCATGCGTCTGGGCCAGAATGAGGCCATGCATGTGGAAGCCATCCCGACCGGCTCCCTGTCGCTGGACCTTGCGCTGGGGATCGGCGGCCTTCCGCGTGGCCGTATCGCCGAGATTTACGGGCCGGAGAGCTCCGGTAAAACCACGCTTGCCCTTCACTGTATCGCACAGGGGCAGAAAAACGGCGGCAACGCGGCGTTTATCGACGTGGAACACGCGCTGGACCCCGTGTACGCCCGCGCTTTGGGCGTTGACGTGGATTCCCTGCTGGTTTCGCAGCCGGACACCGGCGAACAGGCGCTTGAAATTACGGAGGCGCTTGTTCGCTCCGGCGCGATCGATGTGATCGTCGTCGACTCCGTTGCGGCTCTGGTGCCGCGCGCCGAAATTGAGGGAGAAATGGGCGACAGCCACGTCGGCCTGCAGGCCCGTCTGATGAGCCAGGCCCTGCGCAAGCTGGCCGGTGCGATTTCCAAATCGAGCTGCGTCGCTATTTTTATCAATCAGCTGCGTGAAAAGGTCGGCGTGATGTACGGCAGCCCGGAAGTGACCCCCGGCGGCCGCGCACTGAAATTTTACGCTTCCGTAAGAATCGATATCCGCAAGATCGAAACGCTGAAAAACGGCACCGAAATGATCGGTTCCCGCACCCGCGCGAAGGTCGTAAAAAATAAAATCGCCCCGCCGTTCCGCGAGGCGGAGTTCGACGTGATGTACGGCAGGGGAATTTCGCGCGAAGGCGAGCTGCTGGACCTTGCGGTCAAGCTGGATGTCATCCAGAAGAGCGGCGCGTGGTTCTCCTACAAGGAAACGCGGCTGGGACAGGGCCGCGACAACTCGAAAGTATTTTTGGCGGAAAACGCCGATATTGCAAATGAAGTGGAAGCCCTTGTCAGGGAAAACGTGGGGAAGCTTTACACGAAAACCGCTCCCCCGGCACCCGCCGTCAGACCGGTGGAGGTCGCGCCCCCCGCGCCCGCGAAAACGAGCAGCCGGGGCCGCTCCGCGAACATTGACATCTCCGCGGACGACTGATGCTGATTACGGCGGTGGAACCGCGCAGGAAGGGGCTTTCCGCGCTGTTTCTGGACGGAGAATTCGCCGGGAATATCGATACGGAAACGCTTCTGAGGTCGGGGCTTCGGCCCGGCCGCGAAATCGACGACGACCGGCTGCACGAGCTGATTCTGGAAAGCGACAACCGGCGCGCCGGGGAAAAGGCGCTTTATCTGCTGGAACACCGGAGCCATTCGCAGAAGGAGCTTGCCGATAAGATCAGCCGGGTCACCACCCGGGAAGCCGCCGAGGCGGCGGCCCGGCATATGACGGAGCTGGGCCTTGTCAACGATGGGGAATACGCGCGGGGCTTGGCGGCCGACCTTTTTCGCCGCAAAGGCTATTCCGCTTCGCGCGTGCGGCGGGAGCTGCTGCAAAAGGGGATTGAGGAAGAACTTGTACAGCAGATTCTGGACGAAAAAGCCCCCGACCCCGTGGAGAAAATCCGGGAACTGATCGATAAAAAGTACGGGCGGCTTCTGGGCGACGAAAAGGGGCGCCGCAGGAGCATTGCCGCGCTGCAGAGACTCGGCTACGGCTGGGACGATATCCGCGCCGCGATCAATCAATTTGAAAATGAGGACGAATAGATGGCATATAGTGTAGGACTGGTGAGCCTTGGCTGCGCCAAAAATCAGGTGGACGGCGAAATGATGATGGCCACCCTGCAGAAAGCGGGCTACGAAATCCGCGACGACGCCGCTCTTGCGGACGCCGCGATCGTAAATACCTGCGGGTTTATTGACGCGGCGAAAAGGGAATCCATCGAAGAGATTCTGGAGCTTGCCAGGCTGAAGGCGGAGGGAAAAATCAGGGCGATCGTCGTTACCGGCTGTATGGCCGAGCGCTACCGGGAGGAAATCCTCAAAGAACTGCCGGAGGTGGACGCCGTTGCCGGTATCGGCGCGGACAGCGACATTGCCGCGGTGATTGAAAAAGCCCTCGGCGGCGTAAAGGTGGAAAGCTTTCCCGAAAAGACGCTTCTGCCGCTCAGCGGCGAACGCCGGCTGTCCACGCCGGGATATTTCGCTTATCTGAAAATCGCGGAAGGGTGCGACAACCGCTGCGCCTACTGTGCAATTCCGTTCATCCGCGGGCCCTACCGTTCCCGGACACAGGAGGATATTGTAAGCGAGGCGAAGGACCTTGTCCGCGGCGGCGCGAAGGAACTGATCCTGATCGCGCAGGACACCACCCGTTACGGCTGGGACCTTTACGGGGAACTCCGGCTGCCGAAACTGCTGCGGGAGCTGTGTAAAATCGACGGCCTTTCCTGGGTTCGCGTGCTGTACTGTTATCCCGATTATATTACCGACGAGCTTCTTACCGTCTTTGCGCAGGAGGAGAAGATCGTAAAATATATGGATCTGCCGCTCCAGCACTGCAGCGAAAGGCTTTTAAAGGCGATGCGCCGCACGGGAAGCCGCGCGGAGCTGACCGCCCTGATCCGCCGAATGCGGGAGAAAATTCCCGGCCTGGTGCTGCGCACCACGCTGATTACGGGTTTTCCCGGCGAGACCGAGGAGGACTTTACCGAGCTTGCGGAATTCGTCCGCGAAATCCGGTTTGAACGCCTGGGCTGTTTCACTTATTCGCAGGAGGAGGGAACCGCCGCGGCGGAAATGCCCGGCCAGATCGACGAGGACGTGAAAAGCCGCCGGATGGAACGGATTATGGAAGACCAGATGAACATCATGCAGGAGTGGGGCGAAAAGCAGGTCGGAAAGACTTACCGCGTGCTGGTGGAAGGGTTCGACCGCTACGCCGGGTGCTGGTTCGGCCGCTCATACGCCGATTCTCCCGATATAGACGGGAAAATATTCTTTGCCGCAAAGGGAAGAAGGCCGGAAGCCGGAAGCTTTGCGGATGTGAAAATAACCGAATGCATCGACTGTGACCTGACCGGAGAAATCATACTTAAGGAGGAAAGGAAATGAACCTGCCGAATAAACTGACCGTTCTGCGCATTGTTCTGGTTCCTTTTTTTGTAGCGGTGCTTTTGATCCCCCAGATTCCGCACCATTATCTTTGGGCGGCGATCCTGTTTTCCGGCGCGGCGCTGACCGACCACTACGACGGAAAGCTGGCCCGCAAAAACAACCAGATTACGAATTTCGGGAAATTCCTAGACCCGCTCGCCGATAAAATCCTTGTGGTGTCGGCGCTCGTCTGTTTTGTCGACCTCAGGCTGGCCGCCTCCTGGTGCGTGATTTTGATCATCGCGCGGGAATTTATGGTGACCTCTATCCGGCTGGTCGCGGTGGACAACGGCGTTGTGATCGCCGCCAATAACTGGGGCAAGACAAAGACGGTCAGCCAGATCATCGCGGTCGTCGCCATTCTGGTTTTCCAGTATGCAGAGGAGCTGGTTTCCATGGGATGGATTCCCGCCTTTACCTTCGGCGGGGTGCCGGGCGCGGCGGTTTTTGACGGTGTGGGCTACGCCCTGATCCTGATTGCGACCTTCTTCGCGCTGCTTTCCGGCGTGATTTATATTGTGCAGAATATCGGGGTCATCAATACGACAAAATAAACTCACCGAAAAGGGATATGATAAAGCATGGCCTTGACGGGGGTTTACTTCACTAATATTTTGGTATATACTATTGTCACATTCTTTGAAAATCGTGCTATATTATCAGTACGATTGAAATGCGTTGAGCGGAAGAAGTAACCGCAGTGCGGGCATCAGAGAGAAAGCGCCGGGGCTGGAAGCGCTTTTTGCAGGGCAGGCGGCGAATTGCATCCGTGAGCAGGCGGGGGGAAGATCAGTATCTCCGCACGGCCGGCACCGTTAACCGCTGATATAGTGATAAAACGGAGTGGAACCGCGGTACAATGACCGCCTCCGTCCCTTTCGGGGGGCGTGGGCGGCTTTTTTATTGGAGGCAGGTATGTTTAACAATCTGAAAGAAGAACTTGATTCGGTGATGGACCGCGACCCGGCGGCAAGGTCGCGGCTGGAGGTGTATTTCCTCTATTCCGGCTTCAAGGCGGTCCGTGCCTACCGCAGGGCGCACTGGTTTTACCAGCGTAACATGAAATTCATCGCGCGGTATTTATCGCAGCGGGCGCGGCATAAAACTGGGATCGAGATCCATCCCGGCGCGCAGATCGGAAAAGGGCTGTTCATCGACCACGGCATGGGCGTGGTGATCGGCGAAACCACCGTCATCGGCGACAACTGCACGCTGTACCAGGGCGTGACGCTCGGCGGCACCGGCAAGGACCACGGCAAGCGCCATCCCACCCTCGGCGACAACGTGATGGTCGGTTCCGGCGCGAAGGTGCTCGGCCCGTTCCGCGTAGGGAACAACGCCCGTGTTGCGGCGGGCGCGGTGGTGCTGGACGAGGTGCCGGACAACGCCACGGCGGTGGGCGTACCGGCGCGGATTGTCCGTCTGAACGGCGTCAGGCCGTGCAATCTGGACCAGATCCACGTTGCGGACCCGGTTGCTCAGGAGCTTTGCCAGATGGAAGTAAGACTGAAGAACATACAAAATCTGCTTGAAGAAGCGCTCGGAAAAAGAGAGGAAAAAGAAGATGAAAATTTATAACACGTTAACGCGCCGGAAGGAAGAGTTCGTTCCGCTCACTGTGGGGGAAGTCAAAATTTACGCGTGCGGCCCTACGGTGTACAACTACATCCATATCGGCAACGCGCGGCCGATTTGTGTGTTTGACGTGCTGCGCCGTTATTTCGAGTACCGCGGCATGAAGGTGATTTTCGTCCAGAACTTCACCGACATCGATGACAAAATCATCAATAAGGCAAACGATGAGGGCACGGATTACCTGACGGTCTCCGAACGGTATATCGAGGAATACAAGACCGACGCGAAGGGGCTGAACGTCCGCCCAGCGACCATCCATCCGCTCGCGACCCAGAACATTGACGAGATCATCAGCATTATTTCCGATCTGGTTGAGAAGGGCTACGCTTATCCCGCTGAAAACGGCGACGTGTATTTCCGCACCAAAAAGGACGCGGGCTACGGCAAGCTTTCCCACCAGCCGCTGGAGGATTTGCAGGCCGGAGCGCGTATCGCCACCGGGGAAATCAAAGAGGATGCCATGGACTTTGTCCTCTGGAAGGGCGCCAAATCGGGCGAACCCAGCTGGCTTTCTCCCTGGGGAGAGGGCAGGCCGGGCTGGCACATCGAGTGCTCCGCCATGGCGCGCCGCTATCTGGGTAAAACCATCGATATCCACTGCGGCGGTCAGGATTTGATCTTCCCTCACCACGAGAACGAGATTGCGCAGAGCGAATGCTGCAACAACGTGCCGTTCGCCAATTACTGGATGCACAACGGCTACATCAATGTGGACAACCGCAAAATGAGCAAGAGCCTCCACAATTTCTTTACGGTGCGCGACGTTGCCGAACGGTACGGTTATGAGCCGATCCGCTACCTGATGGTCGCCTCGCATTACCGCACGCCCGTCAACTACAGCACGGAGGTCATCGAACAGTGTCAGGCGGCGCTGGAACGGCTTTACAACTGCCGCGACAACCTGGAATTCCTGATGGAGCACGCGCCCTCCGGCGAAAAGAGGGGCGAGCACGACATCCGCCGCAGGCTGAGTGGATATGAGGACCACTTTATCGAAGCGATGGAGGACGACCTCAACACCGCCGACGCGATTTCCGCTTTGTTCGATCTGGCGCGCGACATCAATTCCAGCCTGAACGTTTCCACCGCGCCGTCAAAGGAGCTGTGCCGTTTCGCGCTGAACCTGTTCCAGGAGCTTGCCGACGTGCTCGGTCTGCTCTATGTCAAAAAGGAATCCGCGCTTGATGAGGAAATCGAAAAGCTGATCGCCGAGCGCACAGAGGCCCGAAAGAACAAGGACTGGGCGACCGCGGACAAAATCCGCGACGAGCTGAAGGCCCGCCATGTGGTTCTGGAGGACACTCCGCAGGGAATCAAATGGAAAATAGAGCAGTAATTCCGTTACGGCGACGAAAGGCAGATTGAAAATGGCAAAGGACAACAAAACGAATGTAATGCGGATTCTGGATCAGGCGAAAATCTCGTACAACCACTATTTTTACGATCATGAGGACGGAAAGATCGACGGCGTTTCCGTGGCGCACAAGCTGGGACAGGACGTGGAACAGGTCTTTAAAACGCTGGTCACCCGCGGGGCCAGCCGGGAATATTTCGTATTTGTCATCCCCGTCGCGCAGGAGCTGAACCTGAAAGCGGCCGCCAAAAGCGTGGGCGAGAAATCGGTGGAAATGATCCATGTGGACGAAATCAACAAGGTGACCGGGTACATCCGCGGCGGCTGTTCGCCCGTCGGGATGAAAAAGCAGTTCCAAACGGTGATTGACAGCAGCTGCGAACAGCTGCCGGCCATCATCGTCAGCGCCGGAAAAATCGGCGCGCAGGTGGAAGTCGCGCCGCAGGACCTGCTTCGGTTTATCGGAGGAAAGACAGCCTTGCTCACCCTGTAGGGATACCGGAATAAAGGATATGCGCTTTTCAGGAAAAAGCCGCGAATACCGTTCGTGTTCGCGGCTTTCCGTATGGGAGATCCACTCTGGTGCGGGAGCCCTGCCGGGCACCTCCTTTTTTAGACATATCCCCTTGTTTGTCGAAAAACAGGACAAAACCGGAAACTGTCTATTTTATTCCGCGGGAATCCATTCTATAGTGGTACTACCGGCATTTTTATTTCAGGCGCGAAACTTTTATCCGTAGCCGGGGGATACCGTAAAAATATCGGTTTGCAAACGGAGCGTAAAAAATGGAATACAGACATAAGATGATGCGTACCGCCGTGGGCGCGGTCATAGAAAAGGCAATCCGGGATATTCGGGACGACCCCCGGCGCAGTATCCGCAATCTGGCGGATATGGGCGACAATTTTTCAAAAACGGCGGCTCAAAAGCATTTTTTTGAAATTGCTCATGAGGTTTTAAAAAATCCCGATAATCCGTACTATGAGCTGATTTTGAATATGATCCGGAATGTTGACGTGGAGACGGTCAAAACCGTCAGCCTGAATTTCGGGTACAGCTGTCTGAATTACGGGGCGGAGCTCCTTCGGACAAAGGAAGCCGCCGTAAAACGAAAACTCCCGTGGCTGCTGCGGTTTGCATGCGGTCCGGACCATGCGGATTCGCTGGGGCTGCACCGGGTGGAGGAAATTGTTTCGGACGCCGTTTCCCTCGGTATCTATACCTATGTTTTTCAGATTGAGGATTCCGCCGAACGGCTGGGGCAGATTCTGGAGCTTTGCCAAAATCATGAGGAATGCTGCTTTTTTGCGGCGGTGACGCCCAACTTTATCTTTGACCGGAATAAGGAACAGCTGATGAAAACGCCGAACCTGATTCTGTCCGTCGATATGTCCGCAGGCTGCGGGGAGGATGAAGCAAACTGTGCGCTGCGGCAGCTGCACGCGGGGAAATGCTTCTACGGCTTCCACGTCGGCTATACCGGCGAGAATGCGCAGCGGCTGACCTCCGAAGAATTCCGGCAGCGGATGATTGACTGCGGCTGTATTTTCGGCTGTTATGTCAACGCCGGGCGCGGTGATGGGGAACTGGAGGACAAAATTTACGAGTACGTCTGTTCCAAACGCGGGAAAAAGGGCGGACCGCTGTTCGTTTTTGATCTGGATCGGGATGAACGGTATATCGGAAACAATATCCTGTGCGGAACAGACCTGTTTGTCGGCGCGGACGGAAGGGTCCGGCTGGCCGACGGACGCCTGGCCGATCTGCACAGCACGACGGTTTCGGAGCTGGCCGTTATGCCCGAGGTACGCTTTGCTTAAAAAGTTTACGGTTTATTTAGATATTTTTTACCTCCGTGCGCTATAATCATATTATTGAGGTACGCTGGGAAATCCTGCCGACCGTACAATGAAGGAGAGAGTATTGCCCGATGGATTGGTTCAGAAGAATGATGATGGGAAGATACGGCACCGATCAGTTTTCCGTTGCGCTGGCGGTGTTCTATGTGCTGCTGTCCCTGATTGCGCAGCTTTTCAGGCTGCCGGTTTTGCTGCTGTTGGCCTATGTTCCCCTTGTGCTTTGCTTTTACAGGATGTTTTCAAAAAATATCAGTAGGCGGTATCAGGAAAACGCCCGTTTTCTGAAATGGTGGAGCCCCGTTCAGGAACGCCTTCGCCGCACGTTTTACCGGCTGCGGGGCTGGATGCATAACACCTCGTACAGAATGAAGGACAGAAAGACCCATCGATACTACAAATGTCCCCATTGCTCCAATACCCTGCGCGTTCCAAAAGGAAAGGGAAAAATCAGCATTACCTGTCCTGTTTGCCGGACGGAATTTATTAAAAAAACCTGATAAGCGGCTGCTTTTCACGTTCCGAAATAAATCGCAGCCATATATTGCCGTACATCCCGCGGATTCTGCCGCGGGATGTATTTTTTTATAAATTTTAGCAGACGATTTTTCAAAATATTTCCAAAAGGCATTGATAAACAGGATGCAATTTAATATAATTTGAATGAATATGTAGAAAACGCTTTCATTCAATCCCATGGCGCAGATGGTCAGATATTTCTGCACATACAGTTTAAAAAACGGAGGGTTCTCAAATGGAGAACAGTCAAAGCACAATCATAAAAGAATATTCCGATCTGATAGACAAGCTGCCGGGCGTAATAAAATCCAGTATTGTCCAGTCCGGCGATGCGATCACTGAAATCCATGTGCTTTCCGATATGAGCCGCTCGCCAAAACAGATCGCGCGTGACATTCAGTCCGCCATCCTGGTACAGTTCAATACGACGATTGACCATAAGCTGATCAGTATCGCTCAGATTCCGTCGGAAAACAGCCGGAAAATAAAGGACAGGCTCGTTTTCGAAGAGATCAGCATTGCAAAGAGCAAGAACCGTTCTACGGCTGCCGTTTCCCTTTGCGACGGAGAGTCCACCTTCAGCGGGGAAGCCTCCGCCTTAAATGACAGTGTGGACGTCAATAAAATGATCTGCCAGGCGACTCTGAATGCGGTTACTAACTTTATCGAGCCGGATATGTCGCTTTCCCCTATAGATGTAAAGCTGTTTGACCTTACCGAAGGGAAAGCAGTTGCCGTTTGTATTGCGGTCAAATTCAGAAACAGCGTGGAGCGCTATCTGGGCAGCTCCTTTGTCGGCGACGATGCCGGTTATGCGGTCGTAAAAGCCACGCTTGACGCGCTGAACCGCAGAATTTCCAGCATCTAGCGCATTTCATTCGGAAAAAATCAGGTTTGCAGCCAGATCCATTAGCGTAGCGGATATAGCCTGTTTATTCAGCGGAGAACAGAGATTGTTTTACGGAGGGCTATATTCAATGAAAAAAGTTCTGTTTGCATTACTGTCAATATTGTCTGTAATCGCAACTGCCGGTGCAAGCTTTTCTTGGCAATAACTGTTAATACATAGCTTTGCAGACCTGATTTTTTTATAAAAAAAGGAGGTACATATGAGCCGCTCTTCAAAAATTTATGCTTACATAGTTTCAGTAATTGGTCTCTCTCTTGGCTCATACTGTGTTTATTTATATTTCAGACAGATTCTGACCCAATCCAATTCCAAACAGGCGTTGGCACAGTTTGGAGTTCTCACTTTTTTATATATTATCTGTCGTTGTCTTCCTATCTATATCCGTGATGATTATTCCATCGATATGTCATTTGTCTGTAATCTGGCCTCGATTTTTTGTTATGGACCGATTTTTTCCGCTGCGATGGTTACAATCAGTACCCCGTTTATCATCATACCCACCAATACGGGAGAAAGGACATTCACCCATATTTTTAATAGGGAGCCGATTAAAACAGCGTTCAATGCGGGAAATATTACAACTTCCGCTTTCATTGCCAGCCTGCTGTACCAAAAAGCGGGGGGCGTAGTCGGAGATTTTTCGCTACCTCAAATTTTGCTGCCCTTGGTTGTAGCATCTTTTTCTTTCATTTTGCTGAACTGCAGTATTCTGATGCTCCTTTTTACGTTAAATGGCCAGGGAGCATTTTTTCCTGCACTTTTAAAAAATCTGTGGGAATTTATGCCCAACATAGCGGCGTCTGCGCCCATCGCATATTTTATTGCCAAAATTCTTGTAATGGAGAACGGAGTATATCTGGTCCTTTTTATTATGCTGCCTCTGCTTCTTGCACGCTACAGCTTTGTCCTTTATCTTGACGCGAAAGCAAACTATTACAATATGGTCAAAACCCTGACGGCCGCGCTGGAGGCAAAAGACAAGTATACCGAAGGCCACTCGCACCGTGTGGAGGAATATGCGGAAATGATCGCCCGGAAAATGCACTATCATCCGGGCGATATCGACGACATCAAGGTGGCCGCCCTTCTGCATGACGTGGGCAAAATCGGCATCGATGAAAAAATACTGAATAAGCCCGGCCCGCTTACACCGGAGGAACGCGCCGTTATTATGACGCATCCGGTGATCAGTGCGTCCATTCTGAAGAATGTAAAGCTGAACGACGCGGTCCGCGAAGCGATTCTGCATCATCACGAGCGGTATGACGGCGGCGGCTACCCGGACCATACGAAAGGCGCGGAGATCTCTACCGCGGTCTATGTGATCGGCGTGGCGGACGCTTACGACGCCATGACCAGCGACCGCCCCTACTGCGCCAGCATGCCGGTGGAGCGGGTGGTGGAAATTTTAAAAGAGGAGAGCGGAAAACAGTTCCACCCCAAGGTGGTTTGCGCTTTTCTGGAGGCCCTGCGTGAGCAGGGTGTCATTTCATAGAACCGGAGATAAAGAATGGTATTGTTTGTTTTTGTGCTGGCGGGTTTTCTGATTGCTGCTACCGTCAACCATATAAGGGGCGTAAAAAACCAATACGGCAATCTTTCCTCCGTCCGCGGCCTGTGGCTTCCTGTGGCCGGTCTGCTGGCGGAGCTTCCGTTTTCCCGGTTCCCCGATTTTGCCGCGAAGGTTCCGTGGCTTTTTACGGGGATCAGCTATCTGTGCATTATCGCCTTTCTAATTTTGAATCGGCGCCGGCTGACCGCGGTGATCCTTGCCGGAGCCGGTACGCTCTGTAACCTGCTTGTCATTGTGTGCAACAATTTTCGCATGCCGGTGTCTCCTGCGGCGCTTGCGATGTTCCCCGGCATGACCCCGGAAGCCGTCTATGCGAAAAAAGCCAACTATTTCGTTGCCACCGATGGAGCGAGGTTCTATTTTCTGGGCGACGTGATCCCCGTGCCGGCTCCGTATATCGGCAGCTTTATCAGCGCGGGGGATATCCTGCTGGGATTGGGGATCGCCTGTCTGATTGTTTCCGTTCTGACAGAAAGGAAAAGCCCGCGCCACCTTGCGCGGAAATAAGCCTGGGCAGCCGGGCCCGTTTTCCTCCATGGCAAAATTACTCTTGAATCATAATCGTGTTATATAGTATAATATACATTATGGATGAGTGTTTGTTTTATCTATTTTGCTAAAATGGCTGAATGTTAAAATGGAGGAAAAAACATGGAATATGCATCGCAAACCAAGCAGCAGCTTGCAAATTCTTTGAAGGACCTGATGAGCCGGACCCCATTCAACAAAATCACCGTCCAGAATGTAACCAGTAATTGCGGATTAAACCGGCAGACGTTTTATTACCATTTCAAAGATATGTACGAGCTGTTAAGCTGGATTTACCGGAACGATATCGTCAGCCAGATGGGGGAAGTACCGGACGGGCAGTGGGAAACGGCGGTCGTGCAGGCCATGAGGTACTGCAAAGCCAATCGCGCGTTCTGCAGAAATACCATCCGTTCCATCAAAAAAGAGTATATGGAAGGGTTTTTACAGCCCGTCGTGCACTCCTGGGTGGAAAAGCTGGGGATCGATCTTGAAAACTGCAAATACATAAGCAAGGAGGATGCGGATTTTCTGGTCGATTTTTTTACCACTGCATTTGTAAATTACGGCATCCAGTGGGTCAGCCGGGGAATGCAGGAGGACGAGGATTTTGTCATTAAAAAAATCAAGGCTCTGCTCCGGATGATTTACCACGGCACGGAAAAACAAAAAAGAATTGCAATATGACTTTGATTCCCGTACATCCAGTACGGGGATTTTTTGTTATACGGAAATATGGTGTATCCATTTTTGCTAAATAGCATGAATCCTTTATAGAAAAATTAAATAATGCAAGTAGCACCATACACAAGAATAACCAAAAAAAATAATTGAATCATATGATAATTATCAAATCTATACAAAAAACGCGAATTGTCTAAATACAAAATTCCTTTTCAGTGTTATGATATGGGCATAGATGGTAATACGGCGCAAGTCGGAAAACCAAAGTTATGGGAAGGTGCCTTAGGGCAAACAAAGATACAATTTATTGTATCGGAAAAACATTTTAGGGGAGGTTTTTTTATGGCCAAGTATGTCATGGCGCTGGATGCCGGCACAACGAGTTCCCGCTGTATTCTTTTCAATGAGAAGGGTGAAATGTGCAGCGTGGCACAGAAAGAGTTCACACAGTATTTTCCGAAGCCGGGCTGGGTTGAGCATGATGCGATGGAAATTTGGTCCACCCAGATCGGTGTTGCTCAGGAAGCAATGCTGAAGATCGGTGCGGTTGCGGCGGATATAGCGGCAATCGGTATCACCAATCAGCGTGAAACAACCGTTGTGTGGGATAAAAAAACAGGCGAACCTGTTTACCACGCCATCGTTTGGCAGTGCAGACGTACATCACAGTACTGCGACACCTTAAAAGCGAAGGGTTTAACAGAAATCTACAGGAAAAAGACAGGTTTAATGATCGATGCTTACTTCTCGGGCACAAAAGTAAAATGGATTCTTGACAATGTTCCGGGCGTAAGGCAAAGAGCAGAAGCCGGCGATTTACTGTTCGGCACGATTGAAACATGGCTGATCTGGAACCTGACAAAGGGCAAGGTTCATGTAACCGATTATTCCAATGCTTCCAGAACCATGCTGTTCAACATTACGGAACTCAAATGGGACAAAGAGATTCTTGATGAGCTCAATATTCCTGAGAGTATGCTCCCGACTGCGAAACCGTCCAGCTGTGTATACGGCGAATCCGATCCGTCCTTCTTCGGCGGGGCGATTCCGATTGCCGGCGCCGCGGGCGACCAGCAGGCAGCCTTGTTCGGCCAGACCTGCTTCACTCCGGGCGAAGCGAAGAATACATACGGAACAGGCTGCTTTATGCTGATGAACACAGGCGAAAAGCCGGTTTATTCAAAGAACGGCCTGGTCACCACCATTGCATGGGGCCTTGACGGGAAAGTAAATTATGCACTCGAAGGTTCCATCTTCGTAGCCGGCGCCGCAATTCAGTGGCTGCGCGACGAGATGCGTCTGGTTGACACATCGCCCGATTCCGAGTATCTGGCGACAAAGGTCAGCGATACAAACGGCTGCTACGTTGTTCCTGCGTTTACGGGCCTTGGTGCTCCGCACTGGGATCAGTACGCGAGAGGCACCGTCGTCGGTATCACCAGAGGCGTCAACAAGTATCATTTTGTCAGAGCTACGCTCGAGTCCCTGGCCTATCAGACTTATGACGTGCTGAAAGCGATGCAGGAAGATTCCGGTATTACGCTGAACGCCCTGAAAGTCGACGGCGGCGCATGCGCCAACAACTTCCTGATGCAGTTCCAGTCCGATGTGATCAACGCACCTGTGCACAGACCGGTGTGCATTGAAACAACGGCAATGGGCGCCGCTTATCTGGCCGGCCTTGCGGTTGGCTACTGGGCAAGCAAGGAAGACGTTATTAAGAACTGGCAGATTTCCAAGATCTTTGAGCCTTCCATGGAGGCCGCTCATCGTGAAGAAATCATCAAAGGCTGGAGCAAGGCTGTTAAGTGCTCCTTCGGCTGGGCCAAGGAAGACTGATTTTTCTGTTTTGCATTACGGTTAGCGAGTAAACGATTAAAATTCAGGCCGGCCCCTCGGCAGGGGAAACCTCCTATCGAAAGGGGCCGGTATTTAAAAAAGATTGAGGTGTATTGTTAATGTTACCATATCTTGCGGAGTTTTTGGGAACAATGATGCTGATCATCCTGGGCGACGGTGTCGTCTGCAACGTAAGCTTGAATAAATCCGGACAAAAGGGCGGCGGCAGTGTCCAGACCGGTATTGCATGGGGCCTTGCTGTTATGATTCCTGCGTGCATTTTCGGTGCTGCTTCCGGCGCGAGCTTCAACCCGGCACTGACTATTTCTCTTGCGGCAATTGGTAAGTTCAGCTGGGCTATGGTTCCCGGTTATATTATTGCTCAGATAGCGGGCGCTTTTGTCGGTGCTGTCGTTGTCTATCTGATGTTCAAGGATCATTTCGACGCAACAGAAGATGCCGGAACGAAACTGGGCGTTTTCGCAACGGGTCCGTCCATCCGCAATATTCCCCGTAACATTTTCTGCGAAGCAGTTGCTACCTTCGTGCTGGTCTTTACACTCCTCGGCTTCGGCAACGTAGCCGGTGCCGGCACAGTGGGCGTTTCCAACCTGTATGTATTCGGAATTATCACATCCATCGGCATGTCCTTAGGCGGGCTGACCGGTTACGCTTTGAACCCTGCCCGTGACCTCGGACCCCGTATCGCCCACGCCATCCTCCCCATTAAGGGCAAAGGCGATTCCAACTGGAGCTACGGCCTTGTCGTTCCGATTATTGGGCCCATCATCGGTGCTCTTGTCGCTGCGTTTGTATTCCAGGCAATTCCGTGGTAATTCATGATTGTATCAGGTTATATTAAAGAATTAATATGCCTTGTAAGTACCTAGCGATGAATTGATAAAATATTTGCAGGGGCGAATAAAATTTGCCCCTGCATTATTTTAAAAAATTCCAAATAAATTAAAGAGTGGTGTTCACAAAATGGTAGATGTAATCATCATCGGCGGAGGTGTCGTGGGTTGCGCGGTGGCCAGAGAATTGTCAAGATACAGCCTGAACATTGCCTTGCTGGAAAAGACCGATGATATCAGCAACGGCCAAAGTAAAGCAAATACCGCGATTATTCACGGCGGCTATGATGCGCATCCCGGTACCCAAAAAGCGAAGTTCAACGTGCTCGGCAACAAAATGTACGATCAGATCTGCGAAGAGCTGGATGTTCCGCATAAATGGAATACCTCCCTGGTTGTTTCTTTCAGCCCGGAAGATCATGAAAGCCTGGAAGCTTTAAAAAGGCAGGGAACAGAAAACGGAGTTCCCGGACTCAGTATTATTGGACAAGATGAACTTAGAAAAAGAGAACCGAACATTGGCAGCACGGCGTGCGAGGCGCTCCTGGTCACCAACGGCGGAATCGTCTGCCCCTATGAACTGACCGAGGCCTTTGCCGAAAACGCTGCGATGAACGGTGTTAATTTCTACCGTGAAGCAGAAGTTACTGCGATTGAAAAAGAAAAAGACGGATGGAAAGTTATAAGCAAGGCTGGTACCTTTACAGCGAAAGCAGTCGTGAACTGTGCCGGACTTTATTCCGACGTAATCAACAATATGGTTTCCGAGGATAAAATCACCATTGTCCCCCGCAGAGGCGAGTATTACATCGTCGACAAAAAATTCAGCGATGCCTTCCACGCGTCGATTTTCCAGCTGCCGACCAAAATGGGCAAGGGAATCCTGGTGACCCCCACCGTGGACGGAACCATCCTGATCGGGCCGACCGCAGAGGATATCGACGATAAGACGGACACAAGGACCACACCTGAAGGACTTGAAAAGGTTCTGAAATTCGCTGCCCTTACCTGGGAGCATATTCCCGCCAGAAACTATATCACAACGTTCTCCGGACTGCGCGCGCACTGCGACAGAAATGAATTTGTCCTCGGCGAAGCACCGGACGCGCCGATGTTCTTCAACGCGGCGGGCGTGGAATCCCCGGGACTGACCTCGTCCCCGGCGATTGCCGTGTATCTGGCGGATATGATCACCGACAAGCTCGGAGCAAAGAAAAAGGATGATTTCAATCCGATCAGAAAAGGGATACCGAAGTTCAGGGAGATGACGGACGAAGAAAGGGCGATGGCAATCTCCGTCAACCCGGATTACGCAAAGGTCGTCTGCAGATGTGAAACCGTAACGGAAGCTGAAATCAGGGAAGCAATCCGCAGGCCGGTCGGGGCGAGATCGGTCGACGGCATCAAGAGAAGGACAAGAGCCGGAATGGGCCGGTGCCAGGCGGGCTTCTGTACCCCAAGGACTCTGGAAATATTGTGTGAAGAGCTTCATATATCCCCGCTGGAAGTGACAAAGTTCGGAGGAAACTCCAAATATCTGGACAGTTACCTTTTTGAGAAAGGGGATCATGAAGATGCGTAATGTAGACATTTTGATCATCGGCGGCGGACCTGCCGGTCTGGCGGCCGCGGTTTCCGCCTACGAAGCGGGTGCGAGGGACATTCTGATTCTCGAAAGAGAAGAGAACCTCGGCGGTATTCTGAAGCAGTGCATCCATAACGGCTTCGGGCTCCACACCTTTAAGGAAGAGCTCACCGGCCCGGAATACGCGCAGAGATATATCGACAAGGTGCTGGAGTACGGCATCCCCTCCCAGTGCGACACCATGGTCATCGACATCACCCCGGACAAGGTGGTGACCGCGGTCAGCAGGGGCGCGGGGCTGGAACATTTCAAAGCGAAATCCGTCATCCTTGCCATGGGCTGCCGCGAGCGTCCCAGAGGGTCCCTCGCCACACCGGGCTGGAGATGCTCCGGTATTTACACGGCGGGAACCGCACAGAAATTTACGAATCTGAAGGGCCTGATGCCCGGCAGGCGCGTCCTCATTCTTGGGTCCGGAGATATCGGGCTGATTATGGCGCGCAGAATGACTTTCCTGGGCGCAAAGGTTCTGGCGTGCGTGGAGCTGATGCCCTTCTCCGCCGGACTGAAAAGAAATATTGTACAGTGCCTTGACGATTACGATATTCCGCTCCTGCTCAGCCATACGGTAACCGATATTGCCGGCAGGGAACGCTTGGAAGGCGTAACGGTTGCAGAGGTCGATCCCAAAACGCTCAAGCCCATTCCCGAAACGGAAGAGTATTACGAGTGCGACACCCTGCTGCTTTCCGTCGGCCTGATTCCTGAAAACGAGCTGTCCACCATGGCCGGCGTAAAGATTTCCCCGGCGACAAACGGAGCAGAAGTAAACGAGAATCTCCAGACCTCCGTGGATGGAATTTTCTCCTGCGGGAACGTGCTGCATGTGCATGACCTGGTCGACTTCGTATCCGAGGAATCCGCCAAAGCCGGCGCCAACGCCTACAAATATGTACAGGGCCAGCTTGCAAAGGAGGAAGAGACGCTGGAAGTGGTCAACGGCTTCGGCGTGTCCGGCGCGGTTCCCCAGCATATCTCAAAGAAGCTGGATGAGCCGATCACCATTATGTTCCGTCCGAGGGGCGTTTACAAGGATGCAAAGGTTTGTATAGATGTCGGAGACGTTCAGGCAACCGAGAAAAAGAGCCGGATTTTGACCCCCGGCGAAATGGTAACGCTGAAATTCACTCCGGAATATCTGCAGAAAAATGCCAATGCTGACAAAATCACTGTAAGAGTGGAGGCGCAGCAGTCATGATAAAAGAAATTACCTGCATCGGCTGCCCGATGGGCTGCCGGATTACTGCGGAGGTGGACGGCGATCAGATTTTATCCATCGAGGGCTATACCTGCAATATCGGTAAAAAATATGCACAGGAGGAGCTGACGCTTCCGACCAGAATGGTGACCGCTTTGATGAGGGTGTACGGAACCACTCAGCCGCTTTCCGTGAAAACCTCCAAGCCAATCGAAAAAAGTAAAATTTTCGATTGCCTGAAAGAGATTTCCCGCCACACGGTCATGCGTCCGATCCATATCGGGGAAGTCCTTATTAAAAATGTGTGCGGTACGCCGGTCAATATTATCGCGACGAAAGAGCTGGAATAAGATAAGAGCGTTACCGTAATGATAAATTAAAATAAATGACAGGAGGCGTTTTTTGTGAAGAAGTTAATAAACAGCGTGGACAATGTGGAACAGGAAATGATCGTCGGCATGGTAAAAGCGTATCCGGATCACGTCAGAAAACTGGACTGCGGCAACGTAGTCGTCAGGGCTCACAAAAAAGAAGGCAAGGTGGCGCTTATCAGCGGCGGCGGCAGCGGCCACGAGCCTGCGCACGGCGGTTATGTCGGCGAGGGAATGCTTGACTGCGCCGTAGCGGGGGCCGTGTTTACTTCTCCCACTCCTGATCAGATTTATGAGGGCATCAAAGCCATCGCCACGGATAAGGGCGTGCTGATGGTAGTGAAAAACTACACGGGCGACGTCATGAACTTCGAAATGGCGGCGGAAATGGCCGAAGCGGACGGGGTCAGCGTAAAACACGTGGTGACTAACGACGACGTGGCGGTCAAGGACAGCCTTTACACGACCGGGCGCCGCGGCGTTGCCGGAACCGTGTTTGTCCATAAGATTGCGGGCGCGAAGGCCGAAACCGGGGCGGACCTGGACGAGGTCCACCGCGTAGCGCAGAAGGTCGTCGACAATGTCAGGACGATGGGCATGGCCCTTACGCCCTGTACCGTTCCCGCGGCCGGCAAGCCCGGTTTCGAGCTCGGCGAGGACGAAATGGAAATCGGCATCGGCATCCACGGCGAGCCGGGTACCCACAGGGAGAAAATCAGGAGCGCGGATGAAATCGTCACCATGCTTCTGGATAAGATCGTAGCGGACATTGATTACAGCGGCAAGGAAGTTGCGGTTATGATCAACGGTTCCGGCGCGACGCCCCTGATGGAGCTCTTCATTGCCAACAATAAGGTCCATGATTACCTGACGGAAAAGGGAATCAAAATTTACAGGACGTTTGTCGGCAATTACATGACCTCCATTGAAATGGCGGGCTTCTCCATTTCCCTGCTCCGCCTTGACGAAGAGCTCAAGGAGCTTCTCGATGCAAAGGCCGATACCCCTGCATTCAAACAATAAGGTTTGCTGTGTGCGGCGGGGCGCACCGTTCCGCCGCATAATTTTCATCTGGTTGCATATAAATCATTTATTATTGAATGATATGGATATATCTTTTGAGAGAGGGAAATCATTATGACGGACAGCAGTAAAGTAATAGAAATACTGAAACAGATCGGCGAGCAAATTCAGATGGAAAAAGATTTTTTAACGGAACTGGACAATGTCATTGGTGACGGTGACCATGGAATCAATATGGCCAGAGGATTCAAAGAAGTAGAAAAGAAGCTGGCCGATCTCTCCGGGAAGGATATCGGGTCTATTCTGAAAACGGTCGGCATGTCACTGGTTTCCACCGTGGGGGGCGCTTCGGGCCCGCTTTACGGAACCGCGTTTATGAGGGCCGGCGTCGCCGTCGGCGCGAAAACCGAAATAGACGGCAACGACTTTATTGCCGCGCTGGAAGCCGCCATCGGCGGAATCGAAATGAGGGGAAAGGCGCACGAAGGCGAAAAGACCATGCTGGACGCCCTGATTCCCGCTCTGAATGCCATTAAAAAAAGCTATGCGGAAAATAACGACTTTAAGGCTGCGCTCACCCGAGGGGTGGAAGCCGCGGAAAAGGGCGTTGAATATACCAAAACCATTATTGCAACAAAGGGAAGGGCCAGCTACCTTGGGGAAAGAAGCCTTGGGCACCAGGACCCGGGAGCAACCTCTTCCTGCTTAATGCTGAAAGTAATCAACAGAATGTTATAAGCTGTTTTAGACAGGAAAGGTTAAATATGGTAGGAATTATCATTGTATCCCACAGCCAAAAGCTTGCCGAAGGCGTTGCCGAGCTGGCAAAGATGATGGCGGCCGACGCGCCGGTTGTTCCGGCGGGTGGCCTTGACGACGGTACCTTTGGTACCAGCTTTGAAAAAATCAGTACAGCCATAGACTCCGTGTATACCGATGACGGCGTAGTGATCCTGATAGATATGGGCAGCGCGGTCATGACGGCGGAGATGGTGATTGAAAATATGCCCGAACGAAAAATACGGATGCTCGACTGCCCCCTGGTAGAGGGTGCGGTAGTAGCCGCGGTCGGTTCCAGCGCCAATCAGAGCATGGAGGAGATCGCAGAGTCCGCACAGGATGTCGCTTCAGAGAAAAAGCTCTGAAATTAATTTTGATTACTCCTTTACTTATTCCATGTTTCGACACACACCATAGCAACAGGCACATCGTTTCGTATGACATGAAACGGTGTGCTTGTTGTTTTCCGGCGCGTTTTTCCGGATTTTGCGGGAACAGCTTTTCTGAAAGGGCGGTATAACAGCCAACCGCTTTGGGAATAGTAAAAATGTCCCTGAGGACAATGCTATGGAAAAGAGGAGAAACTCATGAGTAAGAAATACAGTTTTCTAAACCTGAACGGTGATACACAGAACGATGAAAAAAGCTGCAACTTTTTGACCGATGCAAATTGTCTCGGTCAGGATAAGAAAAATACACAGTCGGATGTTAACAGCACTGATTCCCCCAAAAATGATAAAACATCGTCCGACGAATGGAAAACCAGCGGATCATCGGCCGGAGAAGGAAAAGATTATATCAAAGCCACACCTGAGGACAACATTCCGGACAACAACAGATAGCAAAAAATAAGCCCTCCCATTTTTTCGGGAGGGCCTCCATTATGTGGTTTCTCGGACGGCCTCGTCGTCTCTGAACAGCAGTGAAATACACCAGATTGCAGCGATTGCAACCAGTACATAGATGATCCGGCTGAACATTCCGGACTGACCGCCGCCGATCCATGAAACAAAGTCGAACTGGAAAATACCGATGGAACCCCAGTTCAGACCGCCGATGATAACCAAAAGCAATGCGATTTTATCTAACATCTTTTTCACTCCTTTTTTTTATTATGATCGCTTTTTCCCTTGTTTATTCACTTCGGCAATTCCGGCCAGGACAGCAATGCATCTACAGCATTTCCGGAGTTGATTCTGCAACAGGGTTACGTTCCTCCTCCGCCTTCGGCGGGGGAGGAACGTGTTTTGTCTTGCAAACTGAAATGGAATTGCCATCATTCAGAAATCATATCTGCTTGACATTTTTAAAATGCAGGGTAAAATTGATAATAGGAAATATAACAGGAGGATCAATATGGAAACGATTGATGTCACGCCGGAAGAGGAAGAAAAAATATTAAATAATGTTTTCAGTTCGTTAGAACCCTTAAAACTAAAGGTGATTTCTTCCAAAGCGAAGAAAAAAGCGGTTATTTTTAAAAAAATAGCGGGCCAGTTTGAAAAGGGGAAACACTATACGGAGATGGATGTCAACGGGATTTTAAAGGGGATTTATCCGGAAGATTATTCCACCTTGCGTCGCAGCCTGATTGATCTGGGATATATGGACAGAGAAAGCGACGGAAGCGAATATTGGCTTAAATAAAAAGAAAGACCGGTAAGGCCGGTTTTTCTGCAACTGGTAAGGTTGCACATACTTTTGGAAGGGATGAGCGTATGAAAAAGGCAGCGGGTATTCTGATGCTGTGGGCGGTGATGCTGACGATTTGCGGGTCGGTTTCTGCGGCCGCGGTGCCGGGCGTAACGAAAAGCGGTGCAGCTTCCGTGGGAAGTCTGGAACCGTCCGTCATGCCGTACTTTACCAATCAGCCCGTAAGTCCCGACATCATGCCTTATCACACCGATCAACAGGTCGATCCGGTCATTGTACCGGGCCGGAAAGATTCCGCCGTGCGTTCGGCCGGTGCGGTCAAATGATTTTACCCGAAGCAGGCAGGATTCTTTCTTTTACAGACAAGGCTTGATAAAACACTTGACAAGCAGGTCGGAATATAATATGCTATAAACTAATAACAAAAATGCGCAGATGGGGACAGAATGCATCCTTTCCGCTCACAGAGAGCCGTCGGCAGGTGAAAGACGGTGCGGTGAATGCAGGATATCACCCCGGAGCAGGCAGCTGAACAGTCGCTAAGTAAGTACGCCCGGTGTCCCACCGTTACAGGGGAGTGCATTGTTTGATGCATGCTGAGATGCCGGTTCTCCGGCGAATTTAGAGTGGTACCGCGAAGTTAAGTCTTCGCCTCTATGAAGAGGCGAAGGCTTTTTTATTTTATCTGAGGAAGATATGTCTTTAAGGAGGAATACGAATGCAGTTAACAGGGGCGCAGATCATTATGGAATGTCTGCTGGAGCAGGGTGTGGATACGGTTTTCGGCTATCCGGGCGGGGCGGTGCTGAATATTTACGACGCGCTTTACGAGTACAGGAATAAGATCAGCCATATCCGCACCGCCCACGAGCAGGGCGCGGCCCACGCGGCGGACGGTTACGCACGGTCGACCGGGAAAACAGGGGTCTGCATCGCAACGTCCGGCCCGGGCGCGACCAACCTTGTCACCGGGATCGCCACCGCTTATATGGATTCGGTCCCGATGGTCGCGATTACCGGCAACGTAAGCTGCGACCTTCTGGGGCTGGACAGCTTTCAGGAAGTGGATATCACCGGTATCACCATGCCGGTCACCAAACATAATTATCTGGTGAAAAATATCGAGGATCTGGCCGATACGATCCGCAAAGCGTTTCTGATTGCCGGTACGGGACGGAAAGGGCCGGTGCTTGTAGATATTCCAAAGGACGTAACGGCGCAGAAATATGAATATACGCCGCAGCCGCCGCTTCCGGCGCCCAGGGGAGACTTCCCCTGGGCGGAGCGCTTCGAGCAGGCTTTGGAGATGCTCCGCACGAGCGAAAAGCCGTTTATTTATACGGGCGGCGGGGTCATTGCCGCGGAAGCCTACGGGGAGCTGAAAAAATTTGCGGAGCTTCTCGACGCGCCCGTTTCCTCTTCATTGATGTGTCAGGGCGGCTATGACCAGACCGACCCGCGCTATATCGGGATGCTGGGCATGCACGGGACGAACACGGCGGCCCTTGCCATTAAAAACTGCGACCTGCTGATTGCCGTGGGAACACGCTTTTCCGACCGCGTGCTGTGCAACCCGAACCTGTTTGCGCGGCACTGCCCGATTATCCAGATCGAGATCGATACGGCGGAATTCAACAAGAATATCGATGTGGATTTGAAGATGAAGGGAGACGCCAGAGAAATTCTGGCGCACCTCAACGGAATGCTTCCCCAGCACCAGCACAAGCTCTGGATGGAAGAAATTGCGGAGTGGCAAGCGCTGTATCCGCTGGTGCAGGAAAGCACGTCCGAGGAAGAGGTCCTTCCGCAGGAGGTGCTGGAAACCCTTGACCGCCTGACAGATTCCGAAGCGATCCTCGTTACCGAGGTCGGCCAGCACCAGATGTGGACGGCGCAGTTCTACCGGTTCCGCACCCCCCGGCACTTCGTCAGCTCCGGCGGGCTGGGGACCATGGGCTTCGGCCTGGGCGCGGCGATCGGCGCGCAGGTCGCAAACCCCGACAAACACGTCGTCAACATCGCGGGCGACGGAAGCTTCCATATGAACTGCAACGAGCTTTCCACCGCAGCGCAGTACAATATCCCGGTGATCGAGCTGGTCTTCAACAATCAGGTGCTCGGTATGGTGCGCCAGTGGCAAAAGCTTTTCTACGGCAGCCGCTTTTCACAGACAACGCTGGACAGGACCACCAATTATGAAATGCTGGCGCAGGCGTTCGGCGTGAAGGCGTTTACCATCAGCCGCAGAAGCGAAATCGAACCGGTGCTGAAGCAGGCGCTCGCCCTGCGGGAACCGGTCCTGATCAACTGCCATATCAATCCGGACGTCAATGTGCTGCCCATGGTACCGGCGGGCGGCTCCGTGGAAAATCCGATTCTTGAAATGTGAGGAGCGACAGATTATAATGAATCATGATAACGATAAAGAATATGTTTTGTCCGTACTCGCCAGAAATAATCCGGGCGTTCTTCTGCGTATCGCCGGGCTGTTCAGCCGCCGCTGCTACAACATTTTAAGCATTGTCGCGGCTCAGACGGAAAACACGGAATACTCCCGCATCCTGATTGTCGTTTCGGGCGACGACCGCATTGTCCGCCAGGTGGATAAACAGGTGAGCAAGCTGGTCGACATTGAGGAAGTGACCGTGCTCAACCGGGAAGAGGCCGTCGTGCGCGAGCATCTGCTTTTGAAGGTGGAGCGGAACCTGCAGAACAGCGAAAAGCTGGTGGAAATCGCGAATGTGTTCCATGCCGCTATTTTAAATGTACAGCCGGATTCCATGATTATGGAGCTGACCGGCGACGCGAACACCATCAACTCTTTTATTGAACTGTACAATCCGTACAATGTTCTGAAAATCCTGCGCACCGGCGCAATGGCCATGATGAAATAATAATACGTTGGGGGATATCAGCTTGTTGACGTTAGATCAGGTTTACCACGCCGCCTATGTTTTAAAGGGAGTCATCCGCGAGACGGCATTGATTCACGCACCGCTCATCAATCCGGAAAGCCAGATTTACCTGAAGACCGAAAATCTTCAGATAACCGGTTCGTTCAAGGTGCGCGGCGCATACTACAAAATATCTCAGCTGACCGAGGAGGAAAAGGCAAAGGGCGTGATCGCCTGCTCCGCCGGTAACCACGCGCAGGGCGTGGCGCTTGCCGCCGCGAAAAACGGAATCCGGTCGCTGATTTGCATCCCGGACAGCGCGCCGATTTCCAAGGTGGAGGCGACCAAAAGCTACGGGGCCGAGGTCTGTCTGGTCAAGGGAGTCTACGACGACGCGTATCAGAAGGCCTGCGAGCTGCGGGAGGAAAGCGGCGCGACCTTTATCCACCCGTTTGACGACGCGCAGGTGATCGCCGGCCAGGGGACCATCGGGCTGGAAATTCTGGATCAGCTGCCGGACGTGGACGCGGTGATCGTCCCAGTCGGCGGCGGCGGGCTGATTTCCGGCGTTGCCTACGCCGTCAAGTCGCTGAACCCCAACTGCAAGGTGTACGGCGTACAGGCCAGCGGCGCGCCCAGCATGGTGCAGGCGCTCGCCGACAAACAGGTGGAGGCCCTGAAATGCGTTTCTACCTTTGCGGACGGAATCGCGGTAAAATGTCCGGGGGACACGACCTTTGACCTTTGCAGCAAGTATGTCGACGGGGTGGTTACGGTTACGGACGATGAGATCGCCACCGCGATTCTCACACTGATCGAGCAGCAGAAGCTGATTGCCGAGGGGGCGGGCGCGGTGGCCGTTGCGGCCGCTATGTTTAATAAGGTTGATGTGAAGGGTAAAAAAGTGGTATGCTTATTGTCGGGAGGCAATATCGACGTAACCATCCTATCCCGCGTCATCAGCCGCGGCCTGCTGAAAGCCGGGCGCTCGGGCGACCTTGTGATCGCCATGGTCGATAAGCCGGGCCAGCTGAAGGATGTTTCCGCGATTATTGCCGATCTGGGCGCCAATGTGGTCAGTGTCCACCACGACCGCGGCGGGGAAAATACCGGCATCAACGACTGCTACCTGCACATCCGCATGGAGACCAGAAACCGTGAGCATCTGGAGCAGATCCGCAGGGCGATTGTCGATGCGGGATATCACATCAGAAATATGTAAATGGAGGAAGTTAACATGAGTCAGGTTATTTCAACAAAAGACGCACCGGCCGCTATCGGCCCGTATTCCCAGGCAATTGAGGCGGGCAATACCGTATACCTCAGCGGGCAGATTCCGATCATTCCCGCGACCGGGGAAATCGCCGAGGGCGACATCACTGTGCAGTCCGAACAGGTCATGCATAATATCGCCGCGGTGTTAAAGGCGGCGGGCGCCGATTTTACAAACGCGGTAAAAACCACCTGCTTTTTGGCGGATATGGCTGATTTCGCAGCCTTCAACGCTGTCTATGAAAAATACTTTATAGGCAAACCCGCGCGTTCCTGCGTCGCCGTGAAGCAGCTTCCCAAGAATGTGCTGGTGGAAGTCGAAGTCATTGCGGTGAAGTAAAAAAATTGGTTGAGCCAGCCTCTCTCAAAGAGGGAGCCTAAAGGGCCTAATCCCTGGCTTCGATTTAATGTTTAATCGATTGGAAGCATCGCTGTAGGCGCTTCCTGACCGGCAGGTCCGCGTTCGGCGCGACGGAAGGAGTTGCCTTTGTCTGTCCGCCCCCAAAAAAAAGAGGGAGCCAAAAAAACGTCGCATGACGAATCGATCACTTAGGGACCTGCTTTCCGGCAGGCCCCTTTTTGTATCCTGACTTGACAGCTTATGGCAGCAAAACGTCGGTGCGCCGATGAAGCACAGATCTCGATAAAGTCATTAATTTTGGATATTGTGTAATATATATTTGACATCATGTATATTATATGATATACTGCGTGTATCGCAAGTGCAAAGGAGGAATTTCGGTTGGGCAAAAATCTTCGCCTGAAATCCGCAAGGGCCGCGCTGGATATGTCGCAGAAGGAAGTCGCAGAGGCGGTCGGGGTCACACGGCAGACCTTAAATGCCATCGAAAACGGGGATTATAATCCGTCGGTAAACCTGTGCATTTCCATATGCAGGGTTTTGGGGAAAACATTGGATCAGCTATTTTGGGAGGATGACGATCATGAAAAAAATTGAATTTGACGAATTGCAGCAAAGCAGACGCTACCGGTACGGTTACCAGTCCTTTGTTCTGTTATCGTTTTTAATCCTCATGGATACGTTTGTCAGCGGACTGGGCTTTGTGTGGATGGAGCCTCCGATGAACACCTTTATTCTATTGCTGGCCGGGTGCACATATTTTATCTGCCGCTGCATCTGGGGCGACGCGCTGGTAGGCCCGAAGGAAACTCCCCGTCGGGTCACCGCCAAAACGGCCGCGGTGATCATTGTGGCTGCTGCCGCTGCGGTGATTGTCGCGGGATACGGGCTTGTAAGGTCCTCCTATCAGTTTTCGGCCGGGACGGGCGGGAGCGGGGGGCCGCTTACTCTGGCCTGTACGGTGATGTGGTCGATCATCGCGCTGGTCTTTGCAGTAAAACATTTTGTAAAAAGAAACTCATAAAGTGAAAGAAAAAGGCCGCCGATACGTCGGTGGCCTTTTGACTGATTTATCCGCGGCGGATATTCTTCGTCTTTTCCCGGATGATTTCTCTCATTCTCTGCAGGGATTCATTGGAACGCATGGATTTCATGGTTGGGAACGCGCTGATAATGCGGCATTGAAGGCACTTGACGTCCGCTTCAATGTTATCCTTCTTTTCGTAAAGCCCGCTCAGGGCTTTCTGATAAGCCACCTTTGTTTCCTCATCGATCAGGCACGCCAGCGCGGACTGCATGGTTTCAATTTTATCCGCTTTAAAGGCGGCGGCCCTTTCTCTGATTTCATCCAGCACCTGCTGCATTTCGTCCAGCTTTCCGTTCAGCTTGAAGGTGGTGTAGACGGACAAAGTGGCGTCACAGACAAAGTACAGCACGAAAATACCGGCCACCCAGGGCAGAACCGTTTCGGGAATGGATTCCAGCAGATCCAGGAGCGTCGGGTGGATGAAAAGGATGCCGACCACACACATCACGCCGAACAGCAGCGAATTTTCAAGGCAGATCCTGCCCTGGAAATTATATCGATGGGTGGAGTAGTCCCAGTATTTTGTACGGAATACTTTTTCAAGGGCGAAGCCAGTCCCATATTCCAGCAGGGTCGTTATGATGACTCCGGCCAGATAAAGGACGACAAGATTTTCCTTAAAGGGCGTCAGGGCGGACACGACGACCACACCGCCTATGCCGTAAATCGGGCAGAACGGTCCGTTCAGAAATCCGCGGTTGATGAATTTACCGGCGGGGACGGAACAGAAAATACTTTCGGTCAGCCAGCCGAGAAAACTGTATACGGTAAAAACGAGAAACAAGATCCAGAGATTATCCATTTTTCTCCCTCATTTTGCAGCATATAGCATTTCCAGTTGATTCTGTAACAAGGCTGCGTTTCTCCCCCGCCGAAGGCGGGGGAGAAACGTGTTTTGTCTCGCAAACTGAAATGGAATTGCTATAGATAATAGGTATAAGTTTAACTGTTTACCATCCATTTGTCAAACTGCAAAACAAAGGGCTTTTTGAAGCAAAAGCAGCAAATAATACAATAGGGCGGCCAGAACCGCCGGAGTAAGAATCCAGCTTACCACATCCACCTCTATGGCGGTTACCTTCAGCAGCCGGTTGATGCTCAGGGAAGCGTTGTAAATCTCGCTCATAAAAAGGATGGCGATATAGGCCCGGATGCCAAAAATCGGTACCAGCCCCGCGATCAGGAGGACGCGCATCACCGAGTCGCTGAAATTGTATTTGAGGGAATACAGCTGCTGGTCAAGGCCCTTGAGCATTCCGTCCACCACGCTGTCAAGGTACATCAGCGGAAGAATCGGCGCCATAATACGCAGAATATTTCCCACCTGTGTGCTTTTATAAAACGCCATTCCGATACTGTCCGCGAATACGATGAGGACCGAGGTCATCAGAAAGGAAAAGGTGAGGGTAAAGCGCATCGCCTTTTCAACCGATCTCTGAATCGTCGCCCGTTTTCCGCCCGCGTTGGCCTCCGCCATTTCGGGAATCAGCAGCATGGACAGGGCGGCGAGAAAGGCGGAGGGGAAATACAGAATCGGCATCACCATGCCCTGCATGGTCCCGTACTGCGCCAGCGCGCCGCTGTCCCCGGCGCCGTATTTTCTCAGCCCGCGGGGAATGAGGATGTTTTCGGTGCTGCTCAGTAGCCCGCGGAAAAAGGAACCGAACAGGACCGGGGCCGCAATATGAACGACGCTTTGGAAAACGCCGCTGCTTTTCGCTTTGGAAAGGCCGCGCCGGCCGGCGAAGATCAGATACAGCACGACGATATACGCGCAGGAAAAGACCTCGCCTATGGTGGAGCCGAGCATCAGCGCCTCCAGCGGTGCGGCGAGCCGGGTGAACAGGAAAATGGAAGCGCCGATGGTGACAAACTGCTCCAGCCACTCGCCGCACGCGGGAACGATCGTGTTGCGGATGGCAAGGAAATAACCTTTCAGGCAGGCGCCGATCGCAATCAGGGGAAGGCTTGGCGCCAGAATCCGCAGCGGCGCCGCTGCGACGGCGTCGCCGATAAAATGTACGGAAATAAAATCCGCACAGTTAAATAGCGCCCCCGCTGCCACCAGGCTCAAAACAAGCGCGTAGCAGACACAGCGCCGGATACTGTCCCTGGTGCCGCGCCCTTCCGCCACAAGGCGCGTGACGGCAAGGCCCACGCCCGAGGTGCTCAGGGTGATGCCCAGAATAAAGACCGACAGAATCAGCTGATACAGGCCCATGCCGGACGCGCCGATTTTTGAGCAGATGAACACCCGGAACCAGAGGTTGCTCAGCCGCAGAAGGACGCTGCTGGCGGTCAGGATGACCGCATTCAGGTAAAAGACGCGCTTTTTCATTCGATTAACACCTTTAATAAACTTCATTAATCAAATGTATTCGCGTGCCCTGCAAAATAAGTCTATAAATTTTCAGAATTCTGGGTTATAATGAAAAGGAAACAGCCGGGAAAGCTTTGCTTCCCCGGTTTGCTGCAGAATAAGGCTTCAGGAGGAAAAAATGGACTGGACGGAAGTAACGGCAGAGGTGGACGCAAAGGAGATTGACAGAGCCGGGGACATTGCCCAGATGGTGGTGCCGTACGGAATTTATATTGAGGATTATTCGCACCTGTGTGAAGAGGTGGAGGAAATCGCGCACATCGACCTGATCGACGAGGATCTGCTGAAAAAGGATCGCTCAAAGGCAAAGGTGCACGTCTATATCAGCCCGGAGGAAAACCCCGCAGAGGCCATCGCCTTTTTAAGCGAGCGTTACAACGCGGAGGGCATCCGGCATACGATCACCACGGCAAACTGTGTGGAAGAGGACTGGATCAACAACTGGAAAAAATATTTTAAACCGATTCCGGTAGGCAAAAAGCTTTTGATCCGTCCCACCTGGGAAGAGGAATACGATGCCGGAGACCGTAAGGTGCTCCATCTGGAGCCCGGGCTGGCGTTTGGCACCGGTACCCACGAAACGACGCGCCTGTGCATGGAGCTGCTGGAAGAAAGCGTCACGCCCGGCTGCGAGGTGCTGGACGTCGGCTGCGGAAGTGGTATCCTCTCCGTCGCGGCCCTGCTTCTGGGCGCGCAAAAGGCCGTCGGCGTGGACATCGACGCGCTTGCGGTCAAGACCGCCGAACAGAACGCCGAAATCAATCGGGTGGCCGACCGCTTTACCGGCATCTGCGGCGACCTGACCGACAAGGTCAGCGGAAAATACAACATCGTGGTCGCGAACATCGTCGCGGATGTAATCATTCTGCTGACAAAGGATATCGAGCGGTTTATGCATCCCGATACGGTTTATCTGATGAGCGGAATTATCGACACTCGTGAGCAGGACGTTCTGGACGAGGTGGAGAAAAAGTTTACAATCGTCAGCCGCAGAACCGAAAAGGGCTGGGTCGCCCTTGCGGCCAAACGGAGATTGCCGAAATGATTTTGTATACTCCGTTTTGGGAAACGCTGAAAAAGCGGGGCGTTACTACTTATGCCCTGATCAAAAGTCATCATATCAGCAGCAGTACGCTGACGCGTCTGCGCCGCAATCAGCCGCTTTCGACCGTTACAATCAATGATTTGTGCCGCATTCTGGATTGCAGGGTTCAGGATATCGCTCTATATGTTGCGAATCCAGAGGATGAGCGTCTGTGAGAAAGCGGCGGAGGAGAAAATATGCTACTGGAAAACGGGACGGACACCTGCAGTTGTCCGAGAATCAACTGTGAGCGCCATGGAAAATGCGCCGAGTGTCTCGAGCATCATCAAAGCCATAAAAAACATCCGCCGTACTGCAAGCGCGAGCCGCGCGTCAGGCGTACGAGGAACAGAAAAGAGAACCCGCCGGACTGAAAAGCCCGGCGGGTTCTTTCTATCGGCAAGGTTATTCATTTTCCGTGTAGTTTCCCAAAAAGGAGAAACGGGGAAGCTCGTCGTAAAGCGAACAGATCAGATTCAGCGTCGCGTCCTCCCGCACATTGCCGGTAAAATCAAGATAAAAATCGTATTCAAAATTTTTATCCTGAATCGGGCGGCTCTCTATTTTTGTCAGGTTCAGCCCGAGCGCTGCAAAGCGCGCGAGCACACTGTAAAGCGTGCCGGTTTTGTGGAGAAGCGAAAAGCACAGGCTGATTTTCCGGGCGCGGTCCGGGATAAACAGGCTGCGGCTGATGACGATAAACCGCGTACAGTTGTTGGAGCTGTTCTGGATATCCCTTTCCAGAATGTGCAGCTTGTATTCGTTCGCCGCGTGCTCGGAGCAGATGGCGGCGATCCCGGCCTCTTGCCGCTGTGCGACCATCTGTGCGGCCGAGGCCGTGTTGGAGCACGGCAGGGGGCGCAGATCGTTTCTGGTGATATACTCCGAGCACTGGGACAGCGCCTGCGGGTGGGAGTACACCGTGCCGATGGTGCGGACGTCCACTTTTTTGGCCGCCGCCAGACAGTGGTGAACGTGCAGAGTCGCCGCGTTGACAATACAGAACCGGTATTTCAGAATGAGGTCGTAAACCTCGCTGACCGAACCGGCGGAGGAGTTTTCCACCGGGAGGATTCCCAGGTCCGCCTGCCCGTTGGCGACGGCCGAGAAAATCCCGCCGAAGCCCTGATAAAACTGGGGAGCCGCTTTGGGGTACAGCAGGCTGAGCGCCTCGTGGGAAAAGGAACCGTTTTCCCCAAGGCAGGCGATCTTTTCCGCCTTTTCCGGCGCGGCGCCGGCTTGGCGGATGGTTTCCCGCAGTTCTCCGCCCCCGCCGAGCAGGTTGTACTGCAGCGCCCGGCTCATATCCATCATGCCGGAATAAAGGAGCCGTGCTTCGCCGCCGTATTCCCCGGCCTGACGAACGATGCGGTCCAGAATTTCCTGCTCGCGCCCGCCGTTGAACACCGGAAGCTTCTGCTCCTGTTTGACGGCGGCGACCTGCTTCGCGCAGTCCATGCGACGGACGAACAGCGGAAGAAGCTCCTTATCGATCCGGTCTATTTCCTGTCTGATTTCTTCAAGGGTCATGCTTTCATTCCTCCGGTATGCAGATTGATCAGGTTCATCAGCGCAACTGCCGCCGCGGCTTCCACCACGGGGACCGCGCGCGGAACAATGCAGGGGTCGTGCCGCCCGTGTACGCTGAGCTTTGTGTTCTCTTTTGCGGTCAGGTCCACGCTGTCCTGTTCCAGCGAAATCGAGGGTGTCGGCTTGAACGCCGCGCGGAAAAGAACCGGCATCCCGGTGGAAATCCCGCCCAGGATTCCGCCCGCGTGGTTGGTTTTTGTTTTCACCGTGCCGCCGTCGCAGAAATAGGGGTCGTTGTTTTCGCTGCCGAAAAGCGCCGAAGCGCCGAAGCCCGCGCCGAACTCCACGCCCTTGACCGCCGGAATGCCGAACAGGATGGAGGAAAACACCGGCTCGATTCCCCCGAACAGGGGGCCGCCGACGCCCGCCGAAAGACCGGTCACCGCGCATTCGACCACGCCGCCCACGCTGTTTTGGGCAAGCCGGGCGGCCTCGATGGTATCCCTCATCTTCTGTTTTGCATTTTCATTGATAACGGGAAAATAAACTGAGGATAAGGAAGCCAGTAAATTCTCCGGAATATATACAGGGTCAAACGGGTCGTCCGTCACGTCCTTTACCGAGAAAACATGCGCGCCGATCAGAATGCCCCGGCGCTGCAAAATCTGGCGGCACACCGCGCCCGCAAAGACGAGGGGGGCCGTCAGCCGACCGGAAAAATGCCCGCCGCCGCGCACGTCGTTGTATCCGCCGTAACGCAGGTGCGCGGGGAAGTCCGCGTGTCCCGGACGGGGGACAAGCTTCAGGTTGTCGTAGTCCCCGGACCGGGTGTTCGTATTTTCAATCAGCGCGCACAGCGGCGCGCCGGTCGTTGTGTCGTTGAGCATCCCGCTGACGATCTGCGGCAGGTCGCTTTCCTTTCGCGGCGTGCTCGTGGAATCCCTGCCCGGTGCGCGGCGGCTCATCTGCAGCGCTACGGAGTCGAGGTCGATTTTTTCCCCGGCGGGCAGGCCGTCCAGCACCACCCCGATCGCCTTTCCGTGGCTTTCGCCGAAGATGGATATTTTTACCGTTTCACCCCATGTGGAAGACATTCGCTTTTCCTCCCAACCGATTGTAATCTTCAAAAAAGGCCGGATAGCTCTTCTGGACGCTCTGCGCGTCGGTGACTGTGACGCTGCCGTCGGCTTTCAGCGCGGCAACGGAAAGGGCCATCACAATGCGGTGGTCGTTAAAGCCCTCCGCTTTGCCGCCGTGCAGCGTCGGAACGCCGTCGATAATCAGCCCGTCGTCCGTTTCCGCGACCCTTCCGCCCAGCTTGGTCAGCCCGTCGGCCATGGCGAAAAGGCGGTCGCTCTCCTTGATTCTCAGCCGCTGCGCGTTGTAAATCCGCGTGCGTCCGCGGCAGAGCGCGGCGGTCGCCGCCAGAACCGGCACAAGGTCGGGAATCTGGGACGCGTCGATTTCCATGCCCTTCAGCTCGTTTGGCGAGACGGACAAAACGGAACCGTGCCACTCCGCCTTTGCGCCGAATTCCCGGAAGAGCCGCTCCGCCGCGCGGTCGCCCTGACAGGAATCCCGGTTCAGGCCCTCCAGACGGAGGCTGCCGCCCAAAGCGCCCGCGGCGAGAAAGAACGCCGCCTGCGACCAGTCCCGCTCCACCCGGTATTCGCACGGGCGGTATTTCTGGCGTCCCGCAATGTTCCAGCCGTTTTCGGTGGGCTCCGCCGTTACGCCGTATTCGCGCATGATTTCGACCGTCATATCCACGTATCCCGCGCTTTCCAGCGGAGAGGAGAGTATCAGCTCGCTGTCGCCGTCCAGAAGCGGAAGCGCGAGCAGAAGGCCCGTAATGAACTGGGAGCTGACGTTTCCCGGCAGCACGAACCGGCCCGGGGTCATCCGCCCGCTGACGGAAAGCGGAAGTCCGCCCTGCGTCTTGCACGAAACGCCGTGCTGCGGCAGGCAGTCCAGATATACGCCGATGGGCCGATCCGGCAGACGCCCGCTGCCGGTAAATTCCGCATTCAGCCCCAGCGCCGCCGCGACGGGAATCAGAAAGCGCAGGGTGGATCCGGATTCCCCGCAGTCGATCCGCACGGGGTCCCCGCCGCCGCAGATCGCCCGCATAGCGCGGCAGGTCGCCGTAATGTCGTTGCTGATCGCTTCCCCGTCAAAAAGAGGGGCTCCACCCGCCAGCGCGGAGCAGATCGCCGCGCGGTGCGCCGCGCTTTTGGAGGGGGGCACGAGGATGCTTCCGCTCAGGACGGAGGGGGAGATCGTTACATTTGCCATCACAGCACCCCGGTCAGCTCGGCAAGACTGCCGCGGGAAACGCGGTCCACAAAGCTTTCGCCGATTTCCCTGAGCATAATCAGGCTGATCATGCCGCCGCTGCTCTTTTTATCCAGCGCGGTAGCTTCCAAAATCCGGTTTACGGGCATTTCGTCCTTTACCGGCAGGTTGTATTTTTTCAGAGCGGCGATGATTTCATCGGTCGTTCCGGCCTTTGTAATCCCCGCGTTTTCGCCGCATTTTGCCATCATCACCATGCCGATCCCGACCGCTTCCCCGTGAGAAAGCTTCTTGAAGCCGTACAGCTTTTCCAGCGCGTGGCCGAAGGTGTGGCCGAAGTTCAGGAGCATGCGCTCGCCGGTGTCGAATTCGTCCCGCTCGACCACCTCGCGCTTAATATCCACACAGTGGAAAATCAGTTCTTCTATCTTCTGAGAAATCTCTTCTCTGACAATCATATCGAACAGGACCCGGCTTTTGATGCAGCCGTATTTGATCGCCTCCGCCATTCCGTCGGAAAAGTACCGCGGGGGAAGCGTGGAGAGTGTGTCCGGGTCAATCAGCACCAGCCTGGGCTGGTGGAACGCTCCAACCAGATTTTTTCCCTGCGGCAGGTCCACGCCGGTTTTTCCGCCGACGGAGGAATCGATCTGCGCCAAAAGGGTGGTCGGTATCTGGATGAACGGGATTCCGCGCAGAAAGGTCGCCGCGGCGAACCCCGCCATATCGCCCGTTACCCCGCCGCCGAGAGCGACAATAAAGTCGCTGCGGGTAAGGCCCCGGGCCGCGCACTCGGCGTACATGGCTTCAATGGAGGAAAGACGCTTGCTCTCCTCGCCCGCCGGAAAAGAGAACAGGGAAGCGGAAAAGCCCGCGGCTTCCAGAGAATCCAGCACGCGCTTTCCGTACAGCGGGAGCACGTTGCTGTCGCCGATGACGACCGTTCTGGCGCCGGCATTGAAAAGCTCCCCGGCGCGTGCGCCGGCCGCGTCCATACAGCCGCGCTCAATGATGATCCGGTAGGCGCCGGACGTGTGAACCGTCAGTTCCATTATTCACCAAGCCTTTCCTTGATCAGTCTGCCCTTGCGCAAAAGCGCGCGCAGGGCTTCGACGTCGCCTTTCGCGACCGCCTCTTTGATATCGGTGATATTCGTGATGAGCGTATCCAGTTCCTCGGAAAGCGCCTTCCGGTTGTCGATGAAAAGCTCCGCCCAAAGCTGCTCGTTGATATTCGCGACACGGGAAACATCCCGGTAGCTTCCGGCAGAAAAGCCGTTGTGCTCCGGGCACCGCGGGCTCATGACATAGGCGCAGGCAAGCACATGGGGAAGCTGGCTGGTAAACGCGATCATCTGGTCGTGGTGCTCCGGCGTGGTGACCACCGTGCCGCCGAAATGAAGCTCCACGGCGACCGCCTTGAGCATGTCAACAGCGGACTGCGCCGCGCCGCACGGAACGATAAGATAGCTGGCGTCCAGAAAAAGGTCGGCGTCGCTTGCCGCAAAGCCGCTCTGTTCCTTGCCCGCCATGGGGTGCCCCCCCACGAAGGGAAAGCCGTGCTTCTCCGCCAGAAGCGGGAGGTGCCTGCAGATTTCCGACTTGATGCCGCAGGTGTCGGTGACAAGGCACGACGCGGGAATCAGATGGGCGTGCGAAGCGATAAAGTCGATATCGGCCTGCGGGTACAGGCAAAGGTAGAGCAGGTCGGCGCCGCGGATGTCCCCGTCGTCCCCGACCTTGTCGATCGCGCCGCAGCCCAGCGCGGCTTTCAGGACTTCGGGGTCCCGGTCGATTCCGGCGACGGTGCATTCGCTGTATTTCTGAAAGGCTTTCGCAAGCGAGCCGCCGATCAGGCCCAGGCCGACGATCACGATTTTCTTGTTCATACAGGCTTCCCTCCGTACGCAGTATTTTTAAGCTTTATTATAGCAAAAATCGGCGGGGGAATCCACTTTTCTTCCAAAAGCTTTCGCGGCGACCTTCACATGCGCCGCCACCTTGTCAAACTGGTCGGGCGTCAGGGACTGCGCGCCGTCGGACAGGGCCTTGGCGGGGTTGTTGTGGACCTCGATAATCAGTCCGTCCGCCCCAGCCGCGACCGCGGCGAGCGCCAGCGGCTCCACCAGCCAGGCAATGCCGGAGGCGTGGCTCGGGTCGACCACCACCGGCAGATGGGAGAGCTTTTTCAGAATCGGAATGGCGGAAATGTCGAGGGTGTTGCGCGTGTAGGTCTCGTAGGTCCGGATTCCGCGCTCGCACAGGATCACGTTGTCGTTGCCGCCGGCCATAATGTATTCGGCGCTCATCAGAAGCTCCTCGATCGTGCTGGAAAGCCCGCGCTTGAGCAGGATGGGCCTTCTGATTTTTCCAAGCTCCTTCAGCAGCTCGAAATTCTGCATGTTTCTCGCGCCGACCTGGATGATATCCACATTCTCCTTCAGAAACAGGTCGATCTGGCCAATGCTCATGAGCTCCGTAACGATCGGCAGGCCGGTTTTCTTTTTCGCTTCCCTGAGAAGCTCCAGTCCCTCGGCCCGCAGCCCCTGGAAGGCGTAAGGGGAGGTTCTGGGCTTGAAGGCGCCGCCGCGCAGGAACTGCGCCCCCGCCTTTTTCACCCGTTCGGCCACGCCGCAGATCTGGGCCTCGTTTTCCACCGAGCACGGCCCGGCAATCAGCGCGAGCCCGCCGTCGCCGATGGTCTGGCCGGTCGGCAGGGTAATCACCGTGTTGTCCGGATGAAACTTGCGGTTTGCTTTTTTATACGGCTCCTGTACCCGTTTTACGCTTTCCACGAAATCCTGCGCGGCAATGAAGTCGATGTCGATGGCGGAAGTGTCGCCGATCAGCCCAAGCACGGTGCTCTGCGTTCCCACCCAGGTGTTGACCTTCACGCTGTATTCCCTGGTGAGCGAATCCGTGAATTCTGAAAGCTGCTGCGGGGTACATTCGGGTTTTAATACGATAATCATAATGTTCCTCCTTTGATGTGGGCCGGTAAAAATGAGTAAAAAAATAACGGAGCTGCTGTCAGCTCCGTCAAAAATATCAGCCCGTTAACAGTCAATAAAATACGGCTATATCCTTTTACACAAAAGCTTACAGTTGACTTTGCTGCATGCACAAAAATCCCACGCCATAAAATAGCGGGGATAACCGAAACCTGTAAATCGTGTTGTGTATGCGGACAAATTCATCATGTAACTCCTTTGCGTTCACCTTATTCCGTATCATAATACAGAATGCCGCCGGTGTCAAGATGAAATTGCGGGGATTTGGGCGTAAAGAAGAAAGAGCGTGAAAATCCATCCGAAATTTCTTGATTGTTCTATACTGATTTGCTATAATCAATAAGTATATCAACCTGAGAATCAGCAAGTGTCTTTACAGAAAGAAGTGACGCCGATGCCCCAAACGGCAATGAGTACGCTCGGTATAGAAAACATAGCCAATTACCTCGGCGGCGGTGTTTTCTGCTGTAAGAACGATGGTGTCCTGACGATTATCTACGCAAGCGCTTCCTTTTACAGGATGTTTGGGTACAATGAAGGGGAAATCACCGCGCTGAACGGGCCGGTGCCGAACCGGCTGCTGAGCAGCGACCAGCGGATCAACTGGGGTAGACTTGCCGAAAGCTTAAAAAAACGCGGCCTTGCCGAGCTGGAACTGAAACTGGTTCGGAAAGACGGGGACTATATCTGGACCATCTGCTGTTTGCGTCTTATGACGGCGGGGGATGGTTCTGAGTATTTTTGCGGCGTATTGGAGGATATTACCAAGAGAAGGCATTCCATCAAGCGGGAAAGGGAACAGCTTGAAATCATCAAAAAAGCCAGGCGGGAGCTTGCCGCCAGCGAGGAACGCTACCGTATCATCATGGAACAGGCGGCCGACCCGATCTGCGACTATAATTTCAAGACGCAGGAGCTTTACTGCTCGCCCCCATTCAAAGAAAAATTCGGCATTGAGGTGAACGCGGACGGCCTTCTGGACCAGCTCTACCATTCGGATATTATTTTCGACGACGACAAGTCGCGCATCCTCAACGATATCTACGATTTTTTAAACGGGAGCAATCCCAGAAGCCCCGAGTACCGGTTCAAGGATGTCAACGGCAATTACCGGTGGTACCGGGTGCGCAGCACGGTGATCCGGGACGAGCAGAAGGAGCCGCTCCGGATGATCGCCTTTATTTCCGATATCGACAGGCAGAAACGGGAAACGATCAGCTTAAAGGAGAAGGCGGAGCACGACCAGCTGACCGGCCTTTACAACCGGATGACCACCAACGCGCTGATTGACAAGGCGATCGGCCAAAGCTCCCCGGGGAGCCGCCACGCTCTGTTTACCATCGATATCGATAATTTTAAGAATGTAAACGACAATCTGGGTCACCTGGTAGGGGACGAAGTGATTGTCGATATTGCTTCCAAAATCAAGAAGAAATTCCGCGAGGACGATATTATCGGCAGGATCGGCGGGGACGAGTTTGTGGTGTTCCTGATGGATATTTCCCGCAGGGATGTCAGGCGGAAAGCCGATGTGCTGCAGACCATTTTCCGCAACGCCCATCCTCAGGACGACGCGGAGCTCAGGGTTTCCGGCAGCATAGGGGTCGCGTTTTACCCGGACGACGGAAAAAACTACAACGAGCTGTTTGCGAAGGCCGACGCGGCCATGTACGCCGCGAAAAACAGCGGGAAGGACGCTTACCGTACCTACGCCGACATGACGCTTCAGGATAAATAACAGGGTCCCGCTTATTCGTTTGGAATGAGCGGGATTTTTACTGTCTCCCGGATTTTTTCCGCAACCGTTTCCACCCCGCCGTCCGCGTCCACCGTGAAATCCGCCGCGGCACGGTACCTGTCCGTCCGCTCGCTGTAAAGGCGGCGCATGATTTCCTCCCGGCCGGGCCCGCTGAGCAGCGGGCGGGTGGAGTCACCGGAAAGGCGCTGCCGGATGGCCTCGACCGAAGCGTCCAGCAGTACGATCACGCCGTTTCCTTTCAGGGCGGCCGTGTTTTCGGGGTCCATCAGCGCCCCGCCGCCCGTGGCGATGATCAGGCCGCTTTTCATGGACAGTTCTTTTGCCGCAGCGCGTTCCATCGCGCGGAAGGCGGCTTCTCCCCGCGAGGAGAAAATTTCCGCGACCGTCACGCCCTCCTTCTGCTCAATATAGCGGTCCATATCCACAAAGGTACGGCCCGTGATCCGGGCAAGGCGGTTTCCCACGCAGGTCTTTCCGCTGCCCATATAGCCGCATAAAACGATATTGCCGAATTTCCTTTTCATTTCCGCCACGGCGTCGGCGCAGAGCGCCTGAATATCGCCGGCGGCAAAGCTCGCCCCGTACCAGATTTCGTGTGCGGCGGCCGCCTGCCAGACCAGCATGCTCATCCCGCCGACGGCCCGCACGCCGTTTTTGCGTGCGGTTCTGATCAAAAGTGTTTCGTCCGGGTTGTATACCGCGTCGAAAACACAGGCGGTTTTCCGGATGGTTTCCTCCGGAACCGGGCATTCCCCGGTGCGGGGGAACATGCCGACCGGCGTGGCGTTGGCCAGTAAATCGATTTTTCCGCCGATGTCCTCCAGCAGGCAGAAATCCGCCTGCGCGCCCGCCGTTTTTGCGCGGATATCCGCACAGAGCTTTTCCGCCGCCGCCAGCCCGTGCGGGCGCACGGCCACGGTCACGCTGCCGCCGGCAAGGGCCGCTTCAAACGCCAGCACCCTGCCCGCGCCGCCAGCGCCGAGTACGACCGTACGGCCGCCCAGGAACGCGCCGCCGGCTTTCAGCGCTTTGCAGAAGCCCGTGCCGTCCGTGGTGAAGCCGGTCAGACGGCCGTCCGTATTTTTTACGGTGTTGACCGAATGAAAAAATTCCGATTTTTCATTCAGCCCGTCCAGCAGCGGAATAATCGACTGCTTATGGGGAATGGTGATGTTGAAGCCGCTCAGGGTACGAAGCAGCTCCATCCGGCCGGGCAGTTCCTCCGGCGCGATGTCCAGGACTCCATAGCGGCCGGCTTTCCCGCTCAGGGCGAAAAGTCTTTCATGAATAAAGGGGGACATGGTGTGCGCAATTGGATGCCCAATCACGGCGAAATGATTCTCGGCCATTTTCTTTCCTCTTGCTTTCTAAAAAAAAGGTTAAAAAAATATTGACAAAGTCATGGTTTGCTAATAATATGTGGTTATACAATCAGTGTCCGGAGCGATTTATGTGGTTTTTTCTGTGGCAATTGTAACACACGAGAGATATTTTTGTCCACAATAAACAATAACGTTTTCCGCGTGCCGATGTTTCAAAATTTGTAATCAAGATTTTTAAGGAGGATACGACATGGTTTTTGAGAAGGTAAAGGCGATTCTCAGCGAACAGTTTGACGTTGAGGAGGACTCTATCACTCCCGAAACAAGCATTGCTGACGATCTGGGCGCCGATTCCTTGGATGTAGTCGACCTGTTGATGTCCATCGAGGACGAGTTTGAAATCGAAGTTCCCGATGAAGAGATTGACAACATCAAAACCGTTGGGGAACTGGTCAAGTACATTGAAGATAATGTCTGAGTGACACATCTTCCTGAAACCGCTGTGCGCAGGCATGGCGGTTTTTTATTTTTCTTCTGTTTTTCTGCAATTTTATTGTGCTTTTACTTGAAATAGCACCGCGTATCAGATATAATAATTTTAAGTTTCGCATTTTTTAACAGAAGGAGAGTTAAAGTCGTTGAGTGAATTCAGCTTTTTAACGAACGGCATTCAATACATGGCCCAGAACCCCAAGATGCTGGTCATGTGGGTGATCGGCGCACTGCTGATCTGGCTTGCCATTGAAAAGGATTTCGAACCGGCACTGCTCTTACCGATGGGATTTGGAGCAATCCTTGTCAACCTGCCGCTTCCCGGCGTAGTGGGGGAATCCGGCATTGTGAAGTGGCTGTTTGAAAAGGGAATCGTCGCTTCCGAAGCATTCCCTCTTTTATTGTTCGTGGGAATCGGCGCGATGATTGATTTCGGCCCGCTGCTTTCCAACCCGCGCATGCTGCTGTTCGGCGGCGCGGCCCAGTTCGGCATCTTCCTTACCGTCGTGCTGGCGGTTCTGCTCGGGTTCCCGCTCAAGGATGCAATGGCCGCCGGAGTGATCGGCGCGGCGGACGGCCCAACCTCCATTCTGGTTTCACAGGTACTCCACAGCAATTACATCGGCGCGATTGCGGTGGCGGCTTACTCCTATATGGCGCTGGTGCCGATTATCCAGCCCGCGGCGATCCGCCTTGTGACGACGAAGCATGAGCGGATGATCCATATGCCCTATAATCCGAAGGCGGTTTCCAAAACCACGAAAATCCTGTTCCCGATCATCGTTACGCTGATTGCGGGACTGGTCGCGCCGGATTCCGTTGCGCTGGTCGGCTTTTTGATGTTCGGCAACCTCATCCGGGAATGCGGCAAGCTGGAAGCGCTTTCCCAGACCGCGCAGGGGCCGCTTGCAAACCTGATTACCATCTTTTTGGGAATCACCATCGCCTATCAGATGCGGGCGGAGCAGTTCCTTACCCTCGGCACTCTGATCATTATGGCGCTGGGCCTTTTCGCCTTTGTGTTTGACACCATTGGCGGCGTGGTCTTTGCGAAAATCGTGAACCTGTTCCTGCCGAAGGATAAAAAGATCAACCCGATGGTCGGCGGCGCGGGAATTTCCGCGTTCCCGATGTCCGCGAGGGTCATCCAGAAGATGGCTCTGAAAGAGGACAACCAGAACCACATCCTGATGCACGCGGTCGGCGCGAATGTGGCCGGCCAGATCGGATCGGTTGTTGCGGGAGGCATTATCCTGAATCTTGCAAGAATTTGGGGGATGATATAACATGATGCAGTTAAACGCAATGGCGGTTTTGTTTAAAAGTCTTATGGGCGATGTAAGCGGTGCCGATATCGGAAAATCGTTTGAACTGATGGGGAAGGGCATGCTCGGCATTTTTATCGTCATGATTTTGATTTATGCCGTGATTGTCATACTCAATAAAACCAGCGGTACGAATAAAGATACAAAGTAAGACGATCGATGAACCCCTTGGCGTTGCAAAGAGCCGGGGGGTTTGCTTTATCCCGTATAATCTAACAGAATTGAGGAGATTTCAATGGCGGAACAGAAGAAGATGGTAGACGCGATCACTCCCATGGAGGAGGATTTCGCCAGATGGTATACCGATATTGTCAAAAAAGCGGAGCTGATGGATTACACCAGCGTGCGCGGATGCATGGTCATTCAGCCGTACGGCTGGGCCATCTGGGAAAATATTCAGCATATTCTCGACACAAGGTTCAAGGAGCTCGGCCATGAGAATGTTTCCATGCCGATGTTTATTCCCGAAAGCCTGCTGAATAAGGAAAAGGAGCATGTAGAGGGCTTTGCTCCCGAGGTCGCCTGGGTCACGATGGGCGGCAGTGAAAAGCTGCAGGAGAGAATGTGCGTGCGCCCTACCTCCGAAACCCTGTTCTGCGACCATTACGCGAAGGTGATCCATTCCTGGCGCGACCTGCCGAAGCTCTACAATCAGTGGTGCTCCGTTGTGCGCTGGGAAAAAACCACGCGCCCGTTCCTGCGTTCCGTGGAATTCCACTGGCAGGAGGGCCACACCATGCACGAAACCGCACAGGAGGCCGAGGCGGAGACGGAGCAGATGCTCCGGGTTTACGCCGACTTCTGTGAAAACGATCTTGCCATTCCGGTGATCAAGGGCCGCAAGACCGACAAGGAAAAATTTGCAGGCGCCGTGGCCACCTATACCATAGAGGCGATGATGCACGACGGCAAGGCGCTTCAGTCCGGCACCAGCCATTACTTCGGGGACGGTTTTGCAAAAGCGTTCAACGTGACCTTCCAGGGCAGGGACAATTCCATCTGCCATCCGTTCCAGACCTCCTGGGGCATGAGCACCCGCATCATCGGCGGCATCATCATGACGCACGGCGACAACAACGGCCTTGTGCTTCCGCCCGCCGTCGCGCCCATCCAGGTGATTATTCTGCCCGTCGCGCAGCATAAGCCCGGCGTGCTGGAAAAGGCGCACGAGCTGCGTGAGAGGCTCAAAAAGAGCTTCCGCGTGCGCGTGGACGATTCGGACAATACCCCCGGCTGGAAATTCGCGCAGTATGAAATGAAGGGTGTTCCGCTCCGTCTGGAGATCGGACCCAAAGATATCGAAAAGAATCAGTGCGTGCTGGTCCGCCGCAGCGACCGCGAGAAGATTTTCGTGCCGCTGGACAATCTGGAGGCCGCCATTGCGGAACAGCTGGAGGAAGTGCGCAAAGGAATTTACGAAAACGCGCTTGCCCGCCGCGAGAGCATGACGTATACCGCCCGGACTCTGGAGGAGCTTACAAACATTGCCGACAATCAGCCGGGCTTTATCAAAGCCATGTGGTGCGGCGACCCGGCCTGCGAGGAAAAGCTCAAGGAAGCCGCAGGCGTTTCCTCCCGCTGCATGCCGTTCGAGCAGGAGCATCTGTCCGACACCTGCGTCTGCTGCGGCAGGCCCGCGAAATCGATGGTCTACTGGGGCAAGGCATACTGATAACAGAATAATAATGCCGGCAGCCGCGGAATCGTTCCGCGGCTGTTTTTGATGTGCTCCATGATGATTATTTTATGCTGTAACCTTTTGGGTACTATAAACGTGTTATTCGTGAAAGGAGATGAATCCATGGGGAAACAGGGAACGCGCCCGGACGACCTGTCTGAGAAATATGATTTATACGGGAATATGCTGTTCAAGCTCTGCATGGTCATTCTCTGCAACCGGGAAGACGCGGAGGACGTCGTACAGGACACCTTTGCGAAGTACCTGCAGAAGCGCCCCGAATTTCACAGCGAGGAGCATGAAAAAGCGTGGCTGATCCGGGTGGCCACAAACGGCAGTCGGGACAAAAGAAGGGGCTTCTTTTTCAGGAAGACCGTATCGCTGGAGGAAATCGGCGAGTACGCCGAAACCACGGAGCAGACCGAGGTGCTGGAACAGCTAATGGAGCTGCCGCCGAACTACAAAACGGTTTTGTATCTTCATTATATTGAGGGCTATAAGATCAGGGAAATGTCCGACATTCTGGGGATGAAGGAAAATGCCGTCAAGGTGGCGCTTTACCGGGGCCGTGAGAAACTGAAGCTGCAGATGAGAGAGGAGCTGATATCATGAAAACAGAGAATTTTATCGATGCGGTCAACCGGATTCATGCAAGGGAAGAGTTAAAGGATAAAGTGATGAGCGGAAAGCCGTCGCAGAACAGACAACGGTCCGGATTTCCGGCACTTGCCGCCTGCGCAGCCTGTCTGGCCGTTTTGATACTGGGGTTTACGTTTGTGCCAAAGCTGTTAAAGCCCATCGGTACCGTCCGGAACGGGGAATCGTCGGTCAACGCCGCCTCTCCCTCCTCTTACGCGCAGCCGGGTTTGGTGAACGGCCTTTATCATCAGGATGAAGTGCGCAACCTTTTGGTGCTGGGCGTGGATGACGCGGGCGGTGACGGTGGACGCAGCGACTGCATCCTGCTTCTCTCCATCGACCGCCGGAAAGGCAGCGAGCGGTGGATTCTGACGCCTTTCCCGCGCGACCTGTACGTGGAGATTCCGGGGAACGGGAAAAATAAACTGAATGCCGCTTATCAGTTTGGCGGCGCCGAACTGAGCGTAAAGACGATCGAGCAGAATTTCAAGATCGATGTGGATGATTACGCGGTGATCGACTATAACGGATTTGTCAAGGCCGTTGATTCTCTGGGCGGGATTCCCGTGAACGTGACCGCACAGGAGGCCGATCTTGTCAACCGGTATTCCGGCGAGCCCGCCGCGCGGGATATCAGCGCGGGGGACCGGACCCTTTCCGGCAGGCAGGCGCTGTACTATTCCCGTATCCGCCAGATCGGCGGAGAGGAGTCGAGGCTGCTGCGGATCCAGGCGGCGGCGGCGGGGATTATCAGCAGGCTGGAGTCAGTGGATGCGCACTCTTTGGCCGGGCTTACGGAAAAACTGCTTCCCTTTGTCAAAACCGGCATGAATCCGGAAACCGCGCTGAAGCTGGGGACGGATGCTTACGCATGCCGGAGCTTTCCGGTCGGCTATTTCTGGCCCTCGGAGGAACTGTACACAGCGCAGCAGGTTACAATACAGCAATCGAATACGGCGGTGCTGGTTCCGGATCTCGAGAAATATCAGAACAGTCTTATCCAGTATATTTACTGGAACAAAGGCTCCTGAAACCCGTCGGATTTCTGCATATCCACTGCGAAGCGGAAGACATTTGCCTTCCGCTTCCTTATTTTCATATATTTATTTCATTTAACTGAATGAATTTGTTTCAAGTGGAAAATACTGTATAATATATTCTCCAAAAGGTAACAAACAAGCGGATTATTGTCATTTTCATAACGGGTTTGTCATTTGATTTTTTGGGCCGGATATGGTAGCATTAGGAAACGTTGGCAGATGTTTTAGAAAATTTCGTATGTATCCTGGCTTTGCCGGATACGTTGCGGCATACGGAGACATGCATCGGTTTGCCGATATTAAGAAGAAACAGAAATACTTAAAAGGAGTGAATCATCCATGAAAAAATTATGGGCGCTGATCTGCGCACTTGCCATGGTACTTGCCATGTCGGCCTGTAAAGGACAGGCTGCTCCGACCCAGAACGATGTGTCCGGCGTTTCCAGCCAGACCGTTTCGGATGCGGGACAAAGCGGCGTGACTTCCACGGCTCCGTCCTCTTCCGCTGCAGCGGTTTCCAGCAAGCCGACTGTTCCGAGTCAGGCACCGAGGGTGGAAAATAACAAGGCGGTTTCCGGATTAAACAACGGGACCTATACGGTCAAGGATGAAAAATACAGCTACAAGAACGGCAACATGTCCTATTCCGCGTCCTATCCGGTTCTTTCCGGAAAAATCAGCAACGCGGATAAGGTAAACACGGCAATCAAAACCTCCGCGCTGAAGACGATCAATTCTTTGGGGACAGGCGCCAAAACCGAAAAGACTACGGTCAAGGTAAACGGCGACGTCACCTATGAGGGGACCAGCTTCCTCAGCCTCGGCTTTAACGAATACGTGAAGCTTTCCTCTAAGGGAGAGAACGTCCATACGCTCCGGGCAATGAACATTAACCTGAAAACCGGCACCGCGCTGGAAATGAAAGACCTGATCACGAAAAACGACGCGCTTTACAAGCTGCTGGAAACCGCTGCGAAGCAGCAGCTGAGTTCCGATATCGCCCCGTCCGTGACGGCCAGCGTAATCAAGTCCGCTCTGGATTCCGGCGCGATTTATTTCACGAAATACGACGTTGGCTTTGCTTTCCAGATTACAAAACCGGAAAAGCGCCTGGTCAAGCTCAGCCTGACCTATGCACAGGTGAAGCCCTACGCTACCAGCAACGAGATCTGGAAGAACTTTATCTAAGTCTCGTTTGAAAAGGAAGGACCTTGTCCGTTTCGCCTAAAATTGAATCGTGGCCCCTCTGTTTGCTTTTTTCGGAAAATGCATCTATAATGGTTGACATGATACGGAAAATGGAAACGGAGGGGCGTTTTGATGAAACGGATTCTTGCGGCGCTGATCGGCATCTGTGCGGTGGTATTGCTTTACACTGGAATCAATCTGCTTGCAGGCGGAGGGGACGGCGTGTCGGCCGGTGTCATCGGCGGCGCGGACGGCCCGACTTCCATTTTGGTTTTCCACTCCTTTAACGCCGGGCTTTTGATTTTACTGGCTGGAGCTGCAATCCTTGCGGCCACTGCTTTTTATCTGCTCCGCAGGCGCGGAAAGCAGAAATAGGAAGCGCTTTTGATAGAAAAATTCCTCTCTTGCTAATTGCTGAAAAAAATTTTGGCAACATCACCAAATATCGTGTATAAATTTCTTGCAATAAAGAGAAAATAAGTATTGCATAACGGGCCCTTTTATGGTATTATAATCAAGCACGACTGCGACAGATATGCGATGAAGCGGGAGGTTGCGGCTGAAACAGGCCGGTTTTTCCGTGGAGTATGTCCGATTTTAAACCGGGCGACAGATACTTTGAGCGTGCGATAAGAGGATTCGTATGCGGATTTCCGCGTCTATGCTCTTATTATGCTCAGACGTTTTTTATGCCTATACCCGGATTTAACTTGTAAAAGTGAATCCGGTTTTTCAATGTGTTAAGAGGGAACACCCGGCACAGTGTTAGGATTTAAAAAACGCCGCCCGCCAACTACAATAAGGAGGCGATTCACAGTGGCAGTCAAGGAGAAAATCAGGATAAGAATTAAGGGTTACGATCATCAGTTGGTTGATCAGTCGGCTGAAAAGATTGTACAGACAGCGAAGCGCACGGGCGCAAGGGTTTCCGGACCCGTTCCGCTCCCGACGGAAAAGCAGATCATCACGATCCTGCGCGCTGTTCACAAGTACAAGGACAGCCGTGAACAATTCGAGATGAGAACACACAAGAGACTTATCGACATTCTCAGACCATCCAACAAAACCGTAGAGGCTTTGATGGGTCTAGAGCTCCCCGCCGGTGTTGAAATAGAGATCAAACTCTAGTTTAACCGACCAGCGGCCGAGGTCAAGTTGGCAAACGCCAACCAATAACCTGCATAGGAGGTAAAATAATGCAAAAAGGTATCATCGGCAAGAAAATCGGCATGACGCAGATTTTCGACGAAAAGGGAAATGTCATCCCCGTAACGGTTGTTCAGGCCGGCCCCTGTGTTATCTCACAGAAAAAGACGGTTGAAAACGACGGTTACGCAGCAGTCCAGATGGGCTACGGCGATTTGAAACCGAACAAGGTCACGAAGCCCCTGAAGGGCCACTTTGCAAAGGCGGACGTCGCTCCCAAGAAAACCCTCAGAGAGTTCCGTGTGGAAAACACCGAAGCTTACAACGTGGGTGATCTTGTCAAGGCGGACACGTTCGCGGCGGGCGACAAGATAGACGTCACCGGCACGAGCAAAGGTAAGGGATACGCCGGCGTTATCAAGCGCTGGAATTTCCAGAGACTCAAGGAAACCCATGGTTCCGGCCCTGTTGCCCGCCATGGCGGTTCCAACGGTTCCTGCTCGGACCCGTCGAGAGTGTACCCCGGTCTTAAGATGGCCGGCCACCTGGGCGCCGAGAAGGTAACGGTTCAGAATCTGACCGTTGCCAAAGTGGATGCGGAAAACAATCTGATTGCTATCAAGGGCGCAGTTCCCGGACCGAACGGCGGAATCGTAGTAATCCATGACAGCGTTAAGGCGTAAGGGAAGGAGGAATTTGGAATGCCTACAGTAGCAGTACTTGATATGGCCGGTAAAGAAGTAGAGAAAATCGACCTTTCCGAAGCCATATTCGGAATTGAACCCAATGCGAAGGTTCTGCACGACATGGTGGTTAACTACCTTGCGAACCAGCGCCAGGGCACACAGTCGGCACTGACCCGCGCCGAAGTTTCGGGCGGCGGCAGAAAGCCGTGGAGACAGAAGGGCACCGGTCACGCAAGACAGGGCTCCACACGTTCACCGCAGTGGACTCACGGCGGTATCGTATTTGCTCCGAAGCCGCGCGACTACAGCTATTCCTTAAACAAAAAGGTAAGACGTCTTGCCATGAAGTCAGCTCTTTCAAGCAAGGTGATCGATAACGAGCTGGTCGTGCTTGACGGGGTTTCACTTGACGAGTATAAAACAAAGACCATCGCGGCAATGCTCAAGGCGATCGGCTCCGAGAAAAAGGCGCTCATCGTTCTTCCGGAAGTGAACGAAAAGGTGATCGCTTCGGCTAAGAATATCCCGGGCGTGAAAACGGCAATGGCCAACACCCTGAATGTCTATGACATCCTGAACGCCGACAGGTTTATCGTGCTGAAGGACGCCGTAGCCCAGATCGAGGAGGTGTACGCATAATGGCAGCACAGGACATTATTATCCGCCCCATTATCACCGAAAAAAGCATGGCCGGCATCGGCATGAAGAAATATGCCTTTGAAGTTGCCAAGGATGCCACAAAAATCGATATTGCAAGAGCGGTTGAGACCCTCTTCGGCGTAAAGGTCGGCAAGGTGAACACCCTGCACGTAAGAGGCCAGTTCCGCCGTCAGGGAAAAAACGAAGGCTACACTCCTTCCTGGAAGAAAGCCTACGTTACCCTTACTGCCGACAGCAAGACCATCGAGTTTTTTGAAGGCATGATGTAAACTCTGCCCGAAAAACGCAGAGGCAAGGATGGGGAAAGGGCATTCCCCGCAAAGCCATCATGAGGAGTGTGAAACCGAATGCCTATTATTAACTTTAAACCTACCACGGCTTCCAGACGCAATATGTCCGTTACGGACTATTCCGGTCTGAGCAAGGTTGCACCGGAAAAGAGCCTGCTGACTTCCATCAGCAACAAATCCGGCCGCAACAGCTACGGTAGAATTACAGTCCGTCACCGCGGTGGCGGAAACCGTAAAAAGTATCGTATCATTGACTTTAAGCGTCAGAAGTTCGACGCGCCGGGCAGCGTTCTCACCATTGAGTACGACCCGAACCGTTCCGCCTTTATTGCCCTTGTGCAGTATGAGGACGGCGAAAAAAGATACATCATCGCTCCCAACGGCTTAAAGGTCGGCGACGTTGTTGTATCCGGCGCCGCGGCGGATATCAAGCCCGGCAACGCGCTTCCGCTTGAAAATATCCCAACCGGTACCTTTATCCACAACGTTGAGCTTTACCCGGGCAAAGGCGCCCAGCTGGCACGCGCTGCCGGCAACATGGCTCAGCTGATGGCGAAGGAAAACGGAATGGCTCTTCTGAGACTGCCTTCCGGCGAACTTCGCAACGTACCGGTCAACTGCATGGCCACCATCGGCCAGGTCAGCAACATCGACCATGAGAACGTGAAGCTCGGCAAGGCCGGACGGAAACGCCACATGGGTTGGAGACCGACAGTCCGCGGTTCCGTTATGAACCCGAACGACCATCCGCACGGCGGCGGCGAAGGCAAATCCCCCGTGGGCCGTCCGGGACCTGTTACCCCGTGGGGTAAACCGGCCCTCGGCTACAAGACCCGCGCTCACCACAACCGCTCCGATAAATTTATCGTCAAGCGCAGAAACGGCAAATAAGGCGTACAGAAAGGAGCTTATCATCTATGGGCAGAAGCATAAAAAAGGGTCCTTATGTTCAGCCTGTGCTGCTTAAAAGGATTCAAGAAATGAACGCGGCCGGCGAAAAGAAAATCATCAAAACATGGAGCAGGGCTTCCATTATTTTCCCTGATTTCGTTGGTCATACAATCGCGGTCCACGACGGCCGCAAGCATGTTCCGGTCTATGTAACGGAAGATATGGTCGGCCACAAGCTCGGCGAGTTTGCCCCAACCAGAACCTTCAAGGGACATTCCGGTTCCAAAACATCATCGCCGACAAGATAACGGCCGAAAGGAGTGTATAGCATGGAAGCAAGGGCCTATTTAAAGTACGCCCGTATTTCACCCCGCAAGGTTCAGATCGTGCTTGATCTCATTCGCAACAAGCCGGCTGACGTTGCAATGGCTATCCTCAAGAATACACCAAAGGCCGCTACGGAATATCTTCAGAAATTATTGAAGTCGGCCATGGCTAACGCTGAGAATAACCACAATATGGATGTTTCCAGACTTTACGTTGCGGAATGCTTCGTATGTCCGGGCCCGATCCTCAAGCGCATTCGTCCCAGGGCGCAGGGTCGCGCGTTCAGAATTGAAAAAAGAACTTCGCACGTTACCCTCGTGCTCAAGGAAAAAGAATAAGGCGGAAGAGGAGGTAAACTATGGGCCAGAAAATCAATCCCCACGGGTTTCGCGTGGGCGTAATTAAAGACTGGGATTCCCGCTGGTTCGCGAAGGACAGCGTTTTCGGCGATACTCTCGTTGAAGACTACAATCTGCGCAAGGTGCTGAAGAAGCAGCTTTATCCGGCCGGGATTCCGAAAATTGAAATTGAGCGTGACGCATCTAAGGTTCGCGTTCACATTCACTGCGCCAAGCCGGGCATGGTAATCGGCAGGGGCGGTTCGGAAATTGAGAAGCTCCGTCTTCAGTGCGAGAGTATCCTCAAGAAACCTGTTACAATCAATATTGTAGAGGTAAAATCCCCCGACCTGAACGCGCAGCTCGTCGCTGAGAACATTGCGCAGCAGCTCGAAAAGAGAATTTCTTTCCGCCGCGCGATGAAGCAGTGCATCGGCCGTGCCATGAAGCTCGGCGCCAAGGGTATCAAAACCCAGGTGTCCGGCCGTCTGGGCGGTGCTGAAATCGCAAGACGCGAACAGTATCACGACGGTACCATTCCCCTTCAGACCATCCGTGCCGACATCGACTACGGTTTTGCCGAAGCCGCCACAACCTATGGCCGCATTGGCGTAAAGGTCTGGATTTACAGAGGCGAAGTCCTTGTGGACAACCGCAAGCCTCGTAAGGAAGGAGGCAGTAAATAATGCTGTTGCCTAAGCGTGTAAAATACCGCAAAGTGCATCGCGGTCGTATGACCGGAAAGAGCTACCGCGGAAATAAGGTAACTTACGGCGATTTCGGCCTTCAGGCCTTAGAGCCGGCATGGATCACCTCCAACCAGATCGAAGCGGCCCGTGTCGCCATGACACGTTACTGCAAAAGATTCGGTCAGGTGTGGATCAAGATTTTCCCAGACAAGCCGATCACTCAGAAGCCGGCTGAAACCCGAATGGGTTCCGGTAAAGGTTCCCCTGAGTACTGGGTCGCAGTTGTAAAACCGGGCAGAGTTATGTTTGAAATCGGCGGAGTTTCGGAAGAAACTGCAAGAGAAGCTTTACGTCTGGCGTCCAACAAACTGCCGATTAAGTGCAAGTTTGTTAAGAAGGAAGAAACGGGTGGTGAGCAGTAATGAAGGCCTCAGAAGTCAGAGAATTAACGACAGCAGAACTGGAAAGTAAGCTTAAGGACCTCAAGGCCGAGCTTTTCAACCTGCGTTTCCAACTTGCCATTAATCAGCTCGATAACCCGATGCGTATCTCCGCTGTCAAAAAGGATATCGCCCGTGTCAAAACAATTTTGCGCGAGATCGAAATCAAGGACAGCGCCAATGCGTAACGGAAGGGAGGATTAATCTGTGAGCGATCGGAATATTAGAAAAGCAGAGATTGGCAAGGTCGTCAGCAACAAAATGGATAAAACCATTGTGGTTGCAATCGAAAACAGAGTAAAGCATCCGCTTTACAACAAGATTATCAAGCGTACCGTGAAGCTGAAAGCACATGATGAAAACAATGAATGCACAATCGGTGACCGCGTGCGTGTGATGGAGACCCGTCCCCTCAGCAAAGAGAAAAGATGGCGTCTCGTCGAGATTATAGAGAAAGCCAAGTAATTGGCTTTAAGCAAAGGAGGAACGCACTGTGATTCAACAGCAGACTTACCTCAACGTTGCCGACAACACCGGCGCGAAGCAGCTTATGTGCATCCGCGTTCTCGGCGGTACCGGCAGAAGGTATGCCAATATAGGTGACGTGGTTGTCGCTTCCGTTAAAAAAGCGGCTCCGGGCGGCACTGTTAAAAAAGGCGAAGTCGTTAAGGCAGTCATTGTTCGCACTGCTTTCGGCGTCCGCCGTGATGATGGAACATACATCCGCTTTGACGAAAATGCGGCTGTCCTCATCAAAGACGATAAAAATCCGAGGGGAACGCGTATTTTCGGGCCCGTGGCCAGAGAACTGCGTGACAAAGACTATTTGAAAATTTTAAGTCTTGCCCCTGAAGTGCTGTGATGGGAGGTGCTCACTGATGAATAATAAGGTTCATGTTAAAACGGGTGACACCGTCGTCATTTTAAATGGCAAAGAACGCGGCAAGAAGGGCAAAGTTCTGGCCGTAAGCCCCGAAGAGGGGAAGGTCATCGTTGAGGGCCGCAACATGGTTTCCAAGCATGTTAAAGCCCGCAAAATGGGTGAACAGAGCGGTATTGTGAAAGCCGAAGGCGCACTGTACGCCTGCAAGGTCCAGGTCGTTTGCCCCCGCTGCGGCAAACCCACACGTGTCTCGCATAAGCTTTATGAGGACGGCACTAAGGAACGCGTTTGCAAAAAATGCGGCGAAGCGCTGTAAGGGAGGATAAAACGACATGGCAAGACTGAAGGAATTTTACCAAAAAGATGTCGCACCCGCACTGATGAAAAAGTTTTCTTACAAGAGCGTCATGCAGATTCCGAAGCTTGAGAAGATCGTCATCAATGTAGGCGCCGGTGAAGCAAAGGAAAACGCAAAGGTAATTGACGCCATCACAACCGATCTCGCGACGATTACCGGCCAGAAGCCGGTGATCTGCAAAGCGAAAAAATCGGTTGCAAACTTCAAGCTCCGTGAGGGCATGAACATCGGCGTAAAGGTAACGCTCAGAGGCGACAGAATGTACGAGTTCTTAGACAGGCTCTTCAATGTTGCTCTCCCGCGCGTAAGAGACTTCAGAGGAATCAGCGCGAACTCGTTCGACGGCCGCGGCAACTACAATATGGGCGTCAAAGAGCAGCTGATTTTCCCTGAAATTGATTACGACAAAATCGATAAGGTCCGCGGAATGGATATTTGTTTCGTAACGACCGCAAACACCGACGAGGAATCCAGAGAGCTCTTAACACTCATGGGCGCCCCGTTTGCGAAATAAGGAGGGAATATTGTGGCCAAGACTTCTATGAAAATCAAGCAGCAGAGAGTTGCGAAATTCTCGTCTCGCGAATACAACAGATGCAAAATCTGTGGCAGGCCGCATGCCTACCTTCGCAAGTTCGGAATTTGCCGTATATGCTTTAGAGAACTTGCTCACAAGGGTGAGATCCCGGGCGTGAAAAAGGCCAGCTGGTAAAGCTTAGCAAAGGAGGTAACGGTATGCAAATTACAGATACAATTGCTGATTTGCTCACCCGTATTCGCAATGCAGTTTCTGCAAAGCACGATTCGGTTGACATTCCCGCTTCCAACATGAAAAAGGCCATTGTGCAAATTCTTGTTGACGAGGGCTATGTAAAGAATTATACGGTAACAGAGGACGGCAAACAGGGAATTATCAAAGTGAATCTCAAATATGGCGAGAACAAAGTCCCCGCCATCAACGGTCTGCGCAGAGTCAGTAAGCCAGGCCTTCGTATCTATTCCAACGCAGAGGATCTGCCAAAGGTCATGAAGGGCCTGGGCATCGCTGTCATTTCTACTTCGAAGGGCATCATGACCGACCGTCAGGCCCGCAAAGAGAATGTCGGCGGAGAGGTTCTCGCATTTATCTGGTAACAAGGGGGTGCAGTAATGTCGCGAATTGGAAGAAAACCCATAAATATTCCCGCTGGCGTCACCGTTCAGGTTGACGGCAACGTTGTCACCGTCAAGGGACCGAAGGGTACGCTGACCCAGAAAATTCATCACAATATGAACGTTTCTGTGGAAGGCAGCGAGGTGCTCGTCACCCGTCCCAACGACGAAAAAGAAAACAGGTCGCTGCACGGTCTGACCCGCACGCTGGTCCACAACATGGTTGTCGGCGTAACGGACGGATTCAAAAAGGAGCTTGACGTTTTGGGCGTCGGCTACCGTGTGCAGAAGCAGGGCAAGAACCTTGTGATGAATCTCGGTTATTCTCATCAGGTGATCGTCCCTGAGATCGATGGTATTTCCATCGAGTGCCCAGCTGCAAACAAAATCGTGATCTCGGGCCCGGATAAGCAGCAGGTTGGTCAGTTTGCCGCCGAAGTGCGCGAGAAACGTCCGCCTGAGCCGTATAAGGGCAAGGGTATCCGCTATACCGGTGAATTTGTCCGCCATAAGGAAGGCAAGGCCGGCAAGGGCGCTAAGAAGTAAGTAAGGAGTGAATAACAAATGGTGAATAAGACTGACACAAACAGAGCCAGGCTTAACCGTCACCGCAGGGTGCGCGGTAAAATTTCCGGCACAGCAGAGTGCCCACGCCTGAATGTATTTCGCTCTACCACCAATATCTACGCCCAGATTATCGACGACGTAAAGGGAGTTACTCTTGCAGCAGCTTCCACACTGGACAAGGATTTCAATGGTAATGGCGGAAACAAGGACGCCGCACGTAAGGTTGGCGAGCTTATTGCCAAACGTGCCGCCGAAAAGGGCATCACCGAGGTCGTATTTGACCGCGGCGGCTATATTTTCCACGGCCGCGTCAAAGAGCTGGCCGAAGGCGCCCGTGAGGGCGGCCTCAAGTTCTAAGAAGGAGGAATACTTTTGGCTAGAATTGACGCAACGTCTATGGAACTCAAAGAACATGTAGTTGCTATTAATCGTGTATCCAAGACCGTAAAAGGCGGCCGTATCTTCAAGTTCGCAGCTCTTGTGGTAGTTGGCGACGGAAACGGCACAGTCGGTTTCGGCATCGGAAAGTCGGGCGAAGTTCCTGACGCGATCCGCAAGGGAATTGAAGACGCAAAAAAGAACCTCATCAAGGTTGCTATGCGCGGCTCCACCATCCCGCACGAAATTATCGGCGCGTACGGTGCCGGCAGAGTTTTGATGAAGCCTGCCGCTCCCGGTACCGGTGTCATTGCCGGCGGCCCGGTCCGTGCGGTCGTAGAAGCGATCGGAATCAGGGACATCAGAACAAAGGCCCTGCGTTCCAACAATCCATGTAATGTAGTAAGAGCAACCTTGGACGGCATGTCCAAGCTGCGTACTGCCGGTGAAGTCGCTGCAACACGCGGCAAGTCGGTAAAAGATATTCTTTAATAAGGGGGTAGCAAGATGGCACAGCTGAAAGTAAAGCTGATAAAAAGTCTTATCGGCAGCAAAAAGGACCAGATTGCAACCGCCCAGGCTCTTGGTCTCTTTAAAATCGGCGACACTTCCGTTCAGCCTGAAAATGAACAGACCAAAGGCAAGGTGGCCAAGATAATCCACCTCATCGAGGTAAGTAAAGCGTAAGCAAGGAGGTGCGAGTAAATGAAGTTGCATGAACTAACTGCTGTACCCGGTTCCACCAAAGAGCCGAAGCGTATCGGCAGAGGACACGGTTCAGGTCAGGGAAAAACTGCCGGCAAGGGCCACAAGGGTCAAAAGGCCAGAGCGGGCAGAGGCATGCGTCCCGGATTTGAAGGCGGTCAGATGCCTTTACAGAGACGTATTCCGAAAAGAGGTTTTAACAATGTTTTTGCTAAAACCATCGTTTCTGTTAACGTAGGCACACTCGACAAGTTCGAAGACGGCTCTGTGGTCGACACCCAGGCGCTGATCGATGCGGGCATTGTAAAGACCTGCTGTGACGGGGTGAAGATCCTTGCCAACGGCAATCTGACAAAAAAATTAACAGTAAAGGTTACTGCTTATTCCGAGGCTGCGAAGCAAAAGATAGAAACCGCGGGTGGGAAGGCAGAGGTGATCTAAGTTGTTTCAAACAATAAAGAATGCCTGGTCTATCCCGGATCTCCGTAAAAAGATCCTGTTTACACTGCTTATCATCATGGTTTTCCGCTTCGGTGCGGTCATTCCTGTTCCGTTCCTCAATGTCGTCGCATTGAAGGGACTGATGACCACGGTCGACAAGACCGGTTCGGCACTGAGCTACCTTGATATGCTCTCCGGCGGCGCTTTTGCAAACGGTACTCTGTTTGCAATGAGCGTTACGCCCTACATCAACAGCTCCATTATTATGCAGCTTTTGACAGTTGCTATTCCGGCGCTGGAAAGACTGGCAAAAGAAGGCGAAGAGGGCCGCAAGAAGATCGGCACCATGACCCGCTACGTCACCGTCGGTCTTGGCTTGATTCAGGGCACCGCTTATTTCTTCTATCTGCGCAACAGCTCCTATCAGGGTGTTCCGATCGCGAAATACACCAAGGGCTGGGAGCAGGTGTTTGCCGCTTTTGTCATCATCATGGCGTTTACCGCAGGTACCGCGCTGATGATGTGGCTGGGCGAACAGATCAACCAAAAGGGTATTGGAAACGGTATTTCCATTTTGCTGTTTTCCGGTATTGTGGCGAGAATGCCGCACACAATCAGCTTGCTGGGACAGTATCTGCAGGCCGCCAACGAGGACGCGTCCACCTACGGCAAGTACTATTTCTTCGTTCCGCTGTTTGTGCTGATCTTCCTTGTGGTCATCTGGGTCATTGTGTTTATGAATGACTCGGAGCGCCGTATTCCCGTACAGTACGCCAAGCGTATGGTCGGAAGGAAGATGTACGGCGGCCAGAGCAGCCATATTCCGATTAAGGTTGCCATGTCCGGCGTTATGCCGATTATTTTCGCAAGTTCCATTCTCTCGATTCCAAGTACGATCCAGCTGTTCCTTGGCAACAAGGTGACAACCGGATTCTGGAAGGGCTTTTTTGAAGCTTTCTCCTCTACCGGATGGATCTATTCGCTGATGTATTTCCTGCTGATTATCATGTTTGCTTATTTCTACGTGACAATTCAGTATAATCCGATAGAGATGGCCAATAATCTTCGTCAGAACAATGGCACGATTCCCGGCATTCGTCCGGGCAAACCCACTTCTGACTTTATCGCGAAGATTCTTTCTAAGATCACTTTAATCGGGGCGCTGTTCCTTGCGGTTATCGCTCTGCTGCCCATCGGCTTCGGCGCCGCTACCGGCATGCACAACATGTCGATCGGCGGAACCTCCATCCTGATTTTGGTTGGTGTCGCGCTGGAAACCGTGAAGCAGATGGAGTCGCAGATGATGATGCGCCATTACAAAGGCTTCCTTGATTGATAAGGAGTGAGAGAATATGAATCTGATCCTTCTCGGCGCCCCCGGCGCCGGTAAAGGCACGCAGGCAGAAGTCATCTGCTCGCGTTATAACATTCCTGCAATATCCACGGGTAATATTATTCGTGAAGCGCTGAAGAGCGGCACTGAGATGGGAGTTCGCGCCAAGTCCTTTGTGGACGCGGGCAAGCTTGTTCCCGACGAGGTTGTCATCGGCATTATCAAAGAGCGTCTGGCCAATGACGACTGCAAAAACGGATTCGTTCTGGACGGGTTTCCGCGCACGATTCCCCAGGCCGAGGCTCTGGACAAAATGGGCGTTCGCATTGACAGGGTCCTCAACATTGAGGTCTCCGACGAGACGATCGTGCAGCGTATGTCCGGACGCCGTGTCTGCGAAAACTGCGGGGCCAGCTACCACCTGCTTTACAAAAAGCCGGAGGTGGAGGGCGTTTGCAGCAAATGCGGCGGCACCCTAGTTCAGCGCAAGGACGACCACCCGGATACGGTCAAAGAGCGTTTAAATGTATATCACGAGCAAACCGAGCCCCTGAAGGATTACTATCTGAAACAGGGCAAGCTTTGCACAGTAGAAGGGCAAGAGGATGTCGGGCACACCACAAAACTGATTCTTGCCGCATTAGAGGCGTAATCATGATAGTGCTTAAAACCAGCCGTGAACTCAGCTTTATGAGGGATGCGGGCAGGGTATCTTCAAGAGCATTAAAGCTGGCCGGCGAGATGGTCGAACCCGGTGTTTCCACCTGGGAAATCGACCGTGCCGTCCGCCGATACATTGAGGAACAGGGCGCGAAGCCCACGTTCCTCGGGTATGGCGGCTTCCCGGCAAGCGCATGTATTTCCGTAAATGACGTGGTTATCCATGGCATACCACATAAGGGCACGATTATCAGGCAGGGTGACATTGTCAGCATTGACATAGGCGCGACTTTCGAGGGCTTTGTCGGAGACAACGCGTGGACTTTCCCATGCGGCGACGTAAGCCATGAAGCGCAGGCCCTTATGGATGCAACACGCGAAAGCCTGTTTGAAGGCATTAAAGCCGCAACAGCCGGTCACCGGATCGGCGATGTCGGCAGCGCGGTCCAGCGGTATGCCGAAGCTCGCGGTTACTCGGTGGTACGGGATTTCGTCGGCCACGGAGTAGGTGCGAAGATGCATGAAGACCCCAGTGTTCCAAATTACGGCACACCCGGCAGGGGCGTGCGCCTGTTGCCAGGCATGACCATTGCAATTGAACCGATGATTAACCAGGGTGTAAAGGAAGTCAAAACCCTTGCGGACGGTTGGACGACCGTAACCGCGGACGGCAAGCTTTCCGCGCATTTCGAACATTCCATTGCCATTACTCCGGACGGCCCGGTTATCTTAACGCTGCCGGATTAAGGGGGTAGACAATGGACTTTGTCAGAGGACTGGTTGTCCGGTCGGCCGCGGGACGCGACAAGGACGGCTTTTTCACGGTGCTAAAGGCAGACGCCGGATTCGCACAGATCTGCGATGGAAGGCGCCGCAGCCTTGACCACCCGAAAAGGAAAAAGCTGAAACACCTTTGTCCGACCAGAACCGTATTGGCCGAAGGTTCAATGCAGACCAACCGTGAAATACGAGGTGCCCTCAGGGCGTTCAACGCCGGGGGCCGTTTTCCACAAGAGGAGGGTAAGTAATGTCGAAACAGGACGTAATTGAAACTGAAGGAATCGTTACCGAGGCGCTGCCTAACGCAATGTTTATGGTAGAGCTTCCAAACCACCATACAATACTCGCGCATATTTCCGGCAAGCTCAGGATGAATTTCATCCGCATTCTGCCGGGGGATAAGGTCACAATCGAACTGTCGCCTTACGATCTGACGCGCGGACGTATTACGTGGCGTTCAAAGTAAAACAAACACTCGCTAAGGGAGGGCGCACAAATGAAAGTAAGACCTTCTGTCAAGAAAATTTGTGAAAAATGCAAAATTATTAAACGCAAGGGTAAAGTCATGGTAATCTGTGAAAACCCGAAGCATAAGCAGCGCCAGGGCTAATTTGGCGCAAACCTATTAACAGTGGAGGTGCAACCAGTATGGCGCGTATAGCAGGTATTGATCTGCCCAGAGATAAGCGCATCGAAATTGCTCTTACCTATATTTTCGGTATCGGCCGCAAGACTGCAACGGATATTTGTGCAGAAACAGGCGTCGACCCGGACATCCGTGTAAGGGATTTAACTGAAGATGATGCGGCAAAGCTCAGAGAGTATATCGACCATCACTGCCGCGTTGAAGGCGATCTTCGCCGCGACGTAGCATTTGACATTAAGAGACTGATTGAAATCGGCTGCTACCGTGGTGTCCGTCACCGCAAGGGCCTGCCGGTAAGAGGCCAGCGTTCCAAAACCAATGCGCGTACACGCAAAGGTCCCAGAAAGACCATGGCCAACAAGAAGAAGTAATAGGGAGGGATTCAAAAGATGGCAGCACAGAAAGGCGCAGCTAAAAAAGGCACCGCAGTTCGTAGACGCCGTGAGCGTAAAAATATAGATCGCGGAGCCGCTCATATCCAGTCCACCTTCAACAACACGATCGTTACCATTACGGATACGCAGGGCAACGCAATTTCGTGGGCAAGTTCAGGTGAATTAGGGTTCAGAGGTTCCAGAAAGTCCACTCCTTTCGCCGCTCAGACCGCCGCCGAAACCGCCGCGAAAGCAGCGATGGAGCACGGTATGAAAACGGTTGAGGTTTTTGTAAAGGGACCGGGCGCGGGCCGTGAGGCGGCTATCCGCGCACTTCAGGGCGCGGGCCTTGAAGTCAGCATGATTAAAGACGTTACTCCGATTCCGCACAACGGATGCCGTCCTCCGAAGAGAAGACGCGTATAGTAACAAAACCGATATAGGAGGTGCAACCATAATATGGCAAGATATACAGACGCTGTGTGCAAGCTTTGCCGCCGGGAAGGCCAGAAGCTTTTCCTGAAGGGCGCAAGATGCTACACGGACAAATGCGGGGTAACCCGCCGGGCATATGCTCCGGGCCAGCATGGTCAGGGCCGCAAAAAGACCTCTGAGTATGGCCTTCAGCTGCGCGCAAAACAGATGACAAAACGTTACTATGGTGTACTGGAGTCCCAGTTCAGGGGCTACTACGACCTTGCAACACGCAAAGAAGGAAAAACCGGTGACGAACTGCTCGCAATTTTGGAATCCCGTCTCGACAACGTAGTTTACCGTTTGGGCTGGGGCAACTCCAGGGCGGAAGCCCGTCAGCTGGTTGTTCACGGGCACTTTACTGTGGACGGCAAAAGAGTGGATATTCCTTCCTACCTGACAAAGCCGGGCGAAGTGATCTCCATTAAAGACAAGAGCCGTCAGAGCGAAAAAATTAAGGCTGTCATTGAAGCGAACTCGGCACGTCCGGTTTCGAAGTGGCTTGACATCAATCGTGACACTCTGGAAGGCAAGATCATTGCATTACCAACCCGTGAGGATATTGACCTTGCAGTCGATGAGACTCTCATCGTTGAGTTGTACTCCAAGTAATGCCGTTTTATGACAGCATAAAAAACATCATGGCTGATAAATTAATCCGCTATATGTCAAGGAGGGTCGCTAATGATCGAGATTGAGAAGCCAAAAATAGAGACAGAAGTTTTAAGTAATGACGGGACCTATGGCAAATTTGTTGTGGAACCGCTTGAGCGTGGCTTTGGCACAACCCTGGGCAACAGCCTGAGGCGTGTTCTTTTATCTTCGCTGCCCGGCGTTGCAGTCACGTCTATCAAAATAGACGGCGTTCTTCATGAGTTTTCAACAATACCCGGAGTGAAAGAGGACGTCACTGAGATCGTGCTTAACATTAAGGGATTGACCGCCAAGCTCCATTGCGATGGACCGAAGACAGTGGAAATCGCTGCGGAGGGTCCGTGCAATGTAACGGCCGACTCTATCAAGTGCGACAGCGAGGTTGAAATCCTGAACCCGGAGATGCACATTGCGACTCTGGGCGACGGAGCAAAACTGTATATGGAATTGACCCTGGATAAGGGGCGCGGATATGTATCTGCCGAGCGCAACAAGCAAAACATGAACGCCAACGTGATCGGGGAGCTTCCGGTTGATTCCATCTATACTCCTGTTTATAAGGTGAATTATAATGTGGAGCCAACCCGTGTGGGTCAGAGCATCGATTTTGACAAGCTCACACTCGAAGTTTGGACGAACGGAACCATCGGCGCGCAGGAAGCGGTTTCTTTGGCCGCGAAAGTCCTCACCGAGCATCTGAATCTGTTTGTTGACCTGTCCGATAAGGGCAGCAGCACGGAGATCATGGTCGAAAAGGACGACAAGGGCAAGGAAAAGGTGCTCGAAATGACGATTGAAGAGCTCGACCTTTCGGTCCGTTCCTTCAACTGCCTGAAGCGTGCCGGTATCAATACGGTTGAAGACCTTATCAACAAATCCGAAGAGGATATGATGAAGGTGCGCAACCTCGGACGCAAATCCCTTGAGGAGGTTGTCTGGAAGATGGCCTCTCTCGGTTTTAATCTGCGCAAGGATGACGAATAATTGCGCAAACAACCTAAGGTAAAGGAGTGATATTTCGATGCCCGGAACCAGAAAGCTCGGAAGAGACACTGACCACAGAACCGCCATGTTAAGGGCGATGGTTACCTTTCTTTTAGAGAATGGCAAAATCGAAACCACAGTGACTCGCGCCAAGGAGGTCCGCTCCATGACCGAGAAGATGATAACGATTGCGAAGGAAAACAATCTGCACAACAAACGTCTCGTTCTGGCCTTTGTTACAAAGGAAGACGTTGCGAATAAACTGTTCAATGAGATTGCTCCGAAGTATGCCGACCGCAACGGCGGCTATACGCGCATCAGCAAGCTTGGCCCTCGCCGCGGTGACGCCGCCGAGATGGGAATTATCGAGCTGGTTTAATTTCATTGTTTACGGATCAAGGCTGCCGCTTTTGCGGCGGCCTTTTTTTGGTTCGGCCTATAGCTCCCTTCCGTCAAGCCAAACCTCAGCCTCCCTCTGAGAGGGAGGTGTTTCGGAGTGCTCTGAGACCAATTCAACATGGAACTGTCTGAGAGCGCCGCCGTAGGCGAGTGCCGACCGCATGGTCCGCGCTCGGCGCGTCGAAGGGAGTCCGTAAGCTGCGGGGGGACTCCCCCAGTCAGGCTATGCCTGCCAGCCCCCTCAAGGAGGGGGCCAAATCCTCACCCTCCAAAAAAAGGGAGCTAAAAGAAGAGGAAACGATAGCTCGTCGGCCCCCGCAGGGGGAGGGCGAACGTCTTCTTAAATCTGGCAAAAAACCTAATAAATACTGGTGTTTTTTCAGGAAGCACATGGGGATTTTATCGGTTAAAACCGGCATAAAAACTGGTAATAATTACAATATAGAATTATTCTTCTTTTCATTTTATTCTGTATCCGGACTCCTATACAATATGGAAGTCAGAAATGCCAACATTGGGAAAATAATTTACAGAATGAAAGGGAATGAACCATGAAAAAAACCTTGCAGGTGTTCAGTATGATTCTGGCGCTTACGCTTGTGTTTTCGGTATTCGGAAATACGGCGGCTTTTGCGGCGGAAGAAGAGACACAAATTACCTTCTCAGACGATTTCAACGAATTGGATACATTGAATCTCAATTCCATGTATTACGGGATGGAAGCGACTGTCAGCGATCCTGCGCTGACGCTTACCGGAGAATCCAGCGATCCGTCCGTAGTAGAAGTTTTCCTGGAGGACGTGGAGAACGGAACCTATTATTTCGACGTTGGGGCCATGGGCAACGGCGAAGCGACGCTGACCTTTACGGCTTCCGACGGCACAACGGTCAGCAAAACGCTGAAGGTTGAAGGGAGCGGAGAGCTCCCCTACACGATTACTACGGATGTGGAGGGAGATTATTCCCTTGCAAAGGGAAGCAGCAACATCATCAAGCTGCATTACGAGGACAACGATACCTTCTCCTTCCCTTATCTGACAAGCGACAACGAGAAGGTCCTGCATGCGGAACTGATGGATTACGACGAGGAGAACGGCGATTTCTATTACCGTGTGGACGCCGTTGGCGATGCCGGGACCACCGCGAATCTTTACACGGGCGCGGTTGGATTCGTTCCCCAGAAGCTCTGCGCAGTGAGCGTGATTGAGAACGAAATCCTGCATATCGATACTTCCGGCCAATACATCTGCAATGTGAACGACGAATACACCTTTGTGGTTACCTGCAATCTGCCCGATATTGAGCACAGCATCACAACCAGCAGAGAAGGTGCGGTTGAGATCACTCCTCTGGGAAAGACCGGCAATCAGACCACCTACAAGGTAAAAGCACTGGAGCCCGGGACTACCCTGATTACCGTCAGCTTCAGCGGAGAAACGGCGTCTTTCTATGTGACTGCCAATGAGGACGACGATTTCCCGGTTGTTTCAACGGAAGATGAAGAGAACATCACGCTGGAGCAGGGGCAGTCCTACACCTACGATCTGTCCGTCATGGGGGGCGGCGTACCGGTAGTCGCCGCGGATACGGACGGAATCGTTTCCGTACAGTTTGAGAAAAAGGACGGCATCCATTATTACTACAAGGTGACGGCCGTCAGCGCGACCGGCGGAGAGACCAAGCTGTCCGTTACATTCCCTGACAGCGAATACGCCAGCGACTATACATACCAGTTCGGCACCGTCACGGCCAAGCCGGGCGATCATGAGCCGAAATCGGATACCAATTCTGATTTTTCCTTGAAGGCGGGACAGAGCTATACCTTCAGAATCAGCAACGCGGAAAGTTTTTATCCGGGTTCCAACGGCATCTTTAAGACTGAGAAGGTAGGAACCGGAAGCAACTACACCGACTATAAAATCACCGCAATCGGCAACCCCGGTCAGTCCGCAGGTTTCTATATGGCGGCAAAAGACCAGCCGGCGAAGAAGGTCTGCGTTGTCACTATCGCGTCGGCTACGGAGCCGACGTCGGATACCAACTATGACTTCACCGTGAAGCAGGGCGCAAGCTACACCTTTAAGATCAGCAACGCGGTCAGCTTCTACGCGGGCTCCAACAACGTGTTCAAGACCGAAAAGGTAGGAACCGGGAGCAATTACGCCCTCTACAAGATTACCCCGATCGGCCAGCCGGGCCAATCCGCCGGTTTCTACATGGCTGGCGCGGGCCAGACGGCAAAAAAAGTTTGCGTTGTCACGGTCGGTGCGGCTCCCGAGCCGAAATCCGATACCAATAATGACTTTACGATAAAACAGGGTGCAAGCTATACCTTCAAAATCAGCGACGCGGTCAGCTTTAACCCGGGTTCCGGCAGCGTGTTCAAGACCGAGAAGGTGAAAACCGAAGGCAGCAATGTTTTCTATAAAATCACCGCGATCGGCCAGCCGGGCCAGTCCTCAGGCTTCTATATGACGGGAGCCGACGGAGTAGGAAGAAAGGTCTGTGTCGTAACGGTCGGCGCGGCGGCAACGACTGCCCTGAAATCCGACACCAACTACAATTTCAGCATTGCGAAGAACGCGTCCTATCAGTTCAAAATCACAGCCCCCGGCGCTTCTTCCATCAACTTCAACACGGGTACAAGCGGCGTGTTCCAGGTGACGCTTCTGCGCCACACGGGCGACGATTTCTTCTACAAGATTACCGCAATCGGCAAGTCCGGCCAGCAGTCGGGAATTTATGCTTCCCTTCTCGGCCAGACGGGCCAAAAGCTTTGCGTCGTCAGCATCTCATAAAGATTTTTTCAGCATGGAAAGGGCTGCCGCTTTGCGGCGGCCCTTTTGTTCTTTCAAAACACCTTGAATAAAATATTTTTTCGGTTTATAATACAGATAAAGGATAAAATATTTTTTCTCGCCGACAGGGCCGGAAAATAAATACAGCAGAGGTGTAATACGATGATTCTGAAAAATGCTAAAATTGTGGACGACAGTTTTCATTTGTGCAATGCCGATCTTGCGTTGGAAGGGGATAAAATTTCCTCCATCGGGCAGGGCTTTTCCGGAAAAGAGGAATATGATTTTTCCGGATGCGTGATTGTGCCGGGCTTTGTCGATATCCATATCCACGGCTGCGTGGGCGCGGACACCTGTGACGCGGACGCTGCCGGCCTTGCGAAAATGTGTGCGAAGCTGGTGCAGGAGGGCGTTACTTCCTTCTGCCCGACTACGATGACCGTTTCCCACGAGGGAATTGCCCAAGCGCTGGAAAGCGTCCGGGAATGCATGGTCCATCCGCCCGAGGGCGCGGCGATTGCCGGCGTGAATATGGAAGGACCCTATATTTCCATCCACCGCAAGGGCGCGCAGGCGGGCGAGCATGTAAAGAACCCTGACTTTACAGAGTTCAAAAACCTTTACGATACATACGGCGGGATCATCAAGCTGGTGGATATTGCCCCCGAGTGTCCCGGCGCGGAGGAATTCATTCGCGGGGCTTCCAGGCTCTGCACCGTGTCCATCGCCCATACGACCGCGGACTACGCGGCGGCGAGGCACGCGTTTGAGCTGGGCGTTTCCCACGTTACCCACCTTTACAACGCCATGCCGGGGCTGACCCACCGGGAGCCGGGTGTGGTCGGCGCCGTGTTCGACGACGGACGCGTCACCGCGGAGATTATCTGCGACGGTCTGCATATTGACCCTGCGGTGCTTCGCATCACGTTCGGAATTCTCGGGAAAGACCGCGTTGTCGTTATCAGCGATTCCATGCGCGCCGCGGGTCAGCCGGACGGGGTGTCCGACCTCGGCGGGCAGACGGTTTATGTAAAAAACGGCGCGGCCAGACTGGAGGACGGCACGCTGGCGGGCTCCACCACAAACCTGCATCAGGAGGTCAAAAATCTGGTCGGTTTCGGCATTCCCTTCCTGCAGGCCGTTCAGGCGGCTACCCTGAACCCCGCGAGGGAAATCCATGAAGAAGATAAGATCGGAAGCATCAAAGCGGGCAAATACGCCGACCTGGTTGTACTGGATTCCGAGTTGAATATTAAAATGGTGGTCGCCCGCGGCAAAATCGCGGTGGATAACCGGTAAGAACAAAATAGAAAAGGGGCTGCCGCAAAACGCAAGTTTTGCGGCAGCCCCTTTTTGAGTGAAACTCCCTCCGGTCAGGCTTCCCGAAGAATCCTTACCCGGATGATCTCGGGGAAATTCTCGATGTGCTCGGCGGTCGTCTCTTTCACGTCTCCGGTTACGTCGAGGATGGTATAAGCATAATCCTTCTTGGATTTGCTCTGCATGTTTTCAATGTTGATCCCGCTTTCCGCCAGCGCGCCGGAAAGGCGGCTGATGGTGTTTGGAATGTTGCGGTGCAGGATGCAGATGCGGATAGAGCAGGAGGAGCAGTCGCGCGGCATGGAGACCGCGGGCATGTTCACAGAATTTTTGATGTTGCCGTTCTGCAGATATTCCATCAGCTCTCCGGCGGCCATACGCGCGCAGTTGTCCTCCGATTCCGGAGTGGATGCGCCCAGATGGGGAACGGCGATCACGCCGTCGGCGCCGAGCATGTCGTCGCTCGGGAAGTCGGTCACATAGGCCGAAACTTTACCGGATTCCAGCGCGGAAAGGACATCCGAAGACAGTACCAAATCCCCGCGCGCAAAGTTCAGAAGCCGTACGCCGTCCTTCATCTTCGCAATGGATTCCGAGTTGATCATGTTCTTTGTGTCCGGCGTCAGCGGAACATGCACCGTGATATAGTCGCAGGAGCTGTAAATTTCGTCGAGAGTGCGGGCGTGCCGGATGGAGCGGGAAAGGCCCCAGGCCGCGTCCACGGAAAGGTATGGGTCGTAGCCGTAAACCTCCATGCCGAGGCCTCTGGCCGCGTTGGCAACCAGAATACCGATTGCGCCGAGGCCGACGACGCCGAGTGTTTTTCCGCCGATTTCAGGGCCGACAAACGCGCCCTTTCCTTTTTCAACCAGCTTTCCTACTTCGTCGCCCTTGCCCTTAAGCGTTTTGGCCCACTCGATGGCGGGAACGATCCTGCGGGAGGAGAGAAGCAGTCCGGCCAGAACAAGCTCTTTGACCGCGTTTGCGTTTGCGCCGGGCGTGTTGAACACAACAATGCCACGCTCGCTGCACTTGTCCAGCGGGATATTATTGACACCCGCGCCCGCCCTCGCGATGGCGAGCAGGCCCTTCGGAAGCTCCATGTCGTGCATGGAAGCGGAACGCACCAAAATGGCGTCCGGGTTTTCCACGGCTTCACCGCAGCAGTAATTTTCATCAAAGCGGCCGGTGCCGACCTCCGAAATCTTATTCAGGCATTTTATCTGATACATATCTGTTCACCTACATTTCGTATTTTGAGAGCCTGAAGCGCTTCACAGGCTGTTCTTTTCAAACTCGCCCATGAACTGAACCAGCTTCTCGACGCCCTCAACAGGCATTGCGTTGTAAATCGAGGCGCGCATTCCGCCGACGGAGCGGTGCCCCTTGATATTGACAAAGTCGTGCGCGGCGGCTTCCTTGACGAATTTTGCGTCCAGCTCGTCGCTGCCGGTGATAAAGGGAATATTCATCAGGGAGCGGTCCTTCGCGACAACAGTCCCCCGGAACAGTTTTGAGCTGTCCAGAAAATCGTAAAGCATTCCCGCTTTTTTCTCATTGATCTTCTTCATTTCTTCCAGCCCGCCGACGGTGTTTTTGATCCAGTCGAGCACCAGCATGCACATATAGATGCAGTAGCACGGCGGCGTATTGAACATGGAGTCGTTGTCCGCGTGGGTTTTGTAGTTGAACATGGTCGGGGTAATGTCCATGGCGCGGCCGATCAGGTCCTCGCGGATGATCACCACGGTCAGGCCCGCCGGGGCCATGTTTTTCTGCGCGCCGGCGTAAAGCAGCGCGAATTTGCTCACGTCGATCGGCTCGCTCAGGATGCAGGAGGAAATGTCCGCAATGAGGGGAACGTTTCCGGTTTCCGGCAGCCGGTGGAATTTGGTTCCGTAAATCGTATTGTTTAAGCAGATATGAAAATAATCGGCATCCTTAGTAAAGGTTTCCGGATTCAGTTCGGGGATATAGCTGAAGGTTTTATCCTTGGAAGAAGCGATCACGTTGGCCGTGCCGTAGCGGGCCGCCTCCTGATACGCTTTTGTCGCCCACTGGCCGGTCAGGACAAAGTCGGCCTTGTTGCTTTTTGTCATCAGGTTCATCGGGACCATTGCGAATTGGGAGGAAGCACCGCCCTGTAAAAAGAGAACTTTGTAATTGCCGGGAATGTTCATGACTTCACGAAGCAAACTTTCCGCAGAACCGATAATTCCCTCGTAGATTTTAGATCGATGGGACATTTCCATTACGGATTGCCCACTGCCCTCATAATCCAGCATTTCTGCAGCCGCACGGCGCAGTACAGGTTCAGGCAGCATTGAGGGACCTGCGGAAAAGTTGTAGACACGTTTCATTTTAAGCGCAACCTCCATTTAAAATTTTATGGCGTCCTGCCATTTGAAAAGGGATATTGAGATATAATTAATAATTATATCGCTTTAGTTAGTTGAAGTCAATGATGTGCGGAAATTAAATGAACCCGCACTGTGACTGGGTTTGCGGGCGGCGGATTCTTTTGTTGCCAAACGGATGATTTATGCTATAATATACCTATAAATCAGATGGAGAGACGGAAATTATTGTATATAATATAAATTTTCAGGAGTGATTCGAATGACGGTAAACGATGTGGTTTCCATTCTTGACGCGGAAATTATTACGGCGGGAGATCTGAACGCGGAAGTAAAAACGGCCTGCGGAAGCGATATGATGAGCGACGTGCTGGCGTTCGTCAAGGACCAGTCGGTGCTTTTGACCGGGCTGAACAATCCCCAGGCCATCCGCACCGCCGAGATGATGGATATGCGCTGTGTGGTTTTTGTCCGCGGAAAACAGCCGGCGCCGGACGTCGTCGAGCTCGCCCGGCAAAAGGACATCACCCTGCTCAAAACACAGCACAGGATGTTTACTGCCTGCGGCCTGCTGTATGCAAACGGTTTGAGTGGGGGCTGTAAAAGTTGAACAACACCCTTTCTTTCGATTACATTGTGCCGGGGGATGATTTCACCCGCGCGGGCGAAGCGTCGAGCGACGTAAAACATAAGCTGAAACAGATCGGGTACGACCCGGACGCCATCCGCCGCGTCGCCATTGCCATGTATGAAGGGGAAATCAACATGGTGATCCACGCGGGGGGAGGGAAGGCGCATGTGGAAATCAGCCCGGAAAAAATAGAGATGATCCTTGCCGATCACGGCCCCGGCATCAGGGACATTGACCTTGCCATGCGCGAGGGCTACTCCACCGCGCCCGACAAGGTCCGCGCGCTGGGCTTCGGCGCCGGAATGGGCATGAGCAATATGAAAAAATGCAGCGATACCATGGAAATTGATACAAAGGTGGGCAAGGGAACCACCCTGCGCATGACGGTGCTTGCGAAGAAGAAACAGTGAGGTGGGAATCATGAACCAGTTTTTCCATTCGGTTACGCTGGATAGGGATAAATGCATGGGATGTACCAACTGCATCAAACGCTGCCCGACGGAGGCCATCCGCGTGCGCGGCGGCAAAGCCAGGATCATTTCGCAACGCTGCATCGACTGCGGCGAGTGCATCCGGGTCTGCCCGCACCACGCGAAAAAAGCGAAATCGGACAGCCTCGACATGATTCAGAATTTCCAATACAAAATTGCCCTGCCCGCGCCGACCCTTTACGGCCAGTTCAACAATCTGGACGACATCGACATCGTTTTGACCGGGTTGAAGGACATCGGGTTCGACGAGGTGTTTGAGGTTTCGCGCAGCGCCGAGCTGGTTTCCGAGGTCACCAGAAAGCTGATGCAGGAGGGGAAGCTGGAAAAACCGGTCATCAGCTCCGCCTGTCCCGCTGTGGTCAGGCTCATCCGCGTGCGGTTTCCCGACCTCTGCTCCCACGTGCTCCAGCTCAACTCGCCCATGGAGACGGCCGCGCGTATCGCGAAACGCGAGGCGATGAAAAAGACCGGGCTACCCCGCAGCCAGATCGGCACTTTTTTCATCACGCCCTGTCCGGCCAAGGTCACGGCCATCCGGATGCCGATCAGCTGTAAAAAGTCCGAGGTGGACGGCGCGATCGCCATCAGCGAAATCTTCGCGAAGCTGGCCGCCGCGATGGAAAACCTGAAAACCGTGGAGCCCCTCGCCCGGTCGGGAATTATCGGCGTCGGCTGGGCTTCCAGCGGGGGAGAGTCCTCCGCGCTGCTCAACGACAAATATCTGGCCGCGGACGGAATCGAAAACGTTATCCGCGTGCTGGAGGAGCTGGAGGACGAAAAAATCCGCGAGCTGAACTTTATCGAGCTGAACGCCTGCTCGGGCGGATGCGTCGGCGGCGTGCTGTGCGTGGAAAACGCCTATGTCGCCAAGGCAAGGCTCCAGCGTCTGCGCCGGTATCTGCCCGTTTCGCAGAACCATATCGACGGGCGGATCCCGGGCGGCATGAAGTGGCGGAAAAACCTGCTGTTTACCCCCGTGCTGAAGCTTTCGGACGATATGAACGAGGCGCTCAGGATGATGGCGGAAATCGATGAAATCTGCGAGGAGCTGCCCGGTCTGGACTGCGGCTCCTGCGGCGCGCCGACCTGCCGCGCGCTGGCGGAGGATATTGTCCGCGGCTTTGCGAAGAAGAACCAGTGCATTTTCATTATGAGGAAAGAAATCAAAAACGTCGCCGACGCCCTGTCGTCCATGGGAACATTCCCGCTGCTGAGCGATGAGGAGGATAAAAAATCATGACGGTACAAGAGCTTGCAGAAAAGCTTTCACTGAAGGTTTTAGCGGGGCGGGAAAGCCTGGACCGGGAGGTAACGGGGGGGTATACCGGCGACCTGCTCAGCTGGGTCATGTCCCGGCTGCCCGAAAATGCCGCGTGGTTCACGGTCATGGGCAACATCAACGCGGTGGCGGTGGCTTCCCTGAAGGACGCCGCCTGTATCGTTCTGACCGATTCCGCGCCGTTTGACGAGGAGGCGCTGGAAAAAGCGCGCCAGCTCGACTTCCCGGTGCTTTTGTCCGAACAGAACAGCTATGAGCTCGGCCTGAAAGTTGCAGAGCTTCTCAGATGATACGGGTATTTTATGATCTGCATCTCCATTCGTGCCTGTCGCCCTGCGGCAGCGGCGATATGACGCCGAACAACCTTGTGAACATGGCACTTCTGCTGGGTTACGACATCATCGCGCTGACGGACCACAATTCCTGCCGCAATGTGCCCGCGGCGGTCAGGGCCGGAGCGGCTCGCGGGCTGCCCGTGGTGCCGGGGATGGAGCTCTGCACACAGGAGGAGGCGCATGTGATCTGCCTGTTCCCGACGGTGGAAGCGGCGCTTGATTTTGACCGGTATGTGGCACAGAGAATCCCCAAAATCCGGAACAGACCGGAAATTTTTGGCTGTCAGACCGTGATGGACGAACAGGATACGGTCATCGGAGAGGAAGAAACCCTTCTGCTCAACGCGGCTTCCGTCAGCGTGAACCATGTGCACAGGCTGGCGTGCCGCTTCGGGGGGACGGCCTTTCCCGCCCATGTTGACAGGAGCGCGTACAGCGTCCTTTCCAGCCTCGGTTCCCTTCCGCCGGAAGCGGATTTTACCGCTGCGGAAATCAGCGCCAAAGGCGACGTGCAGACCCTTCTTCACAGAAACCCCGAGCTGAGAGATTTGATCCTTTTGAAAAATTCGGATGCCCATTATCTGGAAAATATGCCCGACCCGTCCGCGTCGGTGCTGCTCCCCGAAAAGTCGCCGGAATGTCTCATCGCGGCACTGAACAGAGAAATACAAACTGAATGGAACAGAGGATAACAGCCGGAAGCACCGAAAAGTGCCCGGCTGTTTTTCAGCTCAATTTTAACTTAAAATTATCATAGTTACCAATAATTTTTTGTGACTTATTTAACAAAAATGATAGATTTTATCATGGGTGTATGCTATACTAAAAAACAATGGATTGCAGGAAACTTTTGTTGCCGCCACGACATTTTTCCTGCGTTGATTAACCGCAAGGAGGAACAAGAATGCAAAAACGTATCAGCAGTTTGCCTTTCCAGGGAACCGCCGAGCAGCGGGAAAAGCTCGACGAAATCATCGAAAGGCACAAGCAGCAAAGAGGCGCCATACTGCCTGTTCTGCAGGAAGCACAGGAGGTTTACGGCTACCTTCCGGCAGAGGTGCAGAGCATCATTGCCGAGGGACTGGGCGTACCGCTGGAAGAAGTATACGGCGTTTCCACCTTTTATTCCCAGTTTTCGCTTACCCCTAAAGGAAAATACAACGTGTCGATCTGCCTGGGAACAGCCTGCTATGTCAAGGGGGCGGCGGCGGTGCTGGACAAATTGACCTCCGTTTTGGGTATCCAGCCGGAGGAGTGCACTCCGGACGGTAAATTTTCGCTGACTGCCTGCCGCTGCGTGGGTGCCTGCGGCCTGGCTCCGGTACTGACGGTGAACGGGGATGTTTACGGACGCATGACCCCGGAGGAAGTGGAACAGGTACTGGCAAAATACGAATAAGATGCGTGAATTGTCTTTAAATGTGATGGATATTGCACAGAATTCAATTTCCGCAGGTGCGAAGCTGATTGAGATCGACGTGTGTGAAGAATCGAGGGCCGACAGATTGACCATCCGGATTTCGGATGACGGTGCCGGTATGACCGCCGAACAGGCGGCTCGTGTGACGGACCCGTTTTTTACCACCCGCACTACCCGCAAAATCGGGATGGGAGTGCCGCTCTTTAAGATGGAAGCCGAGATGACGGGCGGAAGCTTCGGCGTCGCTTCCCAAAAGGGTGTAGGGACCACAATCACCGCGGCGTTTGTACCATCCCATGTGGATATGATTCCGCTCGGGGACATCAATTCCACGGTACTGCTGTTGATCACCTGCAACGAAGACAGGGATTTTGTCTTTCATCACAGAATGGATTCCCGCGAATTTACCCTTGATACGCGCGAACTGCGCGCGGTGTTAGGAAATGAGGTCAGGCTGAATTCACCGGAAGTGATACAGTGGATCAAAAACTGCCTCAGTGAAGAAACCCAATTCATTAAGGAGGAATCAACAGATGAAGTCTTTAGCGGAACTTCAGGCGATCAGGGATAGAGCCCGCAGTCAGGTTATTCTCCGCGAAAACAACGACAACGCGATCCGCGTTCTGGTGGGTATGGCCACCTGCGGAATCGCCGCCGGGGCGCGCCCGGTTTTGAGCGCTATGGTGGAAGAAGTCTCTAAGCGCGGCCTTGCCAACGTCACGGTCACCCAGACGGGCTGTATCGGAATCTGCCAGTTTGAGCCGGTCGTGGAAGTTGTGACGCCCGGGCAGGAAAAAGTGACTTATGTAAAAATGACGCCTGAAAAGGCGGTACGCGTGGTGAACGACCACCTGGTAAACGGCAATGTGGTAACGGAGTATACCATAGGCGCCAATTCGTAAAAAGGAGGCAGCATTCATGTATCGTTCCAATGTACTGGTTTGCGGCGGTACCGGTTGTACCTCCTCAAACAGCGAGCTGATTATCTCAAAGCTCAAAGAAGAAATTGCGGTCCGGGGACTGGACAAAGAGGTCAATGTGATCCGCACCGGCTGTTTCGGCCTCTGCGCCCTCGGCCCGATTATGATTGTATATCCCGAAGGTTCTTTTTACAGCAGGGTGACTCCGGAGGATGTCCCGGAAATTGTGGAGGAACATCTTTTAAAGGGAAGAATCGTCAGGCGCCTGCTTTATCAGGAAACCATCGTAGACGACAATACCATCAAGTCTCTGAACCATACGCCGTTCTATGAAAAACAGAACCGCGTCGCGCTTCGGAACTGCGGCGTCATCAATCCCGAGTGCATCGACGAGTACATAGCGGTGGACGGCTACACCGCACTGGGCAAGGTCCTTACGGAAATGACCCCGGAAGAGGTTATCGACGTGGTGAAGGCTTCCGGTCTGCGCGGCCGCGGCGGCGCGGGCTTCCCGACCGGGCTGAAATGGAGCTTTGCCGCGAAAAATCAGGCGGATCAGAAATATGTCTGCTGCAACGCCGACGAGGGTGACCCGGGCGCGTTTATGGACCGCTCCGTGCTGGAAGGCGACCCGCACAGCGTACTGGAAGCCATGGCGATCGCCGGTTACGCAATCGGCTCGTCCCAGGGCTATATTTATGTCCGCGCCGAGTACCCCATCGCGGTCAAGCGCCTGCAGATCGCCATCGATCAGGCGAGGGAATACGGCCTTTTGGGCAAGAACATTTTCAATACCGGCTTTGACTTCGACATTGGGCTCCGCCTGGGCGCCGGCGCGTTTGTGTGCGGCGAGGAAACCGCTCTGATGACCTCCATCGAGGGCAAGCGCGGCGAGCCGCGTCCGCGTCCTCCGTTCCCGGCGGTCAAGGGACTGTTCCAGAAGCCGACCATTCTGAATAACGTGGAAACCTATGCCAACATCACTCAGATCATTCTGAAGGGTGCGGACTGGTTCGCCTCCATGGGCACCGAAAAATCAAAGGGCACCAAGGTGTTCGCTCTGGGCGGAAAAATCAAGCACACCGGCCTTGTGGAAGTGCCGATGGGCACCACCCTGCGCGAGATCGTAGAGGAGATCGGCGGCGGTGTTCCGGACGGACACACCTTCAAAGCCGCTCAGACCGGCGGTCCCTCCGGCGGCTGCATCCCGGCCTCTTATCTGGACATTCCGATCGATTACGACAACCTGCTGTCCATCGGCGCCATGATGGGCTCCGGCGGGCTGATCGTGATGGATGACACGAACTGTATGGTCGATATCGCGAAGTTCTTCCTGGAATTCACCGTGGACGAATCCTGCGGCAAATGTACGCCGTGCCGGATCGGCACCAGGCGCCTGCTCGAGGTGCTGGAGAAGATCACCAGCGGCAACGGTACCATGGAGGACCTTGACCGGCTGGAAGAGCTGTGCTACTACCTGAAGGAAAACTCCCTGTGCGCGCTGGGCCAGACCGCGCCGAACCCGGTGCTTTCCACCCTCCATTACTTCCGCGACGAGTACGTCGCCCACGTAACGGAGCACCACTGCCCGGCCGGCGTCTGCAAGGCACTGACCAACTATTTCATCCTTGAGGACAAATGCCGCGGCTGCACGCTGTGCGCACGCAACTGCCCCGTCGGTGCGATTACCGGCAGCGTAAAGGTTCCTCATGTCATCGATACCAGGAAATGCATTAAGTGCGGCGCCTGCATGGAAAAATGCAAGTTCAGCGCCATCATCAAGAAATAAAGGAGTGTGCCATCATGGAAAATACGGTCAATATAAAAATAAACGGCATGCCCCTCTCAGTGCCGGCTGATTCCACGGTTTTGGAGGCGGCAAGGCTTGCCGGGATTGATATTCCGACCTTATGCTACCTGAAAGGGATCAATGAGATCGGTGCCTGCCGTATGTGCGTAGTAGAGGTAAAGGGCGCGCGCTCTTTGGTTGCTTCCTGCGTTTATCCGGTGAATGAGGGGATGGAGGTTCAGACCAATACGGCCAAGGTCCAGCGGTCCAGAAAAATGACGCTGGAAATGCTGCTTTCGGTCCATAACAGGGACTGTCTGGCCTGCAGGCGCAGCGGTACCTGTGAATTCCAGACCCTGTGCAACGAGCTGGGCGTGGAGCAGACCGACCGTTTCGACGGGGTCAGGCCGGACGCGACCAGGGACGAGTCGACCCTGCACCTGATCCGCGACAACTCGAAATGCATCCTCTGCCGCCGCTGTGTGGCGGCCTGCGCGGACCAGCATGTCGCCGTCATCGGCCCGAACTGCCGCGGCTTTGATACGCATATCGCCTGTTCCTTTGAAAAACCGCTCAACGACGTTCCCTGCGTTTCCTGCGGCCAGTGCATCGTGAGCTGCCCGACCGGCGCTTTGACCGAACGCGACCAGTGCGACGAGGTAATGGCCGTGCTGAACGATCCGGAAAAGTACGTGGTCGTACAGACCGCGCCCGCCATCCGCGCAACGCTCGGCGAGTGTTTCGGTCTTCCGGTCGGCACCAACGTCAAGGGCAAAATGGTTGCCGCTCTGCGCCGCCTGGGCTTTGACAAGGTGTTTGACACGGACTTCGGCGCCGACCTCACCATCATGGAAGAGGCCAATGAGCTGCTTGAGCGCGTACAGAACGGCGGCCCGCTGCCGCTGATCACCTCCTGCTCCCCGGGCTGGATCAAATTCTGCGAATACTATTATCCGGAGCTGCTTCCCAACGTTTCCTCCTGCAAATCCCCGCAGCAGATGACCGGCGCGGTCATCAAGACGTATTACGCGCAGAAGAACAACATCGATCCGGAAAAGATCGTGGTCGTCAGCGTAATGCCCTGCGTCGCGAAGAAATTCGAAGTCCAACGCGAAGATCAGGACGGAGCCGGTGAAGGAATCCCCGACACCGACATCGCGATTTCGACCCGCGAGCTCGCGCGTCTGATCAATATGGCCCATATCAACTTCAACCGTCTGCCGGACGAGGATTTCGACCCCGCGTTGGGCGTTTCCACCGGGGCCGCGGCGATTTTCGGCGCGACCGGCGGCGTGATGGAGGCCGCGCTCAGAACGGCGGCCGACACACTGGAGGGCAGAAGCCTTGATTCCGTGGACTATACCGAGGTGCGCGGAATGGAGGGCATGAAAGAGGCGGTTTATCATGTCGGCGGCATGGATGTAAAGGTCGCCGCGGTCAGCGGCCTGAACAATGCCAACAAAGTCCTTGAAAAGGTCAAAAACGGCGAAGGCGGCTATCACTTCATTGAGATCATGTGCTGCCCCGGTGGCTGCATCAACGGCGGCGGCCAGCCGATCCAGCCTGCGGACGTCCGCAGCTTTACCGACCTGAAGGCGGAGAGGGCAAAGGCGCTTTACGAGGAAGACAGAAACCTGCCCCTGCGCAAGAGCCATGACAGCCCGCTCATCAAAATGGTCTATGAAGAATTCTTTGAGAAGCCGGGCAGCCATAAGGCCCATGAAATTCTGCACACAAGCTACGTGCCCCGTAAAAAGTACTAAATCACCAATGCCTCCGGACGAAAAGTTCGGAGGCATTTTTATGGGAATTATGGTATAATAGCCACAAAGTGGCTTAGACTGTCGATAAAATTGCGCAACTTCTTTTTGGCTCCCTCCTTGAGGGCGCTGGCAGGCGAAGCCTGACTGAGGGAGTTCCCTGGAAATCTGACGGGGATACTCCATCCGGCGTGTCACCTTCCTGAGGAAGGTATATGCGCTACTGATGCGAAATTCGTTTCTGCGATGGCATTAAACGGACGAAAGGAGGCGGAAATGATGAAAAAACGGATTGTAAAAATTTTAGCGACGGCGGTTTCCCTTGGAGGGCTTGTCTGGTTTCTGATTCCGATTCATTGGGGTGTGCTGAATATCGGCAATGCGTTTGGAATCGCCGTATCCGTCCTCCTTTTCCTTACCGCCGTGTTTTCCGGCGCGATCGGCCGGAAATGTAAAAGCTCCAAAGGGCTCCGCGTCTTTTGCCGTGCCGTGCTGGTCCTGTTTTGTGCCGGGGTGCTGTGGGCCGCGGTGCTGACCGGGCTGATGATTTACGGTGCGGGAGCGGGACAGGCCGCCCCGCCGGCGGACGCGACGGTGGTCGTGCTTGGCAGCAAGGTAAGCGGCACCGCGCCGAGCGCGGATTTGCGGTTGAGAATAGAAACAGCGGCCGCGTATCTGAAAGACCATCCCAACGCGAAATGCATCGCCAGCGGCGGGCAGGGAAAAGGCGAACTGGTGACGGAAGCTTCCGCGATCCGGGAGCATCTTGTGAAAAACGGGATCGACGCTTCCAGGATTCTGGCGGAGGATACGTCTGTTTCCACGCAGGAAAACCTGAGCAATTCACAGGCGCTGATAGAAAAAAACGGGTTGAATCCCGTAATGGCGATCGTCACGGACGACTACCACCAGTACCGCGCGGGCAAAATCGCCGCCGGGCTGAAAATTACGTCCTATCCCGTCAGCGCGCCGACGCCGTGGTACATTTTTTCCTCCTGCTACGCGCGGGAGCTGCTGGCATTGACAAAGTTTTTTGTTTTCCCTTAACTCTCCCTGAAAAGTTAAGGAACTTGTCTGTTCCGGCTGAATGGCTCCGTCCGGCGTCAGAAAAGCCCGAAATACGGGAAAACGATTTACTATTTGTATAAAATACGACATAATTGTCAAAAAGTTAATACTGAAAGAACGGAGGGAATGAATGAACAGACTGCTCATTCGCGGCGCAAGGCTTCTTGACCCGTCGAACGCGACGGATGAAACGGGGGATATCCTGATCACGGACGGCGTTTTCGCCGCCGTCGGCGGGGAAATCCCCTGTACGGACGCTAAGGCGATTGACGCGCGGGGACTGGTCGCCGCGCCCGGTCTGGTGGACATGCACGTCCATCTGCGCGACCCGGGATTTACCGAAAAGGAAGATATTCTGACCGGCTGTCGTGCCGCCGCCGCGGGAGGGGTCACCAGCCTTTTGTGCATGCCCAACACCGAACCAACAGTCGATACCCCCGAAACGGTGCGGTATATCCGGGATAAAGCACAAAGTGCCGACGCGAGGGTGTATGTCGCGGCGGCGATTACAAAAGGCCTGAAAAGCGAAGAACTGAACGATCTAGCGTCGCTCAAAAGCGCCGGGGCCGTCGCGCTGAGCGACGACGGACGGCCCGTGGTCAATACCCTGCTGATGGCGCGGGCTCTGCGCCTTGCCGCCGAACTGGATATGAGGGTGGTTTCCCACTGCGAGGACTTGTTCCTGTCGCAGGGAGGGAAACTCAACGAAGGAGCCGTTTCGGAAAGGCTGGGGGTAAAGGGAGTTCCCGCCGCCGCGGAGGATTGCGGCACCGCGCGGGAAATCGCGCTTGCGGCGGCTTACGGCGTTCCGGTGCATATCTGTCACGTCAGCACGAAAACCTCCGTCGCGCTTGTCCGCGACGCGAAGCGGCGCGGTGTCAGGGTTACGGCGGAGACCGCGCCCCACTATTTCGCGCTGACGGAAAACGAGCTGCTGAGCCGCGACGCGGATTACCGCATGAGTCCCCCGCTCCGTACGGAAGAGGACCGGCTGGCGGTGATCGAAGGGCTGCGCGACGGCACGATTGACGCGATCGCGACCGACCACGCGCCGCATACCTTGGCGGAGAAGTCCGATTTTTTTTCCGCGCCGAACGGGAGCATCGGGATGGAAACAAGCCTTGCCGCAGGCATCACCTGCCTTGTGAACCGCGGGCTTCTCACGCTGCCGGAGCTTCTTCGCCTGATGAGTGCCGCGCCCGCTGCCCTGCTGGGAATTCCGGCGGGCTCGCTGGCGGCGGGAGCGCCCGCCGACCTTGTGCTGTTCGACCCCGGCGAGCGCTGGACGGTCGACCCCGACCGGCTGCACGGCAAAAGCAGGAACGCCGTCTTTAAGGGCAGGGAGCTGACCGGGAAAGTGAAAAAAACGATTTGCCGGGGTAAAATCGTCTTTGAAGATACAGGCTTGCAATAAGGGCTTATGACGGCCTGCCCAACCGAGGGCAAGCCGCCATTTAATAAAAGAATAAACGGAGGAACCACCATGGCACTGGACAGATTACTAGAAGGCATCGTAAAGCTGCAAAACCCCACGGTAGCGGGACTGGACCCCCTGCTTGACTATGTTCCGAACTTTATAAAGGAGGAAGCCTTTACCCGGTACGGCGAAACGCTGGAAGGGGCGGCCAACGCGATTCTGGAGTTCAACAAAGGGCTGATTGACGCTCTGCGCGGCGTCGTGCCCGCCGTAAAGCCCCAATGCGCCTATTATGAAATGTACGGATGGCACGGTGTAAAGGCCCTGTACGATACGATCGCCTACGCAAAGGACAAGGGGCTGTTTGTCATTACCGACGGCAAGCGCAACGACATCGGCTCCACCATGCAGGCGTACGCCGCGGCGCACCTCGGCACGGTCACGGTCGGAGAGCGGACCCACGTTCCGTTCGGCGGCGACGCGCTGACCGTCAACCCCTATCTCGGCTCCGACGGCATTACCCCTCTGCTGGACATTTGCGGGGCGCAGGACAAGGGGATTTTCGTGCTGGTAAAGACCTCCAACCCTTCCTCCGGCGAGCTGCAGAACCAGATCTTTGAAGGCGGGGAAACGCTTTACGGTACCGTTGGGCATCTTTGCGAGCAGTGGGGCGAAGGCTTGCCGGGCAAGTACGGATATTCCGGCGTCGGCGCGGTGGTGGGCGCGACCTATCCCGAACAGCTGGCGGAGCTGCGCCGCGATTTGACCCGGACCTTTCTTCTGGTGCCCGGCTACGGCGCGCAGGGCGGCGGCGCAAAGGACGTTGCCCCGGCGTTTGACAAAAACGGCCTGGGCGCGGTGGTCAACGCGTCCCGCTCCATTATGACCGCGTGGAAAAAGAGCGGCGCGCCGGAAACGGACTACGCCCGGGCGGCCGAGCAGGAGGCAAAGCGGATGCGCGACGAAATCGTAAAGGAAATCGGCGCGATTTCCCTCCCGCAGAAGGGGAGCCGTTAAGCATGAAATACGATGTAATGCTCTGCAAAATTACAGAAAAAAAGCAGCTGACCGCCGATGTTTTCGACCTGACCGTGGAGGCGGGCAAGCTGGCCGAGGCCGCGTCGGCAGGGCAGTTTGCCCAACTTTATGTGCCGGGGAAAACCCTGCGCCGCCCCATTTCCATCTGTGAAATCAACCGCACGGCAGGAACCCTGCGCTTTGTTTTCCAGATTCGCGGGGAAGGCACCGCCTGGCTTGCGGACACATGCCCCGGCGATACGCTGGACATCCTTGCGCCGCTGGGAAACGGATATTCCCTCGGAAATACCCGACAAAAGGCAGTATTTGTCGGAGGAGGCATCGGCGTTCCGCCGCTTCTGGAGGCGGCGAAGGCTTTTGGTGAAAATGCGGCGGTTCTCACGGGCTTCCGCAATGAGGAAAGCATCATCCTGAAAGAGGATTTTGAGAAAAGCGGAAACCGGGTGCTGGTTGCGACCGACGACGGCTCCTTCGGCTACCACGGACTTGTGACCGACCTGCTCAAAGGATTGGATTTTACCGCCGTTTTTGCCTGCGGCCCCGTTCCCATGCTGAAAGTGGTGTGTAAGATCGCCGCCGCGCGCGGGGTGCCGTGCCAGATTTCCCTGGAGGAGCGCATGGCCTGCGGAATCGGAGCGTGCCTTGGCTGTGCGTGCAGGCTGAAGAAAGACGGAACGGAATTTTACGGCCATGTCTGTAAGGACGGTCCGGTTTTTGATTCTGAAACGGTCATGTGGGAGGGATGAGCATGGCGGATTTACGGGTAAACATTGCGGGCGTTGCGTTTCAAAATCCGATTGTCGCGGCGTCCGGCACCTTCGGCTTCGGCCGTGAATACAGCGAATTTTATCCGCTCGGCACTCTGGGGGGAATTTCCTGCAAGGGGATCACGCTTACCGCGCGCCCCGGCAACCCGCCGCCGCGCATTGCGGAAACGCCGGGCGGGATGCTGAACGCCGTCGGTCTCCAGAATCCGGGTGTGGACCATTTTATCGAATATGATCTGCCGTGGCTGAAACAGCAGGGAACGGTGATTATCGCGAACATCGCGGGCAATACGCCGGAGGACTACTGCCGGATGGCGGAAAAGCTTTCCGAGACCGAAGTGGATATGATAGAGCTGAATATTTCCTGTCCCAACGTCAAACAGGGCGGCGTGCAGTTCGGCACCAGCTGTGCCGGAGTGGAGAGCATCATAGCGGCGGTGCGGAAGTACTGTAAAAAACCGCTGATGGTCAAGCTGTCCCCGAACGTCGTCGATATCGGCGAAATTGCCGCGGCGGCAGAAAGCGCGGGCGCCGACGCGATTTCCATGATCAACACCCTGACCGGCATGCGCATCGACATTCATACCCGCAGGCCGGTCATCCGCAACAATACAGGCGGGCTTTCCGGCCCGGCGCTGCTTCCGGTGGCTGTCCGGATGGTCAGTCAGGTATATCAAAGGGTAAAAATCCCTATAATCGGAATGGGTGGTATTTCCAAATGGCAGGACGCTGTAGAGATGCTTCTGGCCGGTGCTTCCGCTCTGCAGATCGGGACCGTGCTTTTTACCGACCCGTACGCCCCGGTGAAAATACTGGACGGGCTCAACGAATATCTGGACAGGAACCATATTGCCAAAGCAGCCGAGCTGACGGGAAAGATGATCCCATGGGAATCATAAAAAACAGGAGAATGACACAATGACACGAATCATACTTGTGCGCCACTGCGAAGCGCTGGGAAACACGAGAGGCGTTTTTCAGGGGAGCATCGACTGCGATATTGCCGGAAGCGCCGAAGCGCAGCTTGACCTTTTGAGCATCCGGTGCCGCAATATGCCGATCGACGCGATTTACTCCAGCCCGTTACAGCGGGCGTATAAAACGGCGCAGGCGATCAACCGTTTCCACGATCTTCCCATTCAGGTGGAACCGCTCCTGCGTGAAATCAGCGGCGGGGTTCTGGAGGGCCGGCTCTGGGAGGAGATGGCCGAACGCTTTCCAAACGAATTGGATACCTGGCTGAACCGCCCGTGGGATTTTGCCCCGCCGGAAGGGGAGCCCATGCGGCAGGTCTATCAAAGGGTGTGGGAGGGCATTACCGGTATTGTCCGCAAGAATCAGGGAAAAACCGTCTGTGCCGTTTCGCACGGCTGCGCCATTCGCAATATCCTATGCAATGCGCTGCATCAGCCGCTTGAGCAGATCAACCAGGTGGCGGGTTCCGCCAATACCGCCGTCAGCGTGATTGATTTCGACGATAACCTGTACAGTACGGTGGTTTCTATGAACGACGCTTCCCACCTGACGCCGGAAACTTCCTCCACCGCGAAATTCGTGTGGTGGAAGCAGAACGGCCGGGAAGCATCCGGGAAAAGAGGACGATCATGAAAATACTGGCTGTCGATTTGGGCAGGGCGCGCACCGGACTCGCCGTGTGCGACGAAAGCGAGCTTCTGGCCTCTCCCGCGGGCGTAATCAACGAACACAATATGGAACGGCTTGCACAAACAATCGCCGCACAGGCCGCGGAAAGGGCCGTGGGGACGATTGTGGTCGGCCTGCCCCGCAACATGGACGGCAGCGAAGGGGAAAGCGCGCAAAACGCCCGCGCCTTTGCCGAAGCGCTGCGGGCGCTGGTAAACGTTCCGGTGGAAATGCGCGACGAACGGGGGACGACCATTACGGCCCACGGGTATCTGAACGATACCGACACGCGCGGAAAAAAGCGCAAGGCGGTGGTGGACGCGGTTGCCGCAACCATCATCCTGCAGGATTATCTGGACTACCGAAGAAATCAAAGGGGACAGAAAAAAGAGGGGGACGGCTGAATCCGTTTCCCTCTTTTTTTATGTTGATAGGCTGTATTCAGTTCCGGTCTTTACCGAGGTAGAACAGGGCTACGGTTCCCGGCCCGGAATGTGTCCCGATCACCGGGCCGATGGGGTTGATTTCCGTCGCTTGGACGTGGAACCTTTTCCGTACCTGATCCGCTATGTATTTGGCGTCCTCCGGGGCGTCCCCGTGGCTGACGAAAATCATCTGCCCTTCCGGGTCTTCCACCGCGTTCTGCATATGATGAAGGAGAGCGTCCAGGGACTGACGGCGTCCGCGTACCTTTTCGACCGGAATCAGCCGCCCTTCGCTGTCGACGTGAAGAACGGGCTTGATCCCCAGCATCGTACCAACCAGTGCCGCCGCGCCGGACACGCGCCCGCCGCGTTTCAGGTGGTTCAGGTCGTCGACGGTGAACCAGTGCGCGAGGCGCGCACGGTTGGAAAGCAGCCATTTGTACACCTCGTCAACGGAGCTGCCGTTCTGGCGCATCTGCGCCGCGTAATAAACGAGAAGGCCTTCTCCCATGGAGGCGGCAAGCGAATCCACAGTGCAGACCTTTCTCCGGGGATATTTCAGCGCAAGCTCCTCGGCAACCAGGCGCGCATTGTTGTAGGTACCGCTCAGGGCGGAGGAAAATCCGATATATATCACATCCTGTCCCGACTTTAAAGCCGTTTCAAAGGCTTCCGCGAAGGTGACGGGGCCGATCTGGTTCGTGGTGGCCATTTCCCCGCCGCGAAGACGGTCGTAGAAATTGTGGGAGGAAATATCGCGCTCGTCCGGATAATTGATATAGGAATCTTCTCCGACCGTAAACGTCATCGGAATCACTTCGATATCCATCGCTTTGATCAGCTTTACGGGAAGGTCAGAAGTGGAATCCGTTATGATTCTAAAATCGTACATCTTAACCCTTCACTCCTTTCATAACTGGGTCCGGATGCTTCTGAAATGCATTATATAATATTCCCCGTAAACTGTACACCGACAAAATGAGCAAACTGTCATATGACATCAAAAAGGGCCCCTGATCTTCATCAGGGGCCCTAAACTTATTTATTGATCCCGCCTGGCCGTAATGTGCTGAAATAACCTGCTACTAAAAAGCAGGTGGGTGCCAGCCCAATGGGTTCGTACTCCCTTCGTCCGGCAAAAGCCGGGAGGTCTGAGGTCCGCCACCGGAGCGTATGCTCCCGATTTAAATTTGTAGGGTTATTTTTGCAACGGTCCACGCACCAGGCAGGGTGCAAACGAAATGTTTATTCGTCGTTTTCCGTATCTTCCTCGGAATCGTACAGCTCTTCAAAACGGCTTTCAAAAAGCTCGGCAAGCTTGTCGAGCAGTTCTTCATCCTCTACTTCGGCCAACTGCTGTTCGCCGTTTTCTTCGATTGCTTCAAAGATATAATAAGTGCCCTCCGCGTCAACTTTATCCTGTGGCTCCTCAAATGTCGGCAACAGCGCGTAGAAGCAGCCGTCGTCGTTATCGATAACATCCAGAACCTCAAATTCGTGTTCTTCGCCGTCGTCGTCAATCAGGGTAATTAAATCCGCACCGTATTCGTCGTTCACAGGGGTCATCTCCTCACCGTTTATTTGTCTATGTATTATTCTACATTTCCTGTTTCATGAAGTCAACAGGAAAATAAAGTTACACAATAATATATGAAATTTTCATGTACAAGCCTAAAAATATATTGACCTTTTACAAGTTATCGCTTATAATATAGATGGAAACAGAGATAGGAATGATTTTTAAACGGTGATGGGCGGGTGCCGAAAAAACGGCGGCGCTGCAGAAACGGCGCCGGCAAAGGGTACCGCTGGAAGAAGCACCGGGAAAATCAATGATGCAGAAAGAGGTGAGTCCAATGGGCATTGAACCGTTTTGTAAAGCACACAGCTGCAAGTTCGTTGGGCGCAGCTGCCGAATCCCTTGTTCAGCGTGAAAATAAATGATCCGGAAAATCCTGATGATTCATGCAGCAAGATTGTAGGCGGAATATCGACCACGATGTCCGAACCAACGAAACGACGATTCTTTATAGTTTGCAACCCGTTTTTTGCTTTTCTGAAAAAGCAGTTCGATTGAACAGGGAAAAGGGGTGAGTCCAAAATATAGTTTGAAACGTGTTTTCGTGTTTTCGTTTTATTAAAAAAGAAATTGGTGGTCCCAATGTACAGTTGAGAAACAATTTAACCGAATAAATTTGAGGCTCCGGCAATGAACTTGCCGGAGCTTTTGCTTTCTATCGTAAATCGGCATACAAGTATGAGGTGATTACATGATTCGGACATGATGACGGCTGCCGCGTGTCACAAAGAGTAACCGCCTTGTTTCAATATAAAATATGCCGCAAAGTTTTCTTTCGTGCATCCGTTAAACGCATTTTTAAGAAGCTTTTTTTCTTCGGGCATGAATTCAGCCTGTTCATCGAGGGATATCTATGATAGAATGGTAAAAAATTGTAATTTAAAGATGTGATTTTGTGACTGCCTCAGGCTTTAAAATAAAGGCGAACCTTTTGTTGACCCGCTATTTTTCCGGCGACTCCATCAGCTATCGCCAAATTGTTTCCATTATTATTCCGATTCTGGTGGATCAGGCATTTGTCGTCTGCCTGAACCTGCTCAATACCGCTATGATCAGCTCGTCCGGCGTGGCGGCGGTCAGTGCCGTCAATATGGTGGATTCGCTGAACCTTTTTCTGGTGAATGTATTTATCGCGGTGGCGACGGGCGGTACGGTCGTTGTGGCCCAGTACAAGGGCAGCAGAAATGACGCCATGGCTTCCAAAGCGGCGGCCGGTTCGGTTTGTGCGGTCTTTCTGCTGGCGCTTGCGGTCAGCTTGACGGTGGTCGTGCTGCATACGCCGACACTAAACCTCCTGTTCGGAAAAGCGGATACCTCCGTTCTGAGCAATGCAAAGGTTTATTTGATCGGGTGCGGCGCTTCCTACTGCGGAATCGCTACGGTAGAAGCCGTCTGCGGGGCGCTGCGCGGCGTTGGCGAAACGCGTTCCTCGCTTTTTCTTGCCCTTACCATGAATCTTTCCTATGTGGCGCTGAATTTCTTGTTTATTAATTTGCTGAATATGGGCGTTTTAGGAATGGTCATCGCGCTCAATATCGCAAGATATATCGGAGCGGCGTGTTCCATCCTATATCTGATCAAAGGAAATAGTTCCCTGCATTTTCAGATCAGGGATGTTTTCCGGGCCGACTTTGTCATGCTGAAAAGAATTCTTTTTATCGGTCTTCCGTTTGCGGCGGAACAGATGTTTTTTAACGGCGGGAAAATTTTAACGCAGACGTTCATTGTACAGCTTGGAGTGCTGTCGATGGATATTAATGCCATTTCTAATTCCATCACGACTCTGTTTCAGATTCCCGCCAATGCGCTGCTGCTTTCCACCGTTACCGTGGTCGGCCAGTGCATGGGACGGCGGGATGTAAACGACGCGCGGAAATTCATTAAATCCTTTATCGGACTTTCGTCCCTGTCGTTTGTGCTGATGTTTCTGATCGTAATTCCGCTGTTCAGCCCGCTGGTTTCCCTTTTTCACCCGCCTGCTTCCGTGGTACCGACCGTTTTTCAGATTGTCTGTATCACCGGGCTGTCCCAGATTCCCGTGTGGTCCTTCAGCTTTGTCACGCCCGCTGCGCTCAGGGCAGCGGGGGATTCCAGGTATACCTCGATTGTTTCCATGCTTTCCATGTGGCTGTTCCGTGTGGTGCTGGGTTATCTTCTGGGAATCGTACTGCCGTTTGGAATCGTGGGCGTCTGGGTGGCGATGATCTGCGAATGGGGCGTACGCGGCTTTATTTTCGTTATGCGCTTCCGGGGAAAAAAGTGGTATCAGCATCATTTGATTGATAATTGACCCCCAAAGAAATCACAGCTCCGCGCCAACGGCAGCTCGGTATATTGAATTACAAAAAACAGCGGAAGGAAATTTCCTTCCGCTGTTTTTCTTATTTCCGCAGTGATCAGCAGGTCCCGGTGATTCCTTTAATGCAGCGGAGAAGATCTTCCAGTGTGCTGATCTCTTCACCGCAGCCGGATACTGCATTCTGCACATTTGCAGGCAGTGATGAAAAATATTGATTTACTTCAGCATTGGATGCTAAAAGATCATTTAAATTGTTTGCCATTTCTGTCACCTCGCGAATAGTTTGCGAGGATGGCATGAAATTATGAAAGTAAATTGTTGTTAAAAATATTGCCTTGGCCGCCCGCTATTTTGCACAGCAGGCGGTTTCTAACGATTTTTTTGCAAAGAAAAGCCGTTCGGGACGGTACGGAAAAGTGTAAAACTATGACCTCTTACGGCTGCAGACAAGCCGCTCAATGACATCATCCAGGATACGCAGATCGCTATTATTTAAATCGTCCAGCAGGGAAAGAATCCGTTTCAATGCTCTTGCGCTTTCGCTGTCACAGCTGTGGCTGCAGTCATTGGAATCGAAATCATTCGCGTCTGATACGGACTCAACATTATTGGTATAGCGGTTTAAACTCATTGTTCTACTCCTTTCACTCGAGAATACTCCATAGTATGCATTGCCTGAACAGCCTGTCAATATGGGTACGGGGAATTCCACGGACATATAAAAATCCGCCGGTCGGGAACCGGCGGATTGTGGAACGGTCTGCGCGGTTCCGTTTTTATTTTCCTAATATATTTACCCATGAAAGCACGTTTGACTGCGGCATTGTTTTGTTCTGTGTAGTCCCCTGTACCGCTGTATTTCCTGCGGCATTCTGCGTGTTGGTCTGCGGCATGGCGCTGTTCTGCTGCATAGAGGCACCCTGTGTTGCCGTATTTCCTGCAGCGTTCTGCGTATTCATCTGCGGCATGGCGCTGTTCTGCTGCATAGAGGCACCCTGCGTCGCCGTATTTCCTGCGGCGTTCTGCGTATTCATCTGCGGCATGGCGCTGTTCTGCTGCATGGAGGCACCCTGTGTTGCCGTATTTCCGGCGGCGTTCTGCGTGTTGGTCTGCGGCATGGCGCTGTTCTGCTGCATGGAGGCACCCTGCGTCGCCGTATTTCCGGCAGCATTCTGCGTGTTGGTCTGCGGCATAGCGCTGTTCTGCTGCATAGAGGCACCCTGCGTCGCTGTGTTTCCGGCGGCGTTCTGCGTATTCATCTGCGGCATGGCGCTGTTCTGTTGCGCGGAGGAACCCTGTACCGCTGTGTTTCCGGCGGCATTCTGCATTGTTGGCAGATTCATCCGCGGCATGGCGCTGCCCTGCTGCATGGAGGAGCTTTGCACCGCCGGCATGTTCATCCATGGCATCGGGCTGTTTTGCTGCATGTTGGCGCCCTGTACCGCCGTATTTGCGGTTGGAGCGTTTTGCGTCATTGGCAGATTCATCCGCGGCATGGCGCTGTTTTGCTGCATGGAGGTACCCTGTACCGCCGCGTTTCCTGCGGCATTCTGCATCATCGGCATATTCATCTGCGGCATCGCACTGTTCTGCTGCATGGAGGTACCCTGTACCGCCATGTTCCCTGCGGCGTTCTGCATCATTGGCATATTCATCTGCGGCATCGCACTGTTCTGCTGCATGGAGGTACCCTGCACCGCCATGTTCCCTGCGGCGTTCTGCATCATTGGCATATTCATCTGTGGCATTGCACTGTTCTGCTGCATTGAGGTCCCCTGCACCGCCGCGTTTCCGGCAGAATTCATGTTTTGCCATGGCATTGAGTTGTTCGCCCACGGCATTGTGTTATCCTTCTGTTTTGATATTCCCTGTACATTCATGTTGTTTCCGGCTGCTGTGCCGTCCCACGGCCAGGGGTCGGCGATCCACGCCCAGCGGCTGGTGTTCTGGGAGTTCACATTGACCGGCCCGTAGGCCGCTTCATACTTCGCGGTCATTTCATTTGTTGCTTTTCTGTATTCTTCCAGCTTCTGCGCCGCTTTGCAGTCGCCGGGATGGGTATCTAAAAAAATATGAAGCTCCCACATTGCAAACTGATAGGAGCGGATTCTCGTCATTAAAGCTTCCTGTTCGGTCATTTCATTACACCTCGTTTACCTAAAAAAGGTTTGTCAAGATCTGGGAATATGGTGCCGCTGCGCAGACCCATTTCCGGCTCGTATACCGCGCCGAACTGCTGGAAAGGAACGTATGCCATTGCCACGACGGTCGTTGCGGGCAACGGCGGGGGACTCAGCAGGCACGATTCCCCTTCCACGATTTTCATGTCGTTCATTGTATATCTCCTTTCTGATACGTCTCGACACATCGGGCTTATCCGATAATATAGTATGCAGAATTCCCTAAGCACGTGCAATCCGGCAATCCGCCCTAAGTGCTTGTAAACGCCGGGCCGCACGGAAATTTCCCTTCTGGGAATCCTTAGTTCGGGAAACAGTCTTGTATAATTTTGCTGTTTGAGATAAAATATACTAATGTTCCAGGCGTAAGGCCAATTTACAATATATGGAGAAAAAAATGGCAGGTAGTCTAAAAAAAGGAATCCGCAAAAATCTTTTTGTCATTCTTACACTGCTTCTTTCCACCGGAATTCTGCTTTACTTTCTGTTTACCACGGACGGGATTGTCGCTCTGGGGGAAATTATCCTGAAGCTGAGGCCCGAGTGGCTGCTTTTATCCGTTGCGGGCGCGGCGCTCTGCTGGATTTCAGAGGGCTTCGTCCTGAATCTGCTCTGCGTCCATCTGTATCCCGAATGGAGCTTCGGGCGCTCTTTTTGCGTAGGCATGATCGGCTTTTTGTACAGCGCGGTTACGCCGTTTTCAACCGGCGGCCAGCCAATGCAGATTTACTCCATGAGGAAAATGGGAATGGATACGGGAAAAGCCGGTTCGATTATCGCGGTCAAGACCCTGACTTATCAGGTAGTCATGGTGCTGTACTCCCTCGTACTGGTTGCCATGAAGCTGCATTTTTTCCAGACGAGCGTCAGCAACTTTTCCTTTGTAACGATTATCGGGCTGATCAGTAACAGCACCTTTATCACTCTGGTTGCTCTGTTCATGATCAGTGAGACCACTACAGATAAAATTGTGACGGGCGTGATCCGCTTTCTTCATAAAGTAAAGCTTTGCAGACATCCCAAAGAGCGTTACGACCGAATCCACAATCAGCTCGAAATTTTTCACGATGCTACAAAGCTGATGGGGAGATCAATCAGACTGTATGTCGTTGTCACGGCGTTCACCGTTGTTCAGATCACGCTGAACAGCCTGATTCCCTATTTGATTTACCGAAGCTTCAACATAGGCTCCGCGTCGGTCACAACCATGGTGGCGGCCCAGGTGTTCGTAGCCATGGTCAGCGCGTTTGTACCGCTGCCGGGAGCTTCCGGCGGCGCGGAAGGCAGTTTCTACCTGTTTTTCGGCATGTTCTTTAAGACCGCGATTATCCCCGCGATCCTTCTGTGGAGAATCATTACCTATTATTTCAATATCCTGTTTGGCGGCGTTTTCGCCTATGTCGCGCAAAAGCGTTACCACGTGCAGGCGCCGGACGAATTGGAAAAGTGATAGGCCGGGAATGGTCAGTGTGAGCAAGTTTTATACAAATGCGCCAAAGTTTATCATGTGCAAATTTCACTGAAAAAGGGGATGTATGGAATATGATTAGAAAAAGCAATGCAAGCGACCTTGCTGAAGTTGTAAAAATCTACGATAAAATACTTGAGAAGGAATCAGCCAGAACAATGACGGGCTGGCAAAAAAACAGATATCCTTCACAGGGGACAGCCCTTGAAGCACATAACAACGGAGAGCTTTTTGTAATGGAGGTTGAGGGTGAAATTGTCGCTTCTGCGATAATCAATCAAAAGCAGCTGAGTGATTATTCTAATTGCGAATGGGAATATAGTGCTCAAAATAACGAGGTAATGGTGATACATACCCTGGTTGTTGATCCTGAAAAATCAGGGAAAGGGTACGCAACGGATTTTATATCGTTCTATGAAAACTATGCGTTGGAAAACGGCTGCCGGTATTTGCGGCTGGACACCAATGAAATCAATTCCGCGGCCCGCAAACTTTATCACAAATTAGGGTATCAGGAATCCGGTATCGTTTTATGTGAATTTAATGGGATTAAAGGGGTACACCTTGTTTGCCTGGAAAAGAAATTAGGCAGATAAAAAGATTTCCTTAATGCATCGCAGCAGTGTATTCGCAGATAGGATGCATTATCGTAAATAATACGCTCAAAGAGGCTGCTGTAAATAGCCTCGTTTAAACAATACGCAAAGATGCGTCCTGATTCGGCTTTTTCAAGCCGCTTCAAGGCGCATCTTCTGTTTTTAAGGCTGTTCACTTTGTACAGCTTGCTGTCGCAAATTCATTTTGCAGCAGCCCATTCCTTTTACAGTACATATAGGCTTTTATATCGGACTGCGTAACGAATCTTAACGGCTATTTCAAGCGCTTGATCGCTTCTTTGGTCTTGACCAGATATTCCTTTATCAGCCCTATGTCGTTTTTTGCAAGACCCAAATACAGCAGGTCCGTGACGATGAGAGAGGCGTTGCGCGAAGCAATTGCACCCAGCCTCAACTCTCTCTCCGAGGAGGGAATATAGAGCAGGATGTCTGAAAGCTTTACCAAAGGACTTTTTTTGAACTGGGTAATGCTGATGATGGGCGTCCCCAACTCTTTCGCAAGCTGTACGGCAGTGTTGACCTCGCGTGTCGTCCCGCTGTAGCTAACGGCGATCGCCGCATCCCTGTCCGTCATATGGGCGGCGGCCGCCAACTGATAATGAAAGTCATTGTGATACACTACCCTGCGGTTTATTCGCGTCAGCTTCTGCATAAAGTCCATACAGATAGTCCCGGAACCGCCGATTCCAAACAGATAAACGATTTCACAGCCCAGCAATACATCGACTGCTTTTTCAAGGCTCGCGGTGTTGATGAGCCGGTACGCCTGATTTTGCAGCATGGTATTCAGGTTTTCCGCCTTTTTCAGGACGGTGTCCATCGAATCCTCTTCCTCAATCATATCATCGTAATTTGTGATTTCGGAGGTTCTGTCCTTGGCCAGATCGACTTTCAGATCGGTAAAGCCGTTGTAGCCCAGTTTTTTAGAAAAGCGTATCACTGCGGCGGCAGAAACGCCGACGCGTTCCCCCAAAGTCTGTGAAGAGTTTAAGGGAACCTCGTCAATATGGTTAAGGATGTAATCCGCCAGCTTCTTTTCCGTATCCGTGTAGCTGGACGCTCCTTCCCGTATTTTATAAATGCAGCTCATGTGTAAACGCTTCCTTTTCTTAATTCAGTCTTTGGGGGGTACGGCATCTTTGCTTTTCAGAGAACGGATCGCCCTCGACAGATTACGCAGGTTATCGTTCAGCATGGCTTCGCATTGACCTCTGGAAAGACCGGTCAGCACCATGCAGATGGCCACCTTTACGTCGGAGCCGCTGGACTGCAGATATTTTGCGGCTTCTTCGTAGCCGCACCCGGTGCTTGACATAATGATCCGCTTCGCCCTCTCGATCAGTTTTTCGTTTGTCGGCTGTACATCGACCATTAAATTTTTGTATACTTTCCCATATTGTACCATAAGTGCGGTGGAAATCATATTCAAAATCATTTTTTGTGCAGTCCCGGATTTCATGCGTGTGGAGCCGGTAATGACTTCCGGTCCGACAAGCACCTCGATTTTGGTTTGGGCATGCTTCGAAATTTCAGCGTTGCTCACGCAGCTGATCGCCCCGGTGTAGGCGCCGAGCTCTTTTGCGTAATCCAGCCCGCCAATCACGTACGGCGTCCTCCCGCTTGCCGCCAGACCGATAACGGTATCGTTGCTGTTCAGAGAAATCCGGATGAAATCCTGCTTTGCGAGAGCGAAATCATCCTCCGCTCCTTCCTTCGCCTTGATCAGCGCCTCAAATCCGCCGGCGATGATTCCCTGGATCAGCGTGGGCTCCACACCGTAGGTCGGAGGGCATTCGCTTGCGTCCAGGACGCCCAGCCGGCCCGAAGTGCCCGCGCCGATATAGATGACCCTGCCGCCGCGCATCATGCGCTCGTGCGCTTCATCCACCAGCTCCTGAACGGCGGGCAGCACCTTTTCCACGGCAAAAGCGACCTTTTTATCTTCCTCGTTTATTACCTGAAGCATCTCTATCGTACTCATAACATCAATGCTTTTACTGTTGCTGTTGACTTTTTCGGTTTCCAAAATCTCCAGATCCAGATTCATTTCATACAGCCCCTTCCTGTTTTATCATATACTATTGATTTTTTTAAAATACAAATTCAAATATAATAATATTTTATTAAAATAATATTTTAATTAGAATACCTGAATTTTATTATATAATCAGAAACATCTTTTGTAAATACATATATCCGGAATAGATAAAATTTACTGTATCATTGATTTATGGACAAACAATAAAAATACATGGAATTAATTTTATCGATAATGTATAAAAATAGTTATTAGACAAAGGCGAGTATTTAAATAGCTGTAAAGTGTCTTAAAAATAAAATTTTAATAAATTTAATATAATTTTTGAAATATTATTGACTTAATTAAACAAAAGATTATAATGATACCGTAAGAAGAACAAGAGGAAAGTTGATGGGGATGCAATCAAAAGCGGCCTTGTTACGGCACTGCCGCTTTTTACTTTATTTTAAGAAAGGGGTATTTACATGGATTATCAGAAAATTGCAAAGGAAGTTCTGCTGGCTGTCGGCGGAAAAGAAAATGTCAGCGCCAACGCAGCCTGCATGACGAGACTTCGCATAAGCGTCGTGGACCCGGGGAAAGCGGACATCGCTGCATTGAAGAAAACCGAAGGCGTTCTGGGCGTTGTCGATTCCGGGACCATTCAGCTTGTGTTCGGACCCGGAACCGTCAATAAGGTCGGCGAAGAATTTTCGCTGCTGACTGGATTGGCGCTTGGTGCGGAGCAGGCGGACCAGGATGTGGAGACGATCGCACAGGAGAATAAAACGGCGAACAAGGCGAAACACAACGGCCCCGTCCAGAACTTCCTGAAGAGGATCGCCAATATTTTTGTTCCGCTCTTACCGGGTATCATTGCAGCCGGTTTGATTAACGGAGTCTGCAACGTCATCAATGTTTCCACACAGGGCGCGCTGAGCGGACAGTGGTGGTATGAGTGCATCCGCACCATGGGCTGGGCGCTCTTTGCGTATCTGCCCCTGCTTGTTGGCATGAACGCGGCAAAAGAGTTCCGGGGGTCCGCTGTGCTGGGTGCGATCGCGGGTGCAATGTCCATTTCTTCGGCGGCCATGCCGCTGCTTTCGAAATTCCATGATGCGGATGTGCTGCTTCCGCTGACGGGAAAGGTGTTTAATCCGGGTGCGGGCGGACTTTTGGCCGCGCTGATTGCCGGTATCTTTTTCGCCTATCTCGAAAGATGGGTGCGGAAATGGATGCCCACGATTCTCGATACTTTCCTGACTCCGCTGGTTACTGTTATTGTTGGCAGCCTGATTGCCCTGATTGTCCTTCAGCCGATCGGCGCGTTCCTTACCAGCGGGATTTTTACCGCTTTAGATTTCATCTATACTTCCCTTGGCGTGGTGGGCGGATATATTCTTTCCGCGGGTTTCCTGCCGCTGGTGGCGGTTGGTTTGCATCAGGCCCTGACTCCCATCCATGCTATGCTGAACGACCCGGCCGGCGCGACGCATGGCATCAACTACCTGCTTCCGATTTTGATGATGGCAGGCGGCGGCCAGGTCGGCGCAGGGTTTGCCCTGTTCCTGAAAACAAAAAACAAGAAGCTCAAAAGACTGACCAGAGATTCCCTGCCGGTCGGTATTTTGGGTATTGGTGAACCGATGATGTACGCGGTTACCCTGCCGCTGGGCAAACCGTTTGTAACGGCCTGTCTGGGCGCCGGTGTGGGCGGCATCCTTGCTTCCCTATTTAAGCTGGGAACGGTATCCCAGGGAGTTTCCGGGTTGTTTGGACTGCTGATTGTCATTCCCGGGCAGCAGCTGCAATATGCGATCGCGATGCTCGGCGCGTATGCGGGCGGATTCCTGCTTACATACTTTTTCGGTGTGGACCATAACAGAATCGAAGAAGTGTACGGAAAAAATGAATAAATTCGAGAGTGTGTTTTCATGAGGCAGTTTGGAATTTCCCTTTATTTGGGAACAGGATACGATAAAAATACAAAAATCGTTGAGAAAGCAGTGCAGGCAAACGTAAAATATGCGTTTACCTCGCTGCATATTCCGGAAGAAAGGGTCGGCGATTATGCTGCGGAGGTTGATAAGCTGTTTGGTCTGTGCAAGAACAGCGGGCTTTCCCTGATTGCTGATGTAGGCCCCAGAACGCTGGAAAAGCTGGGATATGAAAGCCTGAGGGAACTGAAGCGGACCTCCATCTCCCATCTGCGCATTGATTACGGTTTTACGCCCCGGCAGATTGTCGACCTGTCACAGGATTTTAACGTGGTTTTCAATGCCAGCACACTTTTGGACAGTGATATCTGTGAATTGAAAAAGCTGAACGCGGATTTCAGCCGCTTGGGGGCGTGCCATAATTTCTACCCCAAACCTCTGACCGGCCTGTCCCTCAAAAAAACACGCACAATCAATGAAAACCTGCGGCGGATGGGAATTACCACCATGGCGTTTGTGCCGGGCGACCGGGAACTGCGCGGGCCTCTTTGCATGGGGCTTCCCACGGTGGAAGAACACCGCGGCGGCGATATCCTGCTCAGTACGCTTCAGCTGCGTTCGGACTGTCTCACCGATATCGTCTTTCTGGGCGATATTGATATCAGTGATGGCTCCTGGAGCAAAATCAGGGATTTGTCACAGGGGTATGTTACACTCAAAGCCGAAATTGAGCCGCAGTACGGCTATATCAAAGAACAGATTCACCATGACCGCCCGGATTCCAGCGAGTATGTGATCCGTTCGCAGGAGTCCAGAACCTATTCTTCGCAGGGCAGGCTGTTTCCCGCGGAGGAGCTGAAGGCGCGCGGGAAGGGAAGCATTTCTGTCGGGAATGAAAAATATCTGCGCTATTCCGGTGAACTGGAAATCGCACGCAGAGATCTGGAGCCTGAAAGCAGAGTCAATGTAATTGGCCGGGTCGTTGTGCAGGATTTGCAATATCTTGACTATATAACGGACGGAATGGGGCTCCGCTTCGTCTGAATTTTTATGATCGGCATTTGTATCATTCATTAAATTAGGCCTCCTTCCACAGAGGAACGGTTCTGTGAAAGGAGGCCCTTTTCCTTATTCTGCTTTTCTGTTTGGCCGGATTCTATGAATCCTTGGATGATTTTCGGGTCGGACTTTTGCCCGGTGCGGCGTCAGCGCCTTCTCGAGCTCTACCACCACAAGGGGGATCAGGGACAGCAGCGCCACGATCAGCCATTGGCTGCCGTTCAGCACCGCGGTCTTGAAAATCACGGCCAGCGGTTCAAAGACGATAACCATTGCCTGGAGCGCCGTGCAGATCACCGCCGCCATTACAAGCTTGGGGTTGGCGAAAATGCCGGCTTTAAACACGGAGTGCGGCGACCGCATGTTAAAGGTATGTACGATCTGAGAAAGGCTGAGGACCGCAAACGCCATGGTGCGGCCGACATACGGGGACGACGGGTCGACGTCGAAATAAATGCGGCCGATGCTGTAGGCCAGAAGCGAAATAGCGCCGATCAGACACCCTTCCACAATGATATTGTATCCCATGCCGCCGGAAAAAACGCTTTCGTTCGGTTTTACCGGCTTGCGGTCCATGATGTCTTTCTCTATCGGCTCAACGCCCAGCGCAAGCGCGGGCAGGGAATCCGTCACAAGGTTTACCCACAGCAGCTGGATGGCCAGCAGGGGAGTGGGCAGGCGCAGCAGAAAACTGACAAACACGGTCAGAATTTCCCCGATGTTACAGCTGAGCAGGAAATGCACGGTCTTTCGGATGTTCTCGTAAATGCCCCTGCCTTCGCGCACGGCGGTCACAATCGTTGCGAAGTTATCATCTGTCAGAACCATATCCGAGGCCGCCTTGGCCACGTCAGTGCCCGAAATGCCCATTGCGCAGCCAATGTCCGCGGCTCGCAGCGCGGGGGCGTCGTTTACGCCGTCCCCCGTCATGGCGACCACTTCGCCGTGGGACTGGAACGCGCGTACGATGCGTACCTTGTGTTCCGGGGAGACGCGGGCAAACACGGCGTAGTCGTAAATGCTTCTTTCAAGCTCCTGCTGGCTGAGTCTGTCTAACTCCGTGCCGGTGATGACACGGCTTTTTCCATCCATAATGCCGAGCTGCTTCGCGATCGCCGCCGCGGTGGCGGCGTGGTCTCCAGTGATCATAATGGGCCGGATGCCGGCCTTGCGGCATAAATCCACAGCGGGCTTCACCTGCGGGCGGGGCGGGTCGATCATTCCGATCAGGCCGCAGAAGGTCAGGCCGTTTTCGATATCCTCGTCCGTGTCCGGCAGAAAGTCGATATCCCGGTAGGCGACACCGATGACGCGCAGCGCGCGGGACGCCATCTCCTCGTTCTGCCGCGGCGCTCCGCCCGTACAGTGTGTGAACAGGATGTCGGGGGCGCCTTTGGTGATAATCCGGTAATGCCCGCCGCCCAGGCGGTGTACGGTCGTCATCATCTTGCGCTCGGAGCTGAACGGGATTTCCATCACGCGGGGATACTGTCCGTCGAGCCGTTTCTTTTCAGTGGAAGCGGCGGAGACGATCGCGGCTTCGGTCGGGTCGCCGTGAATCGTGTTTCCGCTGACCGTACAGTTGCAGCAGAGAGACGCAAGGCTCAGAAGAAAATCTCCCTGCGTCGAGTGGATCGGGACGATTCCGCCGGAGTCTCTCAACTCCACCACGGTCATCCGGTTCTGCGTCAGGGTACCGGTTTTATCGGAGCAGATCACGCTGGCGCTGCCGAGCGTTTCCACAGCGGGCATACGCCGCACAATGCTCCTTTTCGCCGCCATGCGGCGTACGCCGATCGCCAGCACAATGGTGACGACCGCGGGAAGACCCTCCGGAATCGCCGCCACGGCCAGGCTGATGGCAATTAAAAACATTTCCAATGGTTGAACGTGCTGAAACAGGCCCATAATAAAGATGACAAAGCAGATGGCCAGGGCGCCGATGCCCAGCCAGCGCCCCGTCTGTGCCAGCTTGCGCTGCAGCGGGGTCTGGGGAGCCGACTGGGTGTTGATCATATGCGCGATTTTCCCCACCTGTGTTTCCATCCCGGTCGCCGTAACGACGCCGGCGCCGTGCCCCGACGCAATGGAGCTTGAGGAAAACAGCAGATTGTGGCGGTCGCCGAGCGGGGTGTTGGCGGAGCAGGTCATGTCCGCGCGCTTTCTGCTCGGCAGGCTTTCCCCGGTCAGAGCGCTTTCCTCCGCTTTCAGGTTGACGGCTTCGGTCAGCCGCAGGTCGGCCGGTACAAGATCGCCTGCGTTCAGAAGGACAAGATCGCCGGGGACCAGGTCCTTTGCCTCAATCATCGCTTCCGTGCCCGCGCGTACCACGTGGGCGTGCGGACTGGACATCTTTTTGAGCGCTTCGATCGATTTTTCCGCCCTGCTTTCCTGTATCAGACCCATCATCGCGTTCACCGTAACGATTGCCAGAATGATGATCGAATCAATATAATCGTTGTCCTTCTGCAAAAAGGAAGTCACAAACGAAATTCCGGCCGCCACCAGCAGGATGATTACCATAAAGTCTGAAAACTGCGCGAAAAACCGCAGCAGGAAGCTCTTCTTTTTCGGCTGCTCCAGTTCGTTCGGGCCGTACCTGTTCCGGCGTTCTTCCGCCTGGGACGGCGACAGGCCCGTCTTTATATTGGTACCGAGTTTTTTTGCACATTCTTCTTTTGTAAGACTCTGCCAATCCAATCTTATCAACCCCCTGTTATGGTTAAGTATATTCGCGGATTTCTCAAAATATGGTAGTATCGTCCAACGTTAATACTTTCCCGTTTTTAGGACGGGCAGGCGGAAAGGAGGAGAAGAAAGAATGAATCTGGATTTTCTGATCCTGAATTTTATACAGAGCCATTTTCACGACGGCTTTACGGATTTCTTTTTTCCCGCCGTCACCGTGCTGGGAAACGCGGGGTTTATATGGGTTGTGGCCGGTATCTGCCTGATCTGCTCCAAAAAATACCGTCCGTACGGGGTGATGCTTCTGGCCGCTCTGATGCTGACGCATACGGTCGGCGAAGGAATCCTGAAGCCGATTTTCGCCCGTCCGCGCCCTTTCAACGTTACCTTCGGATACAGGCTGCTGATTGCCGCGCCGCACGGGTATTCCTTTCCGTCGGGTCACGCCGGTTCTTCTTTTGCGGCGGCGTTTATCCTGCGCAGGGCAAACCGTAAATTCACGGCCCCTTCATTTTCCCTTGCGCTGCTGATTGCCTTTTCACGCGTTTTTTTATTTGTACATTACCCGTCGGATGTTTTTGCGGGCGCAATACTGGGCGTATTATGCGCCTATCTTATTTGCTACCTGTATAAAAGGGCTTAAATAGTTCTTAAATCCAATATACAAGATGTGCCTGAAAAGTCCAAAAGGGTCAAAGATATTGCGGAAATATAATTTTCACAAAGAAACGGTCCGTTTTGTCTTGAATATCCCGCGAAATTGAATTATCATAAAACTAGTTTGTGGTCATATTTCACACAAAAAGGAGGGGAAAAATGAGAAAATGTGTAGGGAATATTGAGCTGTGCGGCAATAATCTGAAATATTACGTTTATGGTAGCCGCAGCACGGGTTTCGGGGTGGAAATTACCGTGACCCGTGTAGAAAAAGCTGACCAGATAGTGTCACAAGATTTGGGGACGGCAATGAATGTGGCGCAGCAGCTGCAGAGGGGTTCGGTTTTTCCGACCAATTTAAGCGAAATAATCGAAGACTTTCAATTTGAGGCGGATTCCGATTGACAAAAAAGCTGTGCTATTCTATACTAATGACAAATTCAAAACAAAGGAGAAAAGCTTATGAAATATGTTTGTAATGCATGCGGCTATGTATACGACCCCGCGGTAGGTGATCCGGACAACGGCATCGCACCCGGAACGAAATTCGAGGATCTGCCCGACGACTGGACCTGCCCTATGTGCGGGGTCGGCAAGGATATGTTTTCTCCGGAATAACTGAAAAGGAAGAATGTCATTAGAATGGGTGCAATCAAACTCAAAAGCAATGTTTATTCAGTCGGTGTCCTGAATCCGTCACTGCGTGTTTTTGACATTATTATGGAGTCGCGTTATGGCACCAGCTATAACGCGTACCTCATTACGGGTGAAAAGAACGTTCTGATTGATACGGTACACGCTCCGTTTTTCGACGAGTACCTGAATAACATTCAAAGTGTCATCGATATTTCCAAAATTGATTATCTGATTATGGACCACACGGAACCGGACCATTCCGGCAGCGTTGGAAAGCTGCTCGAAATGAATCCCAATATTACGGTTTACTGTACGGTGGCGGCAAAGATGTATCTTTCCGCCATTACCAACAGAGACTTTCAATGCGTCACTGTAAAACAGGGGGACAGGCTTTCGATCGGAGGGGAAGAGCTCGAATTCATCATAGCGCCTCTTCTTCACTGGCCGGATTCCATGTTTGTCTACATGGGTTCGGAAAAGACGCTGTTTACCTGCGACTTTCTGGGGACGCATTACTGCGAGCCCACTATGCTTGATACGACCGTCCATTATCCGGACAAGTACAGCGAGCAATTTGAGTATTATTACAATTGTATTTTCGGGCCGTTCAAGCCCTATGTTCTGGCCGGGCTTGACAAAATAAAGGACCTTCCGATTACATTGGTCTGTCCCAGTCACGGCCCCTGTCTTACCGAAAGCATTCAGAAATGCGAGGAGCTTTACCGGGAGTGGAGCACTCCCGTCCCGCATGAGAAAAAAAAGGTCGGTATCCTTTACGCTTCCGCTTACGGATGTACTGCGAAGCTGGCCGAAGCAGCCTATGACGAACTGAAAAAAGACGAGAAGCTGGATGCGGAGCTGATCAATGTCGTCTTCACGCCGTTTGAAGAGGCAGCAAAGCTGGTCAATGAAGCGGACGCTCTGCTGATCGGTTCCTGCACCATTAACCGCGACGCGCCGAAAGTCATCTGGGACATCCTTGCCAGCGTGGACGCGATCAACACCAAACAAAAACCGGTCGGGGCGTTCGGCGCTTACGGCTGGAGCGGCGAAGCCGTTCCGATGATGAAATCCCGGATGGAACACCTGAAGCTCCGGTTTATCGGAGAAGGCTTCCGTGTTCTTTTCAGTCCTACAGAAGAAGACCTGACGGCCATCAGGGCATACGCAAAAGAAATAGTATCCAACATGAAGTAAAAAAATAAATCCGGGAGCGGCTGAGTTGTCAGTCACTTCCGGATTTTTCTTTTTTGTCCTGCCGGTACCGTTTGGAAATTCTGCGGTAAGCAATCGCGCCAATCAGGCTGACGGCTGCCGTGACGGAATAAATGATGGCCGCGATCCTGTAATCCTGCATCCCCAACGCATTGCCTGTAATCGTAGAGGTGATCACAGAAGGAATCCGCGCAATACTGGTCAGAATCAAAAAGGTTTTCAGCTTCATGGACGTAAGCCCGATAAAATAGGTCATAAGGTCCTTCGGGGTTCCCGGAATCAGGAACGCGAAAAATACGAGGAAGTTCAGATTTCTGCTGTATTTCATAAAGCGCAGGGAATGGATTTTTTCCCGGCTGATAAACGCTTCCACCAATCTGTTCCCCCAAAGCTTTGTAAACAGGAAAATAACGGACGAGCCGACCGCCGCTCCGGCCAGGCACAGCAGGGTGCCCTCCAGAGTGCCGAAGGCATAGCCCGCGCCGACCTCCATCGGTTCGCCGGGGATCACGGCAAAGATAATCTGCAGGACCATCATACCGACGAAGGCAAATCTTCCCGCCACCCCGTGCAGGTTGACCCATACGCGGAACTGCTCCGGGTTGGAGATGGTGTCGATCAGCGGTCTCCAAAGCAGCGCGGTGGCTGCCGCGAACAAAAGGAGCAGCACGGAAACGGATACGATGCCGGTGATTTTTCTTTTCTCTTCGTATTCCTTTTGATTTTCAGTGTTTATAATTTCAGGTTCCTCCCAAAACATTTTTCAGGATCAATTTTTAACCGGCACAGCGCGGCCAAGAGGAGCGCATGACGGTATTTCCGGATAGAAAAGGCGGCCGGTCCGAGAGCCGGCCGCCTTCCTGTATTGATATGCTGTATTTGCGTGATTATGCAGCTTGTTATTTATTCCAGCCGAGTTTTTCCACCAATTCTCCGGTTTTGCTGGAGTTGTTCAGAAAATGGTAGCTGTTTGCGTACAGGTAAATATTGCCTTCGTATCCGTTCAACAGGGTTTTCAGCTTGCCGTCCTTCACCTGAAGGGGAGTCTTGTATTCGATCACCAGATAAGAGGCTTCTGCGCCAAGATCTTTGCCGTTGTTCAGCTTGCCGTCCAGGTAATCCTGCTTCATAGCGTCCAGCAGTTCCTTTTTGGTGTTCAGGTCCGGCGCGAAGGTGGTGCTGTCTTCCCCGCCCCGTGTGTCCAGATCGACGCTTTTGATGTACTCCGGCTCAACATAAAACAGGAGGTCCTGCGTTTCTTTGTATTCCCTGGTATCGGCGATTTCGCCCAGCGGAGAGATCGGATTTCCCTGTCCGTCATTCTTATATTCCAGATAATAGGTTCTGTTTACGGTGCCGCCGTTTTTCAGATGATAGGTTAACGTAAAGGAAGTGCCGTTCATGCTGTTCAGGCAATAAGGATAGGAATGTTCTCTTTTGTCCTGCGTGATTTTCTTATGGAATTCGGTTACGTTTTCAATATTGGCCTTTTCCGTCAGTGTCGGCGTAACGGAGGTAAGGACGCGGTGATTCGCGTCAAGAATCTGCCCGCCGTTGTTCGTGTAAGGATCCTCTATGGTGACACTTGCCACATCCTCTGCCAGGGGAACGCGGATGTCGTAGCCCAAAGCGCCCGTGGCAAGAAAAGCATAAGTGACCACAAACACGGCCATGAAAACGCCGTATCCGACGAAGCTCCTTTTCAGCTGCTTAAACCCGCGGGAATAAATGGTCTCCGTCACAATATGCGCGGCAAGGGACCCGGCGATCAGGCCGATAAAGAAGTTCCCGGAGCTTTCCGTTCCGCTCTGGAGCAGCAGCCCCAGACCGAGGCCCGTCACAGCGGTGATCATGAAACGGATCACATTTTTGGGAAGGGAGAAAGCAAAGCTGCTTTCGGCACATTCGCTGCGGCGTTTCTGGTAGAGAAGGACGGTGCCCGCCAGAAGCACGAGGGTAAATAGGATCCACCACACATAGAAGCCCGTATCGACAACCAGAGCTCCGCTGCGAGCCTGGCTTCCGCTCACAATATACGGCATGAAAGCGGCCATGTAAGGAGAAACCGCGGTCAGAATAAGAGAGTTTGCGGTTAATCCGGTATTCAGGCCGGGCAAAAGCGAGGAGGCAAACCGGTCGCCCAGAAAAATCAGAAGCGGATATGCCGCGTTAATGCCCAGCAGGGACAGAATCATGTCGGTTGTCATTCCGGTACAGACCGCCATGAAGGAGGACAGGCACAGCGCCGCCGCACAGATCAGCATCAGCCACAGCAGATAGGAAAATACGGTGACCCAGCAAAGCTGAAGCTGTACGGGATAGGCCGCGCCCACTATGAATACGAGCGCAAAATTCAGAAAAATAGGCGCGTAAAGCGCGGTCAGGCTGGCAAGCAGCCGTCCCAGAATCATGGGCGTCCTGCCGACCGGCAGCGCGTGGAACAAATCCACGCTGCGCTTTTGATGCATATAGCCGAACAGGGAGACGGAAATTACCAGAACGAAAATCAGGGACATCGGGGTGACAATCAGAGCGGTCAGCCCTGTGACGCTGCTCAGATAGGTCTGCGTCCACATTTCGGGCGTGTAAACCTCGGTGGTAATCCGATTCTGCGTGTTCGCCATCAGGATCATCAGAATCATGGGCAGCGCGATAAACATCAGAAGCGCAAGAAGCGCCATCATACCGCGGTTTTTCTTCAGCGACCATAAGTATGTTTCCCAAAATTCTTTCCTGCGCCTAGTTGAGGATGTTTTCGAGGTCATAACCGGCCACCTCCATTTCACTGATAAATACTTCTTCAAGAGTGAGCGGAAGCACTTCCGCGAAAACAGGGTTCAACCCGTTTATCTTTTCCAGAATCTCGTCTTTTGAACCGCGGATCACCAGATTAATCAGGGAACCGTGCATTTCGGTCTTAATGATTTCCAGCGGCGCGAAAGCGCTGATTTCGGGCATAGGCTTGAACACCGCCTGCACCTTGTTGATGCCGAGCTTCAGCTCGTCAAGGTCGCGCTCGAATACGACGCCGCCTTTGTGGAACAGCCCCACATGGTCGCAGAAATCTTCCAGCTCCCGCAGATTGTGCGAGGCGATGATCACCGTCATGCCGCGCTGGGCGACTTCCCCGGAAACAATGCGCTTTAAAAGCTGGCGCATCACCGGGTCAAGGCCGTCGAACACCTCGTCCAGAAGAAGGCAGCTCGGCTGGGTCGCGATCGCGCAGATAATCGCCGCCTGCCGCTGCATCCCCTTGGACATATTCACGATTTTGCTCTTGCTGTCGATCGGGAACAGCCCGCACAGCTCTTCAAACCGCTTCTGGCTCCAGCCGGGGTAAATGCGGGAGAAAAATCCCGCCATTTCTCTCAGCGTGGCCTGCGGCAGAAAATACGGAAAATCCGATATGAAGAAAATCTGAGACTTGACCTCCGAGTTTTCGAACGGCGCCGCTCCGTCCAGAAGTACCTCGCCGCCGTCCGGCTTATAGATTCCCGCGAGCGTGCGCAGAAATGTGGATTTTCCGGCGCCGTTGGAACCGACCAGCCCGAACACCGAACCCGACCCGATGGAAAAAGATATCTCATCCAGTGCGGTGGTCGCGCCGAATTTCTTCGTTAGTTTTTTTGCTTCTATCATCGCTCACTCACCTCTCCCGCTTACAATGCTTTCCACCCTTACAATGATTTGACTTTTTGTTATTCCAAAATCCGCGGCGGACCGGATTGCGTCGTCCAGCTTTTCCAGCGCAATTTCCCGCTGCTGGGAAATTGCGGAGAGGTCCTCGGAAAGAAAGGACCCTTTCCCCGGGATGGAACAGATAATACCGTCGTGTTCAAGCATCCGGTAGGCCTTTTGCACCGTGTTTGGGTTGACCCCCAGCTCCTGCGCCAGCGCCCTTACGCTTGGAAGCGGCTCCCGCTGGTCCACAGCGCCCACCGCGGCCATGCGCCGTATGCTTCTGTACAGCTGCTCGTAAATCGGCAGCCGGCTCTTATAATCGAGTGTGAACACCATCCTCACCTCTTCTGTGTTTTCTGTATTATTAAGGTTAGTACAGTTAGACTATAGCATGCTTACTTCCTCAAGTCAATAATCATTACAAAAATGTCAACAATAGAAAAACAGCGGGGAAAAACGTTTACGGCTGGGTTTTCTGTTTGTGGTTAATCTCTGAATTCGAAAAATTTATATACGGGAACTTTCAGCAGGTCGGAGATCGCGAAAAGGATGTCCAGCGAGACCCCCGAAACGGCAAGCTCAATTTTACTTACGGTTGTTCTGTCAATGTCCAGCTTTTCCGCAAGAGCTTCCTGTGTGTATCCTTTGTCCTTCCGGTAATATGCGATATTCAGGCCCAGCTTTCTGTATTGATCATAATGCTTTAAATCCATGTCAATCACCCCAAATAAAAGTGTAGTGTCAATATGCTTTTATTAACATAGATTTATATGCATAATATTATGATTGACATTCATCATTTTATGCATTATAATTTTAATGTGAGGAATTTAGTTCCTTTTTTGAGGGATGGGGGTGAAAATATGGTTCAGCGTGCGGTGGATGAATTAGGGAGAATTGTATTACCTGCCGAAATGAGAAATGTATTGGGAGTAAATACGAAAACTATTATGAACGTTATATTGGCTGACGGGGAAATTGTTTTGCAAAAGGCCGACCCATGCTGTAAATTATGCGGATCGTCGGTTAATGTTATCCAAACTGACAAGGGCTGTGTGTGTGCGGAGTGTGTCGATACAATTAAAAGACTATGAAAAAACCGGGCCGTTAACGGCCCGGTTTTTCTGCCTGCTAGATTTCCGGTGGGGGCGGATCGCTTTTCGGGCCGGTTTTTGCAGTCTCCTTGCCGGCGGCGGGCTTCGCTTCAAACAGGGTGGGGAGCACGCCGATCTGGGTCAGAATCTTATAAAGGATCAAAAGCGCGGAGCAGTAGATCAGAATCAGAAAATTCTGGGCCACCAGCGCGAAATAGATCGCCGCGAGCATGGTCAGCGGATGAATGTCGATCGACGAGGAGATCAGTTTCGGCTCAATGATCTGGCGGATGGAGGTAATCAGAAGCCAGCAGACCAGAAGCGCGCCCGCTTTGAAAAAGTTGCCGCTTACAAGGTAAAGAAGCGTCAGGGGAATATAAATGGTTCCGGGGCCGAGCACGGGAAGAATATCGGCGATGCCGGTCACAATGCTCAGAACAAGCGGATACGGTACGCCCAGTGCGAAAAAAACGATCAGCGTTTCCACAAAGGTGATGAAATAAATCAGCAGATAGGAACCGACGTATTTTCCGCTCATATTCATTCCGTGGCGCGACGCGGAGCGGATATTGAACGCAGTGGTCTGGGAAAACAGCGACATGACGTGCGATTTGATCGAGGTCATGTCCTTTGAAAAAAAGTAAGTGGAAAGGATCATGACGATGAACATGGTGAAAATGGCCGGCAGGGAAGTCAGGAAGGTGAGCACGCTCGCCAAGATCGTTTTTACAATTCCGGCGCCGGATTGGGCGATATTCAGAATCTGCTGCTGATTCTGCTCGATATATTTGGAATTGATGCGATTCAAATACTCTCCCGCCATACTGATCAGGCTGTTGATCGGCGCGGTCAGGGCGCCTACGTCCGTGGTCAGATTGTTCAGCAGGTTGCTGATTTCATAAATCAGCCAGTAGCCCAACAGAAACAGAAGGCCGAACACCACCACAAAAACCAGAAGCGTGGAAAGCGCCGCAGCCCCCGAGGGGTTGAAATGCATCCGCTTTTTCAGCTGTCGGATGACGGGCTGTACGATCAGGGCCAGCAGAAATCCCGCCAGAAAAGGAAACGTGAATTTCAGCGTAAGCGCGAAAAAGTAGAAAAGCAAAGTAAACCCTACGAAAAAGGCCAGTAGCGGCTTTAACCGGGTAAGCTGTCGCCTGTCAAACAAAATCATATCCTCCTTGCCTTTTGCTGTCCGAAATAGTAATATAATATCATTATATTCGATCTTTTGCAAAAAAGAAAGCAAAAAAAGAGCGCCCCGCTCAACGCGAAGCGCCTCAACCTGCCCCGTTATTCAAATACGATTATTTTTCGCGGCCTAAAAGCCAGTCGACTGAAACATTTAAAATATTAGCTAAAGCAGAAAGTTCAAAATCCGTTACATAGCGGATCTGGCCTTCCAATTTAGACAAGCCGGAGGCGTTCATATCGACACCGTTAACCTGAAGCTGAGCCAGAAGCTCTTTCTGCTTCATCCCTTGGTTTTTGCGTGCCATCTCCACACGCGCACCGACTAAATTACGAGTTCCAAGTGCCTGTTTGCGTAATCTCACTGAATTCATCTCCCCACGAAATATTTTTTACGCACATACATATTCCATCTGCACAGCGCCTGTAACAAAATTTCCTGAAAATTTACAAATCATTGGAAATTTACCAGCGTAAATTCTGTTAATGTCATATAGTATAATATTTTATTGTTTATAATGCAATAAAATATAAAAAAATTTCACATAATGAACCAATATTTTTCAAATTAGTAATGATTTCATCATATTTGCATTTCTTATTTGTTATTTTGCCTTAACCTTGTTATAATATTCTTCATATAGCTTATAATTTATTGTAATTTTCAAAAAGAGATTTTTATAGACCGGGATACCGTTACGGTATCCATGAGACACTTTACTGCTGTTCTATAATATGATGACCGGCACGGGTGGAGTTACAGCAAAATTTAATAATTTATTGGAGCTGAACAGGATGAATGAACAGAACGGATTCAAAACCAACCTGACCATGCTGACCGATTTTTATGAAATCACCATGGCCAACGGCTATTTTACAAACGGCTATCAAGACACGATCGTCTATTTTGACATGTTTTTCCGGCGTGTGCCAAACGACGGCGGCTACGCGATCATGGCCGGTGTCCAGCAGGCCGTGGAGTATCTGGAGAACCTGAAGTTTACCGAGAAGGACATTCAGTATCTGCGGGACTGCAAAATTTTCAACGAGGATTTTATCGGTTATCTGGAGAATTTCCGGTTCGCCTGCGACGTGTGGGCGGTCCCGGAAGGAACCCCCATCTTTCCGACCGAGCCCATCGTTACGGTGCGCGGGCCGGTAATCCAGGCGCAGTTCATTGAAACTATGATTCTGCTCTGTATCAATCATCAGAGCTTGATTGCCACCAAGGCCAACAGGATTGTCCGCGCGGCGCAGGGAAGAGCGGTCATGGAATTCGGTTCCCGCCGCGCGCAGGGACCGGACGGAGCCGTTCTCGGGGCCAGGGCGGCCTATATCGGCGGGTGCTGCGGGACCGCCTGCACCCTCTGTGACCGGGATTACGGCGTGAAGGCGCTGGGCACCATGGCGCACAGCTGGGTCCAGCTGTTTGACAGCGAGCTGGAAGCCTTCCGGGCCTATGCCCGGGAATATCCGAACCAGTGTACCCTGCTGGTCGATACCTACAATGTTTTGAAATCGGGCATTCCCAACGCGATCCGCGTGTTCAATGAGGAGCTTCTCCCTCTCGGGTTCCGCCCCGCGGGAATTCGCATCGACAGCGGCGACATTACTTATCTTTCCCGAAAAGCGAGAAAAATGCTGGACGCCGCCGGATTTGAGGACTGCAAGATCTGCGCGTCGAATTCTCTCGATGAGTATATAATACGCGACATGCTGATGCAAGGTGCCTGTGTGGACAGCTTCGGCGTGGGCGAGCGCCTGATTACCGCGGCCAGCGAGCCTGTTTTCGGCGGCGTTTATAAGCTGAGCGGAGTCGAGGACGCAAAGGGGAATATCATTCCGAAGATTAAAATCAGCGAAAACGTGGCGAAAATTACCACTCCCTGCTTTAAAAATCTCTGGAGGCTGTTTGACCGGGAAAGCGGCAAGGCGATTGCCGACCTGATTACACTGCACGGCGAAGTGATCGACGACACCAAGCCGTACGAGCTGTTTGACCCGGAGCATATCTGGAAGAGGAAAATCGTCAAAAATTTCCGCGCGGTGGAACTGCGCCAGAAGCTGTTTGAAAACGGAAAGAGCCTGACAAAGCCGCGCGACCTGAACGAAGTCAAGGAATACTGCCTGCAGCAGGTGGATACGCTCTGGGACGAGGTCACGCGTTTTGAAAATCCGCACCAGTATTATGTGGATTTATCACAGAAGCTTTGGGACGAGAAAAACCGCCTGATCTCCGAGCACAGCTTTTAACGGCAGCCGGTATCAGATTAATTTTTCAATCGGCGGAAGGCCGCTTCCATAATCTGCAGTTGACAGATGACCTTTCATCGTTTAAAATAGTTTAGCGAGCAGGCTGAGCAGCTGCGGACACAGTCCGAAAGGACGTGCCCGAGGAAAGTCCGAGCTCCACAGGGCAGAATAACGGCTAACGGCCGCCGGGGGCGACCCCAGGGAAAGTGCAACAGAGATATACCGCCGGTAAACGGTAAGGGTGGAAAGGCGAGGTAAGAGCTCACCAGCGCGCGGGAGACCGCGCGGCTCTGCAAACCCTATTCGGAGCAACACCGCAGAGGGACTTCATGCGCCGGCCCGGCGCGTCCCGAGAAGGTGGCACTGAGCCGCGATGGCAACATCCGGCCAAGATAGATGGCTGTTCACGACAGAACTCGGCTTACAGGCCTGGTCGCATCAAAAAGACGAAAACCCGCTGTTTCAGCAGGCTTTCGTCTTTTTGTCTTTCATTGCGCATTTAAATTATACAGATTGTATAATTTCAAACAAAAATACTGTTATTGCGGCGGAAACTCCGGGGTTCTGCCGAATTCAGGCTATAAAGCGGGCAGCCCTGCCACTCCGTTGACAGGCAGGGAAAACGCAATGGCCTTGGCGTCCGTATGAAGGCCCTTTTCGCGCGTAATCGCCTGCATGATTTCTTCACGGTGTTCGCTTTTTGTTAAAATCAGAATCAATTCCTTTTCCGGCTGGATCGTAATGCCGAAGAATTTTTCGGCATCCTTCACACTGGCACCCCGCGCGTGGATCACGGTACCCCCGGTCGCTTTCGCGGCTTTTGCGGCATCCATCACTTCATCGGAAAAACCCTGATTGGCAATCGCAACGATGAGTGCGTGTTCAAAGGATTGGTCCATAAAGCTCCCTCCTGTTTTCTGTAATACGGTATGGCAGAGAGTCTCTTCCCTGCATCCCGCAGCACCGTTGATCGGTATGGTCATGGCAATACCGCTTCCGGGCCTGCCTATTTTTTGATTCAGTTCTTCCACAAAGCTTTCGGCTGTTTCCCCGGGCATCACACTGAACAGAACGTCTTTTTCCGTTTCGCCAAGGCCCCAGTAGGACAGGATCTTTGAATCCGCGGTTCCTTTTCCCAAAGCCAGGAAATTCAGGCGCACACCTCTGCCGGAAAACAGATCTGCAATTTTTTTGCCGTTTCCCCGGTTGAGAATCGTGATCATCAGTACGGTCGATTCCGATCCGGTATTTGTCTGCGTCATTTCATTCCTCCCTTTCCAACGAATTGTCGCCATCTGTTCTATTTTCGCTGGTTTCCTCGGAATTTGCAATAGGGTTTTCCACTTTTCCCTTATTTTCCTCCGATTCTTCCGGAAATTCCGGATTTTCCCCCGAGAATTCAGGCGATTCAACACCTTCCTCCGGCAGAACGTTGTCCGCTTCTTCCGCCTTTTCCGCTCGGTCGAGCTTGATCCGGTAAATAATGCCGATTGCCTGTACGGTGATGATCGGCATCATGGCCACCATGCCGATAATGCCGAAGGCATCCGTCATAATATTGCCGCCCAACGCATCGCACGCGCCGGAAGCAAACGGAAGCAGAAACGCCGCGGCCATGGTTCCGGCCGCCACGCCGCCGGAGTCGAAAGCAATAGCGGTGAAAATTTTCGGGCTGAAAAAGGTCATTGCCAGCGCAATGGCATAGCCCGGAAGCAGGAAAAACCAGATGGAGGTGTGCGTCATGATGCGGATCATGGCCAGAGCCAGCGCAAGCCCCACGCCGATGGAAAGGCCGACCATCATCATCCTTCCGGAGATCGCGCCGCTGGTGATATCCTCCACCTGATTGTTCAGAACATGAACCGCAGGCTCCGCAAAGACGACGCAGCACCCGATCACCGCGCTTAGGGGAATGAGAATCCAGCGGTAGGGAAGGGAGGCGATGGAACGTCCCAGGTAGGTGCCGGCGGGCATAAAGCCGATGTTGACGCCGGTCAGAAAGACCGAAAGCCCGACGAGCGTGTACACAATTCCGACCATAATGCGAATCATCTTGATTTTCGGGAGCTTTAAATGAATCAACTGGAGGAATATGAAAATCACGACGATCGGAAGCAGAACGATACAGACTTCCTTAAAAAACTGGAGAAAGCCGTTCGCAAACAGCGCAATCAGCTCACTGACGCTGTCTACCGTGGCGGCGGATTCAAACGCGAACCCCGTTCCGGAGGGGTCGAAAAACATTCCCGTGATCAGCACCGCCAGAATAGGGCCGATGGAGCACAGCGCGCACAGCCCGAAGCTGTCCTCCTCCGCGGTACTGCCGCCGCGCACCGCAGAAATGCCCAGACCAAGCGCCAGAATAAAAGGCACGGTAATCGGTCCGGTGGTTACGCCGCCGGAATCAAAGCTGACGGCCAGATAGTCCGGGGCCGTCAGTGCGGCGATAATGAAGACAAAAACATACGAGACGATCAAAACGTGGGAAAGATTCATCTGGAACAGGATGCGCAGAAGCGCAATCACCAGAAAAATGCCCACCCCGCACGCGACAGACGCGATCAAAGCGGCGTCCGGCACGGCGGGCACCTGTTTGGTCAGCACCTGCAGGTCCGGCTCCGCCACCGTCACCACGACGCCCAGGATAAAGCTGCTTACCACCATCAGCCAGAGCTTCCGCGATTTGGTCAGCACCGAGCCGATGGTTTCTCCCATGGGAATCATCGATAGTTCCGCGCCCAGAGTGAAGATGCTCATCCCCACGATCAGCAGGACCGTTCCGGTGAGGAACATCATCAGAGTGCCTGTGGGCATGGGTGCGATTGTAAAGTTCAGCAGAAGAACGATGATGCCGACAGGCAAGACGGATTGCACGGATTCTTTCAGTTTCTCGGTCAATACTCCATTCATTCTCAACTTCCTTTCGTTCATAGTATCTATCTCAGCTTTCAAACCAGCTATTCAGCCATTCATGGTGACGACCGCATATTTTACTAAAATTATAACATATTTTGTATAAAATAGACCGAATAATACAAAGAGTTCAAAAATTGTTCATAAAATCAAAGCGATAGATAAAGCGGGCGGTCTGCCGGAATGACAGACCGCCCACTTTATATAGGAAGATATGTAAAGATCTTGTACTCTGAATTAATATTCGCCCTGTAAGGCGTCGTATCCCTCTTCGCCTGTGCGGACTTTGATTACATTTTCCACATCGTAGACAAAGATTTTTCCATCGCCGATCTTTCCGGTGTATAGAACCTTCTTTGCTGTGTCCACCACTGTTTCTACCGGAATGGCGCTGACGACTATTTCCAGCTTGATTTTCGGCAGGAGGTTGATTTCTTTCATTTTGACGCCGCGGTAATATTCGGTATTCCCTTTTTGTGTGCCGCAGCCAAGAACATTGGTAACGGTCATTCCCATGATACCGATTTCGTTCATTGCTTCCTTCATCGCTTCAAACTTGCCCTTATTAAAAATCATCACGACTTTTGTCATCTTTTTACCGGTGACAGTGGAAGCAACGGTAGGCGCCGCAGGATAATGCGAAACCGGAACACTTTCTTCAACAGGAAGAAAATCCGCCTCGCTGAATAAAGCGTGGCCGTCCATTGGGAGAAAGTCGGCATATGCGCTGACGATGCCGTGCTCCTTGATATCCAGACCCATGATTTCTTCTTCAGGATCAACGCGAAGACCGACTGTCTTCTTAATGACAGTAAAAATAATCAGCATGGAAACGGTAACCCATAAGCACACGGCGAGTACGCCCAAAATCTGTGTGCCTAGGAGCTGGAAACCGCCGCCGTAAAGCAGACCGCCGTCCACCGCGAAGAAGCCGGTTAGAATGGTACCGCCCGCTCCGTTCAGAAAATGCACGCCGACCGCGCCGACCGGGTCATCTATTTTTAAAACCTTGTCAATAAATTCAATACCAAATACAACGATAAAGCCGGCAATCAGACCGATAAAGAACGCGCCGACGGGGGAGACCGCGTCGCAGCCTGCGGTAATCGCCACAAGGCCCGCCAGGGAGCCGTTCAGGGTCATGGATACGTCGGGCTTTTTGTAACGAATCCAAGTAATAATCATCACTGTCACGGTAGCGACTGCGGCCGCGAGATTGGTGGTGACAAAGATGCTGCCGGCGGAGGAAAGAATGTCGTCGCCGGTCATGGAAATGGTGGAACAGCCGTTGAATCCGAACCAACAGAACCAGAGAATAAAGACACCGAGAGCGCCAAGGGTCAGACTGTGGCCGGGAATCGCCTTTGGGTTGCCGTTCTTATCATATTTGCCGATACGGGGGCCGAGCATTTTGGCTCCGATCAGCGCCGCAAGGCCGCCCACCATATGTACTGCGGTCGAGCCCGCAAAATCGTGGAAGCCGAGCTGTGCCAGCCAGCCGCCGCCCCAGATCCAGTGCCCGGAAACGGGGTAGACAAATGCACTGATACAAGCGCTGTAAATGCAGTAGGAAATAAATTTCGTTCTTTCCGCCATAGCGCCCGAAACAATGGTTGCGGCTGTCGCACAGAAAACAGTTTGAAAGATGATGTAGGCCGCAGTGGGGATGGTCAGTCCGAGGCTGGCGGCGTAATCGCCTCTCGTCAGAAAATCAAAGCCGCCGATGAAAGGCGCCGTTCCGGCAAACATCAGACCGAAACCGAAAAGCCAGTAAATAGGAGTGCCGATGCAGAAGTCCATCAGGTTTTTCATAATGATGTTGCCGGCATTTTTTGCCCTCGTAAAACCGGTTTCGACCATTGCAAAGCCTGCCTGCATAAAGAACACCAGGGCCGCGCCGAGCAGTACCCAGATCGTATCAACGGAAGAGAATACTTGAGTCATGCGTGTTGCCTCCTCTAAAAAATTAGCGTGTATTCTGCAAGCTAAAACAGAATACACGCCTTTGTGCATTAATTTATCCAGTTTTCAATATACCCTCGCAAGCCAATGCTGTTCCCGCTTTTAGATCACACTGAAAAGCAGGTCGCCGTAAGTCGGGTACGGCCAATATTTTGCGCCGACCAGGCTTTCGATTTCATCCGCGATGACACGGGTTGCTTCCATTTCCGCGAAAACCGTATTGCGGTAGTATTTTGCCTGTTCCAGAACATCCTTGAATTCTTTCTCCGGTACGACGGTCTCTTCCAGAACAAGCATTTTCTTGTACAGGTCGGAGGTGAGGCTGGACAGCTTTTTCAGCAGGGTCTCTTCCAGTTCGCAGCAGATGTCCGCACACAGCTGTTTCTTGTTGATGGCCTCCTTGCTGATGTCCTTCATATAGGAGCAGGCTGCCGGCAGAATGTCTTTTTTGATCATATCCACCATGGTCAGCGCTTCGATGTGGAGCTGTTTACAGTAGTTTTCCAGCTGGATTTCATAGCGGGAATGAACTTCCGTTTTCGTCAGCACGCTGTATTTTTCAAATAAAGAGATATTGGCGTCGCTGATATAGTACGGCAGCGCGTCCGCGGTGGAGCGCAGGTTCAGCAGACCGCGTTTTTCCGCTTCCTCGACCCACTCTTCGGCATAGTTGTTGCCGTTGAAAATGATACGGCTGTGATCCTTGATCGTGTCTTTGATGATCTCGGCCAGCTTGGAGTTGAAATCATCCGCCTTTTCCAGCTCATCTGCAAAGGTGCACAGGGCGTCGGCAATGATCGTGTTGAGCATGATGTTCGGACACGCGATGGAAACGGTGGAGCCGAGCATACGGAACTCAAACTTGTTGCCGGTGAAGGCAAACGGGGAAGTGCGGTTGCGGTCCGTGGAATCCTTCGGGAAAGCGGGCAGAACATCGACGCCGATTTTCATGGAAACTTTGTCCTGCTGATGATAGGAGGAGCCGTCCTCAATGGACTTCAGCACGCTGGCCAGCTCGTCGCCCACGAACATGGAGACGATCGCCGGGGGAGCTTCGTTCGCGCCCAGACGGTGGTCGTTGCCTGCGCTCGCGACGGAGATGCGGAGCAGGTCCTGATGCTCGTCGACCGCCCGGATGATCGCGGCAAGGAAAAGGAGGAACTGCGCGTTCTCTCGGGGAGAATCGCCCGGCTCAAGGAGGTTTACGCCGGTGTCGGTCGAAATGCTCCAGTTGTTGTGCTTGCCGCTTCCGTTGATGCCCGCGAACGGCTTTTCATGGAGCAGACAGGTCAGGCCGTGCTTTGTGGCGACCTTCTTCATGATCTCCATGGTGAGCTGGTTCTGGTCGGAGGCTACGTTGCTTGTGGTGAAAATGGGAGCGAGTTCATGCTGGGAAGGAGCGACTTCATTATGTTTTGTCTTGGCGAAAATGCCAAGCTTCCAGAGTTCTTCGTCCAGTTCTTTCATGTATGCGGACACTCTCGGCTTGATTACGCCGAAATAGTGGTCCTCAAGCTCCTGTCCTTTCGGGGGCTTCGCGCCGAACAGCGTTCTGCCGGTGTAGATCAGGTCTTTTCTTTTTTCGTACATCGCCTTGTCAATGAGGAAATATTCCTGTTCCGGTCCTACCGTGGTAATGACCCGGTGGGCCTCCGTGTTGCCGAACAGCTTTAAGATTCTCATTGCCTGCCTGTCGATCGCGTCCATGGAACGCAGCAGGGGGGTCTTTTTATCAAGCGCCTCGCCGCCGTAGGAGCAAAACGCGGTGGGAATGCAGAGGGAGCCGTCTTTGATGAACGCATTGCTGGTAGGGTCCCAGGCCGTGTAGCCTCTTGCTTCAAAGGTCGCTCTCAGTCCGCCGGACGGAAAGCTGGAAGCGTCGGGTTCGCCCTTGATCAGTTCCTTCCCTGAAAATTCCATAATGATCTTGCCGTTTTCCACCGGGTAGATAAAGCTGTCGTGCTTTTCCGCGGTGATCCCGGTCATCGGCTGGAACCAGTGGGTAAAGTGGGTCGCGCCCTTTTCCACCGCCCAGTCCTTCATCGCGTTTGCAACGACGTTCGCGACCTGCAGATCCAGCGGCTTGCCCTGCTCCCTGGTCTTTCTCAGAGCCTTATAGGTGTCCTTTGGCAGTCTTTCCTTCATGACCGTATCGTTGAAGACCATGCTGCCGAACATTTCAGGAATATTGCTCATGAAAATCACTCCCTACATAAATTACAAAAAAGAATAAAAAAAGAAGGCACTATAGGGCAAATCCCTACAGCGCCTTTGCTGCTATGCGCTTATTATATGACAGCCGAGGCGGAATGTCAATAAAAAAATAAAAATTTGCAGGATTTGATAATATTACATGCATAACCATCCTGTTATTGATAAAGTTTTATGGAAAATTGCACTAGTCTGCAATTTTAATGCCATAATTATGCAAAATCTATTGACATTAGGGCCTAAACATTATATTATAAAAAAACGCAAATTTAGTAAACAGCCGAAAGCTGTGAATTTCGCAATTTTTGCTGACGGGGCATAAAATGCGTCGGAATACGAAATTGCAGGGAGGTCAGTTTTTTATGCAATTAGAGGGAGATGTAAGGATACCTTCGGGCTGCGCCATATCGGGAATTTTTTCGCGCAGCGGAAAGAAAATGAACGGCGAAGCCATTATTCGCTCCATTACCACCATGCACGACCGCAGCAATGGATTGGGCGGCGGTTTTGCGGCCTACGGAATTTATCCGCATAACAGGGACCTGTACGCGTTCCATGTTTTTTACGGAAGCGCCCGCGCCAAAGAGGAATGCGAAAAAGAGATCATGGAGAACTTCGACGTGACGGTTGCGGAAAAGATTCCGACCCGAAAAATGCCGGAAATTACGGATGAACCTGCAATATGGCGCTATTTCGGCCTGCCGTTTGAAAAGCTGCTCAAGGATACGCAATTGGACGAAAGGGAATTTGTCGCGCGCTGCGTGGTAAAGATCAACACGCAGATCAAGGATGCCTATGTGTTTTCCAGCGGAAAGAACATGGGCGTGTTCAAGGCGGTCGGCTTTCCGGAGGATGTGGGAAGATATTACTGTCTGGAAAACTACGAGGGCTACTGCTGGACGGCGCACGGGCGTTACCCGACCAACACGCCGGGTTGGTGGGGCGGAGCGCACCCGTTCGCCATGCTGGACTATTCCATTGTACATAACGGTGAAATTTCCTCCTACGACGCGAACCGCCGTTTCATCGAGATGTTCGGCTACAAATGTACGCTTCTGACCGATACCGAAGTGATTACCTATATTATTGATTACCTGAACCGGAAACAGGGGCTCAGCCTGAAAGAGGCCGCGGACGTCATCGCCGCCCCGTTCTGGAGCGAAATCGACCGGATGCCGGCGGCGGAACGCAAAAAGTTCACCTACCTGAGAAACGTGTTTTCCAGCCTGCTGATTACCGGCCCGTTCTCTATCCTGCTGGGCTTCAGCGGCGGCATGATGGCGCTGAACGACCGTCTGAAGCTGCGCTCCATGGTCGTCGCCGAAAAGGGCGACATGGCCTATGTGGCGAGCGAGGAATGCGCGATCCGCGCGATTGAGCCGGAACCGGACAGAACCTTCGCCCCCAGAGGCGGAGAACCGGTCATTATCACGTTGAATGAGGGGGTGGATGCATAATGCCTGTCGATTTCTTATATCCTGAATATGAAGTAATCCGTAATCCGCAGCGCTGCATTGCCTGCCGCGTGTGCGAACGACAGTGCGCCAACGAGGTGCATTCCTACGATGCGGAACTGAATCTGATGAAGAGCGACGAGTCCAAGTGCGTCGACTGCCACCGCTGTGTGGCGCTTTGCCCGACAAGGGCGCTGAAAATCGTAAAGTCCGATCACACCTTCAAAACGAACGCCAACTGGACGAACGAGGTCATCGGCGAGGTATACCGTCAGGCCGGCTCGGGCGGCATGCTGCTTTCCTCCATGGGCAACCCGAAGCCGTATCCGGTTTACTGGGATAAGATCCTGATCAACGCTTCGCAGGTGACGAACCCGTCCATCGACCCGCTGCGCGAGCCGATGGAAACCAGAACCTTTCTGGGCAAGCGGCCGGAAAATCTGGAGCGCAACGCGGACGGCAGCCTCAACACGGAGAACCTTCCCCCGAATCTGGAGCTTTCCGTGCCGGTGATGTTCTCCGCCATGAGCTACGGCTCCCTCAGCTACAACGCGCATGAAAGCCTTGCAAGGGCCGCCGAGGAGCTGGGCATTTATTACAACACCGGCGAGGGCGGCCTGCACGAGGACTTTTACCGGTACGGCGCGAACACCATCGTGCAGGTTGCGTCCGGACGTTTCGGGGTACATAAGGATTATCTGGAAGCCGGCGCGGCAATCGAAATCAAAATCGGTCAGGGCGCGAAGCCGGGAATCGGCGGGCATCTGCCCGGGGCGAAGATCGTCGGCGATGTTTCCCGCACCAGAATGATCCCGGAGGGCTCGGACGCGATTTCTCCCGCGCCCCACCACGATATCTATTCGATCGAGGACCTCCGCCAGCTGGTTTACTCCCTGAAAGAGGCCACCAACTATCAAAAGCCGGTCATTGTAAAAATCGCGGCGGTGCACAATGTCGCCGCCATCGCCAGCGGCATTGCCCGCAGCGGAGCGGACATCATCGCCATCGACGGCTACCGCGGCGGTACCGGCGCCGCCCCGACCAGAATCCGCGACAACGTCGGTATCCCGATCGAGCTTGCGCTCGCGGCTGTGGACGAGCGGCTCCGCCAGGAGAAAATTCGCAACAACGTTTCCCTCGTCGTCGGCGGCAGCATCCGCAACTCCGCGGATATTGTCAAAGCCATCGCTCTGGGAGCGGACGCGGTATACATCGCGACGGCGGCGCTTCTGGCGCTCGGCTGTCACCTCTGCCGCAGCTGCCAGACGGGCAAATGCAACTGGGGCATCGCGACCCAGCGGCCGGACCTTGTCAAACGCCTGAACCCCGATATCGGCTATAAGCGCCTTGTCAACCTTGTCTCCGCTTGGCAGCACGAGATCAAGGAAATGATGGGCGGCATGGGAATCAATTCGATTGAAGCGCTTAAGGGCAACCGCCTGATGCTTCGCGGAATCGGATTAAACGAGAAAGAGCTTGAGATTCTTGGTATCAAGCATGCGGGGGAATAAGCGATGAAGAGGATCTATGTAAATGAGAAATGGTGTCTCGGGTGCCATCTTTGCGAATATAACTGCGCTTTTGCCAATTCCGGCAGCGACGATATGGTCAAGGCGCTCAAGGATATTCATATCAACCCGAGGATACGGATCGAGGAAAACCAGGGGATCAGCTTTGCCGTTTCCTGCCGCCACTGTACGGAGCCGCTCTGTGTGAAAAGCTGTATTACCGGCGCGCTCAGCGTGGATAACGGCGTTATTGAGGTCGACAAGGACAAATGCGTGGGCTGCTACACCTGCGTTATGATATGCCCCTACGGCGCGATCATGCCGGGGAACGACGGCAGCGTCATTCAGAAATGCGAGCTCTGCACGAACAACAGCTTCGGAGAGCCCGCGTGCGTGCGGGGCTGCCCGAACAAGGCGATCGTTTTTGAGGAGAGGTGAACAGAATGAATTATGTAATTATCGGAAATTCGACTGCGGCGGTCGGCTGCATCGAAGGAATCCGCTCCGTGGATCAAGCCGGAAAAATCACGGTGATTTCCAAAGAGCCGCATCATGTTTATTCGCGTCCGCTGATTTCCTATCTCCTTTACGGAAAAACCACCCGGCAGCGCATGAAGTACCGTCCGGACACCTTTTATGAAGACAACCGGGTGACCCCGCTCCTGGGCGTTACGGTTACCGGGGTGGATTACGAAAACAAGAAAGTCCTTTTGGACAACGGGGACGGGGTCGCGTTTGACAAGCTGCTCTTTGCGACCGGTTCCTCTCCTTTTGTTCCGCCCATGGCGGGGCTGGAGGAAGTGGAGAATCAGTTCAGCTTTATGAAGCTGGACGACGCGGCGGCCCTGCAGAAGGTCATCGATCAGGAAAGCCGCGTGCTGATCGTCGGCGCGGGCCTGATCGGCCTGAAATGCGCGGAGGGAATTTGCAGCAAGGTAAAGCAGATCACCGTTGTGGACCTGGCGCCCCGCATCCTGCCGAGTATCCTCGACGAAGCGGGCTCCGAAATCGTGCAGAAGCACATTGAGGAGCAGGGGGTAAAGTTTATCCTAAGCGACAGCGTCGCGCAGTTTACCAAAAATTCCGCTCTGCTGAAAAGCGGCGAAAAGCTGGAGTTCGACGCTCTGGTTGTCGCGGTCGGCGTCCGCCCGGAAACGAAGCTTGCCGCGGACATCGGCTGCAAGGTCAATAAGGGGATCGTTTCCGACATCCACTGCGCCACGAATCTGGACGGCGTTTACGCGGCGGGCGACTGCAGCGAAAGCTACGACATCACCTCCGGCCAGTACCGCGTGCTCGCCCTTTTGCCCAACGCGTATATGCAGGGCGAGGCCGCGGGCATCAATATGGCAGGCGGGGAAAAGGTCTACGACAAGGCCATCCCGATGAACGCGATCGGATTTTTCGGGCTGCACATCATCACCGCCGGAAGCTACGACGGAGAAGCCTATGTGGTGCGGACCGAACAGACCTATAAAAAGCTGGTCTCGAAAGACAATCTGTTAAAGGGCTTCATCCTGATCGGTGACGTCGCCAGGGCGGGAATCTACACTTCGCTGATTCGCGAAAGGACACCGCTCGACACCGTCGATTACGAACTGATTAAGGAAAAACCGCAGCTCATGGCGTTTACCGCGTCGGAAAGAGCCGTTAAGCTCGGAGGTGCCAAAGAATGAAAATCAATGCGGACAATCAACATTTCAAAGACCTGAACAATGAAATCCGTATCTCCACGGAAGCGGATATCACGGTGGACAACTGTCTTGGGCAGCGCTACATCGCCTCCGGCATGAGCGGGAAAAACATCACGATCAACGGGGTGCCGGGCAACGACCTGGGCTGCTATCTGAACGGCGCCACCATCCGGGTAAACGGCAACGCGCAGGACGCCACCGGCGACACCATGAACGAGGGGACCATTATCATCGACGGCTCCAGCGGCGACGCCACCGGCTACGCGATGCGCGGAGGAAAAATCCTCGTACGGGGCAACGCGGGGTACCGCGCGGGCATCCATATGAAGGCGTATCAGACGCACCAGCCGCTGATCATGATCGGCGGCGAGACCGGCAGCTTTCTGGGCGAGTATCAGGCTGGCGGCACCATCGTCGTGCTGGGCCTCGGTTCCGAAAAGAAGGTGCCCGTGGGCAGCCTTTGCGGAACGGGAATGCACGGCGGCAAGATTTACCTGCGCTGCGAGGCGCTTCCGGAGGATCTGCCGAAGCAGGTGCAGGCGGCTCCCGCTTCCCCGGAGGACATGGCGGCAATTGACGGCCATCTTGATGAGTTCTGCGGTATTTTCAATATCGATAAGCAGGAAGTGCTTTCCAAAAACTTCTATGTCTTAACGCCCAATACGAAAAACCCGTATAAGTCACTCTATACATTTAACTAAGCGCAGGCTGCCGGACCTACCGGCCGGGAAGTGCCTGCGGCGGCGCTCTTAATCGGTTTGCGTTGAATCGTGAGTGGAATGCTCCCAAACTCCTTCTGTCGCGCCGGGCGCGTCACCTCCCTCACGGAGGGAGGCAGGGGTTCTTTAAAGGTTCCCTCTGTGAGGGAGCTGGCAGGCGAAGCCTGACTGAGGAAGTCTCTTGTTCAGCAAATTTGGTTAAATATAGAAAGGCGAAGCAGCTGCTCCGCCTTTTCGTATGTTATGATTTACAGGTTATTTAACGACTGGTCGATATCCTCAAGAATATCCGCGATGTTTTCGATGCCTACCGACATCCGGATCATGTCGGGACCGATGCCCGCCTCCCTGAGCTGATCGTCGTTCAGCTGGCGGTGGGTCGTGCTGGCCGGGTGAAGCACACAGGTGCGCAGGTCCGCCACATGGATGACGATGGACGCGAGCTTTAAGCCCTCCATAAATCTGGCGGCGGCTTCGCGCCCGCCCTTTATTCCGAAGGAAATCACGCCGCAGGTGCCGTTCGGCATGTACTTTTTCGCGAGTTCGTAATATCTGCTGCTTTTCAAACCGGGATAATTCACCCAAGCGATTTTGTCGTTCTGCTCCAGATACGCCGCCACGGCGAGCGCGTTGGAACAGTGACGTTCCATTCTGAGCGCGAGCGTTTCCAGCCCCAGGTTGAGCAGGAACGCGTTGTTCGGGCTCGACTGAGCGCCAAGGTCCCGCATCAGATGTGTGCGCGCTTTTACAATGTAGGCCGCTTTGCCGAACTGCTTTGTGTAGACGATTCCGTGGTAGGATTCGTCCGGTTCGGTCAGCCCGGGGAACTTTCCGTTTTCCCAGTTGAAATTCCCGCTGTCCACAATCGCTCCGCCGACCTGAACGGCGTGGCCGTCCATGTACTTCGTGGTGGAATGGGTGACGATGTCGACGCCGAAAGTAAACGGGCGGCAGTTGATGGGAGTGGGGAAGGTGTTGTCTACAATCAGGGGGACGCCGTGCGCGTGCGCCGTTTTTGCAAACAGCTCCAGATCGGTTACGACGAGCGAAGGATTGGTCAGCGTCTCCGCGAATACGCAGCGCGTGTTCGCCCGGAAAGCGGCGTTCAGCTCTTCCTTTGTGCAGTCCGGGGCAATAAATGTAAATTCCAGTCCCATTTCACGCATGGTTTTGTTAAATAGATTAAAGGTGCCACCGTAAATTGCGCTGGAGCAGACCACATGGCCGCCCGCGGGGCAGATGTTCAGCACCGATATCAGGGAAGCCGCCTGACCGGAGGAGGTCAGCAGCGCGCCGACGCCGCCTTCCAGAGCGGCGATCTTTTTTTCCACCGCGTCAATGGTCGGATTGCCCAGGCGGGTGTAAAAGAATCCGTCGGCCTTCAGGTCGAACAGCTCGCCGAGCGTTTCCGCACTGTCATATTTAAAGGTTGTGCTCTGTACGACGGGCAGTACGCGCGGCTCGCCGTTTCCCGGCTCATAACCCGCGTGGATGCAGTCCGTATCAAGATGATAATGGCTCAATGAAATTTTCCTTTCCCTTTAAAATCCGCCTTTTGTGAAAAACGCTTTCAGCGCGTTGGCCAGAAAGTCGGCCGCCGCCACAACGCCCCACACAACCAGAATAAACATCATTGCCGAAACGATCCGCCAGAAAAAGCGCTTACGGGAGCTCATCGGCTCCGGCTCCTCTTCGGGTTCGGAACCTTCCTCCGGCGCGGGGGTGCTGCTCTCCAGCTTCGCGTCCTCCGCATCCGCAATTCCGATCCCGTTCAGCAGCTCTTTGGCGGTATTCAGGTCCCGAAAAGCCACAAAAATATTGCGGTTCCCGTAAAAGGGTTTGCCGAGCAGCATGGAAGGCGGCGCGCCGAAGCCGCTGTCCTGCTCGATAAATACGATTCCGTTTTCCTGGAAGGCGGAGCGGATCATGATTGCCTTCGTTTCATCCGCCGTCAGCAAAAGCACCGGGTCGTCCGGTCCGGGCTCCCGCAGCTTTTTGGAACCGCACGCGGCGCAGCGGTCGGTATCGCTGTCAATGAGCAATTGGCACTTAGGACAGTACAGCATTCCTCTCACTTCCATTTCATTGCTTTATCATATCACATTTATTGACTAACTTACAAGAAATCTGCATAAATATTTATGAATAATCACACTCACAGCAGGATGGGCTGAAGCTGCCTTCCCTCCAGCGCGGCAAGCGCCGCAGGCTGAATCAGGCTGAAGTCCGCGACCACGGAGGTCGGCTTTTTACCCGGGTCATCCTGTTTCATAGGAACGAAATAGATATTTTTGGTATTGAGCAATTTTGCGATATTCTGCGCCGACGCGGCGAGCGCGTCGTTCGTTGCGGGGGCCAGCAGCACCGGCCTGCCGATGCGCAGGTTGGACTTCACCGCCATGGTCACGGTGGTGTCGGTGATCCCGTTCGCGATTTTGGCCAGCGTGTTGCCGGTGCAGGGAGCGACGATCATAAGGTCGACCATCTTTTTCGGTCCGATAGGTTCCGCCTCTACGATGCTTTTGATGATCTTTTTGCCGCAGAGGTCTTCGATCTCCCAAATAAAATCGTCCGCTTTTCCAAAGCGGGTGTCCGTCGTCGCAGCGTTCTGCGACATGATCGGCAGAATGTCGTACCCCGTTTCCACAAGGGCGCGGATTTGCTCGATCGCCTTGTCGAAGGTGCAGAAGGAACCGCAGAGGGCATAACCGAAAGTAAGGCTTTTCATCTTTCACTCCTCCATCATATTATAAATGGTATTTTTGATGATTTCACCGGCGGTTTTCGGAGCGACCTTTCCGGGCAGGGAAAGAGCGTGGATCGCCTTGATGCCGAATTTCTGCGCGGCTTCGTAATCCACGCCGCCGGGCGGGGACGAAAGGTCGATGATCAGCGGTTTGGAGCGCATCTTCGAAAGCATGCGCCGGTTGAATATCAAAGCGGGCGCCGTGTTGAAAATAACGTCGTACTGATCTTTGTCGCAGATTTTGTCCGTCATGGCGGAAGAATACCCGAAGGATTCGATCCAGGCGATATCGGAATATCTGCGGGCGCTCACCGTCACCGAGGCACCCAGTCCGCGCAGCATCATCGCCAGAATTTTTCCGATTCTTCCGTAGCCCACAACAAGGCATCTGCTCTGGCTGACGGTGCCGGGGTATTCGCGCATCGCGATCTCGATCGCGCCCTCCGCGGCGGGAACGGCATTGTGTACGGCGAACTCCTCCCGGGTATAATAATCGTAGGTGTCGATGGAATCCCAAACGTCGCTGGTCTGGTAAAGCTTTCCCATCATTCCTCCGTAAACCTGTTTGTTTCTCATCAGTTCGGCAAAGCTGTCGTTCAGCTCGATGCCGTTTTCGCTGTAGACCATATTCAGATGACTACCGTCCGCCGTAACCGGCAGCGGAAGGATAATATTTTCACACCGGATCATAATTTCTTCAAGATCCGCCTTTTTTACGTCCTTGGAAAATTCAATGTTGTCAAATCCATAGACATAGACGGTGTACCCGTCCGACGCAATGGATTCGGCCAGCGCAATCTGGCGCTTGTCGCCGCCCAGTACGCCGAAACTGTTGATATCTACCATTGTACAAACCTCCACAAACTTCTTTCCCCATATTATGGAGATGGAACGCTCGGTGTGATTGCGCGGGTTTTCCGTTTTGATTTTATTTTTTATTGCAAATATCCGAAAAAATGTTTATTATAAACAGGTATGGCAATATAATAGAGAGGGTCAATATTTTGCAGCGGTTTCCTTTGCGCCGGGTCTCGGGATCGAACGGGTTTTTCCCACAGAAGGTGGGGAGCAATCCGAACAAAAACGCTGCGATTGAATAAAAGCGCTATTCATCATCTCATTTTAAGGAGCTCAAATCATGGATTATCAAGATACTCTATCCGAGGTTAAAAAAATACATTTTGTGGGAATCGGCGGTTCCGGCATGTGCCCGATCGCTGAAATCCTGTACCACCGCGGCTATGAACTGACCGGATCGGACACCAGCGAATCCGATACGCTCGCGAGGATCCGTTCCTACGGAATTCCCGTCTCAATGGGCCACAGGCCGGAAAACATAGGCGACGCCGAAATGCTCGTGTACACGGCGGCCGTCAAGGCCGACAACCCGGAGCTTGTCGCCGCCCGCGAAAAGGGAATCCCGGTTGTGGAGCGCTCCGTCATGCTCGGCATGGTGACGCGCCGCTATCCGCACCCGGTGGCGGTTTCCGGTACACACGGCAAGACGACCACGACCGCGATGATTACCCAGATCCTGCTTCACGCGGGAAAAGACCCCTCGGCCGTGATCGGCGGAAAGCTCCCGCTGATCGGCGGGAATGGGCGCGTGGGCAAATCGGGCACCATCGTCTGCGAGGCGTGCGAATATGTAGACACCTTTTTGCAGCTGAACCCCGAAACGTCGGTTATCCTCAACATAGACGCCGACCACCTGGATTACTTCGGAACGGTCGAGAATATCATTAAATCCTTCCATCAGTTTGCGCTTCAGACGTCAAAGACGCTCATTGTCAATGGCGACGACGCCAACACCATGAAAGCGGTGGAGGGCATAAAAAATGCGTCCGTCGTTACGTTCGGCCTGAACCCGTCCAATGAGTACTACGCCGATCATATCGCGGACACAAAAGGGGCGAGGGAATGCTTTTCGGTGATGAAAAACGGGGAAAAGCTCGCGGATGTAACGCTGAGTATCCCCGGAAAGCACAATATCTATAACGCGCTGGCTGCGTTTGCCGCGGCGGACAGCATGGGCGTGGAGGCGGACACCATTGCGGAAAGCCTGCACCAGTTTACCGGCGTCCACAGGCGTTTTGAAATCCTCGGTACGTTCGGCGGAATTACGGTCGCCGATGACTTTGCGCACCATCCCACGGAGCTGACGGCGACCCTTTCTGCCGCCATGAAAATGAATTTCCGGCGCGTGTGGGCGGTTTTTCAGCCCCATACCTATTCCAGGACCTACCTGCTTCTGGACGAATTCGCCAAGGCCCTCTCCATCCCGGACAGGGTTGTCCTTTCCGAAATCCTCGCGGTGCGCGAGGAGAACACCTACCATATTTACGCAAAGGACCTGGCCGACAAAATTCCGGGCAGCGTATGGTTCAAGACCTTTGAGGAAATCACGGAGTACGTGACTGCAAACGCGGAGGACGGCGATCTGATCCTTACCCTGGGCGGCGGCGATGTTTACAAATGCGCGAACATGATTGTAAAAAAATACAGGGAGCGCTGATCGGCTTTCGTCTTGCACATGCCTGTAAATTGTATTATAATATGTATACGTTAATATTATCACATGCATATTATGATTGATCGGACTTTCATTTTTGCAGGGAAGGGATTACAAATGCTGAAAAATCTATCATTTCTCAACATGTTTCTATGGAATCTTTTTATTATCGGCGTCTGGCATTTGACGGTCTTTCTGGCCGGTGTCAAGCTTCCCCATTCCATTTCCCGGAAGGAGCGTTACGCGCCGAAGGAATGGGAACACGGCGGGCGTTGGTACAGGGATAAATTGAAGATCCAGCTTTGGAAGGACAGGGTGCCGCAGCATATCGGCAAAGACGGCTTTTCCAAAGAACATCTTACGGATATTTCCATTGATTATGTCGACGAGTTTATTTTTGAAACCTGCAGGGGCGAGTGGGTGCATCTGAAAAACTGTATCTGTATTGTCGTTACCATGCTGATTAACCCCCTTTTGGTGGGAATCGTGTTTTCTTTTTTGATTATGCTTGGGAACCTGCCCTTTGCCGTCATCCAGCGGTATAACCGTTTCCGGCTGCAGGTCCTGCGTAAAAAACTCTTACGCGATCTGCGCGCGAACGGAGTGGGGCAGACCGTTACCGCTTGACAAACCAAATGTTCTTTAAAAATCAGCTTTGCCGAGAACCGGCTCAGCTGGTTTTTATCTATCTGCCGTTGGGGGGAGCCGTCTGTGAAAAAACGGGATCTTCGCGTCTTTTTGCTTTTGCTGCTGTTTCCGGTCATTTTACGGATTCCTGCGCATGCTGCTACCGTACCCTATTTTACATACAGCGTGGACAAGCCCTCCGCCGTGCGCGGGGAACTGGTCAAGCTGCAGATCAACGCGGGACAGGTCCCCGACACCGCGGCCGGATTCCGGATGCGGGTGGGGTATCACGCCGCCGCGCTCAGCTTTGTCCGTACCGAGACGTCCTCGCAGATCAAAAGCGGGACGATGGTCACAAACAGCGTGTCGAACCCGATCTGCAGCGTTTATGTGTGTAATGTGGATCAGGGTACCGCGCCGCAGCTTTCCGGGAATATCATTTCCTTTGTGTTTCAGGTCAGAGACGGCGCTCCTTCGGGCGATACGGTTATCAACGCACATATCGACGAAGTCTGCAACTATGAGGCGAAGCAGCTGGATGTGGATATTGAGGAAAATCTGACCGTTTCCATCGAGCCGCCGGAGGAAGAGCCCTCCGACGAGGCGGCGCTTTCCCGTTTGGCCCCGTATAACGGTGAGCTGGTGCCGGAATTTTCCCCCGATGTCTATCAATACCGGCTGTCCGTCGATTACACGGTGGAGTCGGTGGAATTTTACGCCCGCGCGGAAGAAGGCGGGACGGTCAAAATCAACCGGAAATCCCTTTTCAAGCCCGGTACGGATACGCCCATTGTCGCGACGGTCACTTCCGCCGATAAGGCAAATCAGGTACAGTATGTCGTCCTTGTCAGCAGGGCCGAAAGGCCCGTTGCGGCTGCCGGACTCAGCTCGGGCCCGCCGCGTTCCGGTGAAAAGGCATCCGGACCGGAGAAAACGAATTCCAATCAGGCCAAACTGTCCGAAAAGGGAACGGCGGAGATGCCGGCGCGGGAAGATGACTTTTCAGCGGCTGCGGAAGCAGAAAATCAGGCTCAGCCGCAGGCGGTACAGACGGCTGCCCAGCCATATACAAATACCGGCTACGGCGGCAGGAATATTTATATGATCGGGAATCAGATGCCCGTCTATGTAAATGGAATGCTTACAGCCGCTTTGTGCATACTGCTTGGAATCGCGCTCAGCCTTTATCTGAAAATCAAGCCCAGGGAATAGCACCTATAAAAAGAAAATGGCCTGACGGCCGTCGGTATACGACAATAATTTGCAATGAGAAAGGCCGTTTTTTACGGCCTTTTTTCTATTTGGTCTCTCTGTAATGTCAAAATTTAAAGATGCTCTTTCTGTTGAGGTCAAGGGTGGGGGAGGTGAGATGGATCAGGCTTTCCTCTGCCGCGGACAGGGCCGCAACGACACATACGGGCCAGAGAATCTGTGTATTCTGGTAAAGAAGGAAAAGCGGCGTTATAAAAAGAAGAAATCCCGCCAGTTTATTTCCCCAGGTGTGCAGCATGGCGAAAGTATGGTATTTCAGGGCAGCCATTACAATATTTGCAAGACGGATGAAGGCAACAGCGATAACAAAGGGAAGAAATACCCGGCCCTTTTCCCCGATCCACAGGATAACGGATACGGTTATGACCGTGAACAGGAGAAAGTCCGCAATGGAATCCAGTCGGGCCCCCAGGTCGCTTTGCGTTTTCGTTTTCCGCGCGATATAGCCGTCCAGAATATCGCTGAGTCCGCAGAAAAGATAGATCACGGAAAACAGCAGAGGATTGTGAAGTGTAAAAAACAGGAAGAGCAGAAGCACGATCCTGCTGGTTGAGAGAATATTCGGAACGTGTTTCAAGCGGCCACCGCCCTTCCTTCAGATTGACGCTGCACAAGGTCCTGTTATCTAAGGATACCGGATGATTGTGTAATTAAAATTCCAAATTAGATTTTTGTGCAGAACGTCAATGCATAGTTAGTTTTTGCACGGAAGCGACCTTTGATGCCAACGTATGGCAAAGTAAATCATTTTTTGAGCCGTCACGGCAATGGGGCGATTTCCTATCAAAATAGAATGCATAATAAGGGATTATAAATCGTCCTGCATGGGGTAAATCAGCTACTCGCTAAGCAATTTATTCCTTTTCGCTGAAAGCTATTGACATGATGACTTATGAGTCATATAATATGACCGAAAAGTCATCATGTAGTATTATTAGGAGGTAATTGGATTGCCAAAAAGAACTTTCAATCGTCTTGATGACGACAAAAAAGAAAGAATCATGCGGGCAGCAATTGAAGAGTTCCATGCCCGCGGCTTTGAAAATGCGAAAATAGAAACAATTGCCCGAAAAGCGGAAGTCGCCAAGGGCAGCATCTATCAATATTTCGATGATAAAAAGGAGATGTTTCTGTATTCTGTCACATGGGCGCTGAACTATTTTATGAAAATAATCGACAGGCAGACTCCGCTTCAGGATATGGATGTGTATGAGTATTTTCTCTCCGGAAGCCGCGAACGTTTTGAACTGTTGAAACAGGAGCCGCTGCTCGTTGCGTTTTCCACGGATATCTACACAGGTAAATTCAGCGGTTTGGCTCTGGAAGCAAGCCGCGAATTATCCCGGATCGGTGAGGAATATGAGCTGAAGCTGATTGCCAACGGCAAAAGAAAGGCTACCGTCCGCGATGATCTGGACGACAAAACCCTTTTGCTGTTTTTTCAGGGAGTAACGGAAAAATTCGACATGGAGATCATGGAAAAGGTCAAAGGCTTTGATTACGACCCTACGGAAGAACAGTACTATGAAATGGAGAATTTATTAAAAGACATGATTTCCTTATTAAAGCAGGGAATGGGGAGGAATTAGGAATGTTTATTACAGTTGAAAACCTGAAAAAGAGCTATCAGGCGGGCGAAAGCAAAAACGAGGTGCTCAAAGGGATCAGCCTTACGCTTGAAAAGGGGCAGACAGGCGTGATACTCGGCCCGTCCGGTTCGGGAAAGTCGACGCTGATGAATATCATCGGCGGCGTTGACCGCGCGGACAGTGGAAGTGTTTCTGTTGACGGCATGGAACTGACCGCGCTTAGCGATGACAGGCTGACGGATTACCGCAGGGATTCGGTCGGCTTCATCTTTCAGTTCTATAACCTCGTTCCCAATTTGACGGTCACGGAAAATATCGAGTTGGTTTCCAACATATCAAAGGCGCCGCTCGATATGGATACCGTGCTGAACGCAGTTGGCCTCGAAATGAAAAAAAGGAGCTTCCCCAGGGAACTGTCCGGAGGAGAGCAGCAGCGCGTGGCGATTGCCCGAGCGATTGTGAAAAATCCGAAGCTTCTGCTGTGCGACGAGCCGACTGGCGCGCTGGATTATGAGACGTCCCACGGCGTGCTTTCCCTTTTGCAGAAGGTAAACCGCGGCTTTGGCACAACTGTCCTGATGATTACCCATAACACCGCAATCGGCGATATGGCGAACGTAGTTTACAAACTGCGCGGCGGAGAGATCGTGGAAGCGATCCGGCACGAGGAAACGGCCGCGGCGGAAAGGATCGAATGGTAATGGTACTTTTCAAAAAAGTAATACGGACCATGCTGGAGCATAAGGCGCGTTATATCGGTTCCATGCTGCTGCTCATGATCAGTAGCATGATGTTTATTACGATGAATCTGACGTCTATGAACCTGGATAATATGTTCAGAAAATTTTCCGAGCGGAACGCATTGTCCGACGCGGAATTCTCGACCGATGCCTACATCGACGCGGCGGCTTTCGGCCGGCAATTTTCCGCAAAGGTGGAGGGCGGCGGGACGGCGGACTGCAAAGTAAAACCCGGGCAGACGCTGCGTGTATTTTCCGCCATGGATGAGGTGAACGTTCCCGCCGTTCAGGAGGGAAAACTTCCGGGCAGCTCGGAAATCATGATTGACCGCCCGTTCGCCCAGACAAACGGATATCGGATCGGCGACAAAATCACCATTGCGGGCAGGAAATTTACCGTTTCAGGCTATGCCCTTCTGCCCAATTTTATTTATGTGATCAAATCAAAAGAAGAAATGATGAATGACTCCACCGCCTTCGGCATTGCCGTGGTAGGCAAAGAGAATTTCGAGACCCTGCCAGGTGGAAACAGGGTTTACGCCATTCGCTTTGACGACAGGGAAAACATCAAATCCCAGGAAGCCTCGGTAAAGAACGCGCTGCGCTCTCAGGGCATCCAAATAACCAAATGGCAGAGTACGGCAAGGAAAGTCAACGTATCCTATATTCCCATGGAGATCAACGTATTATCCACGATGAGCGCCACCGTACCGCTCGCCATGCTTGCGCTTGCCTGCGCTTTGCTCGGGATGCTGATGTGGCGCACGATCAAAAGCGAATCTGTCGTCATCGGGACATTTTACGCCCAGGGCTATCGGAGGCGTCAGCTTCGCCGCCACTATCTGACCTTTCCCCTTTTGATATCCATAATCGGCTCCGTGATTGGTTCCGCATTGGGACTGCTGCTGGTAAACAGCGAGCTTCGCTTCATGCTGACCGCTTTTCCCATGCCTGTCTATGAAACGATTCTGAACCCGTGGCTGGTCGTCTTCGCCGTTGTGCTGCCGGTTATTGTTCTCTGCGGAGTTACCTGGTGGATCATCGGCAGGACGCTGAAAACAGCTCCGGCGGTACTCATGAAGGGCGGGGAAACAAAGGGTGAAGTCAATTTTCTGGAGCGCAGCTTAAGGCTCGACCATTCTGGATTTAACACGAAATTTAGAGTCAGGGAACAGGTCCGCAGCCTGTCCAGAACCTTCTTCTTGCTGTTTGGGGTTGTTGTCGCCACGATGCTCATGCTGTACGGGCTGACGATGAAAAGCTCCGTTGACTATATGCTGGGCGAAGGAATCAGCGAGCTGTACGATTTTAAGTACGAGTATGTTTTCACATTGGTAAAAACAGGGGCCCCTCCGGCGGGAACAGAACAGTTCAACGCGGCGTACGTGAGCCTTGCGGACAATGAAGACATCAGCTTTTATGTTACCGGGGTTCTGCCGGACACCGAAAAGGTCCGGCTGAAGGATGCGTCCGGACAATCGTTCCAGCCGGAACAGACCACGATTACTGCCACGCTTGCGCAAAAGCTGAATGTGAAATCCGGCGACAGCGTGACGGTATTCGATACGGAAAACGGAAAGAAACACACTTTCACCATTGAAAAAATAGCCGATACCTATGCGGGCGATTTCCTGTTCCTGCCGCTTGACCGGTTCAACGCGGAGTTCGGGTATCCCGCAGGAGCTTACCTCGGGATCTGGAGCGGCAAGGCGATGACCTTCGCCGAGGGCGAGATCCAAAGCACCAAATCCATCGATGCCGTTGTCGCGGGGCTCGGCAAGATGATTGACCAGATGGGGCCCATGGTTTATGGCCTGATCGCCGCCGCCTTCCTGCTCGGTCTGATTATCCTCTATATTGTAACCGGCCTGGTGGTCGACGAAAGCCGAACCAGCATCTCATTAATGAAGGTGTTCGGATACCGAAAAAAGGAAATCGGAAAGCTGGTGCTGGACAGCAACACGCTGATCGTGGTTTTAGGATATCTGCTTGGCATCCCCGCTTTGCTGGGGACAGCAGGGGCCTTCTTCGCCTCTCTGACGGAAAGCCTGCAGGTCGTGTTGCCCGTCAAGCTGAATGTCCTTTATATGCTGTTTGGCTTTATCGTCGTGATGCTGACATATGAGTTTGCCAAATGGATGTGCAGAAAAAAGGTGGCTCGGGTTCCGATGAGCGAAGCTCTGAAAGCGGGAACGGAATAAATCTTTCGCCTATGGGAAAGCGCCGGCCGTGACAAGTACACGACCGGCGCTAATTTATAATCCATGCGTCCGGAATACTGGGAATGATTGCTTCGTTCAGATTTACCCAGCTTAGACAACGGTTAAGAATAATGCTGTCACTGCTGATTACATTTGCACAGTCAAAAAGCACCCTGTCCACGTTACTGGTGATCTCAATTTCAATTTCAAATTGTTCTTTCTCTGCAACCTCGGCAATCCGGGTTTTCAGCCTGCCGGAATTTGAAACCGGCGCATCCAGCCAGAATACCGCCCGCTTTATGCAGAGCTTTTTCACTGCGGAAATGAGAGATCGTATGGCGTCATCTGTTTTGTCGATCAGTCTATAGGTACCGCGAAGTCCTGCCAGATCACGGTATGTGCCATCCATACACCTGAAAATAGGCGATCCGGATTGTGCAACCTCCAGGGTGATAATCTGATTGAAGCCGTCTATATTGACCGTTTCATCTGCTAAGGCCCCCAGATGCTTTTGCTTTGCCTTTCTTCGTCCAATGTCCTTTTCAGATGAGACGATACGCGTCAAAGCAATTCGCTGGCGTTCTGAAAGCAGATAATGATTCCCGATAAATGTCGAAGCACCTTTCATCGGATAAGCACGATTCAGCAGAAAATACAGCTCTTCGGCGGAACGCTTCATCGTCTGTAACGCAGGGCCTGCAAAATCACGTTCGTCTTCAGGCGAATATCCACGCTTTCTATCTCCGCTCATTGATCCTTCTCACGCTTTCTTCTTTTATGGTCAAAGCGTTGTACGAATACCATCATAGCCAACCTCCGTATATCTGAAAATGCACCGGGCTGCATCCAGATATCGCTCCGGATACTTCATAGCAGGGCTGAAATGAGTCAGCCACAGCTGCTTGACTTCAGCGGATTTGGCGAGTCCGGCACTGTCCGAAAAAACCATATGTCCTTTTTTCCACATTTTTTCACTCTGCGCATTCTCTCCATACATTCCCTCACAGATAAATAAATCGGCGTCATGGGCAAAACGCGAAATCTCCTCAACAGACTGGGTATCTGTGCAGTAGCAGATACTGATCGGGGGACGCTCCCCGTCCAACACCATGCTGGGTACAATCAGGCTGCCATTGTCCAGCACAACCGACTGACCTGCATGCAAAGTTTTGTAATGGTACAGGGGCACCCCCAGTTCCTTCGCCTTATTTGGGTTAAAGATCGGCTTTCGTTTAAAAGTCATGCGGTAGCCCAGACAGGGAACGCCATGCTGCAAGTACATGGACGCAAAGTGAATACCGAAAAGCTCAAAGTCCTGAGCCTCTTCATCCAACTCATTTAAAACAACAGGATATGGAAGATTAGGCGCGATGGTCATAAGCGATGTCACTATTTGTTCGAGCCCCACAGGTCCCGCAATGGTCAGCGGCGTCTTTTTTCCATAGTTGCCCAGGGTCAGGAGCAATCCAGGCAATCCTGCGATATGATCGGCATGAAAGTGAGTAATGAGCAGCAGTGAAAGCCGGCTCAATCTGCAATCCGCTTTCTTGAGCGCAATCTGTGTTCCCTCACCACAATCAATGAGGACAGCCGTGCCCTGAAACTCTACCCAGCAGCTTGCTGTCCAACGGTTTTCCAGCGGAAGTACCCCACCGGTTCCGGGCAAACACACTTCTACCATGGGTTTCCATCCTTTCAGCTTTACGACGCTAACAATTCAAATATTATTTGTTTCCATTCCTCCGGATATCCTGATGATAAAGAGATATTTCAACGCTGCATGAAAGGTTGGAATTTATCGTGCGCCCTGTCTCAGCGCTTTGATTATGCGGTGGAACTGCTCAAGATGTCTCCAGTGGAAAGTCCCAATCAGATCTGTGTGGGTAAAATCACCCTGCGCGGAGACCATTTATTATTTCCTCTATACCTTTAATTTCAACTGTTGTTAGACTTGAGATAAACTTTTTGGATATCGCGATCCGAGATGAAAGCATTTATTACAACAAATCACTTTCCCCTTTATCCGTTCATATTTAAATAAAAATGGCATATACCTGATACAAATGCTTTGTTGGGCTATAAAAAGCTTAATTTTGAAATTCAGGCGCATGGGAGAAAACAAAAAACAGCATTTATGTGATCATGTGCCAGTTGAGTGACGCTATTCAACAATAAAAGAGAAATTGTTATCATATGAATAGCAACCTTTTATAAAAAGGTCTTGACATTCGCTATTTGGAATGGTATTATAGTTAAGCACTCTAAACAAGGCATCACAGTTGAGTTTAGAAAAGATGCACAAATAAATATCGCGGAGTGGAGCAGTCCGGTAGCTCGTCGGGCTCATAACCCGAAGGTCGTAGGTTCAAATCCTGCCTCCGCAACCACTAAAAAGTGGCTTAAACACTAAGTTTAAGCCACTTTTTCTTATGCACTAATTATGCCGAAAATCTGATTTGACGGTTAATAAAAGTCGAAATCTCATTTCGGCAGTTTTAAATCCCGTATACCAATTATTGACTGATCTAATGTGTGGCCATATCCCAAAAGCATACCTGCGCCATCAGGCTCATCAGAGATATTGCAAGGCCAAGCTAAATTTCTAAACTCATGAGTGTTGGGATAAAAGCACGAGTAAAAATCTATGGGGATTTCTACAGATTGTTCAATATCTGAAGTGCAATATGTAAACAAATCAAGAAGTCCGCAATTTTCCCCTTTGCCTGAGAGTATGTACGCAATTGGATAGGCTGAGATAATGCTAATTACTCCACTTGGAAACTTAATCGAACTATTTCCTAATTTAGCTATAAATGCGTCACGCATGACTATAATAGTCGAATATGGATAGATACGAATTAACAAACTCATGCCTTGAGGCGGTTGTAATTCTGGATTTAAAAAGTATTTACGCAATTTTTTATCTATCAAAATTTCACTATCATAAAAATTTTTGGCAGCTAACAAGTGGCCGCAAACAGCACGAGCCAGTTTGTTTACCTTAACTGATACAAGAATCTTTGACGGAAGTTTGATACTGGATACCATTAGTTCTTTAACGGACTTTGTAAAGATATTCAATTCGGGGTCATAATTGCTACCCAGCAGATTATTATTGCAATTAGAACAAATTGAGCGATACCTTATTCCATTTTGCTGCAAGCCCTTGAATTTGTCTTCTTCCGGTAAACCGTCAAAGAGGCCGTTGAATTTAGTATTATATTCATTAAAGCACGATTGAGGTGGCACATGATCCCAAGTGAGCTCAGAAAACTTGCCACAGATATTGCAATAATCGGTTTTCGCTCTTTTCTCTTTTGAATAGCTGATCATATTAATTTTTTCCTCCTAAACACAACCCAACAACTGTTTTTCAGTATATCATACTGTCTAACAAATGGGGTGCAATTCATTTTAAGCTGGTAGGGGCATATGTATATTTGATGTTCTTTTGCGCCTGCGCGGCTGCAATATATAAAAACGCCTTGAAACCCGCATTAGAGCTAAGTTTCAAGGCGTTGTCTAGTGAACTGAAGCTTGATACAATTGAACGATTTCTTTTGAAAGTTTCATTTGGTTTCAAGAGTTTTATTTTTGGCGGAGAGCTGAGATAAAATTATAATTGTTTCTAATTTTAGAAAGCCAAAGCGAGGTTATATGCTGCGGAAACAACTGCCATAAGGTTGGCCACATGCTCAGCATCTCCGATTACATGAACGTTTGCGCAGTCTTTAAGCTGTTCCGCCAGCGGGGCGCCGCTGATGTAGCCGACCGCCAGAATAACGGTATCGGCGGCAATCACGGATTCGTCCCCGGCATGTTCAATTCTCACACCGGAAGGAGTAACTTCACACAGTTTCGAAGAAGTATGTATATCTACCTGATAATACTTCAGATAGTCCCGCAGCAGAGTCGCATTCGGGGCGGCGAGGTCCTTCACCTTCAGAATGTCGTCGAGCATTTCAACAATTGAAACTTTTTTACCGCTTTTTGAAAGCTCATAAGCGATCTCACAGCCGGTTAGCCCGCCACCGACCACTACAATCAGCAGGTGGAAAACGACCTTGATTTGCTGTTAAGGTCATTTGCTTTTCCTAAATCCATCTTTGAAAATTCATGAGGTTCCTTGCCGGAAGCCTTGTTAATCGGCTGTTCTATGCCTCTCTTTTTCTATTCTCTGGGATTACTTAGCTGCAGAGCAAGGCCGGACAATGATCAAGTCATTATCATAAAGGCACAGCCGTCCGCCGGAAAGGGTTGATAATCCCTTTCCGGCGGACGGCTGCATTCGAAAGAATAAATATCAGAGGTAAAAGAACTGCACTGTTAAAAACGGAGTGAAATCCGGGAGATTACGCAGAATTACAGTTCATTGCACTTTATCAGCAGTTCTTTCCAGTTGCGGTCTACTTCCTGTTGGGCCTGTTCCAGCATCCACTCGTTTCCGGGCTTGAACATGTGACGGAAACGGCCCTGCATTTTCAGATACTCGATTACCGGCAGTTTATTCTTCGGCTTGTAATTCAAAATATATTTACCGTCCGCGACCTCGTACAGCGGCCACACGCAGCTTTCCACGGCGGCCTTGGTGACCTGAATCAACTGCTCGGAGGGATAGCGCCAGCCCCGGGGGCAGGGAGCAAGGATGTTCAGAAAGGCCGGACCTTCGGTGTAGATGGCCTTGTGAGCCTTGGTACCGATGTCGGAAAAATTGCCGAGAAAGGTGGTCTGGGCCACATACGGAATGTCGTGGGCCGCCATGATCTTCGTCAGATCCTTCTTTCGCTGGGTCTTGCCGGGAATCACGGCGCCGACCGGCGTAGTAGTGGTGTCGGCGAAATGGGGCGTAGAGGAGGAGCGCTGGATACCGGTGTTCATGTACGCCTCGTTGTCGTAACAGACATAAACCATATCGTGGCCTCGTTCCATGGCGCCGGACAGGGACTGAAAGCCGATGTCGTAGGTGCCGCCGTCCCCGCCGAAGGCGATGAACTTATAGGTGTCGTCCAGCCCGCCTCGCTTTTTCAGAGCACGGTACGCCGTCTCCACGCCGGAGATCGTAGCTCCCGCATTCTCGAATGCGTTGTGGATGAAGCTGTCTTTCCAGGAGGTGTAGGGGTACATGAAGGTGGATACCTCCAGACAGGATGTGGCGGAGCACACCACCGCCCTGTCCTCCGGATTCAGGGCCCGGAGGACGGCGCGGATTGCAATGGGGGAGCCGCAGCCGGCGCACATTCTGTGCCCGCCGGCGATACGGTCCTCCCGCATAAGATTTTCTTTCAGACTATAGCTCATAATGACTGTTCCTCCTTATTCCCGCACGTCCAGATAGCGGTAGGTCTCGCCCGTTTTGCCCGTGGCGGCGATCTGCTCCAGCTCTGCGTACACGCGGCGGATACTTTCCAGACGCACGTCGCGGCCGCCCAGACCGTAGATATAGTTGATCCCCTTGGGAGCAGTCTCGCCCGCCGCATACAGCGCCGCCGCGATCTCCGCGAACATCGGGCCGCAGTGGGCGTTGAAGCTGTCGTCCTTATCCATGGCTGCAAAAGCCTTTACGTTTTTGAGAGCTTCCACCAGTTCCTCTGCCGGGAAGGGGCGGAAGGAGCGTATCTTCACCAGGCCCGCCTTTTTACCCTCGGCCCTCAGCTCATCCACGGCGGCTTTGGCCGTACCGGCGGAGGAACCCATAATAACGACGGCTTCCTCGGCATCGTCCATCCGGTACTTCTCGATCAGGCCGTAGGACCGGCCGGTCATAGCGCCGAATTCCTCGCCGACCCTGCGAATGACCTCCTTGGCGTCGATCATGGCCTGAGCCTGCTGGCGCTTGCACTCCATGTAGTAGCAGGGCATGCCGAACGCGCCAACGGACATGGGATTCTCCCGGCCCAGAAGGGCATTGTCCGGATGGTATTCGCCGACGAACTTCCTGACCTTGTCGTCCTCCGCCAGTTCAATGTTCTCAATGGCGTGGGAGGTAATGAAGCCGTCCTGACAGATCATGACGGGCAGGCTGACGGCCTCGCCGATCCTCATGGCCTGAAGATAGTTGTCGTAGGCTTCCTGATTGGTTTCCGCGAAGAGCTGAATCCAGCCCGCGTCGCGCACGCCCATGGCGTCGGAATGGTCGTTGTTGATGTTGATGGGGCCGGACAGCGCCCGGGTCGACACCGCCAACGTAATTGGCAGGCGGTCCGAGGCCGCCACGTACAGCATTTCGGTCATATAGACCAGACCGCAGGAGGACGTGGCGCTGATGGCACGAACGCCCGCCGCCTGTGCGCCGATGCATGTGGACATGGCGCTGTGTTCGCTTTCCACGGGGATGAACTCCGTATCCACCTCGCCGTTATCTACATAAGTAGAAAAATATTGGGGGATCTCGGTGGACGGGGTGATCGGGAACGCCCCCATCACATCGGGATTGATCTGTTTCATAGCATAGGCAATTGCTTCGTTGCCCGAAAGTCTTTCTCTGATTCCCATTGTGCGCTCTCCTTTCTTATTTCTCTTCCGGGATCATTTCAATTGCTCCGAACGGACATACCGCCGCGCAGATGCCGCAGCCCTTGCAGAAGAAGTAATTGAAACCGCCCCGCTTGCCGTCCTTTTCCATCGGAATGGACAAGTCGGGGCATACCGGTACACACAGCAGGCATTGTTTACACTTGTCTTCGTGCAGCACCGGGCGCATGGTCCGCCATTCGCCCGTGGCCACCGTGTCGGATGTGCCGCCCTCGTAGATGTTGCAGCCCGGAGTAATATCCCTCCAGCTGATGTTTTCGTTGATCTCCGCTGCCTTTTTGTAGTTCATCCTACCTGCACCTCCTCCATGGAGCGTATCAGGGCTTTGATATTGCCCTCGATCACTTGGTGCCTGCTGGCGAACTTGTGCCGGAAGGAGCCCTCCATGTCCTGAATGAATTCTTTCTCCGGCACCACGCCGCTGATCTTTACGATAGCACCCAGCATCGGTGTGTTGGGAAAATTTTTCCCCAGTGTCTCCACGCTGATTTTGCCTGCGTCGATGGTGCAGACCTTCCCTTGGTATCCTTTTAATCTGGAGCGCAGCTCCTCCGGCTTTTTCGTACTGTTGATGACGATGGCCCCGTCGGCCTTCAGTCCCGCCGTCACATCCACGGAGGAGAGCAGTGTCTCATCCACCACCACTACGTAGTCCGGCTCATAGATGTTGGAGTGCACGGTGCAGCGTTCCGTGCTGATCCGATCGTACGCGGTGATGGGCGCGCCCATACGCTCCGGGCCGTATTCCGGAAAGCCCTGCACATACTTGCCCGTATTGAAGGCAGCGTCCGCCAGCAGCAGCGACGCCGTTTTCGCGCCCTGTCCGCCGCGCCCGTGCCAGCGGATTTCCACCATATCTTTCATTTGTCTCATTCTCCTTTTGAATTAACATGGGGGAACGCACAGTACTGTGCGTTCCCCCAAAATCGTTCGAATCACAGTTTCGCTTACTGGTAGGCCGCTTCTATTGCCTGCAGAAAATCGCCCACCAGGTCGTCGGTGTTTTCAATGCCGCAGGAGATACGCAGCAGGCCGTCGGTGATCCCCATTTTGAGCCGTTCCTCCCGGGGCACATCGTAGTGGGAGCTCATAGGAGGGTAGGACAGGGAGGTGCGGTAGCCGCCCAGCGTCATGGCGTAGTGAGCAAAGTGCAGGCCGCGCATGAATGTATTCATCTTTTCCCGGCTTTCGGGGAACTCCACGCTCAGCATTCCGCCGCAGTACTTGCCGAATTGCTTTACGGCGATGTCGTGCTGAGGATGATTCATCAGGCTGGGATGGTGGACCTTCAGAACGTACGGGCTTTTGTCCAGCGCCGCTGCAAGGGCCGCCGCGTTTTCGGACTGCCGCTTAATCCGCAGATCCAGAGTGCGGATACCCCGCTGGACCAGCCAGGAGGTGAACGGGTCGGACTGGGTGCCCAGCAGGACCTGAAGCTCATAGCACTTCGCGATCAGCTCCCTGCCGCCGGTCACTGCGCCGCAGACGGCGTCGCTGTGTCCGTTGGCGAACTTGGTCAGGCTGTTGACTACCAGATCGGCACCCAGGTCGAGTGGTCTTGCCAGCGCACCGGTCATGAAGGTGTTGTCCACCACAAACCGGGCGTTGTGGGCATGGGCAATATCCGCTACGGCACGCAGGTCGGGAACGGCGATCATGGGATTGGAGACCGTCTCCGTATACAGAAGGGTGGTATTGGGACGGAGATTTGCTTTGATTTCGTCCGGATTCGTAAAGTCGATAAACGTGGTCTCCACGCCGTAATTACCGAGAATCTTGGTGAAAATCTCCAGGGATTCGCCGTAGAGCGTCCGGTCGGAGAGAATGTGGTCCCCCTTCTTCGTCAGCGCGATGGCCGCCGTAGAGATGGCGCCCATGCCGGAGCTGCAGCAAATGGAGTCCTCACCGTGCTCAATGTAGGTTATCAGCTCCACAAGGGCGGAACGGTTCGGGTTGCGGTTGCGGTTATAGCAGAAGCCCTTTTCGTCGTACCGCTTCTGCAGGTCATCCAGATCCTCCACGTTGAACGCGGTGGCCATGAAAATCGGAAGCGCCTCGGGGTTTGTCACCGGATACCGGGTATAGGCTCCCTTAGCGAGTATATCGGTGGAAAAAGTGAACTCTTTTTCGGTTTCCTTAAACATGATAGATTATTGTCTCCTTTTTATAAAGCAGGCGGAGGTCCGCCATTTTCGCCGGGGGATTACGAGGCCGATTTACCGGACTTGGCATAAGCCTCGCTGGTGATGCGGCGGGCCTCCTCGCGGATGGCTTCCTCCTCTGCCGCCACCTTGGGATCGTCCTCGTAGAACAGGTTGAAGTCGGGATCAACCTTACCTGAACCCAGATAGCGGGCCTTGTAATCCTTCAGCAGTGCCCAGAACTTCTTGCGCAGGCAGATCAGCCCCAGCAGGTTTCCAAACACAGGGATGACCAGAGTAAGGTCCACAATGGTCCAGAACAAATCGGGGCCATTACCTGTGAGTACTATGGAGGTCACGATAACGATGTTGGGCAGCGGGAAGAGAAATTTGAAAATCTTAATGACCCGGTCGCGGAGGACGGGATGATACCGCAGACCGTGGTTGATGATCGATATGTAATAAGTAAACCATCCGCTGGTGGTGGTAATGCCGAACATAACACACATCAGGCCGATGAAAATAGGTCCGACGATGCCGAAGTTGTGTTCGAACGCGGCGATAGTCAGCGTGGCGCCGGTTTTTCCGGTGCCCAGAACGCCGGTGACCAGAATAGACAGGGCCGTGATGGAGCAGACGATAAAGGTGTCTACAAACACTTCAAAGCAGCCCCAAAGGCCCTGACGAACGGGATGGACGGTGTTGGAAGTGCTGTGAATCTGGGGGGAGGAGCCCTGTCCGGCCTCGTTGGAGTTCAGCCCGCGGGCGACGCCGTTGCGCATGGCTACCACAATGGTGGCGCCGCCGAAGCCGCCCAGCGCGGCGGAGCCGTGGAACGCGTCATGGAAGATGGAATAGAACACGCCGGGCAGGTTTCGGTAGTTGAGCGCCATCAGAAGGACGCCGCCCAGAAGGAAGGCCGTGCATTTGAACGGAACCAGTTTTTTGGCCACCGCTCCCACGCGGGGAACGCCTTTGTAAATGATATAAAACACAAATATGGAATAAATCACTGTGACGGCAATCATGTTGAAGCCGAAAGAAGTGTTCAATACCTCGGAGATGGTGTACGCCTGAGAACCGCCCAGGAACTGTGCCACAAATCCGATGCCGAACAGCCAGGCCAGAGCGAAACCGTATTTATGCCCCTGCTCTCTGCCGATGCCTTTTTCCATATAGTAGGTAGCACCGCCGAAGTATTCCCCTTTTTCGTTCTTGTTCCGGTAGTGGCAGCCAAGGGTGATTTCCACCATCTTGACCATCATGGCCACCAGACCGAATATCCACATCCAGAACACGGCGCCGGGGCCGCCCACCGCCACCGCGGTGGCAATACCGCCGATGCAGCCGCAGCCCACGCTGCCGCCGATCGCAATGCAGATGGCCTCAAAAGGAGTGGTCTGTCCGGCCTTTTTGTTATGAGTTTCCTTGCTGGTAAGACTGCCCAGAGTGTGATGCAGCATATGGCGGAAATGCGTAATCGGAAAGAAACCGGAACGCACCAGAAAATACAGGCCTACGCCGATGACAAACAGAGTAAACGGGACGCCCCACAAGAAGCTGTCCAAGTTTGTAAGGACACTGTTCAACATATTGTAATTCCCCCTCAGTTTTTCTCTACGGATTTAGAAAATGCCTAACTCACCAAACGAGTGCGGGAATGGGCTGCAACTAAAACGCTGATAGAGAGCGCATACAACCCGCTTCCTTTTTTATCCCCAATCGAGCTGCCTTTCTCCATGCTCCTCACGGGAGAATACGCTGGATGAGGGAATAGATACTTTCTCTGTTCCGGCCGGGAACAAATCGGAAAATTGAATTTCCATTGCTAATTGTAAAGTCTATAGCGGCCTTAGAGTCAAGGCTGATACGAATTTTCTACATTTCATGGGGATTCAGAGGAGCGAAATTGTGTAAAATGCTGATTTTTTGCAAAAATAGTTCACTGAAGGCATATAAATGCAGTTGAGGACGTGCTGTCCATCAATAAAATTGTCCGTTCAGAATAAAAACGGTGAGGAAACTGTTTGCGGCTGCAGAGTCGAAAGTGTGATTTCCTAAGGATTATGATATAATGATCGCAATCGGTCATGGCGCGGGGTTTGACAAGTGTGTCTGGTGTGCCAATTGGGGAGTATGCCCGCCCTTTTCCCATTGTCTGTGCCGGACCCGAAAAAGCGGAGGAGACAAGCAAATATGGATAAGGAAAATCTGTACTCCATTGGCGAAGTCGCGGGGATCCTCGGAATTTCCGTGCAGTCGCTGCGGTACTACAGCAACATCGGGCTGCTGGAGCCGGCTTATACCAACCCGGAAACGGGATATCGTTACTACTCCTATATCCAGCTCTCCCTCATCGACCGCATCCGCTATCTGGAGACAATCGGGCTGTCGCTGAAGGAGATCAAGGACGCCTTTTCCGCAGGAAACGGCAAGGCGCTGCTGCCCTATCTGGAAAAGCAGCTCAGGGAAAAGCTGGCTGAGCAACAGAAAATGCAGGAGACCGTAGATATTCTGAAATGGTACATTAACTTTTTCCGCTATTCGGACAGACAGCAGTTTCAGGCCGTTCCCTATAAGCAGATGATCGGGGAACGCTACATGCTGGCGGTTCCCAGCCTGCCGGAGGAGAGAAATATTCAAAACTCCAACCAGCCTTCAAAGGCATCCCTTCTTCTGCGAAGCCTGAAAGCCGACAAGAAATTCAAGGATGTTGCTTTCCTGCGGCAGAACGGCAATATCATTTCCTTTCAGAGCATGTTGGAGAAGAAGTGGGAATCGCAGAAGTATTTTGTGTATCTCAAGGGCGATCCGGGGTTTGAGGACCCCAACATTCTTCGGATCCCCGCCGGCGAATACCTGTGCTTTCAGGGCCGCCCATTGGTCAACGACTGGGATACTACCTATATTCAAAAGCTTTTTGAGACGATTCCGGAAAGCGAGCTCCCCACTCTTGTAATCGCTAACGAGTATGAGGAGGACTTCACCAGCTTTATGGAATCCCTTTATGAAATTCAAATCCTGATCTGGCAGTCGGACTACCAGTCTAAGGAGGAGCTTTTCTTCCATAAATTCCCGATTTGACCGGACTCAAGCCGCTTCCCCGGTAATTTGCGGCAGTGAACCTGCGAAAACTGCCATCGTATTTCACTGGAAAGAAAAATCGTCTTTATCATAGGAAAAGGCAAGCGGGCTTCTGGATGTTTTTGCTTTCTTATGCACCTAATGTTTTATTTTAGATAAGTTATGAGAACGAGCTTTATCTATAAAGCAGAAAACCAGCATATCATTCAATCTGAATGATATGCTGGTTTTTAGACATTTTACTTGGCAGTGCCCATAAAAAACTTATGCTTTCCGCTTCTTGATTTCGGCCGTCAGAATGGGGAGGACCTCATTCAGATTGCCCACGACACCGTAATCGGCCACAGAGAAAATAGGCGCATCCGGGTCCTTGTTAATGGCGATAATGACATCGGAACCGCTCATTCCTGCCAGATGCTGGATCGCGCCGGAAATTCCGCAGGCGATATACACCTTGGGAGCAACGGTCTTTCCCGTTTGTCCTACCTGATGGGAGTGGGGAATCCATCCCGCGTCAACTGCGGCACGGGAGGCTCCGACCGTAGCCCCCAATGCGTCAGCCAGTTCACGGACAGGAGCAAAGCCTTCCGGCCCGCCCAGCCCACGACCGCCGGAGACGATGATCTCGGCGCCTTCCAGATCTACCAGCGCGCCGCCGGCTTCTTTGATATCTTCCAACAGTTCCGTACGAATCCGCTCGGCGGAAACATGAATGTCTTCCCGGATCACTTCGACGGAACGTCCGGTTACCGCCTCCGGCTTTTTAAACACGCCGGGGCGCACGGTACCGATCTGCGGACGATGGTCGGAACAGAGGATGGTGGCCATCAGATTTCCGCCGAAAGCGGGGCGGGTCCAGGCGACATTTCCGCTCGCCTCGTCAATGTCCAGTGCGGTACAGTCGGCTATCAGGCCGGTCTTCAGCCGACAAGACAGACGGGGGCCCATATCGCGTCCAACACAGGTCGCTCCAATCAAAACAGCCGTAGGGCCGTATTTTTCCACCAGTATGTAAAAAGCGTCGGTATAGGCATCGGTCGTATATCGGCGGAACTCGGGACCGTCCACCGCTATAATCCTGTCGGCGCCGCGGGCTGCCGCAGGCTTGACCGCTTCATCGACCCGACTGCCGATCACCACTCCCACCAGCTCACCGCCCTGTGCGGCAGCAAGCTTACGGCCCGGGGCTAAAAGCTCCAGCCCAACGTTCCGGGCCTTCCCTTCCTCGTCTGTCTCAATAAATACCCATAAATCCTTATTCTTGACTTCCAATGATGCGTTCCTCCCTATTCTTAGATAATGTGGGCACCGCTGAGCATCCGGCACAGCTGCAGTGCCGACGCTTCATCCGATTCTTCCTGAATCTTCACACCACACGACTTGCACGGAGGCGTAAAGCTTTTTACAACTTTGGTGGGCGAGCCTTTCAGACCGACTCTCGTCAGGTCAATTGTAAAATCCGCGGAAGTCAGAGTAGGGATATCCGCACGATTTGCCGCCATCTTGGTCTTTACAGAAGGGTATCGGGGTTCAAAAGAAGGCTTGGTCACGGTAATTACACAAGGCATTTTCACCCCGATCATATGAAATCCTTCTTCTGCCTCCTGTTTTACCCTGACCCTGTTTTCTTCTACAACGGCTTCCACTGCACACGTAACCTGAGGATAATCCAGATGTTCCGCGATTTCGGGACCAACCTGAGCGGTGTCTCCGTCTATTGCCTGCTTCCCGCAGAAGATAATATCAAATTTTCCTTCCAGTTCCTCTACCCTGGCAATTGCCCTGGACAGAATATAACTGGTAGCCAGCGTATCGGAACCGCCGAACACACGGTCGCTTACCAGATAAGCCTTGTTCCCGCCAACCGCAAGGCACTCTTTCAGAGCGGCTTTGGCCTGTTCAGGGCCCATAGACAGCACGACGATCTTGCTGTCCGGATTCACATCCTTAATCCGGGCAGCGATTTCCAGAGCATATGCGTCAAAGGGATTCACAATGCTGGGAACGCCGCTGCGGATCAGCGTATTCGTAACAGGATCGATTTTGATCTCCGTTGTGTCTGGAACCTGTTTTACACAGACTAAAATATTCATATGAGTAGTCACCCTTTCATGTTCATGCGAAATATGGAAAAAACAGCGGCACTGTTAATATGATGAGTATGCCTATCAAAATAGACAGCAGTATATTTGCCTTGAAATAATCAGCAAACGAATATCCCGCCACCATCGAAATCCCTATTTGCGCGCTTGCGATGGGAGTACACATGGCAAGGCTGCACGCATAGCAGACCGCCAAGCCGAACGGCAGCGGACTGAAGCCAAAATGCGAGCATAAGGACAAAACCGGTGTCAGCACAATAATGACTGCCGTGGAACTGCTGATAAAATTACTTACCAGCATAGACAATATTACCGCCGCGATCATCAGTGTTTGCGGTGCGAAGGATTCTCCCAAAACAGAAACAAGGCCACTGGCGATCAGCTTGTCGCAGCCGCTCTGGCTGATCCCGGTCGCTAACCCCAGACAGCCGGACAAACGAATCAGAACGACCCAGTCCATATTTTTAATCACCGATTTTTCTGTTGTACAGCGTGTTATAATACACAGCAGTGCGCCAATCACAGAAGCTACTCCGATCGACACGGCTTCCGTAACGAACAGCACGCATACGAAAAGCAGAATGACGAGCATCACGTATTGCTTGCCCGGATGGGTTCCCGCAGGCAGCTGCTCCTGGCGTGCAGAGAAGTCATCCGGTTCTTCATGATCCGCCTTGTCTTCGTCCGGCCACTTTTTGATACTTGCCGGATACCAGATCAGTTCCACATACAATAGGAAAGCGGCAGTCAGGATCAATCCTACAGGCAAATAATCGAACACACGGTATTCTATATTATAAGTGCCTTTTACCAATGCCTGTACGGCAAGCTGAGGCGTAGACCCCATCAATGTCCAGACACCGCCAAATGTTGAGCTCATCACAATAGGCATGCACAAACGCTTCATGTGCATATTGGGGGATGTTTTGACCATCGTATTGATGATCGCCATAAACATGGCAATCACCATGATATTGGACAGGAAGGAAGCCAACGCGGCTGAAATGACAATGCTTACTGCCAGGAATTTTCGTTCGCTGTTTATTCCGGATCTAATGATCCATTTACTGACTGTGTTGGCGGCGCCGGTATCAAATAAGGCGTCGCCAACGACCAGCATTCCGGCAACCATCAGCGTTATGTCGCTGGAAAATCCGGAAAAAGCCTGGGCAGGCGTACAAACTCCTGTCACAACCAACAGTGCACATCCCAAAACCGCTGTTGCAGCACTGGGTATCCAATCGGTCAAAAACAAAAGAATGCAACCTGCAAGAATGACCAATGCAATTGTCGCTGGACTCATAGCATAATTGCCTCTTTATCGTTTAATTCGTTATTTCAAGATGCTTTGCATACGGCTGAGAATCTTTTCACTGCCGTTTACGATCTCGTCAAATACTTCCTGTACGGTTTTTACGTCATGAATAATTCCGCTGCACTCGCCGATGGGGAACAGACAGCCTTCGACATTGCCGTCTTCATAGCAGGCGCGTTGAATCTTCCCGCTGATAACCGTCAGCAATTCATCGATTCCTGCCCCGCGATTTTCCATTTCCAGAGTCTTTGCGGAGGTCTCGTTCTTACTGACGCGGTTCGCGTTGCGCAAAGATTTCTGAACCAGCATGGTTCCGTTTTCCTCTGTTTCGATCAGGCGATGTTTGAAATTTTCATGGATCGGGCATTCTTTGGTGGCGACAAAACGCGTGCCCATTACCACTCCTTCCGCGCCCAGCGCCAGTGCGGCCATGAAGCCCCTGCTGTCGGCGATGCCGCCGCCGGAAATTACGGGAAGCTTTAATTCCTCGACCGCCTTGGGAATAAGCGCCATAGTGGAAACATCATCCATACCCGGGTGACCGGCGCACTCAAAGCCCACGATCGTAACCGCGTCCACGCCCGCGCGTTCAACGGTCTTCGCGTAGCGCACCGCCGGGACCTTGTGCATGATTTTGATTCCGTGATCATGACAGGCCTGTACATACTCCGCCGGATTGCGGCCGGACGTCTCGATAATCGGTACCCCGGCCTCAAAAGCAGCGGCAAAATAATTGTCGGTATTGTCTTTATAGTCTTTGTGCGGCAGCATGGAAATGTTCACCGCAAATGGCTTGTCCGTTAATGCTTTTGTCTTGCGGATCTCTTCTGCAAGGCCTTCTTTATCCTGAAAACGTGTGGCGTTTATGATACCAAGACCTCCCGCGTTGGAAACTGCCGCCGCAAATTCCGCGGTGGCAAGCCACTGCATCCCTCCCTGAATAATGGGATATTGAATGTCGAACAGTTCAGTAATACGAGTATTCATAAAGAAATCAATCCTTTCCATTTAGAAAACCAAACAAGCGACACTGTAGCCAACTGTAACAAGCGCAATAAATGCGGCAATCATGGGAACCCAGCCGTACCTGACCATAAACGAACCTTCCACATCTCCGCTTCCACAGACAAAGGAGGTCGTAGTCGTGCAGCCCGGAGTCCACATTGCATAGTGAATCGCGCAGATCATGACAACGCCAAGAGCCGGTCCGTTGACCCCGGGGATCAGAAGAGTAAGAGGCGCGGCCACTTTGAAAAGAACCATTGCGATACTGTTTGAAACAAAGTTTGTCGCGAGCAGTGCAATGCCGATGCAGACAACAACAAACAGGGCCGCAGGCATCCCCTGAACGACAGGGCCGAAAACACTCTGCATCCATGCGGTGATGCCAAGCTTTTCATCTGCAAAAACAGTACCGAGCAGACGGACGGTACCGATCATCATACAGCTCTGCCACGCTATCTTTTTAGTCATTGTGTTAAAGTTCATGAGAGGTTTGCCATCGACGGGAACAACACACAGCACACAAACGCACAGCAGAATCGGTATTGCCGACCCCAGACCGCTGCAAAAAGCACCTATTGTATTGTAAAGCAGGGGAATCGGCTGGGTAATATCGCCTGCAACCCAGCAGAGCACGACCGCCGCAAAGCATCCGCCGGCAAACTTTTCGGCTTTGGACATTTTCGTCATGCTGCTTTTCAGCTCATCCATGTCCAAATTGACTAATCTGGAGGCGTCCATTTTATAAATTATTTTCATGATGAGTACAAGCAGGACAATCCACACGATACCAATGGAACAGCCGATAATCGCGGACTGTGCAATGCTGATTTTAATACCGAAGGCTTCGGAAACCCACCCCATGCCGGTAATGAAGTTGCCGTGACCAATCGCGGTCATACCGTTGCCCGCAATCGTGATCCATGCAATACAGCAGAACAGGAACTGGGAAAACCGTTCCTTGCGGTCATAGCCGCAGGTATCCAGAATTTCTTTTGCCAAGGCCAAAAACATAACACAGGTCGCGGAAGAGGTCATAAACAGCCCCAACGCGAACATTGCCGTAAAAAACATTGAAATAATCAGGTAAGGCCTGCCCTTGGTAAATTTACGCGTAATGAACCAGACTGCGATACGCCGCGACAATCCGGTCTCGGAAAGGACGGCATTTACCATCATACAGCCCATTAGGAACGAGAACATCCAGTCGCCGAACGAGCCTTTGATGGCCTGTGCAGGCGTCATGTATTTGGTCATACCAAGTAAACAAACCGTAAGTATCGACGTCCAGCCGGTGCCGACGAAAATCCAGAGATAAAGCGCCATAATAAAAATACCGATGATTTCAATGCCATCTGCGGTAATAGGCGCCGGTGCCGGAACCAGAAACTTGAAAATCAGCCAAATCGCTAAAGCGAAAAGAACATGGAACACATTTTTCTGAGAAGATTTTGCGTTAACTGCGTTTGCCATATGATTCACGAACCCTCTCTCACTATATTGTTTTGGGGGGATTTATCAGACATTGCCGCTTAGTCTTTGCAGATATCGCTGTTGATAATAACGCGCTGGATCTGGTTGGTGCCCTCAAAGATCTGGTAAATTTTTGCATCACGGAAGCGTTTCTCAACCGGATACTCTCTGCTGTAGCCATAACCGCCGAGTACCTGGACCGCGTTCGTGCAGACGTTCATTCCTACGTCGGCCGCAAAACACTTCGCTGCCGAAAACAGTTTACGGTCAACGACGCCGGCATCCGCACAGCGGCAGGCATGCCAGACCATTTGTCTTGCCGCTTCCAGCTGCGTGTACATGTCGGCCAGCATAAACCCGACACCCTGAAATTTGCAGATTGGTTTTCCGCCAAACGAAGTACGTACTTTTGCGTAGTCTACCGCGCATTCGTAGGCATACTGTGCATTGCCGATCGCACCCGCACCCGCCGTGGGCCGTGTCCGGTTCAGGCTGCGGTTCATGATTGCCATCCCTTCGCACTCAGCACCGATCAAATTGGCTTTCGGCACGCGGCAGTCTTCAAAAATGATGTCCGTCGTGGCGGAAGTACGATAGCCCAGTTTATCTTCATGCTTTCCGACAGAAACGCCGGCCGATTTCGTTTCTACCAGGAAGCAGGAAATCCCTTTGTTCCCCAGACTGCGGTCTTTGGTCGCGAATACCAGCAGCAAATCGGCGACGCCGCCGTTCGAGATAAAGCATTTACGGCCGTTCATTACATAGCTGTCCCCATCGTCTGCATAAGTAGTACGCATGGACGCCGAATCCGAACCGGAGTCCGGCTCGGTAAGGCAGAACGCCATGACGCCGCCGTTGTTCAGACATTCCGCAACCAGATTTTTATGGTAATCGGTACCCGACAGCAATGCCGGCAGGCTGCCCATAAAGCACCCGGCGATCGCACCGGCAAAACCGGCGTCTCCGCGCGCGATTTCTTCTTTTAGCAGCGAATATGTAAAAATATCCAGTCCCATACCGCCATACTGTTCCGGCAAGGTCATCGTGGTAAGGCCCATATCAAACGCCTTGCGATAAAGCTCGTGCGGAAATTCACCGGCGATATCCAGGTCTTTGACACCCGGAATGATTTCTTTATCGGCAAATTCCCGGACCATCAGCCGCAGCTCCTGCTGTTCATCGGTCAGAAGATTGTAACTCGTTTTCATTTCAGCACCTCTTGTTTATTTTTGTTTTGCCCAGCGGCTTTCCATTTCCTCTATTTTTTCTTTTGATAAGCCAATCCCGCTGAGGACTTCATGGTTATATTCGCCCAGCTCACTTGCGCGCCTCATCACCGCGGGCGTTTTGGAATATTTGATCCAAGGACCGCGCGCTTTATAACTGTCCGTGTTTTTCATGCTGGGCATCGCTTCAATGTCGACAATTCCGCCGTGTGCAAGCAGCTGCGGGTCTTGCGCGACTTCACGGGTCGAGTTGATTTTACTTGCAACCAGCCCGAATTTCTCGACGGCCTTTACCGCATCGTCGATATTGTCGAAGGTTTTAAGCCAATCTTCAATAGCGGCAGCGATCTGGAGTTTATTTTCAATGCGGCTGTTTCCCGTTTTATATTGCGGATCATCGACCATTTCAGGCTTTTTAAGTACCTCGTTGCATAAAATCTCCCAATGCTTATCAGTGAATGCCGCCAGAACGATGCACTGGCCGTTTTTTCCTTCAAATATGCCGTAAGGCGCCAGACTGATATGATGGCGGCCCTGCCTTTGCGGGTCACGCCCCATCAACGCGTGGTCGATATACAGGTTCATGCTTGAAACGCACTCCAGCATGGAAACATCAAGATACTGGCCCTCGCCGGTTTTCAGCTTATGATACAGCGCCGCGGCTATGGCGGCGAAAGCATCCTTGGAAGACACCATGTCCGCCAGCACAATGCCGATCTTGGTCGGCATTCCGTCCGGTTCCCCGGTCAGGTCCATTATGCCGCTCCTCGCCTGCACAACGATATCAAATCCGGGCCGATACGCGTCCGGTCCATACTGGCCAAATGCGGAAATAGAGCAATAAACTATGCCCGGGGCAAATTCTTTTACCTTGTCATAGCTGATGCCGAACTTTTCCATCACGCCGGGACGGAAGTTTTCAACAATAACATCGGCTGTTTTGATCAGCTCTTTGATGGCTGCAACGCCTTCAGGATCTTTCATATTAATAGTGACCGACTTTTTACCGCGATTGTTCCAGAGATAAGTAAGCGCCTGCCCATCCAAACGCGGATACAAATTTCTTGTTGCTTCGCCGGTTACCGGCGGTTCGATTTTAATTACCTCAGCCCCCAGATCGGCAAGTGTGCTCGTACAAGCCGGACCGGATACGTGCGCAGTAAAATCGATAACACGGACGCCGTCAAAAATTCCTGCCATACTATCTTCTCCTTTTTCTTTCAGCTGTATTTCCTAAATATTGCGGACAATATCAGTCTCCCTTAAACTTTGGCCTGCGCTTTTCAAAAAATGCATAAACAGATTCTTTGTGGTCGTTTGTACGCTCACAGATGGTTTGGAACTCAACTTCCATTTCCGTGCCTTCCTCAAAAGCGTGATATACTGAGCGGTTAACCATCTCTTTGATATATCCGTACGCTTTGGTCGGCCCGTTGGCATATTTTTCAATATACTGTGACAATCGCTCCTCGATCTGCTCCTGGGGAACCGCTTCGGTAACAAGTCCCCACGCGGCGGCATCCCGGCCCGAAAATCGTCTGCCCGACATCAAAATATCCTTTGCACGCACCGTTCCCACCGCACGCGTAACCAAACAGGTTGCGCCGGAATCCGGAACGTAGCCGATGTTTACGAATGCGAACACCATCTTGGCATCCTCCGTAACGATTTGAAAGTCGCAGGACAGCGCCATGCAGAGACCGGAACCCGCTGCAGCTCCTTCCACAACGGCCACCGTAGGTTTCTTCAGATTCAGCAATTTGAGATTCAGTTCCCCTCCCAGACGGCAGCTTTCCCAGGTACCGTATTCGCCGCGGTCCAGTCGTTCCTTCATCGCGTTCATATCGCCGCCGGCACTGAAGACGCCTCCCGCGCCGCGGAGCACCACCATGCGGATCTCATCGTTCTTTTCACAGTAAGCAAGAGCATCCATTAGCTCTAATTTTACCGGATTGCCAATCGGATTTCTGATTTGCGGCTGGTTGAGCGTGATAAACCCTACTGCATTTTTAACATCCAACAGGACGTGTTTGTATTCCATACTAGAATTCATTGCTGCCTTTTTTCCTTCCTGCTCTTTTGTAGTTTAAATCATTGGAATATCTCTTGGAAGACGGGAAAATTCAAGAATATTTGTTTAATTTGATCATAACACACTGCCAAATTTGATATTCATTAATCATTTTATAACACATTGTCCATTTTTTATCAATTCAGATTGTGCTATAATCTATTCCATAAATGAATACAAATCCTGTTTTGTACGATTAGGAGAGATGTTTTATGACTTTTGAACAACTGCAATATTTTATTTCTGTAGCAACCTACGAAAGTTTTTCTGAAGCCGCTGCGCATAACAATATTTCCCAGTCTTCCATTTCAAAACATATTGCCTCTATCGAAAAAGAAATAGGCTCTGCTTTATTTGACCGCAGCCGGCGGCGCATTACTTTAACTCCGGTTGGCGTTATCTTTCTGGAATACGCACAGAAATTGGTTTCTATCTACGAAAAATTACAGAATAACATAAAGGTCTGCGCCTATGAGAGCGGACAGGTTCTGACCGTCGGCATGCATTGTCTGGCTATGCACTACGACGCATTGCCCGCGATTGTTGAATTCAAGAGCCAATATCCGAATCTCAACTTGCGTACAAAACATCTTCCAAACTGGAACATCTGGGATACTCTGGAAAGCCATGAGTGCAATTTTGGCATTTTATATGATGACGGGATCGATTTAAGCAAATATCAGATGCTTACATTAGCGGAAGATCATCTCGTTTTTGTGGTACCGAATTCACACCCGCTGGCTTCCAGAGAAAAAGTATCGATTCTGGAACTTAAAAGCTACCCAATGGCTTTTTCCCGTTCCCGTACACAAATGTTCCGTATTGCGGACAATGCCTGTTACCGATTCGGCTTTGAACCGCAAATTTCCGTTCAGGAATCTTTTCCGGAGCCCCTCCTCTCTCTGCTCAGTATTCAGGGGCTCGGCATGCTTTTTCTCGATCATGCGCTGCGGTACTATAATCTGGAGAATCTGAAAGTGATTCCTCTCGAAGAGGAAATTAAAGTCCCCCTGGTGCTGACCCGGCAGGCGAAAATGCCAATGAACGCGACTGAGAAAATGTTCTATCATTTTATGGAGACCTATTCGGCAATCCATACCGACGATCAACACTTTTAACATCGCTTTAAGTCTGTTTCCTTTTAAAGTGAACTGCCGACGTATCCTTAGGTATGGATATCAGCCCCCCTGCATTGAATTTTTCAGCAATTAGCTTTTTAGGTAAAAACACGAAGGTGTGCCGCAATAAACGGCACACCTTCGTGTTTTAAAATGGATCATCTTCGGGGCACGTGTTTGGCGTGGCCAGTGAACAAGGGCTATGCCCGTTAAAGAAATCCCGTGGGCCAGGCCGGCGGATGATTATTCGTGTCAATGAAAAGAGAAATCGTTATTTCTGCGGCGTCACTCCAGGATCGGATGATCGATATCCACAGTGATCTTTTTAAGCTTGAATTTTCCGACTTCTTTCCTGAGCATGTCGGCCTGTGCGGACAATTCTTCGCTTGCCGCCGCACTTTCCTCAGCCGTGGCGGAATTGGTCTGAACTACGGAAGACACCTGATCCACCCCCAGTATGATCTGCCGGACCGCGGCAGCCTGGTCGTCGGAAGCCTGATTGATTTTTTCGATGGTTTGACCCACAAGTTCCACTTCGGCAGCAATTTCATTTAATTCTTTCGCGGTGAGATCGGCAATTTGCGAGCCCCGTCTCACACTTTGTATGGAGCTTTCAATCAACTCCGTCGTCTGCTTTGCCGCATCCGCCGATTTGCTGGCTAGATTCCGTACCTCATCCGCTACCACGGCAAACCCTTTGCCTGCGCTCCCTGCCCTTGCGGCTTCCACGGCTGCGTTTAAAGCGAGAATGTTGGTTTGAAAGGCGATATCATCTATTACTTTAATGATTTTTCCAATTTCATTGGACGAGGTGCTGATTTCCTGCATCGAAGAAAGCATTTGTTTCATCTGAATGGTACCTTGTTCAACTTTCCGGGAGGTTTCTTTTACATAGCTTGATACAAGCCCGACGTGTTCCGCATTTTGCCGAACTTTTTCGGACACTCCATTGCCGGATGAGGCAAGCTCTTCGACGGAACTCGCCTGCTCTGCGGTGCCCTGGGCCAGCACCTGGGATCCATTGGAAACCTGCTCCGCTCCACTGCCAACCTGCTGCGAGGACTGTTCGATTGAGGAAAGGGTCTCATTTAAACTGTCGGCTATTTTGAGCAGGGCCTGCCTGATCGGAATAAAGTCCCCGTTATACTGCTGCGTAATTCCGACCGTCATATCGCCTTGCGCCATTGCTCCTAAATTGACGGAAATATCGTGAATGTACATTTTCAGTATTGCCGCGGCAGATTGAAGCGAGGCTGCAAGGGAACCGATCTCATCTTCGGAAACATAGGTGATAGCGATATCCAGATTTCCGTCAGCAAGTTTTTTGGCCGCTTCGGCCATTTGATTAATCGGTTTGCTCAATGTATCTGCGATCCGGATTCCCCAGCAGATCGAAGCAGTAATTCCTAAAATAATCATGATGGTCAGGATAATCAGCATGGCGTTGGCCAAATGGTTGTTGGAATCATTGATGGCTTTCGCCTCGGTTACCTGATTTTGCATACACAGGGTATAATTATCGATTACTTTTGAGTTAATCGTGTTAAACGTATCCAGATTTTTCATTGCGTTGGAGGTATTGCCCTTCCTGGCCTCTTTTATCGTGTCATTCAGTGCCGGCAGAAACTGTTCGTCATACATTTGCATTGTTTCAGTAAACAATGCCCTGGTTTTGGCTGCGGATATGGTGCTTTCATATTGCTTTACATCCAGTGCATAGGCCTCTTCGTATTTCTTCGTTTCTTCTTCAATTGTCTTCATCTTTTCCAAGTCATTGCAATAAATGATGTAATCCCTGGCTTGTCCTTTTAAGCGGTCCAGATGAAGGACGATGTCGGAGATGACCAACAGAGGAACCGTTTGTTTTTCATATAATCTCGTATTGGATTCTTTCATCCGCATCATACTGTAGATCCCAGCCGCCCCGATTATCGCTGTAATCAAAGAAATAGCTAAAAAAGAGAAAATAAGCTTCTGGGCAATTTTTAAATTTTTCATATCCTTGCCTCTTCCCTGAAATGATTCCTCACCTGAATGAAGTCAAATGTAGTATCGGCAGATATGTCAATTTATTTAGATACTTTTGCGAAAAGTTATTGACAAATATTATTTTGTATGATTAAATAATGAATAAATTAGACAGATAAATATTGTTTCATCCATGAAATTACAGATTATCTGTCTATTTATTAACAAATTTGGGAGGTAAAGGTAATGAAAAGAATTTTAGCGATTTTTGTGGCACTGACTTTGGTTTTTGCCATGGCAGCGTGTTCCGGTCAGTCGTCGACGTCCAGTAAGTCGGATGCGGCATCGGAAGGAGCGCCGTCGGCCGGTACATCGGATTCATCCGTTTCCCCTAACGGTGATGATGGGAAGATCACCATTGGGTATTCGCTGAAAACCGTGCAGGAAGAGCGGTGGCAGCGCGAGCTGAATGGCTGTAAAGAGGCAGCGTCGAAGCTCGGAGTGAATTTTGTCTATCAGGTGGCCAACGGGGATGCTCAGACACAGATTTCTCAGATTGAAAATCTGATGACACAGGGCATCGACGTGCTGATGGTTACTGCTGTCGACGCGGGAGCGCTGTCCAACGTCCTTGAGACAGCGAAAAACCAGGGGATTAAGGTTCTTATTTATGACCAGCAGCTTACCAACTCCTACGGGGATGCGTTTGTCGGATATGATGATTTCAGCAACGGCTCCCTCATTGCCCAGGTTCTGGATACGCTGAAGGTGAGCGGAAATGTGGTCCTTCTCAACGGGGACAAGACCTCCGGTATCGAAAGCGTTATTGAAGGAGAAAAATCCGTTTTGAGCAAGCTGGACGTGAAGATCGTAATGGAGCAGTACTGCCAGAACTGGGCGGCGGAGAACAGTCTGGGCTACGCGCAGAATGCACTTTCTCAGTATAAGAACAATATCGCTGCCTTCGTCTGCATGAACGACGGTATCGCTTCCGGAGCGATCCAGGCCCTGACGGATGCGGGCATAGCCGGTAAAGTAGTGGTGACCGGAATGGACTGTGAGCTGACTGCCGTACAGAGAATTGCAAAGGGGACTCAGACTTCCACTCTGTATAAAGACAGTGCGGCTCTTTCCCAGGCCGCCATTGAAACCGCGGTTAAGCTGGCAAAAGGCGAGAAAATCTCCGATTCTAAAACAATTAATTTCGGAGTTGACGATATGCCGCATGTCGTTGTAAATTCCGTCGTTATTACGAAAGACAACATAGACAGCGCTTTGGTCGATAAGGGTGTTTACACGAAAGAAGAAGTTTATGGGAAGTAATTCTTTGCGTTTCCGTTAGGCACCGGGCAACTTTTAGGTGAATTGGGGCAAGCCCTTTCTTGCCCCAATTTCGGGAAAGGAGCAGACAATGAAAGACTATATTCTGCAGATGAAAAACATAACAAAACTGTTTCCCGGAGTGAAAGCCCTGAGTGATGTGACATTTAATGTTATGCGCGGCGAAATCCATGCACTGGTGGGCGAGAACGGCGCCGGAAAGTCTACACTGATGAAAATCCTGAGCGGTGTTTATCCCAAGGGCGAGTACGTCGGGGAAATGATTGTAGACGGACAGAAACAGGAATACGGCTCTATTAAGGACAGCGAAAAAGCAGGAATAGCGATTATTTATCAGGAACTTGGTCTGGTGAACACCATGACCGTGTGCGAAAACATCTTTCTGGGAAACGAAATCGTTAAAAATGGAAAAATCGATTGGGACACACAGAATAAAAAAAGCATTGAACTGCTGAAGATGCTCCATCTGAATGAGAGCCCTAATACGGTTGTCGAACAGCTTGGAACCGGAAAACAGCAGCTGATTGAAATTGCGAAAGCACTGAATAAAAATGTAAAGATTCTGATATTGGATGAGCCGACCTCTTCCCTCACAGAGGCGGACAGTGAGAATCTGCTGGAATTACTGAGACAGCTGAAAGCTTCTGGAATTACCTGTATTTATATCTCTCATAAGCTGAATGAGGTGCTGGAAATTTCAGATACGATAACCGTCCTGAGAGACGGGCAAACCATTGTAACCAAACCGACAAGTGATATGAATGAAACATCGCTGATTACCTATATGGTCGGGAGAAACATGGATGAGTGTTATCCCAAGGCCAAGCATGAAGCGGGTGAAGTCATATTTGAAGTAAAGGACTGGACCGTCCCGAAGAAAAAGAATCCCGGTCAGTATATGCTTAATCATGTCAATTTCAAAGTGCGCAGGGGAGAGATCGTAGGAGTCGCAGGGCTTGTGGGAGCGGGGCGGACCGAATTTGCCATGAGCCTTTTCGGTGCACTCGGTGAAAAAGCCACCGAAGGTGAAATCTACCTGAACGGCCAGAAAAGAAAGCCATTCAAGAATCCGAGAGAGGCAATCAATTCCGGCGTTATGTATTTGTCGGAAGACAGAAAAAGATACGGTCTGGTGTTATCTTCCGATCTCCGGACCAATATCACAATGGCGAGTCTGGACAAGATTTCCCGGATGGGTGTCATTGATTTAGATCAGGAGACAGAGAAAGTCGGGAAAGGCATTAAGGAGTTGAATGTAAAAACTCCGTCCATGCTTCAGCTGGCGAAAAACCTAAGCGGCGGAAATCAGCAGAAGGTAGTTATCATCAAGGCGCTTTTGACCGAACCGGCTATTTTATTCCTGGATGAGCCGACGAGGGGAATTGACGTAGGAGCAAAATACGAAATCTATCAACTGATGAACATGTTGGTGGATCAGGGAATCAGTATTGTGATGATTTCCTCAGAACTGCCTGAAGTCATTAGCATGAGCGATCGGGTTTACGTAATGTCTGAAGGAAAAATGCAGGCGGAGCTGGACAGTGAGGCAGACAACATCTGTCAGGAAAAAATCCTTTACTATGCAGCGGGAGGAAAATAAATTATGGGCACAAAAAAATTAGAAGGAGCAAAAAATCTGACCACTACGTTATACAAATCCAGCTTGTTTATTGAGCTGATCGTAGTTTTCGTACTGTTTCAGATTTTGACGGATGGAATATTCATTACCACGCGAAATCTGTCGAACCTGATGATGCAGGGCGTTACCTGTTCGCTGATCGCAGTGACGATGATGCTGGTCATCGTTTCCTGCAACGCCGATCTTTCTGCAGGCAGCGCGCTGGGGTGCATGGGTACTATTGCCGCTATTTTACAGGTGACCTTTGCGTGGGGGACCAATATGACCATCCTGGCGGTTTTCGCAAGTGCGATCGCCATCGGGCTTTGGCACGGATATTGGATCGCATATAAGAAACTGCCGGCGTTCATTGTGACACTGGCGACTCAATTGGTGTTGAAAGGGCTGATACTCCTGATTGGAAACGGCGCTTCTATCGGCCCGGTAAGCGAGTCGTTTTCATTGATGGGAAAAGCCTATTTACCGAATGTCTTCTTCAAAAATGCCGCGTTCAACGATCTGAGTCTTCTGATCACCATTGTACTGATTGCTCTTTACATAGTTTTTTCCGTTATCAATGAAAAAAAGAGAATCAGCCAGGGGCTGATCCAACCAAACTGGAAGAAAAAAATCGCCACTCTCAGCGCAATTTCAGTTGTCGCATTTGGAATCGCGAGCATCTTTATTTTCTACAAGGGTTTTCCTTATGCAATCCTTATCCTGATAGCCCTTACAGCTTTGTTCCACTTTATTGTAAAAAACACCAAGTTCGGAAGATATGTTTTTGCAATCGGTGGGAATGCAGATGCGGCGAGGCTTTCCGGTATTAATATCGAACGTGTCACGATGGAGATTTTTATTCTGCACAGCATCGTGGTCGCACTTGCCAGTATTGTCTATCTGGGCCGCGTCGGCCAAGGAACCGCGTCAGCCGGCACGGGATTTGAATTTACGGCGATCACAGGCTGTGTGGTTGGCGGAACCAGTATCATGGGCGGCCGCGGGAATGTAATAGGGGCGGTTATCGGAACCATGCTGATGGCAAGTCTCGACAACGGCATGAGCTTGCTGAATATGGGCCAGAGCAGCCAGTATATCATCAAAGGATTGGTACTTATGTTAGCCATTGCAATGGACGTTATTTCAAGAAATAAGAATGGATGAAGAAAATGGGTTACTATTTAGACAAAATTTCAAAGGTAGAGGTACATTTGGTGTCCGCACCGGTACAGGGGGGCTTCGCCGACGCAACAAGAAAAGTAGAAACAGTCGGATATACGGTTGTCGAACTGACCACGCAGAGCGGGATTACCGGCTTTGGGATCACCTACAATGAAGTGGGCGGGGAAGCGACAAAGCTTCTGATCGAAAAAAATATTGCACCGAGGCTCATTGGACGCGACCCTTTTGAGACCGAGGCTGTCTGGAACGAGATGGTCGCTTATCTCAGGGGTGTGGGACGGAAAGGCCTGATGTTCTGTGCCCTCAGCGCGGTAGACATTGCACTGTGGGACATCAAGGGGAAAATGCTTGATATTCCGCTCTACAGGCTGTTCGGCGGGAATGATCCCAAGGTTCCGGTATACGGAAGCGGAGGATGGACGTCGTATACGGACGAACAGCTGGTAGAAGAAATGGTCAGCCTGGTGAAAGATGACCGTTACAACATGATCAAGTTTAAAGTGGGCGTCGAGGGCGGACGCAATATCAATCGGGATGTCCAGCGGGTCGCAAAGGTGAGAGAGGCGGTTGGGCCGGACATCGGAATCCTGCTCGACGCCAACAACTGCTGGGATGCGGCGACCGGCGTCAGGTTTGCCAATATGGTAAGGGAATACGATATTATGCTGCTTGAGGAACCGGTTTTCGCAGACGATATCCCCGGCTTAAAGCGGTTCAAAGAGGGAACGGATGTGCCTCTTGCGTCCGGTGAACATGAATACACGAAATACGGGTGCAGGGATCTTGTGCTGAACAATGCGGCCGATTTCATCCAGATTGACGGAACAAGGACCGGAGGCTTTACCGAAATGCTGAAGATCGCGGCGATCACGCAGGCGTGGAACCTGAAGTTTGCGCCGCATGCCATGGAAAATATCCATATCCATCTGGTCAGCGCCTATGCAAACGCGCCGTTCCTTGAAAGGCTGAAGCTGTTCGAAAAAATTACTGCGGATGTTTATGTGGACGCGCCGGTTCCCGTGGACGGGTATATGACGATTCCCGACCTGCCGGGACTGGGGCTGAAGCTGAACAGGGACTTTATCAAAGAGCACGAATGTAAAATCTTTTAAATAATCAATTTGAGGTGAAATTTATGAAAATGCTAATGGACGGAAAATGGGTGGACTCGTCGGACGGTGCCGTGCAGAATGTAATCAACCCGGCAAACGGGGAGATTGTCGACACGGTGCCCAGCGCCACAAGGGAAGATGTGACCAGAGCGATCGACCTTGCCGAGAAGGCGCAGCCCGCGTGGGCTAAGATGCCTGTCAGGGAAAGATGCAAAATCCTGAGAAAGTTCTCCGCGGCCTGTATTGAGAAAAGAATGGAGCTGGGAAAAATCCTTTCCAAGGAAACCGGAAAACCCTATCTGGCGGAATCTGTGTGGGAATTTGACTCGGTTGCCTATGTGTTTGACGGAGCGTGCGAAATCGCAATGCACCACTACGGAAAAACGCTGCCGATCGCGACCGAACCGGGCTACGATACGGATGTCCAATTTACGGTAAACGAGCCGCTGGGCGTTATCGCCTGCATTATTCCCTATAATTTTCCGGCGGCTCTTTGGGCATTTAAGGTTGCCGCGTCTCTTGCGGCTGGAAACGCGGTGGTCATCAAAGCTCCATCCTATGATCCCATGGCGGTACTCACAATGAGCAAAATGCTGGTAGATGCGGGCGTTCCGGGCGGTGTGGTAAACTGTCTGACCGGAAAAGGCAGCCTGGTGGGCGACTGGCTCGTGGACGATTTTCGGATTGCGTCGGTCAACTTTACCGGCAGCACGGAAACCGGCATCAGCATTGCCAAAACAGCCGCGAAGCATCTGACCGGTTATCAGTTTGAGCTGGGTGGTAACGATCCGTTTATCGTGTGTGAGGACGGCGACTTGGAGCTTGCGCTGAGAGAGGCGGGGGACAAGGCGAGGAACGCCGGCCAGTGCTGCAGCGCGGCCAAACGCTTTATTGTTCATAATTCGCTGAAGGAGGAATTTTGCCGGCGCCTGGTCGATGAATATCTCAAACCGCTGGTTCTTGGTGACCCGTTTGACCCCAAAACGACGATGGGCCCTGTAATCAGTGAATCGATGGCGAAAAAAGTTGTCTCCCAGATCGAGAAGACAGTCGAACAGGGCGCAAAGGTCTACTATGGCGGCAAACGCAGCGGCGCTTTTGTGGACCCGACCGTGCTGGTGGATGTAACCGATCAGATGGATATCACCAAAAACATGGAGGTGTTTGGTCCTGTTTGGCCGGTGATCGGGTTTGATACGGTGGAAGAGGCCATCCGTCTTGCCAACCTTACCGATTACGGCCTGTCGTCCGGCGTGTTTACCAAAGACATGAAGACGGCGGCAAAGTTCTGCCGCCAGATTAAAGCCGGATATGTGGCGGTCAACGGCTCGGGTGGATTCCGTGCGGCGGAACTGCCGTTTGGCGGCGGAAAGAAGTTGACCGGAAACAGCCGTGAAAGTCTGATGACGCTCATGGATGAGGTCACGCAGAAGAAATCCATTATCTTACGCTATATTCTGGAGGACTAAATCTTTGTCAGAAAAACCTCTGCTGTTCTTTTCAGCGGCAGAGGTCGGTCTGACTGTCAGACGGGTGGAAGCTATGAAATTTGGAATACATTATATTTATTGGCGCAATGACCTGAAATGCAGAAGCTATACGCCCTATGTCGAACGGGCAAAAAAAAGCGGGTTCGATGTTTTGGAGATCGGCGATTACCTTTTCTTTGACCTGACTGGTGCTCAAATCGAGGAACTGGCGGCAGCTGCCAGAGAATACGATGTGGAGCTTGCCCTTGGACTTGATCCGCCGCAGAATGCCGCCCTCAGCGACGATGATCCGGCGGTCAGAGAAAAGGGAATCCGTTTTTATTCCGATATTTTTCCAAAGCTCAACAAGCTGGGAATCCAAGGAATCGGCGGGAATATGCTGAACGCGCCCTTCCGGCCTCCTTTTTCCGATCATCACCAGCGCGAATGGAACAATGCAGTGCTGGCTTTACGGGAAATCTGCCGGCGTGCTGCCGACTGCGGCCTACAGGTCAACTGCGAAATCGTTAACCGATATGAAGGCCATATTGCCAATACGGCTAAGGATGCCAGAAAGCTGCTGGACGAAGTGGGCCTGCCCAATGCGAAGATGACACTGGACTCATTCCATATGAACGTAGAGGAATCCAGTTTTGCCAATGCCATCTTCGACGCGGGAGACCGTCTGGGACATTTCCATCTGGAAGAGAACCACCGGGGACTGCTCGGCACGGGACATCTTCCGCTGTATGAAATCCGGGACGCGCTGAGAAAGATCAACTATCAGGGAATCCTTACCATGGAAAGCCTGGTGCGTGCCGGGGGAGAACTGGGCGACTGCGCGCGGATCTGGCGCGATTTGACAGGATGGGCGGATGAGGAAACACTGGACCGAAATGCAAAAGCGTCCGTTGAGAGCATGAGATACCTGTTTTCACAGGGAACCTTGTAATTAAGGAGAAGAATCAATGGAAAAAGGAATTTATCCCGCACTGATCACACCTTTTAACCGGGACGGCAAGATTGATTTTCCGGCCCTGAACGAAGTGGTCGATCAATTGATCGGACGCGGGGTTGCAGGCTTCTATGTGTGCGGAAGCACCGCCGAAACGATGCTTCTTAGCCTGGACGAGCGCAAAAAAATTCTTGAATCGGTTGTGAACCGGGTTTCCGGACGCGTAGACATCGTAACGCACATCGGCGCACAGTATACCCTGGATTCCATTGAGCTGGCAAGGCACGCCGGTTCGGTGGGAGGGGTCAGCGCGGTTTCCTCCCTGCCGCCGATCTATTTCAAGTATACGGCGGAGGAACTGGCCGCCTATTTCCGGGAAATAGCGGATTCTTCCGAACTGCCTCTCATTGTGTACAACGCGCCGGCGCTGGCGGGAGTGGAATTCAAGAAGGAAAACCTCGGGAATATTTTCAGCCATCCTAAAATTGCAGGAATGAAGTACACCTCCTACGACCTTTTCGGTATGCAGCGGGTTATTTCCGCCTATCCGGATAAGCTCATCATCAACGGCCATGATGAACTGTTCCTCAACACCCTTCCGTTCGGCCTGAAATACGCGATTGGAAGCACTTTTAACTTCATGCCGGAAAAATTCACGGCAATCCGCGACTGCTACGAAAAAGGAGACCCTGCGGCCGCGTATGCCATTCAGGATGAAGTGAACGAGATCATTGAAGGCCTGATTAAGGTCGGGGTGTTCCGGGGAGTCAAAGGAATGATGAAGGTCCTGGGGCTGCCCGTGGGCGATTGCCGCAGGCCGTTCAGCCCTCTGAGCGGGGATGAATTGGACTTTTTGAGCAGACTGGCCGAAAAATGCAAGAGATTTAATTAGGAGAATACATATGAATGCTAAATGGATCCATCCTGCAGACTTAATCTGCATGGTGATGCAGCGAATCTACGACCGTGGCCTGACGACCCTGACGGGAGGGAATCTTTCGGTCATGGATGATGAAGGGGTAATGTGGGTTTCACCGACCAATGTGGACAAAGGATCGCTTACGAGGGACGACATCGTGAGAGTCTATCCGGACGGTCATTTTGAGGGAAAGCACAGGCCGTCTTCTGAATACCGGATCCACCATAGAATTTTGAAAGAACATCCGAATTTCCGCGCGGTCCTTCACGCGCATCCTCCCGCTTTGGTTACCATGAGCGTCCTGCACGAGGTTCCGGACACAAAGCTTACCGTTGCGGCTTATGAAGCTGCGGGCGAGGTCGGCCTTGCGGAATACGGCATGCCGGGCACGCTGAAGCTGGTAGAATGCGTAGGGGATGTGTTCAACTGCGGCTACAGCGCCGCGGTCCTGAAAAACCATGCTACTTTTCTGGCGAGCCAGGTGGACCTGTTCGACGCGTTCCGGCGCTTTGAGCAATTCAACAGTACCGCAGAGCTGCAATTAAACGCCGGTACCCTTGGCTGTTTGAAGAGTTTGACCAAACCGCAGATCGATGCGTATGAAGCCTCCGTCAAAAAGTACGCGGAGGCGGAATTCAGCGTACGTTCGGAGGCGGAGCTTGCGCTGCGCCGGGACCTAACCGTAATAGCACGCCGCGCTTATGCTAAAGGACTCTTTACGGGAATGTTCGGTTCCGTTTCCGCCCGGACGGATGGAAACAATTTTATCATCAATCCACGCTGCAGAGACAATGCCTGTCTTTCGGAATGCGATTTTGTCAGGGTGGAAGATGGGAAATGCGAAAGGGGCAAGACCCCCGACGACACCGCGGAAGTTCATCAGGCAATATACCGGAACAATCCGGACGTCAATTCGGTGATTGTTGCGGCTCCGGTTTGCGCCGCGTCGTTTGCCGTGTGCGACAGGGCTTTTGATGTAACCATCATTCCGGAATCCTATGGGGTGCTGAGAAATTCTGTCAGAATCCCGTTTGAAGCGCTGGTCAAGGACAAGGAGTCCATTGGCAGAACAATGAGCCTGGAGCATCCGCTTGGCATTATCGATCATTTGGGGATTGTGCTGGCGGGGCCGTCCCCTCTGTATGCCTTTGATAAATTGGAGGTGGCGGAGTTCACCGCGGTTTCTATCCATCAGGCCATTCGGAGCGGGAAAGAAATCAAAAGTATGACGAAAGAGCAGCTGGAAGAGGCTGACAGCCAATAAAAAGGAGGAGACTCAATTGAGACTTGGAATCAAAGTGATCATGGGCTGTGACATTGCAGCACACGACATGAAGGAAGAGGTTATCGCTATTCTGCGGAAGAAGGGATACGATGTCACCGATGTCGGAACCTCCGGACCCGACCATGGAGATTTTTCCGACGCTGCCGAACTGGTGGCAAACGGGATTCAGAGCGGGGAGTATCAAAGAGGGGTGCTTATTTGCGGTACCGGGATCGGTATGTGCATAGCCGCGAATAAATTTCATGGCGTGCGCGCGGCGCTGGCTTACGACGTGTTCCCCGCGGCCCTTGCCAGTGCGGACAACAACACGAATGTGCTGTGCACCGGCGCGTGGGTGATGGAATCGGCCGAAAAGTGCGCCAAAATGATCGAAACCTGGCTGCTGGTCCAGTATACGGGCCGCGATGTCGAGGGTATGGAAAGAGCCTCGGTAATTGAAAATCAGTATTGATGGGAGGAATGGAAATGAGTGATAAATTAAAGGTAATCATCGGATGCGACGGGAGCGGATATCCGCTGAAAGCGGCCATTGTCGAGGCCCTTATTCAGGATGGCTATGAGGTCAAAGACGTTGGTAGCCGTGCCGACAACACCGGCTATTATCTGGACTCCGCCGAGCCTGTGTGCAAGGGAGTTCAGGCGGGAGAGTACGACCGGGGCATCCTGGTCTGCGGTACCGGTCAGGGAATGAATATCTCTGCAAATAAATTCACCGGGATTCGTTCCGCCATCTGTTATGATATATTTACTGCCAAGATGTCCCGTGCGGACAATAACGCCAATGTGCTTTGTACCGGCGCGTGGCTGATGAAGCCGGAAGACGGGATAAAGATGGTACGGGTCTGGCTGAATTCCGACTATTATGACACCAATATCTACGGACTTGACAGAATTAAAAAGTTTGAGGCGGAGCGTAAAAGCAAATAAAGAATCATCATAATGCGGGGCGCGTTCCGAAAGGGGCGCGGCCGCAGCGGAGGCAATATGAAGACTTTGAATTTTTTGGCAATGGATTATGGGGCGAGTACCGGGCGGGGCATTGTAGGCGAGTTCGACGGCGACCGGGTCTGTCTCAGAGAAGTGCACCGCTTTGCCAATTACTTTGTAGACAACAACGGCACCTATTACTGGGACGTGTTTCGGCTGTTTCATGAAATGCAGCAGGCTATTGCAAAGGCCGGTTCAGATCTGGGCCCGGCAGCGGTCAGCAGTGTCGGGATCGACACCTGGGGGACCGATTATGGACTGATCGACAAAAACGGCCAGCTGCTTGGAAACTGCCGCTGCATGAGAAATGCGGGCGGTGAAGTGGTGGCGCAGTGTGAAAAAAAGATCAGTGTCCGGGAGCTTTTTGACAGAACCGGAATCCAGATGATTTATGGCAACACCGTATTCCAGCTCTATGAAAGACTGTTAAACGGCGATCCGGCGCTGGCTCATGCGGATAAAATGCTGATGATGCCGGATTTGCTCGCGTATTTTCTCACGGGCAACAAGTTCAACGAATACACCATGGCGACGACATCCATGCTCTATAGCCCCGGAAAACGGGCGTGGGACTGCGAAATTGCCGACATGATTGGAATCCCGAATAAAATCTTCTGCGAAATCCTTATGCCCGGAAAGGACCGTTTCCCAGTACGTGGGGAGCTTTGTGAACAGGCTGGAGTACAGACACTGTCATATGTCCCCGTGGGAACGCACGACACGGCGTCTGCGGTGGCCGCGATTCCGCTGGAGGAGGATGTGGCGTTCTGCTCCAGCGGCACCTGGTCGATCTTCGGAATAGAATCCGACCGGCCCGTACTGTCTGAGGAAGCGTTTCAGGCGAATTTTTCCAACGAAGGAACGGCGGACGGGAAAATCAGGCTGGTAAAGAATATCATGGGCATGTGGATTTTACAGCAATGTGTATCGGAATGGGCGAGACAAGGGATTTCTCTTACCTGGGACGAGATCGTCCAGAAAGCATCCGAGGCGGCTCCTTTTCAATGCTTTATCAATTCGGAAGAACTTGAGTTTTATAATTCCGGAAATATGATAAAACGAATTCAGGCATTTTGTAAAAGGACGAATCAATATATTCCGCAGACGGTGGGCGAAATCGCCCGCTGCGTATACGAAAGTCTGGTCATGCGCTACCGGTATACGCTGGATCAGATGGAGGCTGTCACCAAACGGAGGATCAAAGCGCTGCATATTGTCGGCGGGGGAAGCCGGAACAACATGCTGAATCAGTTCGCCGCCAATGTCATCAACCGGCCGGTGTACGCGGGACCTGTGGAAAGTGCATGTATTGGGAACGTTCTGGTACAGGCCAGTGCCTTTGGAGAAATTTCAGGACTGAACCAGCTGCGTGAAACCGTGAAACGCTCTTTTCCGATTGCGGAATTCCAGCCGCAGGATCACGATCAATGGCAAGAGGCATATCGAAAATATGAATCTATTCTTGGATATTGACCAAAGTGATTGACAAATTACCTAAAACGCTATAAAATTAATAATTAATTGATTATTAAGAATAAAAAACCATGGTAGTGAGGAATTATGAACAGGTTACATCCCGATGAAAATACTTTAAATGCTCAAATCTCATCCCTTGTTGTAGATTGTATCGAAACGGGCGAGAGACTTCCCACAGAAGAAGAAATGATGGAGAAGTTTAACGTGAGCAGAACACAATTGCGCAAGGAACTCAATATTTTTGAGGCAAATGGAATTATTGTCTCTCAGCAGGGGAGCGGACGCCATGTACAGGCGCCGGATATCGGTGCGCAGATTGTCGGCACGTGGTCGCTCTTAATACAGGCGAAACCGGCACTGCTGCTCGACCTGATGGAAATCCGTTCCATGCTTGAAATTAGTACGATCCCAATGGTGCTTGAAAAGATTACGATCGATCAGTTGCACAGTCTTGCCTATCAAATTTCTGAGATGAAGCGAAAGGCAGAGCAGAAGAAGACCTTTGCTAAAAACGACAGGGAATTTCACCGGGTACTTTACTTATGTATGGACAATGTCCTGCTTTCACAGCTCATGGGGGCTTTCTGGGATTTGTATGATAAATCAAAGATCGAATCCTATCACGAAGGACTTGTGGAGCTGGCGGCCCAGCACGAGGAAATGCTGGATGCGATTATCCACAAAGATGCCGAGAGGCTGAAGACCCTGATGAGAGAGCAGCATGAGGACGCCCGGTATCAGATTATTATGTCCCTTGTAAATTCCGATGGGGACAGCCGGGACGAACACAAACATTTGACATCAGGCGTCTGATTGCTCTTCCACGGCGCATTTCGGCCGATTTGCTTTCTGTGCGCCCGGCGTGGAAAACAGGCATACTGATCGATTGGAGATAAACATGAAGATACAGAAAAGGCCGAAAATACTGGTGGTAGGCAGCCTGGTGATGGACCTGATCGTCAGCACGAACAAATTTCCCAATGCAGGGGAAACGGTGCTTGGAAACTCTTTCCGTACTGCTCCCGGAGGAAAAGGCGCAAATCAGGCGGTGCAGGCGGCACGGCTGGGTGCCGATGTAACGATGGTGGGCAAGATCGGACAGGATGCTTTTGGGAAAAGCCTGATTGATTCCTGCAATAAGTCCGGCATTCATACCGAATTCATAGCAGTTGACACGGATATTTCGTCTGCAGTCGGAAATGTTCAGCTGGAAGTCGGTGAAAACGAAACGAAAAACAGAATTATTGTCGTTTCCGGCGCCAATATGGCCATAACCCCGGACGATGTCGCTTTCTTAAAGGATACGGTCGGCCGGTATGATCTTGTGATTTTGCAGTTGGAAATCCCGATGGAAATCAATGAAATTGTCGCGAAATATGCTTTTGACAAAGGGGTTCCGGTTATGCTCAATTCCGCTCCGTCCGCCCCTCTTTCCGATCATTTGCTTTCCTGCCTGACTTATATTTCACCCAATGAGCACGAGGCAGCCGATCTTACGGGAGTTCACATCCGCAAAGACGGCAAAACGGTGAATCAGGGCGACGTCAGCGAAGCGGTCAGAAAACTGCTTGCAAAAGGCGTTAAGAATGTGATTATTACCTTGGGCAGCGCGGGCGCTGTTGTGGCGAACCCGGAAGGATCGGTTTATGCTCCGTGTGTGGATGTGGTGGAGGTAAAGGACCCGACCGCCGCGGGCGATTCCTTTGTCGGTGCCTTTTCAACCGCCGTGTGTGTTGGATTGAATCATAAACAGGCACTGGACTTTGCCAATTATACGGCTGCTCTTACGGTTTCTCGAATGGGTGCGCAGCCCTCCCTTCCTGAATTGGAAGCGGTTATAGAGCTTATGAAAAGCCAACATTATAACGGATTTGAATTTTCATTATTGGATGTTTTAAAAAACAGCGGGAAGGAGTGAATGAATATGATAGAACAGGAAAGCCGTCAGGCTTTACAGACTTTTGTTGATATTTCAAAAGAGGAATTCGATGCATTCAGCAAAATCGTAACAGAGGAAAGCTATGAACAGGCGGTTGAATTGATTTTGAGTGCGGAAAAGAACGGCAATCGGGTCCATATTACCGGAATCGGCAAGCCGGCCCATGTGGCGGTATACATAGCTTCTCTTTTGTCCTCTACAGGCACGCCGACCTATTTCCTTCACGGTACCGAAGCCGTTCACGGTTCCTGTGGCCAGCTCGTTCCAGGTGATGTCGTGATTTGCATTTCGAACAGCGGCGAGACCGCTGAGCTGAAAGCTACGGTTACCGCGGTTAAAAATAACGGATGCAAGGTGATTTCCGTAACAGGGAATCCGGATTCATGGCTCGCCAAAGAGGGTGACGTCCATTTGTTTGCGGGAGTCGGTCAGGAGGGCGATCTTCTGAACCGTGCACCGCGGGCTTCTATCCTTGCGGAGATCTTTGTTCTTCAGGGACTGAGCGTTGTGCTTCAAACTACCAGAGGGCTGACCCCAAGTGAATATATCAAATGGCATCCGGGCGGCACTCTGGGAAATTTGAGAGAAAATGAAAAATAATCAGGAGGGAAGCGTTTTGCTGAAAACAGCTTGTATCAATCCGGATATCATGCGTAATCTTTCTTTATGCGGGCATGGAGATAAGATTTTGATTGCAGATGGCAATTATCCGCTTGACTCCAAAAGCGGAAACGCGGCGAAAGTTTATCTTGGCCTGACAAACGGTGTTCCGGAAGTGACTCAGGTGCTCGAAGTGCTCAGTCAGGTAGTCAATTTTGAAAAAGCCGAAGTCATGGAACCTGATGGAGGGCAAGTCCCCATTTTTAATGAGTTTCAAGATATTCTCAGCGGGATGGAACTGAGCCGTTTAAAACGGTTTGAGTTTTATGATGCCTGTTGTCAGTCAAATGTCCGTCTTGTCATTTCTACCGGTGAGAAGCGCACGTTTGCCAACATCCTTCTCACTGTCGCAGTGGCGTAACAAATTTATAATGATAAAAACTGCCATATATGATTTAAATCTGCTGGGCATTCAGGCTAATACAATGTTGCCCGGTCCCATCATGACCGGCATCTATAACAGCGGGAACTTTCTGCATAGCCTTGGAGGATGTCCTCGTTTAGCAAGCGGTTATGGATTTTGTTGCCTCAAGACAAGCGGGAGTGGAGATCCCCTGGGCGGTGGTATTAAGATCATTGTCAATGAGTTTATTCTTCTTTATCTTTCGAATGCTTCGTCCTCCGGATTTTTCATAAATAGGCTCCTTCCTCCGTAACCAATGAATGCCCGAAATCTTTAGATTTCGGGCATTTTTACGGTCAGCATTTCCCACGGTGAAATCAGCGGCATTCCATGAGGCGCAGGATGTTGTCAAAGGTGTCCCTCAGGTCCCTGCGGCTGCGGGTTTTGGCAATGGAAAAAGGAACCGCCACACGGTTGATGCTGAAAACGGCGGAAACGCCCTGCTCATAGACGCTTTCTATGTCGTCAGCGATGTCTCCCACTACTGCAACAAGGGGAACTCCCGCCTTTTTAGCGCGTCTTGCCACGCCGATCACGACTTTTCCGCGCAAGCTCTGAGCGTCTATTTTTCCTTCACCGCTGAACACCATGTCCGCACCCTGCAGCAGCTCCTCGAACCTCACGGTGTCGAGCACCGTTTCTATCCCCATTTGAAGACGGGAGCGGAAAAAGGCTGCCATGCCGCCGCCCATGCCGCCTGCCGCGCCCGCGCCGGGAAGATTCGAAACATCGGCATTCAGCTCGCGGCGGATCGTTTCGGCTGCAGCGCGCAGCTGCTCATCCAGAAATACCGTCATCCGGTCATCCGCTCCTTTTTGGGGAGCGAAGACGAAGGCGGCTCCGGCTTCCCCGTACAGCGGATTGTCAATGTCGCACATTGTGATGATTTCAGCCTCCCGAAGTTCGGGCAAAAGGCCGGAGCAGTCGATGTGTTCGATTTTGGAAAGGGTTCCCCCGGTAGGGACAAAGGCCGTGCCGGAGCTGTCCAGGAAACGGATTCCCGCCGCGGCGGCGGCTCCGGTGCCGAGGTCGTTCGTGGCGCTCCCTCCAAGACCTATAATGATCCTTTTACATCCGCGTTTCGCGGCGTCAGCCATCAGAAGGCCCACCCCGTAGGTCGTGGCTTTATCCGGCTCCAGCCGGCCGCCCGCGAGGGGAAGCCCGGCGCAGGCCGCCATTTCGATTACCGCGGTCCGACCGTTGTCCACAAGGCCGTAAAAGCTGGTGATATCCTCCATATAAGGCCCTTTTGAGGGAACCGAAATCTTTTCGCCGCCCATGGCGGCCAGAAAGGCGTCAACGCTGCCCTCGCCGCCGTCGGCGACCGGGATCGCTACGACCTGTGCCGAGGGGTCGTGCTCGTGGATGCATTGTTCCATAACAGAGCAAATTTCCAGGGAGCTGAGCGTTCCCTTAAAGGAATCCGGGACCAGAATCAATTTTTTCATAAGTATTTTCCTTTCACCTGATTACAGGATGCTCCATTGACAAAGGTTTCCAATCTGTTCGCCGTTTGTGCCTTTCCAGGAAAAAACGGATTTTTTATGGAGATATACAAGAAGAAAAGCACGCGAATACTTGCTGACGCTGTCCGGACAAAGATCATAGGAATAAAAGCAGTGCCGGAAACCCGGCACTGCTTTTATTATAAACGGGTAAGCGGACGGGTTTCAACCCTGTCACGGGGAAGCCAGAGTCAACACCCCGCATTTAAAGGAATCGCTTACCTTACCAAAGCAGGCTTCCTGGGATCGAATTTCCAGTTAGGAATCAAATACTGCATCGCTACGGCATCGTTTCGGTCATGGAACTCGATCTTATTGTAAAGCTCATTTGCCGCCATGATTTTTTCCATATCGGGATGAATCCCAAGGCCGGGCGCTTTTGGAACTTCCAGATATCCGTCCCTGATTTCAGGAGTATTTTCACAGAGGTTCTGTCCGTCCTGCCAGATCCAGTGCGTGTCCAAAGGAGTGGGAGTTCCGGGCGCCGCAGCGGCGACATGGGCATAGACGGTCAGGGTGATGTCGAAATGGTTGTTGGAATGAGACCCCCAAGTCAGCCCCCAGTCGTTGAGAATCTGTGCCATTCTCACTGTGCCGTTCATTCCCCAGAAATGCGGGTCCGCCAGCACGATGTCAACGGATTTGAGTGCCGCCGCATGATAAAATTGCCTCCAGTCGGTCGCAATCATATTGGTTGCGACCGGAAGATGAGTCGCATTTTTAAACTCGCACATAATCTCACGGCTGCTGTAGCCGTTCTCGGGGCCGCATGGATCTTCGATATAGGTGAGGACATTCTTCATGTCACTGCACAGTCCGATCGCTTCCCGAAGGCCCCATGCACCGTTGGGATCGATATTGATTCTTGCCTCGGGGAAGTGCTTCTTCAGCGCTCGGATCGTCTCCATTTCCTTTTCCCCGTCCAGAACGCCGCCTTTCAGCTTAAAGTTCCGGAATCCGTATTTTTCCTGCAAAGCCTGAGCCTGTTCCACGATTTTGTCCGAAGTAAGCATCTCTGTCCGCCGCATCCGGTACCAGGGGTCTGTATGGCTGCTCTCATCCAGATAAGGCAGGCCTTTCGCTTTTTCTTTATCGGACACATAGAACAGGTAGCCTAATGTTTCAACCCGGTCCCTTTGCTTTCCTTCTCCCAAAAGCTCGCACATTGGCAATCCCAGATATTGTCCCAGCAAATCCAGGAGCGCACATTCGATCGCCCACTCTGATTTCACAACAAATTTCAGCTTGCTGATATCCAGCATCTGGATGCCTTCACCGTCGTCCCCCTTCACCTTTTTGGTGCCGGAGGCCGCTTTGTGGATGCTGTCCAGAACGGAGCGATAGGTACAGATATCTTTTCCGACAACCAGTGGAATACAGCTTTCCAGAGCGGTACGGGTATACTCTCCTCCATGGATTTCTCCAATTCCGGTGTGCCCCGCATTATCGGTCAGAATAACCAGATTTCGTGTAAAATAGGGACCATGGGCACCGCTTAAGGTCATCAGCATACTGTCATATCCCGCTACCGGTATCACTTTCATAGAAGTAACGGCTGGATTTCCGGTTTTCATTCACAATCTTCCTTTCATCTAACGAATTCACAGCAATTGTCTCTTGAACACGCAGTCCCGGAAACAGCTGGATTTTTTACCCCGATCACCAAAAAAGAATGGTATTGGCTGCGGACCGAGTTGGGATAAAGCGCCCCAAATCGTCGGGGAGCCGCCTTGGCCTTAACACGTTTCACGGATAACAGCGTCCTGGCGCTGCTTGACTTCCGGAAGCAGGCTCGCCCCGATGCCCGGTGTTTCGGGCAGCTGAATCTTGCCGTCCTTTATGACGGGAAGGTCGGTTACGAGGTCTTTGTACCAGGTGGCGAGATTGGCCCGGACAACCTCTTGGAAAAGGCCCGCGGGAGAGTGCATCGAAAGCTGGATACCGGCCCAGAGGACAATCGGTCCGGAGCAGTCATGAGGGGCAATCGGAATGGCATAGCTTTCAGCTAAAGCCGCGATTTTTCTGCCCTCGGTCAGTCCTCCGCACCATCCCAGATCGAGCATCGCGTAATCAAACGTCCCCTGCGCGAACATTTGCCTGAACGTAACGGCTCCGGCCAGTGTTTCACTTCCGCAAATCGGAACGTCTATTTTGCTCCGCAGGTAGTTGATCGATTGGATATCATCCATTTTGCAAATCGGGTCTTCGGACCAGAAAATGTTGTACTCTTCCAGGGCCTTGCAGATACGGATCGCGGCCGGAACACTCCAAAGGCTGTGCAGCTCGCACATGACCTCCATTCGGTCACCCACGGCCTCCCGTATCTTTTTAAAGGGTTCCAAACCGGCCTTAAGGTCTCCCAGCGAAATCGTGTTTCCCTGCACCTTGGACGCAAAGGGATCAAAAGGCCAGATCTTCATGACCTTATATCCTTCGGACAGCAGGTCCTCCGCTAATTTTCCCGCATCCCGGTTGAATGCGATTTGATCGTCATATGGCCCTCTCATTTCGTCCTGCGCGCCTATTTTCCTTCGGGATGCCCCGGCGTTGTAGGCGCTGCTGCTTGTGTTGAAGGAATACCCCGCGCATGTATTATAGACCGGAATGGATTGTCTTGCCGCTCCTCCAAGCGCTTCATAGACGGGAATCCCCAGACGTTTTCCGAACAGATCCCAGAGGGCGATATCGATCGCGCTGGCCGCGCGTACTTCCGCGCCGGAGCTGTGGTATCCAACGTATGGGGTCGTCAGGGTACGCGAGATGAACTCGATTTGGCGGGAATCCTTCCCGATCAGCCAAGGCCCAAGCTCGCCGTGAATGACCCCCTCGACTGCAGCCGTTCCCCTGAAAGCTTCTCCCAATCCAACCAGGCCCTCATCGGTTTCTATTTCTATCCAAATGATGTTAGGCATGCCTTGTAAGCGGATGGTTCTGATTTTCTTTATTGTTGATGATGACATACAGATGTACCTCCCAAACTGATCAAACAATTTCCCTTGCGACTCCGATTATTTGCTCAATTATAGATAGTATGAATATCTGATCCAGAGAATTTTTATGCCATTTGTCCAGATCACAAAACGAGTATACATTTCACTGAAGACCATGTCAAGGTTTGTTAGGAACCCAAAACCCTTTCTAATATAATAATAATTACTGATATTTATTCTAAAATACATAATAATAATGTATAAAATTTATATAAAATGCTATACGGGATAAAAGTGAAAGCAAATGAAAACAGATTGCTTTCACGAATGAAAAATGTATTTCACAAATTGAAATTTTAAGTATTTTCTATAAAGTTAAAATTTTATTGTTGGATTCCCTGTCAATGGATTTTAAAAGAGGAATGCTATAAGATACTACTTGTTGAATAATTAACAATTTCAATCGAAAAACGTGAGAATGTTCACGGAAACAACGCTGATAGGAGGTACTTAGAAATGTTTAAAGTTGGATTTATTGGCTTGGGAATCATGGGAAAACCCATGGCCCGGAATGTCCGGAAGGCGGGCTATGAACTGATTGTATTTGACCGCAATCCGGATACGTTGGAAATCTTTCGGGCAGAGGGGGCGCAGGTTGCCGCAACCGGTAAAGAGGTGGCTGAAAAATCGGATGTAATCATTACCATGCTGCCGAATTCGCCGCATGTCGCTTCCGCTCTTTTTGATAAAGACGGGATTGCGGAAGGACTCAGGGCCGGCCAGACGGTAATCGATATGAGTTCCATCAGCCCGGTGGCCAGTAAGGAATTTTATTCAAAGTTAAAGGATTTGAACGTGGATTTTCTGGACGCTCCTGTTTCCGGCGGGGAGCCGGGCGCTATTGAAGGGACCATCGCCGTCATGGTCGGCGGGGAAAAACCGGTATTCGACAAATACCGCGAGCTGCTGATGACCATGGCTTCCAGTGTGACATATGTTGGAACCGCGGGGTGTGGAAATATTACGAAGCTTGCAAACCAGATGATTGTCGCGGTCAATATTTCCATTATGAGCGAGGCTTATGTTTTTGCCAAAAAGGCCGGGGCGGATCCTCAGCTTGTTTTTGAGGCAATCCGTAAGGGCCTTGCGGGAAGCAAGGTGATGGAGCAGAAGTCGCCGAAGATTTTCAGCGACAATTACGATCCCGGTTTCCGGATCGAACTGCACATCAAGGATCTGCAAAATGTGCTGGATACGGCGCATACGGAGAACATCTCCGTTCCTTTCAGCGCAGAAGCGATGGAAATCCTTCAATCGCTGAAGGCGGATGGCCTTGAGAAGAAAGATCATTCTGCAATCGCCAAATATTTTGAGAAGATCAATAACCTGAAAATCATGGGCTGATTTTCTATTCCCTGTCCTCTGAGGGACAGCGGACACTCACTTCAACGCAGGAAGAAAGGATTACGCTTATGGATTTGGAAGACATAAAAGGAATAATCGTCCCTCTTATCACTCCGGTTGACGACAAAGAGGAAATTGACGAATCCAAACTCAGATTTATGGTAAACCGCGTCATTAACGGAGGGGTAAGAGGGATCCTTGTGTTCGGAAGCAATGGGGAATTCTACATGTTTCATGAAAAGGAGCATGAGAGAGGCCTGAAAATTGTTGTGGACGAAAACAGGGGCAGAGTTCCGGTTTATTACGGGATCGGCTCCATCGGTACGGCGCAGGGAGCTCGCGAGGCCAAAATGGCCGTTGCCGCCGGCGCGGATGGGATATCGATTCTGCAAACCATGTTTATTCAGCCGACGGAAGCGGGACTATACAAGCATTTTCGCACGATCGCGGAAGCGGTGCCGGATACGTATGTACTTCTCTACAACAACCCGGGAAGGTGCGGATTCGGTCTGACGGCGGACCTGGTCGAAAAGCTGGCCAGAGATGTAAAGAACATTGTCGGGATCAAAGATTCCAGCGGGAATTTCACCTTGCTCAGCGAGCTGATCCGCCGTACCCGCGACATAAACTTCAAGGTGTTTTCGGGGAAAGACACAATGCTTTTCGGCGGGCTTTGCATGGGCTGCGCGGGGGGCGCCTGTTCGATCGCAAACCTTTTTCCGGAACTTGTGTGCGGTATTTATGACAAATTCATGGCGGGCGATTACATAGGTGCCAGAGAGGATCAGTTCAGGCTAAATCCGGTAAGAATCTGCCAGGATGCCGTAAGCTTTCCTACCGCGACAAAAGATATGGCGAATATGCTGGGGCTCGACGTAGGAAAGCCCATTCTTCCGAGCGAGCCTTCGGAAGGTCCGGCATGGGAAGAAATGAAGCGCAGAATAGAGGAAGCGGGTCTTTTTGAATACTATTCAAAAAAATAGTGCCCTTGTCCGGGTCCGCTGCCAAGCAGCTGTTTTATTTTCCAAATCAGCATGTTTTGTCCCGGCTTTTACTATCATTGAGTTTACAGAGAAATTTATTTGAAATATGGAAATTGGGGTGAGAAAGAACATAACGGCTTCTTATGCGAAATTTGAAATAATGTATTGAGAAGGAGAAATTTTATGGATATGGGTGTTTTGAGCCTGCTGGGGATTTTGCTGGCTATGGCGCTTTTTATCGTCGGTGTTTACAAGGGTTTCCCGATCATGATCATCGGCCCGGTCAGCGCGGTCGTCGTACTCCTGTTTTCCGGGCGGCCGATCATCTAAAACATGGGGGAAGCCTATGCGAAAGACTTCGGCGGTTTTGCAACGGACAATTTTTTGCTGTTCTTACCCGCGTGCGTTTTGGGCGCCATGCTGGGTGACTGCGGTGCTGCGGAGGACATCGCGGTAAAAATCTCAAGTCTGACCGAAAAGATGAGTGGAAAAACGGGAAAGTACTGGGTGCTGATGGGATTGTCCTTGATCACCGCGATTCTTTCCTTCGGCGGCGTCAGCGGATTTGTCGTGATCTTTACCATCGCGCCGATCTGCTACTCGATATTTAAAAAGCTGGATATCCCCTGGCATTTTGTCATCGCAGTGGCTGTGTACGGAGGTTCCATGTGGACGGCAATTCTTCCGGGTTCTCCGGCAATACAGAACCTGATTCCTATAAAATACCTGGGAACCGACCCGAAGGCTGCCCCGGTGATCGGCATCCTCTCAGCAGTGACCTGTATCGTTTTCGGCGCTTGGTATATCTGGTTCCAGCTTGGCAGAAACGAGAAGAGAGGCGAAGGTTTTGAGGTCACAGGGGAGCTGATGGATAAAGAGGCGGGGTCCTTAAACAACGCCATTCTTGAAAAAAACTGCTCGAATCTCCAGTTCCTCAGGGCATTGGCACCTTCCCTTGTTCTGCTGATTGCAATGAATGTGTTTAATATTACGCCCTTTGTATCTTTGACATTGGGCTGTGTCGTATGCTTCGCGCTGTATTATAACAAATTTAAGCACATTGGTAAAACGCTGACAAACGGCTGTACCTCCACAATGAAATCGATTATGAATGTGTCTGCGGTCGTCGGCTTCGGAGCGATTGTCGAGCTTACTCCGGGATTTAAATACGTAGTTGAAAATCTGGATAAAATGCCTGGATCTCCGCTGTTCCAGTTGTGCCTGGCTACCAACATTGTGGCAGGGGTAACGGCTTCCGCTTCCGGGGGCGAGGGCATCGCGCTGAATGCGTTTGCAAATAAGTTCCTCCAGATGGGGGTCCCTGCGGATCAGCTACATAGAATTGTGAATATTTCCTGCTACGGCCTCGACTCCATGCCGTATAACGGCTCTGTCATCAATCGCCTGAACTACACAAGACTGACGGTTAAAAACGGCTATTACCATGAGTTCATTCTGGGCGCCGTGTTCCCGTTCCTGAATTCGTTCTTCGCCGTGGCTTTGGCTTCCATGGGTCTTCACTAATCAAAGAAATTAAAAAAATCCCGGAAAATGAGACGAAAGGCTGCATTTGACGGGATTTTTTTAGAAAAATTTAGCGGTTAGTAGAATTGCCTTACATCAATAAAGCACAAGGAAAAAATATCTGATCCGACTATTCTGCGCTTATGGAAAGATGGACACGATAGGGCAAAGCGATGGTAGGCGATAAAATACGAAAGAAGGTTGTGGACATGAAAAATTACTTTCAATTTGATCAGAAGCTGACTCTTTCCAAGGCTGTATACTACAATCTGAACCCTGTGCCAGTGAAAAAACCGTGGCGCGATGCCACCGGCGGGTTCGGCAGCTTTGTTCCTCTTCAGGGGTGGATCGAGGTGTACGATACGGAAGGCAATTGCGGGCGTACTTTCTGCTCGTCCGGCTTGCTTTCCAACGTCCTTCCCCTGGTACTGACCGGAGAGACCCGCACCTATAACGAGTGGTACGATTATCTTTATTGGAAATTCCGGAATTTCGGTTTCCAAAGCGGCCAGATTTGCGATTTGGGGCAGTTTGACCGCATCATGCTTGAGATATTGGCTGAGCGGGAAGGGAAACCGCTGCACCGGTTTTTGGGTGCCACAAAGGATTGGGCTGCGATTTATAAGGGCGGCGGCTCTCTGCTGTCGGATGACGATGATCTTGTGGCGGATATGGTCCGTTACGTTGAGGAAGGCAATAAAACCATCAAATTCAAAGTCGGAAGCGACTGGGGAAAAAACATGGATCGCGATGTGCGGCGCATGGAATTGGTGCGAAAGGCAGTCGGTCCGGACATCCGGATCGCTGTGGATGGCAACCAGGTTTGGAATGTCGACGATGCTTTGCGTTTCGCCGACAGGATCCGTCCTTATCGTCCCGCATGGTTCGAGGAACCGGTGCATTCCCACGACATGAATGCCATCAGGGAATTTCGGGATCGGGCAGATATGAAAATCGGGTTCGGAGAATCCATGCGGAATTATTTTGCCTTTGAGACCTATGCCGAAAAGGGCGTGGACCATTTGATGCCACTGCTGGGGCGCATGAGCGCAATGGGTGATCTGCTGAAAATCCGCGATCTGTCCCGGAAAAAAGGGCTGATGTTTTCTTCCGGAGGCACCGTCTGGCAGAACGCCTCGTTTGGCGCGCTGTATAACGAGAATGAGCCCCTGGAAAATCACGAACCGATGACATTCCCGATGGGAGAATGCTTAGAGGTGAAACCGACGGAAAAAGACGGCAGACTCTATCTGCTGCCCGATCTTCCCGGATCACCGGTGAGGATCGGCCTGAAGAAGCTGGAAGCAGACGGTACGCTGGAAAGTATGCAAATCTACCGCGCCAATAAAAATAATGTATCGTTTGCAGTCCGCGCTGCCTATTAAAGGGAGAGAAATGCATTGGCGAAACTGAATGAAATGCTGGAAGGCTACGAAATTCCCAAAATGGCGAAGGTCCGGCAGCTGTTTGACCGGACGCTGTTGGAAAATCCGGAAGAAAAGCTGATCGGGTTATTGCGCGGGAAGAATCTGCCGATTCAAAAAGGCGACCGTATTGCCATAACAGGGAGTAGCCGCGGCATCGCCGAATATCAGCGCATTATGCGTACAGCCGTGGCTTATGTTAAAGAGAAGGGGGGGATCCCCTTTATCGTGCCCGCTATGGGAAGCCATGGCGGCGGCACGGCGGAAGGGCAGGAAGCGATGCTTCGGGAACTGGGAATCACAGAGGCGGCGGTGGGCGCTCCGATCATTTCCTGCATGGACGTTGTCGAGGTGGCAAGAACCGAGCTGGGGCTCCCGGTATATATCGATAAAAATGCTGTGGAAGCCGATGGGATTCTGCTGCTCAACCGTGTTAAAACCCATACCTCTATTCGGGAAAAATACCAAAGCGGCCTTATTAAAATGATGGCGATCGGCCTTGCCAAGCATAAGGGCTGCGCCATGACGCACAGCCTTGGGACGCCCTTTCTCGGTGAGAATATGGTGCGTGTCGGACTGACCGCGCTGAAGCATTTGAAAATCGTCGGCGGAATATCCGTTATTGAGAACGGATATGAACAGCTGGCGGATGTCTATGTTTCCCGGAAAGAAGAGATATCGGAAACGGAACCGGAAATTCTGAAACGCGCCATGGGGATGATTCCCCGCATTTATCTGGATAAAATCGATGCCCTGGTCGTTTTTGAACAGGGAAAAGAGATTTCCGGGACAGGTATGGACCCGGCGATTGTGGGGAGGCCCATCAACCGCCTGCCGAATAACGGCCCTCATGTGGAGACGCTCGGGGTGCTGCGCCTGACCGGTTTTTCCAGAGGAAACGCCAGCGGATGCGGCATGGCGGATTTTATCAGCCGCAGACTGCGTGACGCAATCGACGAGGAATATACGATCATCAATTCCCTGACGGGAATGAAGCCATTCCTTGCGAACATCCCCCCGACGCTCGCAACGGATAAACTGGTTTTTCAGGCCTGCGTCAAGGCGGCGGGACAAATCCGGCCCCAGGATCTGAAACTGGCAGTTGTCCGCAGCACCCGGTCGCTGGAAGAAATTTGGCTCTCCAGGGCGGCGTGGGCGGCCGTATCGGAACCGGAGCGCGTGGAAAGGCTGTCCGATTTCGAGGATTTGCCCTTTGACAGCGACGGCATGCTGCAATTATTTGAAGCTGCTATCCCATGATTCCGGTATTCTTTGGGTTTTGCTCATAGCGGTAATTGATGGAAGAGAGGAGCGAGAGAATGCAGATGGTAAAAGGGGGCACGGTTTCCGCTCTGCTGAAGACCGTCCCGATACCGAAAATGTTTCATGCAAAGCAGGAGTTCCCAAAAGACCGGATTGACCCCCGGGATATTCCGCCGCTGATCAGCCGCGAATTGTCTAAGCCGGAGTTCGGTTCCAAAATCAGGCCCGGTATGCAGATCGCCATTACGGCGGGCAGCCGGGGAATACGCAATGTGAATATCATTACAAAGGCAATCGCCGATTTTGTCAAATGGAAAGGAGCGGTTCCTTTTATCGTTCCCGCCATGGGGAGCCATGGCGGAGCGAATGCGCAGGGTCAGAAGGATATGCTGGCCGGGTTCGGAATCACGGAGGAATCCATGGGCTGCGAGATCCGTTCCTCCATGGAAGTCGTAAAGCTGGGAGTCTCCGATGCCGGAAGGACCGTCTACATGGACAAAAATGCATATGGTGCCGACGGTGTTATCATTTCCTGCAGGCTCAAGCCGCATAATGCCTTTCGCGGAACGGTGGAGAGCGGGCCGTGCAAGATGATGACTGTGGGGCTGGGCAAGCAGAAGGGAGCGGAAGAGGTCCACAGCGATGGAATGGACCGGATTGCGCAAAACATTCCCTCCATGGCGAAAGTAGTACTGGAAAAGGCCCCGATTTTGTTCGCGGTTCCCTGTGTGGAAAACGCCTATGACGAAACCTGCCTGATTGAAGCGATTGCCCCGGAAAATATCCTGACAAGAGAAGCAGAGCTTTTACAATTTGCTTTTTCCAATATGCCGTCCATTCTGGTCGGAAGTGCCGATGTCCTTGTGGTAGACGAAATCGGTAAGAATTACAGCGGGACAGGGACCGACCCGAATATTACAGGGACATTTTCCACTCCTTATGCGACGGGAGGGCTAAAGGTTCAGAGGACCTGTTTTTTAAGACTGAGCGGGGTATCGCATGGCAACGCCCTGGGCGTCGGTCTGGCCAGCTGCATCACCAAAGAAATTTTTGAGCAGATTGATCCGGAGGCGATGTATCCGAACTGCATTACCAGCACGGTGCTTCGGTCCGCTATGATTCCGGTGGTGGTGGCGACAGAGAAAGAAGCAGTTTCGCTCTGCATCCGCACGTTGAATAAGGTGGACAAAAATCGTGTTCGGATGGTGAGAATTCCCAACAGCCTTCATATTTCAGAGATCATGCTTTCGGAAGAATATTATGAAAGGGTAAAGAATCACGAGTTTAAGGGCGTGGAGGCTTTAGATAAACCGGAGGTATTGGCGTTCGACGAACAGGAGAGGTTAACGACCCCTTATTTGACGGTGTAGAATCCGTGCTGTATCGCCCGGCCGGGGCTTCTTTTCTCCATTTTTGGGGGAAGGCGCGGCGGGAATTGCTTTTGGAGGAAGGAATGAAGATATATGACGCAGCAATTTGATGTGCTGATTATTGGCGCCGGTGCCGTGGGGAGCGCAGTTGCCAGAGAAATGGCGAGATATCAGTTGAAAATAGGTGTTTTGGAAAAGGAAATGGATGTTGCCTGTGGAAATTCGGGGAGAAACTCCGGGGTGCTGCATGGCGGATTTACTTATAAAACAGGTTCTCTGAAAGCGCAGTGCTGTGTGGAAGGAAACCGCGAATTTGACCGGGTGGCCAGGGAATTGGACGTTCCGTTTCGCCGTTGTGGAAAAGTGGTGGTCGGATTCAATGAAAAGGATATGGCCAGCCTGAAACGGTTTCAGGCGCGGGGAGAGGCAAACGGGGCCGCCGGGCTTGAGATCATTGACAAAAAAAGGCTGCAGGAGCTGGACCCCAGCGCCGGAGGAGAATTTGCGATGTATTCTCCGAATTCCGGAATTTTGGACCCGATCGCCTATAACATCGCATTGGCCGAGAATGCAAAAGCAAACGGTGTCGATTTCTTTTTTGACCAGTGTGTGACAGCGATCGAACACACGGATGGAATCTATGCGGTCAAAACGGATAGGGACGTTTTCAAAACGAGGTGGGTCGTGAACTGCGCCGGATTATACAGCGGGGTCATTTCAAACATGCTCGGAATCGGCGGCTATGTCATCCGCGGCTTCAAGGGGGAATACATCGTCCTGGATAAAAAAGCCGGGGCCTTTATCAATATGCCCGTTTATCCGGCTCCGAATGAGAACGGAGGATTCGCCACCCATGCGGTCCCCACTGTGGACGGCAATGTACTGATCGGACCGGATTCCTATATAACGGAGGATTTCGAGGATTTTGGCGTCACCAGTAAACATATTGAGGGGCTTATAGAAGACGGAAGCAAAATGTTCCGTTACGTTAAGCGCGAATACTTTATCAGAAATTTTGCGGGGATCCGGGCAAAACGGGTCGATCCGGAAACCGGGGAGGTCCTTGACTTTGTATGCGAAGCCAGGGATGAGGCACCGAATACCGTTAATCTGGTGGGGATCGAGTCCCCGGGGCTTACGAGCGCGCTTCCGCTGGCCAGAAGAGCCGTTGCCCTGATGGCGGCCAGAGAGGAACTGAAGCCGAACCCGAATTTTAACCCGGTCCGGAAAGCGGTCTGCAAATTCAGCAGAATGAGCCTGGCGGAGAAAGAAGAGCTGATTAAAAAAGACCCGAATTACGGGGAAATTGTCTGCCGCTGTGAAAATGTCACCAGGTCGGAGATTTTGGCAGCGATTCACAATCCTTTGGGCGCCTGTACTGTGGAGAGTATAAAAAACAGGACGCGGGCGACCATGGGAAGATGCCAGGGCGGCTACTGTGAGATGCGGATTACAAAAATGATTGAAGAAGAGCAGCAGAAAAAAGAAACCGAAATCCTCTATTCTCGAAAAAATTCTTATATGTTTACTGGGAAGGTGAGAAAATAATGGCTGTTCAGCAGAGAGACGTCATTATTATCGGAGGTGGTCCCGCCGGGCTTGCCGCAGCGGTCGAATTATATAAAAAAGGGATTAAAAACCTCCTGATTATAGAGCGCGAAAGAAGCTTGGGGGGAATCCTGCGCCAGTGCATCCATGACGGATTCGGACTGACCCGGTTTCAACAGACCTTAAGCGGCCCGGAATATGCCCAGCGCTTCATTGATGAAGTGGAAGAGCTTGAAATTCCTTACATAACCAATGCAACCGTGATTGACATTACCTGTAATAAAACGGTGCGCGCGGTATCTCCAAAGGGAATCCTTGAGTACCGGGCCAAAGCGGTTGTTCTGACCATGGGATGCAGAGAGAGGACACGGGGAGCCATCAGCATTCCGGGAACAAGACCGTCCGGCATCTACACGGCGGGCGTCGCCCAGTCCTATATCAATTTGAATAATAAAATGGTCGGCAAAGAAGTGGTCATTCTGGGGTCGGGGGACATCGGGATGATCATGGCCCGAAGACTGACGCTGGAGGGAGCAAAGGTAAAGGCGGTATTCGAGATTCAGCCTTATCCCAGCGGTTTGCCGAGAAATATCGAACAGTGCCTGAATGATTATGGAATTCCGCTCTGTTTAAATCATACCATTACGCAGATTAAAGGAACCTCCCGTCTGGAGGGCGTTACGGTCGCGAGGGTCGACGAACAAAGGAAGGTAATTCCGGGAACGGAAAAGGACTATTCCTGCGATACGTTGATTTTGTCGGTCGGGCTGATCCCTGAAAATGAATTGTCTCTGGCGGCGGGGATCGATCTTGACGGCCGTACCAAGGGCGCGGTGGTCGATGAAAATGGTCAGACGAATGTGAAAGGGATTTTTGCCGCAGGGAACGTGCTGCAGGTACACGATCTGGTTGACTTTGTTTCAACGGAAGCGGAAAGAATGGCGGATGCGGCGGCACGGTACGTTTCGTGCAATTCGCTGGAGGCATGCGGGCTGAATGTCAGGACGGACGGCAACATCGTCTATACGGTCCCGCAGAAAATCAGCGGAAAAAAAGATTTTGTCCTCTCCCTGCGGGTGAAAAAGCCCATGAGAAACTGCGAGATCAGAATTTCCCAGAACGGAGAGGTAAAAAAGACAGTGAAAATGAAAAAGGCATTGCCTGCAAGCATGATTCAGGTGCCGTTGCGAAAAGAAGCCTTAAGTGATCGGGCGGATTTGGAGGTGGCCGTGACATGTTAAAAGAATATACGTGCATCCTTTGCCCAAACGGCTGTGAGATCAAAGTACAGACCGAAGATGAAAAGGTGATTACGATCGACGGGGCCTCCTGCTCGAAAGGCGAGGAGTATGTACGGCAGGAGCTGACGGATCCGCAGCGTAACATTGCTTCTTCCGTGCTTGTGGAAAACGGGGAACTGCCGCTTGCCAGCGTCCGTCTGGACAGAATGATTCCGAAGGATAAAATATTCGACGTCATGGAGGAAATCAAAAGGGTCAAGCTCAAGGCGCCGGTGAGGGCGGGGCAGGTGGCGATTCGGAACGTGCTGAATTCAGGCAGCAGCGTGATCGTTACAAAAAATGTAAAAGCGATATAGTATGGGCTCATGATGGTTTTATTTAACAGAATATATGGGAGGAAAAGAGAATGAAAATAACGATTGAAAACATGGAAGTATTTCCGGTCGCGGGAAGAGATTCCATGGAATTGAATCTGAGCGGAGCGCACGCGCCTTATTTTACAAGGAACGTCGTTATTCTTACGGACAGCAGCGGTGCGACGGGTGCGGGGGAAGTCCCCGGCGGAAAGAAAATCACCGATGCGCTGGAAGAGGTAAAAGAGCTGGTCATCGGTACGAATCTGGGAGAGTATAAGAATACGTTACTGAAAGTAAAGGCTAAGCTGGAAAGCAGAAACGAGGCGGACGTAAGGGGAAACCAGACTTTTGACCAGAGGACGGGCATCCATGTCCTCACGGCGATCGAGGCACCTCTGCTCGACCTTTTGGGAAAATCTCTCGGGGTACCCGTGGCCGCGCTTTTGGGGGATGGCATGGTAAGAAATAAGGTCCCTTTCCTGGGATATTTGTTCTATATAGGTGACAGGAAAAAAACGGATCTGGCATACGCTTCCGAACCGGATTCGGATTGCGGCTGGTACAGGCTCCGCCATGAAGAAGCGCTTACTCCGGAATCCATTGTCGAACTTGCAAAGGCGGCTCAGAAAAAGTATGGTTTCCGGGATTTCAAACTGAAAGGCGGCGTGCTGGAAGGGAAAGAGGAAATCAAAGCCATCCGTGCGCTGAAACAGGCTTTTCCGGAAGCCAGGATCACTCTTGACCCCAACGGGGCCTGGAGTTTAAAAGAAGCAATCGGACTTTGCAAAGACATGCACGGTATCCTGACCTATTGTGAGGACCCGTGCGGAGCGGAAGGTGTATATTCCGGACGTGAGATACTGGCTGAGTTCCGGCGCGCTACGGGTCTTCCGACGGCGACCAACATGATTGCTACGGACTGGAGGCAGGTGAGCCATTCCGTTGTGCTTCAGTCCGTTGATATCCCGCTGGCGGACCCCCATTTCTGGACGATGCAGGGTTCTGTCCGGGTGGCCCAGCTTTGCAACGATTTCGGCCTGACCTGGGGAGCGCATTCCAACAATCATTTCGATATTTCCCTTGCGATGGCCGCCCATTGCGGCGCCGCGGCTCCCGGAAAGATCAATGCGATCGATACCCATTGGATCTGGCAGGAGGGGATCGAAAGGCTTACCAGGGAGCCGTTCCAGATCGTTGACGGAGGCATAGAAATTCCGGCTAAGCCCGGACTTGGCATAGAGGTCGACAGGGAGCAGGTGGAAAAAGCACATCGTGTTTACCTTGAAAATTGCCTTGGCGCGCGCGACGATGCGCTGGGAATGCAATATCTGATCCCGGGCTGGAAATACGATGCGAAAAAGCCCTGCCTGGTAAGGTGAATGCATTTGACGGCCCGGGCCGGGCCGGTTTTGCGGCAGCCTTTTTTGAGCCGCAAGAGCAATTGCTGACTTTTCTACGGTATATCCGGCATAGAAATAGAAGGAGGAACTATGTCTCAGAAAAGGGTAATCAAAATCAACGACAGAGATAATGTCGCCATTGCTATCAATGAAATTCCGGCAGGAACGGAGGCGGCGGATGGCGTTTTTGCCAATCAGAATATTCCTCAGGGACACAAAATAGCGCTGTGCGATATCCCGGAAGGAGGAGAAATCCGCCGGTACGGCGTAGTGCTGGGATATGCTTTGAGCGGCATAAAAAAAGGGGATTGGATCAATGAGCATATGCTTCAGCTTCCCGTGCTTCCGGAGCTGGACGATATGGCGTTCGGAACCAATCTGGTCAGCGACCTGCCTCAAGCGCCGGTGAAAACCTTTGAGGGCTATCGGAATCCCGACGGCGGATACGCGGGTACGCGGAATATCCTTGGCATAAGCACAACGGTTCAGTGTGTGACCGGCGTCCTTAACGTTGCCGTTAAAAGGATGAGGGAGGAACTTCTTCCAAAGTACCCGAACGTGGACGGCATTGTACCGATCAACCATGCCTATGGCTGCGGGGTGGCAATCAATGCGCCGGAAGCCAGGGTGCCGATACGGGCGCTGCGCAATCTGGTCAGGCATCCGAACTTCGGGGGAGAAGTGATGGTGGTCGCGCTGGGCTGTGAGAAACTGACTGTGGAAATGCTTTTGGACAGCGGCGACATCAAACCGGGAAATGTTATCGTGTTGCAGGACAAATCCGGATTTCAGGCTATGATGGACGCCATTATGGAAATGGCCGAGCAAAAGCTTAAGCGACTCAACGCGCGAAAGAGAGAAACGCTGCCTTTATCCGATCTGTGCATCGGCATGCAGTGCGGGGGCAGCGATGCGTTTTCCGGCGTGACGGCAAATCCGAGCGCGGGATATGCCGCAGACCTTCTGGTCCAGGCGGGGGCGACGGTCCTGTTTTCTGAGGTGACGGAGGTAAGGGACGGCGTGCACCTGATTGCGGAGCGCTGCATTGACGACAGTGTTGGGAAAAAGCTGGCCGACGAGATGAAATGGTACGACCGGTATTTGGAAAACGGAGGAGTCGACCGTTCCGCGAACCCCACTCCCGGCAATAAAAAGGGCGGGTTATCCAATATTGTGGAAAAGGCAATGGGGTCCATTGCAAAGTCGGGGAAATCTCCGATCGTGGAGGTCCTGTCCCCTGCGGAGCGCCCGACAAAACACGGCATGATTTACGCCGCTACTCCGGCCAGCGATATTGTCTGCGGTCCCTGTCAGCTTGCGTCCGGCATTACGCTTCAGGTGTTCATGACGGGACGGGGAACTCCGTATGGCCTCGCCGCGGCGCCGGTTGTCAAGGTCTGTTCCCGTAACGACCTTAAGGATATGTGGAAAGACCTGATCGATCTTTCGGCGGGGGACATTGCGGTCGGGAATGCCACGATTCCCGAAGTCGGGACGCGGCTGTTCCATATGATTGTTGATACGGCCAGCGGAACCTATAAGCCATGGGCCGAGGTTTATGGGCTGCACAATGATCTGTGCATTTTTAACCCGGCGCCAATCACCTGACGAAAGAATGAATTTGAATGCAGAAAACTCAGAAATTTTGACCATGCTTATGTTATAATAGCCTCGCGGCCGGGAGTCCTTGCGGACTTCCCAAGCGGGGCTTCGGGCGTTTCAATGGAATGTGGGAATCGGCTGGTTGAATGAAAAGTCGGATGGAGGATATTTTGCCATGGCTAAGATAATGATGCTGTTGTCCAAAAAATATATGCAGGATCAGGCTGAAAAGGTGATCCGTGAAAACCGGTTTGATGTTGACACTATCAGAATTATTGAAACAGTGGACGCGGTTGATGAAGCCAGAAGGTGCATCGAAGAGGGAGCCAATATCATAGTGGCCAGAGGCGTGCAGGCACAGCTGATTAAAACCCATACCAATATTCCGGTCGTGGAAATTTTAATGACTGCTCAGGAAATAGGTCTTCTGGTTTTGGAAAGCAAAAGAATCATTAAAAAGGAAATTCCCTGCATCGCGATCGTCTCGCTGAAAAATATGATGAGTGATATTTCCTGCTTCGACAGGCTGTTCGGCATCAAGCTGAACTGCTATATCATCGATAGCTTTGACGAAATGGAGCAAGCTGTGGAGGATGCCGTGAAAGACGGCGCGGATATCATACTGGGCGGCGATCACGTCATCCGGAGCGTGGAAAAATACCATATCCCGACTCTTTTTCTGAAATCTACGGAAGATTCCATGCGCGGCGCCCTGCAGATAGCTTCCAAAATGGCTTATGCGATCGACATTGAAAAAAGCAGCCAGGCTCAGTTTGAAACCGTGCTTGACATTGCGTTTAACGGAATACTCAAAATTGACAGTTATCGTACCATCCTGATTGTCAATCGTGTCATGGAGGAACTGCTGGGGAAGTCGGAATCGGAAATCGTCGGCAAGCAGTTGGACGATGAGCTTGCTGACATCGACATCAATGCCATAGAAAGCATATTGAAGGGAGAAAGGGATAATTATTCCACTTCAATTAGGATCCGAAGAAATCCTTTACTTCTTTGTGTTGCGCCGATACGGTGCGACCAGGTAATTACCGGCGCGATCCTTTCCTGCAGCAAAATCAAAAATGTTTCGCAATTCACGGATAAAAATATACATAATATGTATCTGTCCGGACGGATCGCACAGCTTGACTTTGGCGCTTTAAGGACGCTGGAGCCCCAGTTGAGGCAAAGCATTGAGTTGGGGAAAAAATATGCGCTGTCAAAGAACCCTGTCCTCCTTCATGGGGAAGAAGGAACGGAAAAGGAGCTTTTTGCCCAGTGCATCCACAATCACAGCGCAAGAAAGAATTTTCCGTTTTTGATGGTGAATTGCAGTTCCATGGGCAACAGAGAGCAATACGGTTATCTTTTCGGAAGTACTGCCGGTTCTGACGGCGGGGAGGGGGGCGCAAGCGGCATCCTTCAAAAATGCAATTTTGGCACGGTCTATATCGGCGAGATTGAACGGCTGGATTTTGCCAGTCAGTATGGGCTTTACAGGACAATATGTTATCAGGGGCTCATGCCGGGCAATCTGAACGGTGAAAAGAGTTATGATGTCCGCATCATTGCGGGGACACATCGGGATCTTAGCCTGCTTGTAAAAAACGGGACGTTTAGAAAGGACCTGTATTACAGTCTCAATGCGCTTACGCTGAATATTCCACCGATCCGCGAAAGAAAAGAGGATATTGAAAAAATGGTGAAACAGTATCTGAAGCAATTCACGGAGAAATATTCCACACATCTCACACTGACGGACGAAGCGATGGCCGTCATTCTGGATTACGGATGGGAAGGAAACCTGATTCAGCTGGAAAATTTTTGTGAAAGACTTTTTATTACGACTTACAAAAAAAATATCGATCAGGCTATGGTGACAGGTTTACTGGAGGAATTATATCCTGAAATAAAAGTTTCCAACGGAGAAAAGCACGTTATCGTGTACAAATATCCGGAAGTGTCCGACATCGTAGAGCTTTTGAAAAAATGCGGCGGAAACCACAAAGCGGTCGCCAGGGAGATGGGCATCAGTACCACGACACTGTGGAGAAAGATGAAAAAATACGGAATCGCCAACAATTACGAATACGAGCCACCAAATACGGAGGGAAGACCTTGAAACCAAATAAGCAAAAGCTGAGGCAAGATTTCTTGCCTCAGCTTTTTTTATAATTTAGCTTTTATTAAATGATCGGAATAATTACGGACAAAAAATATTTCGCCAACTCCTCCGGGGATTGCCTCATGTTATTCTTAAGCCACCACTGCACCATGTCGACAAAGCTGCCGGCAATGTGGTTCACAAGAAAGTCCTCCGGTATGTTTTTGTTTTTTTGTTCGACGCCTATTAATAGATGCTGAATAATCAGCTCGTTGAGATACTGCTTGAAAAAGTGCAGGAAAAGCTCACCGCTTTCAGAAGTAAGGATACCTGTAATATTCTTTTTATTATCCTTCAGATGGTACAGGATGTGAGTAATCATAGATCCCGGATTACCGCCGGCCAGCGAAAAGTCATGAGTTCTTTCCGTATTTAGTTTCTCGGAAAAAACATGGCTGAACAGATCGGTACACATTTCCTTGAGCAAATCATCCTTTGTCTCAAAATGGGAGTAAAACGTGCTGCGTCCGACATTCGCTTCGTCAATGATTTCCTGTATGGTAATCTTGGTATAACTTTTTGAGGACAACAGTGTGCTGAATGCCTCAAAAATAGCGTCTCTTGTTTTTTGTTGCCGTCTGTCCATAACGTCCTCCCAATGAACAAATACCTGAAATCGTTCAATACCGCACAATTCATCGAAACTGTTTCTTGTTGCGTGTCATGTGGTATCGTATAATAATAATGAACAAATAGTTCGGTATTGTATAGATAGTACCGCTTTTTTCTTAAAAAATCAAGCATGTTTTAAGGAGGTATCGTTATGTGGAAAAAAATCAAAGAATGGTTCGTCAACAAAGAAAAGCGAAACATTCTTTTTGTGATTATTTCGGCGGTCACGCTGATATTGAGCCTGACCGGAGCTCTGAAAAGTGTATTTCCGTTCGATATTGCATGGATTGCCATCCTGCTTTGCGGTATCCCGATCATGGTCGGCTCCGTCACCGCCTTAATTATGGAACATGACATCAAAGCGGATGTACTGGTTTCCATTGCACTGCTTGCATCTATTGGCATTGGTGAATACTTCGCTGCGGGCGAGGTCGCCATGATTATGGCGGTTGGGACGCTGCTTGAAGATGTGACCGCCCGAAAAGCACGAAAGGGCATTGAAAAACTCATAGACCTGACACCGAAAACGGCAAGGGTCAAGAGGAGCGGCAAAGAGGAAATCATCCCCGCAGACGATGTGGAAGTCGATGACGTTTTGGTCGTTTTTGCGGGCGAGACGATTGCCGTAGACGGGATCATCACTTCCGGCGAAACATCTATCGACCAGTCCGTCATGACCGGCGAATCCATTCCTGTTGACAAAACCGTCGGCGATAAGGTCACAAGCGGAACCATCAACCAATTCGGCACTTTTGAAATGCGTGCCACAAAGGTCGGCGGCGACAGCTTGCTCCAGCGGATGATTCAGCTTGCCGAAGATGCGGATGCCAATAAAGCGCCCATCGTGAAGCTGGCGGACCGTTGGGCAACATGGCTTGTCGTTGTCGCTCTCGGTGCGGCGGGGCTGACATGGCTGTTTACAGGGGAGCTGATCCGGGCCGTCACGGTGCTGGTTGTATTCTGCCCCTGTGCGTTTATCCTTGCAACGCCGACCGCAGTGATGGCGGGCATCGGAAACGCAACGAAATTCGGTATTCTCGTCCGATCCGGCGATGCGCTGCAGCGTTTCGCCAAAATCGACCGCGTGGCTTTTGACAAAACCGGAACACTCACACACGGCAAACCCGAAGTGGTCGGCGTAGAAAGCTGCGACTCCACCCTCAGTTCCAATGAAATACTCAGGTTGGCTGCCCTGGCGGAACAGCATTCCGAACATCCTCTGGGAAAAGCGATTCTCAACTATTATCTCAATCAGGGCGGCTCTCCGCAGGAGATACAGGAATTTGTTTTGGCAGCCGGCATGGGGGTCGGCGCAAAAGCAGACGGACGTAATATTCTGGCCGGGAAAGCGGAGTACCTAAAGCAGGAAGGGATTGATATTCCTGATTCGGCATTGCAGATGGCGGACGGGTATCTGCAAAAGGGCGCAACCGTTATTTACGTCTGCGTGGACGGCAATTTTGCGGGCATTATCGCGCTGGCAGACGTTTTGCGGGAAACGGCAAAGACCATGATCGCAGAATTAAAATCCATTGGGGTACGCCCCGTCCTGCTGACAGGAGATAACGAGGCAACCGCAAAATTTATTGCTTCACAAGTCGGAATTGAGGACGTAAAACCCAACATGCTGCCGGAAGAAAAAATGAACGCGATCAAGGAATACAGCAACAGCGGGGAAAATATCTGCATGATCGGCGACGGCATTAACGATGCCCTCGCATTGAAAACGGCCTATGCCGGGATCGCAATGGGCGGGGTCGGCAGCGATATTGCCGTGGAGGCCGCGGACGCGGTACTTGTCAGCGATAATATTGAGCGGGTTCCTTATCTTTTTTGGATGGCCCAAAAGGCAATGAAGCGCATCAATTTCAATATTACCGTTGCGATGATCTGGAACGCAATTGCCGTAATTTTATCGACAGTCGGAATGCTGAATCCCGTAACGGCGGCGCTGGTGCATAATGTCGGCTCGGTGTTTGTGGTGATTAGTTCGGCATTGCTGATAACAAATAAGGAAAATAGCTCTTCCAAATAGAACAGGGTGCCTGCAACCAAATAAGCAGGCACCCTGTTCTATTTACGCATACCAATTCTTATATGGGCTTGGAAGGCAGTTGCTCATCTAACCAATCGAAAACGACCTGATGCAGCAGCGCGTGATTTCCTTCCTGACAGTGTTCCTCCGCACCCTCTTTTTTCGTGAATATTCGCACCGTGGAAGGACAGTGCAGCCGTTTTACAAGCTCGTTAACTTGTTCCGCAGAGACAAAATGATCAGCCTCTCCAACAAGGATAAGCATAGGGCATTTGATCTGGCCGGCCACCTCCCGCAGGGTATATTGGGGAACGGCTTTCAGGAGTTCATACCGATGCTCCAGTCCGTAAACCCACAGAGCGTTTTGAACCATCCAGCGCAGAGAGGCGTTGGTTTTCATAGCCATACCCATGACAAACTCAGCGGCTGCGGGTGAAAGCCGTTCGACGATCCGCAGCTTGGGATTTTTATTCAGCATCGACGTCCATACGTCGTAAAGGACGTCATAGGCGATGCAAGCGGAGATTCTTTTATCAAATGCCGCCGCCCGAGGCGCGTAATATCCACCCATACTCATTCCCATCAGCGCGATGCGGAGTTGATCGACTTCGGGCCGTGTTTCCAGATAATCCAGTGCCGCGCCCACAGGCACTTCAAAATCAAAGCGCGTGGGCTTTTTCTGAATGCGCAGGGTTTCGCCCTGACCGGGTCCGTCGAAAATCAGGCAATGGTATCCTCTCTTGATCGCAGCGGCCGCACCGGCAAAATAAAGCTCCTCGCAAGTGGAATCGAAGCCTCCCAGCATTACCAGAGTTGCCCTCGGGACGGAGGCGTCGTCACCGGAAGCGCGGTAAAAATAGCCGGACAGATAACTTCCTTCATAGGGAAATTTCACGGCTTCGCAGTGGAAGTCCATATGGCGCATGGCCTCCCGGAAGGTGTCGGTGCTTCCCCGATACGACACCTTCCGCCGAGGATCGTCGGGGGAGAGAAAAAACTCCGCCGTTCTGTAGTAATTGGACGCACGCAGCAGAGCCTCCCGGCCACTGACCTCCCGGCCGTTCTCCAGACAGGACTTGCCAAGTTTGTGCAGGCGCTCGGCGGCCTTGTTCCACTCGACGAACCAACTGTTAAAGTCTCCCTCGCGGATATTTGCCGCGATCGCCAGACATTCTCCCAACTCCGCACCCTGATAGCCGCTGTAGGAAACTGCCCGCAGTAGCTCAAAAGAAAACGCCTGATCCTTAAAAAACAACTTCATTTTAACTCGCCTCCCTGCTCTTGCTCGACGCACCCCAAACCTCTGAGAATAAACGTTAAGGTTTCTCTGGAGACGTCCTGCGGATTCTCTTTTTCCCGCAGATAACCCCGATAAAAAGAGTGCTGTCTCGGAAAAGACGCTGCCGCCATGACAAAGGATAATGCTGTGTCCACGTGCTCTACCCGGAAAAGGCCTTGCGTCTTGCCCAACTCAATAAGCGCACGGATGCGGTTCCAAGTGGGGGCCAAAAGCTCCACCAGCTTTTCCGATCTTGCACTCTGCCGATAAAGTTCCTGCTGTAAAATAGTGACCAAATCCGGTTCATCAAATCGCAACATTACAATTCCGGCAATGATACCGGACAGTTCCTCCAGAAGCCGGTCGCAATTCTCTGGCATTCTGTCATATGCGGGGGCCGGGAATCCTTCAAACAGCGCAAAAAACAGATTTTCCTTGCTTCCAAAATAATACGAAATCAGCGAGATGTTTACGCCTGCAGCAGCAGAGACAATGTCCCTTGTTGACGTACCGTCAAATCCGTTTTGTGAAAATAGTTTTTTGGCTGCCCGTATCATTTTTAGTTTTGTATCCGGTTCAGACATAAACACCTCAGCACATATTCAATCAATCGTTTGATTTATATTATCTCATATAAGCACAGGATGTCAAGAGGTGCACCATAAATAGCTACCCTGCCGGGTACTCCCGAAGCCCCCAGACGCCGCGATATGTGAGTAACAATCCGTAATTTAGGATTGTTCATTTTTTGATAGTTGCTTAACCGTTGCATAATAAAACATATTAAGTGCGGAGCCTAATAGTAAACCGCCTATAATATCGGTGAACCAATGCACCCCTGAAACAAAACGCCCGATCACTGTTACAGCAATTACAGCAGCGGATATGGCCTCAGCCGCAATTCTTAAGGGTTTATTCTTAATCCGTGTATGAAACTGCATCATTGCGGTAGACATGATACATAGAACAATCATCGTATGGGAAGACGGGTAGGACGCTTCTAATGTGCTGCCTAACAGAATCGGCCTGTAGTTAACAACGAAAATTTCAAAAAATAGATATGAAGCCATTATCACAATATAAAATACCCCAAGCACCAGTATGCTGCTGTCTACGCGCTTGATACTTTTTCTTTCAATTAGTTGCACCAACCCTAATATTGCAAATCCCAAAGCGACAAGGATAGCCACAACACCGAGCCAGTCTGTGATATGATACCACACTAGGTTTTCTCCAAGTAATTTGAACATGGAACTATTTAAGGCAGCAAATGCAACAACGGATTTCTCTGGCCCTATGGGGCTAACATCAAATGTTAAAGCTCCTACTGTGAATAGAAGGAATAGCAGGAGCAGTGTTCCAGCAAAAATAAAATGCTTTTTATTTTTCATCGTATCTTTCTTCCTTTTCTGTTTTATTGTTGTGTAACTGTGCGCAAGCCACATCTTCATTGTGTGGCCGAGCATGAAAATATTCAAGAAACCAATCGTCACAACGCAAAAAACCTCCGACACTTTTCGTGTCAGAGGTTTTATCTCAAGGATTTAAGCCATTTTACATACTACGGCTGCTCCTTATCAAAAGTACAACCTTAATCATAAATAAGACAAACATAAGCGCTATAGCGTAGGGATGGTGTGTGGCAATCAGTGCGAGTATTATAAACGCTTGTAAAAATATGGAACATATTTTGCTGATATTCAGCAATTTATCATTATCATAATGCTGCATAACTAATTCAATAATACCAAATGCAGCCATCAGGATAGGAAAGATAAAAAATATAGCACGGGTAATAGCGGAAATGTCCTGAAGCGCGAACAGATTTCCCTTGCGAACAAATTCGCCTTCCTGGTATCCGTACAGGGGAAGGAATAGAAAGGTCAATGCCATCAAATCTAAAATTCCAAAAATCAAGCTGTAAATCTTATTTATATTCGTGCGGTTTTCGCTTTCGGCAAGAGAAATCAATTCCTCACCCGACAACAAATTATCGATAGATACAGAGAAAAGTTTCGATATGCTTTTAAGTGAATCAATATTCGGATATCCTTTGCCGCTTTCCCATTTTGATATAGCAGTTCTGGACACAAATAATTCTTCTGCGAGTTGTTCTTGCGTCATTGACTTTTCTTTTCTAAGCTGTTGCAGTTTTTCATTAAATTCCATAGATAGACCTCTATTCTTAAGAATCCCTTGCGTTGCATGGAAACGCTCATATTATTATACATTTCCGACTGCTGGCTGTCTATCCTGTGAAATTCGGGTCGTCACTTTATAACGATGCGTCTAACTTCCTGATTACAATACTGGTTTATCATACAAAAACTTATAAAGGTTTCGTGCGCATCCTCGACGAGACAGTTAACTCTTGTGAGAGTTTGATGTACCAGTGGTATGAGAGTATAACTCAATTGCGTTCCGTATATTTCGCACATCTGACATTCATGGAACATATGCATTTTGTATGGGAAAATAATTGCGACAAATATGCCGCTGCTTTCCCGGATGATATCCGGACTAGAATGTTGTTTTTATTAGACGAATGGCAGTTTTTGTGGGACGACGACCTGTTCCGGGACAAATCACAATCAGAGATTCAACAACTGCGAAATTGGCTGAATGGATTGACGATAGGATAATATTTTTTCACTTTGAGATTCCTATGTAAGAAATTACAGTTTACAAGGATGACGGGTGGTTTGCACTTTATTGCTTCGTGTTATCGTACCTACCTAACTTTCTTTATGTACCCTCGTCTTAGAATGCTCGCGTCTAATTACAATGATCGCGTGCAGAGAACAATGCTATAAAACCTCCTTATGAACTTCTTGCAGCAGCAAATGCGGGAAGCCCGTAAGGAGGTTTTATTTAGATATAAAATATCTGAATAGGATAAAGGAATAAGACAAAAAGAATGAAGGGGAGGGCTTGAAAAAATCAAATACTAAGACACTTTTTTTGTTAGAAAGGGTTTGGTTTTCCCGATTACGGCATCCATAACAATGCCGGTGCACAGAATGGAGATCACGGTGCCAACGCCGATTTTTCCGCCGAACAAAACGCCGAGGACCCCTAAAAGCGCATCAAAAATGATTTTCGCCGTTTTGTATTTTAATTTGGTATGCCGATAAATAATATCCACGATCGCTTCAAGAGGCCCCAGACCGAATTCTACAGAGACATAAATGCCCAGCCCGATTCCCATTAGAACGGTACCTATGGCGGATACCGCGATTTTTCCCGGTAAGGGCAAAGCTCCCAGATTCAGCGGGCTGATGATGGCGGAGGCCAGATTTACATAAAGGCCGAGTGTGAAGGTACAAAGAACGGTACCCACGCTGATGTATTTTCTTGCCAGGATCAGGAGCACGATCAGGAAAGCGGCGTTGGCAAGGATGTTCGCGTTTCCCTGCGAGATATGCAGTATATTGTGCAGCCCATCCGCGAAGGTTCCCATCGGGGAAGAGCCGAGCTCAACGGAATACAGAAAAGCGAGTCCGATCCCGTTAATGAAAAGGCCGAAGCTGATCGTCAGGATGCAGAGGATGAGATGTCTGATAGGTTTCTTTGATTTCAAAAGGTTTTCCTCACTGTCTTTATTGGGATTTGTAATCACAGCATCGATATGTTTTGATTTTTAGTTTACCGTTTTATCAATTTGTAAAAACCCTCTTTCCGGAATTTTAAGGTTTGTATTTTCTATTTGAAATTGTATCAAGAATATTAGTATAAGTCAATAATATAATTTTTAATTACTATTTTTTTTGCATGTATTGACTAAATTAAAATTTGTGTTATACTGAATAGCAAGTTGATAAAACGTTTTAACAAATCGGTTAAAATTCTCGTTTCTGAAGATTCAGGCAGCTTTGTGCAAGAATGTTCGGTCCGGGATACAGTTCGATATACGGAGGCGAAAATCATGAGCGCGACCATTAAGGATGTTGCAAAAAAAGCAGGTGTTTCCACCACCACTGTTTCACTGGTTTTCAACAATCGGGAATCAAGGGTTTCCAAGGTCACACGGGAAAAAGTAATGGCTGTTGCCAAAGAGATGAATTATTATCCGAATCACTTTGCGGCAAGCCTTGTTACAAAGAAATCCCATATTATCGGTGTTGTCTCCGATTCCGTGAATATTTTCTCCGCTCAGGTCATCAGCGGGATTGTGAAGCAGGCGAAGGTGAAAGGATATCAGGTCGTTCAGGTAAGCTCCTCACAGGAAAATGAAAACGACATGGAGTACCTGAATATTTTCTTGAACCAGGGAATCGACGGTGTCATCTTTCCTCATTCCTCGATTTCCAGTCTGAAAAATCTGGAAAGCGGATTCCAGACCGTAATCCGTTCGGGTATTCCCGCAATCGCAATGGACGTCATCATTAACGGGGCCACTTCCTGCGCGGACATATGTGACCATGTTTACGGCGGATATCTTGCTACCCGCCATCTGATCGACTATGGGCATCGCAAAATCGGCGTTATTTCCGGCCCAAAGGATTACATCAGTTCCATCAAACGTCTGGAAGGCTATCGCAAAGCGCTGGAGGAAGCGGGAATCCCCTTTGATCCATCGCTGGTATACATGGGAAACTACAAACTGGAAAGCGGACAGGAGGGTCTGCCGTATCTTCTTGGAAAAGGCGTTACCTCAATTTTCGCATTCAACGATATGATCGCCCTTGGAATTTACAAGGCGATCCGCAACTACGGGCTATCCATTCCAAAAGATCTTTCCGTGGTCGGATATGATGACATTTTTATTTCCGACGTTTTAGAAGTTCCGCTTACCACGGTGCATATCCCGATTGAGGATATCGGAAAACGCGCGGCAGAGGAGCTCATCGAACTGATCGAAAAGAAGCATCCTGCCGCGGACCTGGAGAAATGCGAACCTGTCCTGATGGTGCGGGCGAGCACCCAGAGACTGTAACGATTGCGCAAATTTTTCTTTATATAAAGCAAAAATTGGTTTCAGAAGGAAGATAGGAGGAGATTCACCGGGCCTTTTTCGAGGCTGGAAGGGTAAGCAAGAAAATTCTGAGGAGGTGCTGTTGATTTCGTTCAGTAGGAAGCTTTGAGAACCGAACGATTGCGACTTTTTGTTGAACTACATAGTGCATTTATTGTAAACAAATATGAGGAGGAACCCCAAATGATTGAAAAGAAAAAACATTCCATAAAAGAAGATTTTTCCACGCTGGCTCTGCTGACAATGCCGATTGCCGTGGCCGTAAACTTCGTCGGCTCACAGATCCACCACGCTCTGTCCCTGCCGCTCTTCCTTGATACGATCGGTACATTCTTCGTTTCCATGCTCTGCGGACCCTGGGTAGGCGCTTTGACAGGGCTGATCGGCAGCCTTGTAAACGGTATCACCAATCCGAGCGGCATCCCGTTCGCGCTTACAAGCATTTCGGTGGGCCTTGTCGCAGGCTTCCTGGCCCGTGCAAAAATGTTTGATACCTGGTGGAAGATCGTGATCTCCATTGCGCTGACATCCCTGGTATCCACCATTGTTTCGGCGCCGATTGCCGTTCTGGTATACGGCGGCGTCACCAGCTCCACCGATTCCCTGTTTGCCGCTACCCTGATGGCTTCCGGCGTCAATATCTGGAAGGCGGTTATCGGTACGAGCCTGTTGTTTACATGCATAGACCGAATCATCGCGATTGTTGTTACCCGGTTAATCATTAAAGTCATTCCCGCAAGGAACCTGATCAAATACAGTCTGGGCAACAACTACGTCAAAAACTCCACCTCAAAAACCGCATAAACCGGATACTAAAAGGCAGATACTATCTTTCCCCCCTGAACGATGAAAAAGGTGGTATCTGCTTTTATAAGGAGTCAACATATGTTCAGAGAAAAACTTAGCGCTGTTAAGGAAAACCCGATAGCCGCCTTGTATCCCACAACAAAAGGCTGGATCGTCATTTTGTACTGCATATGCGTAACTGCTCTTTCGACCGTTAAGGTAAACGGTTATGCGTTGTATCTGATTCCGCTTTTTCTGATGATCCCTGTCCTTTTCGCTGTCAGCGGCATATGGGAAAAGTTTTTTGGCTTTTTCAAAAGTATATTTATCTTCGTCGCCTTTATCTTTATTGTGCAGACTCTGCTGATCCGCAGCGACGCGGTCCTGTTCCGCTTCGGATTCCTCAGCATTTATGAGGATGGGCTTCAGCATGCGATTTTTCTGTGCTTCATCATTTTAAACATCGCGGGCATCCTTCTGTGGCTGTTCCAGACGACTGAGACCAAGGAAATGACTTATGCCCTTGAAAAAATGGGAATGAGCTATAAGGCTTCCTTCGTTTTTCTTTCGACCTTTCAGATGATCGAAGTTCTGGGAAAAAGCTCTAAAACCATTATGAATGCGCAGAGAGCGCGCGGGATTGAGACGGAAGGAAATATCATAGTCCGCTGCAAAGCGTTTTTTCCAATGATTGTTCCTTTGGTTGTCAGTTCCATCATGAATACGGAAGAACGCGTATTGACCCTTGAATGCAGGGGCTTTGATACGAAATGTCCAAAGACGCGCCTTCTGGAACTGAAAAAGTCAGGGAATGAGGCCAAAGCGATTGTGATTTCCGTAATCGTAACGGCGGCTGTATTGATAGGGAGGATATTGCTGTGGGTACTGTAGTTGAATTCAAGAATGTTACGTATACATATCCTCTGTCCGAGAAACCTGCCATTAAAAACATGAGCTTCAAAATTGAAGAGGGAAAGTTTTACGGCGTAATCGGAGAAAACGGGTCGGGAAAGACGACGCTCTGTTCGCTGGTGCGCGGTTTTGCACCGGATTTTTACAAGGGCACGCTGGAAGGCGAGGTCCTGGTTGACGGAAAGCCGACCACAGAGTATGGCCCGGGTGAGCTTGCCCTGAAATTCGGATATGTGTTCCAGAATCCTTTTAATCAGATCAGCGGGGTAAAAGACACCGTTTTTGAAGAAGTGGCTTTTGGACTTGAAAATTTTGGCTTCGATCCCGATGAGATCGAACAGCGCGTGACAGATGTCATGGAATTGACGGATATTACGGCCATTGCGCTGAAAAATCCCTTTGAGCTTTCGGGCGGCCAGCAGCAGCGGGTGGCGCTGGCTTCCACAATTGTGCTGAAGCCGGACATTCTGGTTATCGACGAACCCACCTCCCAGCTGGACCCGGAGGGAACGGAAAGCGTATTTAAAATCATCAGCGAAATGAAAAATGAACATAAGACCATTCTATTGGTTGAGCATAAGGTGGACCTTCTTGCGGAATACGCCGACGAAATTCTTGTTCTCAAAGACAGTGAATTGATAAAAGCGGGACCGAAGCAGGAGATTCTGTCGGACATCTCTCTTCTGAAGAAAAATGTTCAGCTTCCCCAAATGTCCATTCTGGGCAATGAATTGAGAAAACTCGGCCTGCCGATTAAGAATATACCGATTACGGAAGATCAGGCTGTAGACATCGTCAAAAGCCACCTTGCAAAGGGAGGAAAAAGCTAATGGCCTATATAACGCTGGATCATGTCAGTTTTGAATACCCCGGTGGATTTCTGGCGGTGGACGATATCAGCATGGAGATCGAAAAAGGCGAATGCATTGCCATTATAGGCCAGAACGGAGCCGGAAAAACCACAACCGTAAAAATGCTCAACGGCCTTTTGCGCCCCACCAAGGGGGATGTCATCATTGGCGATATGAACAGTAAAGATCATACCATTGCCCAGATGAGCCGCAATGTCGGCTATGTGTTTCAGAACCCGGACGATCAGATTTTCCATTCGACCATTTACGATGAAGTCGCCTTTGGAACGAAGGTGCTGAACAAAACGGAGCAGGAAACCAAAAAACTGGTCGATTACGCGCTGGAAATCACCAATCTGGCTCAATACAGAGATGTCAATCCGTTTAACCTTCCGTTTTCCATCAGAAAATTCATCTCCATTGCCGCGATTATCGCAATGGACACGCAGGTCATGATCTTTGACGAACCGACCGCCGGGCAAGATTTGACGGGAAATCTCCGTCTTTCTTCCATTCTGGAGCATCTGCACAAAGAAGGAAAAACACTGATCACGATCTCCCACGACATGGAATTTGTGGTAAATAACTTTGACCGTGTCATTGTTATGGCCAATAAAAAGGTGGTCACCAGCGGTGCGCCGTCTGAAATATTCTGGAATTTTGAGGCGCTGGAAAAATCGATGCTGAAACAGCCTTATGTCAGCCGGCTTTGCAAAACACTTAACTTAGGCGGGAATATTGTCACGATGGAGGAAACATCACAGGCAATTTTAAAAGCGGTCAATGCAAAGACGGTTTCCTGAAAACAGTCTGACCGGTTACATTTCTGACCTACAGCAATTCCATTTCAGTTTGCGAGACAAAACACGTTTCTCCCCCGCCGAAGGCGGGGGAGAAACACAAGTTTGTTTCAGAATCAACTGGAAATGCTGTAAATCAATTAAAAAATAAAGCAATTGAATGGGGCGTTCCGGATTTTGCTTAGGAAACGTTCCGATTGATTCTATAGAAATCACTGAAATAAGGAGAAATGCTTAAATGGAACAACAGCTAACTCATCACTTGAAATGTGCGGTGGGTGACGTCGGAAAATATGTGATCCTTCCGGGGGACCCCGGCCGCGTACCCAAAATCGCAGCTTATCTGGACAACGCCGTACATATCAAAACATATCGGGAATACGTCACCTATACCGGGACGCTGGAAGGCGAAAAGGTCAGTGTCACTTCGACCGGAATCGGCGGGCCTTCCGCTTCGATCGCCATGGAAGAGCTGGTTCAGCTCGGCGCCGATACGTTTATCCGCGTCGGCACCTGCGGCGGGATCGACAGCAGCCTGGTGCCGGGGGACCTGATTATTCCGACCGGCGCAATCCGAAAAGACGGTACCGGCCGCGAATATGTTCCCATTGAATATCCGGCCATAGCCGATCACGGTCTGGTGCGCGAACTCGACGAGGCGGCGGCAAGGCTCGGAAAGCGCCATCATCTTGGCGTGGTGGAATGCAAGGACTCCTATTACGGTCAGCACGACCCCGACCGTATGCCTGTCAGCTACGAGCTTCACCAGAAATGGGAGGCCTGGAAAAAAGCAGGTGCGCTCGGTTCGGAAATGGAATCATCCACCCTGTTTATCGTAGCGTCCACGCTGCGTGTCCGGTGTGCCACCGTGCTTTTGCTGTGCCGCAATCTTGAGCGTGAGGCTCTTCAAAACAGCGGGGAAGTCGGTGTCTGGGAGACGGCTCCGGCGATTGAAACTGCGGTTGAGGCGCTGCGCAGCCTCATCAAAAAAGAGAAGTCCAAGGCATAATCCCCGTCACAAAGCAGAAAATAAAGAGCCTCCCTTTGACAATGTCCAAGGGAGGCTCTTTTGGGTTCCTGCTCTACCGGGCGTTCCGAAGAAGGTCCTGAAGGCGGGAGTTGCCGTACAAAGAAGGTTCCAGACCAAAAAAGTCAAGAACAGTCGCGGCGATATCCCCGAAAGTGGGCAAGGTGCCGAGATTGGCGCCGGGTTTTACGCCGGGGCCCGCAATGACCCACGGCGTACATTCCCGCGAGTGGTCCGTTGACGGAGTCGAAGGGTCGCACCCGTGGTCGGCGGTGATCATTACCAAATCGTCCTCTTTCAGGCCGGCAAGAATTTCGGGAAGCTTTTGATCGAATTCCGTCAGCGCCTTCGCGTAGCCGTCCACGTCGTTCCTGTGGCCGTACAGCATATCGAAATCAACCAGATTTGTAAAGCAAAGCCCGTCAAAATCGCGGTGTGTCAGCCGGATGGTTTCTTCGATTCCCTGCTGGTTTCCCGATGTCCGCATAAATTCGGTGATACCCCGTCCCGCGAAAATATCGTTGATTTTTCCAACGGCAATCACGTCTTTTTTTGCTGCGGAGAGCCAGTCGAGCATGGTGTCGGCTGGCGGCTCGAGTGAAAAATCATGACGGTTCGATGTACGCACGAAATTCGGGGATTCCCCGGTGAAGGGACGGGCGATCACTCTTCCGACCGCATGTTCCCCCCTGAGAATCCCGCGTGCTTCACGGCAGCAGCGGTAAAGCTCCTCCGGCGGAACGATCTGCTCATGCGCGGCAATCTGGAAGACGCTGTCGGCGGAGGTATACACAATCAAAGCGCCCGTTTCCACGTGCTCCTGCCCGTAATCACGGATGACATCGGTTCCCGAGTACGGCTTGTTGCACAATACTTTGCGGCCTGTGCGGCGTGAAAATTCGTCCAGAATCTCCTGCGGAAATCCATTCGGATAAGTCGGCAGCGGAGCGGGGGAATCGATTCCCGCGATCTCCCAGTGGCCAATGGTGGTATCCTTGCCTTTTGAATGCTCGGCCATCCGGGCAAAAGCTCCCTGCGGTGCCTTTTCCGCGGGGCGGCAGGAGACTCCGTTTATATTAAACAGGCCCAGCTTTCCCATGTTGGGCATATTGAAATAGGGACTCCGGGCAGCGGCCGCGAGCGTGTCGCTTCCGGTATCCCCGTATTCGGCGGCATCGGGCGCGCCTCCAATGCCGCAGCTGTCAAGCACAATTAAAAAGATCCTTTTCGTAATCTATCATCCTTTCCGTGTTTTGTATTGTTTTATGAATTCATTATAGTTCACACAGCAATGATCGGAAAGGACAAGTGTACCAAAGCGTCCGGTTTTTTAAAATTTATATAGAAATTTTGGAAAATGGACAAATGACCTTGCTCAATTTTGCTAAAAGAGTTAATTTTTGAACAGGAGGATTTCCCATGGCCGATATTCTGCAATATCTTCATTCTCTGGATGAACCGGTAAAGGAAAAACTGCTTAAGCTGTTTGCCTCCATGCCGGGTCCTCTCAGGGAGCGCTGTGCGGTCCAGAACCTGAAAAAGGGCGATATTCTTGCCAGCCCGCTCGACCGCGCCGATTTTGTATATGTTCTTGTGCACGGAAGTATACAGACGGCGAATCAGGATTCTTCGGGCAATATTTACGTAGTCGCCGAATTTACGGCCCCCTCGCTGTTCGGGGAATTCGAACTGATTGCCGGGTATCCTTTTTACCGGGGAACGCTGACCGCTACAAGCGATTGCCGGATAATCACCATCGGGCAGGAAGCCTATCTTGCATGGGTCCAGGGCAACGGGGAGGTGCTGTTTCAAAGGGCCCGCGCAGTCACGCGTCGCCTTCTGGAGCAGTCCAGCAACGAAAGGAATTTTCTGTCTTTGCGCGCAACGGAAAGACTGATGTTTCTGCTCTGCCGGTACTACGAGAGGGACGCAAAGGAAGGGACCGTGCGCATTTGTGCCACAAGGCAGAAAATGGCCGACGAAATCAATACCAGCTTGAAAACGGTTATCCGTGGGATTCAGCAGTTGAAAAAATGGGGTCTGGTTTGTATGGAGGGCCGTGGGATTTCTGTTCGCAGGGAAGGTTATCAGAGGATGAAAACGCTTCTGGAAAAAGAGTATCTTTCCTGCCCCCCTGGAAACAATCATTTGGATTTTAATGAAATTGAGATGGAGAGAAGGAGTACGTAATGGATCAGGTAATGGATATTATCACAGCGCAAAACCTCACTTACGATCAAAAGCTGCTACAGCTTGCCCAGGCCGCGGAAAATTCCGTGGACCCTCTGCATGTTTCGGATAAATTCCGGTACTATTTTGAAAAAGGCGCTCTGTGTGATATGAACGAGGGGAAAGCCCCCTACCGGCCGCGCTACATTCTGGCCGATTTTCAGAAATTTGTTCAAAACGGCAGTGAATTTCTTCGGCTGAAGCCGCCGGAGGATCTTGACGATCTGCTGACCTCCCTCTGCATCCTGTACGGTCATATCCCCTCCGTGACAGGCCGTCCGGTGTATGTAGGCAATCTGGATAAGCTGATCGATCCGTTTCTGGAGGGTGTTTCCGATCAGGAGGCATCCAAAAAGATCAAACGCTTCCTCAATTTTATCGACCGCACGGTCGCGAACGGTTACTGTCATGCGAACCTTGGCCCGGAAGCGACTCGCGCAGGCCGGCTCATTCTGGACGCGGAGAAAGAATTACAAAACGCCGTACCGAATTTTACCTTGAAATACGATCCGGATATTACGCCCGACGATTTCGGAGAACAGGCTGTTCTGACCGCGCTTTCCTGTGCCAGCCCGGCGTTTTGCAACCACCGTATCCACGGGCAGACCTACAGCGGCGATTATGGAATTGTCAGCTGCTTCAACATCCTGCCGGTGAGAGGGGGCGGATACTGCCTGTCCCGCGTTGTGCTGCCCAGGTTGGCGGACCTTGCTTCCGGAGTGGAACAGTTCATGGAAGAGCTTTTGCCCGAAGCTTTGCAGGCGCTGGGAGAGTATATGAATGAGCGCGTTCGCTTTATGGTGGAGGAGTCCCATTTCTTTGACACTTCCTTCCTGGTGAAAGAGGGCCTTGTGGACCCGGACCGCTTTGTCGGTATGTTCGGTGTGGCCGGATTGTGCGAATGCGTCAATACGCTGCTGAAAGATCGCGGCGGCTTCCGCTATGGCCGCGATGAGGAGGCAAATGATCTCGGCGATCGTATCATGTGCAAAATACACGGGTTTGTAAAAGAGTTTCCCGCCGTATACTCAAAGCTGACCGGGGACCGCTATTTTCTGCACGCGCAGGCCGGACTGGCGCCGCAAAAAGGTGTGACCCCGGGCGTGCGCATCGTAGTCGGCGACGAACCGGACAACATTATGGACCATATCCGCCACAGCGCCCGGTTCCACCGCTTTTTCCCCACCGGGGTCTCCGACATTTTTCCGGTGGAAACCACGGCCCGCAACAATCCGGCGGCCATTCTGGATTTGGTAAAGGGAGCATTCAGCATTGACGACAAATATTTAAGCTTCTATACCGAAGACGGGGACTTGATCCGGATCACAGGCTATCTGGCCAAACGCAGTGAAATGGAGAAATTCAGCAAAGGAGTCCCTGTTTTACAGGATACCTCCCATGGTGCGGTAAACAATTACAGAAATAACCATGTTGCTGATAGAAAGGTGCGGTTTTAATGGCCTCGGCCCCGGTCAACAAAATCATTCCCTTTAGTTTGGTGGATGGTCCGGGAAGCAGGACTTCCGTGTTTTTACAGGGCTGCAATATCCGCTGTGCCTACTGTCATAATCCGGAAACCCAGCAGATATGCTGTAATTGCGGAATCTGTGTCGACGGCTGCCCTGCGAAAGCTCTTTTCGTACAGGACGGCCGGGTAGTCTGGGACGATCGGAAATGCGTATCGTGCGACCGCTGCATCAAGGTTTGTCCGCACTGTGCTTCTCCGCGCGTTCATATGCTCGACGCCCAGGAGGTCTTTCTGCGTGTACAAAAGAATATTCCGTTTATCCGGGGCATTACGGTTTCCGGAGGGGAGTGCATGCTTTACCCGGAATTTTTGCTGGAGCTTTTCACGGAGGTAAAAAAAGTTGGGCTGACTGCGTTGATCGACAGTAACGGCACCGTGGATTTCAGCCTTTATCCCGAGCTGACCGCTCTGTGTGACGGCGTCATGCTGGACGTCAAAAGCTGGGAGCCACAGGTTTTCAGCGCTCTGACCGGCGGCAGCAATGAAATCGTCAAAAGCAATCTCCGCTATCTCGCGGATAGGAACCGCCTGGAAGAAATCCGTATTGTCTGCCTGGATGGCAGGGTGGACGCTGAAGCCGTCATTCGCGGAGCGGCGGAAATACTGGCGGAAAAAACAGCTCTGCAAAAACTAAAGCTGATCCGTTTTCGTCGTTTTGGCGTGCGAGGAAGTCTGGAAAACGCTCCTTCCCCGACGGAAGAAACGATGCTGAATTTATATGAACTGGCACAGAAACACGGATTCCGTAAAATAAGTATTACATGAGTAAGAAATGATATAGAGTATCCGGTTCGGATGTCCACGCCGGCTGCGATCTGCAACGCAACACCCGGGTCCCCGATGGTCCACAAAAAATCAACCCGCATGGATGCTGAGAAAATCAGATTTCCATGCGGGTTTTCTTTGTCTTTATCCACATTCCGATGCCGGAATACAATCTAATAATGGACATTGAATGGACAGTGGACAGAATGAACATGAATTCAGGCCGTTGTTTCATTACCGGATTCCAAATGATTGACTGTACGGTGGTCGGTGGTAAATGAATTGACGCAGATTCCGTTGCAGCGAATGAAAGAATTGGAAGGGAGGCCGTCGCTTGCGAATATTCCCATTGCTCGAAGCTTTCACGAACGGAACGGCAAAAAGGAATCACTGACCGGCATGTTATGCGGCAGCTTCGAATTGGTCAAAAAAACAGTCAACCGTATTGTCAATCGTGCAATCTTGACAAATAATCATGATGTATTGACTGTAATTTATACATTTGCAATAATAAAGGTGGCGCAAAGCAGAGGGAAATCTAATTCAAACTTAAAACTGCAGATTTACGGCAAGAGGGATTTCCATGTATGCCGAAGGTTATTTTGCCACATCAAAATATTTTTTAATACGCGGAGGTGAATTTATCCATGTGAGATATCTTGCACATCGCGGCCTGATTTACCCGGACGCCGGATGTAAGGTCTTTTAAATGAAATCATTGAGAAGGAGAGATACGAAGATGGTAAAACTGCATCCATTGCTGGACCCGAGAGGTATTCAGAAACGCACTGTGATCAAGCTGGCGCACCGTCCCACAATTGAGGAACTGGGAAAAGGGAAAATCCTATTCTACAACAACACCAAGCTGGGCTTCTGCAATTATTATACGGTCTTTGACCGAATAAAAGAGCATTTTACGGAGCTTGGCATCACGAATTGGGTAGAGTATACGGAAACGGTCCGCGGAAAAGATGCCGCGATGCTCGAGGATTATGCCGCGATGCTTTCGAAGGAAAAACCGGCTGCGGCGATCGTTGCCTTCGGGGATATGGGAACGTCATCCTCGACGACCGTCATCGCCATAGAACTGGAAAAGCTGGGGATCCCCACCGTCTACATGACGGCGCCTCCCGGAACGGGAATCACGGAAGGGGTGGGGCTTTACCGGGCCGGAAACTTGTGCATGTGCTCCGTAGACGTCATGCAGGCCAGCACGGTGGAGGAGATCGCGGAACAGGTCGACCGGAAATGGGACTATATTCTCGGTTCTCTGACGGAAAACGGGGAAAAGCTCGAAAAGCTGGCGAAAATCCCCGCAAAAATGGACTAAATTGAAATCGGAAACCGCCAAATGGGTGAAATGACCGAGGCGGTGAGCCGCATTAACAGTTCATCCAGTGAAATCGGGAAAATTATTAAGACGATTGAAGATATTGCGTTTCAGATCAACATTCTGGCGCTGAACGCCGCTGTAGAAGCAGCGCGCGCGGGTGCCGCGGGAAAAGGCTTTGCTGTTGTTGCGCAAGAAGTAAGGAATCTGGCAAGTAAAAGCGAGGAGGCGGCAAAAATCACGACCCATTTGATTGAGAATTCGATGAAGCAGGTTGAAAGCGGTACAAGAATCGCGGACGAAACAGCGAATGCACTCAACAGAGTGGTCGAAAGCACAAAAATCGTGCTGGATTCGGTGGAGCAGATATCACATGCATCCAACCGCCAGTCAGAAGCGATTGCCCAGGTTTCAATCGGTGTGGATCAGATTTCGGGAGTGGTGCAAACCAATTCTGCTACTTTGGAAGAGAGTGCTTCCGCCAGTAAAGAACTATCTCAGCAGGCGCAAACATTAAAATCTTTAGTAAAGAAGTTTAAATTGAAAAAAGATAGGGAAGAAATCGAGCTGACGGGCCCAATTTGTCCGGAACAGCCACAGGAAGCATCCTCTCAGTTGCAACAACTGGAACCAAAAGTTATAGGCTAAACCAGTTTTTATCTACCGGCAAAATACCATCGGGTGGTTATAATTTCAGGACGATGTTTTTTAAGAACATGAACACCGCCCTGATCTATTTTTCGTATTTTTCTTTGTCACTCTCAGTGATCTCCCGGATAACTTTGCAAGGATTTCCTGCGGCTAGTACATTGGATGGAATGCTTTTAACTACCACGCTTCCTGCGCCAAGGACTGTATCGTTTCCAATGGTCACCCCGGGTAGGATCGAGGTACCAGCGCCAACCCATACATTGTTTCCAATATCAACAGGAAATGCATATTCAAGCCCAATATTGCGCTGCGGCACGTCTAAAGGGTGACCGGCGGTGTAAATGCCCACATTGGGCGCGAGAAATACGTTATCTCCGATGGAGACTTTTGCACCGTCCAAAATGACACAATTCACGTTGGAGAAAAAGTTTTCGCCAATATGAATATTGTATCCGTAGTCACAATAAAAAGGCTGCTCAATACAAAATCTTTCTCCGATTGTTCCCAAAAGCCTTTTTATAAGTTCTTCTCTCATAGCGTAGTCTGAGGGATTTAAACGGTTGTATTCTAAGAGAATCTGTCTTGCTTTATTTCGTTCAGAAATTAATTCTTTATCGTAATTTGCATCATACAACAGTCCTGCAGCTGCTTTTTCTTTTTCAGTCATATTATTTCACCTATCCTGTTATTTGATTTGGAATGTCACACCGAATTTTGCATAATCGGTTATAAAATCTGCAGATTTTTATAAATTATCAATTGATTATTCAAAATTTAAAAAAATTATGAATAATCAAGTAAAAAAATTGCAAATTTTATTTTTTTATTATATTGACATTGGACTCTGGGTGCTCTATAATAACACCAACAACAAAGGCGCTGTAGGGATTGCCCTATGGTGCCTTCTTTCTTATTCAAAATTAATATAAGGGGTGATTCAAATGAACGATATTCTGAAAGTGGATTCATCAAAGAAAGCTTTGCCTTTCCCATATAGACCATTGACAGCGGGACTTCTGCATTTTGTTTTAAGGCTTGAACCAATTGCTTTTTTATTTATTCCTATATGACAACGTTATCATTATACACCTAAAATAACGATTAGCAATCACTTTTCTAAAAAACACATAATCTATAAAATTGTTATATATTATGCTTGACAACTCGTATAATAATAGTTATTATGTAGTAAAGAACACCGCGAACACATTTTATATGGAATCAATTCACCATTAAAAGTCTGCAAACGATTGCAAAGAAATCATTTAATTGCACAATCTTCATGATGGTTGGATTTGGTTCCGGAATCTGCCGATCTGGAAACGGCGAAGGGATCACAGAGGTATGGGAAATGGCCTTGAAGCAGACGCAGGGGACTAAGCCCGCGGGAAGAATGCCAGATTCGGAACGTCTTCGCCGGGATAATGAAGAAGGAAAAGTCGAATCCGGAGACAGCTGAAGTGCTGGATGTTAATAAAAGGCTGTCCGGGCAGAAAAAGAGCCAACAGGAAAAACGGAATGGCTGGAATCACCTAAAACAGCACGGCGGCGTGACAGAAAGAGCTTTCTGCTGGATAAATATGAGGATAGTTGGTGATAAAGACGACAGACAGTAAAACCGCGAATACTTGGAGGAATGAAAATGGGAAAAATTCTAATAGAAGCGGGAAATTATTATAAAGGTGGAAAAAAGTGAACATCAATTTTAATTGATAATAAGAGAACAGAAATAAAACGGGGAGGCGTTTTATGAATACCGCATAAAAATAATTTCATGTGTTAAGCAGCATGCCCCAAAATGTGGGACGAGGAAACAGGAGTAAGCAAAATATGCTTAAAAGAGAACAGCAAATCTGAGCATGGTCACTTAAAAAGGGGGAGAAAAAATTGTTTTTTCAGGTGTTGATAAATGCAATAAGCGTTGGCAGCGTGTATGCGCTGATTGCACTGGGCTATAATTTCGTCTACGGTATTTTGGAGCAGCTGAATTTTGCACATGGCGATGTTTATGCAGTGGGCTGCTTTGTTACATATACGGTTTATCTGGCTGCGGGAAATGTGTTTGTGGCAATGATTGCCGGTATTGCGTCTGCCGTTCTAATCAATCTGATCGTGGAACGCTTTGCTTACAGGCCGTTGCGAATAAAAGGTGCGAATCGCATTGCACCGACTATTTCGGCGGTAGGCATTGCATATATCATGCGCAATGGGATTCAACTGATTTGGGGTCCGCAGACATATCGCTTTGATCTTAATATGGGCGGTGACCGCAGCTTCCAGGTCGGCGGTTTATACATCGGTATATTACAGATTTGGATTCTGGCAATTGCTATTGCAGTTATGGTCGGTGTAAGCATTTTACTCAAAAAAACCAAGTGGGGGCAGGCGATCATCGGCGTATCCCAAAGCCTCCCAACCTCAGAATTGATGGGCATTGATGTGAATAGAAATATTGCCTTGGTATATGCACTCGGCGGAGCAGTCGGTGCCATTGGCGGCATCCTGTTCTGCAGCTACTACGGCTTTATCTATATGGGCATAGGCTTTGCTTATGGCACAATGAAGGCTTGGATGGCGACAGTTCTGGGAGGGATTGGCAGCACAAAGGGCGCAATTATAGGCGCTATGTGCTTAGGTATTTTAGAAACCTTTGTGTCGGCTTATATTTCCACAGCTAATAAGGACATTATTGTCTGGGGAGTCTTTATCCTTTTCATTCTGGTTAGGCCTAAAGGGCTGTTCCCTGCTGAAATCGCAGAAAAGGTGTGAGGAGTAAAAATGAAAACAATAAAAAGAATGAATATAAAGCTGAAAACCCCCCTTTTAATCGTATTTTTACTTGTATACGCCTGCACACCGCTTATCATCACGAATAATTATGTGCTTAGAATCATCAACAACATTATGCTGTACAGCATAATGGCGCTTTCAGTCAATTTGATCATGGGCTTTTGCGGTATGCTGGATTTTGGCAGATCCGCGTTTGTGGGCATCGGTACTTACTTTTATGCTCTTGTGATGACCAGATTCCATGTTCCGTTTCTCGTGGGCTTTCTGGGCGCCGCTCTGTTTTCAGCCATTATTGGCTATATATTGGGCGCGTTTCTGCAGAGAACTTCATTCGACTATTTCACCCTTATCACGTGTGGATTTGTCATCATTTTTCAGACATTTTTGATCAATGCACCAAGTGTTACCGGCGGCCCGATCGGTATTATGGGAGTGCCGGCACCGGAAATATTTGGTTTTCAATTCTCCACACCCCAACGTTTTTTCTACTTTGTATTTGCCTTGCTGGTGATTGTATACATAATAATCAGAAATATCACAAGATCACATTCCGGACGGGCGCTGGAAGCAATCCGTGATGATGAGATTGCGGCATCGTATTCGGCGATCAATATTCCGAAATATAAGGCCCTTTGTTTTGGTATAGGATCCTTTATTACAGGCCTTGCTGGTGCCGCTATGGTAAGCTACACCGGCTATGCATCTCCGGATAATTTTACCCTTGACGAAGGCCTGATCCTGTGCCAGATGGCGATTCTCGGCGGTTTAGGCAGCCTGCCCGGCTCAATATTAGGTGCGGCGATTCTTATTGTTGTTCCCGAATTATCCAGAACAGCGTATGAATACAGACTGCTGATTATGGGATTAATGATGGTCATCCTGATGCTGTTTTGTCCGAATGGCTTGCTCGGGAAAAATGGCCTGATGGATATCATTATTCACTCAATTAACAAGTTAAGACATAAGAGCCATCATGAAGCTATGGAAGGGTGTGATGAGAATGACTGAATTGCTGAAAGCCGAACATCTTTCTAAGAACTTTGGAGGGCTGAAAGCGTTAAGCGACATTAATATTACAGTCTTTGACAACGAGATATTCGGGATTATCGGTCCCAACGGCGCAGGTAAAACGACCTTGTTTAACAATATAACAGGTTTCGATATCCCGTCGGAAGGCAAGGTATATCTCGAGGGGAAAGACATGACTGGAAAAAATGTCACGCTGTTCTGTAAAGAAGGGATCGCGCGAACCTTCCAGAATATTCGGGTGTTCTCACAAATGACGGTGTTGGGGAACGTGCTGGTCGGCATGCACAAGAATATGACCAGCAGCATGCTCCAAACGATCCTGAGAACGCCAAGTCAGCGCAGGGAAGAACGGGAGGCTTACGATAAGGCCCATGAAGTTTTGAAAATCCTTGGGATCGATAATGTTGCCGACAGATTGGCAAATTGTTTGCCTTATGGTACGCAGCGGAAAGTTGAAATTGCGCGTGCATTGATTAGCAGTCCTAAGGTATTGCTGCTGGATGAACCGACGGCCGGTATGAATCCTCAGGAAACGGATGATTTGATGCATTTGATCGCCAAAATCCGTGATTTGAACATTACGGTTATTGTCATTGAACACAACATTAAGTTTATGTTAAACCTCTGTAACAGAATTGCCGTTTTGAATTTCGGTCAGCTTTTAGCATTGGATGTACCGGAAAAAGTCAAGGTAAATCCTGAGGTTATCAAGGCATATATCGGCGAGGGGGAGGAATAAACCATGCTTCTTGATGTGAAGGATCTTGTTGTCAAATACAATCAGATTCCTGCCCTGAAGGGGATATCCCTTTCTGTAGAGGAAGGCAAGGTGACGACCCTCCTCGGTTCCAATGGTGCAGGAAAATCCACGCTCTTAAAAACTATTTCTGGCGTACTAAAGCCAAGTGAAGGCGAAATTATTTATCTCGGGCGCAGAATCAATAACGAGTCGGGCCATGACATTGTAAAAATGGGCATTGCGCAGTGTCCGGAAGGCCGTAAAGTGTTCCCCAGGCAGACGGTTTATGAAAATTTGAAAATGGGCGCCTATATCAGAAAGGATAAAGAGGTTGAGTCGGATATCGAAAAGTATTTCAAGCAGTTCCCGATATTGCAAGAGCGCCGGAATCAGAAGGCGGGCTTTCTTTCCGGAGGGGAACAGCAGATGCTTGTGATCTGCCGAGCACTGATGTCCAGACCTAAACTGCTGATGCTGGACGAACCGTCCATGGGTCTGGCACCGATCATTGTAAAAGAAGTGTTTAACGCGATTCGTATGGTAAAGGAATCCGGAACAACCATTCTCCTGATTGAACAGAACGCAAAGCAGGCATTGCAAGTGGCTGATTATGGCTACATTCTAGAGGTTGGCCGTATTACGATCGCCGATGATGCGGATGCTCTGCTGCATAGCGACACGGTTCAGAAAGCATATCTGGGTGGGGCATAACAAAATGCAGAATTTCCGTAAGGAAAAATAAATATGAAAAGAGGAAAATGAAATGAAAAAGAGACCCGCAGTAATTTTGGTGCTCCTTGGTATGGTGTTCTCCATGGCAGCCTGCTCGTCAACCGGAGCGTCCCAGACAACTCAGTCGGAGGCAAGCGCACAGGCGTCTGCTGCACAGGGATCCGCAGCAGGTAATGAGATTAAGTTCGCAGTAGCCGTTCCGCTGACTGGTGACCAGTCCGAACAGGGCTTGCAGTACCAGAAAGCCTGCCAGCTGGCAGTGGAAGAAATCAATGCTGCAGGTGGTATCAATGGGAAGAAGCTGGTAGAAGAATCCTTTGATGACCAGGCTTCCCCGAATCAGGCAGTCGTTGTCGCAGCAAAAATCGTCGCGGACCCCAGCATAGAATTCGTCATTGGCCATTTGAACTCCGGCTGTACAATGGCGGCAATGCCTACCTACATTAACGCAGGATTGGCTATAGTTTCTCCCACCAATAGTATGGACGAATTGTCCACCCAGCCCTGGAAAAACTACTTCCGTGCTTCTCTGTCAGATGGTATCTCCGCAAAACGTTTAGTTGACGCTATATATGCCGCCGGCGCTACCAAACTGGGTATATTCTATGGAAATATTACAAACGACCTGTCGGCTAAAGAAGTCTTTGCCAACTACATACAAAAAGAGTTAGGTAAAAAAGTTTACGCTGAAGCAACGTACAACCCCAGCACTGACCGTGACTTTTCCTCTCAGGTTGAGGCTTTTAAAGCTGCAGGATGTGACGGCATCGTTTTCACCGGCGAATATACACCCGCCGCGCTGTTTGCGACCCAGGCGCATTCAAAAGGCTATACTCCCATTATGGGTGGCCTGTCTGCCAACAACCCTGCAATCCTTCCGCTTGGCGGCAAAAATGTAGAGGGACTGTTGACCGTATGCGGCTTTGATGTGACTAATACGGATCCAAAGGTTCAGAAGTTTGTCAAAGATTACAAAGCAGCTTTTGGCGCCAATCCGAACGATACTGGTTCCAGATCCTATGACTGTATTTATATGATCGCAGACGCATACAAAAATGGTGCTACAAAGGACACGCTGGCCGACTACATTTCCAATAAGACCAATTACCAAGGTGCTACCATGAACTTTAAGTTTGACGGTCAGATCGACAATAAGGAAGCGGATGTCTATATCTTGAAGATTCAAGATGGTGCGTTTGTAAAAGTTGCCCGTTATACTTATAGCGGCCAATAAAAATTCGCTTTTATGAATGGTTCTGCAATTTTGTGGTATGGGCTGTACGGAAGCCCATACCGCAAAACCGAATAACTGATCGGAACGATGGCTCAGCTCGCATATAGCTGCTAATGATCGAAGAAAATTCAGAAATTTCAACTTCATTATTTGATGGAACAAATGTCATTTCAGAGACGCATCTTAAAGACAAGGAGCTTCTAAAATGGAAATAGGAAGAAAGTATTGGGTATTTGCAGATGGGGATCTTCCTCCGCATGGCGACAGGGAGCCTCTGGGCCATGAAGCGCTCATGATTACCAATGCGGGTGATCAGGACGCAGTGATTGACATGGAGGTTTTATTCTCGGATAAAGAGCCGAAAAGCAACGTTATTTTAAAAGTTCCCGCAAAGCGCGTGATTGGCTTTCGCTTGGACTATCCGATCGGCGAGGAAAATTATCAGATCCCGTTTGGCCAGTATGCACTGGTGCTTAAAAGCAATGTACCGGTTGTGATGGTGTTCGGCCGGCTTGACCGCCGCAAGGACTGCGCTTACTACGAAATGGATGGTTACAGCATGTAACTGTTATTATATGAAAACGTTGTCAATATTCTTTCATAGGCCTTTGCTTTCACTTTTTAGAAAATAGCTGTTGGCAATCCGGAAAGGAGGAAATTCATTTTAATGAAGTATTTTTTAGGGATAGACAATGGTGGAACCTATACAAAATCCGTTGTTTTTGATCAGAATGGTAAAGAGGTCGGAAGTGCTTCAGGTCAGATCCCGATGATTACACCGAAGGCACAGTATACGGAACGCGACATGGATTATCTGTGGCAGGAAAACGTGCGCAGCATAAAAAATGCTGTTTTGAACGCGGGGATCGATTCCGCCGATATCAAAGGTATTTCTTTCTCCGGCCATGGCAAGGGCATTTATTTGTGGGGGAAAGACGGAAAACCTGCCTACAACGGCATTATGTCGACCGACGGGCGTGCTTATGAATACCCCGTACGCTGGGAGAAGGACGGCTCCGCTGACAAGCTTTTTAAAAAAACGTATCAAAAAATCCTGACGTGCCAGCCTATTTCCCTCCTCAAATGGTTTCAGGAGAACGATCCGTCTGTGTTGGAAAATACCCGGTGGATTTTCGGCAGTAAGGATTATATCCGGTTCCGTCTTACGGGTGAAGCAAATGCCGAGATGACAGATTTTTCAGGTTCAAACCTGGTGAATTTGAAGACGGCTTCGTACGACTACGAGATCTTAAAATTCCTCGGTCTGGAAGAGGTGTGGGACAAACTCCCGCCGCTAAAATATTCTACGGAATTGTGCGGCCGTGTAACAGAAAAGGCAAGCCGCGAGACCGGGCTAGCCGCGGGTACGCCGTGCGCTGCCGGTATGTTCGATATCGACGCGTGCGCTATTGCAATGGGTATTACGAACAGCGATAATCTTGCGGTAATCGCCGGAACCTGGAGTATCAATGAATATATTTCAAAGACTCCCATTCTGGACAAATCAGTTATGATGAACTCGCTGTACTGTATGCCGGGTTATTACCTCATCGAAGAGAGCAGTCCAACTTCCGCGTCCAACCATGAGTGGTATATCAATATGTTTATGAAGCATGAGAAGGCCGAATGTAAAGAGAAGGGCGAAAGTGTTTACAAGTTGGCAGATAAAATGGTGACGGCGATCGCTCCGGAAGAACAGGACATCATCTTTCTTCCATACATCTATGGTTCCAATTATAATTCCCGCGGAAAAGCAGCCTTTGTGGGAATGGACAGCCACCATACCGACGCACATATTTTAAGAAGTGTATATGAAGGAATCGTGTTCTGTCACAAGGTACATCTTGAAAAGCTCCTGAAAAATTGTGACCAGGCGAGGGCTGTTCGTCTCGCGGGCGGTGTGTGTAACGCTCCGGTATGGATTCAGATATTTGCCGATGTATTCAATTTGCCTGTTGAATTAATCGATACCAAGGAGCTGGGCGCATTTGGCGCGGCCATGGCGGCGAGCGTCGTCAGCGGGGAATATGAAAATTTGGAAAAGGCCGCGAAGGACATGGTAAAACTGAAAAATACGGTTTATCCGATTGCAGAAAATGTTCCTGTTTATCAAAAAAAGTATGAGCGTTATTTAAAAGTGTCCAATGCGTTGGAAGACTATTGGAATGATTAAGGAGGATTTACATGCTTGAAGAGCTGAAGCAAAAAGTGTTTGAAGCGAATCAGTTACTTCCAAGATATCATTTGGTCACATTTACTTGGGGAAATGTTTCCGGAATCGACCGGGAAAAGGGACTGATTGTAATAAAACCTTCCGGGGTTGAATATGACGCCATGGCGGCTGATGACATGGTGGTTATGGATTTAAACGGAAAAAGTGTGGAGGGGAGGCTTAGCCCTTCTTCCGACGCGCCGACACATATTGAGCTGTATAAAGCGTTCCCAAACATTGGAGGTGTGGTACATACTCATTCCCGCTGGGCTACTATTTTCGCGCAAAGAGGCATAGGCATCCCGGCGCTGGGGACCACCCACAGCGACTACTTTTATGGGGAGATTCCCTGCACCCGGCGCATGACGCCTGATGAGATCGCCGATGGGTACGAAAAGGAGACAGGTACGGTTATCGTTGAGCGCTTTACCGGAATGAATCCCGACGATATTCCGGCGGTACTGGTGCACAGCCATGGGCCTTTTACCTGGGGGACGGATCCTTTTAACGCGGTGCATAATGCGGTGGTGCTGGAGGAAGTGGCTATGATGGCGTGGCATGATCTTTTGCTGAGCGGCGCCGTGGCTGAACCAATGCAGCAAGAACTGCTTAATAAGCATTACTTACGCAAACACGGTGCGAACGCCTATTATGGGCAGGCGGGAAGATGAACGCGCACAGCTACAGCCTTGGGCTGTATGAAAAATCAATGCCCAATACGCTTTCATTGGCAGAAAAACTGCGAACTGCCAAAGAAACCGGCTTCGATTTTGTAGAGATCAGTATTGACGAGACGGACGAAAAGCTTGTTCGTCTGGATATGTCCCCACAGGAACGCTGTGACATAGTGGACCTGATGTATAGGGAAGAGATTCGCTTCGAAACGATGTGTCTGTCCGGCCATAGAAAATATCCGCTCGGTAGTCCGGATCCGGCCATCCGCGCGCTCGGACTGGAGATCATGGAGAAAGCGATCCTGTTCGCACGCGACCTTGGAATCCGTGTTATCCAGATTGCAGGATACGACATCTATTATGGAGAGTCCACGGATGAAACACGGCGCTTATTTGCGGAAGCCCTGGCTGCCGGTGTGAAGTCCGCGGCAAAGTACGGTGTCCTGCTGGCCTTTGAAACCATGGAAACAGAATTTCTTAACACCGTGGAGAAAGCAATGGGGTGGGTGGACAGAATCAGTTCGCCATATCTTGCCGTTTACCCGGATGCGGGCAACCTCACAAATGCCGCCAAAGAATATGACAGGGATGTATTAAATGATATTGAGTTAGGGCATGGTCATATTGCTGCGCTGCATCTGAAAGAGACAGTTCCAGGAAAATATCGTGAAATTCCGTTTGGGAGCGGTCACGTAAATTTTACCTCCATCATCCGCAAAACATACGGGATGGGAAATCGGCGCTATACGGCAGAATTCTGGTATAACGGACAGGAAGATTGGAAAAAAGATATTTTTTATGCGAATGATTTTCTTAGAAAGAAATTTCTGGATGTCGGTGTTCATTAGCGATTTGCATGGATCGATGGCTTCTTCTTTCACAGAAGAAGTGAGGTTGACAAAATTTTATATCAAAGATATAATGAATAATGTTTTAAAACAAACAAAAAATTGTTTAAAAACAATAGTAAATTTATGCTTGGAGTGAAGGTATGGCGGATAATCTTAAAGACATTGCGAATGAAGTAGGCTTGTCTGTATCTACAATTTCACGTGTTGTAAATGGAAAAAGCTATGTTGCTCCGGCAACTAAAAGACGTGTCATGAAAGCTTTGGAAAAACATAAATATGCACCAAATCAGATTGCCCGTTCTTTAAAAATGCAGTCTACGAATACAGTAGGAATCATAGTGCCTGATATCAGAGACTACTTTGCAAACGTTATTAAAGGGGCGGACACCATTTTCTCAGAGGCGGGTTATTCTATTATCCTTGCTGATTCCAACGAGAGCGATGAAAAAGAAGAAAAATATTTGAAGCTGCTTTACGAAAAACGGATTGACGGCCTTGTTCTGGCCACTGTTTCACAGAACAGCAAAGCGCTTCAGATGTATTTTGAAAATGATATTCCAGTGGTTTTTATTGACAATCTGCCTAATCTTAATACCAGCTATGATGCCGTTCTTCTTGATAACGTTAAGGCCAGTATGATGGCGGTAAACCATATAGTGGACTGTGGCTACAATAAAATTGCAATCATTTCCGGAAAGCCGGCAGAGACAACTGCAGTGGAACGCGTCGATGGATATAAGCATGCACTCATGAACCATAATCTTTCCGTGGATCCGGCACTGATTATGTCCGGTGATTATACTGCCGAAGACGGATACCGCTGTATGATGAAATTGTTGGAAAACAAAGCTGAACACGAATTTGAAGCGGTTTTTGCCACATCTTATAAAATGACGTGTGGTGCAATGAAAGCGATAAAGGAGAAAGGGCTCAAGTACCCGGACGATATTGCACTGGTTGGATTTGATTTCGCCGATGAGTCCGATCTTTTTACTCCGAAAATCACTTCCATTCTGCAACCGATTGACAGTATTGGAAAACTGGTTGCAGAGCGTCTGATTTCTCAAATGAAAGACACTAACAGAGACAGTAAACATAATTTTGTTAATACAATCCCAAGGCGTATCCTGCTGGATCCCATCTTAAAAATGGGTGAAAGCTGTGGCTGCACAAACAGGAATCAGTAAGCTTGGTTCTGAATTTTCACAGCATTGATAAAGAAAAATTTTTTATATTTTTTTGAAAACGTTTGCAGAACTACCGTTGGTAAGATTACACGGGAAATTGTAATCTTGACCTGCTTATGGAGCAGCAGGCAAATTATGATCAGCGTGTATGGAATACAAAGTAATATGAGAAGAAATAAAATTTGGAAGGAGAATAAAATATGTCATATTACAACATGGAAGAAACCAAAAACAGGATCGAAAAGATCCGCAAAATCCTTCAAGAGAAGAAACTTGATGCGGCTTTAATTTATTATGATGAGATCAACATCGCAGACGGCTGGTATCTCACTGGCTGGTGTCCGCAGTTTGAAAAAGGTGCTGTGCTCCTCCCTGTAAACGGCGATCCGCTTCTTTTGGGCGGCCCTGAAAGTGAACCTTTTGCAAAGATGAGCAGTGCTATCACTGATACACGCTGCTTTTCTACCTTTATGGTCCCGGATGAAGAATATCCGAATGCGACGATCAGCACATTTGAGACGCTTGCTGCAGAAATGGCGCAACGGGGATTGCATTTCAGGAGAGTCGGCATCGTTGGAACGAGCTATTTTCCCCATGCTCTGTATACCCAGTTCGAACAGGGTTTCAAGGGTGCCGAGCTGATCGACATCACGAATGAGTATGAAGCGCTCCGCTACGTCAAATCGCCGTGGGAAATTGAGAATATCCGGAAGGCGTTTTCCTTTACATATGCATCCTTCGAAGCAATGGCAGCCAAGGTCCGCCCCGGTGCAACCGAAATAGAAATTGCGGCGGAAGGCGAATATGTTTCCCGCAAAATGAATGCAAACGGTTTCGCATTTGCGTGCATGGTAGGCAGTGGAAGCCAGTCAAACGCTGTCGTTCCGACCGCCACTAACCGCGTTATGCAGGACGGCGAACTCGTCATGCTGGGCCTGGCTCCCCGCTACAACGGTTATGCCGGAGTGTTCGGCGAAACGCTCCCGGTCAACGGTGTTTATACCCAGTCACAGAAAGATATTCTGAATATCATCAGGGAAGCCTACCGCCTTACAAAGGACATGATTAAACCGGGTAACAGCGGAAAGGAAATTGATGTTCCGGCCCGTAAATTGTATGAGAAACACGGCCTGTTCGACTACATCGTATGCCCGTTTATGCACACCATTGGGCTGATGGAAGCGGAGCGTCCGTTCTTTGGCCCTAACAGTGAAGACATTCTTGTTCCGGGTATGACAATTTCCATCGACATCAGTCTCTTCGGACATCCGGAGCATCATGGCCTCAGAATCGAGAGCGGATTTGTTGTTACGGAAAATGGTTACGAATCTCTCTCCCCTGAAATGGATGCCCGTCTCAGTGCGGAACTTTAATTCAATCCATTCGGCTTTCTCAACGTCTTTTGCCCATAAAGCCCGTTTGGCGCAGCCGGTGTACGGTGCCGGTTAAATAGATCGGGTTTACAGTGTTTTACGTGTCCGGCCGTGGGTGGCGAACGCGAAGGAAATAGGGAAAATAAATAAAGAAGGTGCTAAGTTGAATACAAGTTGCATGCTTAAGGTCATTGAAACTCACACGGCGGGCAATCCCACCAGACATATCGTTTCCGGCGTTCCGCGCATTTCCGGGGAAACGATGGGTGAGAAAATGCAGTACGTGGTGGATCATCTGGACTGGGTGCGCAGAGTTACGATGATGGAGCCCCGGGGCCGCAACGGAATGTCCGGCTGTATTTACACAGAGCCCTGCAATCCGGAAGCAGATATGGGCATCGTCTATTTTGATGCCGCGGGCTATCTGACCATGTGCGGCCATAGTACCATTGCGATTTCCACCGTCCTGGTGGAAACAGGCATCGTCAGGATGACGGAACCTGTTACGACCGTTAAACTCGATACGCCCGCGGGCTTGATCGTTGCAAAGGTCTTCGTGAAGGACGGCCAGGTGGAAAAGGTGACTTTCCGTAATATTCCGGCGTTTCTATATGACGCCAGGGAGATTGATATCGGAGCTCTTGGCAAGGTAAGAGTGGAAGTCGACTACGGCGGCGTCGCATATGCGGTCGTCAATGCAAAAGATATCGGTATTGAGGAAATTTCTCCGAAGAATCTGAGCGAGATCGTGGAGAAGGCCCATCTCGTATATGCGGCGGCAAGCAGGGAGATCGGCTTTCAGCATCCGGAGAAGCCGTTCATTAACCGGATCACCAGCGTTATGATCGTCGGTGATCCGGATATTCAAGGCGCCGATAATAAGGAAGTCGTTGTGATCATGCCCCTTACGGAGGGGGATACCACGGCGGTCGATCGTTCCCCCTGCGGTACGGGTACATCGGCCCGGGTGGGCAGCCTGTTTGTCCAGGGCAAACTGAAAGAAAACACCCCGTTTGTACATGAGAGCATTATTGGGACCTGTTTCACTGCGGAGATTGTAGGAAAAGCCAAGGTGGGAGATTTCCCCGCAGGGATCCCGGAGATTACCGGATCGGCTTATTTTACTGCAAGCACGGATTTCTTTATAGATCCCAGAGATCCCCTGAAGAATGGGTTCAGTATGGATTGAGAAACAGGATGCTGGGATAAGGAGGAAATATGATGAGTAATATTTTGGAACACCCTATTTTAGGGACAGATACCAATGAAAAGTATGTCAGCATTACGGTTGATGGGAAACCGCTGAGCGTGAAAAAAGATTCTATGATTGCCGCAGCGCTTCTGGCACAGGGGATCCGCATCAACCGTTACACAGGCAAAAACCATGAACCCCGCGGCGTATTTTGCGGGATCGGTCAATGTACCGACTGCGTTATGGTTGTCAATGGTTTGCCGAATGTGCGTACCTGCATCACACCGGTTGAAGAGGGAATGGTTATTGAGACCCAAAACAAGGACAAGGAAGGGAAATCGTGATGGAGAAACGCGAAATAGCGATTATCGGCGGTGGCCCGGCCGGCCTGGCGGCTTCGATCGAAGCTGCCAGAGCCGGTGCCCACGTGTTGTTGATCGATGAAAACGCAAGTCCCGGGGGGCAGTTGTTTAAACAGATTCATAAATTCTTCGGCTCTAAAGCACACAGTGCGGGGATCAGAGGGATTGATATAGGCAAAAAGCTGCTGAAGGAAACCGAAGAAGCGGGTGTCGAGGTCTGGCTGAACAGCAGTGTCATCGGCTTATATGAAGGAAACAATTTGTCGGTTGTTCGATCCACTGCCGAAGGGAAGAAAATAGTCACTGTTCAGGCTGATAAAATACTGATTTGCACAGGCGGTCAGGAAAATGCCATTAACTTTGAAGGCTGGACTATCCCGGGTGTGATGGGTGCGGGCTGTGCCCAGACTATGGTAAATGTCAACCGTGTGCTTCCCGGAAAACGCGTTCTGATGATCGGTTCCGGAAATGTCGGCCTGATTGTCAGCTACCAGCTGATGCAGGCGGGCGCAGACGTGGTCGCTATTGTTGAGGCTGCCGATCACATCGGCGGTTACGGTGTACATGCTGCCAAAGTTCGCCGGGCGGGAGTCCCTTTTTACCTCAGGCATACCATTGTACGCGCAGTCGCGGGTGAGAATCAGGAAGTTTGCGCGGCGGTCATCGGGCAATTGGATGACCAATGGAACATTATTCCCGGTACTGAGAAGACCATCGACGTAGATACCGTCTGCATCGCTGCGGGTCTGCGGCCGCTGGCCAAAATCGCCCAGATGTACGGCGTGAAGCATGACTTTATTCCTGAAATGGGCGGTTGGATGCCGATGCATGACGAAAACATGGAAACCTCCGTTTGCGGGGTATATGTTGCCGGCGATACAGCAGGCGTTGAAGAGGCCAATACGGCAATGGACGAGGGCCGTCTGGCGGGTATTGCCATGGCCGAGGCCCTCGGATACATCCCCGGGGAAAAAGCGGAGCAACGCAAAAACGATATTCGTAAAAGCCTTGAGTCCTTAAGGCTTGGGCCATTCGGCGAAAGACGTCTGAAAGCAAAAGAAAGAATCATCGCAAGGGGGGTAGCGGAATGAACGACAATATTTTGCAGAACGGCTATCCCTCTTGGGAAGAACTGAAAAAGTTCAACCGGATCCCTTCACATGAAAGATTTGCGAAGGGCCCCGTCGCGGTTATTGAGTGCATCCAGGCCATCCCCTGTAATCCCTGCGAAGGCGCATGCAAATTCGGCGCGATCTGTGTTGGCGAGCCGATTATCAACCTCCCGCAGCTGGAGGAAGAAAAATGCACTGGCTGCGGCATGTGTGTAGCGCAGTGCTCCGGCTTGGCCATCTTTGTGGTTGATAAGACTTATAGTGAAACGCAGGCAACAGTAAGCTTCCCGCACGAATACCTTCCTCTCCCTGAAAAAGGGCAAACGGTCACAGCGGTAAACCGCGCCGGCGAGCCCGTATGCGAGGCGGTCGTCGTGCGAGTGGTGAATCCTGAAAGAAACGACCATACTCCGGTTGTAACAGTTGCCATTCCCAAAGAATTTGCCGATGCTGTCAGAGGTATGGTTCGCCTTGGAATGGAGAAGCCGGCAGATCACAGCTGCTGTAAGGATTATGTATATAAGGAAAACGATCCGGACGATCTGATCGTATGCCGCTGCGAGGAAGTCACGGTCGGCGACATTCGCAAGGCGATCGCGGAGGGCGCCACATCCATTACCGGCGTAAAGCGGAGGACCCGGGCCGGTATGGGTTTGTGTCAGGGCAGGACCTGCTCCAAGATTGTAACGAAGATGCTTTCCGACGCGACTGGCAAAAGAGGTATTGATATCCCCCTCGATACTGCGCGGCCGCCAATGAAGCCTGTAACCATGAAAATTCTCGGAGGTGACGATGATGTCTAAAACTGCTGACGTAGTAGTGATCGGAGGCGGTATGCAGGGCACCTGCGCCGCCTACTATCTGGCGAAAGCCGGACAGAAGGTTATCCTCGTTGAGCGCGGGGACCTTGCTAGCGGAACGACTTCTCGCTCTGACGGTGACTCCTTTATCAACGACGTACCTCCAGGATACATGACGGAGTTTGCTGAGGCGACCATCAAAGAGTTTATCAAGATGGACAAGGAAATCGACTGTGATTTTGAATGGGTACACCGGGGCTGCGTGCTTCTGATGGAGACCGAAGAAGAAGTCGAATTTGCGAAGGAACTTGCAAAAGCGAAGCAGGCTACCGGTTCCCAGGTCCGCTTCATGGATCAGAAGGAAGTTCATGACGACGAGCCGAATACCGCCCCCGATATCCCGGGCGGGCTGGAATTTACCGCCGGTGGTGCGCTCAATCCCATGCAGCTCGCGTACGGCCTTGGGCGTGAGATCGAAAAAAGCGGCGGCGAACTGATGCGCTTTACCGAAGTGACCGGCTTTGAGAAGGATGCTGACGGCAGAGTCTGCAAGGTTATTACAAATGAGGGTGAAATCATTACGGACAATGTTGTCATTGCGTGCGGTATTTGGTCGCAGAGCATAGCCGAAAAGGTCGGAGTATATCTTCCGATCCATATCATGAAAGGCGACCTTCTTGTTATTGAGAGGGATGCTTACATTACGCGACGCAAGACCATGGAGTTCGGATACAACCTCGTCCGCAATGAAAATCACAGCTATAAACGAAAGGTCAGTCCGTTCATGGAGAAGTATGGCATTGGTTTTCTGTTTGAGCCGACAAACAGCACCAACGGTTTGGTCGGTTTCAGCAAGTATGCCGCAACCGACACGGTAAGCAACAACCTTGTGACAAGGGCGATTGCTAAACGTGCTATCCGATTTTTTCCCAAGTTCGCCGATGTAAGTGTCATTCACTGTTATGCGGGCCTGCGTCCGCAGTCTCCGGACGGCGAGCCGATTGTGTCCAGGACAAACGTACCCGGCGTATTCGTATCTGCCGGGCATGGCGGTAACGGCATCATGTTTGCGCCGATCAGCGGCAAACTGGTCAGTCAGATGGTGTGCGGACAGAAGACGGATATGGAGATGGGGCCGCTGAGCCTCAACCGCTTTCAACGGGTGGAGCCGTCCGTAACAAGGTAAAAAATCTTTAATCACTTTATTTGGAAACATAAACGGCGCTGAGTACATAAATTGATACTTTTTTGATAATTAAAGGAGGAAATGAAATGAAAAACTATGTCGAGGCCTTAAAGACGATTACTCCTGCTCTTATTACTCCATTAAAGAAAGACGGAACTTTTGACGAAGCCGGTATGAAGAGGCTTGTAACCCGTCTGGTAAGCAAGGGAGCCACTACCCTTCTTCCGCTTGGCTATTCCGGGGAGGTTCGTGCCTTTAATAAGGCCGAACGCAGAAGAATCATCGAAGTAGTCCGCGAGGCCGCGGGTGACGATGTGGTCGTGATTGCAGGCGCGCTGGGGGACAGCACTCAGCTTATTAAAGAGTACAGCGACGATGCGGCGGCGGCCGGCGCGGATATGACCCTGATTACTCCGACCGATTTCTTCTTCCTCACAGACGAAGAACTGAAGGACCTGTTTGTTCGTCTGAGCGAAATCGTAAAGATCCCATTCATGATTTACAACTGTCCCGAGAATCATCATTACTGCAGCCCAGAACTGATGGCAGAGCTCGCAAAGCTTCCAAACATCAAGGCGCTGAAGCAGAGCACGACAACCGACAAAATTCAAAGCATCCTGCAGGCGGTCGATCCGAAGAATGATTTTATCATGGTTTCCGGCGATGAATTTGAATTCTTCCCGGCAATGTGTCTCGGCGTTGACGGCTTTGTCATGGGAGGCCCCGGAAATATTTGTCCCGAAATGTGCTCCGACATTTGGAACAGCTACAAGGCCGGAAAACTGGACGCTGCACGCGAAGAGTTCCTGAGATTGGTTTCTTTCTTTGACGAGCTCTACCACTCTCTGCCTTATCCGATGGTTATTTCTCAGATTAAGGGCGTTATGGAAATTGCGGGCGTTTGCGACCGCTGGATGAGGCATCCTGTCAAGGAAGTATCCAATTCCGATATGCATGTGATTGAGGACATGCTCAAACGCCACAATATCAATCTTTAATACTTGTGATATCGCCCGCAGGAATGCTGCTTTCTCTCAGACGCAGTAGAAATCATTCTATTCTGACGGGTAAATGACTATATTATCAGAAGTTTGAACATCCATCCCGGAAAAGATGAATCCTGCGCCGGCCGGCGTGAAAATAAAGAATCAAGGAATCTGTCATCAGAGAGACAGGTTCCTTGATTTTTTCTTACCCCCAACGTGCCGCGGACAGGAAACGAAGGTGCGCCAGCAATCAGGGCCTCTTGTATATTTCCATCAAAAGAAATACAATAGAATTATAGAGTGGTATGCGTGGATTGGATCACGACAAAAAAGCTACGAAAAATTGGGAAATACGGCTTGTTCCGGCTGACGCTGAAAAACCGACCGGCGGACGATATGGGAACAGGAAAGTAAAGAATGGTGAAAATAAATGAAACGGATATTTTTGGTTGAGGATGATAAGAAAATCGCCAAGAACCTTGTACTTTTGCTCCGCTCGGAGGGGTTTACAGTCACCCACGCCTCTACGCGGGGGGAAGCCCTTTCCGCACTGGCCGGGAATAAATTTGACCTGGCGCTGATCGATATTTCTTTGCCTGACGGAAATGGCTTTACGGTTTGCACGGAGATCAAAGAAGCGCAGGATGTTCCTGTGATTTTTCTGACGGCTTCCGACGATGAGGCGAGTGTTGTTACCGGGCTGAACATGGGTGCGGACGACTATATCACCAAGCCTTTTCGTCCGCGTGAACTGATCGCACGAATTGGCACCGCCCTGCGAAAAAGCGGACGTTCTCCATCGGCTTTTGAACTTTCCGGGCTTCATGTCGATACGGCAAGCGGCGTTGTAAAAAAGGACGGCGTCGAGGTTTTTCTTTCGGCTTTAGAATACCGGTTGCTGCTGGTGTTTCTTAACAATCCCAAAAGGATTATCACAAGGAACAGGCTGCTTGACGAATTGTGGGATGCTGCGGGCGAGTTTGTCAATGACAATACGCTGACGGTGTACATCAAACGCCTGCGAGAGAAGATCGAGCACGACCCGGCAAACCCGCAAATCATTCTGACCGTTCGCGGGACAGGATATCGATTGGGGGACGGGTATGCTTCGGAATAAAGAGTTTCGGCAGTTTGCTATTTTGTTCTCCTTAATAGCTGTCGCCGCCGTGCTGCTGGGATTTGCAGTCAATACCGCGGCTGGGATCCTTGCCATTGCATCTGCCGCCGCTTTTGGCGCAGTGTTTTTCGCGTTTACCAAAGCCCGATATCGGAGCATTGCGCAGATCGCAGATCAAATCGATCTCGTGCTTCATAACGCGGACCATTTGTATATCGGTGAATCGGATGAGGGGGAACTTTCCATTCTGCAAAGCGAGATCACTAAAATGACGCTGCGTATTCGGGAACAAAACGATGCATTGAAAAAAGAAAAAGAACATCTTGCCGATTCGCTGGCCGACATCGCTCACCAGCTCCGCACCCCGCTCACATCCGTAAACCTCATTCTGTCGTTGTTAGAGAATAACCCTGACGAAGATGAACGGAAAGCATTGATACGGGAAACGAAGGGACTATTTGTACAGATGGATTGGCTGCTTACCTCCCTGTTGAAATTATCGCGCCTGGACGCGGGTATTGTGGTGTTCCAAAGCGGGCAGATCGATGTGAACGCTTTGATAAGCGCTGCACTTCACCCGCTTTTGATTCCGATGGAACTGCACGGGATTGCCTTGCAAACGGACGTGCCGAAGGGGATCGTCATTCAGGGCGATTTCGGCTGGCTTTCGGAAGCAATTCAAAACATCCTCAAAAATTGTATGGAAAGCGCAGGCGATAACGGGAAGATCGAGATTGTTTGTGAAGACAATTTACTGTTTACCGGGATTGCTGTCCGCGACAACGGCGCTGGCTTTGAAAAAGAAGATTTACCCAACCTGTTTCACCGGTTTTATCGCGGGAAGAATGCAGGCGCGACGGGATACGGGATTGGGCTTGCTCTCTGCAAGATGATTATCACCCGGCAGGGCGGGACGATTACCGCAAAAAATCATCCGCAGGGCGGCGCAATATTTGCGATTCGTTTCCCAAAGTGACGAATCTCTCACCGGAAAGTCACCAAGATGTAAGCTGAAAGTTCTATTATATGGGTAAAACATGAGAAAGGAACCTCACATAATGGAGTTTTTGAAAATTGAAAACCTATGCAAGGTCTATGGTAAGGACGAAAATCGGGTTACCGCGCTTGACCATGTTTCGCTTACCATCGAAAAAGGGGAATTTACCGCAATCATCGGTTCCTCCGGCTCCGGTAAATCCACATTGCTTCACATCATCGCCGGTGTGGACGTGCCGACAAGCGGAAAGGTATATCTGGACGGGGAGGATGTGTATGCCCAAAGCAATGAAAAACTCGCCATCTTCCGCAGGCGGCAGGTCGGGCTGATTTACCAGTTCCACAACCTCATCCCCACTTTGAATGTGGTGGAAAACATCACTCTGCCGATCCTGATGGACAAGCGGAAGGTCAACGGGGAACGGCTGAACGATCTGCTGGAACTGCTTGGGTTGCAGGACCGTAAAACGCATCTGCCCAATCAGCTTTCGGGCGGTCAGCAGCAGCGCGTGGCCATCGGCCGCGCGTTGATGAACGCCCCGGCCGTCATGCTGGCCGATGAGCCGACCGGCAGTTTGGACAGCCGCAACGGACAGGAAATCATCAAGCTGCTGAAAGAAAGCAATCAAAAATATGGGCAGACCCTGCTGCTCGTCACCCACGATGAAAACATTGCTTTGCAGGCCGACCGTATTATTACGATCGCAGACGGAAAAGTCGTGCGGGATGAGAGGCAGGCGGCACGGTTATGAATATTTTTAACAAAATCGCACTGCAGAGCCTGCGAAAAAACCACACGCGAACGCTTGTAACAATTATCGGCGTTGTTCTGTCCGCCGCCATGATTACGGCGGTCGCCACCTTTGGCGTTTCCCTGCTGGACTATATGGCGGAGGGCGCAGCCGCAAAATACGGCGATTGGCACGTCGCGTTTCTGGATGTTGATTCCTCCTTTGTGAAGGAACGAGCCGGCGACAAGGAAGCTGCAAAAACGGTAACCTTCGAAAACATCGGCTATGCAGCGCTTGACAGCGGGAAAAACCTCAGTAAACCGTATCTCTTTATCGCCGGATTCAGCGAGAAAACCTTTGATGCCTTGCCCGTGACCTTGCTTTCCGGCAGGCTGCCGGAAAACAGCGGAGAGATTCTTGTTTCGGGAAAAACTGCGACAGACGGCGGCGTTTCCTATGCGGTGGGCGATACGGTTTCCCTGTCTGTGGGAAGCCGCATGAATGGAAACAAGAAACTCGGTCAGAATGATCCATACACATCAGGGACTGAAACGCTTGTATCACAGGGTGAGAAAACCTATACGGTTGTCGGTATTTGTGGGACGCCCGTTTTTGAGGCGGACTCCGCTCCGGGCTATACCTTGATCACAATGTCGGATACTTCAGAAACGGCGGACGATCTCAGCTTGTTTGTCACTCTGAAGAATCCCCGCCGGGTTCATTCCTACGCGAGCGATGAGGCGGGGGGCCATGCTTACATCCTGAATCATGATGTGCTGCGTTTCATAGGCCTCGATTCATCCGATAAGATTTTTAACACGCTTCTGTACGCAGTGGGCGGCATCGTAATTGCCATTATTATGATTGGCTCGGTCTTTCTGATTCACAATTCTTTCAGTATCTCATTGAACGAGCGTACACGGCAGATCGGGATTCTTGCCTCTGTGGGGGCCACGGCAAAGCAGCTGCGCCATTCGGTGCTGTTTGAGGGGTTCTGCATCGGTGCGGTCGGCATCCCAATCGGCATTCTTGCAGGCTTGGGCGGTATTCAGCTTGTGATTTTCATTGTGGCGGGGAACTTTGGGAGCATTCTCTACTCCGGCGTTCCTTTGACCCTGCATGTGTCGGTTCTCGCACTCGCCGGTGCAGCGGCGGTCAGCCTGGTTACGATTTTGATTTCAGCCTATATCCCGGCAAAAAAAGCCGCCAATACGCCGGTAATGGAGTGTATCCGCCAGACAAACGAAGTGAAGGTGGAAGCGGGAGCCGTAGAGACATCAAAGCTGGTGCAGCGCATATGCGGTCTGGAGGGGACTCTTGCGCTGAAGAATTTCAAGAGGAACAAAAAACGTTACCGTAGTATTGTGCTGTCACTTGTTTTAAGCGTCGTGCTGTTTATATCGACCAGTGCTTTTGTAACAGATTTGAAACAGACAATGGCACAGGCATTGTCGTTTACCACTTATGACATCGGGTTTGGAACGACGGATATGGACGATGGCGAAATGCTTAGGCTTTATGATCGGCTGAAAACCGCCGGAGGTGTTACCCAAAGCTCCTATCAGGCTGTCATGAAGTATTCCTGTGTCGTTCAGGCAGACGAACTCTCAGACGATTACTGGGAATCCGCAGGGAAATCTTCGCCGGACAAAACGGCAGAACTGCCGATAGAAATTCAATTCCTTGATGACAGCACCTATCTGAACCTCATTAGGAGCGCGGGTCTGTCCGCAGAGGACTATACCGGGGAAAACGCAAAAATGATTGCTGTTGCTAAAATAAAGACCGGAAGCAATGAGAAGAAGGGTGAAAAAGAAGTCGGTGAGTTTCGTAATATGTTCAAGGGATCTTCTGTGGAGGCTGCCCTGATTCCCGAAACAAATGGCGAGCCGAATCGGGGACATGGGCAAAGCGCGAGCATTACCTGTGTGGAAGTCGTATCTCCGGACGCCCCTCCGACGACAGCGGTCTCCGACCAGCAGACATACTTCTTTCAGGTGATGGCGCCTTGGTCTCTGAAGGAGAAAATTGCCCCCTCCGATGCCTCTGTGGATGTCAGAGTCAAAGGCTTGACTTTTCAGTCTGAGAACCCGTCACAGTCTGTTGCTGAAATGAAAACGATGATACAGGGTGCGGGGATTACCTCCGCGTATATGCTTCTGAATACGTCTGAAGTGATGGATGAAAACCGGAACTATATCTTCATTTCCAACGTGTTTGCCTATACGTTTATCGTCATGATTTCGCTGATTGCGGTTGCCAATGTGTTCAACACGATTTCCACGAACATCCGGCTGCGCCGTCGGGAGCTTGCGATGCTCCAGTCCGTGGGTATGTCCGAACGTTCTTTCAATAAAATGATGCGTTATGAGTGTGCCTTTTATGGCGTGAGGGCGCTGCTTGTCGGGCTTCCCCTGGCAATCATCTTCTCCTGGCTGATCTACAAAGGGATGTTCATCGGCGGCGCGGACGGTATCAGGTTTGTGCTGCCGTGGGCCAGTATCGGAATCAGCGTGTTCAGCGTGCTTCTTGTCATCTTTGTCACCATGACCTATGCCGTCGGCAAGATCAGAAAAGAGAACATCATCGACGCGCTGCGGGATGACACCGATTGAGTTTGGCAGCTTCAACCAGCGATATCCGAAATTTGGAAAGCAACAGCCAATTATGAATAGCTGCCAGAACATATCACAAATACCGAAGCAAGCTATAAAGACAGAGAGAGACCAGTATTCCATGAACCAACAAGCCGGCAAAGAATAAATCCAGACCCTGGGACCTCTCCTTTCAAAAACCGCTTCCTGCTGATGTTTCAGTGGGAAGCTTTTTTGTGTATCGTTCTGCTGCGGTTCCGGCACTGATATCTAAGAGTAGCTGCGGAGCCCTATGATTAAAATTTGAAAGTTGATATCTACTTTAACAATTCTTAAACAATTATCTGGTATAATACACAAAAAGGGGGGATTTCATGGTTAATATCCTCGTAGTTGAAGACGATATCAAACTTAATCAGATTGTGTGCACATCCCTGAACGACAGTGGATATGCCTCCAAAGGCTGTCTGAATCCCAGGGAAGCTTACGACCTGATGTATAACAATCCTTATGATCTCATTATTTCTGACATCATGATGCCCGAAATCGACGGCTTTGAATTTGCTAAAACGGTACGTGAAATCAATAAAACGATTCCCATCCTGTTTATGACCGCCCGCGACGATATGTCCTCCAAGCGAAAGGGCTTCGGGGCCGGAGTAGACGATTATATGGTAAAACCCATCAACATGGACGAACTTGTTCTTCGGGTTGGTGCTTTGCTTCGCCGTGCAAATATCTTCAATGAGAAGAAGCTGACGGTGGGAAGCCTTATCATGGATGCGGACGAAATGACGGTGAAGGTCAGCGGTGAGGAAATTTCAGTGACTTTGCGGGAGTTCAATATCCTGTATAAAATGCTTTCCTATCCGAAGCACACCTTTTCCCGTGCGCAGTTGATGGACGAGTTCTGGGGCGTAGACAGTGACACCAGTCTGCGCGCGGTAGACGTGTATGTCACAAAGCTGCGAGACAAATTTTCTTCCTGTGAGGATTTCAAAATCGTTACGGTGCATGGATTGGGATATAAGGCGGTGTTGTCTTGAAAAAGAAACAGGTTGAAGATGACAGCCGGGTCAAGGCAAAGCACTTTACGTGGAAAGAATATGCGCTGACCTATTTTGTGCTGCTGACTCTTTCCGCAGGACAGTGGATGATCTACGATCAATATGTGAATTATGGCAGCATGCCGCCGGAATTCATCTGGGGGATGCTTGGATACTGGGCGATTGTGACCGCCATTTTTTGTCTTGTTACCGCCCGCCAAAAGGTCCGCGCCTTTGACAGGCCAATGCGAAGGATCAGTGAGGCGGCAAAAGATGTGGCCGGGGGGGATTTCTCGGTCTACCTGGAGCCGGTCCACAGAGCCGACAAACATGACTATGTGGACGTAATGTTCGAGGACTTTAATAAGATGGTAGAAGAGCTGGGAAGTATAGAGACGCTGAAAGACGATTTTATCGGCAATGTGTCCCACGAGATCAAAACGCCGCTTTCGGTGATTCAGAGCTATGCCATGGCGCTTCAAAAAGAGAACCTGTCGGCTGAGCAGCGCAAGGAATACACCGCTACGATCATTACGGCGTCCCAGAAGCTCACGGCGCTGGTCACCAATATTCTGAAGCTCAACAAGCTGGAAAATCAGGAGATCAAGCCTTCCGTCGAGCCTTACGATCTGTGCCGGCAGCTCAGCGAATGCGCTCTCGCTTTTGAAGATTTGTGGGAACAAAAGGATATTGAATTTATTGCGGATATCGAGGATCGCGCCGTGATCCGTGCGGATGAAAGCATGATGGAGATCGTATGGAACAACCTGCTTTCCAATGCTCTGAAATTCACAGATTCGGGCGGGACGGTGACACTCACCCAGACTTCAGATGAGGATACTGTAACGGTCACAATATCCGATACCGGCTGCGGCATGAGCAGGGAAACCATGGAACACATTTTTGACAAATTCTATCAGGCCGATACTTCCCATTCGCAGGAAGGCAACGGCCTTGGGCTTGCCATGACGCTTAAAGCAATCGAACTGTCGGGCGGCGCAATAACGGCTAAAAGCGAGCCGGGAAAAGGGACTGCCTTTATGGTGAGATTAAAAACACATTGATTCAAGATGAATACAAAACAGCTTTCCACTTCGGAAGGCTGTTTTTTTGTTTTAATATTTCTCAAACATTTCGTAAGCAATTCATAAACATTTCTCCAGTAAGATAAGCCTGTCAAATAAACCACGGCGAACGGAATTAAGAGGGTTTCATACGTGCCCTTTTGCTGACTCTATCGCGGATACTATCGAATGGCTGAAACATGAAAATTCAAATCGGAAGGAAAGCGTCATGAAAAAAGTGTGTGTTATTACGGGAGGCGGAAGCGGCATGGGTTTTGCCACCGCCAAAATCATAGGCAGTCAGGGCTACTACATGATTCTGGCAGGCCGCACTGCAAAGAAACTCGAAAATGCCGTTGCTGAACTGCGGGCCTCTGAGATCGAAGCCGAAGCCTTTAGCTGTGATATCTCCGACCGCAGGAGCACACAGTCCTTAGCAGAGACGGCGCTTGCGCGGGGCGAGGTGAAAATCGTGATCCATGCGGCGGGAATGTCCCCTCATATGGGCGATGCACGGAAGATCATGGAAGCGAATGCACTCGGCACCATCAATGTCAACGATGCCTTTTATGAGGTGATGCACGACGGCGGGTGTGTCATCGACACGTCTTCCATGTCCGCTTATCTTACGCCAAAATTTATTATGCCAAGGCGAAGCTACAAACTCAGCCGTGTCGACCGCGGCAAATTCATGAAGAAAATGATGCGCCGTGTCAATCTGTTTCCCGGAAAGGTCCGCGCCGGGGTGGCATACGGAATCAGCAAGAATTTCGTGATCTGGTTCGCCAAAACCGATGCCGCCCGGTTCGGACAAAAGGGCGTGCGCGTTCTTTCCATTACGCCCGGTAATTTTGAAACGCCGATGGGCGAGCTGGAAAAGGACGAGGCGATGACATATATGAAATACAACGCTATCAAACGCCTGGGGCACCCAGAGGAAATCGCTCAGCTCTATGCAGCCGCTGCCGATGAGCGTATCGGTTATTTGACCGGTACGGATATCCTTTGTGACGGCGGCTGCGTCGCCAGCGGCTGCAATCCGTTGAGACGCTCCCAGTAATTGGCGCTGTACTCCCCACATACTAAAAAATATAAGCGGAGATAAAAATGAAATGGTTTTATAATCTATCAATATTCGGAAAGCTGATCATAGGTTTTATCTGTATTGCATTTACGGCTTTGATTGTCCGAGGGAATCCCCGGAAACGATCGTCTGATTTTCTCGATAGATCTCAGGGTGCTGTGACAACGCCCGCAGATTATATAAAATTTAGAAACAGGAAACAGAAAGGAACTCAAAATGAAAGACACAATCTATTTATTAACAGGCGCAGCAGGATTTTTAGGCAACAATATTTCCCACAAACTGGTCTCGCAAGGGAAAAAAGTACGGGTGCTGGTGCTGAACGGTGATCCTGCCGTCAAATATGTTCCGAAAGAGGCGGAGGTGTGTTTTGGGGATCTGACAGACCTGAATTCACTGAAACCCTTCTTTGCGGTACCTGAAGGCCACGATGCAGTCGTGATCCATTGCGCAAGCATCGTGACGACGTCTCCAAAGCCCAACCCAAAAGTTTATGATGTCAATGTCACGGGAACAGAAAATGTGGTTGACTTATGTGTTGCCCATCACGTAAAAAAGCTGGTGCATGTAAGCTCCACCGGGGCGATTCTTGAAGCGCCGAAAGGCCGGATCATCCGGGAGCCGGAAGAATTTTTCCCCGATCAGGTAGTCGGCTATTATGCAGAAACAAAAGCGATTGCGACCCAATATGTTCTGGAAGCGGTGCGTAGCAAGGACTTGGATGCCTCCATTGTCTATCCTTCCGGAATATGTGGTCCGGACGACAGCGCTTTCGGACTGTTTGCCAGTTTTCTAATCCGATATTGCCAGGGGCAGATGCCCGTGGGTGTGGACGGTACCTTCAATTCCGTGGATGTTCGCGATCTTGCGGACGGCGTAATTGCCTGTGTGGAAAAAGGCCGGAAGGGCGAGGGATACATCATGAGCAATGAGATGGTCTCGATGCGAAAGATGTTCGATCTGATCAGCGAGGCAAGCGGGGCGAAGCGTGTGGAGACGATTCTGACTCCTGAGCAGATGCAGGCATCGCAGAGCAGTATCGTTGGGTCTGAAGACAAAGAAAATATGGAAGCACTGAAATTTGAACTCTACAATTTGATCCGCAACAATGACTTTTCTTCCGAGAAGGCGGAGAAAGAGCTCGGATTCCACACACGGCCGTTTTCCCAAACGATTGCCGATACCGTGAAATGGCTGAGCAGCGAAGGGAAAATCTAAGAAATTCACAAACATTCCATAGGTAAAATAGGCATGTCAAATGGATGGAGTCAGTTAAAAAACAAATCAGAAAAGGAGCTGTTGATGATGTCTGAGATTACAAAGAACGAAAATAATTTTATCGGCTATGAGTACAAAGAGGTCACGGTTAACCGCGGCATGGAATCCGTATATACCGACGGTTATGCTAATTTTGGCTGGGAGCTCGATGGGACTGCGCCTTCCCAGCAGGGGATTTCCGCCGTTACGCTGAAATTAAAGCGCGATCGCAAAATTCGCAATAAAGCGGAACTGACAAGGCTTCAGCGTCAGTTTGAATCCTGCGCTGCCGAGATCGATGCTCTGGAGCGCTCCAAGACCACCGGAGCAATGATTGCCGCATTCAGCATCGGCCTTTTCGGAACCGCATTCATGGCAGGCTCCGTGTTTGCTTACCTTGCCGGCATGCTGCCGCTCTGCATTATTCTGGCGATTCCTGCTTTCATCGGCTGGATTCTGCCATATTTTAGTTATCATAACATTCAGCGGAAAAAGACCGCTAAGGTAACCCCGATGATTGATAATCAGTATGATGCAATTTATGAAGTATGCGAAAAAGCAAACGCTTTACTTTCAAAGTGAACAGCTCCGGGTAATAAACATGACGCAATATTCAACTAAAACTCAAGGGGGAATAAAACTATGAATTTAAAAGAAAAAGCGGAGTCCTTTGCATTGGACCAGGCTATGAACTACCTTTCGGGCGATCCGGGAAAAAACCTGCCGAAACTTCTGGAATGGGTCGACCGCATTGGGTGGGGAAAGGATTTCTCCGGCCCGGACGGGCCGAAAGAAACGATCCATAAAATTGTGGATGACCCGGAGAACATCTGGTACCAGTTTATCATGAGGCTCTGGAAGGACATCGACAACGACATCCTGAAAACCACGTTTCACAATTTTGTGCTGAATGCTGCACTGCTCGGTTTCCCGAAGCAGGAGGCCCTTTCAGAGGATTACGGATGCAACATCCCATGGGCGATCCTGATGGACCCGACCTCTGCCTGCAACCTGCACTGCACCGGCTGTTGGGCGGCTGAATACGGCAACAAGCTGAATATGTCCTACGAAACGCTCGACAGCATTATCCGGCAGGGAACGAAGCTCGGCACTTATTTCTATCTGTACTCGGGAGGGGAGCCTCTGGTGCGGAAAGCGGACATCATCCGTCTTTGCGAAGCGCATCCCGACTGCCAGTTTACCGCCTTCACCAACGGCACTCTCATCGATGAGGCTTTTGCCGACGATATGCTGCGGGTTAAAAACTTCATCCCCGCCATCAGCGTCGAAGGCTTCGAAGCTGATACCGACTTCCGCCGCGGAGAAGGGACTTTCAGAAAGGTGGAAAAGGCTATGGCGCTCCTGAAAGCGAAACGCCTGCCTTTCGGCATCTCCTGCTGTTACACGAGCAAGAATTGTCAGATGATCGGTTCCGAGGGATACTTCGACCAGATGATCGACTGGGGAGCCAAATTCTGCTGGTTCTTTACATATATGCCCGTCGGGGAAGCAGCCGTGCCCGAATTGATGGTCAGCGCCGAACAGCGGAAGTTTATGTACGAACAGGTGCGGAAATTCAGGGAGACCAAGCCGATCTTTACTCTGGATTTCTGGAACGACGGCGAATATGCCGGCGGATGCATCGCGGGCGGCAGGCGGTACTTCCACATCAACGCGGGCGGCGATATGGAACCCTGTGCGTTTATTCATTATTCCGATTCAAATATCCATCAAAAAACGCTGCTCGAAGCCCTGCGGTCGCCCCTGTTCATGGCCTATCGAAAGGGGCAGCCTTTCAATGAAAACCACTTGCGTCCCTGTCCTCTGCTGGATAACCCCGGTGCACTGGCGTCTATGGTGGAAATGTCCGCCGCTCGTTCCACCGATCTGGAAAGCCCTGAAAATGTGCTTGACCTTTCCGGAAAGTGTAAAACACCCGCTGAACATTGGGCGCCCGTAGCGGATAACCTGTGGGAATGCTCCGGGCACTGCACAGGATGCAAAGCGAGCGCCGAAAAGTTTTCATAATTCTGCCGCGCGGAAAGGTTTTATCATAACGATTTGAGGTGCTGCTGCGCGTGAAGTGTAAAATCATGGTGGACAGCTGCTGCGACATGACGCCGCAGCTCAAAGAACGTGCACTTTGTGTCAAGATAAATCCAGGAATGGGAGTGAGAAAACCGTGAAGAAGCTGAAAAAATGGATCTCCGGTTTTTACCCCAGGGCCGTGCCGTCTAGCGTCGCCGCCGCTGTTTTCTCGGCGGCGGCCCTTCTGATCGTTGCCAGGGAGAATGACCATGGCCTTCCTGAAGCCGCGGTATCTATCGTCTACGTTTGCGCCGCCGTATCGCTCACATTTGCGGCTTGGTCAATTACCCTTGCGGTCAAGAGCGCGTCGCTGAAAGAGCGCTTGCACAGCGCGGCGCAGAAGACGGGCTTCACCTCTAAGCTCGTGGCGGATTATTCCTTTCGCACGATCACCATGACTTACGGAACACTTGTCACGGATATTCTGCTGGCGCTCATGAAAGCCGCAGCAGGCTGGTATTTCGTTTCCACATGGCTGATGGTGCTCGCCGGCTATTACGCTGTTCTGTGTGTCGCACGATTCCTGCTTTTGCGCAATAACCGCAGGCTCGCGGCTTTGAGCGACGAAAGAGACCGCCGCCGTCATGAGTTCAGGGCTTACCGCCTCAGCGGTGTGCTGCTTATTGTTATGACTGCGGCATTACAAGGAGTAGTCGTCCTCATCGTCCGCGAGGGAAAGGGCTTCTTCTATCATGGGACGCTTGTTTTCGCCGTGGCCCTGTACGACTTTTACTGTTTGACCCGCGCCGTTGTCTACATGGCCGGAACGCGGAAAATACACAGCCCTGTTCTTGTCTCCATCAAAACCTTTAGTTTTGCCTCTGCGCTCGTTGCCATGCTGTCCCTGCAGACCGCTATGTTCGCCTCTTTCGGAAGCGATACTGAACTGAGTATCCGGCGACTCATGAACGCTCTCACCGGTTCGGCGGTCTGTCTGATATTGCTTGCGACCGGTGTTTGCATGGTAATCAGGGCGAACAGGCAGCTTCGCCGTATGTAGGATGAAAATATCGACGCCCCGTCCGCATTTTTGTACGGACGGGACATTTTAATATTTCTCAAACATTTTATAAGCAAATCATAAACATTCGGGAAGTAAGATTAGGTCATCAAATGGATGAGAATCATCCGATAATATGGAGGAATATTTTATGAAGAGAAGCAATTTCGTTACTCTGGTTATGTCAACCGTCGGAGGAATTCTGCTGGCAATCGGCATGTGCCTGTGCCTGCTTCCCGAATGGAACGCATTTGAACCCGGAATAGTGATGGGTGCGGTCGGCCTTATGGTTCTTCTTATAATGGTTGCAGTCCGCCGCAAAATGGAAAATAAAGCGCCTATCAGGTGGAATGCCAAAACCGTTCTGACCGTATTTATAGGAGTAGTCGGCGCTCTGGCACTGGGCATTGGTATGTGCATGACGATGGTCTGGGGAGTGATGATCGAAGGTATTATCGTCGGTGTTGTGGGTATTGTTATCTTATTGGCACTCATCCCCATTTGCAAAGGAATTAAATAAATGAAGCGACTCTTTTTTAGGAGGTCATCGGTCGAATATGCAATTTATATGTATCATCATCGGATATCTTTGCGGCTGCTTTCTGACGGCCGATGTCGTTGCCCGTCGTAAAACGGGCAAAAGCGTCTTTGCAATCGGCACAGGGAATCCGGGCATGGCGAATATTTTGGAGCAGTTTGGGTTTAAGTGTGCCGCTGTCACGCTGCTCGGAGATGTTGTTAAGACAGTATTGCCATGCGTTCTCTGCCGCTTTTTGTTCAGGTCACTGGGGCCGTCCGCTACCCTTTATGCGGGATTGGGCGCCGCCGCCGGTCACGCGTTTCCTTTCTGGCACAAATTTCGGGGTGGCAGGAGCGTTGCCGTAACCTGCACTTATCTTGTGCTGTTTTCTCCTCTGTGGGGACTGCTCGTGAATCTGGCCGGACTTTGTGCCGTCCTTGCGACGGGATATCTGGCAGTCGGCGCTCTGGTGATCCCAATCCTGTTTCTGATTCCAGCTTTCCTGAATTTTGGGCTGGAGGCGGGTCTCGTCAGTTTAGCCGGTACCGCACTCGTATTTTTTCTTCATCGGGATTCTATGCTAAGAATCATAGCCGGAACGGAAAGAAAAGTAGATTTGCGGGCCAAATTCAAGGGCCGTCGGTTATGAGCTTGCTTTTGTTCATACCCCATGCTCCGTGTGGGGTCCTGATCAGACTAGCCCGGTCTGACAAGTTATGTAAATATAGATGCCGGAGACGTTTATGTGCGGTCGCACAGGTCAATCACCCGGAGCTCTGATGATTACACATTTCTTCAATCCGCCGTATTTTATGCCGTTTGTTAGCTGTCCATCTTTCTATGGCTGTTGTTTATTGTAGGATTTAATAATTACTTCCTTATGACACTGCCCATTACCCTAATTAGCCGGAAGGTTTCCCCGCCGGGGAAGGTTTTTACGACCAAATTTTAGGTGTGAAATTTGCATTCTTGTTCAATGCGGTTCCTTCGCTTAAAATTAATGCTTGCAAAAGGCCACGGTTTCAGTAATAATATTATTGTTATAAAAGCAGGTGTGGATAATTAAAAAATGGCCTTCTCTGTGCGCAGCGGCAGCATGCCCATTTTATCATGAGCTGTGTGGAGCAGAAAAGAAACACCATTTTGAGCAGCCATGCGACGGAACCGAATACATAAATTACGTAAAAAAGAAGACAATCATGTCTATGTGACATGGGATGTTTTACCCGGAGGGAAATAAGTGGATAAGGAAACCTTGATTGGATTTAAAAACGATGGAAACGACTTTATGAGGCATAACGGTATATCTGTAAAGTCATATCAAAGAGATTGTGTGGAGGTGGAATTGAGGATTGGGGTGTGCTCACTCAATCCATTCGGCATCCTTCACGGCGGTGCTTATTATACCATGGCAGATTGTGCGGCGGGTGCTGCGGCAAGAAGCAACGGCGGCCGCTATGTAACACTGAGCGGAGGGTTGAATTATATCAAGTCTGTTTCTCAGGGAACGGTTACTGCGAAAGGATCGGTGATTCACCGCGGATCCACCACCTGTATTCTCCATGTGGATATTACGGATGAAGAAAGCGCTGTATTAGCCGAGGGAGACTTCACCATGTTTTGCATTGAGCCCCCGCCGGCGGATGACTAACAAAAGAATGTGGCAGCAGAATTAAGTATTCTGCTGCCACATTTTTTTGTAATAGAGACCTGCGTCCATCCAGATTGCACATGACAAAAAAGCGAGTATTAAGGGCGGATTTTTAAGCTCTAAATATCTATTCCGTCATCATATGCGTAAGCGCCTTGACAAAATCGTCATAATCCGTACAGCGGACAAGTTCACTGACATGAATGGGCTCGCTGAGTATGTTAATCAGATCGTCAAACAGCTCTCGAAAAGCGGGCCTGTCTTCTTTATTAATTCCAATAAGAACAATAATATTTACCGAATAATTTCCCCATTGCATCGGCTTTTCATTGATGACCACTGAAAGAAAGGAATGCAGCGCGTTCTGTTTCAGGGAATGCGGCACCGCGACCATATTGGCAAACGAAGTCGACGAAAGGCTTTCCCTCTCGATAACCTCATCCCGAAAGGAAGAATCGCAAAGTCCGAGCTCATGGCATTCGGTGGTAAGCAGATCGATCATTTCAAATTCATCTTTTGCGTAAAACTCTTTTTTAAATAACCGGCGGCCAAGAAATCGCTTAATGTTCGATGAAGTAAGGCTGTTACGCTTTTTGGTCTTGATTTTTTCAATTTCCGTCCGGATGTGTTCGATATCCTGCCGCGTCAGAAACGGATTGATACGGACGATTTTTCCATCCGTCTGAAAATCCCCGTTTACAGAAGTAATAATTAAATCGGCGGAAACTTTCAGAGTTTCCATGTCTGTGACAGAGGCCACTTTGATGAGCGTAATATCATCCCGAAAAGCCTCTTTGATCTGATCGAGTGCGGCCTGATGCATATTGTAATATTTAGCATAAACAAAAATGCAGGTTACTTTGTTCCGAATCATCTTGTTATTTTCCAAATAGGAACCAATGTGAAACGCCAGAAAAGCAATTTCATCCTCGTTCAAATAGAGGGCCTCCTGATCGCGCAGTTCATTTGCGACGAAAACTGCCATGTCGTAGATGAGCGGATAGGCGGCCTTCATTTTTTCTGTCAGCGGATTGCGGACGAAAATGCCGTTTGTCGCGCGCTGAAACAAATTATGAATATGAATTGTGACCTTGAGCAGAAAATCATCGTCAAACGGCTCAAGGTAATAGGTCTCTTCCAGTCGGCGTATGACATCCCTGGTAATGCGGATATATTTTTCATGAATGTATTCGGTGATATTGTCCCGCGTGACGAAGGAATAGTCCAGCGTATTGCTGTTGCTTGAAATAATTAAAGTCAGATAATAAAGCTCTGCGTCACTGATGGGAATATGGTAAATATCTTCCATCAGCTTTTTAATTTCAACGGCAACAAAATAATCCTTTGTTTCCTGCACTTTGGCAAGGGCGACCTTTTCGGAAACGTTCTGCCCTTTTTTAATCCGGTCAACGGTCACGATGATATGAAGAATAATATTGTTGAGCCCGTAATCATTGATGTAAAGATTATGCTGGCGAAAAACCTCCGAAATTTTATTGCCGAGGCGGGTTGACTGATAGTCCCCTGAAAGAATGTTTGAATGTGCAAAGGCCATAAAATTTTCCGGATTCTCCACCGCGATTAAATGATTGATCAGCTTTCGTTTATTTACTTCTTCCCCGGAAATCATGATTGTATCGCGCGTGCGTATTATCTGCAGTTCGAAATATTTTATGGAATTCCTCGCGCGCTTAATATCGCTTTCCAACGTGGAATCACTGATAAATAGTTCATCAGCAAGGTCGTACACATTAACGGGCTCTGTAGCGCCGATCAGGCGGCGTACAACATAATTTGTGCGGTTCTCGGATTTCTCCGGAACCGCGCTGTTCCTATTTTCAGCCTCGGAAATGAAACGGTACCCATGATAAGAGGATTCAATTAGCGGCCTCTGTGATTCCGCATTAAGCCGATTGACATAGTTTCGAATCGTACGGGAAGTGACGCGAAAGGTGTCGGCAAGATACTTTGATTCTACCCAGCCGGTATGCTGCTTTAGTATGCTGAGTAAAGCATCTGTATTGATTTTCATCCCTTCCCCTCCCCAATTTTTATATTATTATAACATATCGCCTATTCAATTAATCGGGTGAATATTTTCCTAAGGTTAGGAAAAAGCAATTCGCACAAATGTTTTCCACTCCTGCGGAAAGAAATTGATTTGAAGTACAACTTAGAAGAATGCAATAATAGTGTTGCAGGAAAGCCAGTTGCTTCAAATGGCGGCAGTGCGTTTCTAAAATAATTAAGGAAGGGGGAAACTAATATGAAGGACTTAAATGTTCTTTTGATGTGTGCGTTGGGTGCAAGCAGCGGTTTTATGGCGGCTCACATACGGAAGGCGGCTGTCAAGCGCGGCTTGAATGTTAAAGTGACTGCACGAAGCGAATCAGAACTCGAGGATTATATCGATGGATGTGATGCGGTGATGATCGGGCCACATTTAAAATATGCGGCAGATGAAATAACGGAGAAAGTGAAGAATTCCGAAACCAAGGTCATTGTAATGAAACCGGAATATTATTCTACGCTCAATGGTGACCAAGCATTGGATCATTTGCTCTCTTATTTCGAATAATGAGGATTTCGAACAGAAGACGGGGAGGTAAGTATTATGGATAAATTGGAAAAGTGGCTGGAAAATAATTTTGCTCCACGCGTAATGAAAATCAGCAGCAATACTGAGATAACGGCTATTAAGAATTCAGTGATGCAGGTTCTGCCGCTCATCTTTTTGGGGTCAGTTTTCTGCTTGTTGGCGATTCCGTGTGATTATATCAAATGGTGGCCGAATTTCTTTACAGGATACAACTGGACTTTTGGTTTGGTTTCTATATTTATTGCATTTTTAATTCCCTTTAATTTGATGGAATTAAAGAAAAAGAGAAAGAGCCGCCTCAATGGCGGCATATCAGGATTGATTTTGTTTCTGCTTTCTATCAATCCACAGTTTATGGCCGATCAAAATACTGCGTTGACGACGGGAAAAGCCGCATTTTCCAGTCTTTCCGGGATTGGTGGCTTTGGTGCAGGCGGAATGTTTGTGGCAATCATATGCGGACTTTTAGCTGGTTTTGTGGTGAATCTTTTTAGCAATTTTTCTTTTTTCAAAGAAGATTCTGTGATTCCGGATTTTGTCCAAGCGTGGTTCGATTCCATGCTGCCGATTGGTGTTGTGACTTTGGCAGGCTGGTTATTAACGGATGCATCTTTCCTGAATCTGAACTTGTATCAGATCATTGTCGCTGTTTTCATGCCATTGCAAAATTTCGCTCAACAACCGTGGGGATTTATACTGATTCTATTTCTTGACTGCTTTATCTATTCAATGGGGATTTCCGGCTGGGTACTGGCACCGCTTGAAACGCCGATCATATATGGAGCTGCCGCGGCAAATGTGGCAATGGTACAAGCTGGGACTGCCACGGCTGCAACCTTGAATTTCTATACATATCCGCTTGTTTACTGCACTTATCTTTGGATAGGAGGAATCGGATGTACACTTCCTCTCGTTCTCCTTCTCATGAGAGCAAAATCAAAGCAGTTGAAAGCGTTGGGAAAAGCTTGCATTGTGCCGGCTATTTTCAATATTAATGAACCGGTTGTATTCGGGAGCATCGTATGGAATCCTCTTTTGATGGTTCCGTTCTGGCTGCAGGGGATTATTCTACCAACGATCACCTACCTCTTTACAAAAGTGATCATGTTCGCTCCCGTCCCTGCCATAATGTTTAATCTGTGGTACTGCCCGTACCCCATCTCCACTTGGCTGGTGACACGTTCTGTCCAGGCAATTTTATTGGTAATTATCAATTTTGTTGTTTCTGGGATTATCTGGATGCCTTTCGTGAGGGCATATGACAAGCAGGTAGATGAAAAAGAAAGGGCGGAAGCCACTGGGGTTTAAGAATAATCAAATAGAAAAAGAGGCGATCTTAATGAATGATGAAAATGATATGGATATAGTCTCCGCGAATGCGATGCAAATTATTATGTTCTCTGGGGATGCCAGGGAAAGCTGTAAACTTGCTCTGGATGCGATCTCCGAGCAGGACCTAAAGAAAGCGACAGAAATGCTCGAAGACGCAGAAAAAAAGATGGTAAAAGCGCATCACATCCAGACAGACGCAATTCAGGGTGCCATCCGCGGGGAAAAACAGGATTATAATTTGCTATTTGCCCATGCGCAGGATACGCTGATGGCAGTCTACAGTGAAATTCATCTTACGAAACAGTTGATTAAAATTTTCAGCAGCTTGGACAAACGGTTTTCTGATTTAGAAAAAAAGTATTAATTTTTTTGCTTCGGAACCTGCCCTGTTGTTTCGGGGCAGGTTCCGAAGCTGTTGCACTTGAAAGGGGAATACAATTATGAGTAAAGTACCACTGGGATTTCCCAAAGATTTTCTGTGGGGCGGGGCCGTGGCGGCTAACCAACTGGAAGGGGCTTATGATATCGGAGGAAAAGGTCTTTGTGTATCCGATTTGAATGAATATCAAAAAGATATCCCCCTGGACAGGAAACACAACGGCGAGGTCACAACGAGAAGTATTTTGGATACGATGACAAGCACTGACCGCGTTTTTCCTAAACGATGGGGAATCGATTTTTACCATACTTATAAAGAGGATTTGAAGTTATTACGGGAACTTGGTCTAAAGACTTTCCGTACATCGATCAACTGGGCGAGGATATTTCCAAACGGGGATGAAACAAAACCCAATGAAGAAGGGCTGAAATTTTACGACGCGCTGATTGATGAGATCCTTGCAAACGGTATGGAACCGATGATTACCGTTTCCCATTATGAAATGCCGCTGAATCTCACGCTGAACTATACCGGATGGTATTCCCGTGAGGTAATTGACTTTTTTGTCCGCTACTGCAAAGTGCTTTTTGACCGGTACCATCAAAAGGTGAAATATTGGATTCTTGTAAACCAAATCAATCTGATTACGCATGAGTCCTTTAATCACTTGGGGGTCGCGGAGGATAAGGTAAGCAATATAGAGGAAGCAAAATATCAGGCTGTTCACAACGAAATGGTCGCTTGTGCAAAGGCGACGAAATATGCCCATCATCTTTATTCCGATCTTCAAATTGGCGTAATGCTGTGTGGAGGACCCGCCTATCCCGCAAGCTGTAAGCCGGAAGATAATCTTGCCTGCCTGCGGCATAACCAGATGGAATTCTTTTTTGCGGATGTCCTGCTCCGAGGGAAATATCCGGGGTATGCTTACCGCTTTTTCGAAGAACGCGGGTATCACATTGTCTTTGGAGACGGCGATGAGGAGGTGCTGAAAAACACCGCTGATTTTGTATCCTTTTCTTATTACTACACTACGGTGTGCGATGAAGACAGCTTCAATAAAGACAATTCAGACTATCGGAACAAAGAACTTCCAGCAAATCCTTGGGGCTGGTCGATTGATCCCATCGGGCTGAGATACATGCTGAATGTGTTCTATGATCGCTACCAATGTCCGATTTATATCACGGAAAACGGGATCGGTTATTTCGATAAGCTGGAGGAGAATGGAACGATCCACGACCCATACCGGATTGAATATTTTAAGATGCACATTGAGCAGATGAGAGAGGCGATCAAGGATGGAGTTGATCTGCGCGGCTACTACGCTTGGGGCCCGATTGACATCGTCAGCTGCTCCTCTTCCGAAATGAGCAAGCGCTACGGTTTTATTTATGTCGATCTGGATGATTATGGACATGGCAGCGGGAAACGCATCAAAAAAGACAGCTTTAAATGGTATCAGCATGTCATCGAAACGAATGGCGAAAGTCTTTATGAGCAATAAGGCCGGAAGATTTCAGTCCGTAAAAAATATATTTTTAATCCTTCTGGCAACCAATATCGTCGCGTTGGGGGTTGCCCTGTTGTTAAAAGCTGGGATGGGAACAGATCCTTTAACAGTGCTGCAGGATGGCCTCCATGTAAAGCTTCATATCACCGTTGGCGAAGCAGCTTTACTTTATAATGCCTCTGTTTTGTTTATGGCCTTTCTGCTCGCGCGAGAAAAGCTGGGACTTGGGAGCGCTATCTTTTCCCTGTCTTTCGGTCCTTTCATTGACATGTACTTTAATACTGTGGCGCTTATCCCTTTACATGGAATCCCATGTCTGATACTTGGGCTGATAATAATGTGCTTTGGATCCTCATTTGTAATCAGCTTGAATTTTGGCATGAGCGGACTGGACGCCCTTCTATTAACGCTTCAGGATGAGAAGGGCGTCCGCTATGCCATATTACGGACCATAAGCGATGCCTTGTGTACGATTGCTGGTTGGTTTATGGGAGGAACTGTAGGATGGGGGACTTTACTGGTTATTCTCCTTTCCGGTTTTTTGATTGACAACTTTCGTAAAATTCCTTTTAAAAAATACATATCACAGGAATCTATATTATAAATTTAAAAAAAATTAAACCTTTTTCAAAGGGAGAAAACATATGCAAACATTTCAATATTCCATTGAGGAACCTCTCGGCATTCATGCCCGCCCTGCCGGACTGGTAGTGAAGGTTGCTTCTGTTTATCAAAGTTCAATAGAAATGAAGACGGCGGATGGACGTACCGCTAATTTGAAAAAATTGTTTTCCGTAATGGCTCTTGGTGTAAAATGCGGTGACCAAATCACAATCAGTATCGACGGACCGGACGAAGGGACGGCCGCTGCGGCATTAAAGAAGTTTTTTCTGGAAAATCTTTGAGAACATTTCCACTTACTAATGAGCGTTTATGAAACGGCAAAACAATATATAAATTCAGCCCCTGAAACAACTCGTTTCAGGGGCGTTTTTGTGTCAAAATCCATCCCAAATTGTCTATTCGTCCGTTCTCAGCTTTTGCTTTGCAAAATCGGCGAATTTCCGGGCGGCCGGCGGCAATTCCGCATAGGAACGCATGGCTATGCCGAGTTCACGGCAGAAAAAGGGCTTCAGCGGCAGCGCCGTAATCCGCTCCGTATAATCCGTCAGGATCAGTTCGGACAGGATACTGATGCCGAGATGATGAATCACCATAGAGATGATCGCGCGGTCGTCCATAGAGGAATATTTCATGTCCGGATGAACCTTGCAGGTTTCCAGGGCATGGTGTATATCGTAGTCCGTCCCCACAGCAGAAATGATAAACGATTTCCCCTCAAATTCCTCCATGGGAAACGCGTCGCGCGATGCGAGCGGATAATCCTTTGGCAAAACCGCCATAAGCGGGTCGCTGGCGAGCGGAATCCAGTCCAGCCCGCAGGGGCGCGGCAAGCTCAAAAACCCGAGATCGACAATATTTTCCTGAATCCACTGCAGAATGTCATCGGCTCCGCCTTCCTTTAATATAATATCAATATGCGGATACCGCTCTTTGAACTGATGCAAAAGAGGAGGAAGCCAGTGGACGGATATGCTGGCATACGTCGCGATGGCGAGCTTCCCCGCTTCCAGACCCTGAATCGCGTGGATGGTCTGCTCCAGCTTTTCGGTTTCGGAAAGAACAGTGCGGATCAGCGGGAGCAAAAGCTCCGCATTGTGCGTGGGGGTCACTCCCCGTTTGGAACGCACAAACAGGGGGAAACCGAGCTCCGCCTCCAGCCCTTTCAGGATATGGCTGACACCGGACTGAGAATAGCCCAGGCGTTCCGCGCTTTTCGTAAAACTCCTCGTCTCCGCGACATCCTCAAACAGCTTGTATTTACTGATAACCATCCTGCATGGCGATCTCATAAAAACAGGAATTCTGCCCGGCGGCTCTCCAAAATGTCCGGAATGACTTTGCCGCGCAGACTGGTTTTTATGGCGGATTGCCGAATCCACCCCCTTTTTTTCCAGTATAAGGAGAAATGACACCTATGTCAATGTAATACATGAAAATAACTAATGGATAACATTCAAAATGCGAACTTTACTAATCGATAAAGTGCATGTATAATACAAGATATAATCTATATCAGGTTCTTTTATCATACGTGTCAAGGGCGACAGAACGCGAAAGCGTCTGCCGCCCTTTTTGATTTTTTTAACAGGGAATGAGTGCGGTGACTGCGGAATATCGTTTTTATCTGAAACAGAATATCGGTACCCGGTCGGAACCGATCGTCCGGCAGGGCGACCGGGTGGAGCGCGGCGAACGGATCGCCGCAAAGCCGGAGGGCCTCGGCGCTGCCCTCCACAGCAGCGTGACCGGGACCGTCGTGCTGGTGACGGAGGATGAGATCGTCGTCCGGGATACGGGCACCGACTTTTTCTCCTACAGAAGGCTTACGGGAAAAACTCCGTGGGAAAGGGTGGAGGAAGCCGGGCTCGTCGGGCTGGGCGGAGCCGGGTTCCCGACCGCCGAAAAGCTGCGGAGCCGGCTCGGCGTGAACGCGACGGTCGTCGTAAACGCGGTGGAATGTGAGCCGATCCTGTGCCACAATATTGCGCGGATCGAAGAAGAGGCGGGCAACCTGCTGGATGCGCTGCAGATCGTCATGGACCTGATGAAGGCCCCTAACGGGGTCGTAGCAATCAAGCGCAGGCATACAAAAGCCGTCGCCGCGCTGCGCGCCGCGGACCGCGGCGGCAGATACCGTATCGCGACGCTGGAGGACCTGTATCCGATGGGAGAAGAAAGGGCCGTTGTCAGTGAAACCATGGGAGTCCTGCTTCCCCCCGATTCACTTCCTTCTGAAGCGAACGCCGTGGTAATCAACGCAGAAACGGCGCTGCGTATCCGCGAGGCGGTCGTTCTGCAAAAACCGATGATCGACAAGGATATCACCGTGGCCGGAAAACTCAGGGAAAATGCCGGAGTGAAGGTTTTGAGGGACGTTCCCGTCGGCAGGAGGATTTCCGACGTGTTTGAGATGGCCGGCGGCCTTGGAAACGAATACGGCGAGCTGATCATGGGCGGGCCGTTTACCGGAAGCCGCACGACTCCGGCGAAGGCGGTCCGCAAGACGACCGGCGGCTTGATCGCGGCGGAATGTTTTCCCAAAGGGCCGGAAAAAATCGGGCTTCTCGTATGCGCCTGCGGCGCAAACGAAAACAGGATGCGTGAAATCGCGCGCGGTCTGGAAAGCAGCGTCTGCGGTGTGGCCTGCTGCAAGCAGGCGGTCAAGGTCAAAAGCGCGTATAAATGTGAGAACCCGGGACATTGTCCCGGTCAGATACAAAAGGTGATGGAGCTGAAAAAGCAGGGAGCGCAAGCACTGCTGATCGGCAACTGTACGGATTGTTCCAATACCGTGATGGCCTGCGCTCCAAAGCTGAACCTGAAAGTATATCATACCACCGACCAGGCGCTGCGTGCGGTCAATCATCCGCTGGTACGCAGAATGCATCCGGATGAAAAAAATGGAAAGAACAGGAGCGAAGCCAATGTCTATGACGACTGAAACGCTGAAAGCCAATTTGAAGGAACCGGCCATTTTCTGCTGCAGACGCCGCAGGGGGACCGTAATCAGTGCTGCGGATCTGGAAGACCCCAGCCTGTTTGACGACATGGCAGAGGCAGGGCTGCTGACGCTGAGCGGCGATGCGCTGACCGTAGAGGAGGCCTTGGGCGCCACGCTGCTTGCGGACTGCGAAGCCCTGACCCCGATCCTGCCGTCCATTGTGGAGGGCACGCGCAAAACCGAAAAGGAAAAATCCGAACGGCTCGCCCCCATGGAGGCCGGAGAGCCCGCAGGCACACCATTTGCGAAAGGAGCGTCGGGTATGATGCATATCGAAATCAAAAGTCTGGAAGGGCTGTCCCTTGATCTGCCGTGGCCCGGCCTTTTCCCCTCGGAGGCTGTGGCAGCCGCTGCACCGGCTGCTTTATCCGCCGCTGTGCCGTCCGCCGCGCAGGGAGAAGACAAAACGCTGCGGACGCTGACAAAAAAATATTTTCAGGCGGCCGACGTGGTCATTGGGGAAAAGACCTCGTTTGAGGACGGCGTTCTGACGCTGGACCGGGGGCTGCTGGAAAAGGCGCTTCAGGCCGACCCGCTTGTAAAAGAGATCAAAATGGATGTCATCAAGCCCGCCGACCGCCATATTTACACCGACACGATCATGGACGTATGCCCGATCGCCGCCAAGGTGAGCGGTACGCTCGGCGAAGGAGTCACCCATGTGATGGAAGGCGCCGTTTTCATGCTGACCGGCGTGGACGAGGACGGCACTCAGGTGCACGAATTCGGTTCTTCGGAAGGGTATCTGGATGAAAAGATGGCGTTTGGCAACCCCGGCTGCGCGGACGGGAACGATATCATTATCCGCGTGGAAACGATCATTCAGCGCCATACCGGGATGGAACGCCGCGGGCCGCTGGCGGCGCACAAATGTGAGGACGTCATTATTCAGGCGGCGCGCGACGTGTTAAAGACGGCAAATCAGGCCCCGCTGCGCGAAGAAATCTGCCGCGACGTAAAAAAACACGGCAGGCCGCGCGTGGTTCTGGTAAAGGAAATCATGGGCCAGGGCGCAATGCACGATAATATCCTTTGCCCGAACGAGCCGTGCGGCGTGACGGGCGGGCAGAAAAACGTGGATCTCGGGAACGTCCCGGTCATGCTTTCTCCCAACGAGGTGCTGGACGGCGGCATTCACGCGCTGACGTGCATCGGTCCGTCCACCAAGGAAATGACGCGCCACTATTTCCGCGAGCCGCTGGTCAGGGCGCTGGCGGCGGATGAGGAACTGAATCTTCTCGGCGTCGTCTTTGTGGGCAGCCCCCAGGTGAATGATGAAAAAACCTTTGTATCCGAACGGCTGGGCGCGTGGATGGAAGCGCTCGGGGCCGAAGGCGCCATCGTTACAACCGAAGGCTTCGGAAACAACCACATCGATTTTATTTCCCATATCGAGCAGATCGGCAAACGAGGCATCCCCGTCGTCGGCGTTTCCTTCTGTGCCTATCAGGGCCAGCTGGTGGTCGGCAACCGGTATGCGGATGTGATGATCGAGCTTAACAAGGATCAAAAGGGCTTTGAGAACGAGGTCGCCGGCTGCTCGGAAATCTGCCCGAAGGACGCGCTGCGCGCCGTCCAGATGCTGAAAAACAAGATGATGGGCGTCGAAATCAAGCCGGCTCCCAAAAAATGGTCGCAGCAGGTCGTCGACGGCAACAATCTTCTTCTGGGCCTGTAAAAACAGTCTGCGAAGAAATAGGAGGGCCGCCCGATGCAATACGAACTGAACCCGATCCTGATGGAGGGAAAAGTGGTGGAGGTCAACGATACGGCTGTCAAGGTCGATATTCAGGGAAGGCTGGGGGTCATCACGGTCCCGAAGCGCTGGGTCCTGACGGATTTTCCTCTGCGGCCCGGCCTGAAGGTGGAATTTTATTTCAGCTATCTGCAGGTGACCGAACCAAAGCAGGCGCCGCACGGCGCCTGAAACGAAATTTTGAACGGAGGCAAGCCATGAAACTGACGGTAGTAGAAGGGATGCAGTCTGAAATTTTTGTGCCGATCACGCCGAACCCGGTCTGGTCGGAGCTGAAAAAGCCGCTGAACGAATGCAGGGTGGCGTTTATCACGGCGGGCGGCATCCACCAGAAAACCCAGACACCCTACGACACTTCCGGGGATTACACCTATCGCGTGATTCCGTCCGATATCCCCACTTCCGAGCTGATGGTCACCCACGGGGGATTCGACAACTCGGATATCAACAAGGATGTGAACGCCATGTTTCCGCTGGACCGCCTGCGGGAGCTGGTCGCGGAGGGCTTTATCGGAAGCCTTGCCGATGAGATGTACGGCTTTATGGGCGGCGGCGGAAACGTCGATAAATTCCGCACGGAAACCGGCCCGGAAATCGCGGCCAAACTGAAAGCGCAGGGAGTTGATATCGTGCTTTGCACCGGCGGATGCGGCACGTGTCACCGTTCGGCGACGATCGTCACCAGATGCTGCGAGGCGGCGGGTATGTCCTGCTGCGTGATCGCGGCGCTGCCGCCCATTGCCAAGCAGCAGGGGGCTCCGCGGATCACCGCGCCTCACGTGCCGATCGGTTCCAACGCGGGCGAGCCGAACAACCCGGGGATGCAGACGGCGATCCTGAAGGATACGCTGAATTTCATCGCCCACGAGGCGGACCGCTACGGCATGTGCAAGGTGCTGCCGTACGAATACAGGCATAATGTCTGACGGTCCCGGGAACGGAGCATGAAAAAGCTGATTGTGGTTTTGGGCGTGGCCGGGTCGTCCCTGTCCGCTGTTTTCGTCAGGGTCGCGGACGCGCCGCCGATGGTGCTGGTTCTGTACCGGGTGGGGTTTGCGGCGGCGTTTCTTCTGCCGGTTCTGGTCCTCCGCTGCAGGGCTGAAATCAGGGGCGTACCCCCGAAATATTTCATATGCGCCGCCATCAGCGGCATGTTTTTAAGCTTTCATTTCACCGCTTACTTCCAGTCGCTGAGCTATACGAGCATTGCCTCTTCGGTCGCGCTGGTCGACACGGAAGTGTTCTTTATCGCTCTGGCAACGTTTCTGCTGTTACGGGAAAAGCTGGGAACCAAGCACTGGGCCGCGATCCTGGTCACCTTTTCAGGCACCGTCGTCATCGCCCTGGCGGACGCGGGCAGCGGAAACAACGTTTTGCTGGGGGATTTCCTCGCATTGACCGGCGCGTGCTTTCTGTCCGTTTATACGATGCTCGGCGTGTTCTGCAGAAAGAAAATGTCCACCACGGTCTACACCTTCACGGTGTATTTCTCTGCGGCGCTGACTTTGCTCTTGATTTTATGCGTGCAGCATGTTAAAATAACTCAATATCCCAGAGTCAACGTCCTGTCCGGCATCGGCCTTGCGGTGTTCTGTACGCTTCTGGGGCACAGCCTGTTCAGCTGGGTCCTGAAGTATGAAAAGCCGACGTATGTGTCGGCCTCAAAGATGCTGGAGCCGGTTTTTGCCACGGGACTGGGGATCGCTTTTTTCCGGGAATTTCCTTCCGCCTTTGTGGCGGCGGGCGGCGCCCTCGTTGTTTTGGGCATCGTCTGCTATACTCTTCTCAACTCCGAGGCCCGGCCGGCGGATTCCCCGGACGGTTAACAGGCCGGTTTTACATTTTAATATAGGATCAGAGCAAAATGAATGGACAATGGTGTTTATTTTATAACATCCTTGTCTTTTTTTTATTCATTTTTTCTGTTCATATAAATTCAAAGTATCATCAAAGGAGGATTCAACATGAAGAAAAAACTTTTGTCCTTGATTTCCGTAGCGCTGACGTTTGCAATGACGGCGGTTATGCTAACGGGCTGCGCAGGCGGCACCGAAGCTGCTTCCCAGCCGGAGAGCAGCACGGCCCCGGCAGCGTCCTCGCAGGCGGCCGGTGAAAGCGCACCGTCCTTTCAGGGCGCGCTGAAAGGGGTCACGCTGGCTGTCGGCACCTCCGGCACCTACGCGCCGTTCTCCTATTTTAAAGAGGATGGAACAACCCTGCAGGGCTTCGATGTGGAATTTCTGAATGAACTGCAGAAGCTCCTTGGATTCTCCATCAAATCCGATAAACTGCAGGATATGGACTACGGTCCGCTGACCACCTCCGTGTCCCAGGGCCAGCTGGATGTTGTGGCGGCCGCTCTCTGCGCCACGGATGAGCGCAAAAAGACCATGAACTTCACCGATACCTATTATGACGCGGGCATCGTGGTCGTCGTGGGCGAGAACAACAACGACATCAAAAGCGTGGACGATCTGAAGGACGGCAAATATACCGTGGCCGTGCAGGCCGGCACCATCGCCTATGAATACGCCGCCGCCAACCTGCCGGAAAAATGCCTGAAAACCTTCGACTCCCAGTCTCTCGCCTATAAAGCCGTGGAGGGCGGGCAGGCGGACGCCACTATCTACGACGCGCCCGGCACGGCCTATTCCATTAAAACCGGCGAGATCAAGCTGAAAATCGTCGGGGATGAATTCTACAACGGGCAGGCGCCTTACGCCATCGCTCTTTCTTTCAACATCTGCAAGGCGAATCCCGATATCGTCCAGAATTTCAACGACGCCATTGCTTACCTCCAGTCGAACGGAACCATCGATCAGCTGAAGGAAAAATGGTGTGAATAAGCAATGAACCGGCGCGGCCGGCCGCAGATCCGCTTTTTTAACGTCTTTTTCCGGCGGATTTCCTCCCGCTTTGCGTACAAACGGGCTTTTCGCCCCCTTGTACGCGGGCTGCGGCGGAGAAGCCCACATTGAAAGGAGGTGTTCCAATGGATTTGGAATCCGTCAAGAATATTGCTCCCATGCTGCTCCGCGGGCTGAAGCTGACAATGGAAATTTCCGTAGTCGGCATCCTGATAGGCTTTCTGATCGGATCGGTTTCCGGGTATGCCCTGCACGGACATTTCAAAGCGGGCAGACACATAGCCGGCGTTTATATCTGGCTGATTCGCGGCACACCGCTGGTGGTGCAGGCGCTGTATGTCTATTTTGTGGTCCCCCTGCTGATTTCCGCGGCCACGGGAACGAATTTTACGTTGGAAAGCACGGCGGCGGGCATCATCGTTATCTCCCTGAATTCTGGCGCGTTTATCTCCACCATCGTAAAGGGTGCCCTGGACGGTGTGGAGATCGGCCAGACCGAGGCGGGGAAATCCCTTGGGCTGACAAACAGGCAGATCATGTGGCATCTGATCGTCCCACCGGCGTTTCAATCCATGCTGCCTGCGCTGTTCAACCAGTTTATCATTTCCGTGAAGGATACGGCCCTGTTGTCCATCATATCGGTCAATGAAATGACCAGGCAGACCCAGAATTATATTGCGCGGACCTTTCAGACTGTTCCGGCCTACACGGTCTGCGCCCTGTTTTACTTAGTGTTGCTGTCCATACTCATGGTACTGCAAAAATTTATCGAAAAGAAATTCAGTTTGAAATAGGCGGGTGACGAAAATGAGCAGCCCACTTTTGCAGATCAGCCATCTATCCAAAATTTTTGGCGATCTGGTGGTTTTGAAAGATATCAACATCGAGGTTTCCGAGGGAGAGGTGGTATGCATCATCGGTCCCTCCGGCTCGGGGAAAAGCACGCTGTTAAGATGCATCAATCAACTGGAGATTCCTACTTCCGGCGATGTTTTTTATAAAGACCAGAACATGTGCGATAAAAAGGCCGATATCCGGAAATTCCGGGAGGAAGTCGGCATGGTGTTCCAGCGCTTCAATCTCTTCCCGATGAGAACCGTCCTGGGAAACGTCGCGCTGGCGCCGGTGCTGACAAAGCGCAGGAACAAGCAGGAGGCCCGCGGCAAGGCCGCACAGCTGCTGGAGCGGGTGGGCCTGGAAAGCAAAAGGGACGCTTTGCCGTCCACCCTCTCGGGCGGGCAGCAGCAGCGGGTAGCCATTGCGCGGGCACTGGCCATGGACCCCGTCGCGCTGCTTTTTGACGAACCGACGTCGGCTCTGGACCCGGAGCTTGTGGGCGAGGTCCTGAGCGTGATGCGTCAGCTTGCAGCGGACGGCATGACAATGGTCGTGGTCACCCACGAGATGGCGTTTGCAAAAGACGTCGCGGACCGCGTCATTTTTATGGATAACGGCTATATTGTGGAGGAAGGGACTCCGCAGGAGGTACTGGAAAGCCCGCGGGAAGAACGGACGAAGGCTTTTCTGTCCAGATTCCTGGCGTCTTAGCGGTCCGCGGCAGCGGACCGCCTGCGGCAAAGAAAGACAGGGGGGAAAGGTTTGGAAAAATATGTGGTCACCATAACAAGAGATTTTGGAAGCCTTGGGCGTCCGATCGCCAGACGGTTATCCGAACTGCTGAACATCGAATATTACGACCGCGACATTGTGGAAGCGACCTCGGAAAAAATGGGAATGCCGGTTTCGGTGATCAGCGACGAGGAGGAGAGAGGCTCCAACTTTTTCCGGATGCTGTTTCCGCTTGGAACGGAGTCGATGGAGAGGCAGGCGCGTATCTTCCAGACGCAGAAGGACATCATTGCCGGCCTGGCGGAAAAAGGCTCCTGCATTATCGTCGGCCGCTGCGCCGACTATATTCTCGCTGAGGAAAAAAACGCGGTGCACGTTTATATCTATGCGCCGTATAGAATTCGGTACGACAACTGCCTGAACACGCTGGAAATGAAACCGTACGAGGCAAAACGGATGATCGAGGCGGTGGACAAAGCGCGCGGCAATTATCATAAGCAGTATGCCAAATATGCCCCGGATGATCCTAATCACAAGGACCTGATGGTAAACAGCGGGCTGCTGGGTGTTGAGGGAACCGCAAGGCTGCTGGCGGAGGCCGTCAGGCTGAATTTCGGCGGATAAGGAACAGGATAAATCCATATTTGCGGGAGGAACGGCATGGATATCAGGCCCAAAACGGGCAGTTACGCGCACTGCTTCAAAACCATCGATTCCCACACCGTGGGAGAAGCGACGCGGATCATTTACGAGGGGTTTCCGGAGCTGCCCGGAAGCACGATGATGGAAAAGAAAAAATATTTGGAAAAGAATTACGACCATTACCGCACGGCGCTGATGCTGGAGCCGAGAGGGCACCGCGACATGTTCGGGGCGCTGATTACCGAGCCGGTGAACCCGGAAGCGGATTTGGGCGTGGTTTTCATGGACAGCGGTGGCTACCTGAATATGTGCGGCCACGGCAGCATCGGGACCGCCTCCATGGCGGTTGAAACCGGACTGGTGGCGGTGACCGAACCGTATACCGAGGTCGTACTGGATACGCCTTCCGGTATTATCCGTGCGAAGGTGCGCGTGGAGGGCGGCAAAGCGGTGGAGGTGAGCATTCTGAACGTGCCTTCTTTTCTGTACCGGGAAAACCTGAAAACCGAGATTCCCGGGTACGGGATGATCCCCTATGATATCTCCTTTGGAGGCTCCTTTTTTGCGCTGGTCGACGCCGAAGCCATCGGCCTGGACCTGAAGGCCAAATATATTGAGGAAATCACCGAGCTGGGAATGAAGCTCCGGAACCGAATCAATAAAGAAGTGAATATCCGTCATCCTTATCTGGATATCACCACTGTCGATCTGGTGGAATTCTATGCACGTGCCGATCATCCGCAGGCCGATTTGAAAAACTGTGTCATCTTCGGGCAGGCGCAGGCTGACCGTTCTCCGTGCGGGACCGGAACGAGCGCCAAAATAGCGGCTTTATACGCAAAAGGGAAACTGGGGCTGAACCAGAAGTTCGTTTACGAGAGCATGATCGGTTCGATATTCAAAGGCGAGGCCGTTCAGGAGCTGGAAATCAGCGGCATGAAGGCGATTGTTCCGCAGATTACCGGCAGCGCGTATATCACCGGCATGAACCAATGGATTCTGGACGATGACGATCCGCTGGAAGACGGTTTTTTGCTGGGGAACGTAAAAAAGGCGGAGCCGGAAAGCATCCGGACCAGGATCGTCCGGGCGGCGTGGAAGCTGTTCCGGGAAAAGGGCTTCCCCGAGACCCTGACAGCTGACGTAATCGGGCTGGCCGGCGTATCCGCCGACGAATTCCACAGCGCTTTTGAAAAAAAGGAGGATCTGCTGGATACGCTTGGAGATTTTTTCGATCAGAAATACGCTGAGCTGATGCTGGAAATGAACCCCAGGTTAAACCATTACGAGCAGCTGCTTTATCTGAACAGGGAGCTGTTTCAGCTGATTGAAACACAGGTGCCCTTTAACCTGGTTGTGTTTCTTTACACGCAGGATGTTGAAAAAAAGAAAAAGAGCCTTTTCAATGAGGAACGGCTCTACTTTAAGCTGATTATGCGCATCCTGCAGGAAGGACGGAAGACCGGGGAATTTAAAAATTCGGATTCCGTGCAAAACATGGCGGAAATATATGCCTCTCTGGAAAGGGGAATGATCTACAACTGGTGTGTGGCGGGCGGCGCTTACAGCCTGACAGAGAACAGCCACAGCCTTTTACCCATCTATCTGAAAGAATTTTTAAGATAAAGCTTTATAAAAACTGCAGAAATTTACAGCAATTCCATTTCAGCCTGCGAGACACGCAAACCTGTTGCAGAATCAACTGGAAATGCTGTAGTACAGGAGAAAAACGGTATTTTCTAACTTTTGAATAGAAGCTCCGTATCAGGGCATCCCTTTGTTTAGGGATGCCCTTTTTAAAGTGCTGCGGGGGTCCTGTTCACGATTGATGAATCTTTTTCGAATCCGAAATATGCAATGAGTTGCTATTTTTTATGGAAAAACAGACAAACTATCCGTAAAGAGATCCTGTCTTATCCGAAGGGTCTCTTAAATAAGGAGGAGCTTCCATTGCAGATCGTGTTGAAAAAAATTGACTTTTATATAGATTCCCCCTTTCTGCCGGTTGTTTTGCTGATCCTGATTTCATTGTTCTGCTTTGTTCTGTTTATGCTATACCGCAGACTGAACCATTTTGGCAGGAAAGTAAATTTTTCGGTTTGTTCCCCGGCAGAAGGAGAGAAACCGGGTCCGAGCGAGTGGGAAAAGCAGATGCTTGTTCTGGCGGAAAGCCACAGTCAGGTCAGACTGACCGGATATAGCTTTGTTCTGAATGATTATAATCAGGCCGCCTATAAAGAACTGAATAAAATCAGAGACAGCATCTCCGCCGTATCCGCCGATATGATTTCCCTGATTCCGGCGGCACGCTGGCTTTTTGACAACTTCCAGATGCTGTACCGGGAAATTAAAAAAGTGCGTACCTCGGGAACGGACTATGCCGTATTGCCGGTTCTGAAAGGGAAGGAATACCGTAATTTTCCCCGCGTTTATGTTGTGGCAAAAAAGATGGTGGCTCTTTCCGGCGGACACCTGAGTGAAGAAAATATTTCCGTGATGCTGAAAGCATATCAGCAAAAGATACCGCTTACGGACAAGGAAATCTGGGTTTTACCGGAAGTGCTGGGCTTTTGCCTTCTGGAAGAGATCATTGCAGCCGCGGATGAAATCCTTCAGATGATCGATGTGAAATCGAAAGCGGAAAAATTTTTGCGCGACAGGCTGACAGATCAGCAGGGGCCGGCCGATCTGTCAGCACTGCTGTGCAAAATAGAAGAGGATTCCTTAAAGCGGAACTGCTCGTTCCATGCCCATGTCGTCTATCTGCTGAAAAACATGTCCTTTGACGAGGCTTCCATTCAAAGCTATCTGGAATATCATTTGGCTTCCCCGGAAAAACAGGTGAAGACCTCCGGCATCTTTCTGGAGGAAGGAAAGATAGAATCGTTTCTTGAGACAAATATCCGGACTCTGATTGTCAGCCTGAGGGATATCAATGAAGTGGACGAAGAGAAATTCTTTGAGGAATATTCCTGCCTGGAGCAGATTTTATCACAGGACCCGGACGGTATCTATCAGAAGATGGATTTGGAGTCCAGGGGCATGTACCGCGGAGTCATTGTGAAATTATCGCTCCGTTATCATCTGATGGAAGAAAAGATAGCCAGAGACTGCTTGGAGCTGGCGGTCCGGGGAAGGGAGGACCTGCATTGTTCTCATCATGTGGGGGCCTATCTTTTGGGCAAAGGCTATCCGGTTCTGAAAGCGAAGGTGTTGGGAGAACCGATTCCCCAAAAAATCAGGAAAACGAGGAATGGAATGGGCTTCCTTTATTTCCTTGCCCTGTTCCTGATCACTCTGGGACTGGGTGCCTGCCTGTTCCAGGCTTTCGGGGTCCTTGGCGGGCTGCAGGATACCGGACGGCAAGTGATCGTCCTTCTGGCCGCCGCACCGCTTCTGATCGGTATTTCCATAGAGATTACCAATTTTATATTCACCAGAAAAATCAAGGTCAAGAAGATTCCTTCTCTGAACTATCTGGAGGAAATACCGGAGGAAGCAAGGACCTTTGTGGTCATGCCGGTCATTGTCTCCTCGAAGGAACAGGGCCTGGAGTACATGGACCGTCTTCAAAAGCATTATCTGGCAAACCGGCAGCCGAACCTTTTCTTTGCCTTGCTGCTTGATTTTGAGGATTCTCAGGACCAGTTCCTGCCGAAGGACGAGGTGATTGAAAGCGCTCTTGCCGCGCGCAGGAAGGAGCTGAACGAACTCTATCCGTCGGAGTACCCGCGGTTTTCTCTGTTCTTCCGCAGCCGCAAATGGAATCAGGCGGAAAACTGTTATATGTGCTGGGAGCGTAAGCGGGGAAAGCTGGAAGAATTCAATAACCTTTTAAATGGAGAGGAAAAGGAAAACACCACCTTCTCCTCCGTTTACTGCGACCAGAAGCTTCTTACCACCTTCCGGTATGTGATTACACTAGATGCGGACACCAACCTGATCCGCGACAACGCCGCGAAACTGGTCGGACTGATCGATCATCCTTTGAATCAACCGATTCTCGATCTTGCCAATCAAAAGGTGGAGGAAGGCTATGTCATCATACAGCCCTCGGTAAGAAATCATATCGCGGATAAGAACGGCAGCAGGTTTACGAAAATCTTCGGGGGAGAATCGGGCCTTGCCCATTACGGAACCGTGATCTCGGATATCTACCAGGATATTTTTAACGAAGGAATCTATACCGGAAAGGGTATTTATGATATCAAAGCCTTCCGTAAGGTGCTTCAAAACAAGGTGCCGGAAAACCGGATTCTCAGTCATGACCTTTTTGAGAGCTGCTATGCACGGACGGCTTTTTCCAGCACGGCCAAGATCATGGACAGTTTTCCGAACAGCGTTTTGTCCTTTACCAAAAGGGAACACCGGTGGCTGCGCGGGGACTGGCAGCTGCTGCCCTGGCTGTTTGTGAAGAAGGCCGCGGATGGGAGAAGCTTGTGCGCCCTGTCAAAATGGAAAATCTTTGACAACCTGAGAAGAAGCCTGGTTCCTCTGAGCAAGATTCTGCTTCTGCTGCTGAATCTGGCATGGATGCCGCAGGCATATTATCTTTGGCTGCCCCTGGTTTTCTTTAACGATCTTTTTTCCACGGTGATTCTGCTGCTTGCGGTGATTACCCAGAAGCTGATCCGGCCGAAGCTGGCCGTTATTTATAAAAGCTTCTTAAAGGAACTTGCCGTGATGCTGGAAAGAGCGTTTCTGGAGTTTACGATCACGCCCTACCGGGCGTATGTCGCATGCGACGCCATTGTCAGAACGCTGTACCGGCTCTTCGTCAGCAAGAAAAATCTGCTTCGCTGGAATACGGCGGAAGCGGTGGATGCCTCTATTGTCAATACGAGAAAAGGGTATTTTCTTACCATGTGGAGCTCTTTTCTTCCGGCGTGTGCGCTTGCATTCCTTTTATTTATGGGATCTTTGAACCCCGCGGGAATGATTCTGACGGCAGTCATCCTCGCTGATTGGAGCTTTGCATTTGAAATCGCGTACCGGATCAGTCAGCCGGAAAACAAGCTTCATCCGGGGGACAAAGCACAGGACAGCGGGCTGCTTCTGGATACCGCGCGCAGAACCTGGCTGTTTTTCAAGGAGTTTTCCAAGAAGGAAAACAACTGGCTCTGTCCGGATAATTATCAGATTTCCATAGCTGAAAAAGTCAGCGATAAAACATCGCCGACCAATATCGGACTTCAGTTTCTGGCGATTTTGTCGGCCAGGGACCTGGGATTTGAAACTTTGAGCGCTACGGTCGAAGCCGTGGAAAACCTGATGGATACGGTTCAGAAAATGCCGAAATGGAAGGGACATCTCTATAACTGGTATCATATTCAATCTCTCGAGGTGCTCAACCCCGCCTATATCTCCACCGTGGACAGCGGCAATTTTCTGGGCCATCTGGTCGTGCTGAAAAACGGCCTTTTAGAGCAGATCGACAAGCCGGTTTATCCGGACAATTTTCTGTCCGAGCTCAGGATTGCGGTTCAGAACAGCAATGAGGAAATTCTGTTGAAAACAGGCGATTCTGCAGGAAATAAGCTCAGGGCCGGGTACCAAAGCATCGGGGAGCTGATCGAGGATATTGCGGATATCTGGGAAAACTTAAACGGGAGGGAGCTCAGACCGGCTGCGGATTACCGCTGGACCAGACATCTGATGGACCTGATTGACAGTACCGTCAATGAAGCCGGGGCCTTAAAACTGAAAAAAGAGAGCATTTCTTCTTATCCTGTGCTTCGCCGTATTGCAGCGGAGGATCATCCGTTTGCAAACAGCATGATTCATCGGATCAAAGAACTCTGCAATCAAATAGACCGCCTTTTGGCAAATGTTGATTTCCACTTTTTATTTAACGAAAAGAGAATGCTGTTCCATATCGGATATCATGTGTCCTCACACACACTGGACGACGGCTGCTACGACCTGATGGCGTCGGAATCGGCGCTCACAAGCCTTCTTGCGATCTCCATGGGCCAGGTGCCGTTAAAGCACTGGTATAAACTGGGGAGACCCCTGACCATGGTCAGCGGCATTCCGTGTTTTGTATCCTGGAGCGGTACGATGTTTGAATATCTGATGCCGAATCTGGTATTCAAGGAATATGAGGGCTCCGTCTACGAACAGACTTCCAGGGCGGCGGTGCTTCAGCAAATCCAGTATGCACAGGAGGCGGGAATCCCCTGGGGGATATCCGAATCCCAGTATTACCGTTTTGACCTGAACTCAAATTACCAGTACAAAGCCTTCGGGGTCCCAAAGATAAGACTCCAGCCGGTCCGCAGAAATTCCCTTGTGGTCGCTCCCTATGCAACGATGCTGGCACTGGATATCGCGGAAGAGGAATGCATGAAAAATTTGAAGCGGCTGAAGAAATTAGGCGCTTTCGGCGATTACGGCTTCTATGAGTCGGTTGATTTTAACCTGCCGAATTCTGTGGAGCTGACGCCTTATTGCATTGTAAAATCCTATATGGCACATCATCAGGGGATGAATCTGGCCGCCATTAATAATTATCTGAATGAGGGCGTCCTTCGGGAGCGGTTTCATGCGGAAATGATGATCAAGGCCTCGGAAGTCCTGCTCGAAGAAAAACGGCAGTCTTATTTGATTTCGATTGCCCGGCAGGGATATACGATCAGAATCGGGAAGTCCCTTTTTAGAGAAGACAGCTACAGTAACCGGTATATTAACAGTACGGGCGTAAATTCGCCGGTCGTGGATTATCTGTCAAACGGCAAGTATTCCCTGATGATCACTTCGGACGGCGACGGCTTCAGTAAATATGAGGACCGGATGCTTTACCGCTGGCGATCGGATATTTACGAAAATACAGGCAATTATATCTATATTAAGGACATGGAACGGGGAAAGCTCTGGAGTGCCGCTTATCATCCTACAAGAACGGAGCCGGAGGATTACCAGGTGGTCTTCTGCCCGCACCAGGCGGAATTCAAACGCAGGGACGGGGATATCTCGTCGGACATGATCGTCAGCCTGGATGCGGACCACAACTTCGAGATACGCAAGGTTACTTTCACCAATCACGGGAGTCGGGAAAAGCGGCTGGAGGTGACCAGTTATCTGGAGGTGGTGGACGACACCTATCCGGCGGAGCTGAGCCATCCCGCGTTCAATAAGCTCTTTCTGGAAAGCGAGTATCTGGAAGAGCAGGAAATCTTCCTTGCGAAAAGGCGAAGGAAGACGGAGGAAGATCATCCTTATGTGATGCACATGCTGAGAACGGGAACGAAACTATGCAAGAAACTGGAATATGAAAATGACAGAAAACGCTTTATCGGAAGAAACAATACCCTCGAAAATCCGGATTCTGTGGTGAACAGCAGTGCCTTTTTCAATCATTCGGGCTTTTGCAATGATCCGATTATGAGCCTGCGGGCACAATTCTGCATAGGCGCGGGAGAAACCGCCTGCGTTTCTTTCATTACCGGAGTGTGCGGCAGTAGGGAGGAAGCAATCAAAATAGCGGGAGAATTGAATGTCAGCTACCGGATCGACGATATTCTGGAGAAATTCAGGCTTCAAAAGAACCTGGAGTTAAAGTATCTGGAAATTACCAGAGCCCAGCTGAACGCCTTCCAGGACCTGGTCAGCCCGGTCTATTATCCCGCGGGTATTTACCGGGGGCCGCATGAAAATATAAGACGGAACTTTATGAACCAGAGCTTCTTATGGAAATTCGGCGTATCCGGCGATCATCCCATTCTGCTTTTGACGGTTCGGTCCATTGCGGAGGAAAGAACCGTGAAGGACGTGTTAAAGGCTTACGAATATCTGAAGATCAACCGTGTTGCGGTGGACCTGATTATCCTGATCGATTCCAAGCACGGCTACCTTCAGGAGGTGGATGAATTAATCAACGACATGACAAGCTCTCTTCGGATTTATGATTCCGGAAACGAGAAGCCAAGCTTTTTTACCCTGCATACGTATGAGATGAAACCGGCGGAGATCGATCTGCTGTATACGGCAGCGCGGGTTGTATTTTCAGAGAAAGCGGGGATTTATTTTAACAATGTAAAAGAAAATCCGTATGAGTTACTTGAGAAATATTAGGCCTTCGAGGCCCAGCCTTTAAGGAGGAAGAGGCTTTGGACACAGCATATGCGCCAACAGCACAGGAGAAAGAAACAGAGAATCATGAATTTTTTAACGGCTTCGGGGCATTTGCCTGTGGGGGCAGAGAATATGAAATCCTGCTGGAGGGTGATAACAGGCCGCCGGCACCCTGGATTAACGTTGTCTCAAACAAGAACTTCGGATTCCAGATATCGGAATCGGGCGCGGGCTTTACCTGGAGTGTCAACAGCAGGGAAAATAAGCTTACGCCCTGGTCCAACGATCCCGTAAGCGACAGAGCCTCCGAGGCGATCTATATTTTGGATGAAATCACCGGAGAGGTCATGACTCCCATGTCCCTCGGAAGGTCCGACCGGGGCGTTTACCGGGTAAGACATGGCTTTGGATACAGCAGGTTCCTGCATGAGGAAGCGCTTGTTGATCAGGAGCTGACGGTTTTTACCCCTTTGGAGGAATCATTGAAGCTATGGAACCTGAAGCTGACGAACCGCTCGGATAAAGTGAAGTATCTGAGCCTGACCTATTATGTGGAATGGGTGATGGGCACGCACTGGGAGCAGACCAATCCCTATCTTCTGACCTCTTATGACAATGAGCACGAATGTCTCTGTGCGAAGAACATCTATACCATGAACTTTCCAAACGTCTATTCCTATCTGTTCTCCAGCGAGACGATCGTCGGCTATACCGGCGACAGGCAGGAGTTTCTGGGGAAAAGGGGCGGCATCCGGGAACCGCGGGGAGCGGAAGTCAAGCTGTCCTGCCATACGGGGGTATGCTACGATCCCTGCGGAGCAATTCAGGTATCCGTCGCGATCCAGCCGCAGGAGAGCAGGACGGTGCTGTTCGGGCTCGGGCAGAGCGGCAGCCTGAACGGGATATACGAAATCAGAAACAAGTACAGGGATACCGCCGCCGCGATCAAGGAGCTTGACCGGGTGAAAGCCTATTGGGACGGGTTGCTGGGGACCGTGCAGGTGAAGACGAAGGACAGGGCGGTCGATATCCTGGTGAACGGCTGGCTGCTCTATCAGACGCTGTCCTGCCGCATTCAAGCGAGAGCGGGCTTTTATCAGTGCGGGGGAGCCTATGGATTCCGGGACCAGCTTCAGGATTCCCTTTCGCTTCTCTTTGCCGATTCCGGTATTCTGCGCAGGCAGATTCTGATTGCCTGCAGCAGGCAGTTTGAAGAAGGGGATGTCCAGCACTGGTGGCATCCTCCGATGGGAATCGGTGTAAGAACGAGAATCACCGACGATCTGCTGTGGCTGCCCTATTGCACCGCCGCCTATGTCCGAAGTACCGGAGACGCCTCCATTTTAAACGAGCAGGTACCTTACATCAAGGGCCCGGCGCTTCGGGAGGGCCAGCAGGATGCCATGTTTACCCCGGAAATATCGGAACGTTCCGGAAGTGTTTATGAGCATTGCAAAAAAGCCGTTGAGCGGACCCGCTTCGGGGAACACGGGCTTCCTCTCATGGGGGGAGGCGACTGGAACGACGGCATGAATGAGGTCGGAGCGCAGGGGAAAGGGGAAAGCGTCTGGCTGGCGTGGTTTTTGTATACCGTGCTGGGGGACTTCCTTCCTTTGTGCGGCCAGACAGGCGACGGAGCCTACGGCCGGGAATTGGAGCAGAAACGGGAAAGCCTGCTTCAAAGCATTGAAGAACACGCCTGGGATGGGGAGTGGTATCTTCGGGCCTTTTACGACGACGGCTCAAAGCTGGGCTCCAAGGAAAACGACGAGTGCAGGATCGACTCCATCAGCCAGTCCTGGAGCGTGATATCCAGGGGCGCGAAAAAAGAACGCGCGAAAACAGCGATGCAGTCGGCATGGCGTTATCTGGTACGGGAGGAGGAAGCCCTTTCCCTGCTCCTGGCGCCTCCCTTTAACAAGACGGCCAAAAACCCGGGCTATATCAAAAATTATATCCCCGGCATACGGGAAAACGGGGGCCAGTACACCCATGCGGCGGTCTGGCTGGCAATCGCCGCGTCGATGCTGCCCGACTGTAACATGGCGAAAACCCTGTTCACCATGCTCAACCCGATTTACGTTACGCAAAACAGGAAGGACGCGCTCAGGTACGAGAAGGAACCGTATGTCATGACGGCGGATATCTCCCTCAGCCCGCCCTATACCGGAAGAGGCGGGTGGAGCTGGTATACCGGTTCCGCTGGCTGGATGTATCAGGGGTTGTTAAACTGGTTTCTGGGCATCCGGAAAGAAGGAAATGAGCTGGTGATTGATCCGGCGACACCCGCAGGTTTCGGGGACTTTTCCGTTGAATACAAATATGGGAAGTCTCTCTATGAAATCAGGGTGGAAAGCAGAAGCAAGGGAACGCTGACAACGGAAGCCGTCACCGTGGACGGCAGGCTGATTCAGGGAAACAGAGTCCTGTTAGTGGACGACGGAGAAAAGCACTGCGTTGTTGTATAGCTGTCCGGACTGTTCCGGGACAGCAGAAACGAAGCATTTCATCAATGTCAACGTTTCACAGCCGGAGAATACGGACTCTCCCTTCGCTGGGGAATCAGTAATCGAATGAGCCTGTGGATTCATAAAAGACCGCAAGCTCATTTTTTATCCATCTGTTTATTGTTTATATTCGGTATCTGCAGTATAATAGAGTTAAATTATGTCAGATAGAATCCTTATTTATCTGCAACAGGAAAGATTCAGATATGGTGATCAAAATGAAACAGGAATTAGAAGTCTTCTTTGATTATGCCTGCCCTTATTGTCTTCAAGCGCACGGGTATTTGACCGAACTCATGCCGGATTATCCGGATGTAGACATAGTCTGGCGTCCCTGTGAATCTCACCCCAGACCGGACCGGTACGGCCCGCATAGCGATCTGTGCATACAAGGCTATTTTTTTGCCGTGGAAAACGGCGTTGACGTTTGGGCCTACCATGACCGTATGTACCGGGCCGCTCTGAAAGAGCATGTCGATGTTGAAAGCATTGACGCGCTTTCTGACTTTGTGAGTGATTTAGTGGATGCCGATGCTTTTCAGCTGGCGCTGCGCCAGGGGATTTACCGCAGGGCGCTGGCGAAGGCAAATGAACTTGCCTTCGAACGTTCCGGCGTATGGGTTGTGCCGGCGTACCGGATGGAAAGCCGGAAGATTGACGCTGTTGAGAATGTCGGCGTTTCCAAAGAACAGCTTCGGCATTTTCTGGATCATGCTCGTTAAAGAGGTCCGTATGAAAATAAGAGTGCGATACGCTTTTACCGGATGCGTACAGGGGGTCGGCTTCCGTTTCAGAGCCTGTCAGGCGGCACAGCTGCTCGGGCTTACCGGATGGGTGCGCAATGAATTCGACGGCAGCGTGACTGCAGAGGTTCAGGGGGAACGGCATGACGTCAATGCCATGCTGAAAATGCTGCAAAAGGGCTATTATATTACCATTGATCATATCGATTCTAAGGATCTTCCGACTGAGCCGGAGGAGAAGTCTTTCAGAATCCGCTGAGGGCGGATTCCATTAAATAGAAACACCGCCCTTCCCCGTTGTGATGGGATAAGGCGGCGTTTTTTATCATTCTGAATTCGAGGACGGAATTTAAGCCTTTGGGGGCAGCCCTTTCGCCTGGCATTCGGGGCAATAGCCGTATATATTCAGCTTGTGATCCGTAATGATAAAATGGGTTTGCTCCTGCAGCTTTTCCTCATAGGTCTTCAGGGGACACATATCCAGAGAAATCATTTTTTTACAGCCCAGGCACACTAAATAATGCTTGTGTATCATCCTGTTATATTCGTAAAGCGCTTTGTTGCTTTCGTTTATCTTTATTTTGAGGGCTAAATTGTTGTTCACTAAACTGTCCAGCTCTCTGTAAACCGTCGACATGCTGGTCGAAAGGTCGTAACGGTTCAACTCCATAAATATTTGTTCCGCTGCCACAGGCTGGGTCTGTTTTTCTAATATTTCCAGAATAGCCATCCTGCGCTTCGTGTTTTTTAATCCCTTTTGCCTGAGATCCGCGCGGTGATCAGTTTTATTTTTCATAATATCACTCCTGATTCATGCAAATGATCCTAATTCGCATAGGTTATGTGACAGCAGATTGCTCCGGCCAACACCAAACTATCAATCATGCTAAGGGACCGCCAATAGAATCGGAAGGGGGGAGAGGGGGTCCTGACAACTTTATTATAGCACAATTTGTAAAGAAGGAAAGCGTTCGTTTTGCTTGGGATAAGACATGCCCCCTGCCGTAGCTCAATATCCTACGATAGGGGGCAGGTTCGATGTTATCCTTTTATTTCGTTTCCCTGTGCAGTGTATGCTTGCGCAGCCGGGGACAATACTTCATCATTTCCATTCGTTCCGGGTGGGTCTTCTTGTTTTTTGTTGTCGTGTAGTTCCGATCCCCTGTTTCCGTACAGGCTAATGTGATTTTTACCCGCATGTTTTTTCTTCACCGTCTTTCCCAGCCTCTACCAGCTTGCTTTCCTGACGCCGGGAATTTGCCCGCGATGCGCCAGTTCACGAAATACAATACGGGATACTCCGAATTTCCGCAGATAGCCGTGCGGACGGCCTGTCAGGGAACAGCGGTTATGAACCCGTGTCGGAGATGCGTCACGCGGCAGCTCGGCTAACGCAGCGCGGTCTCCTTTTTCAATCAGTTCCCTGCGCAGCGCAGCGTATTTTTGCACCATTTGCTGCTGCCGCCGATGTTTGATTACAATCGCTTTTTTAGCCAATTCAAACCTCCCTGATATTGAAATCCAAAAAGCTTCACGCCTGTTCTCTCATTTTTGCAAAGCATTCGCTGCAATATACGGGACGCCCCTCGGTTGGCTTAAAGGGGACTTTGCAAGGCTTTCCGCAAGACGCACATACGGCGTCATACATTGCCCTTTCCGGTTTCTGCCCCTCCTTGCGTTTTTTCCTGCATTCGGGGCAGCGCCTCGGCTCGTTTACAAAACCTTTGGCGGCATAAAATTCCTGTTCCCCGGCTGTCCAGGTAAACTCTTTCCCACAATCCTGACAAACCAGCACCTTGTCTTCGTACATACTGTTTTCCTCACTTTACATGTTTTTGCCCTGGGACGGAGTTCAACCGACACCTTTGGAAATACCAAAAACTCTTGCGTTAAGCTACGAGGGCATATAACCTTCCCAAAATCAGGCTTTGCTTTCCAGACTGGAATAGATTTTACTCAGATTGCTTTCGATTCGCTCCAGATACGTTTTGTTGTCTTCGCCGCCCTCAATGGTATAAATGGTTTCGACATTCGCCCCAACTTCCTTGGCCAACGTTTTTGAAACGTCCGGGCTCGCCATTTCTTCCGCAAAAATGGTCGTCACCTTGTTATCTTTGCAGTATTTGACAAGCTCCGTCAACTGCTGTGCGCTGGGTTCTCCCTCGGCGAAGACGTCTTCCACGCTGTTTTGCTCCAGCCCGAAATCACGGCAGAGGTAACCGAAAGCGGCATGCCCCGTAACAAAGCTCTTTTTTTCCACAGATTGGAATTTTTTATTGTATTCTGTATAAAGACTTTCCAATTGGGAAATAAAATCATCATAATTTTTCTCATAATATTGTTGGTTGGCTCCGTCGGCCTTGACCAGCGCGTCTTTGATGTTTTTCACTTCCACTTCGGCGCCTTTCAGGCCCAGCCAAATATGGGGATCGTACTGTCCGTGTTCCTCAATTTCTTCCGGATCCGTGTTTTTGATCGCATCCGCGCCCTTTGAAGCTTCCACGGTGATCAGATTCGGATTGTTTGCGGATTTGACCGCATCCTCCGCCCAGGCCTCCATGCCCAGTCCGCTGTATACAAAAACCTGTGCTGTGCTGAGGGCGACAAGATCCTGTGCTTTCGGCTCGAAATCATGCGGCTCTGTTCCGTCCGGGATAATCGTGGCGACGTCCACCTTGTCTTTGCCGACCGCTTCCGTAAACTCTTTCATAGCGTTAAAAGTTACGGAAACCTTGATCTTGCCGTCCGTGCTCTTGCTTTCTTCCGAGGCCGTACCGGAAGCCGGGGCCGCGCCGGACGCCCCCGCGCTCGCCGGATTGTCGCTGGCGCACGCCGAAAGGCCTACGCTCATAACGGCTGCTGCACTGAGCAGGAGCGCCGTATACCGTTTAAACATTTTTGTTACCTCCAAAAAATAATACTTGCAAATGCGACTCATTTGTATTTATAATATAATCCGGAAGAAAATACTTGTCAAGCAATTCCTTGAAAATATTTTTACAGCATTTCCAGTTGATTCTGCAACGGGGTTGCGTTCCTCCCCCGCCGAAGGCGGGGGAGGAAAACGCGTTTTGTCTCGTAAAACTGAAATGAGATTACTGTAATGGAAATTTTGATTGATACGCTGAATATGAAATAAGGGGATTATTATGATCAAAGCAGAGAACTTGTCTTTTTCGTATACGGGGGCCGCGCCTTTTGTGCTCAAGGGGATCGACCTGAATATACGGCAAGGGGAATATGTTTCCGTAGTGGGAGAAAACGGCTGTGGGAAGAGCACGCTGATGCGGCTGATTTTGAAATTCATAAAACCGACGGAAGGAACCATTACCTCGGAAGCCAGGAGAATTGGATATGTGCCGCAGAAAAATGATTTTTCAAACTCCAATTTTCCGATTACCGTTTATGAGATGTTGAATTCCTACCGTAAGCTTTTGAAAATAAAAAACAAAGATATCCTTACGGAGAATCTGGAGAAAGTTGGAATGTCCGGGTTTTCCGGCGCTTTAATGGGAACGCTGTCCGGCGGACAAACTCAGAAGATCCTGATTGCCAGAGCCTTAATAGGCGATCCCGATTTACTGATTCTGGACGAGCCTTCCACCGGAGTGGATATTGGCAGCCAAAAAGAAATTTATGGCTTTTTGAGGGAAATGAACCGGGAAAATCAAATAACGATTGTTTCGGTAGAACACAATCTGGATGCCGCCGTTTCCAATTCCACGCTGATTTACCATCTGGTCAACGGCCAGGGGCACCTTTGTTCCCCGAAACAGTATGCCGATGAATATTTAAAGAGAAATGATAAGGATGATGCAGATGTTAAATTATAGTTTTATGCAAAACGCATTGTTTGTTTCGGTATTTATTTCCGTTTTATGCCCCTGTATCGGAATTTTTCTGGTCCTCCGGCGCTACTCCATGATCGGGGACACCTTGTCCCATGCTTCGCTGGCCGGGATTACGATCGGGCTGATGTTTAACCAGAATCCCGTTCTGGGAGCGTTTGTTTTTACTTCCATCTGCGGCGCGCTGATCGAATTTCTGAGAACCTATTTTAAAAAATATACGGATTTGATCCTGAGCATTGTGCTTGCGTTAAGCGTAGGCACCGCGATCACCATCATCAGTTCCGGAAAGCTTCATGCCAACGCGGATTCCTTTATGTTCGGCAGTATTCTTACCGTTACCCGGTTCGATATGATCATGGTGGTCGTGCTCAGTGTCATTTCCGTTCTGGCCCTTATTTTTCTGTATCATCAGATGCTTTACATCGCATACGACGAGGAAGCCGCAAAAGTTGCGGGGGTCAGGGTGAAGCTGATCAATTATGTGTTTTCGATCCTTGTGGCCTCCGCAATTTCCGTTTCCATCCGGATCGTGGGCGTTCTGGTGCTCAGCTCCATGATCGCGCTTCCGGTCGCCACCGCGTTGCAACTGGGGAAAGGGTTTAAAGCGACCCTGCTGTTTTCCATTCTTTTCAGCGTGATCGATATTATGCTGGGGCTGTTTGTCTCTTTTTACCTGAATGTGGCTCCGGGCGGCTTTACCGCGCTCGTTTCCGTTGCCGTCCTTGTTTTGGTCCTTCTGGCAAAAAGAATTCAGGCCGGGATTCGGGAAATTCATTGACCATGCCCGGGTATCTTCTTTATTCCGTCTTTGCCCTTTCCCTTATGATCGGGTTATGATAAAATATAGAAAAAGATACTTGAGAGATTGAAATAGATGGGAGAGGGTACTGTCATGGAAAAAGGGGATCAAAAAACGCTGCCCGGGTGCTTAAACTGTAAAAACGGTCTTTTATGTACGGCGACGATCCCACTGTTCAGTACGCTCCCGAAAGACATACAGAAAAACCTTACGGAGCACTCCGTGCAGACGACCAAAGCAAAGGGAAGCTTCCTGTTTCGGGCGGGGGAGAAAGTCGACTCTGTTTTGATCATCCGGAAAGGAAGGATTAAGCTCTGTAAATATGACGCTGACGGAAACGAATACATCCTTGATATCATTCACGACGGAGACGCCGTATGGGAAAATCTTTTTCTCGAAAATGCCGTTTTTCCGTATTCGGCGGTGTGCCTGTCAAAGGTGGAGCTGTGTGAGATCAGAAAGAGTGAATTTATACAGCTTCTCGCCGATCGCCCGGGGATTGCGATGAACCTGATTTCCCTTCTCTCCCTCCGGTTAAAGGACGCCAATGAAAAGGCGCTGCTGCTTTCCATCCGTGACCCGAAGGTGCGGCTGGCGGGATTTTTGCTGGACAGGGACATTCGATGCGTCGGGCCGGAGATCAAGCTGAAGCTGGAGGATATCGCCGCCAGCATCGGACTGCGTCCGGAGACGGTCAGCAGGAACCTGAGCCGGTTTGAAAAGGAGGGTCTTATTCAAAGGCTCGGTCAGGGGAAGATTCTGGTCACGGACCGCAGCGGACTGAAGAAGATTTACGAAGCCAGCCAGTCGGTGAAGTGACCCCAAAAACTCAGCCGGATATTTTATAAACGGCAGAAAGAGCTTGTTGTCTGTGAATTGCAGACGGCAAGCCCTTCTTTTTTGAGCATATCATACTGCCTGATACGGATCTTCCGTAGAAAAGCGCGGATATTTATGAGGCGAAAAATCGGCTTCCTGATTGAGGAATCCACCCGTTGGAAACTTGATTCTGGTCAAAGAAAAAGAACATAAGCGGGAGTATACTGAAAGCACCAGAAAGGAAGAGGCATATGATCAGAGGAGCAATCCATTCCACAGAATCTTTCGGTTCCGTCGACGGCCCGGGAGTCCGTTTTCTTATCTTTTTAAAGGGATGTATGATGCGCTGCCGCTATTGCCATAACGTCGATACGTGGGACCCTTGTTCCAACGACCTGCGCACGGCGGACGAGCTGCTGGATCAGGCGGAGCGGTACCGCAGCTATTGGGGCAAGGAAGGCGGGATTACCGTCAGCGGCGGGGAACCCCTTTTGCAGATCGATTTTCTTCTCGAGCTGTTTCAGAAGGCCAAAGCGCGCGGAATCCATACCGTAATCGATACGGCGGGGCAGCCTTTTACGAGAGAGGAACCGTTTTTTTCAAAATTCCGGGAGCTGATGCGGTATACAGACCTTCTTTTAATGGATATCAAGCATATCGACCCCGTGGAGCATCGAAAGCTGACGGGACAGCCGAACGGGAATATCCTTGATCTGTTCCGGTATCTGTCCGATATCGGCAAGCCTGTCTGGATCCGGTATGTGCTTGTTCCGGGAATTACGGACGATGACGGTTATCTGCGCAGAACACGGGAGTTCATCGCTTCGCTTAAAAATGTGGAGAAGATCGAGGTGCTTCCTTACCATGCCATGGGCCAATACAAATGGAAAGAGCTTGGCATTCCGTATTCTCTGGAAGGGGTGGAATCGCCCGGTGCGGAGCGCGTGAAAAATGCCGAACGGATTCTTCGCGGGGAAAGCGGTGCTTCGGATGCGCAGGGAAACGCTACGCCGCAAGCGGATGAACCCGACAGCATGAAATACTGAATTGTTGATTACAATCAAGGAATCGGCAGAGCAAATCAGCTAAACTATAGTCAGAACATCGGAGCAGCAGAAGAAAAGACTGCGTGTTATCTCAGAAAGGAGTCATACGATGAGACAGGAATGGAGAAGCTTTAAAGGCTCGCATTGGACGGACGACGTCAATGTGAGAGATTTCATTCAGGACAATTACACACAATATGACGGAGACCAGAGTTTTCTGGCAGAACCGACGGATGCGACGAACAAGCTCTGGGGGAAGGTACAGGAGCTACAGAAGCAGGAGAGGGCGAACAACGGCGTACTGGATATGGAGACAAAGGTCGTCTCCGGTATCACCGCTTACGGCGCGGCCTACATCGACAGTGGGGACAAGAGCCTTGAGAAGGTCGTGGGACTGCAGACGGACAAACCCCTGAAGAGGGCGTTCATGCCCTACGGCGGAATCAAGATGGCGGAGGAAGCCTGCACCACCTACGGCTATACACCCGCTCCCGAACTGCATAAGATTTTCACGGATTACCATAAGACGCACAATCAGGCGGTTTTCGACGCGTACACGCCTGAAATGAAAAAGGCCCGCCACAATAAAATCATCACGGGGCTTCCGGATACCTACGGACGCGGGCGCATCGTCGGCGACTACCGCCGCGTTGCCCTTTACGGCATCGATCACCTGATTGAAAAGAAGAAAGAGGATCTTTCTTACTGCGGGTCCGGTATCATGACGGACGACATCATCCGCCAGAGAGAGGAACTCTCCGACCAGATCAGGGCCTTAAAGGACATGAAGGAAATGGCGGTGGCCTACGGCTTCGATATTTCAAAACCGGCCGGTAACGCGAAAGAAGCCGTCCAGTGGCTGTACTTCGGGTATCTGGCGGCAATCAGGAGCCAGAACGGCGCGGCGATGAGCGTCGGCCGCGTGTCCACGTTCCTTGACATCTATATCCATCGCGATCTGGAGGAAGGAACGCTGACCGAGGCGGAGGCGCAGGAGCTGATCGACCATCTGGTGTTAAAGCTCAGAATGGTGAAGTTCGCCCGCATTCCCTCTTACAACCAGCTGTTCTCCGGGGACCCCGTCTGGGCTACGCTGGAAACGGCGGGGCTTGGAATGGACGGCCGCCACATGGTGACCAAAAACGATTATCGGTTCCTGCATACGCTGGAGAATATGGGACCCGCGCCGGAACCGAACCTGACCGTCCTTTATGCTTCCAAGCTGCCGGAAAGCTATAAGGAATATGCGGCTTATATCTCTGTAAAGACAAGCTCCATCCAATATGAAAACGACGATGTGATGCGCCCGATCTGGGGGGATGACTACAGCATCTGCTGCTGCGTATCTGCGACACAGACCGGTAAGGAAATGCAGTTCTTCGGCGCGCGTGCAAACCTCGCCAAGTGTCTGCTGTACGCCATTAACGGCGGCGTGGATGAAAAGAGCGGCATGCAGGTGGGACCCGCTTACAAGCCCGTCACCTCCGCGGTCCTCGATTACGAGGACGTAATGGCGAAGTACGACGTCATGATGGATTGGCTTGCGGGGCTTTACGTCAATGTCCTGAACCTGATTCAGTATATGCATGATAAGTATTACTACGAAGCGGCGGAAATGGCGCTGATCGATACCGACGTGAGAAGAACCTTCGCAACCGGTATTGCTGGCTTCTCCCATGTGGTCGATTCCCTGTCCGCCGTTAAATACGCAAAGGTAACCCCTGTGCGCAACGAGCACGGCGTGGCCGTGGACTTTCAGATCGAAGGCGATTTCCCGCGCTACGGAAACGACGACGACCGCGCGGACGACATTGCCGTATGGCTTTTAAAGACCTTCATGAAGAAGCTGACAAAATATCACACCTATCGTGATTCGGAGCCTACGACATCGATTCTTACGATTACATCCAATGTTGTTTACGGCAAGAATACCGGTACGCTTCCGGACGGAAGACAGGCGTGGACGCCGCTGGCGCCGGGCGCGAATCCGTCCTACGGTGCGGAAAAGAACGGGCTTCTCGCTTCCCTGAACTCTGTTGCAAAGCTGCCTTACGAGTATGCGCTTGACGGCATTTCCAATACGCAGACCATCAGTCCGGGTGCGCTTGGGCATACCGAGGGAGAACAGAGCGAAACCCTCGCGCATGTTCTTGACGGATATTTCGACCGCGGCGCCCATCATCTGAACGTCAACGTCTTCGGCACCGAAAAGCTGAAAGACGCGATGGAACATCCTGAGAAACCGGAGTACGCAAACTTTACGATCCGTGTGTCGGGATACGCGGTAAAGTTCATCGACCTGACGAGAGAGCAGCAGCTCGACGTCATCGCGAGAACCTGCCACGACAAAATGTAATCTTTATAACAGCGCAAACAGCCGCCGCCACCTGTGTACACAGGTGGCGGCGGCTGTCGTTTCACGGGCTCTGTTTTCCGCAGGAGCAACGATACCAATTCCATTTCAGTTTGCGAGACAAAACGCGTTCCTCCCCCGCCGAAGGCGGGGGAGGAACGCAACCTTGTTGCAGAATTAACCGGAAATGCTGTAGGCAAAGGGAAATCAAACATTTTTTTGAATTTCTATAATACCGGAACAAAATGAGAGCGATCTTTGCAGGCTGGGTTTATTCCAGTTCAAACGCGCCGGTGTAGAGCTGATAGTATTTCCCCTTTTCGCTGATCAGCTGTTCGTGGCTGCCGCGCTCAATGATGCGGCCGTGTTCCAGAACCATAATGACGTCGGAATTCTGCACGGTGGAAAGGCGGTGCGCAATGACAAACACCGTTCTGCCTTTCATCAGCGCATCCATGCCTTTTTGTACGATGGCTTCGGTTCTGGTGTCGATGGAGGAGGTCGCCTCGTCAAGAATCATGACGGGCGGGTCGGCCACCGCCGCGCGAGCAATGGAGATCAGCTGCCTCTGCCCCTGCGAAAGGCCGCTGCCGTCGCCTTCCAGCACGGTATGATACCCCTGCGGAAGCATGCGGATAAATCCGTCGGCGTTTGAAAGCTTTGCGGCCGCAATGCATTCCTCGTCCGTCGCGTCCAGCTTGCCGTAACGGATGTTATCCATTACCGTTCCCGTAAAGAGGTTCACGTCCTGCAGAACGATGCCGAGCGACCGGCGGAGATCGGCTTTCCTGATTTTGTTGATATTGATTCCGTCATACCGGATTTTCCCGTCGGCAATGTCGTAGAACCGGTTGATCAGGTTGGTGATCGTCGTTTTTCCGGCGCCGGTCGCTCCTACAAAGGCGACCTTTTGGCCCGGCTCCGCGTAAAGCGTGATGTTGTGCAGGACGACGTTGTTTTCGTCGTAGCCGAAGTCCACGTCATTGAAGCGGATGTCTCCCTGCAGCGGCGTATAGGTCACCGCTCCGTCGCTGTGCGGATGCTTCCAGGCCCATGTGTCCGTCCGTTCCCTGCATTCTTTTATTTCGCCGTTTTCTATTTTCGCATTGACCAGGGTGACGTATCCGTCGTCCTGTTCGCTTTCCTCATCCATCAGGTCAAAGATTCTTGACGCGCCGGCGAGTGCCATGATCACCATGTTGAACTGCATGGAAATTTGGCCGATCGGGTTGATAAAGCTGCGGGAAAGGGTAAGGAAGGATACGATCGTACCGATCGTCAGGGCCTGGACCCCGGTGAGGCTCAGGTTGGGAATTCCCGCGATGCCCGCCGCGCCCCCGATGACGGCGAGAAGCACATACAAGATATAGCCCATATTGCCGACTACCGGCATGGTAATGTTTCCGTACTTGTTCGCCTCAGTCGCACAGTAGCAGAGGTCCTCATTCTTTTTATCGAAATCTTCCTCGGTTTTTTCTTCGTGACAGAAGACCTTTACGACTTTCTGACCGTTGATCATTTCTTCAATATAGCCGTTGACATCGCCCAGGGACTGCTGCTGCTTCATGAAAAAAGCTCCGCTTCTTCCCACCAGGGCTTTGATTACCTTCAGCAGAATCACGGCGAACACGGCGACAAAAGCGGTAAGGCCGACGCTGAGATAAAGCATGGAGAAAAACGCCGCCGCCACGGAGACGAGGGACGCAAACATCTGCGGCAAGCTTTGGGAGATCGCCTGGCGCAGCGTGTCGGTATCGTTGGTATAACGGCTCATGATATCGCCGTGCGTATGCGTGTCAAAATATCGGATCGGCAGGCTCTGCATATGCGTGAACATTTCATCGCGGATTCTTTTCAGCGTGCCCTGCTCAATGATGACCATCATCCGGTTGTAAAATAATGTGGACAGCACGCCGATGATGTAAATCGATCCCATTAAGAGAATCGCTTTGAAAAGGCCCGCGAAGGAAGGGTACGCCTGGCCCAGCAAAGGGATAATGTACTTGTCGATCAGCGTCTGAAGGAACAAAGAGGATGCCGCGCCCGCGGCCGCGCTGATCAGGATACAGACAAAAACGAGAATCAGCTGAATCCGGTAGCCGGCCATATAGGTGAACAGTTTTTTGATCGTACCCGGCTTAAAACGCTGCATCGGGGGCCTTCCGCCCGCCGCCGCTTTGCCGTGTACCTGCGGATTTTCTTTCGACTGCATTTTACTCATGGAGAGCACCTCCTCTGTTCTGAGACTCGTAGACTTCCCTGTAAATGGCACAGGTCCCGAGCAGTTCCTCGTGCGTCCCGACCGCATTGATTTTGCCGTCGTCGAGCACAATAATTTTGTCGGCGTCCTGAACGGAGGAAACACGCTGTGCGATGATAATTTTCGTCGTGTTCGGGATATCCTGCCGAAATGCCTGGCGGATCAATTCATCGGTCTTGGTGTCGACCGCGCTGGTGGAATCGTCCAGAATCAGAATTTTGGGCTTTTTCAGCAATGCCCGCGCAATGCACAGCCGCTGCTTCTGTCCGCCGGACACATTGGTGCCGCCCTGCTCGATATAGGTGTCGTACTGATCCGGAAATTCCCGGATGAAGCCTTCGGCCTGGGCAAGGCTGCAGGCATGGATCATTTCTTCCTCTGTGGCGTCCGCATTGCCCCAGCGAAGGTTCTCTTTGATCGTGCCGGAGAAAAGCACGTTTTTCTGCAGCACCATCGCTACCTGATTGCGGAGCGATTCGATATCGTAATCCCGCACGTCGACGCCGCCGACGGTTACTTTCCCGGCCGTGACATCATAAAGGCGCGGAATCAGCTGAACGAGGCTCGATTTTGAAGAACCGGTTCCGCCGAGGATGCCGACTGTTTCTCCCGACGCGATGGACAGGTTGATATCGTCAAGGACCGGCTTGTCGGCCTTTCTGGAATAAGTAAAAGTGACGTTTTCAAAGACGATGGAACCGTCCTGTACGGTATACAACGGATTTTCCCCGTTTTTCAGATCGCTTTCCTCATTCAGCACTTCCACAATACGTTCCGCCGACGCGCGGGCAATGATGATCATGACAAACACCATGGAAAGCATCATCAGGCTCATCAGTATCTGCATGGCGTAGGTGATCAGGCTGGCCAGTTCTCCCGTCGAAAGCCCGATCACGGGATTGTTGCCGCTGGCGATGATTTCTTTGGCGCCGAACCAGGAAAGTAAAAGCATACTGACATAAAGGCAAAGCTGCATCAGCGGCATATTGAACGCAATTCTTTTTTCCGCCTTTGTGAAATCCTGAAAAATCGACTGGGAAATGTCCGCGAATTTCTCCTCTTCATGGTCCTCCCGAATATAGGATTTGACGACCCGGATGCCAAGCAGATTTTCCTGAACAATGCGGTTCAGCTTGTCGTAGGTGTTGAATACCCGCACGAAAACCGGGTGAACATGCGAGATGATCAGCCAGAGTCCTACGCCCAGCACGGGGATCGTCGCAAGAAAGATCAAGGAAAGGCGAACGTCGATCCGGAAAGAAAAAATCAACGCGAACACGATCATCATGGGCGCGCGAACCCCGAGGCGGACCAGCATCTGATAAGCGTTCTGTACATTGGTAACGTCGGTGGTGAGGCGTGTGATGATACTGGCGGTTGAAAATTTATCAATGTTGGAAAAAGAAAATTTCTGTACGTTATAGAACATGTCGAGGCGTAAATTTTTTGCAAAGCCCGAAGAAGCGATCGCCGCACTGCGGCCGGCAAGAACGCCGGTCAGCAGCGAGATCATCGCGCAGACAATCAGCGCAAGCCCTATCCACAGGACGTTGGGCATGTTTTTCTGATTGATTCCGTAGTCGATCAGATACGCCATCAGCGTAGGGATGACGATTTCAAGGATCGACTCGAAGGTCACATATACCGGGGCAAGCAGGGTATTCTTCTTATATTCTCTCACGCTGGAGAGAAGCTTTTTCATCATATAAAATCTCCTTAACGTTTTACTGAAATGTCAGGAAAGGGCAGGATTCATATTGGATATATTTGTCCTCATTCTCTGCAGGTAAGAGTACAGCGTTTCCACTTCTTCCTCCGTAAATCCGTTTGTCAGGGTCCGTTCCATCCGCTCTGAATCCTCTCGCATGAGCTCTTTGATTTTCCATGCTTTTTCCGTGAGGACAAGCTTTTTCAGGCGCGCGTCCTGCGCGACCGCCTGCCTTTGAATCAAGCCCTTTTGTTCCATCAGGCTGAGTACCTTCGACGCTGTGGAACGGGTGATGGTAAAGTGATCCTCCAAATCCTTCTGATAGATATCTTTGTCTGCATTATCGGCAAGATAGCCGATAATCCACCCGTTGTTTCCGGTGATGGTTTCGATTTCATTTTTATGGGAAGAAAATTCAAAATAGCGCCGGATCATATTGTTCAGCGAGCGAAGTTCCAGCCCAATCCGCATCTTTTCCATACAGCACTTCCTTTCTATAACTTAATATGATTTGAATCATATGTTTTATATCATACAGTTCTATGTAAAACATTATAACGATCGACTTGCAATCCGTCAATATTAGCTTTGGTTAATTTCAGCAAAAAAACAGAAGCTAAAACTGGTAAAATTGCTGATCTTGCAGGGGATTCTAAAGGCGTAATAAAGCGACCGGGGAGGAAACGAATTGTTTCCTCCCCGGTCGCTTTATTCAAAATTCCTCTTTTGTAATCGCCCGAAATTCTTCCGGCGTGATCTGCCCGTAAGGATTACTGTCCGTCTTTACGGCTTGCCGGAGCTGTTCGATCGTTACCCACTTGCGGGTAAAAGCAAGTGACCAAAATGCCATCAGGATGCACCTCCTTTCAAGCCCATAATATCAAGCTGTGACTGTGCGGCCATTGCACCCAGCGTGTCCACTGTGGAGTTAAGCTGCATGTTTGATAGCGTCAGGTCAGCTACTGTCTGGCCTAAAGTATCGATGTTAGATGGCTGGTTTTTTTTAATATCTATGTCCACAATAATCTTGTCTAGGCTTTCTTTGCCAATTTTAGAGCACAGTTCATTATAGATGGATTCATCGCCAATGTCGAAATTACTATATTCTGTACCTTCATACATAAAACTAATTAAGTTCAATTTTTATCACTCCTTAATACAAAACATAGGTTGGACTGCTTCCCAACTGTGATTTATTGTTAGCGTACTGATAAAGGTATGCCCCACTTTCAATTACAACATTGCATCCAAGCCGATAGAATATATTAGCGCCACCGTAACCTGTGCTTCCGATGTTTGCCGCACGTATTAGATTCACTCCAGATTTTAGTGTGAGGTTGTGAACGGTGATATTTAAACACATAACTCCAAAATTGGTATTATCGGGTGCACCTGAACGGTAGTCAAAATCTGTATTCTTAAAATAAATTAAATCTTTTGGGATAGTGACACCTGAACCAGCTTGAATTACACACGCATAATAATTTCCTAAACAAAGATCAAATCTTCCTGATGGGCAGATTAATCCATTTGTATCAACAATAATTGTAACACCGGCGAATGTTAATGCAGAGTTTACACAGATAATTGGAGCGTTCAAGTAAATTTGTTTACTACCTATAGAAGAAGCAGAAACAATTTCAACATTCCTATTACTTATATAAACAGGTGCTGATATTGTTAAGTTTCCTGAATTTATTAGGATTGCAACGTCCGGTTCTTTTGCAGTTTCTAAGGCCCTGTTGATTGTGGCAAACGGATTTGCTGCAGAACCATCGCCAGAGATATCATTTCCGTTATCACTTATGCATACTTGATTATAATGACGATGGTTCCTTAAAAAAGTCATTTTGTTAACAGCGGTGGTAGTTACCTCATCAAAGATTTGTCCATTATGTGCAATATAATCACCAGTTGTACTAATGGGTTTACTGCCGGTAGATATTATAATTCCACCATCAGCGACTAATCCTCTATAATTTCGGATCCCACTACTATCTTGTGAGGTAATAGTAGCTCCTTGAGAAGCACATAATGGAAAATGAAGATTGTTGAATACACAGTTCACCATGTAAGAATTTCCATTGGCAGTAGTACATCCGCGAGTTACATTGCTAATTTCATCCAGATTACCATTAAAAACACAATTATAGAAATACATACCTCCAGTGACAAACACGATACTACTACCAGCGGCTAGTCCAGATTTCATATTAAGAGTTATATTTTGAATTACGGATCGAACAAATGTCCTAAATGTAAATGCGACATTATTTAGGATACAGGAATTCGTATTTCCACTAGTCCCAATAATTTCTACTCCACTTACTTCTTTAATATTATACAATTTATCGGCATCTAATCCTTCCCCTAAATCATATGTTCCATCTGCTACTCTAATATTAACTTTTGTCCAAGGACTTGCGAATGACAGCGCTTTCTGAATTGTTTGTAAAGGAGTATCAGCAGTTGATCCGTTATTATTATCTGAGCCGGTTGGAGATACATAGAGTGTAAGAGATGAAGGGGAAGTCAATGCAAGTTGCTGGGTGGTCACTCTGTGAGGATTAGAGGTATCCACTTCGTGCGTCTGAATCATATTGAGCAGATTGCCTGCCGCGCTTTCGTCAAGGACGTCACGGATACTTTGAAACCAGGTTGTAAACTCTGCTTGATTTTTTGCTTTGAACTGTGCCAGATCGGACTGAATCTGATTGTAGAAAGTGGATGTGTCCACCTGTGTCACAATGCTTGTCACGATCCCGCAAACCGCGCTGTCCAATCGCGTGTCCGTTATGACCGCCTGGGTGATTGCCGTCGCACCGGGTGCAATGTGAATTTCGGCCAGCTTCAGGTCGTACTGCTCTGCGGTACGTGAAATGGCAGGGGCAACCGGATTGCTGGAAAATTCGCCGCTCAGCACCTGTGCCGTAATGGAACGCTCATTGACGTCCCAGCGCAGAACAACAGTATCCTTTCTTGCCAGTACGCCATCGGCGTTGGCAATGGGAAGCGCTTTATCGCTGTCATTTTCGTACTTGTACCGTTCGCCGTTCGGTCCCAACCACGCCCGGCCGGCCGGGACGACGACCTGCATGTTTTCGCCGGCAGTAACGGCCAGCTCACCGTTATAAACGCCGTTTGAAACAAAGCATCCGGCCCATTTTGCCAAAAAGCTTACGGAATATTTCCGGTCGCCGTTTACACTTCGAAAAAATCCACTGTTTTCAGCCATTATGTATCACTCCCTAAATTTAATGTTTCCGGTAGCGGAGTTCCGCAAACCGGAGTAATCGTTTCGACTCCGTTTTCATAGACTTCTTCAACCTCGGTAATTCTCTGGTCAAGGCGCAGTTCCCATTTTTCAAAGCTCACGATATCGCCAAGGTCCCAGTCGGTCAGGTATTGAAAGTTTTCCGTGTTGACGGCCGCGGCCTCAAAGCTTTCCGCTTTTGCGGTTTCAGCCAGCTGAACCAGTCCCCGCTGTATGAGCTGTGTCCTGTATTCATCGTCCGTCAGATCGCCTTTTTGAATGTCGCCGGCATCTACCCACAGTTCCCGCCGGGTTTCTCCGCCCGTCTGGTCCACCTCAACAATCGTGCGGACGGCGTCGTCGCTTTCTGCGACTACATAAGCGAAGTTTCTGTATCCGGTCGTGTCCAATGTGTAGCCTGGCTCCCGGATGTTTCCGAATCCGTCGCTGAAAAGAACATAAGGGTTATCCGTTTGTCCTACGGTATGATCTTTTCCGTCATAGGCTTCAAACACCCACTTTTGATCCGGAATATCCAGCCTGACCCGGAAGCCGAGCGGAGCCGACTTTGACAGAGCCTTCAGCGCGGAGAGAACATTTTTACCGCTGACCTGAAAATTGCACGAGGAAGGAAAGCTCTGATGCGCTCCAAGCGTAAGAAATGAAATCGGGCGCGCTGAAATCGCATTTTCCGAAACGAGCTTCCTCATGGCGTCCTCCACTGTGCCGGAAAAGTTGATCGCCGGAAGGATGATTCGTTGATCCAGCAGAGAGGACCCCATTCGTCCGGCGGCCTCTATCTCGCTGCCTCCATCTCTGCTTTCCGAAATTTTTACACTCTCAATGATTCCCGCTTCCTGTCGGTCAAGACGGTGCAAAACGTTGCCCGCACGCAGGAGAAAAAGGTTCTCCTGCGTGGCCGGGACATGCAGCTCGAATTCTCCCGGTTCAAAAAAGCGGCGGCGCCAGCGCAGGGAAGAGAAGCTGTCAATTACACCCTGCTGTTCCAGCGTTTCGCTGTAAATATACAGTTCCAATTCCTACGCCCCCCAATACGACTGAGTGCTTAAAATGGACACGCTTAGGCTGTCTATGCCGGAATCGGCATCATACCGGAACAGGTTATCCCCTTCGTATGCCATCAGCCATTTGGGCGGGTATGCCATGAGATTATTGATATTGAAGGTTCTGCCGCCTGAAATCAGCTGGACATTTTTGTTTCCGGTGCCGGTGGTAATGAGAATCTTATCGCCGATGTGCATCGTCGTATTCATTTTCATCAGTTCATGCCGGTTAATGTCGTACAGCGAGGGGTTGACTACCTCGCCGGAAGCCGTAAACGCCACAGTCAAACCCATTGGAACGGAACTGTCGTTATGGACGTTTCCGATGAGGGTGTTCACCTTTTCCGTCAAAGCAAACGGTTCTTCCCTGATTTCCACGTCCCATTCAATCAAACCGTCCCACGCGGCAAGCTGAGTCAGGCTGTCCTGAGCGGAATAAAATCTGGGATCGGGGCAAATGAGCGAAATTGTGACGCTCCGCGTTTCATACGGCGAGCTGCCCGCGGGGGAGAAGCTTTCCGCCTCCGGATCGACCTTTTCCACATAATAACTTATTTTTTTAGGTGTGCCGCCTTCAAGGGTAAGCGTCCCGGGTGAGTTTTTCTGAAAAAAGCGATAGAGACGTCCAACCTGTTTTTCAAAATCCCCGCGGCTGATCTCCAGATTGAAAACAATGTTGCGCTTCTGTGCGTCGGAGCCGTTGTAGTTTTCTCCATCCTGTCCGCTGGTTTTCGCAGTATAAACGTTAAAGGAAGAGCCGAGACCGTCTACGGAAACCAGCCAGCAGGGAGCGAAAGCTCCAAACGACATCGTTGCTCCGCGGGTGTTATTGCATATCAGTTTCATTCAGCGCCTCCGAAGAAATAGTGATAATCTTTGTGCGTTCTGCCTTTCCTGCCGTGCGATTTCCACAGGACTGAGCGCCTTGGGACTCTGGAACGTCGGGTGATAGTCAATCACCGGGCGGGAAATGCCGGCTGCAAACAAAGAGCCTTGCTGCTGCGCTGCAAAAGCAGAGCCGCCGCCTGACACGGCGAGAGCCGGGGTCACACTCAGCCCCACGGACATTGCTCCGGCGAGGTCCATCAGTGCGGCAGTGACCAGTGATTTATTTTCAAGGATACCCGAAGCAAGCCCTTTCATCATATCCGGCATCCAGGTCGGAAAATCTACAAGGGGACCTTCGTCGGGTACGCTGAAATGCAGAAATTTCCGAATATCCTGCGCGATTCCTTTCACGGCGTTGCCGACCGCATCCGCGGCAGATTTAATTCCGTCCACAATGCCGCCAATGATGTCTTTTCCCCATTGGAGCGCCTGATGAGGCAGATCCTTAATCCAGTCGATTGCCTGCCCGATTCCCGTCTGAACAGCACTTACGACCGTATGGATCGTGCTGTCTATCCCGCTTTTCATCGATTCAAACATTTTTGCGCCGATCTGCATCAGGGTCGCAGGCAGGGAGCGGAACCAGCTGATAATCGAGTCCCACAGCGTTGTGATTCCGGTTTTAATCTTTGTACCGGTTGTTGTGACAATGGAAACAAAACCGTTCCATGTGCTGGTAAAGATGGTTCCGATAACGGTGAACACACCGCGGAAATACTGCTGAATGCCGGTCCAGATTTGCTTGAGCGCATTTTGAATATTTGTAAAAATCTTTATCAGGTCCGGAAGAATTTTTCCAAAGTTTCCGGATATCAGATCACAGATCAGCAGTATCGGACCCAGAATGACGTTCTTCAGAAGAGTAAAGGTGCCGGTGAAAATATTCTGTACTCCGGTCAGGATTTGCTTAAAGGTCGTCTGAAGGCCAGTGAATGGTGTCAAAATGGACTGAACGAGAGGCTGGACCATCTTTTTAACAACCGCAGATATGGTGTTCCAAAGATTCGTCATCCCTCCGGTCAGCACGCTCCATAGATTAGTAAAGTAAGCCGGTATCCCGACGACAAAGGCCTTAATGTTGTTCCAGGTATCCTGAAAATAATGCAGAAAGGTACCGGTAAACCAAGTCCCCAGCACTTTTGCCTGTGCTTGCAGCGTGTTCCATAAATTCTGAAAGAATGCGCTGATCGGTCCCCAATTTTGTACGATCAGAGCAACGACGGTGGAAATCGCTACCAAGGCCCCGATAAAAAGCAATGCCTGAACGGTGGAAACACTTAGTAATGATGGAATAGTAGTTAATCCCGTTTCCGCACCCTTAGAAGATTTTAAGACATCACTGAAGGTTTTGAATGTATTTGCGACCGTGTTGACTTTACTTGTAACTGAGATAAACTGTTCCACAAAGCCAATGGCGGAACCGAATGCAATTGGGATTTGATTGGACATGCTTAGCACAACTTGGTCAATTTTTGGACCTAAGTTTTGAACAAGTACAGCGCCCAGTGTTTGAACGGACAGGCCCATTTGATTACATATAGAAGATAATTTTTGAGAGGCAGTTTCAAATTGAGGCACAAAATTATTGATTGCCGTTTGCATATTGGTTGAAAAGATTCCGCTTAGATTGAAAAGTTCAGTGGATAAGGCCTGTTTTAAACTTTGCCCTGCCTGAATGCCTGCTGTACCAGCCAGAGCGATTAATTCTTTCACATCCAGCTCATAGGACAGTGATATTTCTTCCTTGCTATCAGCCATCCTGATCCCTCCTTTCATAAAACATGGATTTTAAGCTTTCACGCAGCTGTTCGCTGTCTTCAAGCTTCTTCTCAGGCGTCGTCCGGCTGTTCAGCCAAACGTACCAATCGTTCCGCAGCTTTTTCTGCGCAGGGGATAGTGAATTCAATTCGTCCCCCTCTGCCATGCGGATCGAAATGATGCGGGCAAGCTGACTTTCTCCCGGAAGGTTGGCCAGAAAAGCGCTGAATTCCCGCCAGCTCATGCGGGTTTCCGCAAGCCTCAGGCGGATGCCGTAGGACGCTGCGAACGACGCGCAGATAAGGTCGTAATCGTATTCGGGATCGAACCCGTTATTTTGTACGGTGTTCCGGTCCCCGAAAGGAAGATGGGGATGCTTTTCCCATCTGTTCTTCCAGTTCGCTCATCTCTTTGCCGGTCATCGCGGCCATAACAGCTATTTCCAGCTTCTGAAGAAGGGAAAAAGGGATACTGTGGGAAAGAATTTCGTCTGCCGCAGCCTCGCCGCCGGTCAGCGAAAAAGAAAGGAAACTGCGAATGGAATCTGCGTCGCCTTTCAGGTCCGAAGCAAAACGCTGCATGCTCAGCACTTTTTTAAAGTCGCTGTCCACCTCGTAGGACTTTCCGAAAATCGTTACGGCGGGCCGGGTCTGATCGGTATAACGGTCAAGATCAATGTTCAAATTTTTCATCCTTTCAAAAAGCAGGTCGGGCATAAAGCCCGACTTGTTTCTTCATTTTTTACGCATGTACCGCTTCCAGATATTCCGGCTTTCCGTCGACGGTATAGGTCCATTCCATGGAATCCATATCCGTTGAGGCGCCGCCGAACGACGAGGTAATGTCGACAAGCCCGTCGCAGGAAAGGGCGTCGCCGTTCGGGAAAGTGATTTTCAATACGGCTGCACAGTCGCTTCCGATGGACAGCAGCTTATTTGCAACGAAATCGTTGCCGGCGTCGCCGTAGCACCGCTTTCCTTTAAAAGTCAGGGACAAGGTTTTCCCGGTTACCATGTTTCGGGCCCAGCCCTTTAACTCCATCGGGTTCCAGGCTTTTGTGGTTCCTTTCAACTTCATCTCCATACTTTCCACGTTGGAGACCGTGCTGAGCTGCGGTTCCCCTGTTTCTACGGGTGTACCAATTTCAATTTTGTAGTCGCTTACTGAATAAACCATTCTTTTCCGTCCTTTCAAAATTTAGTTGCGGTCTGAAAACCTCCTTCGATCGTTTATCACATGTTTTGCCAATGCTGAGGGAGGTATTTCTCTCAACTACCCCTGCTAAACAATGAGAAATTGCCTTGAACAGGCTAATTAAAAAAGAAATGATAAAAAATATTTAGATGGATATCATGCGATCCCCTTAAAAACTGTTGGAATTAAGATATGTTTCTGACAGACAGTGCCCCCGGCTTTGCCGGGGGCACTGTCTGTTTATACGAAAAATGAATCAATTGACGTTTTTTCTTCATTATGGTAAAATGATCCTAAATACAACAAAAGAAAACAAATTTTCCTGTTTGATAATGAATGGTTCGGATACCCAAAATGTCTTTATAAAAAAGGGGAGGTTTGGACAATGGAAATGAGTGCCGCACGACGCAGAATGGAAATTTATCAGCTTCTGCAAAAGGAGAGCTCCGTGGCGGTCAACGATCTGGCGGAGCGGTTCCACGTTTCCGCCATGACGATTCGCAGGGACCTTCTTTTCTTTGAAAAACAGGGCTTTGTGACAACCAGCTACGGGGGAGCGTACTTAAATACCCGCACGGCGATCGAACCGAGCTTTTCCGTGAAATCCGGCCAGATGACCGATCGAAAGAGGGATATCGCGTACGAAGCGTCCCAACTGATCGAGGACGGCGATACCGTGATTATCGACTGCGGAACCACAACTTTGCAAATCGCCAGATACATCCAGGAAAAAAAGCTGACCGTTATTACCAACTCTTGGCCGGTGGTCCAGTATTTGGGGAGCCGTCCGAAAATCCGGCTGATTCTTGCCCCGGGGGAATACAACGAGGTTTCCGCGGGAACCATCAGCGGAATGACCGCCGAGTTTTTTCAGAACTTCCGGGCTGACAAGGTGTTTTCCGGTACGCACGGGTGCAGCCTGGAGTACGGCGCAACAGTGCCGGAACCGGAGGATGCTCTGGTAAAGAAGGCTCTGCTCCACGCTGGAAACCGCAAATACCTTCTGGCGGACCATACCAAATTCGGACAGACGTATCTGACCCGCTACGCCGACCTTTCCGAATTTGACTGCGTCATCACCGACGGCGGCATTCCGCAGACGTATTACTCCAAGCTGGAGAAGGTGTGTAAAAAAATCATGACCGCAAGGCAGGACGCGGAAAGACGGGAACAGAAGGATTAAGAACTGCTGTGGCAGAGGACAAAAAAGCTGGGGGTGGGCTGGATTATTTCGGCCCGATGTGGTAAAGTACATGATAAGCGGAAACGGCAGCAGATTCTGCGGATTTTTTTCGCAGGAGGACGGCGAGTCGCCGCCCCCGAAAGGGTAAAAGGACCTGCGCTGCGCGCGCAGAAAGCAATCCTCACCGTGTAACCATACACTTCATGTATTTTAAAACACGGCTGCGGTTGCATTCCGAAGGAAGATTTTGTGCCTTTTCCGCTTATTAAAAAATCAGCCGGGTCTGCGGCAGGAGGCAATGGCCATGCTTCATACGCTTGAAGACTTTTGCAGATATCTTTACCATAACCGGGATGAGCGGAAGTTTTACCGGTGCTATTACCAGCTTTTGCGCCTCTCCCGTGAAAAATACCGGTGCGGCTGTTACACCCTTCGTGAGCTGCCGAAAGGAGAATCCGGCACGAGGCTGCTCTGTGTTCCTAACCGCGCGCTCAGAAGGGTTCAGAAAGGCATCTTAGGACTGCTGCCCGCCGCCGGGCCGTGCTGTGTGACCGCTTATTTGCCGGGGAAATCCGTACTGGACAACGCGCGCCCCCATCTGGGACAGCCTTTGGTGGTCAAGCTGGACATCCGTGTTTTTTTCGACAGCATTTCTTTCGCGCAGGTATTCCGCGCCATTGACCATGCGCTGGAGGCTTCTCCTTACGTGGGGTGCCATTATCTGAATGCGGATGACCGCTCTTCTTTGGAAAATCGGAATTACAACAGCGTTCTCAGCTTCTATTTTGCGCGTTTTTGCACCCGATGCGGCTCGCTTCCCCAGGGTGCGCCGACCAGTCCCCTTCTTTCCAATCTGGTTTTTGGGCCGATCGACGGCCAAATCAGTGCGTATTGCGGAAAACGCGGGATCGCCTATACCCGTTACAGCGACGATATGACTTTTTCCGGTGCCTTCAATCCGCTGGCACTCATCGATTTTGTGCGGCGCGTTCTGGCGAAAAACGGGTTCACCCTAAACGACCGGAAAACGCGGATTTTAAATCGCGGACAGCGGAGAAAGATTACCGGGGTAGTGGCAAATCAAAAGCTTCAGGCCCCCAGGGAATACCGCCGCGATATCCGCAAGGAGCTGTACTATATCCGGAAATACGGATGGGAGTCCCATCTTTCCCATGAGCATATAGCGCAGGGGCCGGAAGAGTACCGGCGCGGCCTGCTTGGGCGCGTCGGCTTTGTGCTGCAGCTCTGTCCTGCGGACGGCGAATTTCAGCAGTATAGGCAGTGGCTTTTGGAAAATTGAAAGGCGCGCCGCGGCCGGTCATTGTATAATTTTTTTATGATCCTTCGGGCATCTCTTCGGAGATGCTCTTTTTATTTCCAGTTTTTTCTTTAGACAAATTCGCTAAATATGGGCGCGTATTATCTACCGGAACTGTTATTTTTTGATTGACGCGGAGAAGAAGATTGTGATATAATAAATACACAATAACAATAATAATACAATATTGCGCAGCAGGGGGCAAAGAAATGATTGATAAAACAAAACCAATACCGTTATATTATCAGATTAAGGAGCAAATCAAGGAACAGATCAAATCCGGGGAACTGGTCCCCGGGGACAAGCTGCCTACCGAACAGTGGTACAGCCAGTATTACGGCGTAAGCCGGGTCACCGTTCGCAAAACGTTGGGCGAGCTGATTTCGGAAGGAATTATTGAGCGGATGAGAGGGCAGGGACCCGTGGTCTCCGCTCCCAAATTCAACCGCCAGTTGGGAAGGCTGACCGGCCTGCATGAAGACCTGACCAGCAGCGGGATCAGTGCGACTTCCCGAATATTGAGCGTGAAAATGATTCAGGCGAACGATATCCTGGCTGAGCGGATGGGAATCAAAGAAAATGAGGATATCATTTCGATTTACAGGGTGCGGTACGCGAATAAACAGCCTTTCGCAGAGCAGAAAATTTATCTGCGCGACCGGTTTTGTCACGGGCTTGATGCCTATCAGCTCGAAACCAATTCCCTGCTAAAAACTCTGGAAGGTACATTTCAATTAAAGATAGCGCATGCTGAACAGGTGATTGACGCGGTGCTGCCAACGAAAAAGCAGTGCGAAAATCTGGATATTTCTGACAAAACGCCGCTGGTTAGAATGAAACGAACCACTTTTCTGCAGAATGGGGACGCGGTGGAATATACAGAAATCTATTACGTTTCCGACCGTTATAATTTCTCGATGAAGCTGTACAGGTAGCGCATAATTACTTAAATAAATAATAAGGGTGGCTTTTCTGTGAAACCGCTCTTTTTATTTTACTATTTTTTAGACGGAGGATATTGAAAATGGGAAAAAAAGCGTATCTGACGATCGATGTAGGGTCAAGTTCCATACGGGTGTCTCTGTTTGACAATAGTCTGGAATTTTTGCTGGCGAAATCCAAAAAAATTCTGGCTTCGCCTTCCATAGACGTCAATCTGTATTTTAACGAAATCAGGGGATTAATCAGGCAGGTCATGGAGAAAACGGATTATGAAATATGCGCTGTCGGGGCAAGCTCTCTGGTTGGCTGGGTTGCCCTGTCACAGGACGGGACCCCGCTGGCTCCGGCACTGACATGGATGGATCAGAAAAAGGAAGAGCAGGAGGAATTTTCCCGCTCCTTTGACCCGAATGAATTTTATGAGCGCAACGGCAGAAAGCTCAGCCCGGAGCTGGGGGGCCTGAAGCTGAGGCACTTTAAAAATGCCGACCCGGCTCTTTACTCCAAAATCAGCATCTTTTTTACGATCAAGGATTTTATCAACTACCGGCTGACCGGAAACGCCTGCATCGACTACACCTCGGCGTGCTATACGATGCTGTTGAACGTCAGAGAAATGGACTGGGACAAGAGGCTGATCGACGCTTTGGGGGTCGACGGCAGTAAACTGCCCCGACTGAAAGCAAGCTGGGAGGCGGCGGGGTCCCTGACAAAGGAGATGGCGGAGGAACTCGGTTTGCCGGAGGGAATCCCTGTAGCGGTCAGCGGGCCGGACGGGTCGGTGGGCGTGCTTGGCGCCGGAGGAGTGAAAAGCGGCGTGGCGGTAAGCGTCATGGGCACGACGGACGTAACCTTCGCGGTTAGCGACCGGTGGGCCGTGGACCCGGAAAATCGGGTGATGACGAATCCCCACGTCCTTCCGGGACTGTGGCTGGTAGGCGGTTCGCTCGGACTCTCCGGGGGAACGCTTGACTGGATGAGCAATGCTCTGCTTGAGGGGCGGCACAGCCTGAAAGAGCTGGACGATATGAGTTCTGAGGTGGCCCCCGGGGCGGAAGGCGTTCTTTTTATTCCCAGCCTGACCGGTGAGCGCACCCCCTTCTGGAACGCCAATGTCAGGGGAACCGTTACGGGTCTGACGCCCTCGCACGGGCCGCGGCACCTATTCCGGGCATTGCTGGAAGCCAATGGGTATACTATTCGAAATGTGATGGAGATCATTGAAAACGCAGGAATCCCGGTCTGCCGTATTATTTCCATCGGGGGCGGCGCCAGAAGCGATCTGTGGATGCAGATCAAATCCAGCATCAACGGAAAAACGGTTGTCGTGCCGCGTATTCTGGAAGCAACCACCAGAGGCTGCGTGATTCTCGCGGCGCTTGCGGCGGGGGAGCAGTTTTCAAAGGAGCAGCTGGAAAATCCCGTCGACCGGATTTTTGAACCCCGCCTGCCGGATAAGGAGCAGTACGATGCACTGTATCCTGAATATTTATCCCTGATGAAACTGGCCTGTCAATTTTATGATTTGGTACAGGGGAACAAAGCCGACTCTAAAATTTAGCAATTTGCATAAATAGTGTTTTGGTTATTTAGAGATTTAATTGATTGACACCATATGAAAATATATGATAACATATATACACTAAGACAATATAAATACAATATTAGAAAAAAGGTGCTAACATTGAAAACGGCAAAAGACTATACCCTTTATGAATTATTGGCCGTGAACATTTCCAAGATGTTCAGAGATGACGACGTTGGGTTTACCGGGCTTGTCACCGGCGACCAGACCGCCGTGATGGCCTCCATGGTTCCGTTGGCGGCTATGTCGCTTGCCCAGCATACTCACGCACCGAACATGACGGTGCTTCTGGCGGGAATGCTCCACAATCCGGACCTCTCCAAGCTGACCACGGTGCCGAATTCCGAGTTTGAGCCGACGTCCGTGGACGTGGACAGCGAAGCGATGATGCTGGGTTTCCCCGCTCCATGGTGCGTAAACAGAGGGGACATTACGGTAGGGTTTTCTTCCGGCGCGCAGATCGATGCTTACGGCAATATGAACAGCGTCTGCATCGGCGATCACGATCATCCGAAGGTACGTCTGGTAGGCGCAATTTTCCAGACGGAGCATCTGGCGCTTTTCGGGCGCGAAATCATTACCATGAAGCTTGAAAAAAGAAAATTTGTCGAAAAGGTGGACTTCGTTTCCGCCGTGGGTTACCCGGGCGGCCGCGAAGGCAGGGCAAAGCTGGGCCTGAGCGGTGCGGGACCGGAATATGTGGTAACGGATAAATGTATTTTCAATTTCCATGAGGTCACGGGGCGCATGCAGCTCTACTCCATCCACCCCGGATATACTCCGGAGGATATCCGGAACGAGACGGGTTTCGCCATTGAAAATCTATACGATGCAAAAGAAACACCCGCCCCCACAGAGGAAGAGCTTTATCTGCTGAGAAACATCATTGATCCCAAGGGCCTGCTCCTTCCGAGATCAATATAATTTAGAGGTGTAGAAATTGGAACTGAAAGAAAAATTAATATCCATGAAAGAGGCTGCTTCGCTGGTATCCGACGGGGACCGGCTTGCAGTCGGCGGATGTGCTATTCACGCCCATCCGATGGCTTTTCTGAGAGAGCTGGTCAGGCAGAAGAAAAAGGATCTGACCGTTGTCGGTTCTTTGAACGGACTTGACGTTGACCTTCTGGCCGGAGCCGGAATGCTGAAAAAGGTGGAGACCTCCTATGTGGGGCTTGAGCGCTACGGGCTTGCGAAAAATTTCCGAAGGGGAGTCGAGCAGGGCGAGTTCCAGATGGTGGACTATTCCGATTATCTGGCCTTCAACCGTTTTCATGCCAGCCTCGAGAAGCTCAGCTTCTGGCCGTGTTCCTATCTGGGGGGAAGCGATATCCTTGCCAAGAACCCCGATATCAAAGAATTCAACTGCCCGCTGACCGGGAAGAAATACTATGCGGTGCCCCCGGCGGACCCGGATGTGGCGATTATCCATGCGGCCGCAGCCGATGTGTACGGAAATGTTCTGATGCCGCAGAAGCGCTTGGTTCCGCAGGGAGTGGACGTGCTGATGGCACGTTCCTGCGACAAGGTGATCGTCACTGTCGAGCGTATTGTGAGCAACGATCTGATCCGCCGCCACAACGATCTTTGCTTTATTCCGAAATATAGGGTTACGGCGGTTGTACACGCCCCGTACGGCGCGCATCCCTGCTCCATGCCGCAGTTCTACAATGTGGACGAAGGGCATTTTCAGGAGTATGTGGACGCAAGCTCCGACAAGGAGAATTTCTCCAAATACCTCGACGCCTATGTCACCGGGGTGGAAGATCAGGAAGAATATCTGGAAAAAGTGGGGGTAAAGAAACTGCTTTCTCTTGATTTACCGACATTTATCTAAGCAATATTGGAAAACCGGGGAGAGAATTTATGAAAGCATTAGAAGGTATCAAGGTAATCGACTTATCGCGATATATATCAGGCCCCTATTGCGCTCAGCTTCTGGGCGACATGGGGGCGGAAGTCATCAAGGTGGAATCACCCGGCGGCGAAATCGTCCGCCAATATGAGCCGGCGATAGACGGTAACGGTTTCTATTTTATGGTCTTTAACAGGAATAAGAAGGGGATCACGGTCAATTCCCGCACGGAAAAGGGAAAGGAAATCCTCAGAAAGCTGTTTCAGGAAGCGGACGTCGTTATTCAGAACTTCAAGCCGGGTACTATGGAGGCTATGGGCTTCGGTTGGGAAACGTTACACAAATTAAATCCAAGGCTGATTCTGGCTTCCATTTCCGGCTTTGGCAGTACGGGACCCATGGCGGAGTATCCTGGCTTTGATTCCGTCCTGCAGGCCATGGGCGGCCTGATGAGCATGACGGGCTCGCCGGATTCGGAACCGTATCTGGCCGGCACCTATGTCATAGACTACAATACGGCGAGCAACACCGCCTTCGGGATCCTATCCGCCTTATACAGCCGCGAAAGGACCGGGGAAGGTCAGCACGTGCAGACTTCCCTGCTTAACACGGCCGCGTCCCTGCTGATTGAAGCGATCCCACAGGATTTGCTGCTGCACCAGCAGAGGAACAGAATCGGCAACAAGGATAAAAATACAGCTCCTGTGGGATGCTTTAAGGCAAAGGACGACTATGTCTATATCATTGCGGCGCCTCAGGCGCACTGGGAAAAGCTGGCGGCTGTAATTGGAAGGCCCGAGCTGATTACAGATCCGAAATTCCTGACGGTGGTCTCCCGGTACCAGAACGCCGACGAACTGAACGAATATGTCGCACAGTGGGCGGCTACCCTCAACCGCGAAGAGATCGTCGAAATACTGAATCAACAGGGAATCCCGGCGGCTCCGGTGCTTTCCATTTCCGAATTCATCCGCCTGCCGCAGGTGAAGCATAATCAGCAGATTATTGAAGTGCCCTATCAGGGCGTAGGAAATATTCCCATGCAGGGATTCCCCGTGCAGTTGTCCAAGACACCGCCTCAAATTACAATGGGCCCTCCGAATTTGGGGGAACATTCGGTTGAAATACTGAAAAGTTTGGGCTACACCGAAGAGCAAATCAATGAAATGTCCGAAAAGGGAGATATTTAAACGCGGAAAAGCAATGACTTTTGGCGGGATTTCAACAGGGAGGTGAGGGAATCAAGAGAGCTGTTTTTACCATCATTGCAAAGGGTAAACGAGATTTTGAGACGTATTGAAAAGAAAGAATTTTTGGGAGGTTTATTCATGAAAAAAAGAATCTTAGCGATCCTTACTTGTATGGCAATTTTATTTTCCCTGTCCACCGGCTGCAGCTCCAATCAGGCAGCTTCAGAGGATGCCGCCGCTTCCCAGCCGGCCGCTTCCGATACTCAGAGCAAAGCCGAGACCCCGAAATTTGATTTCAGCTCCGTTCCCGTTCAAAAGCAGGACCCCAACTTCAAAAACGGGGCGGTACTCTATTCGGATCTCAGCAAAGTGCTGGGCTCCATTTCCGTTCCCAATAAAGAAGTAAAAATCGGATTTATTATGAAATCCCTTGAAAATGAATACTGGTCCATGATGGCCAACGGCATCAGAGAGGAAATCGACCGCATGAAGGCCGCGGGCTGCAATGTCACCGTCGACATCCGTTCCGGCCAGACCGACCAGGATCAGGAAGGCCAGCTCTCCATCATGAGAGATATGATCAACAAAAAATACGACTGCATTATCGCGTTCCCCATCTCCGACGCGAACCTGGTTCCCGGAATTGAGGACGCTCAGAAGGCGGGTATCCCGATCGTGACCGGTTCCGTCGCTTATGACGACGAACCTCACGTCCCCTACTACATAGGCCTGAGCTCTTACGAGTCCGGCAGACAGGTAGCGGAAGCGTTCTCCAAGAAGATCGGCGCCGAGGGCGGCGAGGTCTCCATCATCATGGGTATCCCGAACAACCCGTCCGCCCGTGACCGCACCGCCGGCTTCAAGGCATGGATCGACGAAAATCCGGAGTGCAAGCTGAAGATCGTTGATACACAGAACGCCGACTGGGACAGAATGAAAGCAAAGGACATCGCGGATATTCAGATCAAAAAATACCCCAACCTGAAAGCAATCTTCTGCAATAACGACGTAATGGCTCTCGGCGCGGTGGAGTCCGTAAAAGCCGCCGACAAGCTGGGGAAAATCTATGTGGCAGGCACGGACGGAACCAACGAGGCGATCAAATCGATCAAGGAAGGCGAGCTCACCCTGACCGCCGGCCAGTTCTCCTACTATCTGGGCAAAATGGCGCTGGATATCGCTTTCAGGGCCATGGACGGTATTGCTCTTCCGGAACGCGTCTGGGGCTCCATCGGAATCATCGACAGCAGCAACGCGAATCAGAATATGGGAGAGGTTATCAACTGGAAAGATCTGGATTACCAAGTGCAGAAATAAGCAATTGATTCTGTGAATAGCAGGGGACAGAGACACGGCACCCTGTCCCCCGACTTCACAAAGGAGGAAAAAGCATACTATGGCAAATGACAATTACATTGAATTCAAGCATGTTTCCAAGTCCTTTCCAGGCTGCAAAGCACTTGATGACGTCAGCTTTACCATAAGAAAAGGGGAAATCCATGCTTTGCTCGGAGAGAACGGCGCCGGAAAAAGTACGCTGCTCAACATCCTGCACGGCGTTTTCCAGCCCACTGAGGGCGAAGTGTTTATCGACGGAGAAAAGGTGAACTTCAATCTGGCCTATGACGCGATCAAATACGGAATCGTTAAGGTGCATCAGGAAGTCAACATGGTTGCGGACATGACCGTTGCCCAGAATATCATGCTCGGCAGCGAACCGAAAAAGCACGGTCTGCTCGACTGGAAAAAGATGAACCGGCAGGCACAGGAGCTTCTTGATAAGGTTCAGGCAGATATGAAGCCGACAGACAAAATCAGAAGCCTGAGCGTCGGGCAGATGCAGGTTCTGCAAATTGCAAAAGCGCTTTTTCTGGATGCGAAAATCGTATCCTTCGACGAACCCACGGCCTCTCTCAGCAGCAGAGAAACAGAAATTCTTTTCAATATCATGCATGAAATGCAGGACAAGGGCATTACCATTCTCTATGTTTCGCACAGACTGGATGAGGTTTTCAAAATGACGCAGCGTGCGACCGTGCTACGCGATGGAAAATACATCAACACCTTTAACACACAGGATATGACAAAAGAAGAACTGATCCGCAGCATGGTCGGGCGCGACGTGTCCATGTTTGCAAGACGGATGAAGCCCCGCTGTGTCCAGAGCGACGACACGGTCCTTGAGGTAAAAAATCTTTCGGTAAACAACATATTTGAAAACATTAATTTCAAGCTGAACAAGGGTGAAATACTGGGCTTTTACGGACTGGTCGGCGCCAAGAGGACCGACGTCATGCGTGCGATTTTCGGTGCTGATAAAATCAGCGACGGAGAAATCGCTATCAACGGTAAAAAGGTAAATAATTCATCTCCCGCCGTGGCAATCAGCAACGGGGTGGGACTGATTCCAGAAAATAGAAAAACAGAGGGTTTTATCAGGGAATTCAGCAATTCCGACAACATTGCGCTTCCGGCGCTGGACCATTTCAAGACGCGCGGCCTGCAGGACTTTGGAAAGAAGAAGAAGAACGGCATAAAATACGCGGATATGGTCAACTTAAAGCCCCGCGATCCAGACTTTAAGACCTTCGATCTTTCCGGCGGAAACCAGCAGAAGGTCGTTCTTGCAAAATGGCTTTCCACTCAGGTCGACATCATGATTTTCGACGAGCCGACCAAGGGGATCGACGTCGGCGCGAAGGCGGAGATTTATGCCCTGATGGAACAACTGGTCAACGAAGGAAAATCCATCATCATGGTCTCGTCGGAACTGCCGGAGGTCATCGGACTCAGCGATCGTATGCTCGTTATGAACGCGGGAAAAATCGTCGCTGAAATCGACAGTTCGGATTTCGATGAAAACAGAATCGTCACATATGCTTTGGGAGGAGAAGTTCATGAATAACAAGCTCAAGTCGTTAAAGAATTTTGAAAGAGAACTCAGTATCGCAGCCGGTATTGTTTTGATGACAATCATCTTTTCATTGATTAATCCGATCTTTATTTCCTGGTCCAACATCAAGGACATTATCGACCAGGCTACGATCTACGGCCTGATGGGGCTGGGAATGAGCTTCGCCATTATTTCCGGCGGCATCGATCTCTCCGCCGGCTCCATTCTTGCTCTGGTGGCGGTCATTCTGGCGAAAATGCTGGCGGCAGGGGTTTCTCCGATCATTGCCATATTGGTCGCCATTGCTTTCAGCGCGGTGCTGGGGCTTATCAACGGCGTTATCGTCACCAAAATGCGGATTCAGCCGTTTATCGCCACTATGGCGACCATGTCGCTTTTCCGCGGCATAGCGTATCTCATTACCGGCGGCTTCCCGATTACAAGCATGCCTTCCGCCTACAGAAAACTGGTATACGGCAGCATTGCCCTTGATATGCGGTCTTCCGTCCTGATCCTTTTTGCTTTCGCAGTCATTACCCATATCATCTTGAAGTATACGAAAACCGGTAATTACATTTATGCGGTCGGCGGAAACGAGGACGCGGCAAATCTTTCCGGTGTGAAATGTGTGCTGAACAGAAATATTGCCTACATTATCTGCGCGATCGGCAGCGCCCTCGCCGGCATCGTGCTGCTTGCGAAGCTGGGCACGGCGGAGCCCACCGCGGGCAACGGCTACGAGCTTCAGGCAATCGCCGCGGTTGCGATCGGCGGCGCAAGCATGGCTGGCGGACGCGGAACCATCATCGGCACGTTCCTTGGCGCGATCATGCTGACAGGCTTAAAGGTTGGCCTGATTGTTATTGGTGTCGATCCTTTCTGGCAGTATATTGCCACCGGACTGGTGATCGTGATTGCGGTCTATGTGGAAATTGTACAGTCCAACATTAAGAACTCCCAGAGCGGCAAAAAGGGACTGTTCAGAACCGGCAAGTCTTAAGCAAATCAAGATGCAGCCATGCAGAAATAGAAAGCAAAAAGGTTGACATCTCGAAATTTGTGTGCTAACATAAATACATAGATACAATATACATACAATCATAATGGAGGTAATCAAATGAGGATACCAGTAGCTCAGGCAGCCGCGGAAGTCATGAAAGAACAGAATACCAAGGTGGTTTTCGGAATACCGGGCGGTCAGACGCTCTTTTTAAACAACGCCCTGCTCGATGCGGATATTCAGTTTGTTGCAACGCGTCACGAGGGTGCGGCCGGACACGCTGCGGACGGCTGGGGAAGGCTCACCGGAACCCCCGGCTTCTGCCTTGCTACCACAGGCCCCGGCGCAACCAACCTGCTCACGCCGATTGGCGGCGCGTTAAGGGATTCCAGTCCGATGATCGCGTTGATTTTCCAGAACAGGCTGGCGGACGTAGGACGCGGCGACGCTCAGGAAGCCAATCATGAGGCAATCTTTACAAGCCTTGTCAAAGAATACATACCGGTCCGTCACCCCGACGCCGCCGTATGGGCCATGAGAGAAGCTTACAGAGTGGCCATGAGCGGCCGTCCGGGTCCCGTAGTCGTCGATTTCTACAGGGATGTTCTGGAAGAAGGCGTCTGCGAGTACGAATACAAGGATCCCAAATCCTACTGTTTCCAGCCCATTGTTCCCCCAAATCAGGAGAACCTGACCAAGGCGGCAGACTTCCTCGCAAAAACCGCGAAGGTCTGTATCCTGTGCGGCAACGGCGTAAAGCTTTCCCACGCTTCCGATAAGGTGCTGAAGCTGGCGGAAAAGCTGAACGCTCCCATGGTCACTACTTTTAACGGTATCGGCAGCGTTCCGACCACCCATCCGCTGGTTTACGGAGCAAGGACAAGACACGGCAGCGCCTTTACAAAATCCATTCTGGAAAGCGCCGATTCTGTTCTGGTTCTCGGTTCCAGCATGAGCGCGGTCGGCACGAATAGATGGGGCTTAAAGCTGAACAATATTATCCAGGTGGATTTTGATTCCAAGAACATCGGCCGCCATTATCCGGTAGAGTGCGGCATCGTCGGCGATATCGGCCTGACGATCGACTCGCTGCTCAATACCCTTCCTTCCGCCTCAGAGGAAAATAAGAAGATCAGCAACGAGTGGGTCACAGGGATCGACAAAGACTTCGATGCATGGAAGAAGAAGGTCTATTCCGGTTCAATCAATGATTCCAAAGCAGTTCCCGCCCCTCCGGTCGCTGTGATGAGGGAGCTGTCGGAGCTTTTAAAGGATGACGAAATCGTCTGTATCGACGCCGGTAATCCGGGCGCCTGGTCACATCTGCTTACCCTGAAGGAAAAAGTCAGCTATATGAAGCCCGTCAACTACGGCAACATGGCTTTTGCGGTACCGGCCGGTATGGCGAGCAGCCTGGCCGAGCCCGGCAGAGAAGTCATTTCCATTCTGGGCGACGGCTCCATGGGCATGTGTCTCGGCGAACTGGAAAGTGTTGCGCGCTCCGGATCCAAACAGATCGTCATCGTTCTGAACGACGGCGCGTACGGGAATATCCGTCAGGAAGAAAACTTCAAGTTCGGCCCCCGTTACACCGGCGTGGATCTGACACAGCTCGACTTCGCGGAGATCGCGAGAAATGCGGGCATGGGTGGAGAAACCATTCAGAAAGCAGAAGACCTGAAGGCGGCGATCGAGCGTGCCAGAGAGCATGAGGGCAACTATCTGATCAATATCCTTTTTGACGGCAGCTATTCCGTCTGGCCGGAAGCATTTTAAGAAAAGAGGCAGTAAAATGCAGGAAAGAAGAACAAAGCTGGTTCCTATTGCAGAAGCCATAGCCAAAATTCCGGATGGAGCAAAAGTGGCGATAGGAGGTTCGCTGATCCGAAAAGCCCCCATGGCGCTTATTCGTGAAATTGTTCGCCAGAAAAAGAAGGACCTTACCCTTTATTCCTGGAGCGCGGGAATGGACTTCGATATGCTGATCGGCGCGGGCTGCGTTAAGGAAGCATGGTCGTCCTATGTAGGAATGTTCAACGTCGGCATGGCGAAAAACTTTCGCCGCGCCGTCGAAAAGCACCGGATTCGCTTCGTGGATATGAGCGAAACCTGCGGAATGGATAAATTCCGTGCGGCGGCCTTCGGCCTGCCGTTCGCCATCAGCAAAACGCCGCTGAATTCCGGCCTGCTCAAAAATCCCGAGTTCAAAGAGATCATCTGTCCGTTTACCGGTGAAAAACTGATTGCGATGGAGGCATTCCATCCCGACTTTGCCATTGTGCATGCCCACAGGGCCGACAAATACGGCAACGTTCAGTTTGACACCGTCCGCATGATGGACAACGAGATGGATCTGTATATTGCAAGGTGCGCCGGGAAGTCGATTCTGTCGGTGGAGGAGATTGTTCCGGAGGAAGAGATTATCCGTACCCCCACCATGACTATGCTGCCGAAGCTGTATGTTGACAGCGTCTGCTGCGCGCCCTGCGGCGCACATCCCAATTCCTGCGATACCCGTTATGATTTCGATCTGGAGCATTCCCATCTTTATCAGGAATGTTCTGAAACGGAAGAAGGGTTCCAAAAATATCTGGACGAATATGTTTACGGAACGAAGGATGAAGAAGAGTACCTCAAAAAGGTCGGCGGGCTGGAATCGCTTCGGAACAGATTGGGGCATGGAGGGGAAGCAGAGTGAAGAATTATACGCTGGAAGAATTACTGACGGTAGAGGTCTCCAAAAGGATCATCGACGACGAGATGAATTTTACAGGCATCGGCACCGGCGGCAAGGCTTATATCCGGGCGTGCGGAATTCCGCTGGTCGCCGTCCGGCTGGCCCAGATGAAGCACGCGCCAAACGCGGTGTGCATGATGGGCCCGGTGCTTGACCCGCTTCTCGACAGAGATTCCGTTCCCGATTCCAACTGGGAATACGACCTGATTCAATGGCCGTGCAGAAGCCAGATTCCGCTGGAAGACGCGCTGGGACTTTTCCGTCTGGGAAAGGTCGGGCTGGCGTTTGCCTCCGGCGCTCAGGTGGACCAGTACGGCAATCTCAACATTGCCTGCATCGGCGACTATGCAAACCCGAAGGTACGCCTTCCCGGCGTGCTGGCGCAGACCGACCTTGCGGCCTTTGCCAAACGCGTGTGCATCATCGTCAACCACGAAAAACGCATTCTGGTGGAAAATGTCGACTTTGTATCGGGCGCCTCCGGACACAATAACCGCGAAGGCCTGCCCGGCGGCGGAGCCACTTATGTAATGACCAATCTTTGTATTATGGACTTCAACCCGGAAACGGGCAAAATGAGGGTCCACAGCATCCACCCCGGCGTTACAAAGGAAATGATCCGCGAAAATACTGGCTTCAATATAGAAATTCCGGACGACGTACCGTTTACTCCGGAGCCGTGCGCACAGGACCTTCGCCTGATCCGTGAGGAAATCGATCCGAAGAAAAAATTCCTCAACGCAGCGATCACCAACGAACCTGCAACGCTGGAAAACTGAGGGGGCAAAACAGATGAGCGGACCTTTACAGGGCGTGCGGGTGCTGGATTTATCAAGATATATCTCCGGTCCGTACTGCTCCATGCTTTTAGGGGACCTGGGCGCGGAAGTCATTAAGATCGAAAAGCCCGTTGTGGGGGAGGAATCCCGCACAATGGGCCCTTACGCAGGCGATGTCAGCCTGTATTTCACCCAGTACAACAAAAATAAGCGAAGCGTTACCCTGAACCTGCGCAGCGAGCAGGGACAGGAAATCCTGCGCGGACTGATTCAGCAGTCGGACGTGCTGGTCGAAAATTTCCGTCCCGGTACGCTGGACGCGATGGGCCTGACGCAGAAAGTGCTGGACGAACTGAATCCCGAGCTGGTGGTTACGTCCATTTCCGGTTTCGGCCAGGACGGTCCTTACCGCGACCGCGTGGCCTTTGACTGCATTGCGCAGGCGATGTCCGGCCTGATGAGCCTGACGGGGGAAGAGGAAGGAACCCCTCTTTTGACCGGAACATGGGTCGTCGATTTTGTTTCCGCAATCTACGCCGCGCTGGGAACCGTTTCCGCCCTTTATTCCAGAAGAAACACCGGGGAAGGGCAGCGGATCGACGTATCCCTGCTGGACTGCATTTCTTCGCTGCTGGCGACGACCGTTCCGCTTTACACGACCAGCGGCGTAGTGGAAAAACGCTGGAAGAACAGGGACAAAGTGACGGCTCCGGCCAACGCATTCAAGACCAGGGACGGATATATCTATATTCACGCGGGTACACAGCCGCTCTTTTCGCGTATTGTCAAAATCATCGGGCAGCCCGAACTGATCGACGACCCGCGGTTTGATACGGTATCGCACAGAATGGAAAATATCGAAGCTGTGGAAAAAGCGGTGCAGAAATGGGCGCAGGAACTGACGACGGCAGAGATCGATTCTCTTCTTTCAAAGTCCGGAATTCCCGTCGCGCCGATTTCGGACATTCCGGGCGTCGTAAACAACCCGCAGATTCAGCACAGAAAAGTGTTTGAATATATGGATTACCCTGGGGCAGGAAAAATCTCAATCAACGGCATCACGCTGAAAATGTCTAAGACGCCGGGTAAAATCGAGCTGCGTCCGCCGCTGCTGGGCGAACACAACGACGAAGTCTACAATGGCCTGCTGGGACTGAAAGCGGATGAGATTCAACGGCTGCAGGAGCAGGGTGTTATTTAGTCCTAAATATTCGCTTGGATTTTTTGGGGGGAATCATCATGAAACAATTCGCATTGAAAACGCAGATATACCGGTTTGACCGGTTTGCAGAATTTGCGAAGGATTTCGCAATCAAGGAAGACGACCTGCTGATTACGCAGCAGTTTATTTACGATCCCTTTATCAAGGCTCTCGGGTTGCCCTGCCATGTGCTTTTTCAGGAAAAATACGGCGGCGGGGAGCCGACTGACGAAATGACGGACGCCATTGTGGCAGATTTAAGCAACACCTCCTACAGCCGTGTCATCGCGGTGGGCGGGGGTACGGTCATCGACATCGGCAAGGTGCTGTCGCTGAAAAAATTCGATCGGCTGACGCAGCTGTACGACGAGCCGGAGCGGCTGGTGCGGGACAAAGAGCTGATCATCGTGCCGACTACCTGCGGAACGGGGAGCGAGGTCACCAATATTTCGATTTTCGCGCTGCTTCAGCGCGGGACCAAGATGGGAATTGCCAACGACGCCCTTTATGCCGATTACGCTGTCATGATTCCGGAGCTGATTTCCACACTGCCCTACCGCTTTTTCCTGTACAGCTCCATCGACGCGCTGGTGCATTCGCTGGAATCCTTTCTCTCGCCGAAGTCCACCGGATATACGGAGCTTTTCGCGGTGGAAGCCTTTACTACCATCCTCAATTCCTACCGGAAACTGGCCGAAAGAGGCGAGGCGGCCCGCGGCGAAATTGAAAAGGATGTGCTCATCGCCAGTAACTTCGCCGGTATTGCGTTCGGAAACAGCGGCGTGGGAGCGGTGCACGCCATGTCCTATCCGCTCGGCGGCAACTATCATGTGGCGCACGGCGAGAGCAATTATCAGTTCCTCTGCGCGGTGTTCGAGGCATATTACTCCAAAAAAAGCGACGGAAAGATACAGGACCTGTGCCGGCATCTGTCCCGGCTCTTGGACTGTCCTGCCGACTCCGCAGTGTTCGCGCGGCTGGATGAGCTGCTGGGCGGCCTGATCGCGAAAAAGCGGCTGCGGGAATACGGGATGAAGGAAGCGGAAATTGCCGCTTTTGCTCAGGCTGTGATTGACGGGCAGCAGCGCCTTCTCGCCAATAACTATGTTCCTCTTTCCCAAAAGGAAATAGAAGAAATCTATCGGAAACTATATTAAAAGAATGGGTGGGATTCAAACGTGTTAATGACAAAAGAACAGTATGAAGAAAGCCTCCGCAAGCTGAATCTGGAAGTTTATATGTTTGGCAAGAGAGTGGAATGTCCGGTGGACGACCCGATCATCCGCCCTTCTTTTCAGTCGGTCTGTATGACCTATGAGCTGGCGCAGGACCCCCGGTATCAGGATTTAATGCTTGCGAAATCCAATCTGACGGGCGAAACCATCAACCGATTTACACACCTTCATCAAAGCAGTGAAGATCTGGTAAAAAAGGTTAAGATGCAGCGCCTTTGCGGCCAGAAGACCGCATCCTGCTTTCAGAGATGCGTCGGCATGGACGCCGCAAACGCCATTTACAGCACGACTTTTGAAATCGACGCCGCGCACGGTACCCATTATCATGAGAATTTTATAAAATACTGGAGCAAAGTCCAGACCGAAGACCTGGTCGTGGACGGCGCCATGACCGACACCAAAGGAGACCGCAGCCGTTCCCCAAGCCAGCAGGCTGACCCCGACCAGTACCTGCACGTTGTGGAGCGCCGCCCGGACGGTATTGTGGTGCGCGGCTGCAAGGCACATCAGACCGGTATCGTAAATTCTCATGAAATTATCGTGATGCCTACGGTTTCCATGAAGCCGGAGGATAAGGATTACGCGGTTTCCTTCGCGATTCCCTCCGACGAGAAAGGCATTTTGATCATTTATGGCCGCCAGTCCTGTGACACCCGCAAGCTGGAAGGCGGACAGTTCGATATGGGCAACAAGAAATTCGGCGGCCACGAGGCGCTGATTATTTTCGAGGATGTCTTTATCCCGAACGACCGGGTTTTCATGGACGGAGAAACGGAATTTTCCGGCATGCTGGTGGAGCGCTTCGCGGGCTACCACCGCCAGAGCTACGGTGGGTGCAAGGTCGGCGTGGGCGATGTCCTGATTGGCGCCACAGCGCTGGCCGCGGACTATAACGGTGTGCAGAAGGCCTCCCATGTCAAGGATAAGATCATCGAGATGACGCACCTGAACGAGTCTCTTTACAGCTGCGGCATCGCCTGTTCCTGCGAAGGCTGCAAAACGGCGGCCGGCAACTATCAGATCGATATGCTGCTCGCGAATGTGTGCAAACAGAACGTGACGCGTTTCCCTTATGAAATCTGCCGTCTGGCCGAGGATATCGCGGGCGGGATCATGGTCACGATGCCCTCCGAACAGGATTTCAACGACGAAAAGCTGCATCCCTACATAGATAAATACCTGCGCGGTGTGGACAGTGTGCCGACGGAAAACAGGATGAGGATTTTACGGCTGATCGAAAACATGACTCTTGGCAGCGCGGCCGTAGGTTACCGCACCGAGTCCCTGCACGGAGCCGGTTCTCCCCAGGCGCAAAGAATCATGATTGCCCGCCAGAGCAATCTCGGTGAAAAGAAAGAGCTCGCAAAAGAAATTGCGGGCATTCAGGAATAACGGACCAGAATGAAGAACAGGCGTGGAGCAAAAACCGCGCCTGTACATTTACCGGGGAAAATACGGGGAATCGTATGAGAAATATTACGGATAAGAAGGGATGCAGATGAATTGGAAGGAGCTTTACTGCGATAAGCTGACTACCGCCGACGAAGCGGTCAGGCATATCGGGTCAAACAGCCGCGTGGTCATCGGCCATGCGGTCAGCGAGCCTACCGCAGTTATCAACGCGATGGTAAAAAATGCGGAGCAGTATGAGAATGTGGAAATCGTACATATGGTGTCCATGGGGCAGTCCCCGTATTGCCTGCCGGGGATGGAGAAGCATTTCCGCCACAACAGCCTGTTTCTTGGCGCCAGCACAAGACAGGCGGCGGCGGAAGGCCGGGCCGACGTAACGCCGGTGTTTTTTTCAGAAATCCCCCAGCTTTTCCGAACGACCCTGCCGGTGGATGTGGCGCTGATCCATGTTTCCGAGCCGGATCAGCACGGCTACTGCAGCTTCGGCGTGGCGGTGGATTACACCAAGCCGGCGGCGGAGTGCGCCAAAACGGTCATTGCGCAGGTCAACCGCAATATGCCGCGCACGCTGGGCGATTCCTTTATCCATGTAAGCAACATCGACTATCTTGTGGAATCGGACGACCCTATCATTGAGCTTTCTCCGCCGAAAATCGGGGAGGTCGAATGCGCCATCGGCAAAAACTGCGCTTCCCTGATTCAGGACGGCGATACGCTTCAGCTGGGGATCGGGGCTATTCCGGACGCGGTGCTGCTGTTTTTGAAAGACAAGCACGACCTCGGCATCCATTCGGAAATGTTCTCCGACGGTGTGGTGGAGCTGGTGGAAGCCGGGGTCATTACCAATAAGAAAAAGAATTTTCATCCGGGCAAAAGCGTGGTGACCTTTCTGATGGGAACCCGCCGACTGTATGATTACGTGGACAATAATCCCGAGGTGGAAATGTATCCCGTGGATTATGTCAACGACCCCTGCGTCATTGCCCGGAACGACAACCTGATCTCCATCAATTCCTGCGTACAGGTGGATTTGATGGGGCAGGTGGTTTCTACCTCCGTAGGCCTGAAGCAAATCAGCGGCGTGGGGGGACAGGTGGACTTTGTCAGGGGCGCGAATATGAGCCGGGGCGGCAAAACCATCATGGCGATGCCCTCCACCGCGGCGAAGGGGAAGGTTTCCAAAATTGTTCCGCTGATTGATGAGGGCGCCTCGGTCACCACTTCCCGCTACGATGTGAATTACGTTGTGACGGAGTACGGAATTGCGCAGCTAAAGGGAAAGACCCTGCGCGAAAGAGCCCAAGCGCTGATCACCATTGCGCACCCGGATTTCCGCCCGGAACTGATTCAGGCGTTTGAAGAGCGTTTTCACTCCAAATTTTCATAAGACACGGGAAAGGTGTTGTGTACGCAGCATCTTTTTCGCATTTCTGCAGCCGGTAAGCATAGTCACGGTAAATAGCGGAATAATGATTGACGAAAAGCTCATTCTTAGTCTTAGCAATAGGAGGAGAAACAAATGAAAAAAATCGTATTGGCAGGCGCTGTCCGTACGGCAATTGGGAAAATGGGGGGCGCGTTGACCGACGTTCCGGCGTCGAAGCTCGGCTCCATCGTCATTGGTGAGGCGTTAAAGCGGGCAAACATTTCCCCGGATAGGGTGGATGAGGTTCTGATGGGGTGCGTGCTTCAGGCCGGACTCGGCCAGAGCGTGGCGCGCCAGGCGTCTGTGAACGCCGGTATCCCGCATGACGTCCCGGCAATTACCCTGAACAACGTCTGCGGCTCCGGACTGAAAGCCGTCAACATGGCGGCCGCGCTGATCGAGGCCGGGGAGGCGGAGATCATTGTGGCTGGCGGGATGGAGAATATGTCCTCCGCCCCGTATGTGCTGAATCAGGCGCGCTTCGGCTACCGTATGAACGACGGAAAGCTGATCGACTCCATGGTAAAGGATGCCCTGTGGGACGCTTTCAACGATTATCACATGGGAATCACCGCTGAAAATGTTGCCGAAAAATATGGTATTACCCGGGAAATGCAGGATGAATTTGCCGCGTTCAGCCAGCAGAAGTGCGAAAAAGCACAGTCCGAAGGGAAATTTAAGGAAGAAATTGTTCCGGTCCCGGTGAAGGTGAAAAAGGAAACCGTTCTTTTCGATACGGATGAAGGACCCCGAGCCGGCGTTACCGCACAGAGCATTGCAAAGCTGAAACCCGCGTTTAAGCCGCATGGAACCGTCACCGCCGCAAATGCTTCCGGTATTAATGACGGCGCGGCCGCGGTGGTCGTCATGAGTGAGGAAAAAGCGAAGGAACTGGGTGTAACGCCGATGGCCGTCTGGGTCGCCGGCCAGTCCGCCGGGGTTGATCCGGCCATTATGGGCGTAGGCCCTGCGTTCAGCACCAAAAAGATCATGGAGAAAACGGGCCTGACCGTGGACGACATGGATCTGATCGAAGCGAACGAGGCTTTTGCCGCGCAGTCGCTGGCAGTCGTCCAGCTGCTTGGCCTTGACCCGGCAAAAGTCAACGTCAATGGCGGCGCAATTGCGTTGGGGCATCCGGTGGGCGCTTCCGGCTGCCGAATTCTGGTTTCCCTGCTTTACGAAATGAAGCGCAGAAGCTCCGTATACGGCCTTGCAACGCTCTGTGTCGGCGGCGGGATGGGGGTTTCCTCCATTGTCAGAAAATATGAGCCGTGAACCGTTAAGGTAAAGAGTAAGCCACTGAAGAAAAGCACAGAAAGTCAAAAGTACAAAGAATAATCAAAATCAGAAGGCGGGGAAGCGTACGGCGCGGCTGCCGTTCGCTTTCCCGGCGAATGATAGGAAAAACGATCCTGCAGATGGGTAGATCTCAGAAATCAATTAGGAAATGGGGATCTATATGTTAAAAAATATGAAGATCGGCAAAAAGCTAATTTTAACGTTTGCTCTGGTAACCATTATTTCCAGCATAGGGGGCATTGTCGGACTCACCGTCATGACGAATATGAACGCTACATACGGCAAAGCGTTACAGGATTACGGCTTTGCTCAGGGGGATATCGGTCTTTTCAACACGGAATTCAATAACACAAATTCCATTATCCGCGACATCGTATTCACGACCGACCCAAAGGTGACCAAAGAGTGTCTGGCGGAATTGGAAGAGTCCACCGCGAAGGTGAACACATATTTTGTGAACATGAAAAAAGGTATGGTTACGAAGGAAGACCTGAACTACTATAATAACATCAAAGCCAATCTGGACAGGTTCGCAACCATCAGGGGACAGGTGGTCGACTATGCCTCGCAGGGCTTAAACTCAGTCGGACAGTCCCTTTTGTCCGGGCAGGGCGAGCCGCTTTCCCAAAAAATCAGGGAATCCACCAATGCCTTAATCAGCGAGAAAACAACCATGGGCAATCAGGTTGCCGCAAAGCTCTCCGCGCAGGGCCGCACGGCGAGTGTCAGCATTTTTCTAGTAATCTTTCTTTCTCTGGTTATTTCAATTCTTATCTCCATCAGCATTTCCAGGAGTATCAGCAAACCCGTCGGCGAAATGGCCGCCGCGGCTCAAAAGATGGCGGAGGGCGACCTGAGCGTTCAGATCGCCACGGATTCCGGCAATGAAATCGGACAGCTGGGAGCCGCCTTTGCAAAATCAACCGATACCATTCAATCGTACATAGACGATATCAGAAACAGCCTTGCCGGGGTGGAGCAGGGGGATTTGACCGTCGTTTCCCAGCTGGAGTACAAGGGGGATTTTATTGAGCTAAAGAAATCCATTAACAGTATTGTACTCTCCCTGAACGATATCCTGGCGCAGATCAGCCGCACGGCGGAGCAGGTGTCGAGCGGCGCGGAGCAGGTGTCAAACGGAGCGCAGGCGCTGGCGCAGGGGGCAACCGAACAGGCGAGCTCGGTCGAGGAGCTTTCCGCAACCATCACGGAAATTTCCGTTCATGTCAGGAATAATGCCGATTACGCCGGACTTGCGAGCGAAAATGTGGATCATGTCCGTGAGGAAATAGAAATCTGCAATCGCCATATGGCGGAAATGGTAACAGCCATGTCCAAAATCAACGATTCCTCCGGAAAAATCGGTAGAATCATCAAAACGATCGAGGACATTGCGTTCCAGACAAACATTCTCGCCCTGAACGCGGCTGTGGAAGCGGCCAGAGCGGGCGCGGCGGGCAAAGGCTTTGCCGTTGTGGCGGACGAAGTCCGGAATCTGGCCAGCAAAAGCGCGGCGGCGGCAAAAAACACCACTGCCCTAATTGAGGATTCCATGACCCAGGTGGAAAACGGAACGAAAATTGCCGATCAAACCGCGCAGTCCCTTCTGCAGGTAGTGGAGGGAGCACGGGTCGTTTCCGAAACGGTCGAAAAAATTTCGCAGGCATCCAATCTCCAGTCCGGCGCCATCGTTCAGGTAACGCGGGGCGTTGACCAGATTTCCGGCGTCGTTCAGACCAATTCCGCTACAGCGGAAGAAAGCGCCGCGGCAAGCGAGGAGCTTTCCGGACAGGCGCAGGCATTGAACACTCTTGTGAAAAGATTTAAACTGAAGGAAGAGACGGAGCAGGGCCCCGAACCGGAAGTCCGGGACGAGCCTGAGCGGGAGTCCGAAGCGGAAGAGGAGACAGAAAATAAATATCAATGGCCGCAGACAGCGAACTGACGGGTACGGAAGGCCATATTGAAACCAATTTGTACATAAAAAGCGCAGGGAAATGATTCCCTGCGCTTTTTTGACCGCTTTTCAGCCGTGTGAGAATTCCGGAGCCCGTTTCTCCTGCTCCGGAAAAAACGGCTTATAAGTTGGCCTTGAAGAAAGCCTGCAGCGTTTCAAAGGCTTTTGCCTCGTCGCTGCCTTCCGCAGTAACGGTTACCGTCTCGCCCTTTTTGGCGGCCAGGCCCATGACTGCGAAAATCTTTTTGGCGTTTGCTGCATTTCCGTCCTTGACGACCTTAATGTCCGAAGCAAACGCCGCCGCTGTTTTTACAAGCAGCCCGGCCGGACGGGCATGGATTCCCTCGGCATCCGTAATGGTATAAGTAAACTGTTTCATAGAAATACTCCCTTTGATGATTTACGCCGTGGCGCTGATTTTTACTGATTACTATGATATCATACTCGCAATAAAATGCAATATCCGCTGTTTCCGGCGAAGCCGCGTTCCGTGCACGGACAGGTTGAAATATTATTATATGGAATGATATCTTCCGTATTCCTGCTTGTACGGTTCTGTTTTTTTCTTGCTTCCGGTCGGATGGCACACAGGCAAAAAAAGCCTTGAGGCCGCCGAAATTCAAGAATCGGACACATAAGTTATACAAGATAGACAGTAATTTATTTTCAGTGGCACCATCCCATGTCAAAGATTATAAGGAAATTTCCGAATAAAAAGTTATAATAGAATTGACCGGTAAGATCAAAATAAAAGCGAGGTGATTGGATGCTGACGAAAATTCAAATCAAACTGATACAACATCTCAGCGAGACGCAGACTCCCCTGACGGCGGAGGACATTGCCAAGCTGATCGATATTTCTTCCCGTACCGCCAAACGGTATGTTGAAATCATCAATGAGGAAATCAAGGAAGACGGGCTGGAAATCGTTTCAAAGCGCGGCGTGGGCTACGAGCTGAAAGGCGACCTCAGGGCGGTGAAAAAGCTGTTGAGCGGCGAATCCTACGAAGACAGCGCCGAACGTGTCAGAAGCATTCTTCTGACGATCATCCAGTCACAGCCCGTCACAATAGAAACGCTTTCCGGCTGCGTGCATTTAAGCCCTTCCACCGTAAACAAGATGATGCCGTCCATTAAGGACTATCTTCACAAATACAGTCTGGAGCTGTCTTCAAAGCCCTATTACGGACTGCTGATAGACGGCGGGGAAATCAACATCCGCGCACTGCTGACGGATATCGGATTCAACAACGAGCAGAGCAGCTTTCAGGTCAATCTGCCGAATCTGAGCGAAGACGAGTATAAGCAGATCGACGGTACCGTGCTGGAGCACTTAAAAAAGATTCATGTCGTCGCCGCGGACAGGGATATTCAGAACCTGTCCATGCGCATCGCCGTTTCCTTTTCCCGCGCAAGACAGGGCTGTCGTCTGACCGATCTTTCGCTGCCGAAAAACGTGCGCCGGTACCACCTGCAGGTGATCCGTCAGATGATGGACCCGCTTGCAAAGTCCTTTGGCATTGCGCTGAACGACGAGGAAGTTCAGTATATTGCCGCGCTTTCCGGCCCCGTGATCCAGAGCTTTGAAGCGGATAAGGTGAATGTGGAAGACCATATCCACAACTTTGTGAAGGACCGGATCAGGGAAATCTCCCTGATTTCCGGCTCCGATTATTCCGCCGACGAAAAAGTGATCGAATCCCTGTCCGTGCACATCAAAATTCTTCTGGAGCGGATGGAGAGCCAGATTCCGGTGAAAAATCCCTTGCTCAGCCAGATCAAAAAGAAGTATCCGATTGAAATGAACTATGCGATCTTTCTGGCGCAGAAGATTGAAAAGGAGTACGGCGTAACCATAGGAGAAGACGAACTGGGGTATCTTGCCATGCATTTCGGCGCGTTCCATGAAAGAATGAACAGCCGGAAAAAGGCAGTCGTTCTGTGCAGCTACGGAATCGGCACAAGCCAGCTGATTACCGAGCGGATCAGCAGGGAAATCCCGGAGCTTGAAATTGCCGGCGTGTACCCGATCCACTATCTGGAAAGCGCGCTCGCACACGATCCCGATATTGTTATTTCCACCGTCGATATCGGCGGCTATCACAGCGATATTCCGCTGGTGGTCATCGAGGATTTTCTGGGCAGCGACTGTATTGTCCGAATCAAGGACGCCCTCTATCACAGCGGGGAAGAAAAGCCCAGCCTCGCCGCCATGTTCCGCCCGGAAGCATTTTTCCGGCTTCAGGCGCAAACGCGGGAAGAAGCGATTGAAGAAATTGGAAAAAGAATGCTGGCGATGGGCCTCATTCAAAAAAGTACGCTGGATTCCGTTAAGATGAGGGAGAAGAAATCCTCCACGGACATCGGCAATCTGGTGGCCGTTCCGCACACCATCTTTCAGGGGGATTTGCCTTCCGTGGTGGGGATCGGTATTTTACAGCAGCCGATTAAGTGGGGGGAGGAGAACGTTCAGCTGCTGTTCTTTATCAGCTTCAACAGTGCCGACAGCGCCAACGCGTCCATGTTCCGGCAGCTGTACGGATGCGTAAAGGACATCAGACGGGTGAACCAGCTGATTGCTTCCTCTTCTTACGACCAATTTATTAAAATTTTTTCTTTTTGAAGGAGAACACATATGCAGGAAGATAGCGTTTTTAAGAGGGAATATGTCCTGCTGGATGCGGACGTTTCCACGAAAGAGGAATGCCTGGCCTTCATCGCCGAAAAGGCGGTGAAGTTCGGTATCAGCTCCGGCGTACAGGCGACCGTCGACGGCTTTATGGAGCGTGAAAACGTGGACAGCACCGGCTTTAGCGACGGGTTTGCCATTCCGCACACGCGCTGCGACGCGATCCTGAAGCCCTCAGTGCTTGTGGTCAAGACAAAGCACGGGATTGACTGGCCGTCCATGGACGGCGAACCGACCGTGGTGGTCCTTGCTCTGCTGGTTCCAAAGGAAGTGGGGGGCACGGTGCACTTGAAGCTTCTTTCCGCGCTTTCGCGCAAGCTGGTCAACGCGGAGTTTCAGAAATCACTGCTCAATTCAGATGATCCCGATGAAATATTCGGTATTATAAATCAAGCGATTCAAAGTTAAGAAGGAGGAACAGAATATGGCAAAGAAACTGGTGGCTCTGTGCGCCTGCACAATGGGTCTGGCCCATACCTTCATGGCCGCGCAGTCCTTGGAGGAAGCGGCGAAGGAGCTGGGGTATGAGGTAAAGATCGAAACGCAGGGCGCGGACGGGATCCAGAATGCGCTTACCTCCAAGGATCTTGCAGAAGCCGACATTATTATTCAGGCCGTGGCGATCACGCCGGAAAACAACGACCGTTTCGACGACTACGACGTGTATGAAATCAGCCTGCAGGATGCCATCAAAAACGCAAAAGGCATCATTAAGGAAATCGAGGAAATGATTTCCGCAGAAGCACAATAATTACATAATCTATTTGAGGAGGAGTTAAAATGGCAATTACCAAAAAGAGCGCAGTCAACGGCGGAGCCAACCGCCCGAAATTGAACATCGGTTCCACTGCCCCCGCACCGGAAAAAAAGAGTATCTGGGCAGAGCTTTCCAAACATGTTATGACCGGTATTTCCAACATGATTCCGTTCCTGATCATGGGCGGACTGATTCTGGCACTTTCCCAGCTGATTCCTTACGTCATCCTCGGTGTCGATCCCTCCATGGGCATTGTTGACGCGATGAACTCCGGAAAATACACGGGGTCGTCCATCGGCCTGCTGAAATTTGCCAACCTGACCGCAGAATTCGGCGGAACCCTGTTCGGCTTTGCCATTCCGATGTTCGCGGCCTTCATGGCGAACTCCATCGGCGGCAAGCTTGCTTTCCCGGCCGGCTTTATCGGCGGCCTGATGGCTACAAAGCCGACTTCCATCCTGAGCCTTGTGGACGGCAAATGGGAAGCCAATTCACCGGTCGCTTCCACCTTCCTGGGCGCTATCCTGATTGCGATCGCAGCCGGTTATTTCGTAAAATGGCTGAATAAATCCATTAAAGTAAGCCACAACATGCTTGCTTTCAAAACCACCTTTCTGATTCCGATTATCGCGGCCGCTGGCGTAATGCTGGGTATGCACTATGTCGTTACCCCGTTCGGCGGACTGATCAACTCCTGGATCAAAGGGGCTCTGGGCGCGGCAGGCGCGGCAGGCGGCTACGGCTACGCCATTGCGCTTTCCGCGGCGACCGCCATCGACCTTGGCGGCCCGATCAACAAGGCCGCGGGATTTGTGGCGCTGAGCTTTACGACCGACAAGCTGCTGCCGATTACGGCCCGCTGCATCGCCATTGTCGTTCCGTCCATCGGCCTCGGCCTTGCGACGATCATCGACAAACTGGTTGTCGGCAGACATGTCTTTGACAAGCAGTTCTATCCCCAGGGCAAAACCGCCATGTTCCTTGCCTTCATGGGAATCAGCGAAGGCTCCATCCCGTTTGCCCTTGAGAAACCCTCCATCACGATTCCAGCCTATATGATCGGCGCGATCGTCGGCGGTACCTCCGCCGTCGCCATGGGTGCCGTCCAGTGGTTCCCGGAATCCGCTGTCTGGGCATGGCCGCTGATCTCCAATATCGCCGCTTATATTGCGGGCATCGTCATTGGAGCGGTCATCACCGCGCTGATCGTTATTTTCGCACGGAACAATCTGATTAAAAAAGGCAAGCTGGAAGTAGACTCCAACGACTGATTACATAGTAGCTGAGAGAAAGGGGTACGTTTCGTACTCCTTTCTTAAATCATATAGGAGAAAACATGAACAGACTTGAAAACTGCCGCGCGCTTCTGGCGGGCTGCGACGCACAGGCAATGCTGTGCACCTCTTACCACAACAAATTTTATCTTTCCGGGCTGTACAGCTCCTCGGGCTATGTGCTGATTACGCAGAAGCAGAAATATGTGATTGTGGATTCACGCTATTACGAGGAAGTACGGCAGAACAACCGGGACGCACAGGTCCTTCTGATGACCGGGGAAAAGACCTATGACCTGCTCATCAACAGGATTATTGAAGAAGAAAATATCCGTACCGTCGGTTTTGAAGGCGACGATCTGTCCTACGACCGGTACCGGTCGCTGGAAAAGAAGCTCCGCGCTTCGCTGGTTCCCGTCAATATCAATCCGATCCGGGCGGTCAAAGACGCTCAGGAAATTGAGACGATACAGAAAGCCTGCGCCATTGCGGACCGCGCCTACGCGCACATTCTCGGCTTTGTCAGGGCCGGAATGCGCGAGGACGAGGTCGCAAACGAACTGGTTTACTTTATGAAGCAAAACGGCGCGATGAAGGAGTCCTTCGACACCATTGTCGCCAGCGGCGTAAGGGGTTCCATGCCGCACGCCAAGGCCGGGGCCAAACAGCTGGAAGCCGGCGATCTTGTCACCCTTGACTTTGGGGCAAAGGTCGGCCAGTACTGCTCCGATATCACCCGCACGTTCGCGGTCGGAAAAATGCCGGTATCCGAATTGCAGAGAATCTATGAAACCGTCCGGGAAGCCCAGCAGAAGGGAATAGAGGCCGTTTGCGCCGGGACCCGCTTCTGCGACGCGGACCGTGCGGCCAGGTCGGTGATTGAAAAAGCCGGGTACGGCGAGTATTTCGGCCACAATCTGGGCCATTCGCTGGGCATCAACGACCACGAGGACCCGCGCCTTTCCCCCACGGAGGAAGCGCGCATGGAGGCCGGGATGGTCGTGACCGTAGAGCCGGGCATCTATGTGCCGGGATTGGGCGGCGTGCGTATCGAAGACGATGTGCTGGTAACGGAAAAGGGCTCCCGGGTACTGACCCGCTCGCCCAAGCAGCTGATTGTTGCAGATAAGGAGTAACCAATGAATATTGAACTGGTAAAAAAACTGAGTAACGCGGACGCGGTCGCCTCGCACGAGGACGAGGTCAGAAGCATCCTGCTGGAAGAGCTGGAGGGTGTTTCTGACGAAGTCGATTTCGACAGGCTGGGTTCCGCCATCTTCCATAAAAAGGGGGATGTGCAGGGCCCGCGCGTCATGGTGTGCGCCCATATGGACGAGGTCGGCTTTCTCGTCAGAAGCGTCAGCAAAATCGGTATGCTCCATGTCATTCCGGTCGGGAGCGTCCGCACCTTCTCCAAATTTATGCAGGGAGTCCGGGTCACAACGGAATCCGGGCGTAAAATCCCCGGCGTTTTGAATTCCGTGTACGCGGACGGCGACGTGAAGGATCTGGTCGTCGATATCGGCGCCGTTTCCGATGAAGAAGCCCTTTCTCTTGGTATCCGCATAGGGGACATGGTGACCTTCAGCAGCGAATGTCAGGAATACGGAATCGACGGCACCTTTGCGGGAAAGGCCTTTGACGACCGGCTCGGCTGCTACGTGATGGCGGAAACGCTCAAGCGCTTGGCAGGCACCCCGCTTCCGAACCAGCTGTATATGGCGGCGACCTCCAGCGAAGAGGTGGGGCTGAGGGGCGGAAAGACCTCCGCGCACAGGATTCAGCCCGACATCGTGATCGTGCTGGACGTCGCCTGCTGGGGAAACGAGCTGGTCAGGGACCATACCAACAACCGGCAGATCGGGCACGGTCCCATGCTGCTGCATTACGATAAGACCATGGTGCCTTCCTCCCGCCTTCTGAGCCATATTCAGAAGATCGCCGATCAAAACGGCGTTGCGCTGCAGCAGGATATGTTCAGCAACGGCGGTACGGACGGCGGCCAGGCTCACCTGACCCGCGACGGCGCGGTGTGCGCCGTGCTCGGCATCCCGCTTCGCTACGGCCACAGCCCTTGGTCCATCGGCAGCTGTGCCGATGTGGACAAAGCGGTGCTCCTGCTGACGGAGCTGATGAAAAGCCTGGACCGGACCGCTTACCTTTCGACCGTGGATTTTGCACACAGGAGGCAGCTATGACGGGTTTTGACCTTTTCCCCGACCGCTATGCGGAAAAATGCCGCAAATGGGACAGAGCGAAAATCGAAGAGCACTTCGGCCCGGTCGGCGACGATTATATTCCCATGTGGATTGCCGACATGGATTTCCGCGCGCCGGAGTCGCTGCTGAACAGGCTGCATCAGGCCGTGGATATCGGCGTTTTCGGCTATACCTACGTTTATGAGGAATTCTACGACGCGGTGATCCGTTACTTTGAACGGCATCATCACGCTTCCCCGAAAAAGGAATGGCTGGCCCTGTGCTACGGCACGGTTTCCACTCTGCACTATACGGTGCAGGCCTTCTGCCAGAAGGGCGATTCCGTTATGCTCAGCACGCCGGTCTACGATCCATTTGCGCGGGCGGCGACTGCGTTTGGCGCGCGGGTAATCGAAAATGAATTGGTCGTGGAAAACAACCGTTACCGGATGGATTTTGAAAAAATGGAAGAGCAGCTCAAACAATACCGTCCGAAGCTGTATCTGCTCTGCAATCCTCACAACCCCTCCGGCAGGATCTGGAGCCGGGAAGAGCTGGTCACGCTGATTTCCCTGTGCCGGAAATACGGAACCATTGTCGTCGCCGATGAGGTACACAGCGGTCTGATTTTTGACGGGGTTTATACCTCCACCGTTGAAACCGGGGAACTTTTTCAAAATGTTATCCTTTTATCTTCACCGAATAAGCAGTATAATTTAGGTGGCCTGAAAACCTCTTACGCCATCATTGAGAATGACGAGCTGCGCAAAACCTTCCGCGGCCGGCTGACGAAAAATTCCATCACTTCGCCGGCGGTGTTCGGTATCATCGCGCTCATTGCCTGTTACAACGAGGGCGAGGAATACACCCGTGCGCTAATGGGCTACCTTGGGGAAAATTATCGTTACGCCCGCGAGTCCATCGGGACCCGGATTCCCCGGCTGTCCTGCATGGAGATGGAATCCTCCTATCTGCTGTGGGTGAATATTCGGAAAACGGGGATGGACAGCGATACCTTTACGCACCGCCTTGCAAAGGAAACGGGCGTGCTGGTGGAAAGCGGGAACAATTTCGTCGGCAATGGTGAAGGGTATATCCGCATCAATCTGGGAACCCAGTTCCGAAACGTAAAGGAAGCGTTTGCGCGGATGGAAAAATTTGTTGACAGGGTTTCTCTTTAATGCGTAAAAGGCCGGGACAACAACGGAAAGGGGTTCATTGATTTGGGACCGCTGAAACTCATTGCTCCCTGCAAGGATTATCTTTGGGGAGGAACAAAGCTCAGGACGGAGTACCGCCAGCAGAGCGCCGCGCAGAAACTGGCGGAAAGCTGGATGCTCTCCTGCCATCCGGACGGGCTGTCCGTGATTTCCGGGGGAATCTTCGACGGAAAGACGCTGAAAGACCTGATTGCACAGGAGGGACGGGGGATTCTGGGGATAAACTGCGACCGCTTTGAGCAGTTCCCGGTGCTGGTTAAGCTGATCGACGCACAGGACCGTCTGTCCATACAGGTCCATCCCGACAACGAATACGCTCTGGAGCACGAGGGCGAATACGGAAAGACGGAAATGTGGTATATTCTGGAAAACGAGCCGGGCGCCTATCTTTACTACGGTTTCCAGAAGGAAATCAGCAAAGAGGAATTCGCCGAGCGAATTCGCAATCAGACATTGACGGAAGTGCTAAACAAAGTGGAAGCCCATCCGGGCGACGTGTTCTTTATCGACGCGGGAACGCTTCACGCGATCGGCGCGGGGATCGTCCTTGCCGAAATCCAGCAGAATTCCAACACGACCTACCGCATTTACGATTATGGAAGGGTCGGCGCGGACGGAAAACTGCGCGCTCTGCACGTGGACAAAGCGCTGGATGTCACGCAGCTGAAACGGCCCGTCCGCTCGACAAAGCCGCAGGGCGAACCGGTAAGGGACGGGGACTGTGTCAGAACGCTGCTCGCGTCCTGCCCGTATTTTACCGTATCCCGGATTGTGCTTTCCGGAGAAACGGCAATGACGGCCGACGCTTCCAGTTTTCAGTCGCTGCTGTGCGTTTCCGGCAAAGGAACGCTTTGCCGTGGGAAAGAAGCGCCGGTTCCTCTTCAAAAGGGAGACAGCCTCTTTATCCCCGCGGGAATGGGTGGTTATACGCTGAAGGGCAGCCTGGAATTCTTGCTTACCGCGCTCTGAGATATTTGTGAACTGCATGGAAAGCCGCGTCGGGAGCAAATCCCGACGCGGCTTTTTGTATGCTCCGAAAATTTCTGACGGTCAATCCGGCCCTCTTTCTTTTTTCGGGGCTGTCTGCAAAACATTCTTGATTTGCGGAATACTGAGCCCATCCTCTTTTAATTTTTTAATCCATTGGATTCTTTTCACGGTCTCTTCTCTTCGATACCTTCTGGTCAGGTTTTGCTCAGCCTGTTCAAACGGCAGCATGTTTTCTTCCGTATAAAACTTGAGCGTACTGTAGCGGCACCCGGTAATACGCACCAGTTCACCGATGGAGACATATTCGGAGGCCAGGATAACATCCATAGTACGTTGTCTTGACATGATTTTTTACTCCTTCAAAAAGGGAGGCGGGGCATCAGGCGGACTCCGTGAATAGGAACCCTCCCGTAAATCGCCTGCGGAACTGCCTTATAAACCAGATTGTCTATTTTAATGATCGGGACTGCCCCGGTCTGCAGTACCGTGAATGTATGGCCGTATAATTTCAGGCGGTTTTTAACGTCCTCCAGCCTTTTGTCCGAATTGGAAAACCAGGCCTCCGTATCAATAAAAACCGATTGTGAGCGCTCAAGAACAGGGTAAACAAAATTGATGCCCGCAGCAAAAGGTCTTTTAAAAATCCTTTTTTTCCAATGCAGGAACTGCTTTACCGCCAGCTCTGCGCCGCGGCGGATGCGGATAGGGTATAGGGCTTTCGCAAGAGGATTTTGGTAATAAAGCCCGTTCATTCTGACGGCGACCGTTTCCAGGTCATTGAGGGAAAAGAAGTCGCTGAAACAGCCGCTTTCACGCAAAAGCCAGAGCATACAGACGGTTTCATCCGTTACAGGACCGTTTTCCAGAATTTCCGCCTTTACGGTTTCTGTAATTGCCGCGTATTCCGGAATGTTGCTGCGATATTCCATATACGGGACCCCGGCAGAATCGAAATACAGGTCGCAGCCCAGCAGATTCGGGATTTCTTCGATCAGGTCCTGACTTCTCAGGGAATCGGCGACGCTCTTCTCCAGCTTTTTTAACCTCTTGCCGGACAGCGCGGAAGCTGATTTCAGGCACTGTTTCAGGCTGAGAGGCCGTGAGGCATTGACTTTTTTATGCTGCATCGGTTCCAGGACAGCTTGACAGTATTCTTCCGAATCGGGGAAAGCGATATTCCGTAAATCCACCGTATTCCAGCCCTTGCCCGTGTGATTGTCCAGAAGTACCTCCAGAATTACGGAAGCAGCCATGCATCGGAGGGCCACCTTTTTTACAGTGGTCAGGTAAAGGCTGTTCTGTGCATTCAGTGCGATCATCGAAAAGCTCTGCGTTAACTTCAAATCCTTCACAAGAAGTCCCCCTGTTTGTAAAATAGCTGAGTTTACTTATTACTTACTACTTACGATTTATAATCCTATCTTATTCCGGTTTTTCGAATTTGTCAATCTTATCTTTTAACATATTTTACTTGATCGGAAAAACTTTTCGTATGGCCGGTGATTTTCGCCCATGAAATTTTGAAATGACAATTCATATAGACGTTTCCACAAGAACAAAAATTTAAAAATATTTTATATTAAATTTTTAATTTCCTATTGTTTTTTGTACAGCTTTGATATATGATAAAGAAAAGATCGAAATGCGAAGGACGATGTACCGTGTCAATAAAAAAAAACCTGGACATGATTGTCTATGAGAAAATAAAAGACAGTCTAATCAGCGGGGAGTATCTGCAGGGGCAGAAGATCTTTGTCGATGAGCTGACGGACAAATACGGGGTAAGCCGCACCCCTGTCATACAGGCAGTCAAATTGCTTGCGAACGAGCGAATTCTTGAAGTGAAAAGCAACGGCCGTATCATTGTTCCCCAGTATGACGATAAGGAAATTACCGATATCTGTAAGGCGAGAATCCTGATTGAACGATTTGCCGTCACGGAAATATGTGATAAAAAAGACGGTAACGCGGTAGAAACTCTGACGCAGCCCGCACTGCTGTGCAGCGAGTACGTTAAGCAAGGGGAGTATGTGAAATCCTGTAAGGAAGACCTCAACTTTCACAAGAAAATGGTTGCTCTGGCGGGCAACGACTGCATTACGGACGTGTATGACTCCATTCAGGGCAGATTTCTGGTCGCCAGCTATCTTACCATGAATTCCACAAGCAGGATGCAGGGAGTTGCGTCCGCAGACCATATGGCACTGTTCGCGTACCTGAAACAGTTTGACAAAGACAAAGCCATTGCTCTGGTCGAAGAACATATTTTAAGTATTCGTGGCCAACTGTTGGAAATCCGTAAAAAGTCCGATTTTCCAGTCGCCAATGAAATATAATAGAAAATAAAACATCCCTCCCGAACCGGGAGGGATTAAAAAAAATAAATAAAAAATTTTTTATTTTAAATTAAAAATAAAGTTAATTGCTCGATTTAGCTGATTTTGGGCCGCTTTCTCTGCGGCAGCCCCGGAATCCGGCTTTTGAGATATTACATGGATTTACACTAATTGATCCAGAAACAGGAGGTCACAGAATGTTAGACGGTAACAACATTCAGGTGGGCGCTGGAAGATACACCCAATGCCACGGCGCGCTGAAGCAGATCGGGCAGGAAGTATCCTTCTGCGGGAAAACAGCCTACATAGTAACTGATTCAACGGTTTGGAACAAAACCGGCGATATTGTAAAAGAAAGCATGGAAAAAAGCGGGGTCCGCTTTACAGTCGACGAGTTCGAAGGGCCCTCCACGCAAAAATCTTTTGAATGGATCGCGAAAAGGCTGCGGGACACCGGCTCAGAAGTGGTTGTCGGTCTGGGTGGCGGCAAGGTGATTGATATTGCCAAGGGGGCGGGAAATCTTACGGACAGAAAAATTATTACGGCGCCCACTTCCGCAGCGACCTGTGCGGCTTACGCGGTTCTTTACGTAACCTACGGCGAGGACGGCTCTGTCGCCTGCAGCCAGTTCTTAACGCATGAAATCAGCGCGGTGCTGGTGGACCTGGACTTTGTCGCCGACAACTGCCCCACACGCTACCTGGCTTCCGGCATTGCGGACGCAATGGCAAAAAAACCGGAATTTTACTTTACCATGCTCAACCTTGGCGCGGAGGGAATGACGGCAACTTCGGAAGTCGCTACGGGGATTGCGGACTATACTTATAAAAATTACATGCAAAAAGCGCTGCAGGCTATTGAAGACGCGAAAAACAAGGTGGACAGCGGTTGGCTCGACGATGTGATCTGCATGAACATTATGCTGACTGGCATGGTTTCCGATTTATCCACGGGAGGAAAGCAGTTGGCCATTGCCCACAATTTCTACGACGCCGTCTGCTGCCTGCATAAGGAAGCGAGAAGAAATTTCCTCCACGGGGAGATCGTCGGACTGGCCATTCCTTTGCAGATGGCTGTCAACGGTTCTCCGCAGAAGGAGATTGACGAAGCAAAGTCCCTGCTCGCCGCCATGGGCATTCCCGCCCGGATCGGACAGCTGGGGATCGACTGCACCCCGGAAACCGTGCAGGAGCTGATCGATTATACGCACCGGAAGACGATTTCTGAAGATAAAGTTCTCTATGAAAAAATAAAAGAATGTATGAAGGTCATTATGTAACCTGTTTTGTTATGAGGGTTCATTCATAACAAAATGCGGATAAATGAAAGGAGCTTACCTATGAAAAAAACCAGATTAACAGCATTTGTTCTGGCATTTTGTATGGCCCTGAGCCTTGCGGGCTGTAACGGTTCCCCCACGGATTCCTCCGGTGCGGCCAGCGCGCAGGCCTCCGCAGGTTCGGGAGCCGCGTCTTCCGGTGACACGATCAAGATCGGACTGATCGCCATGCTTACGGGCGCAAACCCCCTCAATGGACTCAGAATGCAGCAGGCGGTGCAGCTCGCGGTGGATGAGTACAATGATAAAGGAGGCTTGCTCGGGAAAAAGGTGCAACTTCTGACGGAGGATGACCAGACCCTGCAGGACATGGCGGTCACCTGTGCCAACAAGCTGATCAGCGAAGGGGTCGTAGGAATCGTCGGTCCGCACAGAAGCACGAACGCCATGGCGATCGAACAGGTTGTGGCTTCCGCCGGGGTGCCGACCTTGACCGGTGGAACAACCCCAAAAATTTCCCAGTTAAACAACAAATTTCTGTTCCGCTGCCGTGCTTCCGATGCAGTTTTCGCAGAGGTTGCCGCCCAATATGCGGTTGAAAAGCTTGGCGCGAAAAAAGTCGGAATGTTTTACAACAACGATGAATTCGGCACCGGAGGCAACGAGGTGGCGAAAGCCTACTGCCAAAAGGCAGGCGTGGAGTATGTTGCGGAAGGCCACAACACCAACGATAAGGATTTTACCGGCCAGATCATGAAAATGAAAAACGCGAAAGTGGACGCTGTTCTGATCTGGACCCATGACCCTGAGCTCGCCATCCATGCCCGCCAAATCAAAGATCTGGGGCTCAATGCCAAGGTAATCAGCTCGCCCGGTATCACCATGCCGCAGGTTATTGAAATGTGCAAGCCCGAGCAAATAGAGGGCTGGTACGGCGTGACGGACTTCGTTTCCACCAGTACGGTCGATGTAACCAAGACTTTCATCAAGAATTTTGAAGCGAAGTACAAGGTCCCCGCAGAGCTCTATTCCGCTTCTTATTACGGCGCGGCCGTTTCTCTGCTGGAAGCCATCAAGACCGCCGGTTCAACGGACAGAACCAAGGTCAGGGACGCGCTCGCCGCGACCAAGGACCTGCAGGTCCCGGTCGGCACCATGACAACGGATTCCACCAACGACATGGTTCATGAGGTTCACGTTGCAAAGATGGTCAATGCCGAACCGGTCTATCAGGAAACAGTAAAACTTCAGTAACGTTATCTGGGAAGGAGTTTGTATGCCTCCCTCGCACCGTTTTGGCGGGGAGGCATATAACGATGATCCGCATGTAGAAAAGGAGTGCAAGCCAATGTTGGCAATATTGATTCAACTTTTGGTCAGCGGGATCGCGCTGGGCTTTATCTATGCTTTGGTCGGCATAGAATACACACTCGTCTGGAACTCTACAGGCTTGCTTAATTTCAGCCATGATAAGCTGATCACCCTGGGAGCATATATCTTCGGGGGAACCTTGGTGTTGGGGCTTGGCCTTAACTCCTGGCTGTCGGTGATCATCGCGATGATCGTTTCCGGAATCGTCGGGGCGCTTGTCGCATCCACCATCTTCAACCCGCTTAGAAACATGCGTTCCACCATTTTCGCCGTCATGGGCACAATTATGCTTGGCAGAATTCTTTACGAGGCTACCCGTCTAATTTGGGGGCCGATTCCCTTCACCGTCCCCAACTGGCTGACGGGAAATGTGATTATTCATGACATCAGCATTACAAAGGCAAATCTTTACATCTGCGTTGTCTCCATTGTTGTCGTCGCCTGTCTGCAGACGTTTCTTACCTTTACCAAAACCGGAAAGGCCATGCGCTGCGTCGCACAGAACAAAAAAGCGGCGGCTCTCATGGGAATCAACGTGTCCCAGAATATCTGCATCACAACAGGAATCAGTTCCATTATCTGCTGTATCATCGGTATGCTGATTATCCCGCTGTTCAATATTGATGTGAATATGGCTTCCATGATCGGGCTGAAGGGCTTTTCAGCCGGCGTGATCGGCGGGTTCGGATATATGCCAGGCGCCATTCTGGGCGGCCTAATTATCGGTATTGTGGAAAATCTTTCCGTTGCGGTTCTGCCCGCGGTGTATAAGGATGTCGTATCCTTTGTTCTTCTCATTTTGTTCTTACTCGTTCGTCCCGGCGGAATACTGGGCAAAAAAGCATGAAAGGGGTGGCGGTATGACAAAATCAAATATCACAAAACTGGCCGGCATCGTTTTATTGAGCATCTTCATGCTGTTGGTGCCCGTGTTCGTCAAAAACGATTATTATATGCTGGTGATCAACCGTCTGCTGATCAACATCGTCATTGTGCTGGGACTGAATTTCATTACCGGCCTGACCGGCCAGATGAATCTGGGGACAGCCGGTATTTTCGCTTTGGGGGCTTATACCTCCGCGCTGCTTTCCAAAAATCTGGGGATTTCCCCGTGGCTCGGGATGCTGGCCGCGGTTTGCATGGGTCTTCTGATCGGCGTTGGTCTCGGTTTCCCAAGCCTTCGTATCAAGGGCGTTTATCTGTCCCTCACCACCATCGGCTTTGCGGAAGTGGTCAGGCTGCTCTGCGCAAACCTGAACGATGTTACCGGCGGCACGCAGGGACTGCGCCAGATTCCCCCGTTTTCCGTTTTCGGTTTCAAGTTCAACACACAGCAGAGCGTGTATTATCTGTTTTTAGTGATTGCCCTGATCGCCTTTTTCATCGCGTGTCGGATTACCTACTCCAAGTGGGGCAGGGTGTTTAAATCCCTGCGCGACAATGTGGAAGCGGTGGAAATGTGCGGGGTGAATATCGCAAGCGTAAAAATCAAGGCGTTTACCCTGGCCGCTGTGTTCGGTTCGATAGGCGGCAGCATGTACGCGCATTACATGGGTTATATGAATCCATCCACCTTCAATACGGATCTTTCCGCCAACTTCGTTATCATGCTGATGGTGGGCGGCATTGGCTCTGTGGTCGGCAACGTGGTGGGTGCGGTGATCGTGACTGCCCTGCCGGAGGTTTTAAGGTTTCTGGGGACCTATTATCAGCTGGTTTTCGCCACCATCATCGTCCTCGGCGCGATTTTTCTGCCGAACGGCTGGGGTGACGGGATCAGAAGGCTGTACCGCTGGATAAGAAAAAAATGTGTGGGACAAAAAACACAGGAAGGCGGTGCGGAAAATGAGTAGTTTATTGCAGGTCAGTAACATTACGAAGCGTTTTCAGGGACTTGTGGCGGTAAACGATCTGTCGCTCACCATGGAGCACCGCACGATCCACGCTCTGATTGGCCCGAACGGCGCTGGAAAAACGACCACCATCAACCTGATTACGGGCGTGACTCCGCTTACCTCGGGCGAGGTGCAGTTGGACGGGAAAACCATTTCAGGGCTTCCAACCTTCCAGGTGGCCCGTTCCGGCATCGGCAGAACGTTTCAGAACATCAAGGTGTTCCCCAGCATGACGCTGCTGGAAAATGTGATGGTCGGCGGACACGAAATAGCGCCCATGGGAATTTTAAAGGGTTTGTTCAACATGCGCGGCGCGCAGAAGGAAGAAAAGCTGCTGAAGGAAAAAGCGGAGCAGATTCTTGACTATATCGGCATGTACAAATGGAAGGACGAGCTGATGGAAAACCTGCCCTATGGCAGGCAGAAAATTTCCGAGCTGGCCCGTGCCCTGATGACCGGCCCGAAGCTGATTCTTCTGGACGAACCGGCGGCGGGGCTGAACCCTTCGGAGCGCTCGGAGCTGGTCAAGGTCATCATGAAGGTCTACGAGGACGGAACGGACTTCTTCCTGATCGAGCACAACATGGACGTTATCATGAAAATCAGCAGCAAAATTACGGTGCTGAATTTCGGCTCGAAAATCGCCGAGGGGACGCCGAAGGAAATCCAGAACAACGACGAGGTCATCAAGGCGTATCTGGGGCGCAAATATCAGGCGCAGAGCCAGAATTAATACGACGGGAGGTGTGAAGATTGCTTAAAATTAACGGAATAGATGCTTTTTACGGCAAGGTGCAGGCGTTACATAATATCTCCATGGAAATCGGCGATGGGGAAATCATTTCGATTATCGGTTCCAACGGTGCGGGAAAAACGACCCTGATGAACTGCATTATGGGAGTGGTAAAGGCTAGAAACGGCACCATTGAGTACCGCGGCGAAAATATCACGGATAAAAAGACCCACATGATCACGCGTAAGGGGATCGTATACATTCCGGAGGGACGCGAGGTGTTCCCGAACATGACTGTGCTGAACAATCTGGAAATGGGTGCGTATTCAAAATCGTTTTCCCAAAAGCAGCTGAACGAGCATCTTGATTCCATGTATGAGCTTTTTCCCAGGCTGAAGGAACGCGCGAGTCAGAAGGCCGGCAGTCTCAGCGGCGGCGAACAGCAGATGCTTGCAATCGCGCGCGGACTGATGAGCGACCCGCTGCTGCTGATGTGCGACGAGCCGTCTTTGGGGCTGGCGCCGGTCATTGTGGACGATATGTTCAACGTATTGGTCAGGGTCAATAAAATGATGAATATCCCGATTATCATCGTGGAACAAAACGCGTACATGGCTCTGAGCGTATCTAACCGCTGCTATGTGCTGGAAAACGGTCTGGTTACCGCTTCCGGCGACAGCGGCACGCTCCTGAACAGCGACGAGATCAAGAAAGCGTATCTGGGCGGCTGATAAGCCGCCCGGGTCAAAGGAGAGCCGACGAAGATGTATATTGATTTTCCCGAAGTCCATCTGACGGTTCAGGGAATGGAGCATGTCGTTATCCCGAAAATGGTGACCGTCCGGCAAAAATACGATGCTGATAAAATTACTGATCTCGCGCGGCACATCCGGTTTCAAATGGAGAACAATCTGGAAAACAGGGAGCATTTCCGCAGCAGGCGGATCTGCCTGACCGTGGGCAGCCGGGGGATTCCCCATCTGGTGCAGATACTGAAAACCGTCTGCGACATTCTGAAAGAGTGGGGAGCGGAGCCGTTCCTGGTCCCCGCCATGGGGAGCCACGGCGGGGCGACCGCCGAAGGTCAGCGGGAATTGCTTGCGGGGTACCATGTCACGGAGGAATCCATAGGGGTACCCGTCCTCTCTTCCATGGAGGTAGTCCGGTACGGTGAGCTGCCGGACGGAACTCCTCTATACTGCGACAGAAACGCGTGGGAATCCGACGGGATCGTCGTGTTCAATAAGGTCAAGCCGCACACAAACTTCAGGGGAAAACACGAAAGCGGAATGGCAAAGATGATTGCCATCGGGCTTGCAAAGCACAAAGGGGCGTCCATGTTCCATATGGAAGGGTTTGGCCGCTTTGCGGAACTGATTCCCCAAATCGCGCAGATATTTCTGGAAAAAGCCCCCGTCGCTTTTGGGGTTGGGGTGGTGCAGAACGCGTATGACGAAATCTGCAATCTGGAGGTCTGCGAAAAGGAAAGGCTCCTTCAAAAGGACGCGGAGCTGCTGGAAATTGCCAAAAGGAGAATGCCCAAATTCAAATTCAGGGACTGCGACGTCCTGATCCTTGATGAAATCGGAAAGAACATCAGCGGAAACGGCTATGATCCCAATATTGTTGGGAGGAATACCTCCGAAGGGTTTCCCGGCGAATTCCACACCCAAAAGCTGTTTATCCGCGGATTGACAAGGGAAACCCATCACAACGGCAGCGGGCTGGCAATGGCGGATATTTCTACCCGCCGCTGCCTGAATGGGGTCGACTGGAATCCCACATGGATAAACGCCGTCACCGCGACGGTGCTTAATGCCGGGCGGATCCCGATGTACGCCAATAACGACCAAGAAGCCCTGCTCCTCTGTATCCGGACATGCAACGGCATCCGCTTCGACCGGGTCCGCATTGCGAGAGCCAGAAACACACTTTCTCTGGACAGAATTCAGGTGTCGGAAACACTGTATGAAGAAATTCGGGACAGGGAAGACGTGGAGCTGATTGGCAGTCCGGAAGAAATGGAGTTTGACGAAGAGGGTTTTCTTCTTTGAGCACCAAAGAATGCAAAATAAAAAATTTTTTATTTTAAATTTATTTATTGACATGGATATCTGAAAATGCTATGATAAATACATCTTAAAAAAGTTAATGAGTGAGTGTACATGTCAGTAAAAAAAAATCTGGATATAATTGTAATTGACAAACTGAAGGACTGCATCATCAACGGGGAATGGGTCCCCGGCCAGCAGCTGTTTATCGACGAGATTGCCGAAAAATATGAAATAAGCCGCACGCCGATCATTCAGGCGGTCAAGGCGATGAGCGTGGAAGGAATGCTGACGCTTACCAACAACGGCAAGGTCGTCGTTCCAAAGTTCACCCGGGAACAGATTTATGATATCTGCGCGGTGAGGCTCCTTCTGGAAAAATTTGCAATCCAACAGATTTGTTCCAATGAAAGCATTCGTATCACGGAATTGACCCAGATTGCCGACCGATGTGCGTGTACGCTGATTGAAGGCAAAATCGCGGAGTCGCGCAAGCTGGATATGCTTTTCCACAAACAGCTTGTCAAATGCGGCGGAAACGAATGTCTGGACAGTGTCTACGTAAAGGTGCAGGGCCAGTTTGAAGTGTCAAGCTACCTGATAGCGCCGCACGGAGAGGATCAGCAGTCGATCGCGGTCAACGAACATTTCCAATTGCTCCGCACATTAAAAGTCTACGATTACAAGGCGGCGGAGGAAGTGATTGACTTCCATATCAACACGGCCGCCGAAAAAATCGTCAACCGCCTGAGCGACAGAGAGTAAAAGCGACGCAAAGGCATAAATCTATGCGGACAGTATATAAAGAACCCAAGTGGCGGAAGCCGCTTCATTTTTAAAAAAATTAAAAATTTTTTATTTTTAATTTTAAATCTGCAATTAATCAGCAAGCAGAGAGGCTGATTAAAAATAAAAAAAGGAGAGCAACACAATGAAAGAAATCAAAAAGGCTTATGGCTTAACTCCGGCATCCATGACAATCTGGAACGCAGATCAGACCTACAACAAAAAGGGCATGGAAAAATATCTGACCTGGCTTCTGGATAACGGCGCACAGTCCATTTCCGTCTGCGGCAGCACCGGTGAAAACATTGCCATGAATATGGAGGAGCAGAGGGAAATCATTGCTCACGTTGCAAGCTTCCTCGGCGGTCAGGTTCCGCTGGTCTGCGGTACCGGCAGATACGATACGCTGAACACCATCAAGATGAGTAAATTTGCGCAGGAGCAGGGTGCCGACTGCGTCATGGTAATCCTGCCGTTCTACCTCAACCCTCACAAGAAAGCCGTTTTACAGCACTTCCGCGATCTGAGAGCCGCTCTCGACATTGACATCATGATCTACAACAATCCCTGGTTCGCGGGCTACGAGCTGAATCATAATGAGGTACAGTCGCTGGTCGACGACGGCACAATCCAGTCCATTAAAGCCGCTCACGGCGACCCGAACAGGGTTCACGAACTGAAGTACTACTGCGGCGACAAGCTCAGCGTATTTTACGGTCACGACTACTGCGCAATGGAAGGGCTGCTCGCCGGCGCGGACGGCTGGCTGTCCGGCTTCCCGGCCATTCTCCCCAAACAGTGCCGCGCGCTGCTCGACGCCTGCAAGGAAAAAAATGTTGACAAAGCCATCGCCGAGCAATACAATATGCAGGATTACATAGACTACTTCTTCAACGATAAGGTTAATGGCGTTCCGCACTGGCAGGAAATCTGCAAATATACGCTGACCGCACAGGGCCTGGATGTGGGCCTGCCCCGCAAGCCGCTGGGCGATCTGGATGCGGAAAACAAAAAGAAGATCGAAAAGCTTCTTGCAAACATGAAATAAGCTTCCTTTGTCTTACAGACGGCCCTCCTGAATACGGCCGGAAAATCAAAATCTGACACAGCAATACCGGCACCGCTGAAAATCGCGTGTGCCGGTATTTGATTAAAGGAGATATTTTTATGAAGGTACTGAATTTCGGGTCTCTCAATTACGATAACGTGTATTCCGTGGAGCACATCGTTCAGCCGGGAGAAACCGTCTTTTCCTCCAGCCTAGAGCTGTTCTGCGGCGGAAAAGGGCTGAACCAGTCCGTGGCGCTGGCAAGAGCCGGGGCCGAGGTCTGCCACGCGGGGATGGTCGGGCCGGATGGGGAACGGCTGCGGGACGTCTGCCGCGAAAACGGTGTCGACTGCCAATATATCCGCACGGTGGACTGGAGAACCGGCCACGCGGTCATTCAGGTGAGTGGTGAGGGGCAGAACAGCATCGTCCTGTTCGGCGGCGCCAACCGGAGAAATACGAAAGAATTTGTAGACGAGGTACTGGCGGATTTCGAGGAAGGAGACCTCGTGCTGCTGCAGAATGAAATCAATCTTGTCGGAGATATTATTGACAAGGCCTATGAAAAAAAGATGCAGATCGCGCTGAATCCTTCTCCGTTCGACAGTTCCCTGTCCGCGTGCGACTTCCGGAAGGTGTCTGTTTTCCTCATCAATGAAATTGAGGGAGCGCAGATTACCGGGAAAAAGGAGCCGGAGGAAATGATGAAGGAGATGCTGAGCCGTTACCCCGACGCAAAGGTGGTCCTGACGCTCGGAAAAGCAGGCGTGATTTACGGAGATCAGGCGCACAGATACGCGCATGGAACCTACCGGGTAAAGGTAGCCGATACCACGGCCGCGGGAGATACCTTCACCGGTTATTTTCTGGCGTCCTATCTCGGCGGAAGCACAATTCCGGAAGCACTGCGCATCGCGTCCGTCGCGTCGTCCATAGCGGTGTCGAAAATGGGCGCGGCCGATTCCATCCCTTACCGCGAGGATGTGCTGAAATCGCGCTTGGAACCGGTGTGAGAAATCGTACGGCCCGGGGTGGATTCAGCGGATTCCTTCCCCGTGCCGCAAACCTCAATCATGTTGGTCAGATAAACAGAAAATGCAGCTAAAACTGAAACTGCTCAATAAGTGTTTTAAGCAACTGGGCCTGCTGATTCAATTCCTCACTGGCGGCGGCGCTTTCTTCCGAAGTCGCCGAATTGGTTTGTACAACCGATGAAATTTGGTCGACACCCATAGTTACCTGGTTGATCGATACCATCTGTTCATTAGTCGCTTTGGATATTTCCCCGATTAATTCAGAAGTTGTGTTGACTCCGTTAATGATTATGTTCAGGGACTGTGCCGTTTCATTGGCGATCGAAGTTCCCTTTTTAACGCATGCGACGGAATTTTCGATCAGAGCAGTTGTGTTTTTTGCCGCCTCTGCGCTTTTTCCGGCCAAATTTCTTACTTCGTCGGCCACTACGGCAAACCCTTTGCCCGCCGAACCCGCGCGTGCGGCCTCGACCGCCGCATTCAGTGCAAGAATATTGGTCTGGAATGCAATATCCTCGATTGTTTTGATAATATTACCGATTTGATGGGAAGATTCGCTGATTTCCTCCATCGCGGAAATCAGTTTCCGCATCGATTCGTTGCCGCGTCCTACTTCGCGGGAAGCATTATCCGCCGATTGGTTCGCGTCGGCAGCGTTAGCTGCATTTTGCGTAACCTGATTTGCAATTTCGATAATGGACGCAGACAGCTGTTCAATGGAACTTGCCTGTTCTGCGGCACCTTGGGCAAGAGCCTGTGAAGTATCTGCAACCTGATCGGAACCGCTTGCGACCTGGTCGGCGGTGGCCGTAATATCGGAAAATGTTTTTACCAAGGTGGATTTAATATTTTCCAATGATGTTTTGATCTTTGAAAATTCGCCCACATAGTCGCAACGAAGGTCAAAAACCAAATTTCCCAAAGCAATCTGATCGAGTACGGCGGAAATTTCATGGATATAATCAATGTACTGCTTCAGCCTTTCCACCGTCTTTGAAAGAGCCGACGCTACCTGTCCTGTTTCGTCCTTTGATTTTGTATCGACCTGAACGTCAAGGTCGCCGTCTGCGATTTTCTGTGCAGCGAGAGTCAATTTCTTCAAAGGGTTAATAATGCCTTTTGATATCAGAGAAATCAGCGTGATTAGAAGCAACAGTGCAATCATAAAAACCGTGAAAACCGCATACCGTACGGTGTTATAGGTCCCGTTGAATTCTTTTTCCGGCATACCGGTTGTTATGGTCCAGCCGGTGCTTCCGACAGGGGATAAGAATCCCACATTTGTTGTATTTTTGGCTGTGTATGTAATGGTCCCTGCCGTTTTTCTGGTGATGGCGTCAATAATATTTTTGGACATTTTGGATTCTGATACATTTTTGCCTTTTAAATCTGCATCCGGATAATAAACAAGCTGTCCGCCACCGGTGGTAAGAATATAGAAACCTGTTTGTCCAAGACGGTAATTCTTCACCATGCTGTACAGATGATTGATGGAAATGTCAATTCCCACAAAGCCGATCAAGTCCGTTGCCCCGGCCTTATATACGGGGGCGACCATACTTACAACCGAAGAACCGGTCGTCTGATCCTTATATGGCTCGGTTGTTACAATATCTTTTTTCTCCACGACGGACTTGTACCACGATTTTTCCGTAAGATTCATCTCATACGGTTCGTCGCTGCTCGATATGACAATCGTGTTTGTGGCGCAGTCTGCAATCCAAACCGAGGAGTAATTGTCGGGATCCGTCTGGAGAATATTGTCAACCGTTCTTTTTGCGCTTGCGGAGTATGATTCGCTGTTAGATCTTTTCTCATCCGAAGTCTGCTCAAAGTATTGCTGAAACGAATCATTCGCCATCATCTGCCTGACAGTATTCGTATATTTTGAAAAATACTCATTGATTTGATAAGACGCTGCCTGAGACTTTGCAGTAAGCTCACTTGTTGTCAGCGCAGATACCGACTGCTTCACAGTCATTAATACGATTAACGCCGTAATACAAAAAATAGCCGCAACAGGGACACCAATCAATAATAGCAGTTTTGATAACAGGCCCCTTTTGCAGGAAATTTTCCGCAGCTTTTTGCGGAAGATTTTTTGAGGCATCCTAATTCACTCCGTTTTATTATTAAGAAATACATGGCTGGTCAAGTATTCCTCCTTATTATTATCGGCCGTGATTTGTTGTAACATTTGCCTGAAACCGTAACTAAAAAACATTTGGATCATTCCATATTTACATGCTGGAATTCATGAAATCCTTTGGCTAATTGGAAGAATACCAGTGAACAATTGTAGTTATGCTGAAGATAAATTTATCTATATTGCAATAATAACAATTGCAAAACTGGTATGGATTATCGTTTCGTTTCTAGGAATTGGACGTGACGTGACAGGGGCTAATTATAAATAAAAAGAGAGGTCGGAATGAATAAAACAAAGAGATTTATGCCAGTTTTAGTCAGCTTTTGTTAAATTAAATACTTTTAGAATACATATTGACATCTGCATAAAATAGTTTTATTATTTAGATGTTATTTGGTAAGTTTCACTTTGTGACGACTGGTATGGTATCTTGGGAGATTCTTTTTATAGGTTTCTGCAAGTTATTTTTTTGGTCTAACTGGTATTAATATTAATACCAGTTAGACCAAAAAATCACTTATATTCCGCAATGATGATAAAGATATCTTATGCATCATTGATAAAATGATAACAGAATCACAAAATTATCTAAAAAAAGATGCCAAGATCTATGACCATGAAACTCCCAAAATGACAAGGATGCAAAAGGAGGAATTCTCATGACAAGTTGGACAGAACCCGATAAGCCCATTGAGAAAATAGGCTTAATCGGTGTCGGGACAATGGGGAAATGTATGCTGGACAGCTTATTAAAGGCCGGATGGACTGTGGTTGCCTATGACAAGTTCCCTGCAGCAGCAGAGTATGCAAGATCTGCGGGGTGTGAAGTTGCCGACACACCGAAAACATTGACTAAAAGCTGCAAAGTGGTATTGATGTCTTTACCTGGACCGGTACAGATTGAAGAAGTGGTTTTTGGTACGGATGGCGTGTCCGAAGCGCTGAGCGGCGACCATGTTGTTATTGATACCAGCACCGTCGACCCCAATACCACAAAATCGGTTGCAAAGCGGATAGCGCAGCGCGGAGCCGCCTATCTGGACTGCTCGATTCTCGGCAGGCCCTCGGCGGTCGGAAAGTGGATGCTGCCGACCGGTGGAAGCGCTGAGGCGCTGGAATATGTGCGTCCGGTACTGTCGGCTTTCGCGGGGAATGCGATTCATGTTGGCGAATCAGGCGCCGGCAATGCACTCAAATTACTTAATCAGATGATGTTTTCCACTATCAATGCCATTTCTTCTGAAGTGATGGCAATCGCTGATAAGGTCGGGATAGATAAGAAAGTTTTCTTTGACACAGTGGCCTGCAGCGGGGCCGCGACCGTTAGCGGGCTGTTTAAGGAAGTAGGACAAAACATTGTCGCGGACGACTATAATCACCCCACCTTTACCGTTGACTTGCTGATCAAGGACACGAAGCTCGCCCTTCAGATGGCCAAGGACGCGAAGGCGCCTTCCGTCATTGCGGGAACCGTACAGATCTATAATGAAATCGCAAGTGCAAATGGATTGGGTGGAAAAGATACCAGCGCGTTGTACAAAGTGTATGACCGCCATTACAAGAAGGAGAAATAAATTATGAAGCAGCTGTCCTTTGAATATGGTCAGGGCCTTATGAACGCAAATCTGCCGGATAACACGGACGTATTTATCCCGGGTACGACCGTACCTGATCCGGCGTGTCTTCCGCAGGACTGGGATACTCTGTACAAGGCGACTCTCGGTTCCATCCGTAACCCGATTGGAATGCCGACTTTGACAGAGCTGGCACATAAAGGAAGTACGGTCGTCATTGTTATTCCGGATATCGTTAAGGGGGGCAATCAGCCAACGAGTCACCGCAAGGTCTCTGTCCGTGCCTGCCTTGACGAGCTATATTCCGCGGGTGTGGAGAAAAAAGATATTCTGCTGCTGTTCTCCAACGGCCTTCATCCCCGTACGACCGTACAGGAAATGAAAACGATTCTTGGTGACGACCTGTTCCACGAGTTTTATTTTTCCGGTCAGATTACAAGCCATGACAGCGAAGATTATGACCATCTGGTCGATTTGGGATTCACGGAACACGGCGACCATGTCATTATGAACAAATATGTATATGACGCGGATGTCGCGATCTTGATCGGCCATACGCAGGGGAATCCGTACGGGGCCTACTCCGGCGGCTATAAACACTGCGCGACGGGCATCAGCCATTGGAGAAGCATCTCAGCGCATCACGTACCGGAAGTAATGCACCGGCCCGACTTCGTTCCTGTTTCGACACACAGTGAGATGCGCCATAAGTTCGACCAGCAGGGGATGCTCATGGAAGAAAAAATGGGCAAAAAGTTTTTCTGCTGTGACGCGGTGCTGGATACGTACTCCCGTCAGATTGAGATCAACAGCGGTTGGGCAAAAGAAATGCAGCCCGTGAGCTGGAAAACAGCGGACAAGCGTACGTTTGTTAAATGGGCGGATAAGAAATATGATGTAGTTGTGTTCGGTATGCCTACGGATTTCCACTATGGAAACGGTATGGGCACCAACCCAATTCAGATGATGCAGGCGCTGTCCGCTCAGGTCATCCGTCATAAACGGATTATGTCGGACCATTGTGTATTTATTGTTTCCAGCATCTGCGACGGCTATTTCCATGAAGAAAGATGGCCTTATCTGCGTGAGCTGCATGAGATGTTCCAGCATGATTACAATCAGGTACTGCCGGATATGAATCATTATGGAGAGTATTTCGCCACAAAGGAAGAGTACATTCGCCAGTATCGTTTTGCGAATGCGTTCCATCCGTTCCACGGGTTCAGCATGATGAGCTGCGGCCATATTGCGGAGATGGATACGAGTGCCATCTATATTGTGGGAGCCAGAGAGCCGGGAATCGCAAGAAGTATGGGCCTGAAAACCCGTGCGACATTTGAGGAAGCACTGGCCGATGCGGAGAAGAAGTTTGTCGGACCGAACCCGAATATTCTTGCCCTGCCGCAGACCTATAAGCTCGGCGCTGTTCATCTCTGTATGAAGGACGACTGATCTGTTCCCAGCTCTTTGAAAATCCCTAAAGCATTTCGATAAAGGTTCAGGGCCAAAATATGGGCGTTCAAGAAGCTGGAATATTGAATTCCCATATTGACAATAAAATATCTGGGAGGTTTAAGTATGAAAAGGAAATTACTGAGCGCACTACTGATTTTGACATTGTGTACATCCCTTTTAAGCGGCTGCGGACAGGCACAGAACAGTTCGGAAGCCACATCCGGAGAAAAAAGCTCAACGGGAGGCAAGACAACTTTTGGCATTGAACCTTTTAAAGACACTCAAACACTGCGCGTGGGATATTTTGCCGGTTCCGCTCTTTCCATTCCGTTCTATATTGCGGATAAGGAAGGATTTTTCAAAGAACTCAATATTGAAGTCGATTACCAGACCTTTACCAATGGTCCGGCTATGATGGAAGCAAACGCCGACTGGGACATCGCCGGTGCGGGTTCTGCGGGTGTTTTGGTCGGACAGATCGGACACGACACACCGATGCTCGGCATCGCCGACTATGAAGATAATCAGGGACTGTTTGTAAGAAAAGACAGTAAGATCGCACAGGATCCCACCAATCCCGACAACTGGAAGGGTACCACGTGGCTGTATCCCGTCGGAACGACTGCTCACTTTACGCTTGCGACACAGCTTGAAAAGCTTGGATTGAGTATGTCGGACATCAAATCGGTCAATATGGACGTATCGAGTGCGTTGAATGCATTTAACGGGGGACAGGGAGACGGTCTTGCAGTATGGAATGCATTTGCCTGCAACGCTGAAGATCAGGGTTATGTAAGAATCAGCGATGCCGGAAAACTGGGTATCACCAATACCAGCGGCCTTGTATCCACACGGGAGGCTTTGAAAGACAAAAGGGAGCTTCTGACAAAGACCTGGGCCGTTTTTTACAAAACAGTGGACTGGATTAATGCCAGCGAAGAAAATAAGAACAAGGCGATTGCATACTATAAAGATTCCTGCGACGAAGAGGGCATCAAAGTCGACGAAAGCCTTGCGAAACGTATTATGGATTACTTTAAATGCCCTTCCTTTGACAAGTCGATTGAGCTTATGACAAAAACGGTAGAAGACCCGAAAGGCTTGTATACGAAGAGACCTTTGCTGCAGGCGGAAAATGACCTTCTGGTGACAATGGATTTCTTTGTCAAGCAGGGAAAATACAAGGCTGAGGACAGGGTGAAATTATTGGATGACGGATTAATCGACCCCTCCATTGCCAAAGAAGCGAAAGCATTGATGGAATCGGCTGCAAAATAATTTCCGGTAAATCCATCTATAAAATTTTGACGTGCTTTTCCCCCGCAATCGCGGGGGAAAAGACAAAAGATATTTCTGAAAACGGGGAAGGGATGGAATAAAATGGACCAACCCAAGAAAAAATTCAGCAACGAGGAACGAATTGCATTTGTACAAAATCAAAAGAGAAAAAGTCAGTATTTTTTAGCAATGCTATCTGTAATAGGAGTGCTCGGTTTCTTTCTTATATGGCAGATAAGTGTTTCCACCGGATTGCTCTCTGAAAAATTTTTGGCGTCACCGTTAGCTATATTCAATCTGTTTGTTGTGAAGCTTACGGATCCGGCGCCGGACGGAGCGGTTCTGGGCGTAAATGTGTTAGCCAGTCTGCAGGTATCTTTGACGGGGTTTCTTCTGGCAATCATTATTGGAATTCCGTTGGGCCTTCTTATGGGATGGTACAGAGGGTTCGACAGCTTTATGCGCCCTGTTTTTGAAATTATTCGTCCAATCCCTCCAATATCGTGGATCCCGCTTACAATCGTCTGGCTCGGCATTGGGTTACAGGCAAAAGCGTTCATCGTATTCTTTTCGGCGTTTGTCCCCTGTGTTATCAATGCATATACCGGTATTAAGCAGACCAACCCCGTCCTGATAAATGTGGCAAAGACATGCGGCGCCTCGAATTTTACCATTTTCCGGAAAATCGGCATTCCTTCATCCATGACAATGACCTTTGCGGGAATAAAGGTGGCGCTGGGAAATGCATGGGCCACACTGGTAGCGGCGGAGATGCTGTCTGCGTCGGCGGGCCTTGGCTATATGATATTGATGGGCAGACAGTTTGCGCGGCCTGACATTATTATTCTGGGAATTGTTGTTATAGGAATCATTGGCACATTGTTTACGGCCATTTTGAATATGGTAGAAAATAAGGTGTTAGGATGGAAAAAACTATGAAGAAACATATTGTATTAAGCGAATCGGAAAAAAAGGAATTAAGAAGGAAACAGATTTATAAGGTCCTTCCTGTGGTCTCCATTGTTCTGTTAATCGCCCTCTGGCTTTTCGCATCCAGCTTTGGAAATGCTCAGTTTCCATCCCCGATAGCAACGTGGGACCGGCTTCTTGAGCTGCTGAGAAAACCAATCAAAAACCTGAGCCTGTGGGGACATATTCTAATCAGCTTACAGAGAGTGTTTACAGCGCTGCTGTTATCGTGGGTCATTGGAGTTTCTTTCGGTATCGTGCTGGGTTGGAGCAAAAAGTGCAACGCACTGTTCGGGCCTATTTTTACCGCCTTCAGGGCAGTGCCTCCATTAGCGTGGATTCCCCTGATTACAATCTGGTTTGGTACCGGTGAAGGGTCCAAAGTCCTGATCGTTTTTATCGGTGCATTGATGCCGGTTGTTGTCAATACACAGGCAGGTATGAGCAATGTCAATAAACTGTATCTGGACGTTGGAACAATCTTTAATGCAAACAGCAGGCAAATGCTGTTCCAGATTGCGATTCCCTCCGCATTGGATGCTATTTTCGCGGGCATACGTACTTCGGCAAGCGCGGGCTGGATGGTCGTTTTGGCGGCTGAAATGCTTGGCGCGAAAGCCGGAGTAGGGTTTTTGATTACAAGAGGTATGGATTCGGGAGATCAAGCCTTAGTTCTCCTGTCTATGATTTGCATTGGCATTGTTGGGGCGATCCTTGCGATTGTCACACAGATTGCAGAAGGAGTGATATGTCCATGGACAAGAAAAAGGTCAAATTAAGGCTGGAGAACATATCCCAAAGCTATGTGGTAAATAACAAGGTGTTTGATGCGGTTTCCGATATCTCTCTGGATGTATACGATAATGAATTCTTAGTTATCCTCGGGCCGGGCCACTGCGGCAAAAGTGTGCTGCTCAATATTATCGGCGGCCTGGAAAAATCCGTGGAGGGAAATACCTATCTCGACGGAGAAAAGCTGGTTGGGAGCGATAAGCGCATTGGCATGGTGTTTCAGAAATTGGCGCTTATGCCCTGGAAAACAGTTATGGGTAATGTGGAGTTTGGGCTGCAGATGGCTGGAGTGAATAAGGACATACGCCGGGAAACCGCCCAGAAATACATTGATCTTGTTGGTCTGAAGGGATTCGAAAAGTCGTACCCCAATCAGCTGTCCGGCGGAATGAAACAGAGAGTAGGCATTGCCAGAGCGTATACCAATAATCCGGAAATACTTGTGATGGATGAGCCCTTTGGGCAGTTGGATGCCCAGACAAGATACTCCATGGAAGAGGAAGTTCAGAGAATTTGGCAGCAGGAAAAAAGAACCGTTATCTTCGTAACCAACAATATTGAGGAAGCGGTTTATTTGGGTGACAGAATTGTCTTGTTGAGTGAATGTCCGGCAACAGTAAAGGAAATCTATGATATTGATTTGCCGAGACCTCGTGATACGATTGATCCAAAGTTTTTATCCATCCGTAAGGAAATATCTGAAAATACGGATCTTGCATTATAAATGCCGGGAGGAAAATGTCATGAGTGAGAGCAATCAGGACTATAAAATTGAAGTAAAAAACCTGACAAAATATTTTGGAAACCTCCATGTGTTGAATGATATTTCGTTCAATATTAAAAAGGGAGAATTCGTTTGCGTAGTAGGTCCGACCGGCTGCGGAAAAACCACGTTTTTAAACCTGCTGACCAGGATATACATGCCGTCCAAAGGCGATCTGTTCATTGACGGAGAGTCTGCAGACCCCAGAAAACATAATTTAGCCTTTGTGTTTCAGGAACCATCCGCCATACCGTGGCTTACGGTGGAAAAAAATCTTCGGTTTGGACTGGAACTGAAGAAACTGGATAAAAAGATAATCGACGAGCGGGTCGAAAATATCATTTCCCTGCTGGGACTCGAAAAATTCAGAAATTCCTATCCCCATCAATTGTCCGTAAGTTCCGAGCAGAGGATCATCATCGGGAGAGCGTTTGCAATGAATCCCGACCTGCTGCTGATGGACGAGCCCTATGGGCAAATGGACGTAAAATTGAGATTTTATCTTGAAGATGAAGTAATTCGTTTGTGGAAAGAACTGGGAAGTACCGTCGTATTTATCACCCATAATATAGAAGAAGCGGTTTACCTTGCAGAGCGGATCCTTATTATGTCGAATAAGCCTACAACGATTAAAGAAGAAGTGGTCGTTGATCTGCCGAGACCAAGAGATGTTACGGATCCTGAATTTATCAAAATAAGGAAATATGTAACAGATCAGATCAAATGGTGGTAAGGAGAGCATGCAGAGCCGGATTGCTTGTATAATGCTCGAAACCGTATTATAATAAAGTTCATAAATTTATTCGGAAATTGGGTGTTTACATGTTATATCCAGGAAACGGAAAACCTTTGTTTATACAGCTTAAAGACACGATCCTTCAAAAAATTTCTGAAGGCGAGTATAAGGGTGGGGATAAACTCCCCAGCGAGCGGGAGCTTTCAGAGATGTATGGAATCAGCCGTGTTACTGTACGGCAAACACTCAACGAGTTGGTAAAAGACGGCGTACTTGTCAAAAAACAGGGTAAGGGCAACTACGTTGCGATTAAAGTAATCGATCATAAGCTGGACAGTCTCATGGGTTTTGTAGAGGAATTTGCCATCAAGCAAATGAAATGTGAAGTCGTTGTTCGAAAACAGGAGTATGTTGTGGCCCCGCCGGAAGTGTGCGCCGCTATGCACATTGAGCAGGACTTTAAAATGCTGATGATTATACGTCAGATTTATGTTGACGGGAAGACTCTCGGCATTGATTATACATATCTGCCGATGAATGTGGCATATCTGCTTGAAGGCTTGGATTTCCACAATGATATTGTCTACCCGGTTTTGGAGAAAAACGGGTATAAAATCACTACCGCCGATCAGGCCATCACGGCGGAAACCCCCACTTTGGAGGAAGCCGCCCTGCTGAATCAAAAGGTGACCACTCCGGTACTGGCGATACAACGTGTCACCTATGTCGAGGGTGACCGTGCGATCATGTTCAATCGTACGGTTTATCTGGCGGATCGATATCGTTATACTCTGACGCTCAAACGGTATCACACAACCTTTTAATGTATGGCGGCCGTGAAGCCGCCTGGGAGGTACTATGTTTGAATTTCAGATGACCAATCTGTTATGGATTGTCGTCATCAACTTTCTTGCTGCCTTTTTGCAGGCGTCTGTTGGTTTCGGATATGGTATTCTTGCGATGGCCCTGATGCCGCTGGTGCTGCCGATGCGTTTATGTTCGGCAATTTCAGCAATTACTGTAGTCGCTATCGGCCTGCAGATGGTTGCGATACTGCATAAAAATCTATCTTTGCGTACCGTCCTTGTCCCGGTGCTTTGCTGCCTGCTCACGATTCCTTTGGGGATGTATATTTTAATGCACAACTCTGAAAGGATGTTACGCATTATTCTGGCGGTTTTTATCCTGCTGCTGACAGTATATTTCATTATCTCTCAGAAACATAGGCTGGTGATCAAAAAGTCATTAAAAAATGCGGTCCTGTTTGGGTTGGTGACGGGAATCTCCACCGGAATGTTTAATATTGTAGGCCCGTTTTTTATGATTTATTATTTCAGCATCTGTGACGACCATCTGAACTTTAAAGCAAACATAGAATTTAGCTTCATTATTGCAGGCCTGTATTCTACATTACTGCATTACCTTTATGGGAATATTACGCTGGATGCAGCACCCTACATCGTGTCTGCGTCGGCAGCGGCGATAGCCGCGGGCTTCCTTGGGCTTTATTTTTTTCGCCGGCTCGACAGGGAGAAAATCTGTAAGATCATCTATGTCGCTTTGCCTGTAATGGCATTTTTATTGATAAAATAAAACTGTAAATATATTGCGGACCTGTCGGTCAGTCCGCTTCCACAGCGGAAGGAACGCGTACGGTGCCGGCTGCTTCATTTGTATTGATTGCTGAGGCCCTCAGAAAGTGAATGCATGAAAGGAATACATTATGTCAAAAAAAGAAATCTTGATATCTGTTGTAGACGGGCAAGGCGGAGGTATCGGTAAATCTCTTATCATAAAGCTGAGAGAAAACTTTCTCAAGGGGAACGGTGTGACTCTGTGTGCACTGGGTACAAACTCCATAGCCACAAACTGCATGATGAAAGGTGGGGCTGATATCGGCGCCACCGGGCAAAATGCGATTGTTCAAACGGCTAAACAATCAGACATTATTTTGGGCCCTTTGGCGATTATTTCAGCAAATTCGATGCTGGGGGAGTTAACTCCGGCTATGGCTTTTGCGATCAGCTCTTCTTCCGCTCAAAAAATACTGGTTCCTCTTAACCGATGCAGGATTATGATTGCATCAGAAGTCAGTTCTACAACAGATTCTTATATTAACCACTGCGTTATGCTGGTAAAACAGTACATAAAAGAATTATCCATAGAAAAATAATATTGATTTGGTAATGGAGGTTCATGAAATAAGGCGGCCTAAGCAATTGCCGTGACTGGCTGCGGTTTCAACAGATTCCTTCATATTTGATAAAACAATGGGGGCAGCTTATGCTTTGGCTGTTTTTTTTAGTCAGTCTGTCGGCTTCGGTCATCGGCGGAATCTGCGGCGTAGGCGGCGGCGTAATCATCAAGCCTGTGCTTGACGCCGTCGGCGTTATGAGTGTCAGCAGCATCAGCTTTCTTTCAGGCTGCACGGTGCTTTCCATGTCCGTTATCTCCGTGCTGAGAAATTCCAGAAATCGCGGGATGATCGATGTCAGGACAAGCACACCTCTTGCAGTTGGTTCCGTTTTCGGCGGGATTATTGGGAAATCGTTGTTCGATATTCTGAAATCCCTGCTCCAGAATGAAAACCACCTGGGCGCGGTACAGGCGGGCCTGCTGTTAATTGTTACACTGGGTGCGCTTCTGTACAGCGTTTATTCCGGCAGAATTCGTACCTGCCATGTGAGCAGTCTGGCGGGATGTGTCCTGATCGGTTTAGCACTGGGGGCTATTTCTTCCTTCCTTGGTATTGGAGGGGGACCCATCAATCTGACGGTTCTGTTCTTCTTTTTTTCCATGGACATCAAGAAGGCTGCCGCCAATTCTCTGTATATCATCATGTTTTCGCAGCTCGCAAGCCTTTTGCAGACTTTGATCAACGGTTCCGTCCCGCCGATCAGTGTGCTGATCCTTGTTTTTATGGTTGTGGCGGGGGTGACCGGCGGTATAATCGGCGGCCATTTAAACCAGAAAATTTCAGAGGAAACAGTGGACCGTTTGTTTATCGGCTTTATGGCTGTAATTATTGTCATCAATCTTTATAATATCGTTAAATTTACCGTACTGAGCTAATCTGATCCGCCTGTTTGAACCGGCGGCGAAAAACGAACAGAGCGTACGACCTTGTGTCATACGCTCTGTTTGTTTTTGGAGGATATGCTTATTACAAAGAGGGGCGTTCCTGTTTCGGAATGCTTCCGTTTTTTTCTGATGCTTCGAACTGCTTTTGGACCGTTCCGAACTCCCGCAGGGAAGCAAGCTCTTTTTCCGGCACCTCCGAGTATCTTCTGATCCACCTGCGGAAGGCGCAATCGGAGATATCGCATCCGCACACGGGCCCTTCGGGGCGGTGGTTGACATACTGCAGGGAAATGGGAGCTCCCTCTATAGGGGCGTCCTGCGTTTTCAGAATGAGATAGCCCTTTTGAACCGCGTAATTGACGCCCGGCTGAATGACGCCGTTGACAAACAGATTCAGATAGGCGCTTTGCTTCGGGTCCGGAATGCCTTTGTCGCCGTACATCAGCAGCTGGTCCTGATCGGTATAGATTTTTTCCTCGTTGGAGCGGGCGTTGAACTGATACGTTTCCGTCTTGAAAAGATGGCCGTCCGGGTCCCTGATAACCAGCGCCTCCAGAATGACCAGCTGATTTTTTTCGGGAACGTCCGTCGTGGTCAGCTCCAGAAGCCCTTTGCGGACGATATAGTTTCTGGTCGGCTGCAGCACACCGTTGACATAGAGGTTGAAGTACGAGACCTCTTTCGGGTCTGGGATGCCCCGGCCGCCGTATTTTTTCAGTTCGTCTTCATTCGTAAAGACCCTTTTCGTGCCGTCGGAAACGGCGTTGTACTGATCGTTGATCACCCGCATCTTCTGATTGGAGTCGTTTCGGAGGGTGACGAACAAAATCATCACCGCCTGCCCCGCGGCAGGCGCGTTTTTTGTTGTCAGCTGCAGAAGGCCTTTTGTGATTACGTAGTTTTTCTTCGGCTGCAGAACCCCGTTCACAAACACATTGCAGTAGGAGACCTCCCGTGGGGACAGAATCCCCCTGTCACCGTATTGGGTGAGTTCATCCTGATTGGTGTATGCTTTTTTGACTCCGTCCGATAAAGCGTTGTACTGGTAAATCTCCGCTTTTAAGGTCATGCTCTGATAGTACAGGGAGGTTCCGCTTTTGAAAAGGACGGAATCGTAGATTCTGTCGGCATGGATGCAAACTGCGTTTTTCACCGTAAGGGAAGAATCCACCTCCGGAATCCGGAGGTTTACTTTTGATCTGGAATCGACGGCAGTGTCGACATTGATAAAAATTTTGACCCGGTCGGTACCGGCACCGCTTTTGGGATAAACCGGCACGGCACAGCAATGAAAGCTGCTTACCGCAAAATGGAGCAGAGTCCCCCGGGGCGCGTAAAGGGAAATACACCGGATGATGCTGAACGGAAGAGGGGCCGACATCGTGCTCCCGTCCAGAGACACAGTGACGAAGCCCTCCAGCAGAACGGTCACAATGCTTTGGACGGCTGTTTCCCCGTCCGGGAGCCTGATCTGCTCCTGAGGACGGTCCTTTTGGGACGATAGCTCCGTATAGCGAACCGCGCCCGGTTCGCATGGGTTTAAGGCGTTGCCGTTTTGATCTGTTAAACGGCAGGTAATCAGGGGGAATTTACTTTTTAACATAAGATTCACTCCATTTTGCAAACGCCGACATTCTCCAGGGGAATTACTTCTATTTTTTACATGGCGGAATATATTATAGAATAGCGGAAACTTTGTCAGGAGGAATAAGATGAACTTCGATGGGAAAAGGATTCTGGTTACCGGCGCGGACGGTTTTATCGGTTCGCACTTGACGGAAGGTTTGGTCAGAAAAGGAACCAGTGTCCGCGCCTTTGTCTGTTACAATTCGTTTAACTCCTGGGGCTGGCTCGACCAGTCCCCGGCTGAGATTAAAAGCAGTCTGGAAGTGCTGGAAGGGGACATCAGGGATCCTTACCGGGTAAAAAAAGCAATGGAAGGCTGCGATGTTGTTTTTCACCTGGCCGCTTTGGTGGCAATCCCTTATTCATATTATTCTCCCGGTGCATATATTGACACGAATATGAAGGGAACCTTTCACGTTTTGCAGGCGGCGCGGGAGCTTGGGACGGAAAAAATCATCCACACGTCGACCAGCGAGGTCTACGGGACGGCCCGGGCGGTTCCCATACCGGAAACCCATCCTTTGCACGCGCAGTCCCCCTACGCCGCGTCAAAGACCGGAGCCGACCAGCTGGCTCTTTCTTTTTATGATTCCTTTCACACGCCGGTCGCCGTCGTCCGTCCATTCAACACCTACGGACCCAGACAGTCGGCCCGGGCGGTCATCCCGACCGTCATCACCCAGATCGCCGCGGGCAAACGGAAAATCCGCCTCGGTTCCCTGACCCCCACCCGGGATTTCAATTATGTCCGGGACACGGTGCGGGGATTGATAGAAGCCGCCGAGTGTGACGCAACAGTCGGCGAGGTCGTCAATATCGGCAGCAATTATGAGGTTTCCATAGGAGAAACAGCACAGCTCATCGCGGAGGTGATGGGGGCCAAGATTGAGATAGAAACCGACCCCGAGCGGGTGCGCCCCCCAAAAAGCGAGGTGGAGCGCCTTTGCGCGGATACCGCGAAAGCAGCCGGCCTGTTCGGCTGGAAGCCGGAGTACGCGGGCAGGGAGGGGCTGAAACGGGGACTGAAAGAGACGGCGGAATGGTTCAGCGATCCCGAACATCTGAAGCTGTATAAGACCGACAGGTATAATCTATGAGTACGGCAAAAAACGAGGATATTTCAAATATTCTCTCCGCGCTGAAAGAAGTACTGAACGGGGCGGAGAAGCCCGTTCCGCTTCACGAACCCTGCTTTCGCGGCAGGGAATGGGAATATGTGCGGGACTGCCTCGACTCGGGCTTTGTGTCGTCCGTGGGAAGCTATGTGGACCGGTTTGAGGAGCAGCTCGCTCAGTTCACGGGAGTGAAGCGCGCTGTGGCGGTAGTAAACGGGACGGCCGCTTTGTATCTGTGCCTCAGGCTGGCCGGGATCGGGCGGGACGACGAGGTGCTTGTCCCCGCGCTGACCTTTGTCGCCACGGCGAACGCGGTGTGCTACTGCGGAGCTGTTCCCCATTTTATTGACAGCGATCCGGATACGCTGGGGGCCGACCCCGCGAAGCTGGACGCCTATCTTGCAAAAATAACCGACCAGAAGGACGGCTGCTGCCGCAATCGGATCACCGGGCGGCCGATCCGGGCTGTGATCGCCGTGCACACGTTCGGTCATCCCGCCGATCTTGACCCGCTTCTGGAAGTATGCAAAAAATATCGGCTGGAGCTGATCGAAGACGCCGCGGAGTCTCTGGGCAGCTATTATAAGGGCGTCCACACCGGAAATTTCGGAAAGCTTTCCTCCCTCAGCTTCAACGGCAATAAAATCGTCACCACCGGCGGGGGCGGGGCCGTCCTGACGAACGACGAAGAGCTTGCCGGGCTGGCCAAACATATCAGCACCACCGCAAAGCAGCCGCACCGGTGGGCTTTTCTTCATGACTGCGTCGGGTATAATTTCCGGATGCCCAACATCAACGCTGCGCTCGGATGCGCCCAGCTGGAGCAGCTGGATGGGTTTATCCGAAAGAAACGGGCTCTTGCCGAAAAATATCGGCAGGCTTTCGCGGATGTCCCTGGGATTGCCTTTTTCCGCGAACCGTCCTGCGCGAAGAGTAATTACTGGCTGAACGCCCTGCTTCTTGACCGGGAGGATATAGCCCTGCGCGACCGTATCCTTTCCGAAAGCAACCGGCAGGGCATTCTGACCCGCCCGGCCTGGACCTTAATGAGTGAATTACCGATGTTCCGGGACTGTCCTCATATGGATTTGTCCGCGGCGGAAAGCCTGGAACAGCGGATTATCAACGTTCCCAGCAGCGCCCGTCTGGGGGAAAGCCCATGAGCGCCGTAGTACGAAAAATCTGTGTTGTTACGGGGACGCGGGCGGAATACGGGCTGCTGAATCCCCTTTTAAAGGAGCTGGAACAAGCGCCGGAATTTCAGATGCAGCTGATCGCGACGGGCATGCACCTGTCGCCGGAATTCGGGCTGACGTACCGGGAAATCGAAGAGGACGGCTTCCCCATCGATAAAAAAGTGGAGACGCTTCTGTCGAGCGATACCCCGGCGGGGATCGCCAAGTCCGTGGGACTCGGGGTGATCGGCTTCGCGGACGCTTTCTCGGAGCTGAAGCCAGACCTGCTGGTGGCGACGGGCGACCGGTACGAAATGCTGGCGGCTGTCCAGGCCGCGCTCTTTGCAAAAATCCCCATCGCCCATATCGGCGGGGGGGATACGACGGAGGGTGCCTTTGACGAGGCCATCCGGCACAGTATTACAAAGATGTCCCAGCTTCATTTTGTGACCAACGCGGAAGCTGACCGGAGGGTCAGGCAGCTGGGCGAGGACCCATCCCATATTTATAACGTCGGCAGCCTTGGAATCGACCGGATTCTTTCCCTGCCCGGAATGAGCCGCACCGAGCTGGAAAAATCGCTTCCCTTCCGGTTTCTGGAAAGGAATCTGCTGATTACGTTCCACCCCGTCACGCTGGACGCCAAGGACTCCGGGGAGCAATTCCGGGAGCTGACGGCGGCCCTGCACAGCCTCGGCCCCGACGTGGGGCTGATCTTCACAAAGCCGAACGCCGACCCGCAGGGGCGGGAAATCATCCGCCTGCTGGACGGTTTTGCGGCCTGCCATCCGAATGCCGCCGTGTTTCCGTCCCTGGGGCAGCCGCGCTATTTCAGCCTGATCGCTCAGGCGGACGCGGTGGTGGGGAACTCCTCCAGCGGGATTTACGAGGTCCCTTCCTTCCATAAGCCGACGGTCGACATCGGCGACCGTCAAAAGGGCAGGCTTTTTGCTTCTTCCGTTATTCACTGCGCTGCGAAAAGGCAGGAAATAGAAAAAGCGGTTCGGGCCGCGTTTACAAAAGACTGCTCGGACGCGGTCAATCCGTACGGAATGGGCGGAAGCGCGCAAAAAATCGTCAGGGCGCTCCGGTCTGTTCCGGACTATCGACGTTTGCTGAAAAAGCATTTCTATCAGGCGGGGTGTGCGGAAATCCGGCACGGGGAATCCGGGCTTTCCAGAGTGGGGGAGAACAATGGGAACTCTTGAGATCATTCCTTTTGAAAAGCGGGAAAACTGGGACGCAGTTGTCCGTTCTTTCCCCCGGTACGACGTGTACTATCTCAGCGGATATGTTTCCGCTTTCCGCTATACGGGGGACGGCGACCCGCTTTTGCTTTCTTATCGCGGGGAAAAGCTGCGGCTTTGCTACGTTGTGCAGCAGAACGATATCGCCGATTTTCCCCCTTACGGCGGAATTCTGGAGCGGGGGCGGTATTTTGACTGGTCAACACCCTACGGCTACGGCGGACCGCTGACAGACGGCTTTAATGGGCGGGAGGTCGGGGATTTTTTCAGACAGCTCAACGACTACTGCCGTTCGGCCCGGATCGTGTCGCAGTTCATTCGCTTCCATCCTCTCCTTCAGAATCACAAGGTTTTTGAGGGAAGCTGCGAGCTGTGGAAAAACAGGCAGACCGTTTTTATCGATACCGCCGATCAGGCCGTGATCAACGCCAATCTGGAATCGAGGTGCCGGGGCGCTGTCCGTAAAGCGCTGAAAAATCATATCCGGATTGAAAACGGCCAGAGTGAGGAAGCCCGGCGGACCTTTGTCCGGCTGTACTACGATACCATGCACAGAAGAAACGCCGCCGACTATTATTATTTCAGCGAGGAATTCTTCAACGATTTTTTTGCCAATACGGCTGACTGCTGCCGCCTGTTTTACGCGATGTTGGACGATGAAACCATCTGTTCCGCAATCATCCTGTACTGCAACGGACGGATGCACTATCATCTTTCCGCGGCGCAGAGGGACACCCTTTCTTTGTCGCCCAATAACCTGCTGCTTTACACGGCGGCGTGCTGGGGGGCCGAAAACGGATACCGGCAGTTTCACCTCGGCGGCGGTGTGGAGGCGCAGGATAGTCTGTTTCTATTCAAGAGATCCTTTCATAAAAAAGGCCTGGCGGATTTTTATATCGGGCGGAATATCTTTTGGGAAGAAGCCTATCGGGAGCTGCTGGATATCCGCGCAGCTTCGGACAAAGACTTCCGCCCGGACAACGGCCGACTGATCCAGTACCGGGCGTAACGGGGGCAGGGCAAATGAAAAAAACACTGATCGTGGCGGAAGCGGGCGTAAACCATAACGGCAGAATCGATCTGGCCTACCGGCTGATTGACGCCGCCGCGGAGGCCGGAGCGGACTATGTAAAATTTCAGACCTGGAAAAGCGAAGCGATCATATCAAAATACGCAAAGAAAGCGGCGTATCAGGAAGAGACCACCGGCCCGGAAGAGTCCATGCTGGATATGGTCAGAAAGCTGGAACTGTCCTTTGAGGATTTCCGGCGGCTGAAGGACCATTGCGACACGGCGGGAATCGGGTTCCTGTCCACTCCGTTTGACACGGAAAGCGCCCGGTTTTTATCCTCTCTGGGCATAAAAATCCTCAAGGTCCCTTCGGGCGAAATCACGAATCTGCCGCTGCTGGAAACCGTCGCCGGGCTGCCCGGCTCTGTTTTTCTGTCGACCGGCATGAGCGAGCTCTGGGAAATCCGGGACGCCGTCTCCGTCCTGCAAAAGAACGCGAAAAAAGATGTTACGGTGCTGCACTGCAACACGCAGTATCCGACGCCCATGCGGGACGTCAACCTGCGCGCCATGCAAACCCTGAAAGAACAGCTGGGGCTGCCGGTAGGCCTGTCGGACCATTCGCAGGGAATCGAGGTTCCGATTGCCGCCGCGGCGCTCGGGGCCCGGGTCATCGAAAAGCATTTTACGCTGAGCCGCGGGATGGAGGGCCCCGACCACCGGGCGAGCATAGAGCCGGATGAACTCTGCAGGATGGTCAGGGACATCCGCAATGTCGAGCAGGCACTCGGCAGCGGGGAAAAGCATGTAACGGATTCCGAAAGGGAAAACCGCAGTATCGTCAGAAAAAGCATCGTCGCGTCCCGAAAGATTTTTAAGGGCGAGGTGTTTACGACGGACAATATCACGTCGAAAAGGCCGGGAACGGGGATTTCCCCAATGCGCTGGTACGACGTTCTGGGAGCGCGGGCCGTCCGGGATTTTGAGGAAGACGAAGGGATCGAGTTTTAGGCGGGAGCGGATTTTACGGCCGGTATTCAGAAAGGAAATTTGCAATGAAGCTTCTGGTGATTGGTCTGGGCTCCATGGGCAGAAGGCGGATTGGACTGCTCTTAAAGCACTTTGACGGCATTGCGGTATGCGGGGCGGACCTCCGGGAAGAGAGAAGGGCACAGGCACAGGCGCTTTTCAGCATCCCCGTTTACGCGGATGCAAACACGGCGGTCGAACGGGAAAAACCGTTTGCCGCTTTGGTCTGTACTCCCCCGGCCAGCCACGGCGCCGTCATTCTGGACTGCATGGAAAAGGGGCTGCACATTTTCAGCGAAATCAACCTGCTTTCAGACCGGTATGAGGAGATTTTACGGGCCGCCGAAGAGCACCGGGTCAAACTGTTTTTGTCCTCCACCCTGCTTTACCGCGGAGAGATCGAAAAGATCAGGGACTGTGTTCTCAAGCAGCGGGAAAGAGTGAATTACCGGTACCACGTCGGCCAGTACCTGCCGGATTGGCATCCGTGGGAAAACTACCGCGATTTTTTTGTGAGCGACCCGCGCACCAACGCCTGCCGGGAGATTTTTGCAATTGAACTGCCGTGGATTCTGCATACCTTTGGGAAAATAAGGCGGCTTACGGTTTTCAAGGACCATCTCTCCTCTCTGGAGCTCGGGTACCCCGATAATTATTTCGTTGTGCTGGAACATAAAAACGGGAACAAGGGAATCTGGATCGTGGATGTCGTCTCCAGAAAAGCCGAACGGAACCTTCTTGTCTATTCGGAAAAGCTGTACCTTGCCTGGGATGGAACGCCGGATAGCCTGTACCGATACAATATAGAGGAAAAAAGGACGGAAAGAATAGAAACGGATTCCAACGTGCTCAGGGATGAAAAGTATGCGCAGACGATCACGGAAAACGCTTATCTGAAAGAGCTCAGGATATTTGTCGACAAAATAACCGGCGGAAAAAACAGGGAACGGTATACCTTTGAGGAGGACCGGAAAACCCTGCGGCTGATCGACAAAATCGAGGGGAGGGAGCCTTGAAGGTCTGTTTCTGCGGGCTGGGCTCCATAGGGAAACGCCACCTCCGGAATTTGACCGCCGTTGCCCGCGGGCGGAACCTGCCATTGGAAATCTACGCGCTGAGAAAAACCGGCGCGGCGCTGGATGCGGAAACGGAAGCGCTTCTTGCCGGGCAGCTTTTTGGCGAAGAGGAGCTCGGCAGCAATTATGACATCGCCTTTATTACCAACCCCACCAGCCTGCATTATGCCGCAATCCGGACAATGGCGGGCAGGGCAAAGCATCTGTTCATTGAAAAGCCGCTGTTTGACGGCGGGGATTACCGGCTGGAAGCCCTGCACCTGAACCCCCAGGGCGTGTATTATGTCGCGGGGCCGCTGCGGTTTTCGCCCGTGATTCAAAAGCTCGGGGAAATTTTACCCGGGGAACCGGTTTACAGTGTACGGGTCATCTGTTCCAGCTATCTGCCGGACTGGCGGCCGGGCGCCGACTACCGGCTGGTGTACAGCGCCAGAAAGGAGCTGGGCGGCGGCGTCGCGCTGGACCTGATTCATGAGTGGGATTATCTGGTCGCCCTGTTTGGCTTTCCGCAAACGGTTTCCAGTGTCTTGGGGAGATATTCGCGCCTTGAAATCTCCAGCGAGGACCTGGCGGTCTACCTTGCCCGGTACCCGGATAAAGCGGTCGAAGTGCATCTGGACTATTTCGGCAGGGTGCCGAGGCGGGAAATAGAAATTTTTACTGAAAACGGCACAATTACCGGCGATCTTCTGTCAAACACCCTTTCGTTTACGGACGGCAGGGAACAGTATCGCTTTGAGGAAGAGGAAAATGAAAGCTATCTCAGGGAAATGCGCTTTTTTATCGATCATATTTGCGACAGAATTCCGTACAGCAATCTTCGCCGCTGTCAGGCAATTTTAAATATTGCTTTGGGAAAGGAGGTCCCATGAACATTCTGATTACGATCTGCGGCAGAGCCGGATCCAAAGGAATTCCAAATAAAAACATGCGGCTCTTTTTCGGGAAACCGCTGATCGATTATTCCATAGCGGCGGCCTGTCTTTTTAAAAGAAAGCACCGTTTTGATACGGTGGACGTCTGTGTCAACAGCGACAGCGACCAGCTTTTGAAAATGGCCGAACCCTACGGCCCGATCTGCATCAAAAGGCCGGAGGAGCTTGCCCTGGATGCGTCCCCCAAACTTCCGGCCATCCGGCATTCGCTTCACGAGATGGAGCAGGAATTCGGCAGGCAGTACGATTATGTCGTCGATCTGGATATCACGTCGCCCTTGCGCAAGACCGCGGACATCGAATCGGCGCTGGAGAAAGCCGTGAAAAATCCGGATACGGATGTCGTCTTTTCCGTAGTCTCCTCCAGAAGAAACCCCTATTTCAATATGGTGGAACAAAGGGAAGGGGAAATGAGGAAGGTGCTGGACGGCGGCTTTACGGCGCGGCAGCAGGCGCCGAAGGTCTACGATATGAACGCGTCGATCTACTGCTACCGCAGAAACAGCCTGTTCAGCAAGCTGAAACAGTCCCCTCTTGACGGCAAATTCGATATTTTCCTGATGCGGGACACCGCGGTGCTGGACCTTGACTGCGAGGACGATTTCAATCTTCTGGAAATACTGGCATGCTATTTCTTTCAGGAGGAGTTCAAAGAGCTGTACGACTATGTCAGCAGGATGTAAGGCGGCGCAGGAGCTGACGGCGGGCCCGGACGGAGCCGGAACAGAGATTCCGGCATATAATGAACAACCGTTTATTAAAAATACTGCATGGAACAGGGGCACGCCATGAACGACTGGGAAAAAATCCTGATATCACCGGATACAAAAATTCAGAAAGCCATTGAAATCATTGATGCGAGCTCCCAGCAGATCGCCGTGGTAACGGACCGGGACGGAAAATTGCTGGGTACGGTTACGGACGGGGACGTCCGCCGGGGAATCCTGAAAGGCATTCCGCTGAGCTGCCCGGTGGAAGACATCATGAACCCCCATCCGGTTACGATTCCCGAAATGAAGGATCAAACGAGTATCCTGAATATTCTGAAAGTGAATAAGCTCCGGCATCTTCCCGTGGTGGACGGCGCGGGCCGGGTGACAGGAGTCGAGTGGATCGACGACCTGATCCGGATGTCCAGAAACGACAACTGGGTCGTGATCATGGCGGGGGGAGAGGGAAAACGGCTTAGCCCGCTTACGGACGGCTGCCCAAAACCGATGCTGAAAATCGGCGGCAAACCCGTATTGGAAACGATTTTAAACCAGTTTATCAAGCAGGGATTTTATCAGTTCTGCTTTTCGGTCAACTACCTGTCGGAACAGATCCGGGATTATTTCGGCGACGGCTCCAAATGGGGCGCGGAGATCCGGTATATTATGGAAAAGGACGTGATGGGAACGGCGGGTTCTTTGAGCCTGTTTCCGGTAAAAACAGACCGGCCGGTCATTGTCATTAACGGGGATATCCTGACAAAGCTGAGCTTTGAGCAGCTGCTCAATTTTCACCTGAGCCGTCAGGCGCGGGCAACCGTTGCTGTGACTACTTATGATTTTCAGGTCCCGTACGGGGTGGTAAAAGTCAATAAAGACACGCTGATCGGGTTTGACGAAAAGCCCGTTTACGCCAGCTTTATCAACGCGGGGATTTATGTGCTGAATCCGGATGTTTTGAGCGATATTCCGAACTCCTATTTTGACATGAATCGTCTGCTTGAAAATATGCTGAAAAACAAGGAACCGGTCTGCATCTTCCCGATTCGGGAATATTGGATCGATATTGGAAAGCCGGAGGATTATCATCAGGCAAGTCTGGATTTTCCCGGGGTGTTCCTGTGAACTGCGGCCGGGCCGCAAAGGGACGCCCCCGGTTACGGAAACAACGGGGAGGGAGCACATGAGAATCAGGGAAAATTTTCACGATGGCTGTGAGCTTTATACGGAGGAACTGCGCAAACGGGCTGCGGACATATTTCAGCAAGCGTTTCAGATTACGGAAATGAAGCGGCTGCTGGCTGAAATACGGAAGCAGTCCGTTTTGCTGCGGGAGGTCTTTCTGACAAAGGAGCAAATGGAGGAGGAACAGAAAACAGCGGAGGATTTCGACGCCAAAATGAGGGGGACGGTCTCTTTTACCCTGAACAATCTGGAAACGTACCAGCAATCCGCATGGAAAGAATTGATTTACAAAGGAGATGCCGGCCATGAATGAATCGACCCGGCTCCGTGAGCGAAACGACCGCTTCCGGGAAGCCCTGCGTTCCTCCGTCGGGCATTTCAGAAGGGGAGAGGACCACTCCGGGCTTGACGAATTCCTGAACAGCCTGGATGACCTGGAGAGCATCCTCGATTATTTACAATGTGTGGAAGAACCCGAAATAGAACTGGAGGAAATGCTGGAGGCCCTGAAAGAGCTGCCCGCGTATCTGCGCGGACAGGATGTGACCGCCCTGACCGACGCGCTGGAATTCGCGGTTTATCCGCTGGCTGAGAAATGGATGGGGGTGTGACGGAAAATGACGATAGCCCCAAAGGATAAAACAAGGGAGACGTATGAGAAAAACCTGCGGCTCCTGGCTCCGTGGATACAGGACTCCCTGACGAAAATAGAGGAAGAAGAGCTGTGGCGGAAAATAGAGGTTCGCTACAACGGGGAGGGACTCCCCGTCTGCCGGTATCATCAGGGGGAGAAAAGCTTCCGGATCACGGGCGCGCGGCCCGCTGAGGAAGCGCGGCAGTGGTACGCACCTATCCGGGAGCGCGAAACGGGATGCATTTTCCTTTACGGCAGCGGCTTCGGCTATCCGCTGTTTGAGGTGTTCGCGCAAAAAAAGCCCGACACACTGGTGATCCTGTTCGAGGAAGACCTGTGCCTTTTTAAAGCGATGCTGTATTATTTCGACCTGACGCCGATCATCGAGACACGCAAAATCATGATGTTCATCGGTGACAGCGGGCATTTCGCCAAGGCCTTCGACCAGCTGTTCCTCAGCATCGTTTTTTACAGCTGTACTTATCCCACCCTTGCCTTTACCCTTGCCGCAAGGCGGAATTTCAGGGAGCAGTATCTGAAAATCCACAGGTATGTCTATGCCAGGCTGTCCCTGTTTACATTCTATACGGGAAACGACCATATGGACAATCTGATCGGGTTCTGCAATCTGCTGGGAAATGTCGGGGAAGTGCTGCGCAGCCCGTATTTAAGCTGTCTGAAGGACCGGTACAAAAATGTTCCCGCGTTCATTGTCGCCAACGGTCCGTCGCTGGATAAAAACATGAGGCAGCTGAAAAAGATTCAGGGGAAAGGGCTGGTCATCTCGGTGGAGTCCGCCATTGTCCCTCTGATCAAAAATCACATTGAACCGGATATCCTGACCATCATTGAGCGCACTCCGGAGACCTATACCTATCACTTTGAAAACAGGGATTATCCAAAGGACATGGCCCTGATCTGCCTCGCGCTGGTCGATCAAAGGGTTTTTCCCTCCTTCCCCGGCCCCCGGATTCCCGTGTTCCGTAAAAGAGAGGCTTTAAACGACTGGTTCAACCGGCACCTTGGGGACGAAAGCGGGCTGGAAGCGGGTGCCAATGTGTCCCACCTTGCCTTGGAGCTCGCCGCGTATCTGGGCGCGGACCCCATTGTGTTCGTGGGGCAGGATTTTGCCTACGGCCCCAGGGGCGCTACCCACAGCAAGGGCGCGGCCTACAATGAGGAGAAAGGAAAAAAAGCGAAGGAAATCTTACAGGCGCTGCCCGTCGTCTATGTGGAGGGAAACAACGGCAGGAAGCTTCCCTCCAACTGGCTGTGGTCGGATTTCAAACTGGGGCTGGAAATAAAAATCGCCGCCCATCCGGAAATCCGCTTTCTCAACGCCACGGAGGGCGGGGCCAAAATAGAGGGAACGACCTGCGAAAAGCTGAGCCAGGTGATTCAGGAATACTGCACGCAGCCCATCCCCTGCCGTGTGAATGAATCAATTTTGGAGAACAGGGAAAAACTGTCTCTCCCCGAAAGGCGGGAGCGTCTTTCGCAGTTTATCACGGCAGTGGAAACCTATGCGGGCCTGTACGGAAATCTGGTCCAAGAGGCGGTCGGGGCCCGGCTGGACTGCAAAAGGATGGTCCGGCTGAACGAAGGGGAAGACAGCGAAAAATACCGCGCGCTGCTTGACCGGACATACCGGAAAAATTGGGAGCGGTATCAGCTCTTCCTTTCGGACGCTATGTACCGCTGCTTCCTGCAGCAGGTTTTCTTTGTCTATTATTATCTGATGAACCGGCTGGGACCGCCGGATACACCGGAGAAGATCACAGAGGTTTTCAAGCTGCAGTATAATTTTTTCAGCCATCTGCAGGTTGTCTGCCAGAGCATCTCGGTCCATCTGGAAAATGCTGTGGAGGAACTGAACAGGGTGCTGGATGAACTGGAAAACGAAACGGAGGGGGCGGAAAATGAACAGCCTGAATGACCTGCAGCGAAAACTCGGCCTTTTCCTGAAGGACCCGGAAAATCCCCGGCTCCTCAACGGGATCGGGGTGCTGCTCTATCAGATGGAGGATTGGGAAAATGCCGGAAGGTATTTAAAAAAGGCATATGAGCTGGATCCGTCCGATCAGGATATCCTTTATAATTACGCAGCCCTGCTGGGTACCCGGTTCCGGTGGAAGGAAGCCGCCGCCGTTTATGGGGTGTATCTTGCGCTTTGCCCTCATGATGAAGAGGCAATCGAAAAGATGGGGGATTCCTTCTATCAGCTCGGCGAGTACGATTCGGCGGCCCGGACATATGAACTGCTCCGGGAAGCGCAGAAAGGAGCGTCTTGATTATGGAAGGAGGAAAACGGCTGAGTCTGTGCGTGGTTACAAAAGACGATGAGGAATTCCTTCCCGCGTGCTTTGGGGAACTGCAGGGGATCGCCGACGAAACCATTGTTGTCGATCTCGGTTCCCGCGACGGGACGGCCGCGCTTGCCCAAAGGCTCGGTGCGAGGGTTCATCAGATGAAATGGGGGGACAGCTGCAGCGAAGCGAAAAATCTCTGCCTCGATCACGCAAACGGAAGATGGGTCCTGTTCCTGCAGCCGGGCGAAAAAATCCGAGAAGAGCACGTGGAAAGAATCCTTCCGCTTCTGGATAATCCGAACGTGGAAGGGTATCTGTTCCATGTAAACAATCCCTCGGAGGAACATTCCGTTTCTTCCCCCGTACAGTCGCTCCGTTTGTTTCGGAACCGCGGGAAATACCGCTTCCGGTACCGGTCGTTCGAGCGCATTCCGGATGAGCTGCTCGGCGCGCTGGAACTGGCTCCCGTTACGGTTGTACACAGGGATGATTCCGTGCTTTCCCGAGAACTCGATATGCGGATTCCTCTTCTTCCGAAGGATTTGGAGGAGCATCCGCAGGACGGCTATGTACAGTATCTGGTCGGCATCGAGCTTCTGAACCGCCGGCAGTACGGGGAAAGCCTTCCGTATTTACAGGCGGCGTACGCCGGTGCGAGCTTTGGGGAGCTCTTCGCTCCCCATTTGTTGAAATGCCTGGGCTGGGCTTATCTTTGCCTGCAGCGGTATGAGGAAGCGCTGGAAATACTGAACGAGGGTGTTGAAAAATTCCCCTTTTACTCGGATTTTTTGATCCTGCGCGCGGAACTGCACAAACAGCGGGAACGGTATGGGGAAGCGTTTCAGGATTTGAATGACTGCATCAAAATCAGGGAGAAGCCCGATACCTGCGCGCCAGGGCCGGAGATCGGCAGCGCCGTTCTGTTTGAAACGCTGGGGGAGCTCCATGAGCGGCTGTGCAACGACCGTCGGGCGCTGCGCTGTTACTGCAGGGCCTGTGAGCAGGACGGTGCGGATGACAGCCTTCTGTATTCCATTGGGCGGCTGGCCCAAAAGACCGGCTTGCCGGAAATGATGGAAAACCTGTGGGCACAGTCCGTACGGCAAAAAAATCCGCAGCGGCTGATGATACTGACGGATATCCTTTTCCAGCAGCGGGAGTATCCGAAAATTCTGGAAAATCTGGGATGCCTGGAATCGTTTCTGGGAAAAGGGGAGCAGACGGAAAGCATCCGCCTTTCCTGCAGCCTGATGCTGGGGGACGCTGTGGAGGATTTTTCGGCCATCGACCGGGGCAGCTCTTTTTACAGCCAGCTTTTGCTGCAGCGAATAGAAAACTGCTGGTTTCGCGACGATTGGCCGCAGGCACAGCGGCTGCTTCTGGAAATGGACGGCGTACAGGAGATCGACGCGCCGTTAAAGTCCCTGTTCCGGCTGATTCAGGACCTGTTTACCGGAAGGCAGACGGGGACCCAAGCGCTCGGGCAGCCGGAGGCTGAAACGGCGGTCCAGCTTCACAACCATCTTCTCTGGCTGGGCCGGCAGGAAAAAGCGTCGGCTCTTCTGCCGCTTTTGCTTGCGTCGGCGGACGGGGAAGGCGTGGTGAGCCTTGCGCAGGAATGGGCGCGGCATGACCGGTTTCCAATGCTCAGGACAATTTTCGGGCATATTTCCGGTGAAGAACAGCAGGTCGCGTTCAAGCAGCGGATCATAGAGCAGCTGCTGTCCGACGGCCTTCTGGAAACGGCGAAAAGGGTGATGCAGCTGGGCAAACCGCAGTCCATAGGGGATTTGGAATATGTGCTGTGGGCCAGATTCTTTACGGAGAAGCTGAGAAAATGGATACGCGGTTTGCGGGGAGGGGCGCAGGAGAACAAAGAGGAAGAAGCTTTCCCCGCATCGGGTCGGCCGGACGATGCGCTGTTACGTCTTTATCACAGCCTGAATCCGGGGGCGGAAGCGGGCGAAGGCGCTGCCGGTGAGGATGATGCAAACCTTGCAAACGGGGAGATACAGAATCGTATCGGGGATTTTTATGAAAAACAAAAGAAAAAGGAAATGGCCCTGTGCGCTTATCTGCGGGCTCTGCAATGGGATTTCCTGAACGAATACGCACAGAAAAAGGTGAAGGCGCTGTTTAAAGAAGCGCCGGATGGCTTCCGTGACTTTCTGGAACAGACGGAATGGGTGCCGGAAGGAGAATGGTTCTGCCACCGGGAGGAGTTTGTCTACTTCGTTTACGGGTTGATCCATTTCCAGAGCTGCCTGTTTGAGCAGTCCTATGCCTTCTTTTCCCAGACGGCTGTGGGGGAAAAGAGTTACCCCGCCGCGCTCGCCTACAGGGTCGGGATTCTGTGGCTGGAAGGAAAGGAAGTGGAAGCCGGAGCCCTGCTGGATCAGAAGGGGAAAACGGCGGAGCTGATTCTGCTGCTCGACCGGATATGCAGAAGCTATGTTTTGTGCAGGCTGGAGGAAGGACGCCAGAAATACCCGTACAGCGAACGGATATCCAGAGAGAGGAAACAGATACGCAATGGAGCGGATAACGAAAAGGATGCGCGGTAAAGCGCATCCTCTTCGTGCCTGCAAAAGCGGAACAAGGGGGGCGGCTGTTCGGTGGGGAAAGCCGTGTACTCCGTTTATCCGGTGATGGAAGTGACCGGTGCGAAGTTGGTTACACCCAAAGTAATGGGGGAACTGGCCAAAATGGTGACCGGTGCGGTGAGCGCGGCGTTGCCAATGGTAATGCCGGCTGCAGAATCGACGGTGTACATACCGGACTGAGTCAGTGTGCCGTTGATGAACAACATATAGAAACCGTTGTTATCGGTTGCCGTAATTATCTCGGCTACCGTGGCGCCGTCGTCATCTACCAGACTGTCAGGCGCTATGGTGTAGGAAACAGTGGAGGTAATGGTAATATCCGCGGAGGTTGTTCCAAAATACCTTGACTGTGTCGGCACTGTTTCGGTTGCACCGGCCATAACCAGTTTGAATAACTGTAATGCCATTGATATCCTTCTTTCTTTTTTCAGTGTCAATTTCCCGTTTGCGGGCAGTATCCCGTGTCAACAACTGCGGGACAGGGCGGGGGCTTGGGCTTTCCATGCGGTTGGGCAGAAAATATCCCGCTTAATTCCTGCCGCCCGTGTTTCAGGGTACATGACACTAAGCTAATAGTATAGTATGCGGCGGGCTTTTTGTAGGGAACCGCAAGATGATTTCGACGATAGGGGGAACGAAAATGGACAGCTTTGACCCGGCATGGGAAGAGATTTTTCAAAATCAGGAATGGGGCAGGTACCCCGGCGAAGAAGTCATCCGCTTTGTCGCGAGGAATTTTTACAAAGGCGATCGGGCCCGGATAAAACTGTTGGATGTCGGCTGCGGAACGGGGGCCGTCACCTGGTACATGGCCAGAGAGGGCTTTGACGTTTATGCTTTCGACGGCTCGGAAACGGCCGTCCGCAAAGCCAGGGAAAGAATGCGGGAGGAGGGGCTGCGCGCCCGTATCTGCGTCAGCGATGCCGCCGGTATGCCTTATTCCGATCACTTTTTCGACGGTTTGGTGGACTCGGCAATGATCAACGGCAATACGGTCCAAAACATAAAAAGGATTCTACAGGAATGCTTCCGTGTGCTGAAGCCGGGCGGCAAATTCTTCTCCACCGGCCTGTTCAAGGCGGGAATGACCGGCTACGGTACGGGGGAGAGACTGGAAGAAAATACTTACCGCGAAATTACCGTGGGGAATCTGGCCCACAGGGGCACGATCCATTTTTTCGGGGAGCAGGAGATTCAGGCTCTCTGGTCGGAAGCCGGATTCCGGAACATTGTCATTGATTCCATCGAAAGAACCGAGCAGGGCGGGCAAAACAGGATATCGTATTATCTGGCGGAGGCTGAAAAATAACCGCTCCGGCGGCAAAGAAATGACCCCCTCTGCGGACAGTGGCTGTCTGTCCGCTTTGGGGGTCATTTCTTATTTGCCTGGAAGAGTTTATGACTTCAATTTATGTCATGAATGATTGGAGCTTTCAGATTTCGAGAATCCCCTCCAGCGGCTCCGCGGGGCTGAGGCGGGGGGCGTCCATTGCGAGGCTGGCCACAATGATCGTAACCGGCGTGTCGTCCTGCGCCACGGCGACAAAGTGGGCCTTGCCGGGATGGATGACGATTTGCGTGCCGGCGGGGACTCTGACGAGCTGGACGCTGTCCATATCGATCTTTCCGTCCTTTATGTCCGCAAACGGCATAATGGCGGTCCCCTGCACAAAATAGAACATTTCACAGTCCTCATGGTACTCCAGCTCTGCAAAAACCGGCGTATGCTTCCAGATGTTCAGCACGCCGCCCGCCAGTGTGCTCTGCTTCATGCCGGCACGCAGGGTCGTTGCTCTCCACTCAAACCAGTTTTCCCGGTAAACCTGTGCGGCCCCGGGCATCTGGACGTCTACGTCCCCGATCAGGCCGGGGGCAATATCCTGTATTTCCTTTTTCATTGCGAAACTCTCCTTTTTATTTCATCCGGCCTTCTGCCGAAAGCCGGATGAGTTCAATCTGTATAAGGCTTTTCTGTCACAGCATTTTTTTCATACTTTCAGGCTGCAGATTCTTCAGCATTTTCAGATAATTGATGCGTGAATTGGCAACGTGGACTCTCATCTCTTCCACAGCGGCTTCTACCTGATTGGTTACCATTGCGTCGTACATTTTGCGGTGTCCTTCCTGCGCGTTCAGGCCTTCCCTGTGGCTTTTGAAGGACTCGCAGCGCAGCTCCCGCTGCAGCCAGTTGATATTGTCCATGATGTTCAGGATAAACTGGTTCCGGCTCGTCTCCAGAATTGCCTTGTGAAATTCATAATCGGTTGTTTCCATGACGCTTGGGTCGCCCGATTCCACCGCCTGCTCGAACGCCAGCAGCTTCTCGTGTATCTTTTCCATGTCCGCGGGAGTCGCCCGTTCCATCGCCAGCTTGATCGCCAGCGGCTCCATTGCGCCTCTCACGTTGACAAAGTCGGTGATTCTCGTTTTATTCTGCTCATACCAATCCTCGGCGTTCTGCTTTTCATTGCCGACGGGATTGATGATGAACACGCCTTTGCCGCACAGTACCTCTACGACCCCTTCCGCTTCCAGCACGCGGATCGCTTCCCGGACCGCAGAGCGGCCGATGTTCAGAATCAGGCCGATTTCAGCCTGTGTCGGCAGCCGGTCGCCGATCTGATAGCCTTCGGTCTGGATCAGCTCTTTCAGCTTTTCTACTGTCTGGTCAGTTACAGACACCTTATGAATTGGTTTCATATCCTCACTCCCTTTACTGCAAAGCTTCCCTCGATCGTATTTGGGCGGCTCTCACTGTGTTGGTCAGCCGTCCGATCTGTTCGATTTCCACATCCACCGCGTCGCCGGGATGAATGGGCCCTACGCCGGAAGGGGTTCCCGTCAGAATGACGTCTCCCGGTTCCAGAGTCATGACCTGCGAAAGGTAGCTTACGAGCTCGTAAGGCCGAAACAGCAGCTGGGACGTGTTGGAGTGCTGGACCAGCCGGCCGTTCAGATAGGTTCGTATTTCCAGATTTGCGGGGTCGGCCTGCGTCTGGATGCAGGGCCCCAGCGGCAGAAAGGTATCAAACCCTTTTGCGATGGTCCACTGCCCGTCCGCCGGCTGATAGTCGCGCGCGCTGACGTCGTTTGCGCAGGTGTATCCCAATATGTATTCTGCCGCGTTTTCCCTTTCGACCTGTTTGGTCCTTCTCCCGATCACAATTGCCAGCTCGCCCTCGTAATCCACATGGGAGGAAATGGAGGGATACTCGATTTCCTGCTGCGGAGCGATCACCGCTGTGCTCGGTTTCAGGAATACGACCGGCGATTCCGGCGTTTTTGCCCCGGATTCCGCAATGTGGTCTTTGTAGTTCAGCCCGATGCAGACCGCCTTTCCGGGCATGACCGGGCTTAAAAGCCGGACCCGGCGAAGCGGAACCGTTTCCCCGGTTTCGGAAAAGCCGCTCCCGATATCGCCCTTCAGACGGCGGACGGTCTGTTCTTCCAGACTTCCGAATTCCATTTTTTCTTCAAACTGGTAACGGATCAGTTTCATAATGCACCATCTTTCCTTTATCCGCCAAGATACGCTTTTTTGATTGTCGGGCTGTTCAGCAGTTCCTGGCTGTTTCCGCACTGCACCATGTGTCCCACTTCCATGACATAGGTCCTGTCGGAAATGGACATGGCCATAAATGCGTTCTGTTCTACGATGATGACGGGGATTTTGCGGACCTCGTGAATTTTTACGATCGCGTCGAACATTTCGCTGACGGTAACCGGGGCAAGACCCAGAGAAGGCTCGTCGAACATAATGAGCTTCGGGTCGGACATCATTCCTCTGCAAATGGCAAGCATCTGCTGTTCACCGCCGCTGAGGGTGCCCGCCAGCTGCTTGGAGCGTTCCTTCAGCCGGGGGAAGAGGGCGTAGGATTCCTCGATGTTTTTGTTCAGCTCAGCTTTGGAGAACTTTCTGTTAAATGCACCCATTTCCAGATTTTCAAGCACGGACATTTCGGGAAATACCTCGCGGCCTTCCGGCACATAGACGATTCCCCTGTGAACGATCTTGTGGGCGCGGACATTGCCGATCTCTTCGCCCATGAACTCGATGGTGCCGCTGCTTGCTTTGTTCAGCCCGGCAATCGCTTTCATCAGCGTGGACTTTCCCGCGCCGTTGGCGCCGATAATGGACACGATCTCTTTGTCGTTGATCTCCATGGAAACGTCGAAGAGGGCTTGCACTTTTCCGTAAAATACGTCAATCTTATTAATCTTTAGCACGGTTCAACCTCCTCCTTTAGGCTTTCTCGGCCTGGTATCTGTTGCCCAGATATGCCTTGATGACTTCCTCGTTGTTCTTAATTTCATCCGGCGTACCCTCTGCGATTTTTGCACCGAAGTTCAGAACGGTGATCCGGCTGCAAATGTTCATGACGACGTCCATGTTGTGTTCAATCAGGAACAGGTCGATCCCAAGGTCGAAGGTCTTCAGCATGATATTGACGAACTCCACACGCTCGGAAGGGTTCAGTCCGGCCGCGGGCTCGTCAAGGAAAAGCAGCTTGGGGTCCATCATCAGCGCGCGGCCCAGCTCAGTCATTTTCTGGCGTCCGTACGGCAGCGACGAAACTTTTTCGTCCTTCAGGTCGTACATGCCGATAAAATCCAGAACCTGCTTTGCCTTTTCCTCCACCTGCTTTTCTTCCTGTCTGCTTTTGGCGGGGTCCACCAGAAAGCGGAAAATGCCGGCGGGCATCATCTGGTGGCCGCCTACCATCAGGTTTTCCATCACCGTCATGGAATGGAACAGCTTCAGGTTCTGGAACGTCCTTCCGATCCCCAGCCGGGCGATCTGATAAGTGGGCATTCCGCTGATTTCGGTGTCCCCGTAGAAAATCCGGCCGCTCGTTACCGGAAAAGCGCCGGTAATCATGTTGATGGTCGTGGTTTTTCCGGACCCGTTAGGCCCGATCAGCGCGTGGATGTTCCGTTCAGCCATTTCGAAGGACAAATCACGTACCGCGACCAGCCCGGAAAAGTTTTTTACAACATTTTCAGTTCTTAATATTGTCTTCATTTGGCGATCCTTCCTCCCCATATTTCCCGGGCTTTCTTAATGGAATGGAATATATCGAAATGCCTTTCCTGCCTTTCCGATTTCTTGAAAAGGGACACAATGCCGTACGGCAGGAACACTGCGAAAATCAGCGTGATAATACTGAAAATCAGCCAGTAGTAATTCTGCATAAAGCGCAGGATTTCCGGTAAAAGGGTTACCATGACGGCGCCCAGTACGTTTCCCGCTACGGAGCCGATACCGCCGATCATCATCATAACAAGGTAGTTTACCGACAGGTCCTGATTGAACGCCGTCGGGTTGATGTAGCCCATCATGTGGGTATACAGGAAACCGCCGATGCAGCCGTAAACGGCCGCCATTGTAAAGGCCAGGATTTTCAGGTTCGCGACGTCGATTCCGCACGCCTCCACCGCGTCGCTGTTGTCGCGGATGGCTTTGAAGACCCTGCCCCATTTGGAGGAGACGATTCTCGCCGCCGCGATGGCCATGATGATTGTGAGCGCGAAATAGAGATAGTAGATTTTGAACGGCGTGTTGAATTCAAACCCGAACAGATTCAGGAAGGGGATGTTCTGGACGCCCTGGGAGCCCCCCGTAAAGTCGATGGCGTTGGTGAGAATCAGCCTGACGACCTCGCTGAAGCCGATCGTGGTCAGCGACAGATAGACGCCCTTCACACGCAGGCTGGGGTAGCCGAGCCCTCTTCCGATCAGGAAGCCGATCACAATGGCAATCGGGAAGCCGAGCCAGACCGGGGTGCCCAGCTTGGTGCACATCAGCGCGGAGCCGTAGGCGCCCAACGCGAAAATACCCGCCGTGCCCAGATTCATCTGGCCGGTCAGGCCGGTAATAAAGTTCAGGCCCATGACCACTATGATATTGACAAACACCTGGTTCATCAGCTGCTGGTGATAAAGATTGCTGTCAAACAGAGGGAATGCAATCAGCAAAACGAGAACCAGAGCCATCAGTGCAATTTTAACTTTTTTCATATCCGGCATTCTCCTTTCTAACGCAGGTTTTTCCGGTGTCCCAAGATGCCGGACGGACGGACCAGCAGGAAGATGATCATGAGCACGAATCCGACACAGTCCTTATAAACGGCAGGAAGCACAAGGGTGCTGAAATTTTCCAGCACGCCAAGGAAAACGCCGCCCGCGATGACGCCGGGCAGGTAGCCGAAGCCGCCGATGACGCCGGAGGAAAAGCCCTTGAGCCCGATCATATTTGCCATGGCGGTATCCACTGTGAACAGCGGGATGACCAGCATGCCGATGACCGTACAAACCAGGGAACTGAGCACGATGGTGAACACGATGTTTCTGCTGACGTCAATTCCCATCAGCGTGGCGGCTTTTTTGTTCTGCTGTACGCACCGCATGGCTTTTCCCGTTTTGGTCGTCTTGAAAAAGATCTGCAGTGCGGCGACCAGCAGAGAGGATATGACGATAATCCAGATATTGACGCGGCCGATCACAATATTTCCGACCTGATAGGTCCCCGTCAGATAATTCGGAAGGGTGAAGGGAATGGGCCCCCAGATCAGGCGCACCATTTCAGAGAGAATCCGTCCAAGCACTACGGTGCCCATAACGGCGAAAATAGGGGAGGCCATGCTGCGCAGGGGATTGAAGATCCCGACTGCCACCAGCACGCCGAAAAGAAACATCACCAGAAGGGATGCGATGACTCCGATCGCGGGGGGAAGGCCCATTCTGATTACGAAGGTACCCGCAAAGATATAGGCGCTCAGCATAATGAATTTGTCATGGCTGAAATTCAAAAGACCAGTTGAATTCCACACCAGAGTGTATTCAATGCCGACCAGGGCGTAGATAAAGCCCATGGCAATGCCGCTGACGATTAATTGCAAGACGCTTTCCAGCATTGTTTTTTCATCTTCTTTCCATATTGTCATAAAAAAGCCGCCTGTTGCTGCGGCGCAAGATGCAACAACAGGCGGGAAGTGCACTTACTTTACGTCAACAGAAATCGTCTTGATAACCTGAGGAACCTTGCTCTTGATCTGAACCAGCTTGCACTCGTGGATCAGCTCGTTGTTGCTGTCGTTTGTATATGTACCGGATAATCCCGAAACGCCTTTGGTACTGGCCAGAGCTTCGCGGATGGATTCCCTGTCGGCTTTTCCGGCGCGGGTGATCGCGTCCGCAAGCAGGTAAGTGACGCTGTAGTTGTTGCCCGCGTACTGATCCGGGGCAATCCCGTATTTCTCTTTAAAGCGTTTTGCAAAGTCCTGTACTTCCGCGGACGGGTCGGTAATTACGAAATCGCATACGCTGTAGAAACCTTCGACGGCCTTTTCATCGATCAGGTCAAGAACCTGCTGTGTGGAGGTGGCGGTGGAGGTGATGACAGGCTTGTTCAGGTTAAGCTCATAGAACTGACGCGCTGTCAGTGCTGATTCCGCGTCGTCCGTCCAGGAAATCACGGCGTCGACATTTTCGTTTTTCAGCTTCATGATCTGACCGGTCAGGTCCTTGTCGCCGGAGTTGTGTCCTTCGGAAACAAAGGGGACGCCGACCTTGGTAAGGTATTCTTCGATAACGCCCTTGCCGCCTACGCCGAAGTCGTTATTGTTGTAGGAGATGCCGACCTTCTTGGCGCCCAGATCCTCGACTGCGTATTTGGCGGCGACTTCTGCGGAAATCGCGTCGCAGGGTCTGATTTTAAACAGATACTCGTTGCCGATCTTCCTCAGCTTCGGGCTGGTTCCCTGTGAAAGGAACGGAACCTTTGCCTTTTTCAAAGTGTCGCTGGCCGCCATGACGCTGCCGCTCAGATGGGGCCCGATAATGGCGACCACGTCGGGGTTGCTGGCCAGTTTGTTGACTGCGTTGATAACGACGCTCTGATTGGACTGGTCGTCCGCGACTTCAATCACCAGTTCCTTGCCCAGTACGCCGCCCTTGGCGTTGATTTCCTCAACCGCCATTTTTACGCCCTGCAGCGTTCTTTCGCCGGCCATCGGGATGCTTCCGGTAATACCTGCGGAAACGCCGATGGTGATTTTGCCGTCAAACTTCTGCTCTGCAGCGGAATTTGCCGTGCTCGGGCTGCCGGAAGCGTCCGACGACTGTGAATTGCCCGCGCACCCATAGGAAAGTGTCAAACATAATGCCATTACCAAAGCCGTGATCTTCCTGAACCAACTTTTGCTGATAGTGGTTGCGCCGTGTGCACTCATAGTTTCGACCTTTTTCATTGTTTTTTCTCCTCCTAAAATAATACTGAATGGGGTACGCGAAGACCTTCACGCCGATTTGTAAGATCATAAAATCATATGATTGTCTGATAACATACGTAAATTATACGAGAGTAAATTCCATCTGTCAAGAGTGTTTTAAGTCAATTATATATTTATTTTTAATCTTTTAGATTTTTTATGTGCAATATTTAAAAATGATTTGTAAGGAGATCTGACAAAAGATGCAGATTTGGCTTAAATCATGAAGTTCTTAGTTGCTTTTTTCTTTCAAACATTTTATAATTATTTTTAACGATACGTTTCCTTTATATTGAGAGGGGTGTTCTGCTGCATGCAGCCAATCACAAAGGTTTCCATCACGGACAAAGTGGTCGAGGCCATTAAAGAATATATTATTACCGGGAACTATTCTTCCGGGGATAAGCTTCCTTCCGAAAACGGACTGAGCCAGCAGCTTCAGGTGGGCCGTTCCACCATTCGCGAAGCCCTTCGCATTCTGCAGGCGATGGGGTATGTGGATATTCAGCACGGAAGAGGCGCGTTTGTCGCCCAGCCGCGCGACATTACGGCCAGCATTGCGAAGAACTGGTTTTCCGTGAACAATTATAAAATTGCGGACATCATGGAAGTACGCCTCGCGGTAGAGCAGATGATGGCGAAGCTCTGCGCCACAAACATGACGGACAACGAGCTGGCCAGCCTGATGGAAATCCACGAGAATTTTGTGCAGGCCATTCATACCGGACAGATCAACCAGATCATTATGTACGACGAATATTTTCATGCCGGCATCGCGAAGGGGTCGCACAATCCGCTGTTTATGACCATTAACGCGCAGATTTCCGATGCGCTCAGGTCCTATCGCGCCCACTCGTACTCCATTCCGGAAAATCGCACGCATGCCGTGAAGCCTCACCAGGATATCATCCAGGCGCTGGTCAGGCACGATCCCGCCGAAGCCTCCGAAGCAATGGAAGCGCACATCCTGATCGCGCTGGAAGACATGTCTCTGCTGGTGCAGGGGCAGGACGATACACAGACCGCGCCAGAGGCTTTCAACAAATAAATCCGAATTTTATCCATCCTGTTTTCACAAAAGGGTTGTAATTTCCCGATATTGATGGTATTATTTTTACAATCATAGATTGTCTGATATCAGTCAGTATGCTCAACGAACAATGTTACAATACAGAAGGAGTACGGATTTATGAATAATCGGGAAGCGATCCAACTTGGTGCGGGGCGGTACATACAGTATTACGGCGCTTTGGACGAAATCGGCGCCGAAGCTTCGTCCATCGGTCGGAAAGCCTACATATTAGGCGATGAAACCACGCTGTCCAAAGTAATGAAGAAAATGGGAATGAAGCTGCAGCAGGCCGGGGTGGACTATGCAGTAAGGGCATTTGACGAGCCGGCAGTGGATGCAAGCTTTGAACAGATCGCTCAGGAGGTCCGCGAGAGCGGCGCTGACGTGATCATCGGTGTGGGCGGCGGCAAAACCATAGACATTGCAAAAGCCGCCAGCGACCTGACGGACGTGAAGATCATTACGGTCCCCACTTCCTCCGCCACCTGTGCCTCCTACGCCGTCCTTTATGTCGCTTACAATGAAAACGGGTCGGTCAACGGAAGTCGGTTTATGCACCACGAGGTCAGTGCGGTCATTGTCGATCTGGAGATCGTCCAGGACGACTGCCCGCCGCGCTATTTCGCCTCCGGCATTGCGGACGCGATGGCAAAGAACCCGGAAATCATGTTTACCATGATCCGGCTGGGAACCGCCAACAACCGCGCCAATACCGACGCCGCGACGGTCGTTGCGAAATACACCTACGACAACTATCTCGAAAAGGCACAGAAGGCCTATGAAGCCTTTGTAAACGGGGAGCACTGCGATCTGGTGGAGGACATCGTTTGCTGCAACATTATGCTTACCGGACTGGTTTCCAACCTTTCCACCGGCGGCAAGCAGCTGGCCCTTGCCCATAACTTTTACGACGCGGTCTGCTGCATGTACAAGGAGGTCCGCCGTCAGTATCTGCATGGAGAGCTGGTCGGCCTGGGAATCCCCCTTCAGCTGGGAGTCAACGGGGTCCCGCAGGAAGAGATCGAAGCAATCAAAAAATTCCTCGCAAGTATCCATGTTCCGGTCACTTTGGAAGAAATCGGAATTTCCACGGACGACGCGACTTTGGAAAAGCTGACGGACTATATCCTGAACGCTACCGACAAAGACGATCTGAAGCTCCGCAAGGCGATCCGCTCCAACCTGAAATACATGCTGTAACCCGGCTCCCTTTATGAGGGGAAAAGTTTTTCAAAGTTTTCAGCATCCCTTCCGTTTCGGAAGGGATGCTTTGCTTTTGGCATGGGAGGAGCAGGGGCCGATGGATACTGCCTGCTGCACGGTGGGGAAAATAAAGAAGTTCACCTCCCGCATAGAATGACGGGTGGCCGAAGCGGTCGTCACAGTATGCGAAAGGTGAGCTTTATGAATAAAATCAGGAACATATCGGTTCGGGGATAAAAATAGAAAGGGAAATTATGTAAGGATTGTGCCGGAGAAGGATTATTGAATGAAACCGGCGTCTCTGAGAGCGGTTTCAATTCTTTTCTGATCCTGCTCCGCAATATGGGTGATCGGGGAACGGGGATAGCCGGGGTTCCTGCCCAGCAGATGGAGGGCGTGTTTAATCCGGATGGGGAACTGGTTTCCGGCGATTGCCTGCCAGGTGGCGTACATCCTGTTCTGCAGTTCCAGAGCATGGGTGCTGTTTTTATTCTGCACGTCGTTCCACATTTCTACACAGATCTCGGGGAATACGGTCAAAATAGCGGAAATAGCTCCGTCCGCACCGAGCTCATAGGTGGAATACAGCATGTCGTCCGTCGCGCTGAATATTTTGCCGCGGCTGCCGTTTACCATCTTCATTTCGTAAAACGCCATAATGCCGCCGCAGCTCTGCTTAATGCCGATCACATTCTCAATGTTGAGCAGACGGCTGAACAGAGGGGCGGAAATGGTATTCTGGGGGACAACGTTGTAAATGACGATCGGTAAATCCGTCGCCTTGGAAATAGCCTCGTAAAAGCTGTAGTTGCCTTCGTCGTCCGGGACAAGCACGTTATAGGAAACCGGAGTAACCATCAGCGCGTCCGCGCCCGCGGCCTTTGCGGCCAGCGCGCCTGCAACGGCCGCTCTGGTGCTGTTGCGGATAATTCCGGCTACAATCGGAATGTCCCTGTCGATCGAGCGGATCAGTTTGATCATGCGGACCAGTTCCTCGTCGGTCACAGCGGCTCCTTCGCCGGTGCTGCCGCCGGGGCTGATTCCGTGAACGCCCGATTTCAGTAAATATTTGATTTCCTTTTCAACAAGTGCCTCATCCAGCTCCCCGTCTTTTGTAAAGGGAGTGATGAGCGGAGCGATAATGCCATAGAGCTTCTTCTCTGCCACTGGAACTTCCTCCTAATATCATAATCACATGACATCGGACGAATCTGGCCCGCTTTATGCCGAAAGCGGCGGCCAACAAGCATAACAATATGATTGTAATATTGTCTGACAATTAATCTTGTGGTTATTATACTTTACTCTGCAGAATCTGTCAATAGAGAAAATCGCGCGGCGCAAAATAATTTCCAGCGGGCCGTGACCTATTCCGACATCATCGTTCCCAAAAGCGAATGCATGTCGGACTCGATGGTCTGCAGATGCCTGACCAGGGTATTGACGCTTCCCTCGACATTCCTTTCCTTCATCTGCCTGAGGATTTCGGTGTGGTAGGGGAGGGCGTTGCTGTAGACTCCGCTGTCGGAGAAGGTGTAAGCGCGGAACTGGCGAAACAGGTTGACCAGGCCTTTGCTGATATTGATGAGCAGTTTATTGCCCGACAGCTTCATGATCTCTTCGTGAAAAGCCTCGTCCAGCAGCAATAACTGGGCCGCGTCCTTTTTGGTGACTGCCTTGACGAACGCGGAGTGAATCGCTTCCAATTCCGCGTATTTCTCATCCGTCAGCTTTTCCACCGCAAGGCGCATGGCAATGGGTTCAATGCCCTGGCGGACCTGGATATATTCCTGAAAGGTGGCACGGTTGGCGACAAACAGCGGCTTGCTGTTTTCGATCTTCTTTTTCCAGTCGGCGACAAAGGAACCCTTGCCGGATTTCAGCTCCACGTAGCCCATGGCTTCCAGCACTTTAAACGCTTCACGCAGGGTCGGGCGGCTGACGTCCAGTTCCTTGCACAGCACTGCTTCGGGCGCAAATTTTTCTCCCGCTTTGAAAGTTCCCATGATAATCTGTTCTTTGATGGTGTCCACAACGGTGTCCGTCAGTGAAATTCTTTTGATTTGTTCCATTTGCTGCATCTCCGTATAATTAGCTTCGAATATGCAACAAGTATACAAATTGCTCAAAAATCTGTCAAGCTAATTATTTTTTTGAAATAATGATTGACATTTTTATTTTCTTGTATATACTGAAATTATGACGTCAGACAATCTTACAAGCTGATGATTTATCGAAACGGTCTCCATGCCGGAAGACTGTTCAATAAAACAAAAAAGGAGTTATTCAAAATGACAAGAAAAGAGTTTACAGCGAAATATGGCCAGATTCTTCTTCCCCTGGTAACCCCTTATGATGAGAACGAAGAAATCAACTATGGCAGATATGCCGAGCTGATTGAATACCTTATCGCAAACGACCTCTGCGATTCCTTTATCGTAACCGGCACCACCGGAGAAGCTTCCCTTCTGACCTTTGACGAGCGCGTCAAGCTGATGGAGACGGCGGTGAAGACCGTCGCCGGCAGAAAGCCCGTCATCGCCGGTACCGGCTGCGCTTCCACCAAGGAAACGATTGCTCTGACAAAGAAAGCGGTTGAATGCGGCATCGACCTGTGCATGGTAGTCGCTCCTTTCTACAATAAGCCCACACAGGAAGGCATCTACAACCATTACAAAGCGGTTGCGGAAAGCACAACGGCCAATATCCTGCTCTACAATATCCCGATTTTCGTAGGGGTCAACATCGAAGCGGAAACCGTCTCAAGACTGGCGAAATTCGATAACATCATCGGCATCAAGGACGAGGCCGGCATCAATCCCACCCAGATCACGGACTACTTTATCGCTACCGAGAAGATCGATCCCAATTTCGTTATCTTCAACGGCGACGACATCATGCTGCTCCCCACCATCGTACAGGGCGCAATGGGCGTTGTCAGCGGCGGCGCGCATATTTTCGGCCACGAAATCAGAACCATTATCAAAGCGTTTGAGGCGGGCGATCATGAAAAGGCCAAGGACCTGTTCGTGCCCCTTTATAAATTCTGCAAATCCTGCGGCCAGAACGGAAGAATCCTCCCCAACTCCATTATGCGTCCCGCCATTGAGCTGGTTACCGGCATCAAGGTAGGCCCGGCCAGAAAACCCCTCGCTCCCATCACGGAAGAGGAGAAGAAGGTGCTCATCGACACCCTTACTTCCATCGGTGTAAAAGTGAAAGCGTAATGTTTTACAGCCGGTTCGCGATGACCGTTCAGCTGTAGGGAGGAGAAATATGAAAAGGAAACCCAAAATTTTGGTGGTTGGCAGTTTCGTCATGGACCTGATTGTCAGCACGGAAAAATTCCCGAATTCCGGAGAGACGGTTCTGGGAAAAAGCTTTCGCACCGCTCCCGGCGGAAAGGGCGCGAACCAGGCGGTGCAGGCGGCCCGGCTGGGCGCCGAGGTTACTATGGTGGGCAAGGTGGGGAACGACGATTTCGGGAAACGGCTGATCGGCTCCTGCAAGGAGTCCGGCATCCATACCGGATTTGTGGCGACCGACCCGGAAGTATCCTCCGCGGTTGGGAATGTGCTGCTGGAAGTCGGTGACGGCCGGGCGGCAAAAAACAGGATTATCGTCGTTCCGGGCGCCAATATGACCATTGTTCCTGAGGAAATTGACTTCCTCAGGGAAGCCGTCGGCCAGTACGACATGGTCGTCCTGCAGCTGGAAATTCCGATGAGCATCAATGAGCTGGTGGCGAAATATGCCTTTGAAAAGGGCGTCCCCGTGATGCTGAATTCGGCTCCGTCCGCTCCGCTGTCTGAAAAACTGCTTTCCCGTCTGGCGTATATCTCTCCGAATGAACACGAGGCGGCCGACCTTACGGGCATTCAGATCCGCAGGGAAGGCTGCCGGGTGAATCAGGACGACCTGAAAGCGGCGGTCGGTTCCCTGCTTTCCAGGGGCGTGAAAAATGTGGTGATCACGCTCGGCAGCGCGGGCGCCGTGGTTGCCAATCAGAACGAATTTATCTATGAACCGTGTGCCGACGTGGTGGAAGTAAAGGATCCGACCGCCGCGGGGGACTCCTTTGTAAGCGCCTTTATCACCGGCGTCTGCGCGGGATTGAAGCATTGGCAGGCGCTTCATTTCGCGAACTATACTGCGGCGCTGACCGTTTCCAGAATGGGTGCTCAGCCTTCCCTGCCGCACCTTTCGGAGGTTGTTGAACTGATGAAGCGGGAAGATCGGGCGGATTTTGATTTTTCCCTGCTGGAAGTCCTTAAATAAACCCAAAGGAGCGAGATACCTATGATAAAAAAAGAAAGCCGGGAGGCTTTGCAGGCTTTTGTCAATGTGGCGAAAGAGGAATTTAACGGGTTTGCCGGGACGATTACAAGCGATGGATATGAAAAAGCGGTGGAATTGATTCTGAATGCGGAAAAGAGCGGGAACCGCGTACATATCACGGGGATCGGCAAGCCGTCCCATGTTGCGGCATATATGGCTTCCCTGCTGTCGTCCACCGGTACGCCCACCTATTTCCTGCACGGCACCGAAGCCGTGCACGGCTCCTGCGGCCAGCTGGTTGCCGGGGATGTGGTAATCTGCATTTCCAACAGCGGCGAAACCGGGGAACTGAAATCCACGGTCACAGCCATCAAAAATAACGGCTGCAAGGTGATTTCCGTAACGGGGAATCCGGAATCCTGGCTCGCTAAAATGGGCGACGCCTGCCTGTTTGCCGGAATAGGCCAGGAGGGCGGGCCGCTGAACCGCGCGCCTCGCCTTTCGATCCTTGCGGAAATGGTAACCCTTCAGGGTCTGAGCGTGGTGCTCCAGGTCAACCGCGGAATCACACCCAAGGATTATGTGAAGTGGCACCCGGGCGGAACTCTGGGCAGCCTGAGAGAAAACGAGAAGTAGGAGGGGACAGCTATGTTAAAAACAGCCTGTATTCATCCGGAAATTATGCGCCTTCTTTCTCTGTGCGGCCACGGCGACAAGATTTTGATTGCCGACGGCAACTATCCGCTCGATTCGAAAAGCGGAAGTGCGGCCAAGGTTTATCTGGGTCTTACCAGCGGGATGCCGGAGGTAACTCAGGTGTTGAAGGTGCTGGGGGAAGTCGTCAATTTTGAAAAGGCGGAAGTCATGACCCCCGAGGGGGAACAGCCGCCGATTTTCGGGGAATTCAAAGAGCTTCTCGGCGGAATGGAACTAAGCGGCCTGGAGCGGCACGCGTTTTATAGCGCCTGCTGCCAGCCCGATGTCCGCCTTGCCATATTCACGGGAGAAAAAAGGACATTTGCCAATATTCTTCTCACAATCAATGTTGCTTAAATCCCATAAAAAGAAGATGCCTGTCGCGGGTTGCTCCCCGCGGCGGGCATTTTGCTTTATATTCCTGAACTGCGTTGCAATCCAAAAGTTCATGCGGTAGAATATACAAATACCTTTTGGTACGACAAAATTATCCATTTTAAATGATAAGAATGGAGGGGACATCCTTGCAAGAGATGGACAGAAAAGCAGTGCAGGCGGCCAATGATGAATGCCTGATGGATGATTTTGTCCGGCAGAACGAATCGTTTATCCTGAGATGTGCCTCCTTTACCGTTCACCGCTATGTTTCCAAGAGTGATGATGAATGGTCCGTCGCTCTTTTGGCTTTTTCCCAGGCGGTTCAGGATTATTCGCTGGATAAAGGCGGCTTTATTGGGTTTGCCAGGATGGTGATCCGCCGGAGGCTGATCGACTACCTGCGTACGCAGTCCAGACACAGCGCCGAAACCGCGGTCAGCCTCTCTGTTCTCGATTCCGACCCGGATGATGAGAATGAGGAATCTGCGGTCGGAAAGGCTGTTTTTCAGCGGGCCGGACAGCTGCCGGATGATTCTCTGAAACTGGAAATTGAAGCCGCCAATCAGGTCTTTTCTTCCTACGGCTTTTCCTTTTATGATTTGATTTCGTGTTCTCCCAAGGCGGAGAAGACAAAAAAATCCTGCGCGAAAGCGATCGCGTATCTGATACGCAGCCCCCTGCTGACGAACGATCTGAGAAATTCAAAATACCTGCCTTTGAAATCAATTGAAAAGGATACAAAGGTGCCCCGAAAAATATTGGAACGCCACCGAAAGTATATAATAGCGGCGGTAGAGATCATGACCGGTGATTATCCCTTCCTCGCAGAATATATGCGGTTCGTTCGAGAGGAGCTGGACAGATGAAAGCGGTTGTTGTGGAAATCAAGGAACCTTATGCCGCTGCTCTGACGGACGACGGCTGTATCATCAAAGTGAAAAATCGTGAATACGAGATTGGGCAAGAGATCGAGATGAAAAGGCGGGGATTGAGGAAACCGGGAAAAATCGCCGCGCTGGCATCGGCGGCAGCGGCTGTTGTCATTGTGTCCGGAGCGGGCGCATGGGCTTATTGCACGCCGTATTCCTATGTCAGCCTGGATGTAAATCCGTCCATAGAATATTCTGTCAACAGATTTAACAGGGTGCTGAGCGTAGGGGCGGTCAACGGCGACGGCGAGGAGATTATCAAGAAACTGGACTTAAAGAATAAAACGATTGATGAAGCAATCCGGGATACGGTCGGGGAAATTGGCAGGACCGGTTATTTCAGCGCCGAGGATCCGGATGAAATCCTGATTGCGGCCTCCTGCGAAAACGAACAGAATTCCAAAAAGCTGGCGGACGGCCTGCAGAGTTCGGCTAAACAGGCGGTAGGAAATACGAGCGCGCAGGTCGAGGTGGAAACCGTCAGCGTTGGGTATGGGCAGGTGAAGGAGGCCCGGTCCCTGGGGACAACTCCCGGAAAATTGAATTTGGTACAGAAGCTGCAGACAAGCGTGAACAGCCCCGAAAGCGTGGATATACAGGAATGGCTGAAAAAACCGGTAAAGGATATCAGAAAGGCGATCGAAACGGCGGAACAGGAGTCCAAAACCGGGGACGGTCAGAACAAGGGCCCGACGGGCACTGCCTCCCGCCGCGGCGCCGGGACCTCTTCCTCACAGTCAAAGATCGCCGCAGGGGAAACTTCTTCCCGGGCGGACGGCAGGTCCGGTATCCATAAAGGCCGGTTCGGGACAACAAAGGATGCGCGGTTAAAATTCAATGGAAAGTCCTTCGCGGCGAAAAAAGGAAACAGCTGGGCAAAGGCAGAGGCGGATGCCAAAGTAAAAGCAGCGGAAAAGTTTGCCGCGGAGGGGAATAAAAGCGGCAGAGCGAAGACGGGCTCGGACGCCGGATCCAAGGGCAATGGGCGGTACGATTCGGCGGGCAGGGGAAACAGTGGACAAAAGAAAACCGAGAAATCCGGCAGTGCGTGGGACGGGCGCGAAAGCTTCGGCAAATCCGGCAAAAGCAGAAGATAAAGCCGTCAGCCATTTGAAAAACAGTTTTTGGGTGTTCCGGTACAGACGACCCCAAAAAATTCTTGTTGCGGTCCGAATTACTATAATAACGGGAAATTTATGGGGGAAATCTGATGAAATATCGTGTTTATTTATGTGTGAAAATGCAAAGCGATAAATGGGTCACCATAGGCGGAAATCACAGCATCTTATGGGACCTTCGCAGTCTGATTGAGGCTTCAAGCGGCTGGACGGTTCTGAATCAGGAAGACATAGGGCCTGCGGATTCCTTTATTCCGCGGCTGGAAAAGGGAATTCTGGAACTGACACAGCACTCGGAGGCCTATCGCAATTATGAGGTTTTCTATGGAATGGGTACCATTGATAACGCGGTGGCTTTTTACACAGGTCTGTTAAAGGACTGCAAAACGCATCCGTTTACGGAGCTTTACGGCTGTATTGTCGCTTAATCCGTATGGGCCTTGGTTCCTATCGTTCTGCCTTTAAGGCCCTGTTTGATAAAGCAGCCCTCTCGGCATTCTGACTGCCGGGAGGGCTGTTTCATGTTTGGGCGGGGGTTTCTCTTTCCCCGCGGGCCTCGGCTTTCAGATTAGCGCGGGATTTACGTAAATACGCACAATAGGCCTGTCGATTTCTTCCAGATAGATTTATCCCCACACCGGGAAAGGTGCAGGGAAGAAAAGAATTTATTTCTTTAATTTTTAAGGGCATCCGGATAAATCACGCTTTCTATAACTTTACCGGTTTCGTCCACAAAATCGACTTTAACCGTTGAATGATTTGCATCTTTTCCATCGAATATCTGATAGAACATGCCTTGCAAACCGGCATTCAGGGAGGCAAATGAATCCAAACTGGACTCATATTTAGCTTTATTTACCATGATTGAAATTTGGCTGAAATCGTCATTATACTTTACATCAGTGATAGATTCATAATCGCCGCTGGTTTTTAATTGACTCAATGAATCCGATGTGCTTTTTTTCATCCCGTCCATCAGTTTCTTATGGGTCGCCTTGCTCATTTTATACGTCAGGGATCCATCGGAATTTTTAGTGACCTTAACTCCTTCAGCTTCAGCATTTTCTATTACCTGGCTTGTATCGGTACCTTCAAACATTGACGCGGGGAAGGTGATCGTTACGTCAAGAAGATTTTTATCAACTTCAAGCTTTTGGGCAGAGCTCGTGGGTTCGGATGCAGCGGAAACGGCAGAAGCAACTGAAGCAGCAGCCGAAGCACTATTGGAAGCGGTAGAAGCGCTGTTGCCAGATGAACAGGCTGATACGGCAAAGGCAAATGCCAGGCCTAACAGCAAACTGATGCCTTTCTTCATTTTTATCCTCTCCTTTTTCACTTTTGATACCATTTGGTAATGATTTATATGGTCTATTGAGAAGTACCCGGTTTATTCCTTAGCCCGTTTGCGTTTCGCAGAGGCGGCGCCTGGTTTTGATCAGTGTTCTTCTTTTGGGAAATATCCGTTGTTTTGTTCGTGCCTTGCTTACAATGATACCTTCTTTCATTCTATCAGTCAACAACCTTTTGTTCAACATCGGTCTGCTTAGACAGACTTCCTCTATTCGATTTTTTATGCTATAATCAATAATATATATGGTGTGATCTGAAACTGTTGTTGACGATAAAAAGTGAATAAGAAAGGAAAGTGCGTTACTGTGGATTTAGAGTTAAAAGACAAAGTGGTTATGATTACCGGCTCAACCGGAGGAGTAGGAGAAGCTTTGACCAAAGCATTTGCTGCGGAGGGCTGTAAACTGGCCATTTCTTCGACTAGACAGGAAAAATTGGATAAGCTTGTTCCTTCGCTGAACCTTCCGGCAGATCATCTGCTCACGTTTGTGGTAGATGTTACAAAGGAAGAACAGGTTCAGGCAATGGTCGAGAAAACAATTAAGACCTTCGGCGGTTTGGATGTTCAGGTTAACAACGCTGGATTTGAAGGACGCAATGCCCCGATTACCGAGCAAACCTATGATGATTTCATGAAGGTTTATAACATTAATGTGTTCGGCCCAATGTATGGTATGAAATATGCGGTGCGGCAAATGATTAAGCAGAAAAGCGGTTCTATCGTAAATATTGCTTCTAACGGAAGCTTTGTAGGGGCTTCCGGTATGTCTCCTTATGTTTCATCCAAACACGCTGTAGCAGGACTTTCCAAATGTGTGGCACTGGAGACTGCCGCAAGCAATATTCGTGTGAACTGTATTTGTCCGGGAGCGATCGATACCCCGATGATGCGTTCTATTGAGAAGAAGTTTTTAGGAGAGAACGTTTCTGTAGAAGAGGCGAAAAAGGCTTTCAGCGGAGCTTATCCGGACGGACGGTATGCTAACCCCGAAGAGGTTGCCGACCTTGCTGTGTACCTTGCTTCAGCACGTGCGGGACACATTACTGGCGCTTGTATCAGGCAGGACGGAGGATTGGAAGCAACATCGAGATGACACAAAATAGCCCTCCCGGCATTCAGACTGCTGGGAGGGCTATTATCATACCTGAATTTATTTTCTTGTATCAAATGCCGGATTGAAAGCATAAAAATTCTTTGAATCAAGCTGATCGGTAATGATACGCAGGCCTTCACCGAAGCGTTGGTAATGAACCACTTCCCGCTGACGCAGGAACTTAATCGGGTCACGGACGTCCGGGTCGTCGGTAAAGCGCAGGATATTGTCATATGTGGTGCGCGCTTTCTGCTCTGCTGCAATCCTATAAAAACAACTTTGCGCTAAAAGTTCCAATGGATTTCAATAGGAACATCTTTTGTACCGGGAATTCGTTTGCCGATTGATATGTAATCAATCAATGTATCAATAATCTCCCTGCTGAGGTGTTCGAGGCTGGTGTATCGCTCGATCAACTGCCGACGGTTATCGCCCGTTTCCATTTTTTGATTAATTTCCGATATCTGCCTTTGACCGTCCGCCACAACATGCTCCAACCGCTCTTTCTCGGCGGTGAAGCTCTTTGAATATTCCACGAAATCGCTTTCTGTAATAATGCCCCTCACTCTGTCCATATACAGATCACGAATTCCTTTTGTATACTCTGCAATCTTTTTCTCATAGATTGCAATATCGGCAAGGATACGGGATTTTTGCTCCTGCAAATTATCGCAAAATTCTATTTGCTGCGATAATTCGTCCTTGTCAAGATATTCTGCTGCCAAACGATTCAGCTCAGCAATGACAGTTTGCTCCAATTTGTCAACGGAAATAAAAGAGCCGGTACAAGCATCTTTTGCTACGTGGCGGTTTGAGCACTGCAAGTAGTGTTTCCCACGATTTTTAGAGGAACGCATAATATAACCACAATTCGCGCACCGGGCTTTTCGTGCAAACAGTCCGATTGTACCTACATCAAATGGCTTCGCTCTTTGTGCAATCAGGGCTTGCGCTTTATCCCAAAGTTCCATTTCTATAATTGGCTCATGCGTTCCTTCAACCCTATACCAATCTCTCTTCGACCGCGGCTTGTTTTGCTTGGTTTTGTAGGACACGCTGCCATATTTCCCCTGTACCATATTACCGATATAGATTTCGTTTGTCAGCATATCTGAGATAGCAAAATATTTCCAAAGAGTACTGTTTTTCATTTTGGGCTGATGATAACGCAACCCATGTAAACGCTTGTATTCCGTCGGATTGGGTATGCCCCTGTCATTGAGCATACGAGCGATGGCTGTTTTACCGTACCCCTGCGAGAAAAGAACGAAAACTTCCCTGACCACGGCAGCAGCTTCCTCATCAATGATGAGGTGTCCCTTCTGCTCCGGGTCTTTTTGATACCCATAGAGAGCAAAAGCACCAATATGAAAACCATTTTTTCGTCTGTTAGTCAAAACACTGCGGATATTGTCAGACATATCCTCCAGATACCACTCATTTACAAGCCCGTTGATTTGCCGGGATTTCTTATTCCCTTTATTAGCGGTATCCGCATTATCGACTATGCTTACAAAACGAATACCCCAAACAGGGAATAACCCATGGATGTATTTTTCGACTAATTCCAATTCGCGGGTAAATCGTGATTGCGTTTTACAAAGGATAATATCAAATTTATGTTGCTGAGCGTCCTCTAATAAGTGATTAAACTCCGGACGTTTTCTATCCGCACCTGTGTAATCGTCATCGCTGTAAATATGATAGATTTCCCACCCCTTTTCCATAGCGTATTGAATCAACATGGACTTCTGATTCTGGATGCTTTCACTGTCTTCAGTTTCAGCATGCTTGGTTCTATCTTCTTCTGATAAGCGGCAATATATAGCTGTTTTCATCTCTTCATATCTCCATAGAGACAGAACAAGCCATTTCTTATATTTTATTTACCGGTATAAGCAAATGGCCTGCATATTACCGCTTCTCGGTTGTTATCCTTTTATTTTTTTCAATTTGATTGATAATCTCAATCCACATTTGGGTGAATTGCTGCTTTAATGTCGTGTTCTCGCCGCTTTTGAAAACACTTTTGCAAGCTACCTGCGTTTCCTTTTTTTCCATTTTATCACCATACCTTTCGATACAGCTTATGTCCCTTTGCTTGTACGGTATGCTACAGTATGGTTACTGGTTTCTAAGACATTTTTTACGAGTAATTTAATTGTTTTCATGGGTTATCATGTACCAATCTGCATATTCTTAACGCTCGCCTATGGTTTACCATGAGTTAGATAATGCCTTGGTGCGCATTTCGGACTGGTATTCCCATTTCATCAGGGCGTCGCCGGTATTGTAGGTCACAAAAGCATCCTGCTCAGTCAGCAGAATTCCAACCGCTCTTGCACCCCGGATTTTGGCAAACTCACCGCTTACCTTTTTCATTTCACGATAATTGTAATAGGCTGCATGTTCGACTGTAAGCGGCTGTGTACGGCTGCATCCCTCCGGATAAAAAACATCCGGCTTTCCATCCAGAAAAATGGACACCAGCATTCTTCATTGTTACCGTAGTTTCAGCAATGCGGTGAAGACGCAGCCTTCGAGTCACTTCGCTTTTAATTAGGTTGGTATCGGTGTTGCCGGTAAGATAGAACGAGAACCGGCTGTGATTATCCGCCAACAGCAATGACTTAGCCTTTGCGGTCAGCCTGTGTCCCCGCAGCTGATCCTTATAGCAGGTGCGAAGTAAACGCCTGTCACGCAGAGAAGTCAGGAGCTTTTCGCCGTAGCTTGCACTCCCAATCAGCCTGTGGACTGACTGGCGGGCAGTTCTCCCGATACAGCGACGAGACTGAGGAGCAGGTACGTCTGCGTGTCCCTTTCCAGTGCGGTAATAGTCGTCACCTCCTTTAAAATCTACCGTATCGACTGAAATCCGGGGTAAAAAAGCCTCGGTAAAATCAGGCAAAAAACCTGATATACCGGGACTTTCAACCCGTCTTAAGCATATCGGAAAATTCTTGCCAGAAAGCTTCAAAAATCCGATATGGCTTGCACCTGATTTTGACGCTTAGCGAGCCATTCCGGAAAGCAGTCCTTTCGCATGATGAAAATGCATGTGCAGTCTGCTTCGCCCAGTTCAGTGGTGTTGTAGACATCACAGAGCCGCCCGGAATCATCCTCCAGAAGAAAGACGCCAATCACGTCCAAAGCCTGTTTCAGTTCCACATTGCCATAATCCCGGATGCGGCGGGATGGCAGGTCTCTGCAGTAAACGTTGACGAAGCAAACAACGCATTCCCTGAATTTCTGTGGCATGTGCCGGTCAGTATAGTCGCTCAAGGCAAAGTACGGGGGATCAATGAGAAGATCCGAGCTTTGCCACTGTTTGCGTTTGAGCATTAGGCTTGAAAAAGTGATTTTCACGATCCCATTGTTTTCCTCAATGCTGGTACCGTGTATCTGTGCAACAGATTGCATATACTCCGCTTTTTTAATGCTGGTGGCTGTGTATAAGAGATGCCGCAGACGGCAGATGATTCGTTCACTGTATATCAATCTGTACGTATTAATTATGTATAAAAAGAGTAATTCTTTCGATTGTGCGTATTAACTGCGTGTTACATCCGCATTAGATTTCTTGCTGAGCTTTCTTGCGCTTAACCAGTTCCCGGCGGTCAGTAGTGACTAATTTCTTCTCCAAGTCGTGCCTTAAACTCTACAGTTTATTGTTATTGTTTGTCCGAAAACATAAAAGCAGCACTCGGCAAATTGCTGCTAAGTGCTGCTTCCGAGGCGGGAAAAAATCGCCGTGCGATAAAAACACCTCATTTAAAAGGTGCCTTTATTCCCGCATTCAGTTTTAGATAAATCTTTGAGCATGTTTAGTATAACATGTGGGGATTTACATGTAAATCGCAAAACTCTGCCACTTTCATTTCTTTTCACGCCATTTTACCGCCATCAGGGGAATCGGAGAAAATTTCTCTAAAACCTCCATACAGGCTTTCTAAAGTAGAGCCATAGTAGAGCCATAAAATGCCGAGCTCGTAAACACCGATTCAAACTTTTGGGGTGCAGTTCACTGCCAGGGAGTAACTATTATAATATTTTTTGTTAATTTACCTTTAAATCCGGGTATTCCGCATTGATATACTATTCATTTTCGTTTATTATAAATCTTAATGAAATCTTTATATGTTTTTTCTTTTTTTGTAAACTGAGAATATCAGGTGATGAAGACGCTTAATTTGGGGGTGATATTTTGGCTAATCAGGCGGTAGAAACCATTCGTCAGGCCGAGCGTAAGTCTCAGGAACTTGAGCAGCAGACTGCTCTTAGGGTGGAGGAAGTCATCCGCTCTGCGAAAGAACGGGCTTCGGCTTTGACAGAAAAAGCCGTGTCCCGGGCACGGGAACAGGCGAAAGTGGAATTGGAGAATGCCCATCGGCAGGAAACGGACGTGTTCCGGCAGGCTCTTGAACAGGCCGAACAGGAGATCGCCGCTCTGCGCGAAACGGTCAGAGAGAGGGAGGCACAGACGGTACAGACTGTTTTGGCGGAGTTGATCTGATTTTATTTTCATAAAAGGAGGGATTGCATTATGGCTGTGGTGCCCATGCAGCGAATAGAATTGTGCGCTCTGAAAAAAGATCGTAAAAAAATACTGGAAATGCTGCAGCGGCGTGGAATCGTTGAAGTAAGCAACGGGCCGGACGAAGACGATGTCTTCCGGAAAACGGATACCGCTCCGGCCCGGGCGACACTGGAAAAGGGAATTTCGGCTTCTCGGGAGGCGTTAAGCATTCTGAACCGTTATTCGCCAGAGTCAAAACCTCTGCTTTCTGCTTTGGAAGGCAGGCAGGTAACGACGGTTGAACATTATGACTCTTTTGCGAAGCAGCGCGAATCCATGCTTCAGCTCGCGTACCGGCTGAATGCCCTTTCGGGGGAAGTCGAAGAAAATCAGGCGGAAATTCCGAAGCTGAAAATTCAGATGGAGGCGCTTGCTCCCTGGGAGAGTTTCGATCTGCCGCTGAATTTTTTCGGGACGGGCAAAACAACCGCTTTTGTCGGGGTTTTGCCGCCCGGGCTGGAGCAGGAGGTTTTGGAGGAACAGCTCAGTGATTCGGGGGCGGATACCGTTTCCGTGGAAATCGTAAGCAGCTCTCCGGAGCAGACGTGCGTGATGGCCCTCTGTCTGCGTGCCGACGCGCGTTCGGTAGAAGACCGGCTGCGGGATTTGGGGTATGCAAAGCCCGCCGTTGTCCCGGCCGTACCGCCCGCGGAACAGATCAAAAAGCTTCGGGGCAATATTGAAGAGCTGGCGCAAAAAATCAAGAAAGCACAGGACGAAATCAGGAGCCATGATGGCGCGCGGGAAGATCTGAAATTCATGCTGGACTACTATACCATGCGGCTTGAGAAATATGAAGTCATCAGCAGGTTGAACCAATCGCGGCGGACCTTTTGCCTGAAGGGCTATTTGCCAAAGCGGGAAACCGGCGCGCTGGAAGAGGAACTGGCCGCGAATTTTCCCGTTACAGTCGCTTTTACAGACCCCTCCGAAGAGGAGGATGTTCCGGTTCTGCTGAGCAACAACGGCTTTGCCGCGCCGGTCGAGTCGGTGGTGGAAAGCTACAGCCTGCCCGGCGCCGGTGAGGCCGACCCGACGGCGGTCATGTCTATCTTTTACTATTTGCTTTTCGGCATGATGCTTTCCGACGCCGCCTACGGAGCTCTTCTGACCGTTATCTGTGGAATTTGTCTTCTGCACTTCAAAAATATGGAGAGAAGCATGCGGAATACGCTGAAAATGTTCTTCTTCTGCGGGATCTCCACCGTCTTCTGGGGCGTGATGTTCGGCAGCTATTTCGGTGATGTGGTGGATGTGGTCTCCAAAACGTTTTTCGGAACCCATCTGACGATCCCGCCGCTGTGGTTCGCGCCGCTGAACCAGCCGATGCGGATGCTGATGTTCTGCTTTGTCGTTGGTCTGGTTCATTTGTTTACGGGCCTCGCTATGAATTTCTATCAGCTGGTGAGCGCCGGAAAATACAAAGATGCTCTTTATGACGTCGTATTTTGGTACTTACTTCTGATCAGTTTGATTATTCTTCTTCTGGGTCAGAAGATGTTTGCAGATATCGCGGGTGCTTCTGTCGCGATCCCGTCGCTGCTGAACAGCGTGGCCTCTTATACCGCGGTCGCGGCTGCAGTCGGTATTATCCTGACCGGCGGACGGGAGTCCCGGAACTGGTTCAAACGTATTCTCAAAGGTCTGTACAGCCTCTATAACATTACGGGTTATCTGAGCGATGTATTGTCCTACTCCCGTTTGCTTGCGCTCGGCCTTGCCACCGGAGTCATCGCCACCGTCATCAATCAGATGGGAAGCATGGTCGGAGGAAACGCGGTCGGTGCGGTGGTATTTGTAATCATCTTCCTTTTAGGTCACACAATGAATATCGGGATCAATCTGCTTGGCGCCTACGTCCATACCAACCGCCTGCAGTTTGTGGAGTTTTTCGGGAAATTTTATTCCGGCGGAGGCCGGAAGTTTCATCCGTTCGCTGTAAATACTCAATATTTCAAATTCAGGGAGGATCATAAAAATGGATAAAATGGGGATTGCTTTTGCACTGCTTGGTGCAGTTTTGGGTGCTTTGATGGCTGGCGTCGGTTCCGCACGCGGTGTCGGTCTGGCAGGAGAAGCCGCCGCCGGTGTTGTTACGGAGGACCCCGGCAAATTCGGCAAAGTCCTTGTCCTGCAGCTTCTTCCGGGTACACAGGGCATTTACGGCCTTCTGGTAGCGTTTATTACTCTTTCCCAAATCGGCGTTCTGGGCGGCAATGCAGACATATCGCTCACAAAGGGGCTTCTTTATTTCCTTGCCTGTATGCCTATCGCTGTTGTGGGTTACTGGTCCGCGCTGCGGCAGGCCCGCGCCGCGGTCGCCAGCATCGGCCTGGTTGCAAAACGCCCGGACCAGTTCGGTAAAGCCATGATTTTTCCGGCGATGGTAGAGACATATGCCATTCTTGCGCTGCTGGTCTCCATTCTTGCGGTTTTCGGGATCGGCGGAATTAATGTTTGATGGGAGAACTTGTCAATGACAGGATTAGAGAAAATCGTTCAGGAGATTCTGGACGAAGCGGAATCCGCCGCCGGGCAGGCCGTCTCCGCGGCGGAGCGGGAAGCGGCCGGCATTGAGGAAGAAGCCGGGAAATCGTCCGGTCGGCAGGCCGAAGAGATCATCCGGAGCTCCAAAGAGGCCGCCGTGGAAATTCTGAAACGGGCACAGTCTTCGGCGGAACTGAAAAAACGGCAGAAGGTGCTGCAGGCTAAGCAGGAAATGATTCGTGACGTTATCGGAAGGGCTCGTCAGACCCTGTCCGAGCTGCCGGATGATTCCTATTTCGATGTGATTCTGAAGGTAGCCGCCAAAGCCGCCCTGCCGCAGGAGGGAGAAATGATCCTTTCTCCGGAGGATCACAGCAGGGTACCGGAGGGCTTTGCCCAACGCCTGGAAGAAACGGCAAGGGCTAGGAGTGGTTCCTTGAAAATTTCCGAAGAAACCCGCAGTTTAAGCGGAGGATTTATATTGGTTTACGGTGGTGTTGAGGAGAACTGTTCCTTCGACGCCTTATTTGAAGCGGAGCACGAGCGGCTGACCGACCGGGTCAATGAGCTGCTGTTCCGCTGAAAGCAAAGGAGGGAGATCTGATGTCCGACACGCAGTACGCTTATGCGGTGGCGCGTATTCGATCAAAGGAACTTTCTTTGCTGAACGCACAGGCAATGGAGCAGCTTCTTTCCGCCAAAGACGAGGAAGAGTGCCTTTCACTGCTCCACAGCAGGGGCTGGGGGGACGCGAAAAGCTACGACAGCCCGGAAAAGATGCTGGAGGCGGAGAGGGAAAAGACATTGGCCCTGTTAAAGGAGCTGCTGGATGACCTGTCCGATTTTTCGGTGTTTTTCTGTGCGAACGATTACCATAACCTGAAAGCCGCCATGAAGGCTGTGTATTCAGGTACGGATCCGCAGGGGATTTTTCAAAGCGGCTCAACGGTGGAAACACAAACGGTCCTGCAGGCTGTCAGGGAGCGCGACTATTCGCTTTTGCCGGAACCGATGCGCGTCCCGGCACAGGAAGCTTTTGATGCGCTTCTTCACACCGGCGACGGCCAGCTATGCGATTTTATTCTGGACAGGGCGGCTCTTCTGGCTGTGAAAAGCGCGGGAGAAGCTTCCGAAAACGAGCTTATCCGCGAATACGCGGAGCTGACGGTCGCCGCCGCGGATATTAAAGTCGCCGCGCGCGCCTGCGCTACCGGAAAACCGTTTCCGGTGATTCTTCGCGCTCTGGCGCCGTGTGATTCCGTGAATATCGAGGAGCTTGCACAGGCCGCCGCGCAGGGAGAAGAGAAGCTTTATCAATACCTGCGCTCCACCCCCTATGCGCAGGCGGAGGACGCGCTTCGGGAATCGGTATCCGCGTTTGAACGTTGGTGTGACAACCGGATCATGCGGGCGATCCGCCCACAGAAATACAACCCGCTCACCATAGGGCCGCTTGCGGCTTATTTCCTCGCACGGGAAAACGAAATCCGTGTGGTGCGCATTGTTTTGTCCGGCAAGCGGAATCAGTTGCCGGAGCAATCCGTGCGGGAAAGGCTGAGGGAAATGTATGTATAAGATTGCAGTAATGGGCGACCGCGACAGCGTTTACGGTTTCGCGGCCCTTGGACTTGACGTTTACCCGGAGGCGGAATCCGTACAGGCTGCGAAAACTCTGCGCAGGCTGGCGGAAAGCGGTTACGCGGTCATTTATATAACAGAAGCGCTGGCCGCCGCGCTGAAACCGGAAGTCGACCGGTACCGCGCGCAGCGTGTGCCCGCGATTATTTTGATTCCCGGCGTTTCGGGAAATACGGGAGCCGGAATGGCGCATGTCCGCAAATCGGTGGAACAGGCTGTTGGTTCCGATATTATCTTTAACGATGAAAACGAAAAGAGCAGGTGACAATATGAGTAAAGGGACAATCCGGAAAGTCGCCGGGCCACTGGTCATTGCGGAGGGAATGCGCGACGCCAACATGTTCGACGTTGTGCGTGTCAGCGATCAGCGGCTGATCGGCGAGATTATAGAAATCCATGGGGACCGTGCCTCCGTACAGGTTTACGAGGAGACCTCCGGTCTGGGGCCGGGAGAACCGGTCGAATCCACCGGGGCCCCGCTGAGCGTGGAGCTTGGGCCTGGACTGATCGGCAGCATTTTCGACGGGATCCAGCGCCCGCTGGACGATATTATGAAGGCTTCCGGCAACAACCTGCATCGCGGTGTGGAAATTCCAGCGCTCAAGCGCGATGTGGAGTGGCACTTTGTTCCCTGCGTTTCCGCGGGGAACGAAGTAGCAGCCGGGGATGTTCTGGGTACCGTGCAGGAAACGGAAATCGTGGTACACAGGATTATGGTTCCCAACGGTGTGAGCGGAACCGTTTCCGGTATTTCAGAAGGCGATTTTACCGTAACGGATACTATTGCGGTCGTACGCTCCGCCGACGGAGAAGAACATACGGTGCCGCTTATGCAGAAATGGCCGGTCCGCGTAGGCAGGCCGTATCTGGAAAAGCTGTCTCCCGAAATGCCGCTTGTCACCGGACAGCGCGTGATCGATACGCTGTTTCCCATTGCAAAGGGCGGTGTGGCGGCGGTTCCAGGCCCGTTCGGCAGCGGAAAAACCGTTGTGCAGCATCAGCTGGCCAAGTGGGCGGAAGCAGACATCGTTGTCTACATCGGCTGCGGGGAGCGCGGAAACGAAATGACGGACGTTTTAAATGAGTTTCCCGAGCTGAAGGACCCGAAAACGGGTTATTCGCTGATGAAGCGCACCGTCCTGATCGCAAACACCTCCGATATGCCGGTTGCCGCCCGTGAAGCTTCTATTTATACAGGGATTACGATCGCGGAGTATTTCAGGGACATGGGATATTCCGTGGCGCTGATGGCGGATTCCACCTCACGCTGGGCGGAAGCGCTCCGTGAAATGTCCGGACGTCTGGAAGAGATGCCCGGCGAAGAAGGCTACCCAGCTTATCTGGGCAGCCGTCTGGCGCAGTTCTACGAGCGGGCGGGTCGGGTACGCTCGCTTGGCCACACCCCGAGGGAGGGCGCGCTTTCGGTCATCGGAGCCGTTTCTCCTCCCGGCGGCGATATTTCCGAACCGGTTTCCCAGGCAACGCTCCGTATCGTCAAGGTGTTCTGGAGCCTTGATTCCGCACTGGCGTACCGCAGGCATTTCCCGGCGGTCAACTGGCTGACCAGCTATTCCCTTTATGTGGACACAATGGAAAAGTGGTTTAACTCCCATGTGCATCCCGACTGGATGGAGCAGCGAAGCCGGATCATGCGTCTGCTTCAGGAAGAGGCTGAGCTGCAGGAAATTGTAAAGCTGGTCGGTATGGACGCTCTTTCCGCGCCGGACCGCTTAAAGCTGGAGGCCGCCCGTTCCATCCGTGAGGATTTTCTGCATCAGGACGCCTTCCATGAGGTGGACACCTACACGCCGCTGGAAAAGCAGTACACCATGATGAAACTGGTGCTCGAATATTATCAGGAAGCCGTGGAGGCGCTGGCGCGGGGTGTTTCCGCCGACAAGCTGGTCTCTATGGCTGTGCGCGAGCGGATCGGCCGCTTTAAATATATTCCCGCCGACCGCATGGAACAGGAATACCAGGATGTTCTGCAGGTTATGCACAAAGAAATCCAAAGCCTTGAGCAGAAGGAGGAGTACTGATGCCGAAGGAATACAGAACCATACAGGAAGTGGCCGGCCCTCTGATGCTGGTACAGGGCGTGGAAAATGTAAACTACAACGAGCTGGGCGAAATCGAGCTTGCCAACGGGGAAAAGCGCCGCTGCAAGGTGCTGGAAATAGACGGCGGAAACGCGCTGGTACAGCTGTTTGAAAGCTCGACCGGCATCAACCTGAGCAACAGCCGTGTGCGCTTTCTGGGCCGCAGCATGGAACTGGGAGTATCGCAGGATATGCTCAGCCGTGTATTCGACGGCCTTGGCCGTCCTATCGACGGGGGACCGGAAATACTGCCGGACCGCCGTATGGATATTAACGGGCTTCCCATGAATCCCGCCGCGCGCAATTACCCGCAGGAATTTATCCAGACCGGGGTTTCCGCCATCGACGGGTTGAATACGCTCGTACGCGGGCAAAAGCTGCCGATCTTTTCGGCCAGCGGTTTGCCTCACGCAAATCTGGCCGCCCAGATCGCCCGTCAAGCGAAGGTGCGCGGTACTTCGGAACCCTTTGCCGTTGTGTTTGCGGCCATGGGTATCACCTTTGAAGAATCCAACTTCTTTATTGAGAGCTTCCGGGAAACGGGCGCGATCGACCGTGCGGTATTGTTTGTAAACCTTGCGAACGACCCCGCCGTCGAACGCATCGCGACCCCCAGAATGGCCCTTACCGCCGCGGAATACCTTGCTTTTGAAAAAGATATGCACGTCCTGGTCATTCTGACCGATATTACCAACTATGCGGACGCCCTGCGCGAGGTCTCCGCCGCGCGGAAGGAAGTCCCCGGCAGACGCGGGTATCCCGGATATATGTACACCGATCTTGCCTCGCTTTATGAGCGGGCTGGCAGACAGAAGGGAAAACCCGGCAGCATTACGCTGATTCCGATTCTGACCATGCCGGAAGATGATAAGACGCACCCCATCCCGGACCTTACCGGGTACATTACGGAAGGACAGATCATCCTCAGCCGCGAGCTGTACCGCAAGGGTGTTACACCGCCGATCGACGTTCTGCCGTCGCTTTCCCGACTGAAGGACAAAGGAATCGGCGAAGGAAAGACACGCGCCGACCACGCGAACACCATGAATCAGCTGTTCGCCGCCTATGCGCGCGGAAAAGAAGCAAAGGAGCTCATGGTCATTCTGGGCGAAGCCGCCCTGACTGACATTGACCGGCTTTACGCGAAGTTCTCCGACGAATTTGAGAAGGAATATGTGTCCCAGGGGTATCAGGCCAATCGGGATATTGAGGAAACGCTTGCCATCGGCTGGAGGCTGCTCTCCATCCTTCCCCGCAGCGAGTTGAAGAGAATTAAAGACGAATTTCTGGATCAATACTACGGAAAGTAACCGTCCGGAAAAGACTTGCAAAGGAGGGGCTCACTTTTGGCAACTGCTCATGTAAATCCAACGCGAATGGAACTGACCCGTTTGAAGAAGAAGCTGGTCACAGCGCTGCGCGGGCACAAGCTTTTGAAAGACAAACGAGATGAACTGATGCGCCGTTTTCTTGACCTTGTTCGGGAAAACAAAGCGCTTCGGGAAAAAGTGGAACAGGGGATTGCGGTGGCCAACCGGAATTTTGTGCTGGCGCGGTCCGTCATGTCTGATGAAATTCTGAACGTGGCGCTGATGACGCCCAAACAGGAGGTCACCCTGGAACTGGAAACCCAAAATGTGATGAGTGTGGAAATTCCCAAATATCACTACAAAACAAGGACATCCGACGCCAATGACATTTATTCCTACGGGTACGCCTTTACTTCCGGCGATCTTGACTCGGCGGTAAAATCCCTGTCCGATCTGCTGCCGGATATGCTCCGGCTGGCGGAATGTGAGAAAGCCTGCCAACTGCTCGCGGCGGAAATCGAGAAGACCAGGCGCCGGGTCAACGCCCTTGAGCATGTAATGATTCCGGAAATGCAGGACAGCATCCGCTACATTACGATGAAGCTGGACGAAAACGAGCGCAGTACCCAAATACGCCTGATGAAGGTCAAGGACATGATGCTGGAACAGGCACATCACTACAAAGAAAAGCTTGGATAGGAAGCATATTAAGGTCTTTTACAAACAAAGTGATAAAATTGATGAGATTCATGCGCATTCAGACCTTCTCTGAATGCGCATGAATACTTCATTGCAACAATAAGCTTTTAACGCCCTTATAATCTAGGACTCAGAATTGCCTTTCAAAATTGCAATTAAGATCCACTTCATAACGCCCGGCCGCATGTGAGCAACCTATATGAAGAATAGATTTGACATAAAAACCCCTCCAGATTCGCAAGTTTGTATGGATCTGTATTGATTGATGTATAGGAATAAAATCGTATTGAGATTCCGGCTTTTCCCCCTCTTTTTACAGGCGCATCCACAATCTGCGATATTGTTCCGAATTATGAGAAAAAGCGATTTTCTACATCAGACAGGGCCTGAAGGATATTGATAATCAAAGTATTCCTGGAAGCCTTTGCAATGGTAAAATGCAGCTTTATATCCAGAAGGATGTTTGCTTCTATCACATGCTCCAGTTCCGCCACGCTTGCCGAGAGGTCGCCTGCCTGCCTCCCGTTCCGAGATATTGTCCATGGAAAGCAGCAGAGCCTGAAGCTCCAGAGAGCGACGAAGTTGACTGATCTGCTTATGATCGATCTGACCCAGCAGAAACATCATAAACATGGTTTCCACCAGATTGTACTCAAAATTACCGGTCAGATAATTTCTCGCCCCTTGCTGACTGGTGATGACACCCATGATATCCAGAGTCCTGATTGCCTCCCGCACCGAATTACGGCTGATGCCGCTTTCCAACGCTGGAATAAGAGCCTCGGTATCAATAAGTGAACCGCGTCCGGTATTGATAATCAACGCGCCGTGCTTCATCTGCCCGATATGCCGACGATTCAGAAAATGGTTTGTATCTGCATGCCAGTTCAACGTTAACTTCAGATATCGCTGCATCCGTGATCCTCGGCATAACGTCAAATCGAGGCGCCATCTCCCGGAACAAAACGGCCTCGTCCTGCCCGCATCCATAAATTGTAATTTCCGCTTTAGCCATGATTGAGATTTATCCTTTCATATTTCTTCTTTGCTTTTATCGTATACTATTTCAAATTAGTCTGCGCTCCCTTTCAGGAATAGAAAAGTCTGCCCGATTCGGCAATTCTATCTACCGAAATCAGGTAGGCAATATTGGAATTTGCTCTTATCAAAACCCTTAATGTTTTCTTATGAAAGTCTTATTCTTTTATTGTTCCTGAAATATAAAAATTCCACCTGTCATATGGGGTATCTGTTTTCAAAAGGAGAGAACGCTTTTAATTTAAATTTTTATACACTTCATATGCGTCGTCAATGTTGTATTGCTCGGTCTTGTGGTCCCCCTTGGCTCCGGCAGTTACAAGAATGTATTCCCTTCCATCAATTTGAGCGAGACTGGCGAGGCAAAGCCCGGCCTCATTGGTATACCCCGTTTTCCCACCGAGAATCTCTCTGCCCGGAAGCGTCTGATCCTTCAGGCTTTGAGACAGGGTGCTTGTAAACGTAATGCCGTCCGGGTGTTTATTGGTGACTGTTGTTGAATGGCGGGAAGAAGTGAAGATTTCCCTGAATGTTTTATTTTGGAGTGCGTAAACGAGAAGAAGCGATAGATCTTTCACAGTTGTGTAGTGGTTTTCGTTTTGCAGCCCGGTCGAGTTGGAAAAATGGGTGTTGCTCATGCCGAGCTGCTCTGCTTTCTGATTCATCTTTTTTACAAAGTTTTGTTCTGAGCCGGAGATTTCATCCGCAAGTCCCACGCAGCTCTCCGCTCCGCTCGGCAGCATAGCGCCGTACAGAAGATCGATGGCCCGGACTTTTTCTCCGGGCTGAAACCCCGCCATAGAAGCATCGGCTTTATAAAGCGGCTGGAAAATGGAGGAAGAGAGTTCGATCTTCTTTTGCAGATCCGGAATATTTTCGATGGCCGCAACAACTGTCATCATTTTAGTCAGCGAAGCGGGATAAATCCTTTTGTCACTCTGCTTCTGCATCAGCACGGCTTTGTCGCTCGGCCGGACAAGAATCGCGCAAGGGCTGTGCAGGTTTCCCGTGTCGATAGAAACAGGTGTGTCGGAACTTTGCGGTATCAAAGTAAGGGGCGAACCGGAAGCAACGGAATGAACAGAAGAAATGCTCTTTTTTGTTATATTGTTCATAACGGTCGGTCCAAATTTAAATGCCAGGACAAAAACAATTGCGACCAAAACAACGAACAGGCAACCGGATTTTTTCTTTCTGTAATGCAACGGTAAAACAGCTCCTTGGTTTTTCATTACCTCTATTCAACTATAAATTCGTCTGGAATGTTGGAATTCTGTCTTATGAATTTCTTAAGATTTTCTTACGGCTGGGAGCTTTACTGTGACATTTATGTTATTTACGACACTACTGCAACTTAATAGTGTAATAAAACTTATTATGGAGAAAATCACAATATCTTAAGGTTTTATTAAGACATTTCTTTTTTAAATAACCTATAATAAACAAAGTTAATTACAACGGAGATGAATTTAGTGATCATTATGATTTTAATGTTTATTATAGTGTCGATTACATGGTTTATTAGTACTTTGCCATTCTTGATTCCGTACCATATACTACTGACCTCTCAAATCAAAAAGATGGGCTATAAACTGTCAATTGAACATATTGTAGTCGTATATATCTTTGTGGACTACCTTACTGGTGTACTAAGTTTTACTGGTATTCCTTCCATAATGGATATTGTTCATAACAGCTTTGGAATAATAACCCCCAAGGGGTTGAATTTTCCATCGGATGAGATTAATCTGATTCCATTTTTTTGGATTACAGAGGGTATTCGCCCATACATAGAAAATATATTGCTTTTTATACCTCTTGGATTTATGCTTCCATGTATTTGGAAAAAGTATGAAGTTCTATGGAAAACAGCATTATCCGGTATTACATTCTCTCTTATAATAGAATTGAGTCAATTGTTCAATAGAAGAGTAACGGATATTGATGATTTACTGATGAATACGCTCGGAACGTTAATCGGATGGATAATTTTTAGGCTGCTGAAAGAACATTTATCAAAATTACAGGAGAAGGTTTCTGTCCAAAGTACCAATATCGAAAAAATCCCCTTGCTCCTTCGTGAAGAGGCATGCTTTTATATTGCCAGCGCATTCGCCGGTATGTTCTTTGTGTTTTACCCGTTTTTAAGATCTTTGTTGATCCCATTTTTAAGGTCTTTATTTGGGTATGTAATTATTTAGTACAATTTATTACAAAAGGACAAGCTATCTGACTTAAGTGGATAACTTGTCCTTTTTTTTGCGTTATGTACTTTCCAAGCATAAGTGCAACCAGCGGCTTCCGCTCTCGCTAAGGCTCGGCGCAAGCCGGGTTTTCTTTACTTTTGTGGAAGCATGACAGTAAAGACGGTCTTTTCTGTATTACTTTGCACGAAAATATTGCCTCCATGCGCATTTATGATTTCTTTGGCAATAGCCAGTCCAAGCCCGGCACCGCCTGTATTGGTAGAACGGGATGTGTCCAGCCGAAAAAATTTCTCAAATATCGTTTCCTGTTTTTCTCGCGGGATAGGATTACCTTGATTCGTAAAAGTTATAATAACATTTTTATCCTGCTGCTGAGCGGAGATATCAATGACGCTGTTTTCATAGCTATAGGCTATCGCATTTTTCAGAATGTTGTTGAACACACGGGCCAGCTTGTCTGCATCACCCCACAGAGTGAGCCCGTCAGGCACATTGACTGACACCTGCTTTCCTTGTGGAGTCAGCGTTGGATAGAATTCATCTGCCATCTGCTGGAGCATGAACAATAAATTCATTTTTTCTTTATTCAAAATAATTTTTTGAATATTAAATCTTGTGATCTCAAAAAACTCATTTATAAGCTGCTCTAATCGATAAGCTTTTTCCAAGGTAATACCGACATATTTTGCCTTTTGTTCAGGAGGCATATCAGGAGCTTCATCCAGAAGACTTAAGTATCCAATAACGGAGGTCAGAGGCGTCTTTATATCATGAGCCAAGTAAACTACCAAATCATTTTTGCGCTGCTCGGCATCAACCACGGCTTTCTTTTGTTTTTTCAAGTTATTTTTTATCTGATTAAGTTTATTTTCCATAAAATCCAATTCCGGCGATAATGTAATTTCTTCATCGGATTCCTCAGCAAGTTTATCCACTCCGGCACTGACTTCATCGAAATATTTTGTAAACCAAGAAACAGGAAATCGAAAAAGAATGACTAAGAATATTAGAATTACAACAAAAAGAATCATGTCCATATTGTTGCGGATCACCAACTGATAGATTGTCAGTGCATCCGAATTTTTAAAATGAAAAGCGTTGACTAAAAATCGAACGATACGATCTCCGATCTGTCCATTCAGGATATAACGCAATAGATAAACAGTCACAGCGGCGGCAACTGTGATCAGAAGCATTTGCAAAAATACTTTTCTTTTTAGGTTTGTGTAATTATACTTTTTGTTATTTTTCAATTTTATAGCCAACCCCCCATACAGTTTTGATATATTTGGAATGTTCTGCGCTGTCGTGCATTTTTTCCCTTAAATGTCTGATATGAACCATGACGGTGTTGTTGCTGTTGCTGTAGTATTTTTCGCCCCAGACTTCCCGGAACAATTCTTCTGAACTGACTACCCGTCCGCAATTGGAACAAAGGGCCCAAAGAATGGAAAATTCAGTTGGTGTGAGAGACAGCGGCTTTTCGTTGAGCGTACATTCATGCGTATCCTGATTTAAAACCAATCCAGAAAATGAAAGGATGGACTCTTCCTTTACCGACTCACTTGCATTGTATCGGGTAAACCTTCGAAGCTGCGCTTTTACTCGGGCGACAAGTTCCAGAGGCTGAAATGGTTTTGTCACATAATCGTCTGCTCCGAGCGTCAGGCCGGTGATTTTATCCACTTCTTCCTCTTTTGCAGTCAGCATAATAACGGGAAAATTGTGTTTCTCGCGAATCTTCCGGCAGAGGGCAAACCCGTCAATGTCCGGCAACATTACGTCGAGAATCGCAAGGTCAATCTGTTCTGATTCCACGCTCCGGAGGGCGTCCTCACCGTTATAGAATTTATGCACGGTAAATCCTTCATTTTTTAAGTATACCTCTACCAAATCGGCTATGGCCTGCTCATCGTCTACGACCAAAATATCAGTGCCCATACGGTTTATCGCTCCTTTTTTGCCAAACTTCCATGACTAATCATAAGGCAAAGAACAAAAGGGAGTCCTTTTATCTTCCTTATGAAAGTCTTAAGGTTTTATGAAGATGTTTTACATCATTGGACTTTTCTATTCACAATATATACGGAAATTGTGGAAAAAGCAATTATGCCGGCAATTCAGAGTGGTCAATGGAGAGAAATCTATGAAAAAGAAAACGGACAGAAAATAGGCATCGTGGGTCCCACGATGCCTATTTTCTGCTAAGTAATTATGACTGCAAGAGTCTTGATACTGTCAAGGCCTTGGCACAAATTGAGTTTTCAAATTCTGTAAAAGTTCCTCAGTACGATCAGGTCGATATTGAACTTGATCATCCAGGACGAACTCCTGTCAAGAAATCACCTACATTTCTGTGATGGCGCTGGAGACATTTAGGGTCAGGAATGGTATAATAAACGGGAACGCCAAATTTTCATTTTTTATTGATTTACTTAACATGTTATAATATTCGGAAGATCACGCAATATAGTGTTCATAAGCGCGCGGTACACTTATGGGACACCGAATCGATTTTATTCCTTTCGGATAACCGTCGGTACCTTTCCGGGGAATGCGGCGATTGTGTCCTTTCTGGACCTTGTTTGATAAATAAAAAACGATGGATTTTTCAGACAAAATTGTGCCACCTTATTCCGGGCATTTTTGGCGCTGGGCGGTACAATTTTAGCCGGAACAGACAAGTTCCTTGATTCTTCAAACGAGGTCTAATAACAGGGGGTGCTGAATTGGCAATCAACAGGGCAATGCGCGCGGCTTTGAAAGCAATGACCGCTTTAAATCCTGATGTGGAAAAAAGCTATAAGGCCGAACGTCGGGTCGAGCTTCTCATGGCAAGGCTGCGGGGAATGCCCACAGATTACGAGATGTGGGACCGGAAAATCACATGTGGGAATCATCATGTCCCCGTACGTATCTTTCAGCCCCGCGGCGTCGGGCCGTTCCCTTTGCTTTTGTTTTTCCATGGAGGCGGATGGGTGACCGGCGGAATCGAAAACTACACCGGCGTCTGCGCCGATCTTGCAAAAGTGACGGGGCATGTGGTGGCCTCCGTGGATTACCGGCTGGCGCCGGAATTCCGTTTTCCCTCCGCTCCGGAAGATTGCTATGCTGCCGCGAAAGAATTTTTTGCGGGGCACATTCTTCCTGTCGATCCGGAGAAGATTACGCTGATCGGCGACAGTGCCGGAGGGAATCTTGCCGCCGTCGTTTCCCTGATGGCGCGCGACAGAGGGGAATTCCTGCCCCGGCGTCAGATTTTGCTGTATCCCGCCGTCTTCAACGATCACGGCGACGGTTCCCCGTTTCCTTCGGTCAGGGAAAACGGAACGGAATATCTGCTGACCTCCAAACGCATCCAGAGCTTTATGAAGCTGTACAGCAGTTCGAAAAAGGATTTCAGCAATCCGTATTTTGCCCCTCTCCTGGCAAATGATCTGTCAAATCAACCCCGTACGCTGATTATCACGGCTGAATTCTGCCCGTTGCGGGACGAGGGGGAATTCTACGGAAAAAAACTTCGGGATGCCGGCAATGACGTCGAAATCTATCGGATGAAAGACGCGCTGCACGCATTTCTGATGTTGCCTCCCCGTTTTATTCATGTGAAGCGGGCGTATCAAGTAATCAATCGATTTTTGTCTGGAGGGACGTCTTGCCATGAGAGTGATCAGAAAATGGACCAGACTGGACAATGCCGCTAAGATTTTCCCGCCGACCAGCTCAAGCCGGGATCCTAAAGTCTTCCGTTTTGCCTGTGAGCTATATGAAACGTTGGACGCAAAAATTCTCCAACGTGCTCTTGACCAGACGACGGCGCAGTTTCCGTTCTATCGATCCATCCTGAAAAAAGGCCTGTTCTGGTATTATTTTGAGGAAAGCACTCTGCATCCGGCCGTAAAAGAGGAAGATCAGCATCCCTGCGCTCCGATCTACAGCGCGGACCGGCCGGACCTGCTGTTCCGGGTGTGTTATTATAAAAAGCGGATCAATCTGGAGGTTTTTCACGCATTGGCAGACGGCATGGGGGCCTTGCTTTTTCTGCGAACCCTGGTTTCATTTTATCTGGCCGAAAAGCATCCGGGTTCGGCGGGGGAAGGCGTTTCTCTCGACGACGATGCTTCTTCCCAGGAACAGATTCGGCAGGACGCATTCGAAAAGTATTACGATAAGGATCAAAATATCCGGAGTCGGAAGGCGGAACGGGCTTACCGCATTGGAGGCCCCCAACTGCCGGGAAACCGCCTCGGGATCATGGAAGGCGTTTTGTCGGTGAAATCCGTATTGGCGATTGCCCATGAATACCGTGCTTCTTTGACAGAGTTCCTGACGGCGCAGCTGATTTGTTCCGTTCACGACGGAATGACTGTCAGAGATTGTGTGCGCCCTGTGGTAATCACGGTTCCGGTCGATCTTAGAAACTATTTCAAAACGCAGACGGCGCGCAATTTTTTCGGGATCATCCATGTTGCCCATCATTTTAAGAAGGACGGGGATTCTTTTCTTGAGGTGCTGGAAAATGTCAAACGCGCTTTCAAAGAACAGCTGAGCTCCGAAACCATGAGGGGGATCATAAACCACTATTGCGCTCTTGAGAATAATGTTCTGATCAAGGCAATTCCTTTGGAAATAAAAATTCCTTGCCTGAAGCTGGCGGGACAGCAGGCGGAGGGGGAGGACACGGCCGCAATTTCCAATCTCGGAAAAATCGCAATGCCTCCGGGGATGGATGCCCATATACGGCTTTTCAGTGTTATGGTCAGCACCCGGCGTCCGCAGATCTGCCTTTGTTCATTTGGGGACACGCTGACCGTCAGCTATTCCGCGCGGCTGGAAAGCACCGGCATCCCTCGGTGTTTTTTCCGGAGACTGGCGGATTTTGGGATCGGGATTGAAATCAACTCCAATTTAGAGCAATTGAGGGAAGAAAGCGATGATGTATTGTAAAAACTGCGGAATCCATTTGCCGGGGAAATATGGTTGCTGCCCCCTGTGCAAGGGCAAGCTGACCGGAACTCCGGAAGAAACCGGGAATGTGTTCCCTATGATTCCACCGCGTAGAGAAACAGAACAGATTCTGCTGGTATGGCTTGCATTCGGTTCAGTCGCCGCGTCGGCAATCAGCACTGCGATCAATCTGATTCTGCCGTCCGGGGGCTGGTGGTTTCTGTTTGTCCTAGGGGGAATTGGAAGCATCTGGATTTCCCTTGCACTGGTTCTGAAAAAGAGAAAGAATATCCCCAAAACCATTTTATGGCAGGTAGGTCTTCTATCCGTTCTGGCCTTTGTCTGGGACCGGTTCACAGGATTTCACGGTTGGTCGTTGGACTATGTGCTTCCCATCCTTTGCACCGGGGCCATGAACGCGATGGCTGTGATTGCAAAAGTCAGGAAGCTCAACATACAGAATTACATTCTGTATTTAATCATCGATTGTGTGTTTGGGCTTTTGTCTTTTACTTTGCTGGTAATGGGCAAAATTCATATTATCATTCCAACGCTTGTCTGTTTTGTTTCCACTATTATTTTTCTTGCCGCTTTATTGTTTTTTGAGGGAAAAGCGCTTTTTGCTGAAATTCAGCGCAGATTTCACTTATAAACCGCTAGGGATAAGAGAGTATCGAAAACCGAAAAGAAAATTATGCTTACAATCAGTAAAACAGAATCCACTGCAGTTCCGACACTTATTTAACCTGGTTATAACCAAATAAATTCGTCTGTCCAGCACCTCTTCAGAGGTGCTTTTCTTTTTGCAAAAAAACATATCAATACAATCGCAATTATCTTTTATTGGCGGCCATTGCCTTTTTAGACTTCGGAAGCCGAGAATGGAAATCGGAACCGGCAGATGTGGGGCAAATGGGTAAATATTGTCTATGGTAGATCAAAATTAATTCTATTGTTAAAACGGGAAATCAAGCATATTATAATAAACATATATATTTAGTATGTAACTTAAAAACCGGAAGCCTTGAGTATTGAACAAACAGCACAGGAGGTGTGGTTTTCCTATGAAGCTGGAGCAAATTCGAATTTTGTGGATGTGGCAGCGGAGCTGTCGCAGAAAAAATGTCGTTTCTCAATCAACCACGAGAATAAAGGAGAGTCATAACATGAAAAAAAGAATCCCTGCGGCTGCGGTTGCTGTCGCTTTGGTTACAGCACTTTTCGGCTGTGCCGCGGGCCAGCCGCCTGCTGTCTCCAGCACGGCAATTTCGGAAGCCTCCTCGACGGTTCCGGCCTCCTCCGATAAAACCGCGGCCGGCGCGCTCGAAAAACTTCCGATCCTAAAAATAGCTGCCAGCGATTGGGCGTATGTGGCTGACAAAAAGGGCTGGTTTAAAGAAACTTTTGAAAACAATGGTGTCAAGGTGGAAATTGTACAGGGCACGCTGGGAAATGAAGCGCAGCTGATCGCCCGCGATGATCTGCACTTTGCGAACCGGATGCTGTACCCCTACCTGCTTTACCGGTCGCAAGGTGCGGACCTGACGGCGGTTCAGGTCTCCCAACATCCGGAGCCGAAAATTGCCAGCATCATTGTCCCAAAGGATTCCCCGATCAAAACCTTTGACGATTTAAAGGGAAAGAAAATTGCCAGCTGGCGCGCCGGCTGCCCGTACATGGTGCTGTATGAGCTGGCAGAAAACAAGGGCTGGGAAGAGGGGAAGGACTGGACCTATGTCAATATTCCCTCCAGCGAAAGTAAAACGGCCCTGCTGTCCAAGCAGGTGGACGCAATCTCTGCTCATCCGCTCACCGACATTGCTGCAATGCTGATCGACGGCTCCGCACGTGAAATCGCCAATCCCTCACAGCAGTCCGTGTATATCAATGGCGGCGGCGTGACAGTGACCTTCACATCTTCTGAGTTTGCAGAAAAATATCCAAATATCACGAAGGCGTACATTGCCTTACAGGATAGTACAGAACAGTGGATGCTTCAAAACGCGGATGATGCTTCGTCCATTGTACAGGGTGTCAGCCGTGTGCCCGCAAACATTTCCAAATTCACATGGGACCGCATGGGCACCGCATGGAACTCCAACAGGAATCTGAAAGAGATCGAAGCGGAAACAAAGACCATGCAGGACTGGCTCGTAGAACATAAAGACATCGAGGCCGGCAAACAGGTTGAAGTAACAAAGCTGTTTGCCTCCCAATATTTCGACCAGTAAAGGAGAAATGATTTATGGCACACGCTGCAATTAAAGAAATTCATTATACGATTTGCCCCGTGGGGAATTCCAGCTACCTTGCGGCCAACCGCAACAAACTGGTGGAAGGGCTGAAAAAGCTGGATGTGACGCCGGTGCTGCTGCAAAGCCTGCCCCAGCCATTCTGGAAGGCGCATTTTGATTATCAGGACCCCGTTCTGTTCCGGGAGGGAGGGAATATTCCGCCCATCTGGGCAAAATCCAACGATGCGGATGTCGTGCTGATCGGCCTTGTGTTGTTGCGGCAGAAGCAGTACATCCTTGTGCGGGCGGATTCCCCGATCGATTCTGTGGAACAACTCCGCGATTTCAAGATCGGGATTCCAGTCCATCCTGCGGCTCTGATCGATTTTCACAGGGCGTCGGCGGAACATGGTTTTGCCCTTGCGCTGGCCGCACGCGGCGTTTCACTCAAGGAAGCGAACTTCGTCGCGGTGCATGCGGAGGGGGACTTCGTGTCCGTTCCCCCTTGGGCGAGGGACCGCTCCGTGTCTGAGGAGGAAGCGGCGCTCGACTGCGGCGAGGTGGACGCTATCTACGTCAAGAGCTCGCGGGCGCAGAAGCTGCTCGACACCGGAAAATACAGGGTGATTTTCGACATCGCCGCGAATCCGTCGCAGCTTTCCCCGATCAACAACGAATACCCCAACGCGCTGACCGTAAGCCGCTATTTGGCGGAGGAATTTCCGGAGGTGGTGACCGCTTACGTCAAGGAGCTGCTCCTCGCGGCGGAGTGGGCAAAAACGAACCGAGAAGAGGCGCTGGCACTGCTTGCAAAGCAGACGTTCGGCACGGTCGGTCAGACCGTTTCCTCCCACTCCTACGGCTTTTACCGGGAGCTCGCACCCAACCTTTCGCAGGAAAACCTGCAGGCGCTCGAGGGGCAGAAACGATTCCTGTACGACCACGGGTATCTGAAGAAGGATTTCGACCTTGCCAAATGGGCAGACGATCGCTTTCTGAAAGCGGCGTTGGCTGAAATTCATTCCGAACAAAAGAAGGAGGCTTAACGCCATGTCTATTCAGGAATTTCGTTATACGATCTGCCCGGTGGGAAACGCCAGTTTCCTTTCGGCCAACCGTGAAGAGTTTTTGCAGACGGCTTTTAAGAAACGCGGCGTAAAACCTACGCTGCTGCAAAGCCTGCCACGTGACCAGTGGCATGTTCATTTCGATTATCAGGACCCGGCCCTGTTCCGGGAAGGTGGAAATATTCCACCCATCTGGGCCAAATCCAACGACGCGGATGTTGTTCTGATCGGCTTAGCCTTTTTACCGCACCGTGAATTTATCCTGGTTCGGAACGATTCCGGGGTGGATTTTGTCGAGCAGCTCCGTGGCCTGCGCCTCGGCGTGCCGGTGAACGCGGATGCGATCATTGATTTTTACCGGGCGACCGTAGAGCATGGCTTTGAAACGGCTCTTTCGGCGCGTGGGGTCGCCGTTGCGGAGGCGGAGTTTGTGCATCTCTCTGCCAACGTGTCCTTTTCCTCCGGCAGGCCGGACCACAAGAACAGTCTGGGACAGGTGGAGGCCGACGCTCTGGAAGCCGGTACAGTGGACGCGATTTACGCGGGCGGTGTCTTTGCTCAACGGTTGCTGGCAACCGGAAAATTCAAGCCGGTCTATGAGCTTAGCGCAGACCCGGCGCTGGTACTGCCAATCAACAATTCTTACCCGAATGCGTTGACGGTCAGCCGTCAGTTGGCTGAAGAGGCGCCGGAAATTGTGGTGGAGTATGTAAAGCAGGTCCTGCTTGCGGCAAAATGGGCGCAGAGCAACTACCCGGGGGTGCTGGAACACTTTACCCGCCAGCTGCACGGCACCCCCGGCGAGGTGACGACATCCCTGCCCTTCAACTTCCATAAGGATCTTGCACCGAACCTGTCCGAGCAGGCCCTTCTTGCTCTGGAAGGACAGAAGCGGTTCCTGTACGATCATGGGTATCTGACGAAGGACTTCGACCTTGCCAAATGGGCTGATGACAGGTTTCTGAAAGCTGCTCTTGCGGAAATAGAACAGGATGCTTGACGACGAAAGTGTATCTGCAAAAGAGGAAGGTGGGACGCTTATGACGAACATTATTTCAACCATTTTCGGATTGAGCAGGCAGGCAGCAGATAAACCACACAAACGGGGAACCGTCGTCTCTCCGTTTATCAGCCGTATAAAAATTTATGCAAATCTGATGATCGTGCCGCTGCTGCTTCTGACCGTATGGCAGATTCTCTCCGGTACGGGCCTTCTGCTCGAAGTAGTCCTGCCTTCCCCATGGAAGGTGCTGATGGGGCTGAGAACCATTATTCTGGATGGGACGCTTGGAATCGATCTCCGCGACAGCGGCATCCGTGTACTGGTGGGGTACTTCTGGGGAGTGCTGATCGGTCTGTCGCTTGGACTTGCCAGCGGATTATCCAAGTTTGTAGAGCGTCTGGTCGGCCCCGTAGTGGATGTACTGCGGCAAATCCCGCTTTACGCATGGATCCCGCTGATCATTCTGTGGTTCGGTATCGGGGAAATGTCCAAATATGTGATCATCGCCAAGTCGGTCTTCATCCCTGTCTTTGTCAACACACTGCAGGGAATCCGAGGCGTTTCAAAGGATTATATTGAAGTATCTCAGGTGTTGGAACTGCGTTATTTCAAGCTTCTCTCAAAGGTAGTGATGCCGTCCGCGTTGCCTTCCATTTTTACCGGGCTACGCCTTGGAGCAGGCTTCGCGTGGATGGCCGTTGTCGCAGCTGAAATGTTGGGCGGGCTGACGGGGATCGGCTACGGTCTGTTGCAGGCGAAGGATTTCCTGCAGTCCGACAAGCTGATCGCGCTGATGCTGGTGATCGGTCTGGTCGGCTTTTTGGTGGATCGTGTGCTGAAGTTGGCTGAATCGTCCGTGCTGCACTGGAGAAAGGGTTTTAGCGGTGAAAAATAATAGGAGTCCGGATGGGGGAAAAGCACGTCGACCGATGACGGTCGACAATTCTGCGGAGCTGACGGTCAGCAGGGTCTCAAAAACTTTTTCTTCCAAATCCGGCGATGTAAAAGCAATCAATAACGTATCCCTGAACATTTACAAAGGGGAATTCGTATCCCTGATCGGGCCAAGCGGCTGCGGAAAGACGACGCTGCTGCGTCTAATCTCCGGTCTGGAACAGGACTACGAAGGAGAAATAGTGCTGGAAGGCCGCAGAATTGAAAAGCCCGGTCTGGACCGCGGGATGATTTTTCAGGAGCATCGGCTCCTTCCTTGGCTCACAGTGGGTGCCAATGTCGCGTTGGGCCTGCCGGGATCGAAATCCCACAACAAAGAACGCGTGCAGTTTTATCTGGAAAGGGTGGGCCTGGCGGACTTTATCGACGCCTATCCCGCACAGCTCTCCGGAGGTATGTCGCAGCGGGCAGCTATTGCCCGGGCACTGATCTGCCAGCCCAAAGTCATGCTGCTGGACGAACCGTTCGGCGCGTTGGACGCTCTGACGCGGGTGCATATGCAAGAGGAGATTGAGAAAATCTGGCTGGCGGAAAAAACGACGATGATTCTGGTGACGCACGACATCGAGGAAGCAATCTTTCTCGGCGACCGCGTCGTAGTCATGAGCACAAGGCCAGCGGAGATCGATACGATCGTTCCGGTGAGTTTGCCGCGGACCAGAGATCGCAGCAGTCCGGAATTTGTCGAGCTTCGTAAGAACGTTGTGAACATTTTCCATGAGATGATCGGGACCTATTCGATCTGAGGGCGGCATCTGTGCCGCTGCTGCGGTCAGTAGGCACTGGAAAGGAAACACAGACAGAAATAATTGAAAACCTACGAACAACTCATAACCCGAAGGTCGTAGATTCGGATCCTGCCTTCAAAAAACACCTGAAATCCAAAGATTTCAGGTGTTTTTCTAGGATACCACGGCTTAAGCTACGGAAAAACCTGCGGGAGGTACGAACATGCATGAAAGTAACCCCGCTGCCCATTTGAGTTGACCCCAAAAGTCAGACAAAAGCTAACCTTTGTTTTTTGCCTTGACAAGCTAGCATTCACTAGCTATACTTAAAGCTAGTATTTACTAGCTTATTGCAAGGGGGCAAAACATAATGAAAGCAGCCTTTCGTCTTGAATCGTATTTGACCGGCGGAGTTGAGAATATCGTATCGGGTATTCTGAAAGCAACTCTGTACAACCCAAAAGAGAGTTGTTTTATGGCGAAGTATGCCGCGCAGAGTAAACGGTCCATCAAACTACGACAGGCAGCGCAAAAAAACGGACAGCATATTCCGCCGTTTTTGATTGCAAGTATCACTACACAATGTAATTTGCATTGCAAAGGCTGCTATGCGAGAGCCAACCATAGCTGCTATGACCAAGATTCAACCGAAAATGCCCAACAGCTTCTGCGAGCGGAACAGTGGGGAAGCATTTTTCAGGAAGCAGCCGATTTAGGGATAGGGTTTATTCTTCTGGCCGGCGGTGAACCCTTTGTTCGACGCGATGTGCTGGAAACAGCCGGAGAGTATTCAAGTATTTTGTTCCCGGTCTTTACAAACGGAACGATGTTTGATCAGGACTATCTGGAGCTGCTGGATCGGAAACGGAATTTAATCCCGATTGTAAGCATTGAGGGAAATCGCGAGACAACGGATGCCCGACGCGGGGCCGGGATTTATCAACAATTGCATTCCGCGCTGCAGGAACTACATAACAGGCAGCTGTTATTCGGAGCTTCCGTCACAGTGACAAAACAGAACCTGATGGAGGTTTTATCGGATTCTTTTATCGACGAATTGAGCGTCAGCGGCTGCAAAGCAATTATTTATGTGGAATATGTTCCTGTAGATCATCGGACCGCTGATTTGGCACTGGATGACGAAGCCAGAAAACAGCTTGCCCAGAGACTTGATGCTGTCAGGGCCAGCCGTTCGGATATGTTAATGATTGCTTTTCCGGGAGATGAAAAAAGTTCAGGAGGCTGCCTGGCAGCAGGGCGGGGATTTTTTCATATCAATGCATTTGGAGGGGCGGAGCCCTGTCCGTTTTCTCCGTACTCGGATGTCAATGTTTCTGATACCTCTTTGCAGGAATCCTTGCAATCTCCCTTTTTTCAAAAGCTGCGGCAGGGCTACCTGATGCGGGAGCATACCGGCGGATGTGCCCTCTTTGACCAAGAGACACAGGTCAAGATGCTACTGAAGGAGTCAACATGACAACAAAAGAAAAGATTATTGAAGAGGCCCTGACGCTCTTTTCCACAAAAGGCTACAAGGGAACCAGTGTAAAGAATGTTGCGGATGCGGTAGGAATCAAGGACAGTTCACTGTATAAGCATTTCAAAAGCAAGAAAGAGATTTTTGACACGATAGTAAAAGAAATGCAAAACCGTATGTCCGGACTCTCTCCTGTGGCCGGGCTGGCCTCAGGGGACTGCAAGGCGGAAGCAAATGCATATGGAAAATTGAACATTGACGGTCTCCGGACTCTTAGCAGACAAATTTTCTTATTTTATCTGAAAGATAATTTCGTTTCGCGATTTTGGAGAATGGCAATGATGGAGCAGTACCACTCTCCAGAGATCTACAAAATTTATCACAGAATATTTATGGAAGAAAGCATTACTTATCAGGCAAATCTATTTCGTGAAATGACACGACAGGGGTATTTTATTTCGATTGATCCTGAAATAATGGCAGTAAGCTTTTATTCTCCTATTTTCTTTCTGCTTACTAAATATATGGGAGAGCCGGAGGAAGAAGACACCGCACTGATATTGCTTGATAAGCAGGTTGAAGAATTTTGCAGAATATATTGGAATCCAAACAGGTAACGTGGCTTTGCATTCTATGAGACTGTAAGCTATACGCAAGACACGGACTGGCAGATGTTGATCCGTTTTTCTTAAATAAAAGCGCCTTTTGACTTCTCATGAAATCAAAAGGTGCTTATCATTGATACGGATTTCTTATAACTGTGTACGCACCGACGCGGACTGCGTGAGTTCCGGGAAGAAGTATGTCACCATCGCTGCGTACTGATCCTGAGCCGAAAGGCAGGTGTCCGTGAGATACCCCTTCTCAGATTTATACTCCTTTAAACCGCGGTAATAAAACAGCTTATGTTCTTCATCTATGATGAAGGGCATGATGTCGTTCCGCAGGCACTCTTTGAAGAGAATGATGCGTCCGACCCGGCCGTTTCCATCCTGAAAGGGATGGATGCATTCGAAATGGTAATGGAAGTCTATAATATCCTTCACGGCAATGGGTCCTTTCGCATGATAACCGTCAAGCAGGTTGCTCATTTCAATGCCAACCTTTGAGGGGGAGGTTGTCCTCATACCGCCGACAACATTTGCTCTGGCTTTGTAGTCCCCGATGCGGAACCATTCCTTGCGTTCGTCCGAGGTGTTGCGCTTCAAGAGTCGATGGAACTCCTTGATCATGTCTTCCGTCAGTTTTTCATCCGCGTGGACAAGCATGTGGTCGAAACAAGAAAAGTGATTGACGGTCTCGATGATATCATCCACGTCGGCGGATTCCTCCGGAGGAGTGTTGATGGTGTTGGTTTCGTAGATGTACCGCGTCTGGTCTTCCGAAAGGCGGCTTCCCTCGATACGGTTGGAGTTATACGCGAGTTTTATCTGCGTCTGCTGGTACAAACCACCCTTGAGCTTCATCTCTTTTTCTTCCTGTAACAACTCCAGCAACCGCTTTTTCATAGGCAAGCCTCCTTTTCATGGCTTTTTATTTATTATACCACATTTTAACTTTGCAATCATCTCCTTTTTGTTGCCGGCTGCGCTTCCAGTGCGGGTAATTTAGTGGATCATGCAGTCGGTGAGACCGGCTGGATTAAAAAAGAAATTTCTTTCTTTTATGAGGAGAAAAATCGCCAGCCCAGTCAGGAGAAGCGTTTGAATTACTTTGCTGTGTGGATCCGTCATGAAGATTTCATTAAATAGGTTTGCAGTGATATGAAAAGCAATTGCCACCAAAATATTGCGTCCCGTTTTGTAATACAGCCAATTCATCAGAATCACAAAGGGGATAATGCTGACCGCATAGTTTACGGTAAACAGCCAACCCGACGCAACCAAATTGCTTTGATAATAATCTTTGATAAAGCTAAGCGGAATGTGCCATGTGATCCATATGATTCCGAATATCATGGAAGCGGTGAAAAGGTTGAACCGTGCCCGCAGGCAGTCCGTACCATATGTATGCCAGGCCATCTCTTCCAATAACGGTGCAAGTATCAGGACAAACCACGCAGGGTAAATACCCGCGGAAAAGGTAAATGCTCCTGAAAGACGAAATTGATCCACGCTGTATCCAAAAAGCAGGGAAATAGCCTGAGCGAGGAGAATACTTACAAGCATCAGAGAACATGCCGCCAAAAGATATACAGGCTTTATCCCTTTGAAGTTACAAAACCTGCCAAGAAAATCATCACGCAGTTCTTTGTCCGGAAAGATTAAGAAAGCGGCGATGACCATCGGGCCTGACAGACCAATTACTCCTAATGCGCTTGCCAGCGTGATACGGAAATCATTGCTCGGCGTTATGTGGCTGATATAGGCTGCTGTAAACCAAAATGCCCAAGGTATTCCTACGGCTAAACCGTAAAATAGAATCGGGTGACAATATTTATTTGCGCTCATAAAGATACCTCCTTCGTCTTTTCCGCCAGCCTGGTGTACTCGTCGATAATGAGCTCTGAATTTATTCCGCTCAGTTCTATCCGATGATCCGATTTAACGTCCAAAACCGGTTCGCTTTCTTTCCCGTCACGTGTAAACAAAAGCCGGTTCGAATGTCCCTTCACCTTTGCAAAGTAACCTGTCCCTGCAGGAACATGGATAATAGAAGCGGCGGAGATTTGGTTGACATCGATTTGACCATAAAGATCGCCACAGGTGATTTCCATATTGCAGGAAGAGTCCAACTCTAAATGACCATGGAAATTACTTGTTTGAACGGAACTTACTTTGCCGCTGAATTCCAGCGATCCGATTTTTACGTTACGAATCTTTAATGCCGATGCGGAGGCTGAAATTTCGAGACCTGCAAGAAACTTTTGAGGTAAGGATATGATGATATAGAGCGCATCTTGTGTTTGTGTTTTTCCGACGTCAATGTTTTTCACGCCGATGTCGATCCGGTTTTTACGATCATCCAGTTTTATTTTATATTTGCTTTCAAGCTTGTCGAGCAGCTTTGATGCCAGTCGCACCTTTAGTTTTTCAGTATCGCTGCCCTGAATCACAACTTCATGTGCGTCGCCGATATAAAAATCATAGTGCTTTGAAAGATCAATGTCGTATTCGGTCACGCTTTCATTCAGGAAAAAGTCAGAATGCTCTCTCAACTTTTCTGCGGACAGAAGCTCGTCAACAGAAACATTGAACAGCGCTGCGATTGAAATGAGATTTTCAATATCCGGCAGACCGCCGCCGGTTTCCCATTTTGTAATTGCCTGTCTTGAAACACCGATTTTGTCCGCAATCTGTTCCTGTGATAAATTGTATTGCCTGCGCAAACCCTTGATCTTTTCCGGTAAATTCACTTTTAATCCCCCTAAAAGATTCATTGCATTCATGATATGCTTTGTTCCATAAAGAAACAAGCAATGATTGCTTACATCTTATTAAAAATCTGCTACTTTGCGTAGCAAACGTGCTGTCAGGCGATTTCCGCCCTTAAAACAACCCCCATAAGAACAGACAAAACAAGGGCACGGGAATCTCCCATGCCCTTTGCGTCGATAGAACCATCATTTAAAGTGGTTGCTGCAGTCCGCGTGCAATTCATTGGACAGTCGGTACTACCGCTCTTTTCTGGGTTATCTTATTCGGCGCAGATCCATTCTATTCCCATCTGCGCAAGCACCGGCGCCCACTCCGCGGGAGCGGGCACGTCGCAGATGATCTTATCCACAGCGGAAAGATCACCGATTTTATAATGGTTCCGGCATCCTATTTTAGAATGGTCGGCGAGTACGATGTTCTGCCCCGCATGATGCAGGATCTTCCTTGTGAGCGTACATTCATTCAGGTCATAGGAAGTCAGGCCACCCTCCAGAGAAAATCCGGCGACGGAAATAAAAGCCTTGTCCGCATACAGATTTTCTATAAAATCTTCGGCAAGCGTTCCGGAGACTGTCATCTGACGTGAATTGATATCACCGCCGATAAAGATAATCCGGCCGGAAAAAGTGTCGCTGTTTTTATATTGAATCAGTTCCTTCAACGCGGCGAAAGAGGATGTGACCACAACAAGGTTTTTCCGGTGCAGAATATGCTGCGCCATTTGCAGCGTGGTGGTTCCAACGTCTATCACGATCAGCTCATCGTCGCAGACAAGACTTGCAGCGGATTCCCCGATCTTCTTTTTCGCGTCGATATTATGGATCGTCCGGTCGGCATAGGGCATCTCATCTCCGCCTGAAATCTTGATAGCACCTCCATACACACGCTTGATCCGCTTCTCCTTTTCCAGTTCCTCCAGATATCGTCTTATGGTCTCCGGCGTTACCTGCAATTCCTCCGAAAGCAGAGTAACCTTTACTTTTCCCATGCTGTCCAACATGCTGAGAATATAGGCTTTGCGGTCTTCACCCTCCAATGACACTGCTCTTTCCTCCCGTTATGATCGTTTATGCATGTATGAAAGAATCTTATCATAGAAATACCGGATTTGTCCATGCTTTACGGCCCTCTATGTCCACGATTTCCGCGCGTACATATTGCTCGTTTCCTAAAAGTTTATGGGTGCAATGCGTCAGAAAGGATCCCTTTTCTGCACGGTATGTCCGGCCGAACCGATTGTCTGTCAGAAAGCGGATCTCTTTCACCTTCGAGCAGCAAATCCCCACGTTCCCTCCGTCAAAATAGAAATTTTCTATCACAGGGCCGCAGGAAGAATAATAGTCGCCGCTCTCAAGTGCCCCGATGATAGCATCATATGTCAGAGAGGCAGCCCTGACCATAAGATACCCTCCACAGGCATCACCCGGCTCGTGCGTATCGTCACAGGCCATACCGAATGCGCGGACACCGTGGTCCAGCACCGAATCCCAGTGGATGGAGGATTCTTCCCAGGGACTGCTGGCGTGGTTGTAGACTTCTATGGCGGTATGGCCATGGAGGGAAAGCAGTGTTTGTGTATCCAGCTTCGACCATGTAGGATGGGCCACGACGGAAAGACAATCTTTTCCTGCAGCATAATCGATCATATTCTGGATTCCCGTCAGCCGGCAGCTTTCTGCCTCCCAAAACACACTGCTTTCCTGCCGGGAGACGGCAATCACGTGCGGGCTGCACAGCGCATCAATCTTTTGGCAAAGGGAAGGTCTCGCTTTTTTGAATTCAAATTCACCCTTCTGGTATGCCTCCATGGTTTCCATCAATTCACGATCGCTTCTGTCAAACCCCGGCGTAAGCTCGATGCCCGCAAGCATTAAAAACCGCTCGTCGGAGAACTGCGGATAGGTTTGAAACACATTATGATCGGTGATTGCAAGAAAATGATAGCCGGCTTTCCGATACAGCGCGGCGATCTGTTGTGCGGTGGCCTTTCCGTCCGAAAGGACCGTATGTGTGTGCAGGTTTCCTTTGTACCAATTGCCGCGTTTGGAGAACGCGGGGATCTCAATGTTCATCTTTTGATTAACCTTCCATGATGTAAATTTGTTTTCGCCCGGGTTATCCCTTCACAGCCCCGGCAGTAAGGCCCTCGACGATTTTTTTGTTGCACAGCAGAAACAGAACGATGGGCGGGACAAGTGACGCTACGATCCCCGCTGCGCAAAGTCCATAGGACTGGGAGTCTGAAAAGTTCAACATGCTTATGCCAACCTGGATGGTCCGGTTTTCGGTGCTGTTCGTTACCAGAAGCGGCCACAGATACATATTCCATGATCCGACGAATTCTATCATCGCAAGAGAAGCAGCCGAGGACTGTGCCACCGGCAGCGCGATGTGCCAAAAAAAGCGCATAGAGCCGCAGCCGTCGATCACTGCAACCTCCCGAAGCTCTTTCGGGATGGAAATAAAACGCTGACGCATGACGAAAACGCCGATCGCCGAGGCCAGGTTGGGCAGCAGTATTGCGGCCATGGTATCCAGCAGCCCCATTTTTGTAATTGTGGAAAAATTCCCAACGATGATTGATTCCGTGGGCACCATATAGGCGAACAGAATCACAAAAAACAGCACCTTTTTTCCCTTAAACTCAAAAAAGGCAAAAGCATAGGCGGCAAGGCTGTCCAGAAGGACTTTGCTTGCGGTGGATATGGTCGCCAGAAACACGGAGTTCGCTAGAAAGCGGAACAGGGGAATCGTTTGAAGAAGCTCCCGGTAGTTGTCTGTATTCAAGCTACCTGGAAACAGCCTGGGCGGGTAACTGAATATCTCGCCCGGCGTCATCAGCGACAGCGAAACACAATAAACCAGCGGAATAACCATTAGAAACCCGAAAATCAGTTTCAACAGGAAGGGGATGGCCCCTGTCCTCTGTATAGACACACGCTTCATATCAAGAATCGTACACCACCCTTTTTTCCAGCCGGAATTGCAGTAGGGTCACCACCAGCAAGATCAGGAACAGGAAGATGGACTGGACGCAGGCGACGGCATATCGGTCATTCACAAAGGCGTTATTGTAGATGGAATAAACCAAAACATTGGTGGACTGCTCCGGTCCGCCGCGGGTAAGGATCATGATCTGCGTGAAGGTCTGTGCAAAGGACGCTATATTCATGATAAATGTCAGAAAGAGGGTAGGCGAGATCATCGGAAGCGTAATTCTGAAGAATTTCTGAAACGGTCCTGCGCCGTCCATGTCTGCGGCCTGAGAAATGCTTCCGGGAACATTTCTTAGGCCGGTCAGGAAAAATATATAATTGATTCCCACACTCAGCCACACGGTCAGCGCCGCAACGGCGAACAGCGCGAACTGCTTGTCCGTAAACCAGTTCTGCTTCTGGCCGAAAATGAAGTTGACAAAGCCGGTGGAGGGACTGAGCATCAGCTTCCAGATCATGGCGCCGGAGGCGGACGCGATTACCACCGGCATGGAAAAGAGCATCTCGAAAACGCTGCTGCCCCGTTTCTTTTTTTCCGTCAGCAGTGCCAGCGCAAGTCCGAGCGCAATGGATGGGATTGCCGTGAGCAATACAAACTTGCCCGTCACGACACAGGAATTGAGAAACTCCTTGGAAAAGAGGACGGTCCGGTAATTCTCAATTCCCACGAACCGCACCGCATCCCCCATTGCGTTTGTTTTGGAAAGGCTGAGGAAAAGCGTATGGAACAGCGGCCAGTAAACAAAAAGTCCGACCAACATCAAACACGGAACCAGATAAAAATAGGGTTCTATTCTTTTAAAAACGGCCGAGGCGGTATCCGGGCGTTTCATGGTATCCTCTCCTTCCAAATCCCCTGCACCATGGGGTTATGCCCGTGGCTTGGTCCTTAATCGAGGGGATTGTTTTCATTATATTCCGCGATGGTTTTGTTTGCTTGGCCGGCCGCATTCTTGATTCCTTCCTCGGGTGTCCACTCCCCGGAGAGCACCTTGTTGATCATATCTTCATACTGTTGGGTAAGCTCGGGGAAAGTGCCGATCAGGACGCCTTGATTCTGGGGGCTCGATTTGTGAAGCTGGTCGATTGCGGCTTTGAACTGGGGCTTCTCCGAAAGGAGCTGTTTCATCTCCGGCAGATCATAGGATTTCGTGGTGACGGGGAAATAGCCCGTCTGACCGCACCAGTAGGCTTGTTGCTCCGGGGAAGCCATAAACTTTATGAATTCAAACGCGGCTTTCTGCCTGTCGGAATCCTTGGTGTCCATCATCCATAGCGCCGCTCCGCCAACGGATATGCCGCCCTTGTCGCCTGCGCTGATGGACGGCATGGGTCCTGTGCCGACCTCAAATGTGCTGCCGATCGTAGTGAGCACCGTGTAAAGACCTGCGGAAGAAGACAGCATCATCGCCGACTGACCGGAAGCAAAACGTCCGAAAATATCATTGATGGTCTTTGCCGAACTCGCTGTGCCGGATTTCTGTACCTCGAGCAGCTTCTGAAGTATTTTCAGACCGCCGCCATTCTGGTCGTAGGCCACGGCGGTCGACCTCTGACTTCTGCCATTGTCGTTGTTGGCAAAGGGCAGACCCTGCAGGCACATCCACTCCGAGAACAGCCATTCATTGATATCGCTATTGTTGATTTCGCAGCCGGAAACCTGCAGATTCCCCTTAGCGTCTTTTTTCGAAATCTTCTTTCCGGCGGCGATCAATTCATCCATGGTCTTGGGGGGATTCTCGGGATCGAGGCCCGCGGCTCGAAAGAGGTCTTTATTGTAGTATAAAATGGGGGTGGAATTGTTGAAGGGCATAGAGTACAGCTTGCCGCCGAGGCTGTAAAAAGCCAGAATGTTCGGCTCAAGGGTGGAAAGATCGTATTTTTCCGCGTCAATGAGATTCTGAAGAGGTAAGACACTTTTGTTTTCCATCATGAACCGCGTGCTCTCGTCTCCCAACTGGACAACATCAGGGAGCTGGCCGCCTTTGATAGAGTTTTTGAGCTTGTTCATTGCATCCGTATAGCTGCCTTCATACTTGGCGTCCACATGGATATCGGATTGAGAGCTGTTGAAATCGTTGATCATTTTCTGGAGTGCTTTTTCGCCCAGCCCGCCCATGGAATACCAGAAGGTGACATTGGTGACAGCCTGCTTGCCGGCCACCGCCGTCGCGCTGCTGGGGGAAGACGACGCCGGGCCGCCTGAAGAAGACGGCGTGCAGCCGGAGAATGTTCCGGACAGCATGGTGATGCACAGCAGCAGAATTCCCAATGAAAATATTTTTTCTTTCATGTTGGATTTCCTCCTTACAGTCCTCTGCACAAGCAGAGATTTTCCGTTAATCAATCGTATGCGACATGATATACAGTATAAGGAGTGTTTGTTTTGTTTGTATTATAGCGAAGTAAAATATTTGTTTTAGTTTATTGTGTTTGTTTTTAACTTGTTTTATCTGGCTGCATGTATTGATGGGCCCATCAATACTGGACTCGTCCTCTGCATTCCGTACCTTTACAAACGCAATTTTAAATCTGCTTTGATCTTCATAAACCAGACCGGCCCATAATAAACTTGACTCGAAATTATCTGCAACCAAGCAAAAGACACCGTCCTTTTACTAAGACAGCGTCTTGCTTTTTTAGGGTATAGAAAATGGTGGTATCTTTTGATAAATAATTGATAAACCATAAGGTTTTAGCCTTGTGGTCTCCTGTTTTTGGAAGAGCATGGAGGGTCCGGACCGCTGACCTCTATATTGCCAGTGTAGAGAACTCCCAGCTGGGCTAATACCTTTTTTGTTTGGGAACCCATTGTTCATGTGGGTTCCCAAATTTTTCAGTGAGCTTTGTTTGTTAATGAGTACAGATGCTTGTTCATGCTCCAGCTGATATAATAACTCTATGAAACTCTACTGTCCATACGGTTTTGGAATTTTGCTTAATTGGATTATTCCTATAATTAATGGGGGAGGCATAATGAATGCATTTGTTGATGGATTATACATAAATATAGTAAAATATGATAATACATTGAAAATTATGGTAATAAAAGCTATAATTAGTTTGTAAAATTAGAAATATACTTTATCTTGCAAATTTCTTGGAGTGAAGTTTGATGACTATAATGAGAAGATGGAACCACTACACAGTTTAGCAATAATGGGAAGCTCAGCCATCAGCATGTTTTATCGGAAGCTCACGTGATAGCAATTATACGAAGTTTTTTAAATCAACCAATTATAATTAGGATGAACACGTCAGTATAATTGAGAGAGGGAAATAAATATGAAGTGTAGTATTGAAGTATGCGTTAAGGAAGGCCAAAATAATACAGACAGAGGCAGAGCCCTTGAAGAGTTAACACAAAAAGTATTAAAGCAACAGCAATATGAAGCAGTTAACACTGTGCGGATTACTGGCATAGAAATCGATGTTATGGCTACACATAGGATAACAGGTGCAAAAATTTTTGTTGAGTGCAAGGCTTGGGATACCACATTATCTGCCGATGTAATCACGAAGCTGCTTGGTAATATTATGCTTAAAAGTGTGGATGCAGGTTGGCTTATAACCACGGGGCCATTGTCGAAAGACGCTAAAGGTATTATGAGCGAATGGGAAACAGAGAATAACCCTCAAAGAAGCAAGTTGGCATTCTACACAGAAGATAGAATTATCAATCTCTTAATAGATTCCAACGAAATTGTCAATCCAGATAAAATTGTGTGCAACACTAAAAATTCTTTACAATTGAGTGACAATGCCGTTCTTATACTAATGCCTTCAAACATGGTATGGGCTATTCCCGTGATTGATACCCCCTCAGGGCTATCGACGTCCGTCGTAGCATTTGAGGCTAAAACGGGAAATAGGATTACGAGTGAAAAAGCACTTGATGACATAAAAGCACATAAAAATAGTCTTAGCTCTTTACAGTGGCTTGCCATAGAAAATAAAACAAATGAAAGATCTTCCAATCTTTTAGTGGAAGAATTAGAGAGCATTGTACCAGTTATTAGCGGTGATGACTGGATTGACTATCGGCCAGCACGACCAGAAGATTTTGTTGGAAGAAAGTCTACCTTGTCCGCTATAACTGATTTCTTCGCAGCCGTGAATGAAGGTGTATCTAGTACACGCCTGTTTTCAATAAAGGCACCATCTGGAATGGGGAAAAGTTCCGTTGTGCTAAAGTTATCAGATCTTTCAAAGCATAGGAATTATTCAAAAAGAATATTTATATATGCAGTTGATGTTCGCACTGCATTAACTTCACGATATGCAGAAATGGCACTACGAATGTGTTTTGATAAAGCTGATAAGGCAGGTTTTACTGATGTTAAACATCGTTCTGTACAATCTTCAAATGTTTTACAGTTCTTGAGAGATTCCTCTATTCAAGATTCTCTTGCTTACCTTAAAAGCCATGGTAAAAGTATCGTTCTTATCTTCGATCAATTTGAAGAGCTTTTTTCAAAGCGGGAGTTATATCCGCTTTTTGATAGCGTAAGAGCACTATGCAATGAAATTGATGCAATGCAGAGTTCGTTACTGTTGGGTTTCGCTTGGAAAACAGACCTTACAATACCAGCAGAGCATCCTGCATACTATATGTGGGCAAATTTAGCCGACAGAAGAAAGGAGTTTGAAGTAACTCAATTCCAGACATCAGAAATTAAAAGTGCCATTAATTTGTTTGGAAAGCAGCTGGGCGAGCCTGTCAATCCTATTCTTAGTAGTTATTTATCCAAGCAATGTCAGGGCTATCCCTGGCTACTCAAAAAGTTATGCATTCATGTATTTAAGCTTATTCAGGAAGGTAGTAGTCAGGAATCTGTCATAGGACAGCGATTGAATATTGTCGACTTGTTTGAAAGAGATATTGCAGACCTTACTCCTGATCAAGACGCATGTATTAAAGAAATCGCTAAAAGTTCTCCAGCAGACTATTTTGCGATTTCTGATGTTTATGGAAATGAAACAGTACAGGGGTTAATAAACAATCGAACAGTGATCCGTCGAGCTTCAAAGCTAACGCTATACTGGGATATTTTTAAGGATTACGTTCTAAATAAAACAGTACCAGAACTGGTGTTAGACTATATTCCACAAATGCAATTTTCCACAGTCGTACGTACACTTCAATGCCTATTGAGTTCTGGAGATTTGCCTTCAACAGAATTAGGAGATAAGCTATCCCTTGGAATAGCCACAATAGATAACATTATGATTGATGCAGTTATGTTTGGCGTCGCTCAAAAGAAGAACGGAATCATCCATCTTATTCCAGATTCTGAGGATGAATTGTTTGGTTTACTTCAGGCCTTTTTTAAAAAGCATGTCGTATATATCAGGTTAAAAGAGCTAGGATCAGAGAGATTTAATTATTCAACTTTTTCTACCGTCTTTGGAAGTGCTTATACTGCTTCCAATATAAGCAAAAAAACAAAAATGACATATTGTAGCAAACTATACAATTGGTTTGTTTGCATGGGGCTTATTATTGAAGAGCACGGTTTATCAGCCATTGCGGTATCGCCATCCTCAAAATCAGTAGTATCTCCTTCGCTACGTGCCCGACGTAGAAGATACCAATCCGGAAGTCAAGACCTGTTTTGGGGGCAGACAAGTCCCGAAAAAATGGCTGAAGCATATCAACTGATTGACAATGGAAATAACAGTTATAGCTCAATGAAGTCGCATGGCTATCGAAATGCAATAGAGCTTTTGTCTGCCGCAAATGCCTTGAAAAAGGATAAGGACAAGTTATTCTTGACACTTTCTCTTGCAGATATCATTAAAAATATTTCCTACTCGGATACTATTGGCTATACACGATCAGTTTTATCGGAAAATCCAAGTGTTAAAAGCATTGAGATGGGACAGCTTTTAAGTGAAAACTATTCGAGAGAATGGACGCTGGCATCAAAAATTAGATATGGGAATGCGCTAATGAATTGGGTGAAGTACCTTGATTCTAATTCGATTAGTAGTGAGTCATAGCCCTACATCTATTTGTAACTACAAAGGATTACAATGCCCATTATGTTTACTCATGGCAACACGAATTTTTAGGAGGTTTATATTCGAATGGATAATTTTAAGATTCAGATAGATGAAGATATTGCGATCATTCAAAGAGAATTTGGAAGGCATCGATACGCGCCTTTCAAAGGCTGAATTTGCATTTAACTATTGGGTATTGAGTCGCATTTACAGCCTTGACGAAGAGATTATTTCTCCCAATATCACTGAGTACAACGACAAAAGCATTGATTGCTTTGTCCATTATGAGGATATCAAAGAACTTTATATTATTCAAAACAAGTATTACGAAGCGAACACTGCGGTCTCCAGAAACGACGTGTCAGATTTTTTGACTACACCTTTATCCGTTTTGCAGAGAGGGCAATATAGCAAAAATCCTGAGTTCCAAAGAATTTTTGACCGAATCAAAGGCGACAGTGAATATAAAATATACCTTCACTTCTTTGTCACTAACGAATACCATACACCAGATATTGATGGATTATTTGATAATGATTATAATAAAGCTGGAATTGAAGCCACCGTATATGCCAAGTATTTCGACTTGTCTGATATAAGGAGTCTGTATTATGGAGATAGGTTCACAAATAAAGTCAAATTCCTAACGATTATGCCTACCCGCCAAAAAGCTACATCTCTCGATGTAAGACCAGAAAACTATGATATGCCATGGATGATCGATTTGCGCTATGTCATGATGAATGTAGCCGAGCTATATCGCATATACAGGGAAGCTCTCAACAAGAATTATGAACTTTTTGAAGAAAACATCCGCGAATATCTTGGAACGCAAGGGATAAATAACGGTATTATTAAGACTCTAAAGGATAAGAGTGACAGAGAAAACTTCTTTTATTACAATAATGGCGTAACGATTATTTGTGAGGATTGCGAAACACTTGGTATTGATAAACTTCCTGCTGAATATAAAAATCGGAAATATAACTATGGTTTTAAGTTAACCAACCCTCAAATTGTCAATGGCTGCCAGACGATAAACTCAATCGCAGAAGTGCTATCTCACTACGATGATTTAGCAGTATACAGCGAGTTTGAGAGAGTTTATGTTCTTGTAAAGGTGTTTGTTTTCGATGAAGCCACAAAAAGGACTAAAGCTGGTTTGGACAAAAATATTGTAAGATTTACAAACAGCCAAAATGCCATAAGTGATAAAGCGTTTGCTTCAAAAAAGAATTATTTTTTAGATATTCAATCAGAATTTATTAAGCGTGGATACCTTTTATTGGTTAAACCGAGCGATAAGACGAAATATGCTAGCGAATATGGTGATCCCGTAGAGTTTACGAAGTTGCAAAACAAAGCGAAGTCTTTTAATGATAAGCTCGACATCCATTCTACAAAATTAAGTGATTACATGATACCTCTTGAAAAATTACTTAAAGTACTACTGTCTTTCCGTGAAAACGGATATATTGCCTTTACACGAGGGAGTTCAGTCCTTAAACCCAATAGTCCAATGTATAAAGACTTCTCATTAAATATTGAAACTTGGTGTTCAATAGACAACATGCTCTTGCTTTACTTGATGCATGATAAAGCGGAAAAAGAGAAAAAAACAAGCGAAAGTAAAAGATTTCCAATCCCGTATTATGTCATGAGTTTTATAGGTGCGGCTTGCAAGGATAAAACACCCGAAGAATTGAAAAGCCAGCTTGACCATTTGTTTGAATCAAAAAACAACTTTCTACCCATTTACCTTTTTTATAAAGAACTTACTTCAGCTTATGCAGAAAATCTTCGTGAATATAATAATATGGACTATAATGTTATGATCAAGCAAGAAATGCTGACATCTATATTCGACAACTGTTATAGAAACTCTATGCGCTTTTATCCAGACAAAGAAAAGATTAAAGCGTTCGTAGAGTATGGGAAATAGCACTTAATGTTTGATGAAGGATTTTGGAGAAAATGCGACCAGCGACAAAGCACTTAAGCATTTCGGCTTCGAACTTATTTCAGTGCTAAAATGAAACTGATTGCTAGGATTGTAGACAAGGTTTCGAGCTTCGCAGTTTTTTTATGACATTTGTTTAAACAGGGTCTAATGTTAGGAGATAGAACTGATTTCAGGGGGCTGCCATGTACTATAGAGATTTTTCTGACGAAGAAGCCGCAGAGTGGGGAAAGAAAAACTTTGGAAATTGGCTTGTCGAAATGCAAGACCAAAATATACAACCGTCTAAACCTGTGGATTGCTTCTTTAGAAATTATACTCAAGGAATTCACTATACATATAATAATCCCCTAAGATTCCAGATAAACGATTTAAGGTCAACTACTAAAAAAACTATTTTACAGGCAATAAATGAAATTAAATTGCATCCATGTACTCAAGATATTATTGTTTATAGATATGTGAATAAACTTATATTTAGGAAAATGAAAGAGTGGAGCAACATTCATGTAATTAAAAAAGGCAGTATAATTTATGATAAAGCATTTCTCAGTACTACACTTACCCCAAATACAGTGCTGGGGCACAGTTACACTCAGAATTATTATAGAGTATTAAAAATATACGTTTCTAAAGGTACACCGTGCGTATATGTTGACTTAATTTCCGATATGCATGAAAATGAAGTCATCTTTTGCCCTAATACTATACTTCAAATATTATCCGCACCAATACTGAACAAGTATATCGAATGTAAGATTGTAAACTGATAGATTGGGCATAATGGGCGTCTCCCCCTCTCCTTTTAAACTTCGTATAATGTTTATTAAGCCAGCTCAGATCATTTGCCTAATGTATATTAAGTCAATAATTAATCGGCTACAGAGAGCTCTATATCAGGAGGTTGGAGATATGGAGGCTGAAATTGAGGTAATACGCTTTAAAACCACAGTGACCAAAGTGGCACTGTGTTTGATTTTCTCTGATCTTATTATCTTGAGCTTGGAGACAGTAGTTAAACAAATTATTCTATCGGAAGGTTGCACTACAAATACTCTTTCTACAGCCATATGTTGGGCTAGTGGGTATCTGTTTGGCTTTTTAGTAATTTTTCCGCTAATGGGAAAAATCCTACATGTTCACTTACTGCACCTTTGGAACGGCGCCAAAGTTGATTTGAAGAAAATAAAGCACTATATTCCAGCGGGATTTACCTTTTTGGCCATTGGCTTGTTTTTATTTTGTATGCCCCTTTTGACCTTGCTCCAGCGAGCCGGTCTTCGGTCACCATCAAATTCCGAAATAGGGAGCAACGGATCTTTTTTTCTCACTGTTTTGCTGATAGCTCTTGAAGTTTTTATCGGTCCATTGTATGAGGAAATTCTTTGTCGGGGGCTATTGCTTTCTGTTCTGACTCCTTATGGAAAATGTTTTGCAATCATAATATCTTCTATTCTTTTTTCACTCGGTCACGGGAACTTCACCCAGCTTTTTCAAACATTTCTTTTTGGGCTTGTACTTGCTTACGTTACGCTGGAAACCGGAAGTATTAAAAACTCTTACATACTGCACGTCATAAATAACGGTTTGACCTTAGTTCCGAATATCGTCGCAAATTATGTTATCATTGCAATTTTAGGGGGTATCGGTATTGGGTTGCTGATAAAAGAACGACAAGCAATTATGAAAAACTTACGTATGGAGAAGGATAATTTTGTTCTCGTTGAACACCGCACACGCAGATTTTTTTACAATCCACTAATGTTGCTCTATCTCATTTACTTGATTGCTAAATTGATCCATTCCGTGCGGCTCTTATGATTTTGAGCTTCCCATTTTGTTTAAACTGAACGGCGGAAATAAGATCGATTATTAATTTATCTTTGCAATCGGGGCGTCAAGCGTATTGTAGGGTCGGCTAAATGAGGCGGATCGAATAAGGAAAGCATCGAACAAGAGGAGAAGAAGTTTGTGAATAGACAAAAACGAATCTTTGGGCAGCAAGAAATTGTCTCAAAACCCGATTTGGAATTCGTGGTATCTGAGTCATGTGGGTTGTTGGATTTCTTATTGCTCAAGTTATCTAATAAATCCAGAAATCATGTAAAGTCTTTACTGACACATAGAGAAGTTTTAGTGAATGGCACTGTGATAACTCAGTACGATGCTGTGCTGCACAAAGGACAAAAGATACAAATCAAACGATCAATCATTGAAGGAAAAAAACAGAAAAGTGTATTGGATATTCTATATGAAGATAGTGATATCATTGTAATCAATAAACCGGCTGGGCTGCTATCAATCGCTTCCGATAAAGAGAAGGAACTTACAGCATATCACTTATTGACAGATTATGTGCGAATGAAAGATCCCAGAAATCGTATTTTTGCAGTACATCGACTTGACCGTGATACTTCCGGTGTATTGATGGTTGCAAAAAACGAGAAGATGAAACTGGCCCTACAGGATAACTGGGCGGATTTAGTGTCTGAACGAGGTTATGTGGCAGTTGTCGAAGGACAACTAAAAGAAAAATGCGGCAGAATTCAATCTTGGCTTAAAGAGACAAGAACATTTCTTGTGTATTCAAGCTCGCGTGCCGGTGATGGCTTGGAGGCCATAACTGATTATCAAGTCTTAAATGAAACTGCAGAATACTCTTTGCTGAATATTAACTTAGAAACGGGCCGCAAAAACCAGATTCGTGTGCATATGAAAGATATAGGACATAATGTCGTGGGGGATAAAAAGTATGGGGCAAAAACAGATCCATTGAAGCGTTTGGGTTTGCACGCATACAAATTAGAGTTTAAACATCCTTTTTCTGATAAAGTCATGTGCTTTGAAACGCAGTTCCCCCAAAGTTTTACTTCTCTTTTTGTGAAGTCAGGTCCAAATAATATGCAGAATGGTTGACCTTTCTCGCTCTGTCGTAATCGCCCTGCGAACTTCGCATAATCGTTAATACTTATTCTTTATATAGCCTGCCATATCAGTCTATTGCTATTTATCAATCATCGATCAACACTATAAAATCATTATTGTTTCATTTGAACTTCTCACCGTGTTTTCTTAATTCCGATGTGTGTATAAGCGGAAATAAAGAGAAACCAACACAAATTTTAGATTGTTTATTTAACTGGAGGAATAGAAATTATGGGATTTTCACTTTTTGGTGGGTTTGGTGACATAATGTTTACCATAGTGCCTGTGTTCGTAATTATTGGGTTTATATTTGTATTTGGCACAATTATTGCGCGTTTGATTAAGAGTGCAAAACAATGGAAAAGAAATAATGAATCCCCCATTCTTACAGTTGATGCGACTATGGTAACAAAACGGACAGATGTGCATCACTATCATAATAATACAGGCACAGACAATATGCAGCATGTATCATCATCGACTACATATTACGCTACATTTCAAGTAACCAGTGGTGACCGTTTGGAATTTGAAATTCATGACATTGAATATGGAATGCTTGTGGAAAATGATATGGGAAGGTTGACATTTCAAGGTACACGCTATTTGGGATTTGAGCGCAACAGAAGCTAAATAGTCGAAGCACGGCGTTGTATGAGCACAATGTGTCTTCTACTCTTTCGTTTGAACTTCGCATAATGTTTATAAGCGCCATAAAACTCAGCTAAACATCATAGCTAATGGATTTGCATTGACGGCGGCCTGTAACTGACTGTCATCTATATGCGTATATATTTCTGTGGTTGCGATGCTCTCATGACCGAGAATGTGTGGAGAGAGCGAATATCGACACGACCATATTTGTACATCAGTGTTGCCGCCGTATGACGAAGTTTGTGAGTTGATAGCCCCTCCGGATTTATGCAAGAGGCCACAATATGCTTTTTCACAACATTTTGGATAGAGCGGGCCGTCAGGCGATTATTATTGCGAGAAATAAACAATGCATTTGTATTGACAGAAAGAGTACTGCGAATGGCAAGCCATTGCCCTAATGCCTGCTTGACGGCCGGAGTCATGTAAATCTTTCGCTCTTTGTTTCCCTTGCCAATTACCGACACAACATCGGCATCGACCTTGTCAACATTTAATGCGGCTAATTCAGACAAGTGTAAAGCGCAGTTCAAGAATATTGTGATGATGCAGTTGTCCCGTGCTGAAGATGAATTCGCTTCGATGAGCAATCGAACTGATTCTTCGAGAGTTAAGCATCTGACAAATCGCTTGGGTTGCTTTGGCGTTTCCAGTTCTTCCGCAATATTGTTGTCGATTAGGTGAGCTTTTGTCTTGAGATATTTCCAGAATTGACGAATGGAAACTATTTTTCTTGCACGAGTGCCGGGCGAAGAATGAAGCGTATCTTGGCAATAGGCTAAGAACGTGTACATATCTCCAAGTTAAACTGAGCGAATGAACTCAATGTCCACAAATTTGAAGTCTATATGTTTTATCCTCCTGCACCTTGCAACAAAGCGGAAGAGTTGTAGAAGATCCAAGCGATATTCCAAGGCGGTATTCTTGCGACGGCCTTTGATTGTAATAAGATAGGCCAAATACTGCTCTACAATTGGACAGGACTTATCTGATTGCATATATGGCATACTCCTTTTTATTTCTGATAGGAGTATTGGACCATTTCACATAGAAGTAAACACCAAACATAGATAATGTGAACCACTGTAAAAGCGATTTCGCTATAATGGGAAGTTAAATCAAATAAGCATTTTGCAAAGAAAAGACTAACGAATGGAGTGCGAAGAGAGGACATCATCATGAGCAAAAAGAAGCATAAAAAACAAAAACCTGTTAAGGCAGATGAATACTATAACAATGGAATGATTGAGCTTGCTCGTTATGGTAAGGTCGTATCAATGCGTAATCTTAGTACGCCCGAACAGCATACTCAAATTCAAACATATTATAAAAATGAATATCCAAAGGTTAAGAAACGCATAGACGAGAAGGTCTGCAAGCTAAAGAATGAAATATCTCTCTGCGATCCGTTGATGCTACTCAAATTCACTAAAGACATGGCAATGATGTCTCATATGAATAAGTTTTCTGAGTTTGATTATCCAACCGAAGGAAACATGATAATCAGGTCGCAAGAATATATCCAAAGCATTTTGGTTTCAACCGAAAATCATTTTAATAATGTCGAATCCATTGAAGATCAGGAGAAACGATGGCATTCAATTCTTGCGGACGTGGAAGATTTGTACAAAGAGTTCATATATTTTTATCATTATTGGTCGGTATATAAAGAAGATTCCGGCGAAATTTCCGATGAGATGATGCATTATATTGTGGAATCTCAGATGCTTTATCTTGTCAGAGGGAATCGATATCAGGCATTTCAACTTAAACCGCTCAAAAATCTTTTACCTCCTCACAATGATGTGCTCATAGAATTATTCGGTGTTGCTGCTGAAGAAATAGTAGAAGGACTTGAAAAATTGGAGTACTCTATGTCGCAGGGCTTAGGGGATGCCTGGATGGGCATGATGGAAAAATATGATGACTTTTGCAAATTGGTTGATTCCGGCGTTGATTCAGCCGTAGCGATTGAAGATTCAAGGGACGTAGTTGATCCCTTTTTGGAAAAGGCATTAGGTGAAGCCTTAAATAATGTTGTGCATGTTACTGGGTGGGATGAACGATTAATAGATGCCCTCTCGTTGAAAATTGGCGAATGTACTTACTTCTTTGACGACTCAGAATTTGCAGGTTGGCCTATTATGGAGATGCCAACAAAAAGGAAACCGTTTATAAAGATAGATGGAATTGCATACGCATTTGACTACTATTCGTTATTTGACAATATTTATAGAGCTTTGCAGAAAGAGATCTTTCGTTTGAAGCCAGAGTATATTGATACCTGGAGCAAACGACAGAACATAGCCAGCGAAGATATGGTTAAGGATTTGTTTTTGAAACTGCTGCCTGGGGCAACCGCTTATAGTGGAAATTACTATCCTGTAGCCTCATCCTTAAAGCAGATGAATGAGAATGACCTACTCATCATATATGGAAACTACCTTTTCATCATAGAAGTTAAAGCAGGCTCGTTCCCACAAACGCCACCGATAAACGATTTTGACGCCCATATAAAAGCATATACAAAACTCGCCCAAGAAGCAGATTCGCAGTGTAGCAGGACTGTTAAATACATAGAAGAACATCAATCTGCCCCATTCTATGACGCAGATAAACACAAGAAATTTGAGATCAATGACATTGCCGACTTCAAGGAAATTTACACGTTTTCTGTTACTGTGGACAATTTTAACGAGTTTGCGGCAAGGGCAGAAAAGCTAAATTTCATCACTCTTTCAAGTGAAACCATTGTAATTTCATATGATGACCTATTATCATATGAGAACTATTTTGATTCGCCTATATATTTTTTGCATTTCTTAAAGCAGCGGAAATCTGCGATCAATATTCCTCAAATTGCGATGAACGATGAGCTTGACCACTTGGGAATGTATATTGCTCACAATATGTACTCGATACATGCCTCTGACTTCCCGGTAGAGAACAGAGTGAATTGGCATGGCTACAGACAAGAGTTGGATATCTATTTTAGCAAATTATATCTGCCGGAATTGAATGCAACTAAACCTAAGCAGGAAATGCCAAACGAAGTAATAGAGATAATTAGTCTGTTGGAACAGGGTTCCAGCCGAAATAAGATCGATGTTGCACACTTCCTTTTAGACCTGTCTTCTGACGCAAAAGATGATTTTTGCAAACAGATTCATCATGCATTAAGAAGGCAGCCTGAGCTCGGCAGAATGGTGGTAGCGTCTGCCTTCGGTGAGATAAAGTATTGTCTTTTCGTTGAAACTCCTGGAATTAAATCCATGAGCGAAGCGGAACGTAAAGATTATGTCTATGCCGCCATCCTTAGTGATGAATCACGACCCATCATGTGGATTAATCTGGAATACGATACAAACGGCAATTTGCTTGTTGCTAATGGGTTACAATGCAGTCGAAGAGACATTCCATCAAATGATATTGAGCGACTAAAAAGACTGAGTGTTGAATATGCCAAAAGTAGAATAGAAAGTTACCAACGCCAAAACCATAAAAAGATTGGCAGGAACGACCCCTGCCCCTGTGGTAGCGGCAGAAAGTACAAGAAATGTTGTATGTAATATTCGTGAGCAACGCAATTTTTAGAGAAGTATCAATATAAACTGGTTTGAGTTCTGTGGCGAATTTCGAACTTCTCATTATGTTTACACTCTGCGAGGGGGACCAGGACTAATTATTTATATTAGGCGCGCCTTTGGGCATTAAGGTAATATAGCGTATTTTTACTCCATGCAGTTTGGCATAGTGTGGAATAGTATCAAGGATTTGTATATGCCGTAATACAAAACTTAAGGATTGATAAATATGAAAGAACAGCAATTATTGCGCGACTCAAGTATAGAGCCGACGAGTAAAATTATTGGAGAAGGACTTGGCGCAGCAAACAGCGCCTATTTAGAGTTTATCGATGAACTTAAAAACCATAACATTCAAGTATACTGGCATTATTATAATGACGGTAAGGCATGGCTTGGGAAAGCACTGTATAAATGGACGACTATTCGAGGTACAGAAAAAGAAATGACTGCTTTTTGGCTTTCAATCTGGAACGGATTTTTCAGAGTAAGCATCTATATTCCAGAGAAAGCTCGCGCTGATGTGTTAAACCTTTCGCTTGACGACGAAATAAAGAAAATGATCAAGGATTCAAAGCAGATGGGAAAATTGAAGTTTTTCCCGTTAATTTTCGATTTGCATTCGTACAATTTAATCGATGAGATTTATACTCTTATAAATTTTAAGAAAACAATAATATAAATACACCATTCTTCGTTTTCTCTTCCAAAGGTGTAAAATGCGTTCAACTACCCGATATAAGCTAACTGGGATGATCTACCTCTATCTTGAACTTCCCATTATGTTTAAACACAAAAGTACAAAAAATCTTCCGAACTTCCGATAAGACCAAAAAAATGAGTTTGCATAAGGCTAGAATCGCAATTATTTCAAAGTAATGAATCACAAAACTAAAAAGGGGCTGTCATATGGAAGATGAAATTAAAATAGGCCGCTATCGTCACTTTAAAGGGAACGAATATCAAGTATTATATATTGCTAAACATTCTGAGACACTGGAGAAAATGATCGTCTATCAGGCACTATATGGCGAAAAAGGTATATGGGTACGGCCAACTTATATGTGGAACGAAACAGTTGAATGGAATGGAATCATTGTAAGAAGATTCACTTATATTGGAGACTAAGTATGTAACAAAACGATCACAATTATTGAAATTGTTTGAAGCTCAGAGGTTACTCCGAGCTTCGCAGTAGACCAGTAATTATTATTCAAAGGAGTCCCTTCCACCTTAGTTCATTTCGTATTTTGATCAATTATCTATCAATGACTTATGATGGGAAGTTAAGCTAATTTATCATTATTTATATTTGGTATAAAAGGAGCGTTATTGTGGTTAGAAAAATCAGAAATTCGGCAAAGGCACTTATAATAAATAAGGGGGAAATGTTAGCTTCAAAGATTAATGATAATGGTAACATTTTTTATATAATGCCAGGTGGAGGACAGGAAACAGAAGAACTTTTACCGGATGCAGTTAAGCGCGAAGTAGCAGAAGAAATAGGCATAGAGGTTGAGCCGAAGGCACTTAAATTTGTTGTGGAAGGTCTTCATGGAGAGACATTTCATAGAGTTGATTTGGTGTTCTTATGTGAGTATATCGGTGAAATAGAAAAGGCGGAAATTCATGGTGACGGCAATCAAATTGGTTTCGAATGGTTGCCTATTGAAAATCTAGCAAATATACCATTGTACCCGTCAAAGCTTCGTTCCCAAATAATTCGGCTGTATCACAATGAAATAACCGAAGTATACCTTGGCGATGAAAGTTTAGAATAACTTTATCAAATGAGCGCAATGTGTCGTTTCCCCTTCCTTTTGAGCTTCGCATAATGTTTACTTGATTCCTAGTGTGGGTAAGCGGAATAATGAGAAACCACATCTGTATTCCTACATTGAGAGGAAAAAGGGGGTTCCTAATGGAAGACGAAATTAAAATAGGCCGCTATCGTCATTTTAAGGGTAACGATTATCAAGTATTATATGTAGCCAAGCACTCTGAAACATTGGAAAGAATGGTTGTCTATCAGGCACTTTATGGTGATAGATATATGGGTTCGTCCCGCTTCAATGTGGAATGAGATAGTAGAGCGGAATGGTAGCGCCCAAAAGAGATTTACATATATCGGAGATTCAACAAGCAAAGAGGGAGAAAATATATGAGTGATAATTTTCAAATGACGTTTGACAATGCACGTAAACGCACTGAAAAAATATTTCTCGTTAAGTTCCTTATAATGAGCATACTGCGTCGGTTTCCCTTCTCTTTGAACTTCGCATAATATTTATCAACTACTATGGAGGAAAGAATGATTGACAATAATATCTGTCCCTATTGTGGAAACGTTATGAAGTTGGGATATTTGGGCGGTGTTCGTTATCAACTCCAATGGATTCCAGAAGGTAAAAAACAAAGGCTAACAATGTTGTCGAAAAATACTGGAATACCCCTTAACAAAACAAGTATCTTAAAACTCAATAAGGTATATGCATATTATTGCAATCAATGCGATTTATTTATTATTAGGAAATAAATGCGACAACATCTTCTCATTTGCTCATGTAGATAAGCGGATACTGTAGCGCTTATCCCTTATCCTAAATTGCGCATAATGTTTAATAGCCATGATGCTCAATTGAACATCATGGCTAAGGGGTTAGCGTTGACTGCAGCATGAAGCTGATTGTCATCGACATGAGTATAGATTTCTGTGGTTGCAATGCTTTCGTGTCCGAGAATCTGTTGCAGAGATCGGATATCAACATGCCCATACTTGTACATGAGGGTTGCGGATGTATGGCGGAGTTTATGAGTGGACAAGCCGTCAGGGTTGATGCCTGAGGCCACGATATGCTTTTTAACTACGTTTTGAACGGAGCGCGTCGTGAGACGCTGATGGTTCCGGGAAATAAATAGCGCATTAGTATCTACATTCATGGACTGACGAATTAGAAGCCACTTTGATAAAGCTTGCTTGACTGCCGGCGTCATATAGATTTTTCGTTCTTTATTGCCCTTTCCAATGACAATCAGTACATCACTATCGACCTGTTCGACGTTGAGCGCTGCCAGCTCTGAAAGTCGCAAAGCACAATTCAGAAAAATTGTGATGATACAGTTATCTCGTGTTGAACTGGAACTGGACTCAATCAGAAGACGCACCGATTCCTCTAAGGTCATACAGCGAACGATGCGCTTGGGTAACTTTGGTGTTTCCAATTCTTCGGCAATGTTATTATTAATAATATGCGCCTTGAATTTGAGATACTTCCAAAATTGTCGGATCGAAACAATCTTTCTGCATCGCGTGCCTGGCGAATTATGAAGCGTTTCCTGATGATAAGCAATGAAGCCGTACATATCGGTCAGTTGAATGGAACGGATAAAATCCAAATCAGCAAACTTAAAACTGGCTTCCGTGATACCTCGTTGGTCTGCCAGGTAACGGAAAAATTGAAGCAAATCCATTCTGTACTCAAGTATCGTATTTTGGCTACGTCCCTTGATTGTAATGAGATAAGACAAGTACTGTTCCAGAATGGGACATGTTTTAGCAGACTGCATATTATCACCTCTATGCTAAGTATCACCAGGGGTGAGCAAGCGCATACAGATGATAGCAATAATGCTTGCTCGAAAAGATTGACGTCGAATCCGGTAGAAGCAAATATGATTCTCGCGCCATATTTAAGCTCGCAGAATTGAGGAGATTTAGATAATGATAGTTTTTAAGAGCAAACTAATAAATGAAAAATTATATAATGAAATATTAAGCGCGAATTCAGAACAAAATCCAGGATATATAATTAAGAGGCTTTCAAGTGAAAAAATAATTTACGTTAAAAAACGTCAGCAAGATATGACGGCACAATATTCAACTCCATTTGTCGGAAAAATAATATTCGACCAAGAGTATTCAACGATAAAAGGTTTTTTTATCCCTGCATTTCAAATGACAATATTCCGGATTTTTATATTGGGAATGCTTTTTTATTGTCTGACTCCCGTTTTTTTTACATATGGACATTGGAACATCGGTGATTCCCTTTTGCTTGCAATCCTATTTATTGCCGAAGCAGCCGGAATTCGAAAGAAGCGGCAAATAAAATGTGAGGTGATTCAATCCATTAAATCAACTTTTCAAGCCGAGTTAGTATCTCCGAAAGGGAAATATCAGCAGAAAAAATTAAAAAGACAGGACCAATACGAAATTTGGCATTGTGGATTATTTCTTGTGGCCTATATAGTTTTCATATTAATCTGCTTACCACCTTTTGCTTTTGGTATTGTTATCAGTATTCTAGCAAAAGTATGGTATGGAGTTGTCTTTTTTATGGGTTTCACTCTTGCAACAGTGGCAACCGGCATCATCCATACCGAATGGCTGTGGCGAATACGATTCAACAATGAAGGTGTTGCATTAAAACTCTTATGGCGTGAAAAAGTTTCTTTTAAGTGGGATGAGATTCAAGAAATAGGTCTTGCCCCTGTCTCTACATATGCGAGAGGTATTCCAACAGGTATTCAAGTTTGGGTTTTTATTTCAAGAGATCATCTGGTTTATAATGATTTCCGTGAGGTGATGAAAAAGAACGAACGTGATCCGGAAATTATTTGGCTAATATATAATAAAAAAAACTATGAGATATTAAGGCAGTTTTATAAAGGAGATATTTTAAACTTTGACTATTTAAAGAGTTTCACACAATAACTCAGTAAATCATAGATACTAGAAATTACTTTCCATCTCTAGTAATTACGAACTGCCCATTTTGTTTATGCTATGTTTTTTGAGTACACGATCTAACTGCTGAAATTTTCGCTCAAATTTGTTATGCTCTAAAAGCTTTGATGATTGTTTCACAACTATATTTCAAACAAAAAGCCAAGGTAACCAACACTTTTTCGTGTGGCTATCTCGATTTTTATTGTGGACTGTTGTTCGACCTCAACCGCTGATACTACTTGCATGCGCGGAACGATAGACTTGCAACATCCGACATGATATAATAGTTCCAAATACTATTTATAATAAATACAGCATACGTTCTTGCATAAGACTGATATGCTGCTTTGCAGGAGGTAACCATGCTGCAAATCGCTATTTGTGACGACCAGCCGAGAGAGTTGGAAATCATCAACGCATACATAAACGAATACCTTGCTGCCTACACATTGGAAGCAAAGGTGAAAAAATTTTCTCACTCTGATAAATTGCTCACCGCCATTAGAACCGAGAGTTTTCATCTTTACATAATGGATATTGTCATGCCCATGGTCGGCGGCATTGAGCTTGGCAAAGAAATTCGCCGCCTTGACCGGGATGCTCAAATTATCTATGCCACCGCCGAGCCTCAATTTGCTTTGCAGGCCTATGCCGCAAGCCCTACAAACTACTTGATTAAACCGATTGATAAGCAACAGCTGTTCGACACACTCACTTTTGCCATTTCAAAAGCAGATCTGCCGGAAGAGCAGACAGTTACAATAAAAACCGCTGAGGGCCTTAGGGTGTTAACGCTGTCGGAAATTCTTTGCTGTGAATACCGCAGCCACGCTGTTATTTTTTCCTTGACAAACGGTGAGGAGGTAACCAGCCGCACAATTCGGGAGAGCTTTGCGGAATACAGTATTCCCCTTCTAAAGGATCCCCGTTTTTTACAATGCCACACCTCATACTTCGTAAATATACGGCGGGTGGAACGCTTTGCGAAGGACAGCTTTACCCTGCGTGGTGGTAGAGTAGTTCCCATTGCGGCAAAACAGTATTCCTCGGTACGGGATGCGTATATGGACTATTTGATGGGAAAGAGGGATTAATGATGACTTCTCTCTTCCCCGACCTTTTGCGTTCGGTCATTACCGATGTTATGCTGGTACTTTTGCTTTCCACCATGGCCACGCCCAAATACAAAAACAAAGCCATCTATGTCATTGCAACAACCGCTATACTGGTGGGAAACGTAGGCGCCAATTATTACTTTTATCGTACAAAAAACTACACGGCTGTATTTTACGTTGACCTTACTATGCTTATGGTGATTGGAATTGCCCTGAAGCCTCTTTTCACCGACAAAATCATGCAGTGGTGCTTCAGTTATATAACTATGCTGAACATTTACGCCGCGGTGGTGTTTTTAAGTTACATATTTTGCGATCTCTTTCCAAGACCGATTTATGGCAATGCCTATTTACGGCTGATTTTATTTTCATCGATTATCTTTATATTTCACAAGTGGGTGTCAAAACCATACCGCAACGTACTGGATTATTGGCACATCTACATTTTGCCTATCGGCTCGCTGCTGGCCTGCCTTTTGGGGTATTTTTTCGGCGGTGACATTCAGGAAATGCTAATCAATAACTACACCCCACTAATGCTACTCATTTTTTTAGGCTTATCGGTCTATATTTCCATTATCCACTCCCTCAAAACAATCGAAAAGCAATATACCATGCGTGAGGAAAACCAAAAAATGCAGACCGAGCAGGAATATTTGCAACTGGCTGCTGTAAATATGTCAGAGCGGCTTGAGCTTATGGAAGAGGTATCGACTCAAAACAGCCTTGCCGCTCATGATCGCCGGCATTTCAACAATATGCTTTTAGAGCTTTTGGAAAAAAAGGAAATCCGTGAGGCTGTGTCCCTTTTGGAAAAGCAAAATCAAGCCGCTGTCAAGATCAGCAAAGCTTACTGCGAAAATCCGGTTGTCAATGCCGCTGTTAGCCATTATGCAAAGCTTGCAGAACAGTCGGACATCCCCACAGTAATTGAGCTCGATATTCCCGGTGAACTTCCGGTGGATTCCTTGGAGCTTTCCATGGTGGCGTCAAATCTTTTAGAAAATGCTATTGCAGCTTGCCTGAAGCAATCAGACCCCACATCGTTATATATCCATTTCTACTGTCGCAATGTGGGAAGGCTGCTTTTAGAAATGGAAAATCCATGTGCGCAGGATACCTCCCTTGACGAAAACGACTTCCCCGTCACTCATAAAGACGGACACGGCTTGGGGAGCAAGAGTGTGATCGCATTTGCAAAAAAATATGACGGTGAGCTAATCTATTCCATTGAAAACAGTATTTTCCGGGTACGTCTGCTAGTTTGAGAACAGTTGAATTCCATTAAGTAAAAGCAAATTAAAAATAAATAGAAATTTTAAGTGTAAAAATGAGTCTTTTAAGTGTAAAGGCTCATTTTTTTATTTTTATATGGTATTTTTGAGATAAGCTACTGCACGAATTTATGCTCTCACTGGATAACACGAAAAACAAGCAAAAATACTCTTTTTATTTTCGGCGTTCCTGTTGTTGGAATTCGGGCATGGTGCCCTGTATTCGCACCGGAAGGAGAGTGAGAAAATGCAAAATCGCAGGCACGAGGACGCGCCCCTTTCTGCCCCCAATGCAGAGGGAAACGTATGGCCGCGGCAAATTTGCCCTGCCTTTGAGCCCAGAGCCGACACACCCAATGGAATACGGCAGTGCTGGTACTGCCGATATTCCGACTTTCATCTGAGCAGGCCCCGTTCGTTGGATGTGGGCGTATGCTATTGGCCGAAAAAGATATTAAAATAGGAGATAGAAATAAGATGAAAAAAAAGATATTGAGTCTTTTGCTTTCAGTGTGCATGGTGCTGACCATGGTGCCGGTTTCAGCAAACGCGGCAGTCGGTGATATCTGGGCGAGCAGAGTATCCCATGTGACTAAAAACCTAACCGGCATATGCTACGGAAATTCGACTTTTGTGGCGGTCGGGGCAGGCGGCACGATTCTGACGTCGCCGGATGGCGTGAACTGGACAGACAGAACCAACGAAAATATTACATCCAACTTAAACGCCGTTTGCTACGGCAATGGAATGTTTGTGGCAGTCGGAAACGGCGGCACGGTCATTACCTCATATAATGGAGAAACTTGGACGCAACAACCAGCAAGTGTGGGAACAAAGCTTACAGCGGTGGCTTATGGAAACTCCACTTTTGTGGCAATCGCAGGACGCTCTTTATACACTTCAAATGACGCCATCAGTTGGACGCCTTACGTTTCGTCCAAACCTCTTTATGGGATTTGTTACGGCAATAGCCAGTTTTTAGCCGTCGGAGAAACTGATCTTAGCATGGCGCAAGTTTTGACTTCTTTTGATGGTAGCAGTTGGCAGAGTGATACCAGTTCTAATGATTCCTGGCAGGATCTCATTTCTGTGTGTTACGGAAACAATCTGTATGTGGCGTGCGATACGGATAGCAATATTTGGACATTATTAGATGGTACTACTTCTTGGAATCATCAGTTGAACTCTGATGCGAATATCGACCACTCTGCTGTGAAGGCCTTATGCTACGGAGGAACAACCTATGTAGGAGTGGGTTACTCCAGCACCGCTTCTGCCGGCGCCGTCTATACTTCCACGGATGGTACTAATTGGTCGTCAAAAATGTTTGTAACGTCCAACTCCCTGCTTGGCGTATGTTATGGAAGCGGAATTTTTGTAGCAGTCGGTGAAAAAGGAACCATCCTGTTGTCCGAACCGGATGCCGTCGCGCCAACGGTCACAGCGATTTCCCCGACAAGCGGTCCTGCCGGTACCACCGTTACCATCACCGGAACCGGATTTACAGGTGCGAGTGCTGTTAAATTCGGAGATGCCCATGCAACCGACTTTACGGTGAATTCGGATACTCAGATTACCACGACCTCTCCGGCCGGTTCCGGCACGGCAGACGTTACGGTGACTACCGCGGGCGGTACGAGTGTAACAAGCAATGCCGATCAGTTTACCTATATCGCGGCACCGACGGTCACAGCGATTTCCCCGACAAGCGGTCCTGCCGCTGGCGGAACCACCGTTACCATCACTGGAACGAATTTCACCGACACATCCACAGTGAAATTTGGAAGCACCAGCGCAACCGGCGTTACGGTGAATTCGGATACTCAGATTACCGCGACCTCTCCGGCCGGTTCCGGCACAGCAGACGTTACGGTGACTACCGCGGGCGGTACGAGTGCAACAAGCAATGCCGATCAGTTTACCTATATCGCCGCACCGACGGTCACAGCGATTTCCCCGACAAGCGGTCCTGCCGCCGGCGGAACCCCCGTCACCATCACCGGAACGAATTTCACCGACACATCCATAGTGAAATTTGGAAGCGCCAGCGCAACCGGCGTAACCGTGAATTCGGATACCCAGATTACCGCGACCTCTCCGGCAGGTTCCGGCACAGCAGACGTTACGGTGACTGCCGCGGGCGGTACGAGTGCTGCAGGCTTTCAGTTTACCTATCTTGTCGCCGCGCCGACGGTCACAGCGATTTCCCCGACAAACGGTCCTGCCGCCGGCGGAACCTCCGTTACCATCACCGGAACGAATTTTACCGACACATCCACAGTGAAATTTGGAAGCGCCAGCGCAACCGGCGTAACCGTGAATTCGGATACTCAGATTACCGTGACCTCTCCGGCCGGTTCCGGCACAGCAGACGTTACGGTGACTACCGCGGGCGGTACGAGTGCAACAAGCAATGCCGATCAGTTTACCTATATCGCCGCGCCGACCGCAGCAACTGGCGCCGCGAGTGATGTTTCTTCCACAGGCGCAACGCTGAACGGAACTGTAAACGCAAACAACGCGTCGACCACCGTGACATTTCAGTACGGAAAAACGGCCAGCTACGGCAGCACCGCAGAAGCATCGCCAAGCTCGGTCACAGGAACATCGTCCACTTCCGTCAGTTGTTCTCTTTCAAATCTGCAGCCCGCTACTACTTATCATTACCGCGTGGTCGCAGTGAATGTCGGAGGAACTACAAACGGAGCAGATCAGACGTTTACAACGCCGACGCTGCCGGTAACGGCAGCTATTGAAAGCGTTGAGGCAACAAACGGAACCGTCACAATAACGCTTGACAAAGCTCCTTCGGTTACACCGACTGCAGCAGATTTTGCAGCAACAAGCAAGGTGGACAGTGGTGCGGCAACCGACTTGTCGCTGAGCGACTTTGTGTGGGATGAGTCAACGCAGACCATCACCTTTGCCTTTACACCGATTGCACAGAAAGCCTCCGAACAAAGTGTGGTAATCGCTGTAAGCTACAATGACTCAACACCTGTTTCCGCAGGGGCGTTTACCATTGATGCTCAGTCACCCATTGGCAAAACACTGCTGAGCATTACTGATCCTGACGCCATAACAGGGATTACCAACGGTACGGCAAAGACGGCGGCCGCCCTCGGGTTGCCGGAAACCGTTGTATTAACCACCGACGACGGAGATGTCGATGCCGAAGTACACTGGGATGTTGCAGGTTCGGACTACGAGAAATCCGAAAAATCGGAACAGACCTTTACGGTAACCGGAACTGTTGTCCTTCCGTCAGGGGTTGTCAATACAAACGATGTGGAGTTGACGACAGAAATCAGCGTTACCGTAAAAGCCGAAGCCGGTGGTGATACCCCAGCTCATACAATCACAGGTTTTCTGCTGGATTATGCGACGAAAACAGTACCTTACGGTACAAAGCTTGCTTCCCTAAACTTACCTGAACGAATCAAAGCCGTGGGATCCGGGATTTCCAACCTATGGATTAGCGTTACCGAATGGGTATGCAGCACATATAAACAAAATGTTCCCGGCACCTATACATTTAAGGCCAAGCTTGACAACGGCTATGTCGACAGCGGTTATGTCCTGGATAGCTCAGTAAGCGAGCCTGAAATAAAAGTAACCGTGAAAAACAAACGTACCAGTTCCGATAAAAAAAGTTCCGGCAGTACTTCCTCAACGGTAAGTACTGACAAGACGGAAACAAAAGTGGATACGATAGGCAATACCGCAACCGTAACCACAAAGCCGGATAGCGTCGGTACAAATGGTGACACAGCCAGTATTGAAACCGCGGTTCCGAGCGTTACCGTTGACAATACCCCAACTTTCACAAACGGGAGCACGGTAGATACAGCGAAAAAAGCGGCCGTTACAATTAATGTGCCGACGGCGGCAATTGTGCAGCAACTGGTTGCGAAAAAAGACGTTGATTTGACCATAACCGTACCGTCCGAAGTTGCAAAAGACGCCGTTGGGAATGCTGCGGTTACCATTAACGCAAACAAGGAAATCCTTGAGGCAGCAAAAGAAAATCTGACCGATATAACCATAAAAATCAAAGATGCCGATACGCAGCAGCTTGCCTACAGCTGGACATTCAAGGGTGAGGATCTGGCAAAATCCACCATCCCTATGACGGATGTGAATATCGCGATGAGCGTGCACCTTACCACAGAAGTACCGAAAGTCAATGTGATTACCCCGAGCAACAAAGGTTTGGTGCTTTCCTTTGATCACAGCGGTTTGCTTCCGTCGGTTGCCAGCGTAAAATTCTCCGCGCTGGAAAAAGGTTTTAAACCGGGGCAGACACTTTACTTCTATTACTACAATCCAACCACACAGCAAATTGAATTACTGGGAAAAGACGCCTATACCGTAGACGCGGAGGGGAATGTAACCGTGCAGATCAGCCACTGCTCCGATTATGTTCTGCTGCCAAAGGCGGTACGCACCATCACGCTGGACACAAGAAGCTACATTATGTCGCCGAAAAAGACCTATGAAATCGGCGTAAAGTTAACCGGTATTTCGAACACAAGGATAAAAGCATACTCTTCCACCAAGGGAGTTGCCAATGTGACCGTACTGAAAAACGGGAATGTAAAAGCAACCGGTGTAAAGACCGGAGTAACTTATATTATGATCGATGTTTACGACAACAAAAACAATTTCCTTACCCATGCGTCTATCAAGCTAACCGTGCAGAACGGTGTAAAAGCAAGCGGCAATTCTGCAAGACAGTACGGAATATTCTAAGTCATTCTAACTTTAAAGGGATGGATTTATTGTCAAAAATAAATCCATCCCTTATTTGATTAATTTGCAATTCAGATGTCCCTTAAGTTTCGCATAATGTTTATAACGTATTGAGGCACGATACATGACCGTGATATAATAAATAATATGAAGCCGGCCGTTTTGGCAGGAGCTATGATGGAAGGGAGAATATCTTATGTATTTATTCAAAGCATTTACAGTAAAAAGCATGACTCTGCGCAACCGGGTCGTTATGCCTCCCATGTGCATGTACAGTTCCGAAACAGATGGTATGCCAAATGATTTTCACTTTACCCACTATACTTCCCGTGCCGTTGGCGGGGTGGGGCTGATCATTATGGAGGCCACAGGCGTCCTTCCATGGGGCCGTATTTCCGACCATTGCTTGGGCCTTTGGAATGATGAACAGGCAAAAGCGCTTGCGCCAATCGTCACTGCCTGTCAGAAGCAGGGGGCCAAAATGGCGATTCAGCTCAATCACGCGGGCCGTAAATGCACAGCACGGGAAAAAACGATTTTCGCACCCAGCGCCATTCCCTTCGAAGAGGGTTCCCCCATGCCTCATGAGATGACGGAAGAGGATATCCGTGATACCATCCTTGCATTTCGGAGCTCGGCTGCAAGGGCGGCTGCAATCGGATTCGACGCCATTGAACTTCATGGCGCCCATGGTTATCTGATCAGCGAGTTTCTCTCACCGCTCACCAATCACCGCACAGACGGTTATGGCGGCTCAACTGAAAGCCGCTGCCGTATACTGATTGAAACGCTGCAGGCGATACATGAGGTTTGGCCTGACGATAAACCTGTTTTACTGCGTGTATCCGCCGAGGATTACGAACCAGAAGGCTTGCATCCAGTGGAAATGGCCAGAATTATTGAACTGGTGAAGCCATATATTGATGTGCTGGACGTAAGCACAGGTGGAGTTGTGCCAACACCACCGCCGGCCCTTTATCCGGGCTATCAGGTAAAAGTCGCTGAAGAGCTAAAACAGGTGTCGGGCCTTCCTACAATTACAGTCGGTCTGATCACCGACCCGCATCAGGTGGAAGGAATCCTGGGTGAAGGGCGCGCGGATCTAGTTGCGCTGGGCCGGGAACTTCTGCGCGATCCCTATTGGGTGCTGCACACAGCCCGTAATTTGGACGTCAAATATCAGTGGCCGGAGCAGTATCTGCGCGGATTTAATGCAAGAAAATAGCAGAATATGAAACAGCTGCATGTCAAGCCAAAGAGCATTCGCTTCAAACTTGTAGGCATCGGTTTCTGAACTTCGCATAATGTTTCATTTGTTGCGAACTCGATTTAATTATTTATATTTTATATACCTTCTGGCCGATAGAGCAAATTTACTGCATTGACATAATGATAGTGTCATGATAAACTGAATCAAAGAAAGAGGGAGTGTATTGATGTCGGTAACTCTGTAAGGATTTAGGTTGAGCGCATGAGATGAGCAGTTGTTCTGCTCTTATTTGTGTTATAAAAAACTGCCTTACAGATTGAACGAACACACCCGTTTTTATAATGGTGTAATTTGTAGCGCAGTAGTATACTGCGCTTTTTTCTTTCTATAGGGCTAAAATTAGAAAGGAAGATTATCATGTATTCATTTACAGATCAGTTTATGTCCAACGATAAAAATGCAGAGTTCTTGAAAGCCACAATGATGGGGCCAAACGCTATGCGATTGGCAGAGGAATTGGCATCTCATCTGAACATCAAAGAGAATATGCGAATTCTTGACCTCGGTTGCGGGTGCGGTCTTTCCACATTTTTGCTAGCGAAAAAATACGGTGCGTCCATCTTTGCCGCCGACCTTTGGATTTCTCCCACTGAAAACTATGAGCGTTTTCAGTTTATCGGGATTGAAGATAAGACTATTCCAGTTTCCGTAGACGCAACTAAAGGCTTGCCTTTTGCAAACGAATACTTTGATTTGCTGTTTACAGTGGACGCCTACCATTATTTTGGCGATACGGAGGAAATGCTCCCGTCACTTGTGCCTTTCGTGAAAAAAGGCGGCTATATCGCCGTGGCAATCCCCGGACTAAAATATGAATTCGGAAGAAATGTTCCCGATGAAATGCAGCCGTTCTGGAATGATGAAGTAGCAAGGACGATACGCTCGATTGATTGGTGGAAAAATCTATGGCAGAAAACAGAGGGCATAGACATTATGGACATTCGTGAAATGACCTGCTGCAAGCAAGCATGGAGCGAATGGTTGACTGCCTACCATCCCGTTGTCGCTGGTGATATTAAAATGATGGAAGCCGAGGGCGGAAAGTATTTTAATCTCGTTCAGTTGATTGCTAAAGTCATTTAACTATACTTGCCGTTTCTGCCCGGTTGCCTTAATCCCCAAGTTCATACCTAATAAGCATAATAGGCACTTTCCACTATCCTTTGGATTGCTCATTATGTTGAATTATACATCAGCGGATAATTCCAATTATTTATATAATAGGTGGGTGGAATAAATGTCAAAACAAGATAAAGATTTTAGCATAGATAAAAATTCGGAGCAAAATTCTTCTGATGAAGTACAACAGGCAGAGCAAAATTCTATAGATGATATGATTGAATATCAGAATAATCAGTTTAATCCTGGATATTATTGTAGGCACAGGAAAAACACCCCCCGCCATTAAAGCTTCGGGTAATGCTATGCCTCTTGCTATTTGGATGTTTATTCAGGCAGCTGGTTTAATCATTTTCTATTGTTTTATTATAAAATTTCTGTTTCTCAGCAATACTCCTTATTTTGTGGTTTCATTTGTTGACGGTTCTCCTTTATTTAACTTTATCGTTATTACCATAGTTTTTTTGGTAGCTATTTCTGTTTGCATATGGTTTGGGATAGTTTACTTAAAGAAGGCTAAGTTATATCGGTTTAAAAAAAAGCAATTAGAAAAATTAGACTCATCAGATAATATAAAAGGGGGAAATCAAATTGCGTAAAGGACTTGCCCCGAATGTGGAAAAAAACATGATATAGATTATCCTAAGTGCCCATATTGTAAGCATTCATACACAGCTAAATGAACATACAGAGAAGTCACAGGGTGCAGATTGAACTTCGTGTAATGTTATGCGCCTTTCTCGATGGGGATTGGTGCTGGGATATGCACCCGTTTCAAGTAACAGAGGAAACGAAGCAAATGGTGATAGAGAATATTTGCTTTCTTTTAAACAATTTCATCAAGTGCTCTGCTTACGAAAACATCGTGTTTTGCTGGGTTATGCATGAACAAAGTATCATGAAAAAGTATTCCATAATCGCGATTTGCAGAGGCAAGGCAGATTCACTTGATTCATCGAACAATAAATCCGAAATTTTTGGAAAGGGTTTCGGAATAGCATTTAAGATGCCTGGCAGTTGATTTGCTGGGCATGATTTTTATATAGACTCAGAGGGAGATGATTCCATGAAAATCTATACTGATCCGGTGAGTTATGCTGAGCCCATGCAGTCGGAAGCGGAAATACCTAATTTATATACGGAAGTAGGCGGCATGGATGAATATGCGCTAGGTCTGGATATCACTTTATTATTGGAATAAATTACTAATTAGTTTGGATTTATCCCCAGCATATTTTATGCTACAATATTAATATTGAATTTATAAATAAGGGGATTTACAATGAAAAAAGGTCTTCAATTTCTCAGCTTCTCTTTAGTTATGTCTCTATTATTTTTATGCTTGCAGGGCTTCACTCCTTCAACAGGATCGATTTCTTTTCATTGCGCTAAATTTTTAAATGAGTACCAAGAAGTTAACATGTGGCAAAGAACTCCCTATTATTTTACTGTTGAAAATGGTGTAACCCTCACGGCGACCTCAAGCGACGATTCTGTTATTAGGGCAGAGATGGTTGAAGACCCTGAAACTAAAGGATACATAATGTACCTAACAGGGTTCAAAGAACGCGAGGTAGCGTCTATAACGGTTACAGCGTCGGATGGATATAGCGTTACAAGTGAAGTCGTTGTTTTTGGTGAACAGCCATACACTATTTCAACGGATGTTACAAATGATTTTACAATCGCGAAAGGCAGCGCCTACATTTTGAAGGTGCATTGTGTTTATGCTGACACTCAAACAGCTAATTCTCCAAGTGTTGTATCGGATAACGAAAACATTATCAAAGCCACCATAATGGATTATGAGCCCACTGCCGATCACGACTTTTTCTTTCGCATTGAACCTGTCGGAGATATCGGCCAAAGTGCTACGTTATCTATAGGAGGCACGGTTATCCACCTTCATGAAAGGCTTTGTACCGTAACCATCGGAGAAAACAAAGACTTACGACTTGATACCACGACCACCCACAACTGTGACACAGGCGATACATATCGTTTTATTGCATACACTTCATCAGATGTCGCACCAACAGTCTCGACAGATGACCGATACGCAACCACCAAATTGGAAGGCGCTGTTCCGGGAGGATATCTTTACAGTGTAAAAGCTCTGTATCCCGGAACCGCCGACGTTTTTGCCCGGCTGAACGGAGAAACTGCCTCGTTCATTATAGATATCAGAATTCCTTCCATTATTTCCGATACTCCCTCCATTATTCAATTAGAACCGGGCAAATCATATACTTATAAATTAAGCGTTAAAGGTATTTTGAAGCCCAAATTTATGGCGGATCTTCCTGAAGTGTTCTCGATACAAAAAGTAAACCAAATTGGAAACGACTATTATGTTACCGTATCGGCTAAGCCCAATACACAAGGCGGAAGTTACTTCATAGCGACTTTCCCAACCTCTTCAGACCGCTCCATCTTTCCCGTTTATGTGGGCTTTATTAGTACACCCAAGACCAGCAGCGTCATTCCCAAATCGGATACAACAGATAATTTCTATCTAAAACAAGGTCAAAGTTATACTTTCAGGCTCACGAACGTAAATACTTTTGTTTCCGGAACACCTGGAGTTTTTACAACCCAATTAGTGAAAAAGTCAGGGAATGACTCCTTTTATAAAATTACTGCCATTGGTCAGCCTAATCAGTCCGCCGGGTTTTATATGGCCGCTTCCAACCAGCCTTCTCAAAAAGTCTGCGTTGTAACCATACAGGCTCCACCCTCAACAAAGGCTTGTACCAGTGACACTACAACGCCATTTTCTATAAAGAGCGGAGCCACTTACCGTTTTAAAATTACTGCTCCTGACGGAACAGCTCCCGCTTTTTCAGTGGGGACGGGAGGCGTCTTTCTTTCCAAATTATTTAGCCATTCGGGTAATGATTATTATTTCGAAATCAAAGCAATCGGTAAGCCAGGAAGCTCTGCCGGGATATATACCATTTTACCCGGTCAGCAACCGCAAAAGCAGTGTGTTGTTTCGGTTGCTAGTTAGGCAAACAATTAGAGAGGAAAGGCCCGCCGGTTAATCCGGTGGGCCTAAGTCTTATTCACTGTGATCCCTGTGGGCTGCCTTATGCCAAGCGCGGGCGGATTAATATAATCTGATTTGAATATGTCTTTTAAGAAGAATTGTTATAAGTATAGCTTGCGTTTTTGCCGTTGGCAATCAAATCATTCTACGGAATACTTTCCTTTCTCGTCGGCGCGGGCAAATGTGAAAACAGCGGGAGTTTAAGACAATTCTTGCTCCGGGCAGATGAATCCCTCCATAAAAGAGAGCGCAAAATGATTCCTCATCTGCGCTCTCTAATAATTACCATTAATTAATCCACTAATGGATTAGGCTTGATCTTTTTCCAAAATATATTTTCTTCCTGCCGTGTGAAGCATATGGTGTCCGCAATATTCACATATATCTGTTTGACTATCAATCAGAAATTCTCTGTTTCCACATTCTTTTCTGCAGACTGCATAGACAATACAAATTTCAGTCGGAAATTCTACGGAATTTGGGGCTACGTCAGGGTAATCCTCCAACTTGAAATAATCACTAATTTTAATTACTTCATTTGAAGATGATTTCTGCGCACAATTATTGACTTTACAATACGAATCATCAACTAAAGTATATATTCTTTCCTCGGTACGAAACATTTGATGCCCACAATGCTTACATATCTGTGTCGCACCGCCTTTAATAAACTCGCTGCTACCGCAATCCCTTCTACATACTGCATATGCTACGTAAATTTTCTTAGGGAATTCTATTGTCTTAATATTTATTTCTTGATATTTATTTCTTGATATTCTTCTATACTGATTGTCTTTTTCATATAGCACCTCATTCATTTATGGAACTGGAATTATATTTCTTGCTGGTATTATGCGAGACCCTTCTGAAACAACTATATACACGGCTAATGCTACTCCTGTAAGACCAGTTGCGTTAGAAATTTGATCTGTAAATGAAAATGACTGATTTTGAAAGAGTGGAACACCGTTTCTATCCCAACGATTATTGCTGTTTTCATCATCCCAATGACCATCCTGCGGACCATTACCTCGGTCCACACCGGCCCCATGTGAATGAGTGTCCCATGTATATCTCCCTCCATGGGGCACCATCCCAGTATCCTTTGGAATTCCATTTTGATTTTAAGTATGCTTTACCGTAACCAATTCCTGTATATAAAAGCACTAATTTAAAATATTATTTAGCGCTTAACTGTTGCTGTATATTTATACAACTGATTCTCAATTTCTATATTAGGGTTTTGCTTACAGACCTCTAAAATACACCACCATATCTTTTTATATTTTATAAAATTGAAATCAATATATATAAAATCCCGATTTATTGATTCGATTACCATCATTTCACTCATAGGAACGAAAAACAAGCCTTTATATTTTAGAGATCTGATATGAGCTATGTCAATCGAAGTGATTTCAGTACCATTAAAAAATTTTATTTTTTCATTTATTTCTAAACTTTGCCGCTTTTGTTTTAAAACATTATGAAATGCAAATGGTAAGAAAACTACATCTGCGGCTGCAAAAGCAGCGATGGTATGAATGATATTTAATATTCTAAGTACAAGCGGAATTCCAACCAACATCAATAATAAACAAATTAACAATAAATTTATCTTATTTTTACTTTTATAAAACGTCATGAAATAATTCCCGCTTTCTTATATGCTTGTTCTTGCAAAACAGTAACCAATGCGCTTCCACCGAGTACTACTGCTCCCGCAGCCAACATGGACCAACCAACAGGATTCCAAGCATTGGCAAGAGCTGTTGCCGCGTAACCTACGCAGATTCCGCCCAAAACCCCTCCACCTACAATTAATGTTCCGAGCATGTGCTGCTGTGTCGTTAAATTAGAATTAGACCAAATATCATACAAATCCCAAGCCGCAAATCCTGCTGTAAAGATATCAGTAGTTCTTCCAATCGCTTTTATAGCTGTGGCATTTTTTAAATATTTGCTAAAATAAACAGATCCATTAGACTTTAATATGGGCTTAAATCTTTCATCAAGTTTTAAATACGTGGTAGCTGCTATGGCGGCAGTCGATAATCCAGTGCCAACATTATTAGTATTAGTTTTTATACTTTGCGTTGGACTGCTTTTTGCACCACCAGTAATGGGTCTTCCTATGCCTGAATACATTCTATTATTAACGTAGTTGACCTATCTGTCGGAACCATCGTCTGACTCAGTAAATCTAGCGCCATTGTAATCACTTGCATTTATTGGATTATTATTACAGTAAGCGAACAGATTGTTGCCTGCAAGACCGGTGTCGGGGTTAAACTGGCCATCTGCATTCAAGAACCTACCTGTATTCGGATCGTAGTATCGGCTATTAAGGAATATAGCCCAGTTTCGGAATCATAGTAGTACCCGCGATAGAGGAAGGGATTTTTCTGGCCGATCTGGGAGTCGCCTGACAAGTCGATCGTGCTGAGTAGATTACCCCAGGCGTCGTAGGAATATTCCACGACAGTGTTGCAGTTTCCGTCAACAATTCCCGTTACGTCGCCCTGCGCGTTCTTCGTGTAGTAATACGCCGTATCATTGTAGGTGAAACCGACCCTGTTTCCATCACTTTCGTACTGGAACAATGTCATTTCCTATTTGCTTCGCCAGCACGGGCGATGTGAAAGCAACGGGAGTTTAAGACAATTCTTGCTCCGGACAAATTAATCCCTCCATAAAAGAGAGCGCAAATGATTCCTCATCCGCGCTCTAAAATTGAACTATTTTATAACTTGGTCATTTAAACAGATTGTCTATTCTTCATGTATAGAATAAACACAAGAAGGATAATGCAAATAATAACAACGATTAAAACCGATATGAATATTTTTTTTAGAAGCGGATCCATTTTTATACCATTTCTTTTATTATATCTATATCTTGAAATGAATAAAATCGAAAATCCTATTGCTGAAAGCAGAAATATGAAAATAATGATAATTGATCTAATTTGATTAAATAACTGTAATTTTAAAATAATCAACAAAATATCTGCGGCTATTATGAAACAAAAGCTTATATTATATGGCATAGGATAACTTTTATGATTGATTATTAATAAGGCGGACAAAACAATTATTACTATAACAAGCATCGGTACATATATAAAGGTTGGTAGATTATTAATGGTACTCATTAAGATTACTCCTTATTTCTTTTTTAACCATACATCTTTTGCGTAGTTAGTGCCAATACCTATTAAAACTCCAGCAGAAACTGCCAAAACTGTTGCTGCTAAAGGGACACATAAAGAGGCTATCCCAATCCCAGCAAGGACACCAAGCCCAGCTCCAATAGTATCAATAGTAATTGCTCCAGCAAGGTCCCATCCGATATAATTCTGAAAGTCGGAATATACATCTAGGGCATAAAAAGCTAAAGTTGCCACACCTATTTTTTCACTTACACCTCTAAGGGCTTTTGCAACCTTGCCAGCATTCTTTACTGAAAGCGTAGCAACACCAACGCCAGGACCTTGACGCGCGACTACCGTCGTTCTTTTTAGGGATTTTTGAATGGCATTACCAGCGACAGCATCTGCGATTCCAGTTCCTATAGATGTAGTGATCGTACCAACATTATTAGGACTGCTTTTTGCACCACCAGTAATGGGTCTTCCTGTGCCTGAATACATTCTATTATTAATGTAGTTGACCCATCTGCCGGAACCATCGTCTGACTCAGTAAATCTAGCGCCATTGTAATCACTTGCATTTATTGGATCATTATTGCAGTAAGCGAACAGATTGTTGCCTGCAAGACCGGTGTCGGGGTTAAACTGGCCATCTGCATTCAAGAACCTACCTGTATTCGGATCGTAGTATCGGCTATTAAGGTAATACATCCCGGTTTCGGAGTCATAGTAGTATCCGCGATAAAGGAAGGGATTCTTTTGACCGATCGTATCCGCCATAGAACCGGTGGTGCTTAAAAGCTTGCCCCAGGCGTCATAGGAATATTCCACGACAGTGTTGCAGTTTGCGTCAACAATTCCGGTTACGTCGCCCTGCGCGTTCTTCGTGTGCTAATACGCCATATCGTTGTAGGTGAAACCGACTCTGCCATCGCTTTCGTAAAGGAACCAGAGAATATCATACCCGGTCTGCTCCGTCAAGGAAAAATTCAGAAGTGCTCTGTGAAATGAATCACAGAGCACCATAGATAAGAGTTATTCTATCATTTATAAAGTTAATACAGGTCGTCGTATAGCTTTTTTCTTATGCTATCATTTTCTAGGTCCTGAATAGATATTCCAAAGTTATCTGTTATATCGCTTGACGCTCCAATAGAGAGTAAAAAATTCTCCATTTTGTTGTTTTGTCTTATTTTACAATAAAACAATGCTGTTCTTCCATCATTATCTTTAAAATCGACATTTGCTCCATAATGAATCAACTTAGTTGCGATTTCATAGTGGCCAAGTGCGCAAGCTATCATAAACGGAGTATAGTTTTTAGTTAAGTCAACGGTTGCCCCACAGTTTAATAATAACTTTATTTCATTCATATTATTGTCTCCGGCAGCCTGATACAAAGGGGTATGCCCATCAGAATTAACAACGTTTATGTTTGCACCATGATTAATTAACATCTGAATCATTGCTATATCTTGATGTTGCATGGCCCAGTGTAATGCAGTATAATCATCGGAATCTTTTCTATTGATATCCATTCCTTTATTTAATAAAAAGGAACAAATGTCAATAGAATCATTAAATGCTACAGAATAAACAAGCGATTGGTCCTCTTTCCGATGATACTCTAATTTACCGGTAGCATCTAAAGCCTTGACTATGTTTATATCCCCTGTCATCACCGCTCTTTCTAGAGGGTAGAATGCAGCTTTGCGGTTTCCGTTCACATTGGCTTCCTTTGAAATCAAAAATTGAACAATTTCAAGATTATTATCCGCAATAGCAGCAAGCAATAATGTATTTTTATTTTTTTGATCTATGGTTTCAATCGAATTTTTCTCTAGAAAGTTATTAATCTTTTCGATAATGGACTCTTGTTTTCTTAAGTCAAATAAGTCATAGAAATCTCCAATTGTATTCATGCTATTCTCCTAATGAATTAAATTAATCCCATTTTACAGACGGTAAACCATTACTACTTCCTTCTTGTTGCCTCATACTAAAATCAAAGATAGAATTGTAGAAATGATGATGGGGGATGGTACATGCGGAGTCCATTGGGGTGTTTTTGGAACATTAGGATGAAAATGTGGCCCGTTTGGATCATTTGGATGATGTATTGGTGGCTTTCCATTCCCAGCTTTTCGTGCGGCTTGCTCAGCTTAATGTGTAAATATATGGAAGTGAATATAATCCTTTTTACAAACAAATAATTTTCCTTATCAAATATAAACGCAGACGAATCGTCTGCGTTTATATTTTGGGTTTATATTGCATAATTTATTTTAGAAGTTGATCTTTTATTTGTATAGATTTTTGATTCAGGACGGATGCTTGAGAATTATTGCCCAAACGCTGATATATGGACGCTTGCTGGGAATATAAAGTTGCTTTAATTAATAAATTATCATTAGTTTCTAGCAGTTCATTACTAAAGTCAAGAGCCCATTTTAGATCAGAAGCTATAATGGTTTGATCATCAATAACAAGCTGTAATGGTATAACGACAGATGAATTATTTGTGAGATCAGTTGAGTATTTTTTATATGCTGCCTTAAAACCGGAGAAATCATCTGTATAAAAATAAGCTTCTATATATTGTTCAATATAATTTTGACGTTGGTTCTCATTTAAATTTTTGCTTGAGAATATCAATGGATAATATACTTTTTGTCTCGTGTAATCTTTCGATAATTTTAAACTTGTTGCTATTTTCAATAAAACGTCGTCATTTTTTGTTCTGTTATAGTTAGTTTCATACCAATACGTAGATTTAACCGGATTCTTTTTTACGTCTAAATACCAATCCCCAATTTTTTCTGAATTCAACAAGCATATAATTGTGACAGAAATAACTACGACCACAAGAGATAGCATCGTGAATATTATTTTTTTTATTATATTTTTTCTAATCTTCTGGGAAGATGTCACTAATTCCATAAGTAATACCTCCTGCTATATTAGTTGCTTTTTTTCCGTATGATAATATTATATCATTATACGTATTTCTATCCCAAATACACATTTGATGAACTAAAATAAACCTCTGGTCGACATTTAAATCAGCCCACGTTTTTCCTGATATTTCTACACCTCCGCCTAATTCATTTATTTTCATCATCTTGTATGACTGTTTGCAAATATTGATATAGTTCTCTATATTATCACTGCTTTTTGAAACTTTTAGTTTAATTATTTTAGGCTTTTTCTGCGTTCCTACCGCAACCACATTCATTGTATGTCTCGTCGTGTCATCAATAGCATCTGAACCCACTTTGAATAAGCTATATAAATCATTTGCTGTTTCGACCGAACTTAAAACTTCATTAGTATGTGTATCATGTTTGGAGTCAAACACAGAAGTCACAAGATCCAAAACAAATGAAAATGTTTCAGAAACCTTTTTAGCCATATCGGTGAACCAATTCGCTCCCACGGAGTCTTGCCGACTGATAGGATTATTGTCACAATAAGCAAACATATTATGACCCAAAATACCTGTACCTGTTGATACAGCCCCATCTGCATTTAAGAACCTACCCGTCTACGCATCATAGTATCTGCTGTTCAGATAATACATCCCGGTCTCGGAATCATAGTAGTATCCGCGATAAAGGAAGGGATTTTTCTGGCCGATCTGGGCATCGCCTGACGAGTCGATCGTGCTGAGTAGCTTGCCCCAGGCGTCGTAGGAATATTCTACGATAGTGTTGCAGTTTTCGTCAACAATTCCGGTTACGTCGCCCTGAGCGTTCTTCGTGTAGTAATACGCCGTATCATGTAGGTGAAACCGACTCTGTTTCCATCGCTTTCGTAAAGGAGCCAGAGAATGTTATTCCGTCTGCTTCGCCAGTACGGGCAACGTGAAAGTAGCGGGGGTTTAAGACAATTCTTGCTCCGGGCACAATAATCCCTCCATAAAAGAGAGCGCAAATGATTCTCATCTGCGCTCTAAAATTAGTTATCTAATAAAAATTTGTAGTTCTGGGCTAAACCGTAGATCAACCAGCTAAGGCTGAGTATTTGCTAATAATTCTATTGCCTTTGTAGTGACCGATAACGTCCTTACCGTTTTGAAATTATAATGATTTTAATTTTCTGAAGGACAACCTTTTGAAGTGGATTAGGATATGATTTTGATCGCTATGAAAATAAAATTCATGTGACATGTAGTTCTCGTTGACCGGAAGTATTTCTCCATCCACATAATCTCCTATTTGGCAATATCGATCTTCCATAATCATTGTTTCAAATTTTATGACATCATAATAATGAATTTCATAATACTTTCCTTGATCAGAGAGTTGCAAAATAATATCTAAAAAAGTTCTTGCCTTAGTACGTTTTTTCAATTCTAATTTTTCTAAATTGTAATCATGGAATCCTTTGGATTTGTAATGATTTATAAAGGTTCTCGGCAGCCTTTGTGCACAAGACTCAAACTCTTTCCAGTACTTATGATATTGTTCAGATGTCATCTTGAGTAAGGATTCCCTATCATCGACTGTATCGCATAATTGATCAAACTCTTTCGTAAAATACTTCATTTATCCCCCTTATCCTGTAGCTCCTACTAATAAACCTGCAACAGCATCTTGTGCTATTGTACCTTCAAACACTTTTATTCCTAATGGCGAATAAGGACTAGGAAAAAAGAAAATTTGGTTAAAAGGATCATCAGCTATATCTATATTATGTGTTTTAAAATCTGCTTCCTTTTCGTCCCAGTCCCATCCGGTTTTTTCTTTGAGTACTTTCTTCACAGATTTAGGTGGCCCTGGATTTGGTCCGTTTTTGTTCTTATCGTGGAGGGATCCATCTGAGTTTTGCGCATACCATTCTTTATCTTTAAGTACATGCATATGTTCGGCTGAGGTTCCTTTTTCATCAATCCTTGCCTTCCAGCCTTTACCTAAATCAATGGTTTTTCTATTTGCAATAGTTAATTTTCCAGCTGCGGCTATAGCTGACGCTCTTCGCATTTGTGCAGCTGTTGCCGCTTGTATTTCTTTAGACTCACGTGTTGAGTCAGCGTATGCCAAAGGTCGATTACCTTGCTCATCTGATAATAAAATAGGATTGTTTATACAGTATGCAAAAATGTTATGACTGTTTATACTACCAATTTGTCCTCCAAATGTATCTGCGTTTAAAAATCTCCCCGTCTGCGGATCATAGTATCTACTGTTGAGGTAATACATCCCGGTTTCGGAATCATAGTAGTATCCGCGATAAAGGAAAGGATTCTTCTGACCGATCGTATCCGCCATAGAACCAGTGGTGCTTAAAAGCTTGCCCCAGGCGTCATAGGAATATTCCACGACAGTGTTGCAGTTTCCGTCAACAATTCCGGTTACGTCGCCCTGAGCGTTCTTCGTGTAGTAATACGCCGTATCATTGTAGGTGAAACCGACTCTGTTTCCATCGCTTTCGTACTGGAACCAAAGAATGTCATTTCCTGTCTGCTGAGCAATGACGGTACTGCCGTCAAGGAAATATTTCGTAGTTAAACCGTCAACTGTTTTGCCGGTGCGGATTCCGTCATTGTTATAAGTATAGCTTACGTTTCTGCCGTTTGCAACGGCGGTTTTTAACTGGCGGGCTTCCCAGGTAAAATTCATTCCATCACGGTAAGAGAGGGGATTACCGATTTCATCGTAAGTAATATTTTGCCCGTCATAGCTGGTCAGCAGGTCTTTCCAGTTTTCATTCCCGTAGGCATAAGAAACAGTTTTCGTGGGGTTTCCCAAGGCATCAGTTGTATAGGGATATGTACTGACCGCCGTGATATTTCCTCCGACATCGTAGCTGTAAACGGTGGATATGCCAGCTTTCTGGTCATCCGAACGGACAAGCTGATTGAGCTGGTCATAGGTGTAGGTTGTGATTTTCCCATCTTTATCAGTTACCGTTTGAATGTTTCCATTCTCATCATAAGCGTACTGGTATTTTGAAAGTGTGGTGTCGGATGTGCCTACACGCTTATAATTGGAGTAGGTATCCACCATGGTGGTAGTCTGATTTCCGGAAACATTCACATAACTGCGCTGAGCCCGGAGCTTTGGATCCTGAATTGCGACGGGATTAATATCCGTAATATATTCTCGGTTCAGCGAGTCATACACATATGTGACCCGGCCATTCGAAGGTAGGATGACGTCGCTTTTACGGTTATCATCCCCATAGATAAAATAATCGGATTTCATCTGCCCCGCAAAGTTATATCCTACAAGGGTAGTGCGGTTTATACTATCGTATTGATAATTGATTGCATTCCCGTCTGAATATGTTTTCTTAATCAGCCGGTCTCCAACGTCATAGGACAAATCCGTTACAAGATCGCTGTTTGTTTTGTCCGTTATTTTAGCAAGGTTGCCGCGGGAATCATAGGCATAGAGATAAGCCGTTGCGCCGTTCTTGGTAACAGAGGTCACACGGTCATAGGCGTCGTAGAAATAACCCAGTTTAAACCCGTTCCCATAATTGGAGGATAATAGATTTCCGTTGCCGGAAGCAAAAATATTGGTAATCAGATTTTGTGAACCGACATTGACAATCGTCGTGTTCCCGTAGCCGTCGCGGGTAAAGGTATAATCAAACCCGTTGTGGGTAATGGTGCTCAGGCGGTCGGCTGTGTCGTATCCGTAATTGTTCTCCACTGTCCCGGAGCTGCTCTGCGCATGGACGGACTCCAGCAGATTGTTCTTCGGATGATAGGTATATTCAGCCTTGTTTCCTTTAGGATCGGTTTCGGATTTGGTAAGACCGGTCGTAGCATCCACATCGTATGTGGTTTTGTTTCCTCGCTGATCGGTGCTGGATTTTACATAGTTTCCGCTTTCGTTATATTCCTGCGTACTTTCGATATACGGCGAGCTTGTGCTGAACTTTCCGGCAGAATCGAAAGAACCCATTTGGGTTTTCGTTACATTTCCATAACTGTCATAGCCAAAAGCCAGACCAATTTTCGTCTGGGAAGATTCAGCTGTCATCAATCGGTGGGCATTCCCGCCAGCAGTCAGGTCGGACGCGTATTTATAGGTGTAAGACTGACTGAAGTTTTCCGCTTCATTGCTGGTTGTCGTACTGGTCAATTCGTTGGCATTCGAATAATTGTAGATTTGCCTGTTTTTCGCATTTTGCTTGGATGTCTCCAGCATACCGGTCGTATTGTTATAGACGTAAGTGGTACCCGTTTCGTCCATGTTTAGCTGCAGGTATTTGAAGGTTGCATCGTTTACATTTTTATAATACAAAATATAATATTCAACATAAGAAATCGTCTTGCTTTCGTTCTCTTTTGTTGCTGCTACCGGCCCGCTGGTAAACTGCCTTCCGTCGGCGTCAGGATTAAAGTTTACTACACTCCACTGCTTGGAACCATCGGTGAAGAAGATACCGATATCTATGGCAAAATATCGTCCGTCTTTATCAATCGGTACCGATTTGCCGACAGATTGCCCGGATGCTATAAAAGCAGCTTTGTTAGCCGGCTTATTAACATAAACTCTTTGATAAATGTTTTTGTTCAGGGAAGCGTTTCCGCCGATCCTCAACCAGCCCTCAGACATTCCATCCCCGGAAGTAAAGCTTGTTACGCCCCAGCGGTCGGGCAGATAATTTGTGCTGTTCCTGAATTCGCTGTTTTCCAATAAGTTATACAAATTGGCTATGCCGCCTGTTTCAAGCTGAAAACAATCGAACCAGGCGGTTCCGTTGGCGTAGCTCAACCCGCCGTAGATTTCAACACAGGTAGTGCCGTCCGGAACGGTAAAGGTCGTAGAAAGCCGCTGCCAGTCGTTGTTTACAAACAAACCCTTGCTTTCCACCGTTCCCAAGCCGGTGCTGCCATTGAAGAAGGATACATAAAGATTAGCGCCGCGGCCATCAAAGACACGCTCTGTTTTGACATAAGCAGATAAGGTGTAAACTGTTCCCGGAGTCAGATTGTTTAGCTTTTGAACTGCACCGCTCCGTCCGGGGCTGGTTTGGTTCTGTACGATTTTCAGTGATTTTGTACCAAGGTAGGCAGTCGTACCGTCTATACTGAAAGTTCCGCCGGGAGAGGACCAGTTAGAACCTGTCCAGACTCCAATGTTCGATTCCGCATTATGGTCGGTAAGCAAATTGGTGACCGGAGCACTTGTGGATGCCTGAGAGGTCATTTTGTTTGCAGAAGCGTCTTTGGTTGCGTGATCGGTATAGCTGTAAGTTGAAGCGGTGTTATCCGGATTCACCACGCTGGTGGTGCGGCCGGCGTCATCAAAGTTGAAAGTTTCTTTTTGAGCGGATGACTCCGATTGACCGGCTTTTATATAAGCAAATGTCGTACTGTTGTCATCTTTATAAGTAAAGGAAACCTTGTTTCCTATTGCTCCCGCAGGGGAGTATTCCGCGGCATTGTGAACACGGTTCAATACCATTTGGCTTACTCCGGTCCAATAATCGTACTGCACAGAACTTCCGTCGATATTGCTAGCTTTTTGCAGTTGATTATTGGAGTTGTATGTAAAATGGATTGATTTAGCATCCGGGTATGTAATAGAAGTTAATTTGCCTCCGTCATAGGCAAAAGTGCTTTTCTTTCCATCCGGGCCTATAATTTCAGTCATAGAACCGTATTCAGAAAGGGAAATAGAGGTTGTCCTTCCCGCGCCATCCTGAACTCCTGTCAGTTCAGCGCCGCTATAGAGCAAAGTCAGAGCATTATTCTCATTGTCATAGATTTTTTTCAGGTATCCGCTTTCGGAAAACGTTTTTTTAGATCCATCCTTATATTTCAGCGTATAATATTCGGCGGTAGATCCTCCGGCGGTTATTTCCAGCCCTAAGCCGTCTTCATCGATAATTTTAGAAGAATTTTTCGGATCCTTAATAAAGTAATGCTCCGTTCCGTCTTCATCCTGATAAACATATTTGTATCCGGCTTCAAGCAAAAGTCTATATTTGGCCCTCTCAATATCATTGGTACCCGAATCTTCAGTGATGGGATCGACACGCTGGCTCAAATTGCTTTGCCAGCCCCATCCGTAAATCAATCCGCGCTGGTTATCCTGATAATGAGTACCTGTTTGGTATCCATTGTAGATCAGGGAAAAGGAAAGGGGAGCCCGTTCACCTGTAGTGTTCATGACCGGTACTGTCCAGACCAAATTACCCGTGTAGTCATTGACGGAACCGGTACCCGCTCTGCCCGCAGACTGCGAATGATAGCTCCAATAATCTTCCAAGCCGGCGTTGTTAACAAAGAAGATGGTCAATACGGGAAATGCATCTTCAAGGCCGGTGTAATTCGAGGCATAGTAAACATTTCTTACGGCTGCATCCTCGTCCTGTGCTTTCAGAACAATGCCGTTATTGGCAACGGAACCGCTGTACCATCCCTTGACCAATTTTGTTATGTCCCAATCGTTGTATGTCTGTGCGGTCGCCTGAGAAACATTGAAATAATCGGATATCTGACCATTTACAGCGTTTTTTACCGCTGTAAATGAGTTATCCCACGTAACTGTTTTTTCGTTCCACGATGATCCCATAGGGTAAGCGTTTATCTGCATGTTTCCAGTGGAAGGGTTTAAGCCGTTCTGACTTTGAGCCAGATTGAGTTTCGCACTTACGACCATATCCCCTTTGTTTAGCTGAGGTAAAGTAAAGTTCAATAAAATTCTGCACTTACCGTAGGCTGATGTTTCTTTTCCTATGTACATCGTGCCCATGGTGTTGCTGAGTCCGGCTACATTATGATAGTTTGCGCCGTCACTGATAAATGTGTCCCGAATTGTTGCGGAAGTCCTCGGTGTTGTTACCTGTGGATCAATGGTAATCGGGTACACACGGTCAGTACTATTTAACCACGCTTCATCTGCATTAATAGATATTTTCAATATACCGTTGCTCTGCTGCAGCATCGTAATGGATAGCTTGTCGCTTGCGGCACCGCTCGCATCCGTCATCTGCGGAGCGTTAATGGTATAAACCGGGTTTTTGAAACCGCTGTCACTGCTTTCAAAAAGCTGAATGGTTTTGCTGTCAATTTGTTTTGCGACTAAACTTCCGATCTGATAAGTCTCAGTGAAAGTCCTTTTTGCAGCTGCTGATTTTAAAATAATATTCTCTTTTACGGAAGTCGAGGATATGAGATATTGGATATCGGTATCTGGGAACGCATCCCGATAGACCACTTCATTGTTAATCTTTTTTAGCTTCAAAAACTTGTCGTTATGGGATTCGTTCTCACTGTTTTCCTGATCGGATATTATATTTGAATTCGCATCATCCGCACCGTCAATCCCCCAGCTGATGGTATAATTGCCGGTTTTTAGTGATACGGCTTTGGCTTTCATTTTCGTTGAAAATCTTATTTTTGTTTTATTCGCTTTGTTTTCAAGGAACTGAGAATCCACAGAGGCGATCGGGTTCTGAACGGTAAGCGTGTTGTCAATATCCTGCCAGACGCTGTTGCCGTCTTGGTAATGGATGGGTTCATTATAAGCGGCCAGCATAAACGTTCCGTTACTCATCAAAAAGGTTTTGGTGTTTTCAGTCCGCTTTTCAGGAAGCTCTGTTACGATCTGGGCCTGGGAATCTTTTGGCTCAGCAGAATCCTGAACGTTGTCCGGCTCCGTTCCATCAGCAGAACTGCTGTATGGAGAGTCCGTAACAAATTTGGAAGGTTGGGCGGCATAAGCCATGCTCGATAATGTTTGGGTAGCTAATAGCACTGATAAAAGTAGAGCTGTAAATTTTACCGCAAATTTTTTCATTTATACCCTTCTTTCGCTTTAATAAATGAATTATATTAAACTTAAGTAAAAATTAAAATAGAAATTGACACATCCCATAAATACCCTAATATATCTGGTTTTTTATGGATTTTAAGGGTGGATTATTATAAAGAAAATTTTAATGAAGCCTATTTTTGAGGTATCCGACAATGCGTTTAAAATCACTTTGCCCAATAAAAATACAGACGATAAAAAAGTCTGCTGTCCAAATAGGAGCAAGCTGTAGTTGGTCTGGCGGAGGAAAAAACGGAAATCACACGCAAGGATGTGGAGGTTATTTTGAAGGTTTCTTTCTTTGACGAGCTTTACCACTCTCTGTCTTATCCGATGGCTATTTCTCAGATTAAGGGCGTTATGAAAATTGCGGGCGTTTGTGATCGCTGGATGAGGCATCCTGTCAAGGAAGTCTCCAATTCCGATATGCATGTGATTGAGGACATGCTCAAACGCCACAATATTAATCTTTAATACTTGTGATATCGCCCGAAGGAATGCTGCTTTCTCTCAGACGCAGTAGAAATCATTCTATTCTGGACGGGTAAATGACCGTATTATCAGAAGTTTGAACATCCATCCTGGAAAAGATGAATCCTGCGCCGGCCGGCGTGAAAATAAAGAATCAGGGAATCTGTCATTAGAAAGACAGGTTCCTTGATTTTTTCTTACCCCCAGCGTGCCGCGGACAGAAAACGAAGGTGCGCCAGCAATCAGAGACCTCTGTAAATTGTTGATATAAGCTTCCTAATTACAAAGGAATTAAACGATTTGAATGAAGTCTTACTAGCTTATATACTAAAATTGTAAAATATAAAAAATATATTTTAGCAGTATAATACAAGGAGAAGTGAAAGATGCAGGGCATTTCATCTTTATTTGCAGAAGAGACAATTTTTTTAATAGCGGATGAAAAGACATACGAAGAAAAAGAGATACTGGAATTTATAGGGAGTAAACTTATAAAGCTGGGATATGTAAAAGAAACATTTACAGCTGCTCTTATAGCAAGAGAGGCTGAGTATCCAACAGGATTGAAAATGGAACCTTTTCCAGTGGCAATTCCTCATACAGATCCTGAACATGTAAAGAAACCATGTGTTTGTATTGTCCGTCTAAAAAACGGGGTGGAATTTCATGAGATGATGAATACAATTGAGACGGTCAGGGTGAATTATATCTTTTGTATTGTTTTAGCGAGTCCGGATAAGCAGACTGGTGTTTTACAAAACATCATTTCTATTACAAGTAATAAAAATCTGATGGATAGAATTGGGAAAGCAGACACACCGAAGGATATCCTTAAAATTATTAATGATTCAGCAGAAGGCTAAAAAACAGAGTTTGAAATATATCTTTGCTTGCAGTCAGGATAAACAGAGATGTATTAAAATAGCCATAGACTGATCATGTGGACAAAAGAGGGGTTATCTCAAAATACCGGATCATCCGTGAGAATGAAAAGCAGCAGTTTGTTGAACAGATATGCCGAATTTTCCGGATATCCCAAATTAATATATTAGCTGTTCGGGTTCAAAAACATACTGCTGTGTTCCATCGGCAAATTCACAAATGCACATTTAAGTTATCAGTAATTTTAAAGTAGGTCGTTTTTAGCGCCAATTGATGAATTGGCGCTTTTGTGTTGATGGTAAAACAGGAGGGGAAAAATTGAATTTATTAAACAGACAAAGAAAAATGTTAAAACTTTTATTGATGCAAGAGGGATGGGTAACAGGCTCCAATTTGGGAGACAAGCTGAATATCACTGACAGAACTGTAAGAAATGATATAGAGGATATAAATTATGAGCTTAAAAAATTTGATAATTGCCATATCGACTCGGTGCGAGGAAAAGGATATCAAATAGTGACTAACGATAAAAATAAAATATCGAAACTTCTTGACAAAGAGAATATTAATGAAACAATGGAGGGCAGAGTCCGCAATTTAGCTTTACGTATACTATTTTCAAACAGTCCAATAAGTCTTGATGATTTGGAAGATCAGATGTTTATCAGCAGAACCAGACTGGAAGCGGTTATAAAGAGTTTAAATAACAGATGTTCGCAAAAGGGAGCAGGATGCATTGTACAACACAATAAAAATTCCATATTTGCTAATTGCAGTGAAATGACAAGGAGAGCATTAATCCAGGATTTTATTGTTCTTGATGTAGGGGAATCAGGAGATGTTTTGGAAGATGGATACGGCTTTTTAAGCAGAGAAACGATAGAAGCCATCGGAACATGTGTACACGAAATATTAGAGGAAGATTCCATTGGGATTACCGATACTGAAATTATGGGAATTACTGTTTATCTACATATTCAAAAAATGCGTATGGAAAATGGGAACATCTTAAAATATGCACCGTCGGACTATGGTAAATTGAAAAATCAAATGACGGACATCATCTCCAATAAAATTGCGGACAGCATGGAAAAGAAATTCGTAACTTCTTATTGCTTTGAGGAACGTGCAGCCATTGCAATATATCTGTCCGGCATGCGTATCATTAAGGCAAATAAATTAACAAAAGAAAAGCTAGTTGCTATAATTGAGCCCTGCTATATTGTTATTGTTGAAGAATTACTGAATGATATTAAGAATGAATTTTTATTAGATCTAACGCAAGATGAAAAATTATTTATGGATCTCGCAATGCATATTCGTTTCTCAATAGGGATAAAAGGAAACGCGACCCATAGTTACAACCCTATCCTGGGTACCATTAAAAACAAATACCCTTTCATATTTGAGCTTTCTACTTATATCTGGCATCGGTTTTACGATATTTTTGGGGTCGAGCTAAGTGAAGATCAGCTTAGTTTTATAGCCGCTCATTTGGGCGCAGCCATAGAAAGGCTGGAAAATACGAAATCGAGCAGTAATTTTTCCATTTCAGTATGTAGCAATATGAGTACTGGGATTGTACGGCTGCTCATGGCCAAACTATATTCCTTGTACGGGAACGGCATCCATATTATGGGACCTTATCCGGTATATAATGCCAAAAAAATGTTTCAGGAAAACCCATCTATGGTGCTGACTACGACTTCTACGAGTTTGTTCAGAAATGCGAAAGTGCCTGTTATCAGTATCTCACCCATGCTGGAAGCGTCAGATATTCTGGCAATAAATAACGCAATCAGTAAACTTAAACGGGATTCTGTGCTGTTTAGACTGCCTGATGGTATAGAGAAATATTTTGAAAAGGATTTATTTTTTCCCCGGATGAGTTTTAACAGCCAATATGAAGTGTTGGAATTTCTATCCGAAAAAATTGTGGAAAAAGGCTATGCAGCAAATGATTTTTTAGCAAAGGTATTGGAGAGAGAAAAAATGGCACCGACTACATTTGCCAATATGATTGCAATGCCTCATCCGATTCAAATATGCGCCTATAAAACAGTCATTGGGGTAACGATACTGGACAAGCCTGTCTTATGGGGGAATCAAAACGTTCGGCTGGTTTTCATGCTTGCAGTACGTAGCAGTGATATGAAATATCTCAATGGCTTTTTTGATATCATAGTGGATTTGGTTCAAAACAAGAAAAAAGTTCAAAAATTAATTGACAGCAAGGATTTCGCTACATTTTTGCAGGAATTAATATAAGGCAGTTTATAAGAATGTGTCTCATAAAAAACTCTAAATAATCTTTCCTAATCACAAAGGAATTTATCGGTTTTAACTATAAATGATTGCTGTATATAATGAAATCATGCAATCAATAGTTGTAAATCACAAGGAGGAAATCAGATGAAATATCAGGAGACAAGAGGAAAAGTGCTTGAGGTCGCGGTAAAATGCTTGCAGCGAGGTTTAATTCATGGTACGGCAGGAAACGTATCCATGAGGGTGCCGGGCGAGGATGTGGTTATCATCACTCCAAGTGGAATTCCTTATGATACGTTAACTCCCGAACAACTCCCGGCAGTTTCTCTTCATGCTGAAGTGGTGGATGGAAATCTTAAACCATCCTCCGAGACGCCAATGCACACTGCAATCTATCGTGCACGTGCTCATGTAAACGGCGTGGTACATACGCATTCGATGTTCGCAACAGTATTCTCTATATTGGAAAAAGAAATTCCGGCAATGATGCCTCCGTCCTCACCATATGCACCGGTTCCGGTTGCACCCTTTGAACTTCCCGGTTCTGAAGAGCTGGCGGCAGCGGCAGTAAAAGCCCTTGGAAAAGATCATTTGGTCTGTACACTGCAAAATCATGGCTTGATTTCAGCTTGCCCTACCCTTGACCGGGCGTTTACAGCCGCAGAATATATAGAAGAATGCGCTCAGCTGGCATATTGGACGATGATGGCCGGCAAAATGAACCCGCTTCCCCAGACAGCGGTAGCGGAATTACGGGAAAGAGCATTAAAGGGTTTAGCTCTTTAACAATGCTATTCCATTCCAAATGGTTTTGGTTCCCTCAGATCGTATAGCGGAAAAACAGTTCGTTTTATTAAAATCAGACTGTCTTCCCCGATACGACCTCTATTACCCTCGCGGGCTTATGGAAAGGCAAGATTTATGCGGTTCCTTGTTAATCTAACCGTAAATATGATTGTATGAGGAGAAAATTATGGATGCCTATCGTATTTTAGCTGTTTGTGGTGCAGGGCTGGCGACTTCAACCCATGTTGCGAAAACTCTTCAAAATGGTCTTGATAAACGTGGAATGACCTCTCAGATAAGAACGTGCAGTGTAGCCGAGGCATCAGGGGTCATTTTGAATTATAAGCCAGAGATTATTCTGGCGACAGTTTCCGTAAGCTCCATAAAAAATCCCAGCAATACGAAAACATGTTCTGGTATTCCGCTTCTTACAGGTGTAGGAGCTTCAGCCCTTTTGGATGATATTGCCGCATATTTAAAGAGCATCAGATAAAAAATTGGGAGGGGTAAATTAGAATGGACATACTTAACAAAATCGTAAATTTAGGCGCATTTGTTATGATGCCGTTGATTCTTTTCGTGATGGGAATATTTTTCCGTTTAAAACCAAGGGACGCTCTCAGAGCTGGCATTACGGTAGGTATTGGGTTTAAAGGTATTTCTCTTGCGGCGGGTTTGATTGGGACAACTATGACCCCATTGGTGACACAACTGCAAAAATTATGGGGGCTAAAGCTGGATGCGGTAGATTTAGGGGTGCCCGTCATCTCCGCTATGGCATTTAGCGACGGCAAGTTTGTATTGATGATGTTTGCAGGCGTTATTTTCGCTAATGTCCTTCTTCTGCTTTTGAATTTGACTAAAACACTGAATGTGGATATTTGGAACTTTTGGCATTATTTGTTTGTCGGCACAATGGCAACGGTTATCTCAGGGAATATGATAGTTGGCGTGGTAATAGGTGTCATTTACTCCATCATTAACTTAATCCTTGCCGACCACAATCAGGATATCATTTGTGAAGTTTCCGGAGAGCAATACAGAGGACTATCTTTTTGTACAATGGCGTTTCCGTTTCTTTTGCCATTAGGCCAGGGAATTGACTGGGTTATAGATAAGATCCCGGGGGTGAGAAAGATCAACTTCAGTTTGAAGTCTATCCCAGAGAAGTATTCATTTTTTGGCGAGCCTATTATGATTGGTTTTATTATTGGCGCGGTCCTGGCGGCAATCGCTCAGTATTCGTGGGACCAATGCCTTATGGTCGGGATGACCATGGCGGCGGCTATGTTTCTTCTTCCAAGAATGATTTCGATATTGATGGAAGGTCTGTCTCCTATTGCTACCGGTACAAGAGAGTTTATGACAGCCCGCTTTCCCAATCGCGAGTTCCGCATCGGCATGGACTTTGCATTGCTGGTTGGCGATCCCGACATGATTACTCTGGGACTTATATTTGTTCCCATTTCCTTGGTAATGGCCGTATTAATTCCCGGAAATCGTGTGCTTCCGCTTATTGGCCTAACCAATCTGTCTTATATGATGATGGCACCTGTTATTTCTGCAAGACGTAATATGTTTAGAGCTTTTATTATAGGGATTGTTATGGTCGGACTGGTATTTCTAATGGCGACAAGCCTGACACCGCTTATTACAACAATGGGCATTCAAAGTGGCTTAGTAAAAGCAGGTGGAAATTACACCCTGTTTAATACGGGTGAACATATTGGTTTTGTTTTGCTTCAGATACTAAAGGTAATTTGCGGTAAGGCGTAAAAGAATGTCTTTGTAGTAATGCAATATAAAAGCAGGATTAATATTGCATTACTACTTTAATGAAGAATAGGAGTAAACGTAATGATAATGAGCAGAGTTCAAGTGGCGGAATTATTTGAGGCAGCTTCGGCGGGCGGATATGCAATCCCACATTTCAATCATTCTGATTTCTGGGATATGTCTGCTATTGCAGAGGCGGCACAAGAGTCCAAAGCGCCCATTTTTATTGCTTGTCTGCCAAAAGTTATCGATGCCATTGGCATAGAGAAATTAGGCGCTGTTGGAAAAATAACGATGGAGCAAAGTAAAACACCGATTATTTATCATTTAGATCATTGTCATAATGCAGATATCTGTTTCGCTGCCATAGATAACGGCTATAATTCTGTCATGATAGACGCATCGCACAGTTCCCTGAAGGAAAACATCGAGACAGTAAAAAAGGTTGTGCAGTATGCCCATGCAAGGGGCGTACATGTAGAGGCCGAAATAGGGCAAATAAAAAGTGCGGGAGATGAAGGGAACACCGTAATAAGCGGAAAGGCTACGGCTGATGACGCGAGAGTCCTGGTAAAAGAAACCGGAGTGGATGCTCTCGCCGTGGCGTTCGGCAGCGAGCACGGATTTTACACCCATAAACCGGAGCTGGATTTCGAGCTTTTACGTCAGGTAAGACAAGTGGTTCCGGTTCCGCTGGTGCTTCACGGTGGTACAGGAATTCCGGAAGAAGATGTGAGAAGGGCTATTGACAATGGTATCAGAAAAGTAAATGTCGGCACACACATCAGATGTACATATATTGGCGCTGTCAAGCAGGCTATTGAGGAAATGGGAACGCAGACACATACTGCCGATATCATGGCTTTCGCTAAAGATCAAGTGAAAACAGTGGTCAAACAATGGATTAAGACATGTCGCGCAGACGGAAAAAGTTAAGAAGGCTTGCTGGGGGATGCTATCATCTGTATAAATTTGAGGCTGTTTTGTGTTCTGCAAATTGTCAATAGAGGGGATACAAAGCTGTTATACGAGGAGAGATCACAATGGTAAAAGTAAGTCAGGGCTGTCAGGCGGTAAAGGTTCTTTTAACCACCTGCTCAGATTGCAAAACGGACGAAAATATTTTAATCGTAACAGATCCATCGAGCTTTGACATAGCAAAAATCATGTGGGATTCTATGAAAGCGTATACAAACAAGTCGATTGTCATGATGGATGAGCGTACAATGCATGGACAAAACCCTAATAAAGTTGTTGCCGCGGCAATGGCTGATGCGGACGTTATCTTCGGCTGCACCAAATTTTCGCTGTTTCATTCTCAGGCGAGGCGTGATGCGGTTGCAAGAGGCGCCAGATTTGTTAATATGGTTGACTACAGCGTAGCAATGATGGAAAAAGGCGGCCTCTACTGCGACTTTGATTCCGTTGGCAAACTCTGTACAAGGTTGGCCGAAATGCTGAAGGGTGGAAGAACTTGTCATATTACTACTGCGCGGGGGAGTGATTTTACTTGTTCCATTGCCGGCAGAGAACCGACTCCCCAGTATGCAAGAAGCTTGCTGCCGGGGGATTCTTCCTCACCCCCGGACGTTGAATGCGCTACCTGCGCGGTAGAAGAAACAGGAGAGGGTGTCGTTTACATAGACGGAAGTATCCCGCATCCGGAACTTGGGCTGATTACCGACGAAGTAAAATTAACGATTAAAAAGGGCTTAATTGTTGATATCAGCGGCGGCGCACAGGCACAGAAACTTGCTCAGATAATGAAAGAATTCAATGATCCCAATGTGTACAATGTGGGAGAAATCGGCTTCGGGTTAAATGATATGTGCGAACTGAATGGCAGAATGCTGGAAGATGAAGGATGCAGCGGAACAGTACATTTTGGATGTGGCGATAACCGAGGATTCGGTGGTTTGGTGGCAAGTGCATATCATCTGGACATGGTATTTAAGGCTCCCACAGTAACGGTGGATGGAGAAGTTCTAATAAATGATGGGAAAGTTATTTGAACCGGGTTTGTTTCGGTATTGCCTTATAAAATGTACAATTAGTGTGACGATTGCCGCAATGAGAGGATAGAACCGTTTCTTTTACCTGCATTAAAATTATTTAAACGTAAAGGAGATTTAGTCATGGTTGACACAAGTCTACAAGAAGGAATACTCTTTAGTGATGAATTACAAAAGAAAATTAAGGAAAAGTTTTGGCATGTAGACAGTGATCCATTAAGAAAGGGAAGAAGAATATTTTTTGATAATGCAGGAGGTGCATTCAGATTAAAGAGCGTATTAAAATCTTATGAAAACATAGACGCTCTTCCGGATTGCCCTGAAAGAGTACATGAGACTGCTCTTTATTTACAAAAGGTTCAAGAAAATGGGGAAAACGATATCCGAACTATATTTAACGCAAAAGATGGCAGCCTGCTTACAACATTGACCGCTTCGCAAGCTATGTTTGAAATGGTTGGAGCGGTTGCTGAAAATATACCGGGGACTAATATTGTCACCACCATGCTGGAACATCCATCGGCTTATGATGCCGCTTTTTACTATGCCAGGAAAACGGGAAAAGAATTCAGGCCGGTTAAGACGAATCCGGTGACAGGGGGAGTGGACGTCGACGAGATTATTAGTAAAGTTGACTGTAATACCTGTCTTTTAAGCTTTATGTATGCGTCAAATATTTCAGGCGCCATTTTAGATGCCGAGGCGATTATTAAGGCGGCGAGAGAGAGAAATCCCGATCTTTTTATCATCATTGATGCAGTCCAGCACGCTCCCCACGGTGTTATAGATGTTGACAAGTTAAAGGTAGACGGTATAAACTTTGCGCCGTACAAATTTTTTGGCAATAGGGGTTCCGGAATTGCCTACGTTTCGGATAGGCTTTCCAAACTTCACCATCATACGCTCCTTGCAAAGCCTGAAGGAACTTGGGAACTTGGTTCTCCGGCGCCGTCCCAATTTGTTGCCATTACTGAAATTGTAAATTATGTTTGCTGGCTGGGCGGTCAGTTTATTGAAACCGGCACCAGAAGAGAACTTTTTGTCGAGGGCATGAACAGGATTAAGATGCACGAAAGAGCACTTATGAACAGGATGCTTAACGGCAGCGAAAAAATCGAAGGGCTTAGAAAAATGAGAGGGGTAAGCGTATATCTTGACAACCCTGATATGACAGAGCGCGATTTCATTATCCCCATGGGAATTGATAAGCTGGGCTTTACACAAGCAGTAAGAGAGTATGAAGAGAGAGGCATTATCGTATACGAAAGAATCAACACAAGCTTATACTCTAAACGCATGCTTGATTCTTTTGGAATGAACGGTTGCATCAGAGTATCACCGCTCCACTGTAACAGCACAGCGGATATGGATGATTTTTTGGAAACGACAAAAGAGTTAGCGCAATTGGAATAGTATATCTATTAATTGCAGATAAAGATTCACGAAACACAATGAAGCTTCTGACCGGTCATGAATCGTAATGTGTTGTTTGCAAAAACAGTTGACAATGAACCGGTAAGATTCTAAATCAGTCCGGAGATGGACATCTTTAATATATGGAGAAGTGAAAATGTATTCTAAAAATGTGATGATTTCAAATCCGACCGGGCTCCACGCAAGACCGGCGACTCTGCTTGTTAAACTTTCCGAGAGCTTTCAATCTGATCTGCAAATCATTAATGGCAGTAATGCAGCAGATCCGAAAAGCATCTTCAGTCTGCTTGCAGCTGGATTGCGCCCGGGTCTGACCATAACAGTGAAAGGCGTTGGAGCTGACGAACATGAGGCGGTGGAGAAAATTTGTAGTTTTATAGATGCACTGGAGGAGTAATAAAAATGATAATAAAGGGCATAGCCGCTTCTCCTGGCAAAGCTTTGGGAAAAGTAATGATCGTGCAGGAAATTCCGAAGGCTGATCCCGAGCAAAAGCGCACAGTCAGCAAGGAGGAAGCGATTTCGTCCGTCGATTCCTCCGTTTTGGAACTTTCTGAAACTATGAAGAAATTGATTGATCAGTATCATACACAAGGCGAGCATATCAAAGCTACACTCATGGAGACACACTATACCATGCTTAGGGATAGACTGTTCCATGATGGTATTTTTAAGTCAATTGGAGAGGGTTACAGTGCTCCGGCGGCTGTTGCAAGAAGTGTTGAGGAACAGTGTCGTCTGCTTGATTCACTGGGCGACAGTCTCATAAGAGAACGTATTGACGACTTTCGTGATATTGGCAATCAACTTATTTGCCAAATTATCGGACAAAATTATCCTGATCTTTCAAATTTGAAAGAGGAAGTTATCCTTGTTGCCCGAAACCTGCCCCCCTCTCTGCTGGCGAACAGCAATTCGAAAAAAATCGCCGGATTGCTTCTCGGAAATGGATCCAGAACATCCCATGTATCAATTCTTGCATCCAATATGGGGATTCCCACTGTGGTTGGCTGCGGAGATATATCCATACTTGAAAACGGGAAAAGGATTTATTTGGACGCTGTGGCGGGACAAGTTACATATAACATAACAGCAGATGAAATTGCCTTTGCTAAAAAAGAGATAGAGAAGTACCATGACAGGATGCTTAAGCTGCAGATGTTCACACAAACCGCTGGCTGTACGGCAGACGGGGTAAGAGTCCACGTTCTGGGAAACATAATGGATACAAGTACCACAGATAAGCTGATACAGGATGGAGCCGACGGTGTCGGGCTTTTTCGCACGGAATTTCTCTATATGAATCGTGACAAGCTCCCTTCGGAAGACGAACAGTTTGCCATCTACAAAAATATAGCGGAGAAGCTGGGCTCAAAACCTCTTACCGTGCGTACGATGGATATCGGCGGGGATAAAGAAGTAAAATCCCTTTCTCTTCCATCGGAAGCAAATCCTTTTTTAGGCTATCGGGCCATTAGAATTTGCCTTGACAAAACCGATATTCTGACAGATCAGTTGAGGGCGGCTTTGCGGGCAAGCATTTATGGAAACGTCAAAATCATGTTTCCGATGATTAGTAATATGGACGAACTTGACAGAGCTTTGGAAATTTTTGAACAAGTGAAGAAGGAATTATTACACGATAACCTTCCATTTGATAAAAATGTTCAGGTCGGTATCATGGTAGAGGTCCCTTCGGTGGCCGTAATGGCAAATCAATATATTCAAAAGATCGATTTTTTCAGCATAGGCAGCAACGATCTGACCCAATATACTTTGGCAGTGGACCGTCTGAATGAAAAAATTTCAAATCTGTATGATTATTTTAATCCGGGAGTGTTGACGCTGATCGCAAACATCATACATATTTGTAATCACGCGGGAAAGATCTGTTCACTTTGTGGGGAAATGGCAGCGGATAAACTGGCACTGCCCTTATTACTGGGATTCGGGCTCCGAAATTTCAGTGTTAATCCCTCCTCCATTTTAATGGTAAAAAACCTGCTGTCGATGTGCGATACGAACAAGCTTGGCGTTCTTGCCCAAAAGGCATTGGAAATGGAAAGTGCCGGTCAGGTAAGATCTATGGTACAGAATTATCTCAGTGATCAATATCAATCCTGGCTTTAGAAAAAGTCTTTTGACAAATTTATTGTTAACAGCCAGTGGGTCTATTTTTAAGGGTATTGTCGTTGGAAGGTGATTTTTTCGGCCATGGATTTTGAAAAACATCAATTTGTCAGTCAACGTGCAGAGCAAATCTGCAGTGTTTATTTTTGAAAAGAGGAAATTATCATGATTATTGGAGTTCCTAAGGAAATCAAAAACAATGAGAACCGCGTTTCGATGACCCCTTCCGGTGTTCATCGACTCGTGAGTGCGGGCCACAAGGTAATCATTGAGGAGTCGGCCGGACTTGGAAGCGGAATAGCCGATGCGGAATATGAAGCGGCAGGTGCCGCCATCGAAAAGGATGTATCAGAAGTTTTCTCCCAGTCCGACATCATCGTAAAAGTCAAAGAACCGCTGGAAAGTGAATACCATTATTTTAAAGAGGGGCAAATCCTCTATACATATCTGCACCTTGCCCCTAATCCGGCTCTTACCAATGCCCTGCTGGAGAAAAAAGTAACCGGGATCGCCTACGAAACCGTGGAGACGGAGGATGGGGCTTTGCCTCTGCTGTTGCCGATGAGTGAAATTGCAGGACGTATGTCCGTACAGGTAGCGGCAAATTATCTTCAGTCTTTTTACGGCGGAGAAGGCGTCCTTTTAAGCGGCGTGCCCGGCGTGGCGCCGGCGGAAGTTGTGATTGTCGGTGGAGGAAGTGTCGGTACGAACGCTGCTAAGATCGCCGTGGGCATGCGTGCGCATGTTACCGTCTTTGATGTGAGTAAAAAGAGATTAAGCTATCTGGACGATATTTTTGGAGGGAAGGTTACGACGGTCCTTTCAAGTGAATATGAAATAGCACAGGCCGTCAAAAAAGCGGATGTACTGATCGGTTGTGTCCTTGTTCCGGGTAAAAAGGCGCCGAAGGTCGTTACGGCCGAAATGGTTAAGACCATGAAGAAAGGCGCGGTTATTGTCGATGTCGCGATCGATCAGGGCGGCAGCATTGAAACGATTGATAAAGCGACGACACATGATAACCCGATCTATGAAAAATACGGTGTCATTCACTATTCCGTTGCAAATATGCCGGGCTCCATGGCCAGAACTTCAACCTATGCATTGACCGGTTCCACGATCGGGTATTTATTTCAAATTGCCCAAAAAGGTGCAAAAGCAGCCTTGCTGGAGGATAAGGCATTATTGCGCGGCCTGAATACCTTTGATGGGCATCTTACCAATAAGGCGGTTGCAGAGAGTCTTAACATCGAATATACCAATGCAGAGACCGTGTTAAAATAGGAAAGACCTATTTTTTACTGAATTTGACTCATGAACTTTGTTGATCTGTTGAGGGTAACTGAATTGGCCCTAATTAGTCCCTATGGCGGCAAACGGTGGGCAACTTACCCGCGTTTTGCCGTCGCTTTGTTCGACTGAGTTGGTTGTGCTGATTGGATGTCCATAGAACATTAAAAGCAGTTTAGGAGGGAATCTGACTTGAAAATCGTAATTCTGGATGGATATACGGAAAATCCCGGAGATTTAAGCTGGGAAGGCTTTCAAAACCTTGGGGAACTTAAAGTTTACGATCGTACATCCGCTAACGACATTGTTGTACGCATTGCGGATTCGGACGCTGTGATTGTTAACAAAACCCCGATTACAAAGGAAACCATTGCCGCCTGTCCGAACCTAAAGTATATTGGAGTTCTTGCGACCGGATATAATGTGGTGGATGTCAGAGCGGCGAAGGAGCGGGGAATCCCTGTCTGCAACATTCCTACGTATGGGACAACAGCGGTTTCGCAATATGTATTTGCGTTACTGCTGGAAATTTGCCATCATGTCTGGGTGCACAGCGAAAGTGTCAAAGCCGGCAAATGGGCTGGCAGTGAAGACTGGTGCTATTGGTGCTATCCGCTGATTGAGCTGGCAGGCAAAACCATAGGCATCATAGGATTTGGCCGCATAGGGCAAAGCACCGGTAGAATTGCAAAGGCATTTGGTATGAAGGTGTTGGCTTATGACGAATATCAAAATAATACGGGCCGTCAGATTGCTGATTATGTCAGTCTGGATAAACTGCTTCGGGAGTCCGATGTCATTTCTTTGCATTGTCCTTTATTACCCTCCACAAAAGGAATCATTAATAAGGACAGCATTCAAAAAATGAAGGATGGCGTTATTTTCATCAACACTTCGCGGGGCCCGCTGGTAGTAGAACAGGATTTGACCGATGCGTTGAATTCAGGAAAAATATACGGTGCAGCGGTCGATGTGGTTTCCACAGAGCCAATCCTGGTGGACAATCCTCTGCTCAAAGCAAAGAATGTCATCATAACACCGCACATTGCATGGGCTCCGAAAGAGAGTAGGGAACGGCTGATGAAAATTGCTGTCCAAAATTTGGAGGCTTTCCTTTCAGGGAAGCCGATTAACATTGTTAATCAGTAAAAGTGTAACGGCAATTTTGAAATTCATGTACAGGAAGAAAGAATGATAAAAGGATGTGAATCCCCCATAAAAAAGGCTGTGTTAATTCCGGATTCTTTTAAGGGAACAATGAGCTCCAGCGAAATCTGCGGTATCATGGAAACCCGGATCAAGGTCCATTACCCTCAAGCGGAAGTGGTTTCCATTCCCGTTGCAGACGGCGGAGAGGGAAGTGTGGACGCTTTTCTCGACGCCATGGGCGGGCATAAGGTTTTCACTTGGGTAAAAGGTCCTTATATGGAAGATATCAAGGCTTTCTACGGCATTGTGGATTCGGATATTGCCGTCATTGAAATGGCTGCCTGTGCGGGGTTGCCTTTAGTTGGAGATAATAAGCATCCTGAACAAACTACAACATATGGTATTGGTCAGTTAATGGTGCATGCTGCGACTCATGGCTGCACGAAAATCATCGTGGGTCTGGGAGGGAGCTGCACCAATGACTTGGGGGTCGGGGCAGCAGCAGCAGCAGGGATGAAATTTTATGACAAAGATGGTAAGCTGTTTATTCCCGTAGGCAGAACGCTTTCCAAAATCAATAAAATAGATACGTCCGGATTTTGTCCTCAGTTACAGTCTTCTGAAATTGTCTCAATGTGCGATATTGACAATCCACTTTACGGGAAAACAGGAGCCGCTTATGTGTTTGCCCCACAAAAGGGGGCGGATGAAAAAATGGTAAAGCTTTTGGACAGCCAACTGCAGAGCGGTTCCAGGGTGATCCTGAAAGAACTCCATACGGATGTCTCCCAAATCCCAGGTTCGGGTGCAGCTGGGGGAATGGGGGGTGGTATGGTGGCCTTTTTCGGTGCAAGTCTGCAAATGGGTATTGAAACGGTTCTTAGTATGGTGGATTTTGACCGCTTGGCTGAAAATTCTGATTTGATTTTTACCGGCGAGGGAAAACTTGATTCTCAAAGCCTGCGTGGAAAAGTAGTTATAGGTGTTGCACGTAGGGCCCGAAAGCTTGACATACCAGTGATTGCAGTCGTTGGTGACATTGGCGATGATATTCAAGGAGTGTATGATACCGGAGTCTCTGCAGTATTCAGCATTAACCGGGTTGCATTGGACTTTCAATGGGCAAAGGAACGCAGTAAAGACGATTTGTCTTTGACGATGGATAACCTAATGCGGTTTATTAAGCGTTTAGGTTATTAAAACAGAAATTTCTCAGGAAGATTCACCTTTACGTTTTTATATCAGAGTCATATAGACGTTTGAAACAGGATATTTCAATGCAAGCGGAATAACATTAAAAAATACATAGGGTTGTGTGTATAAAGAAAGGTTGGATAAAAATGAATACAATGAAGCTTGGGAAAACCGGGAAGGATATCTCGAAAATCGGGCTTGGTACGTGGGCGATCGGCGGAGGCCCCGCATGGGGTGGAGATAAGGATCTCCAGACCTGTATCGATACCATCCGCGAATGCCCGAAGCTGGGGGTTAATTTGATTGATACTGCTCCGGGCTATAATTTCGGCAACAGTGAAAAGATTCTGGGCAAAGCGCTGAAAGGAATGAAGCGCGAAGATTTCGTTATTATCACAAAATGCGGTATCGTCTGGACAAGGGAAGGAAGCCTGTTCAATAAGGTCGGTGATACACAGCTGTATAAAAATCTGTCCAAGGAATCCATCCGAGAAGAAATCGAGTTAAGCTTGGAGCGCTTGGGCACGGATTATGTTGATGTTTATATGACTCATTGGCAGTCTGTAGAGCCGTATTTCACCCCTATTTCAGAAACGATGGAAGCTCTGAATGAGCTGAAAGCGGAAGGAAAAATCAAAGCGATTGGTGCGGCAAATTCCACTCCGGAGCATATCAGGGAGTATCTGAAATACGGGGAGCTGGATATTGTACAGGGCAAATACAGCGTTCTGGATCGTGGGATTGAAAAAGATTTACTGCCGATCTGCAGAGAAAACAAAATTACCCTTCAGGCTTATTCTCCTCTGGAGCAGGGACTGCTGAGCGGATGCCTGCCGAGAGATTACGTCCCTACGGGAGCACAGTGCAATAAGAAATGGTTCCAGCCGGAAAACATGCAAAAGGCAATGGACATGATGGATGCATGGAAACCGCTCTGTGAAAAATACAATTGTACCATTGCAAATTTGGCTTTGGCATGGATACTGGCGCAAGGCGGTTTCATTAATCTGCTGAGCGGTTCCACTACGGTGGATCAGATCAAGCAAAATGTAAAATCTGCTGAGATTCAATTATCCAGAGAAGATGTACAGAGAATGCGTGAAATGGCGGAAGAAATCGATAATATTTAAAACTTCTCTATGTATTAATCTTCGATGCGAAGGCTGAAGTGTTAGGTGTCAAGCACATGGCTACTCGGAAAGCTAGGATGAGCCCCTCTACAATGGGCGTTGGCCTTATCTTGGGACCCGTAAGGTCATGGCTAAGGCCAGATACTTTGACCTGATAGAGGCCAACAAAGTTTTCGCAGCCCAGAGTCTGGCTGTTATCTATGATCTGCAGATCGATACCAGTAAGCTGAATGTAAATAAATGTGTTATTGTCTCCCTGAGCCATCCTCTGGGCTGTTCCGGTGCCCGTATTCTGCTCACTCTGCTATGCGATGAAGAAGTGCGGCGCCAAGAGGGACTGGCTACTCTATGTATCGGGGGCAAAGGGTGCGCAACGATTGCTGGATGGAATGATCTACATAATAGAGGATACTATAACGTTGCAAGCAAAATCAAAATAAGGGATTACTGATTTCACAGTGATCGGGATCGTACGCCTTGGTCGGATGTCCTCTACATTCAAGAAGATAATTGATATATTTTCCATGCAATTGCGATATTGTTGAATGGGAAACGAAAAGGTGATATAATACAACTAAAATACCCGGCATATGGGGGACAGGTAATGAACAAGGAAGAACAGGTCATGGCGGGATTATGGAACATATTCAAAAAGAGAATGTGGCTTGATAGTTTTAAGATGAAAGACAGACTGAGGGGCTATAACCCTTCTGAAGTACACTGTATTGCTTTTATCGGAGAAGAGGATGATTCCAATGTTACAAAGCTGGCGGAGTCCTTTGAGATGACTAGGGGAGCCATAAGCAAACTAACGAAGAAACTCGTAAAAAAAGAGCTTATAGAAAGTTATCAGAAGCCGAATAACAATAAAGAAGTTTATTTTAGACTCACAGAGCAAGGAAAAGCAATTTTTATGATTCATGAGGAATTGCACAGAGAATTTAAGGACAGAGATCACCCCTTTTTTAAACAGGTAACAGAGGAGCAGTTTAATGTAATACTTAATTTTGCGGAAAAGTATAATATGCATTTGGACGCGGAAATAAAAAAACTGGGTGTAGATATGAAATTGGATCATTTTTAGTTTCGAATTCGCAAAGATATATAAACCGATATAAAAGCAGCCCATCCTTATGAGGGATGGGCTGCTTTTATATCATTTTATTCATTGTATTGTTTCCAAGTCAATATTAATGTTGACTTGGAAACAATAAGGTGTTAGAATGGCTATGTTAACAGGGAAACAAAATTTCCGCTGTGAGAGGAGACTCCCACTATGAACATATAGTCCGCAAAGCAAACAGGAAGCAACACAATGTGCAAGGAGGAAATAGAATGAACATAATAGGAATTATCGCAAGTCAGCGAAAAGAAGGCAATACAGCCTTTATTGTAAACAACATACTTAAAGGTGCAAAGGAACAAGGTGCCGAAACAGCTGTTTTCAGTTTCAGTAATCTGGATATTAAACCCTGCCGTGGCTGTTGGGCGTGTCACAAGAGCGATCAGGGCTGTGTAATCAATGACGACATGCAGAAAATTTATGATGCGATTGAGCATGCCGATGCCATTGTCTTGGGCCTGCCGATTTACATGGGACAGATGAGTGCCCAGGGCAAGATATTTACAGACAGGCTGTTTGCGCGATTTTCTCCTCGGTTCTCTCCATTTTTTAAGGGAAATGCCGTAAAACAGAAGCTGATTCTTTCATTTAATCAGGGAAATCCGGATGCCGGCCTGTTCAAAACGTATATTGATTATACGAAACAGATGTTTGAGGTGCTCGAATTTGATGTTGATGAAGTGCCTGTCGTTACCGATTTGCGAGTAGGTCCGGCAAGTGAAAGGGAAGATCTTCACACGGGTCTGAAGGAATTCGGATCCGCGTTGGTTGTGCATGATTTAGTCTAGTCATTGCGAGAATAGCAGCATGCAATATTATACCAATACAAGAAAATAAAAACAGCCGGTTTTTCATTTATTTGTTTTAACAGTAAATTTGCGGAAATTTGGGGAATTCAATAAGAACACAGCCAGCTTTTTGATGGATTCCCTTGGAATACAGGATTATAATAGCTATGTGAAAATGACATTGGTGAGCAAGGCCTAGTCGGTTTCAATTGGATTTTGATATCAACGAGACCGGGAACTCCAATATGGAGAAAGGGTGGGACTGTTATGAAATCTACTGCACATTACGAATATCTGCTGCGCTGTGCGGACGGCACAATCTTGCGCCATGTAGGCGGCGGTGCATCGGTCGGTCAGCCGTGTGCAGAGAGGTTTTTATATTGCCATTGATTTTAGAGAGCTTACGGTTGATCCCGATGAAAGGTCGTTCAGAATACTTCGCTGAAAGCGGGTTTCAAAGTGTGAAAAATTTAAAATCTGGTAAAAGACAGCAGGCACGATTTTTACCGTGCCCGCTGTCTTTTATGTCTATTCAGCCGTTACCAGGCGGAGTAGCCGCCGTCGACCAGCAGTTGTGTTCCCGTAACCCCGCTTGCGGCATCGGAAGCAAGGAAGAGAATTCCTTGTGCGATTTCTTCCGGATCCATCATACGGTGCATAGGAATGTTTTCTTTCCATACCGGCAGGTAATTCACCAGCTTGCTGAGCGCATCCGTGCCGGTATAACCCGGTGCCACCGCATTGATGCGTACATTGTACTGTGCCCATTCGGTGGCTAGAAGTCTGCACATATGGGTAATGGCGGCTTTGGAGGTGCCGTATGCCACATGAGTTTCCGGGCGAAGTGCCTTCATTGCGGCAATAGAGGAAATACAGACAATGCTGCCTTTGCCCGTCTCTATCATTTGCTTCGCGAATTCTCTGGCACAGAAAAAGGTGCCGTTCAGATTAATCCCCATTACGCGCATCCAGCCGTCGTCCGGATAATCAATCGCGGGGCAGGTCAGCCCGATTCCTGCGGCGGCTACCAGAACATCCACATTGCCGTGCTGATCTTTAATTTCCAGAGCGCTGTCCCGCACGGATTCGGGATTGGATACGTCCATCATCTGGTAGGACACATCAATGCCCTTTTCTTTAAAAGACGAAATAATTTGTTTCTCGTCCGGTTTGATGTCGGCGATAATTACATGTGCGCCCTGCTGGAAAAACAGCTTGCAGATTTTTTCGCCGATTCCGCCGGAACCGCCTGTAATAACTACATTTTTTCCATCGAACCTTAAAAGCTTTTCCATAAAAATCTCCATCTTCTTTGCGTATGTATTTTTTATCAGGCTATGTGAAAGAGTTTTGTCCAAAAGGATGTTGCCGCTTCAGACAATATCCTGACTGCTTACTTCACGCAGATTAACCTTGCCGGACTTATAGCGGTAAAATGCGTATGCACAGCCCAGAGCAAGCAGAGCGACGCTTACGGTGACAATAACGGTCGTCAGGTTTCCCGCCGCAGTCACGATCAGGAATATCTGAGCAAGGAAAGAAATTCCGGTTAATGTATAAAACACAGGATTGGGAACGTGATAGCGAGAGGCCTTCCACAGCTCCGGATATTTTGTGGGCATACGCAAAATTGCGACCAGCATGATAATCTTGATCAAATATTGAATCAGCAGAGTGTCATTGATCAGAGTATTGAGCGGCATGTCGAAAAGGATAGGAATCACGGCAAATCCGTAAAGAATGAAATAGATACGGTAGGGAACGTCAAACCGGTTCAGTTTTCCCAGCGATTTCGGGAACCATCCGTCCTGGCAGCCGAGTTGCATAGGCTTTGCCGCAGAAGCGTACAGCGAGTTCATAGTCGTGGCAATGGCGCCCACCGCTCCAAAGAGGATGAAAATAAAAAACAGGGGCTGAGGCATAATTTTATTTGCGACTAGAGTTAGTGGCTTTCCCGCCACCTGTGCGACAGGCAGAACGTTGCCGGCAACCAGCGCCATACCGGTGTAGATGACAAGAATAATGCCAGTAGTGATTATAATCGCCCAGGGCATATCCCGTCTTGCGTCTTTTGCGTTCGCGCCATAGTTCATAACCGTCTGATGCATGGTGGTTGAAAACACCAGTAAAATCATAGCGCTGCTAAAGCCACTCCATCCCTTAGGGAAATAGTCTGTGGAAGAAAAATTAAATGTCCCGGCGTTTAAATGAACGGTTCCTGTACCGATAAACAGCAGCAGACCCGCAATCAGCAAAACGGTAATGATGTTTTGGACCTTACTCATCGATTTAATGCCAAGCAGGTTGATAAGCAGGAAGATGGTCGGCGTCAGGACACCGATTAGCTTTGGGTTGAGGAAGGGCCACAGGGAATTAATATACATTCCCATCGCAATGCCCGAAGTGGCAAAAGGAAGCTGCAAAAAAATCAGGTTGACAACCAAAACTCCTCCCGGAATATCTCCGAGCAGCAGTCGTACCAGACTGTAGTTACCTCCCCGTAAGCGAATGACACTGCTGAGAAAAATAAAGGGAAGGTTAAGCAGCAGCCCAAACAGGACCGCGGCGGCAAACGCCAGCCAAACCGATCGACCGGTGAGAGAAATTGCCGGACCTATTACAGTGAGAAGACCTGCGCTGATAACAGTACCTGTGGCCAGTGCCGTTAGCTCTTTAAGACCCAGAGTTTGGTCTTTTTGCTGTACTTGATTTTCGGACATAGTAAGCTTCCTTTCTTTTCGTCATCTTTTCAATCAGATCCCCGTAATCGTATGGGTACTATTATACTATACAGGCTGACTCCTCCGCACCCTAGATTGTGTGGGAATTCCCCCGGGATTTTTATACAGTTTGTCATGCGGGTCCGTCAATTCCTCAGAAAACAGCAGTGCCATGCCTTGAGGGCATGGCACTGCTGTGAACAGGCGGAAATCTCCGTCAATGCTTGTATTTGAGTATCCACATCATTTGAAAAGAAGCGTATAGGTAATTTCGGGTTTTAACATCGTTCAGGTCAATATCAAGCAATTCCTGCAGTTTTTCAATACGGTACAGTAAAGAGGCTCGGTGAATGGACAACGTCTCTGCCGTGGAGGACATATTTCCGTTATGCTTGAGGAAAACCTGAAGCGTTTTTGAAAAGTCGGTGCGGTGCGACCGGTCATATTCTAGAAGCCGGGGGACGGCGGGGTGGCAATACTGGCTCAGGTCAGAATACTCGGAGAGCATTTGCCACAAATGGAATACCGCGTAATCACTGTAATAAAACCGCCGCTTTTTCTCCCCGAGCAGCAGCCCGAGTTCTACCGCCTTCAGCGCACGGTCGTAGCATTCTCTGAATTTGTCCGCTGTGGTTGCCTGCTCGCTGATGCCAATATAAAGGTCGTGCTCAGAAGCAAACCGGTCCAGACGGGCTTCCTCATCGTGGTAATCGTTATCTAATATCGCGACTACATTCTCACCGTACTCCGCAATTGCGCGGCCGGGCATCAGCTTCATAGTCCAGGAGAGAAGCACGGCCAGAGATTCCCTGCGGGATTTGTGCTTTACGATCATGATCCGATAGCCCGCGTCCAGATGCAGGCAGGCTATTTCGGTGTAAAAGTCAAAGCGGCGGCTGTCTTTCCCGCCTTTTAGCAGATACTGTATTTTTTTGTTTCTTTCCAGTGTTTCTTCGTTTTCGTGAGAATAGTTGTTTTTAAAATAATAGGTCAGCAGATCGCAGATGGCGGCGACCATTCTTTTGTCTGATTTTGTAACGGGTTTCTCCGTATCCATCACTGAAAAATAGCCTACCTGAAAATTGTCGATTTCAATTTTACCGGTGATGGTGGTGTAATCGCTGATCATTTTTCTTAGGATAACAGGTGAAGGCGAGTTGTAAAGCTTTTTCTGCATCGCCCGATATTGGTTTGATTCCACCGTGCTTTCGCTGAAAAAGCCGTATTTTCCGTGCTCGTCCCAAAGGATGCTTTTTACGTCGTTCAGATGGGAACGCGTGATCAGCTTAGTGTCTTTACCCGACACAATGACCGTATTGCCCAGAATCTCAGAGCACAGGTCGACAAACTGCTGGGGGCTTTGCCCGCCGATAATGGCTTCTTTCAGCCGAATGTAGTTCACCATAAAGCAAAGGTCCTCGTCCAGCAGGTCCTGTATTTTATTGAAGGCTTCGAGTTCGTTCCATGATTGCGGCAGCAGGATGATGTTGCAGTCTGGGAATTTCAGTGCCTCCGTCTCGTACGGAATGTCTGAAATACAGGCAAGGTTGATTTTTTCGGGCGCAGAGGTATTTAGCAGGGAGGACAGCCGAAGGATATGCAATTGCTGTGGGTCTGGCATTTCGAGGGGAATATCTGACAGCTGGAGCGAAAGAATGTCGGCGGAAAAATTTCCTGTTGAAAGATATTTTGCTTTCAGAGTCTTTGCAATACTGTGCATTTGCATGGGGGCTTCCTCCCTTCCTGTCATTTTTACAGTATAATACATCATTGATAAATCTTCAACAATGCAAAGGAATAAGAAATTTTATAAAATGTGTTGCAACGGACAGTAATCAATTCCTACAAACTTTCAGATGAAATCCCGCAGGCTAACTGTCATACTGGTATTGCAATTTATTAAAAACCAAAGAAGGGGAGCAGTATCATGGAAAATATCTATAAGAAGATGGCTCAGGAAGAATGGAAGGACGTCGTTGTCAACGACAGAAGAGTCGGTGTAAAGATCAAAAATTTTGTAGCCGAGAAAGCAAACCTCAGATTGCAGGAGATTGAATACACCGGAAGAGACTCCAAACCCCATAAGCACATTCATGAGCAGATTGTTATTACGATCCGCGGCACAATGGATATGACTATTGAAGATACGGTCTATCATCTTGAGGCGGGCGACTATATCGCAATTCCTCCAAATGCTGTTCATAGCACTAAGGTTACCGACCCGAACGGAGTAAACAATCTTCTGATTTTTATTCCAAAGCAGGACGAACTGTATTAATCAGTAAAACAGATATGGAGGTAACAGATCATGGCAGGTAAATTTGCTGACAGATCAAAGGTACAGTGGACCCAGATTAAGCCCGGCGGGGACCGTATTACGGTTCACGGGGAAAAATGCTCGGCCGTTTTGAACAGGATTGTGTTTGGTTTCCCCGATTATTACCATAAACATATGAATGAGCAGATCAGCTATATTGTGAGCGGAAGCTGTGATTTCACCGTGGGAGAAGAGACCTTTCACACACATCAGGGCGATCTTGTCGTGATTCCGTCTGATACGATTCACAACGCAACCGTTACCGATCCTGAAGGCTGCACTATGCTGGATATTTTCTGTCCGGTAAGGGAGGAATTTCCGGAAAGCAATCTGAACCCCGACGTAGACGGTGAGAAAAATGTCTGAGAGGCTGAAGGCAAAAATGAAGAGCGGACAGCCGGTAACCGGCTGCTTTGTGAATTTCAGCGCTCCCATTGTAGCCGAAATGCTGAAGGACGCGGGTTTTGACTTTATGCTTCTGGATCAGGAGCACGGCTGCTTCAGTCAGTCTGATATGGAAAATATGGTACGTGCGGCCGATACGGTCGGCTTGGACATTATCGTGAGAGTCGACTACGACCCGTCATCCATTCAAAAAGCGCTGGACATGGGCGCAGCCGGAGTCCAGATTCCTATGGTACGGACGAAAGAAGATGTTGAACAGGCCGTGTCCCGCGCAAAGTACCCGCCAAACGGGAGCCGGGGTGTGGACTTTTACAGCAGGGCATACCGTTTGCAGAATACGAAAAACGCAGCGGACTATCTGGAAAAGCAGAACGGCGACACCATTGTAATTGTACAGATTGAGACGGCGGAAGCGGCACAGAATTTCGATGAAATCCTGTCTGTTCCGGGCGTGGACGTTGCTTTCCTTGGCGCTTTGGACTTGTCCGTCAGCATGGGTTACCCAGAGGGGGCCAAAAACCCGCATATGCAGGCGGTGCTGGACGATCTTTACCTTAGAGCAGAGAAAATGAAGGTTCCTGCCGGAATGGTTTTCCTGAACCCACTAATGTTCAAAAATGCTTCCGGCAGGGGCGTAAAGTTCCTGGTCACCACAGTCATGCGCGCGCTCAGCACGGGATTTGAGCAGATTCTGGGAACCGCAGATTGTCGATAAAACAGAAAGGTTTGATACATATGGCAGATAGAGAAATTTTGCATGGTGTAGTGGATATGCATGTTCATTCGGGTCCTTCCGTTGTGACAAGATCACTTGATACCGTTGAGATGCTGCAGCAGGCTGAAGAAGCCGGATATAAGGGCTTTGTCGTTAAAGATCATTATATTCCTACGGTCATGTCAGCGGCAATGATCGAAAAATATCACGCAAAAAAGGGCACGAGAGTCATTGGTAGCCTGGTTCTGAACAATTCCATCGGTGTTTTCAATGTTTCCATGATTGACGCCGCGTACAAAATGGGCGCAAAGGTCGTCTGGATGCCGACGGTTTCTGCGAAGCAGCATATCGATGAGCATGCGAAAAAATCGTTCGTCGGTGCGAAGAAACTGGCGGTAACAGAGAACCCCGTGTATTATCTTAACGAGGACGGGAAACTGAAGGAGGAAGTCCTTCCTGTGCTGGATTACATGGCTTCCCATCCCGACATGATTCTGGCGACGGGTCACGGCAGCGTGGTGGAAATCAACAAGCTCGTTGACAAAGCAGCTGAAATGAAGCTTGAAAAAGTAGTGATTACTCATCCGTTTTCTACAGTCGGCGCCAGCGTGGAGGATGTGGGAAGATGGGCAAGTAAAGGCGCTTATGTGGATGTCTGTGCGGTGGAATTTGAGCAGATTCTGCCCACACTTAGCAGAGTTCCTTTTTCACTGATTACGGAGTACCTGAGCGTTGCACCGCAGGAGCGTCTGATCCTGAGCTCCGACGGCGGTGCCATGACAAGGAACGGCCCGGTTTCACCGGTCGACATTCTTCACAGATTCCTTACGCTCCTTCATGAAAACAAGATCCTGACAGAGAACCAGATCGACCTGATGGCCAAAAAGACTCCGGCGGAGCTGCTGGGAATTTAATCTTAACTTAATTGAGGAGTTGTGTAGAATGAAAGAGAAACAATACGATTTGATTGTTCAAGTCGCTGCGTTATCCATCGGTGTTCTGCTTTATACCACAAGTATCATTCAGGCTTCGCTGGGCGCAATCGCCGTGGCGTTTCCCAATGTTCCGATAGATAATATAAAGCTTCTTCAGACGATCACCCCTATCATCATGATGATTTCCTGCTTTGCATGCGGAGTAATCACCCGCTTTGTGAGGGCAAAGGTTGTCCTAGTTTTTTCCATTATTCTGATTCTTGTGGGCGGACTGCTGCCTGCATTTATCGGAGGGACCTTTGAATTTCTCCTGATCATGAAAGGCGTTTTCTCCGTCGGTTACGGCTTGGCGTTTCCGTTCGCAAGCTCCATTTTGGTGGACTTGTTCCCGGAGGGACCGGTCCGCAACCGTATGGTTGGTTTCAAAACAGCTGTTGGCGGACTTTCCAGCGTGGTCTTTGCCGCTGTGGGCGGGTATCTTGCCAATATCAATTACCGTTACGCCTATGCGGCGTTCATCATCGTGATCCCGGTGCTTTTGCTGATCATCTTTAAGCTGCCGGATACGGAAAAAGCACAGCCAAAGGAAACAGCAGCCTCCGGTCAGAAAGATAAGTTAACCTATAAAACAGTCGTTCTGGCGCTCTGGAACATTACTTTCAATGTGACGCTGAGTTCTTTCTTCGCCAGTGCCGCGCTGGTAGTGGTAAAAACCGGTGCCGGCGACTCTTCCCAAGCCGGCCTGACAATTTCCGCTTATTCCGCCGTCTCCTTTTTAGTGGGATTGTTTTTCCCGGGTATCCGTAAGGTCTTAAAGCAATATGCTCTTACGGCTGCAATTACCTGTGTGGCACTCTGCTTCTTTATCTTGACGAATGCGACCACTTTCCCAATGTACATAGTCGGCAGCATGCTGTTCGGTTTCGGATTCGGTCTTTACAATCCTGAGCTGCTTCTTTTGATTGCTCAGACGATTCAGAGACCTAAAGAGCCTGTCGCGACAAAATCCGTCGCTACGCTCGCTTTTTCTGTCGTTGTAATCTGCCAATCCATCGGCCAGTCTTTTTCAACCAATGTCCTGAAGGTTTTTACCAACCTGTTCGGCTTTGAGGGACTGAAGGCCGGTTGGCAGGTTTGCTGGATCTATCTCTTGGTTGCGGCGGTCATTGTTGCTGTTGTCACCACCATGATTTCCAGAAAAAAGGCTGACACCCGAGCAGCCTTGGAATGTTAAAAAGTTTGTGCTCCTATTGTCCTTTAGGACAATAGGAGCACAGCACGTTGTGATATAATGGAGCTTAAATAAAACGCCGGAGGAAAAAGTATGAATCTGGAAATGCTGTGCGGGCACCTTCTGGATTACAGTCCCAGGCTGATTTGCCATGGTATGGACGAAGAAATAAGCTCGATCCGCCTGCTTTCAGCGGAAAACGACGGCGAATGCTCGGGAATTCTGTATCTGGGCATGCTTTCGGCTCTGTATGCCCTGTCAAACGTGAGCAAAGGTACGAGTTTTCTGTGCATTGAGGATGTTCCGTATGCGCATCATCCTCTGGGAGTTAATTTGATGCTCGTAGACGATACCGTATCCCTCAACACGCTGCTGAAAGAGGTGCAGAAAGTTTTTGCGGATTCCTCTAAAGCCGCAGTGTATTGGAACACGCTGCTGGACGTGGCGCTTCGGCAGGGTAGAGCGCAGGAGATCGTGGACATTGCCTACCGTCTGCTTGAAAATCCCGTCATCCTTTCGGACCGGAGCACCAAGCTGATTGCGCGCTCCGGCGGCTTTGTGGAAAACAGTAAGCTGTGGAAAGACCACAGCGAATTCGGATATTTCAGCTATGAAACCATGCAGTCCCAGAACTATAAACGAATTTCCCAGCAGCTGGATAAAAACGCGCAGCCCATCCTGCTTCAAAAGGAAATTAGCCAGTATGACACGATCAACGGCAAGATCTATATTGGAAATACCAAGATTGCTAGTATTTCCGTTCTGAACTCCAACCGACCGTTCCATGAACAGGATATCGGGATACTGCGCCGCCTGTGTAATGTGTTTTCCTATTATTTTAAAATGGACAGCTTCTACAAGTTTGTGCGAGACGCCCGCCGGGAGAGCTTTTTCAAGGATCTGATCGAGAATAAATTTTCCGATACCGCTCGGCTGGAGAGCAGGGCGATGTCGCTGAACTTGAAAACGGATGGGAACTACTGTGTTTTGATGGCGGCCAGTGACGCGTGGCATTATGAAAACAGTCTGCAAAACGTCAGGCTGGAGCTGGAAAAGTATCTTCCGAAAAGCTATACGCTGATTACTGAAAACGGGATTGTCGCCATTTTGGACAAAGAGCGGCTGTACGGCCAGAATTTTGACCTTGAGGGGTTAAAGAAGTTTTTGACCAAAAACAAAATTCAGATTGGCATCAGCCGAAGCAGGAACGGCCTGGACCGACTGCACGAGCAGTACCCGCAGGCTGTGCAGGCAAGGCGGGCCGGCGTGCAGATGCACGCGCGGGACGTGATTTTCGATTATGACGATTATGCTTTAAATTGCCTTTTTCTGGACGCTCCCCCCCACATCAATCTAAAGGGTTTCTGCAGCCAGGAGATGCTGAAGCTGATTGCCTACGACCGTGATAACAGCACCGAGTATGTAAAAACCCTGTATGCTTTTCTTACTCACAACGGGAACTACACCAGTACGGCTAAGGCGCTGTTTATTCATAGAACCTCTGTGATTTACCGCATAAAAAAACTGGAGGAAATTCTGGAAACACCACTGGACAGTGATAAAATCCGGAACCGCCTGCACATTTCTTTTTTGATTCTGTTTTCCCTCAAAGAGCTGGAGATCAGCCGGTTTACCGGCTAAAGGCTGATTCGTTTCTTTTATATTGCTAACCCCCGGCAGCGGTACCGCTGCCGGGGGTCGTTTTTTGGCTGGTGTGCGTAATCTGTTTTTTCATCCTTCGTAGCGGTTATCAATGTAACTTAATCTTCGCTGCTTGTTCCTTTATTTTCCGCGACACCTTCTATGCTAAAGTCTTTCAACTAGGTACCAGATTTCCGCCCAGACTTTACACCCATCAAAGCAAATTTATCAGGGTCGACACTATCAAGGGAGAGGAACAAAATCCACCGCGGGTGTCACCTTTTTGTTTGGCTGCGAGAGAATCGAATCCAAAAAAGTCTGAACATTAGAGAACATGCCAGCAATATGTTTTCAGCGAAGAGCTATGCTGCTAGTGATGAATCCCCCTTTCTCCACCGGCGGTTGCACCATGACATATTCGTTCACAGTCTTGCGGACGCATTTTGTTGTATGAAAAAGCTCAGCCGAAAGGCTGAGCTTTTTCATACTAAATTCGCTTCTGGCAAATGATGTGGGTTTTCATGTCTTCTCCATTGTCTCCTCTGTGGCCGTTTCTAGCTCCGATTTTTTAAGCATCGTCAAAAACAACGTAGGAATTACTGCAGCCACGGTGAAACCGATCGACCACCAGAACGAGACGTTGAAGGAATAGGCAACAGCAGGAAGATCAGATTGTACGTGGCCCGCCATCTGCTGTTGAGCGGCGGTTGCAAGAATGGCGGACCCGAAAGCTCCGCCGATGGTCTGGAAAATCCGTGTGGCAATGCTCGCGTGAGGAACCTGCTTTTCTGGAAGTCCAATATAGGCGGACATCATGATTGCAATAAATAAACCGCCGAGCCCCGCCCCTCTTATCAACAAGGCGATAGACAAAAGGATATAATTCGTATCCGTACCCGCAAAAGCAAACGGCAGCGTACCGATCGCAATAGCGGCGAGGCTCATCAGCACGATGTTGCGCGAGCCGTTACGGTCGGCCGTTTTCCCGGCCCAGCTTCTGGTCAGCAGCATGCCTATGCCCTGAGGAAGTAGCCAAAAGCCGGCTGACAGCGCGCTTGCGCCGCGTACCTCCTGATAATAGAGCGGCAGCATCAGCATGGCCCCGTTCGTAATGATGCCGCTGAAAATCAGCAGAATATTGGAAGCGGAAAAATTGACGGATTTGAACAGCCGTACATTCAGAGCCGGTTCCCGCTTCGTATTCAGAGCATAGACGACATAGGATGCCATCAAAACGACGCCGATGATAAGCGGAATATAGACCGTGCTGCTGCCAAGTCCCCTGTGCGAAGCAATCTGGGCAATGCCATAGATCAGGAGGGCAAACGCGGGAGAAAGCAAAATCATGCCGATCACATCAAGGGATTCTTTCTTTTCCGACAGTTTGTCGGCCGGTATTCCCCACAAGGCTAACGGGATTGCCACGATGCAGATCGGGATATTTACCCAGAAAATAGCGTGCCAGCCCCAGGCATTAATGAGAATCCCTCCCAATACCGGACCAAGGATCGGCCCAAGCAGACCGGGTATGCTGACAATCGACATGATCCGCCCAAGGTTGCGTCCGCCGGAAACCTGTACAAGCTCCGTTTGCAGCGTCGGCATCATCAATCCGGCGCCGACCCCCTGAATGACCCGGAAAATAATCATGCTTTCGATGTTCCATGACAGCATAGAGCATATGGAGCCAATTAAAAAAATCGCCAGTGAAAAGACGTATAATCGCTTGCCTCCGAATCGTTTGGTGGCCCATCCTGAAACCGGAACGGCCAGCCCCATCGCCAGAACGTACCCCGTTGTGATCCACTGCACGATAGAAATATTTGCTTTCATATCAGCCGCAATGGCGTGGAACGCCACGTTGACCATCGTCGAATCGAACAGCGGTGCAAGCGCTCCAACGACCAGAACCATGGCAGTCTTGAACACGACCGGGTCAAGCTTTTCTTTTACCGGTTTTACATTCTTTGTACTCATGAGAAATCTCCCTTCGCTTGATTAAGGAAACGATTGCGTTTCTTATATGGATATGATATGATAAATACAGATTTCATTCAATTGACACACTCCACATAGAAATAAGAAACTTTTGCGTTTCCTATGTGAATTTTTACAACAGGGCTCGTGAAGTGTTGAGGCTTGGAGGGAAACTGAAAAATGGACGAGCAAAAGAAGGGCACGCGCCGCCGGGGAGAAAATCTGGAGGAAGCGATCCTGGACGCTACGATGGATGAACTCGTCGAAAATGGCTATTCGCATTTGACGATGGAAAGCGCCGCGGTGCGGGCGGGGACCAATAAGGCTGTCCTTTACCGCCGCTGGGCCAACAAGTCGGAGCTTGTGATAGCCGCTCTGCGTAAATGGATACCGACAATTAACATAAGCGACATACCGGATACCGGGAGTCTGCGCGACGATGTGGTTGCCTATTTGCGCGCACGTGTGGAACCGGTGAAAACAATCGGCGCGCAGACGATCCGGGGACTGATGATGGAACCGCAGGTTTGGCGTACTTTAGTTGCTTCCATGCCGCAAATCGTCCAGCGGAGATCAGAGAATAAAGAGGATAAAATAACGGCGGCTATGATGACAATCATGAAAAACGCGGAACTCCGCGGGGAAATTCGTTTGGAAAAACTGTCGCCCCGGATCATCTTGCTGCCTTTTAATCTGCTGCATTATGAGCTGATCACAAAGCAAGAAATTTCCGACACAACAATAGCGGAGATCGTGGACGATATTTTTATGCCGCTGATCCGATCTAATAACCGATCAGTGGATAAATAATTGCAATAAGGTGTTGCTCGCGTCTTTATGTGGATCTTTTATGGCCTGACTTTCCAAAAGACATGGCTTTCCGGCAAGGAATGTCCATGTCTTTTTTTGTACAGGAAAATATGATATTATAAGCTCAAAAGTCTTTGTAAAGAACCTGAAATAAATGGAGATTTAGACTACGCGTTATTTATATTATAGGAGGTATAAAACTTGAACACTACATTTGAAAGAGCAAGAGAATTTATATATCGTAATGCCAGACCTCTTGATTTGGCAAGATGGCAATATCATTTTGAAAATGGAAGCACAGAAGCTGTTCTTAACGCATTGTCATACTATCAAAACGACGATGGTGGCTTTGGGCATGCTTTGGAAGCGGATGCGTGGAACCCTAACTCCTCGCCAATCCAAACATGGACTGCGACTGAAATTTTACGCGAGATTAACTTTACAGACAATACACATACCATCATCAAAGGTATTTTACACTACCTTGAAAGCGGAAAGAGCTTTGATGGCAAGTGTTGGTATAAGATGTAAAAAGCAACAACGAGTATCCTCATGCCCTATGGTGGCATACCGAGATTGATAGCACAGACCAAAACGATTACAATCCAACCGCGTGCCTCGCAGGATTTATTATCCGCTTTGCGGAAAAAGACACTGAACTTTACCAACGTGGCTGCTGCATTGCAAAAGAAGCGTTTGATCAGCTGTTGGAAGTCAAAAGAGAAAACGGCATGCACACGATAACTTGCTATCTCAGGTTGGTGAAGTATATTGAGGAAGCAAAAGCAACTGATATGATTGATTTGACTGCTGTAAAAGCAAGGCTGTCGGGGTTGATTCATAGCTGTATTACACAGGAAACCGCTGAATGGGAAACCTCATATGTCTGCAAGCCGTCGCAGTTTCTTGATTGCCCGGGCAGTATGTTTTATGCGGGCAATCAGAAGGCTGCCGATTTTGAATGTGATTTCATTGCCAGAACCCAGCTTGATGATGGTTCCTGGAATATCACCTGGGATTGGGACAATTATCCCAGTCAATGGGCAATCAGCAAAAACTGGTGGAAAGCGAATGGAATTATTTTAAACCTGCTCTATCTGCAAGGTTTCAGCAAACTATAACTGAACGGTACAAAATGAGCACACTGGGGCCTTTCTCCCCTATTACGAACTTCGCATAATGTTTATGATATGCTGCTCAGATCACTGTTTGAACTTCGTATGAGACCATAATAGAGAGTCGGAAAAACTAATAAAACAAGGGAAAGAGTAATTGCCTTTCCCTTGTTTTTCTTTTGGGATACAGCCCCCTTGCTATTGGATCGACTCATAGAACGGACATTCTGTGCAGAGGTTTCTTTTCCTGTCCATTTCTCTGGGTCTGTTCATTCGCCGGAGATAATGACTTGCTAGCTATCAGGCCTTGATTTTATAAACAAGGCCTAAGCGCCATGTCACTTTTCATTTTCATTAGGTTGACATTATAAAACATATATGTTATGATTCAAATAACAAAATATAGAATACATATCTGGATAGAATGTATTGAGAGGGGAGCACATAATGACGAAGCAATTAAAAATATGTTGTAGGTATACTTTTAATCGAATGCCATGCTGTATTTTTAAAAAGAATACTGTTCTGACTTGCCAAAGTTCGATTTACTGAGCCTATGACCATGCGTTAAGAAATGAACGCATATTTCATAATTGCTCCTTGCAGTCAAACTTTTGGGTTGGACTGCTTTTTTATTTTCTTTTGTATTTAATTCGAATCGGTCGTGAAGCATGGGACGGCTGTAATAGCCCACGTCACGTCATTGTTCCTAATAAATTTACGAGGTGTGTATCATGAGAAAAAAACAATTCAGTTTCATTTCTTTACTGCTCGTTGCAGTGTTAATTCTTTCCGCATGCGCTTCCGGCGGTGCCAAGCCTGGAACTGCTTCCAGCAAAGCGGAACAAGCCACGAAAGTTGCCGATACAAAGGATCAATATATAAAGGCGACCGATCCTGGCAAAAGCCCGGAAACCGCAAACAACCGTACCGATACCTTTGTCGCAAATATTTCAGAGCCCGGCGGCGTTTTTGTCCCCTACTTCTATGACAACGGCTGGGATGAAAATGCGATTCAGCCAATTTTTGCACGCCTTGTCGCCATCGATGAAAAAGGAAATCCGGTTCCGGACTTAGCGGAAAAGTGGGAAGTCTCACCGGATAATCTTACCTACACCTACCATCTTCGTAAAAACGTAAAATTCAGCGACGGCTCTCCGGTTACTGCGGACGACGTTGCATTTACGCTGACCCTGTTGGATGACCCACAATATACCAGCAGTGTAATTGATATTTCAACTGCGGAAATCAAGGGCGCAGATGACTACAAAAAAGGAAATGCAACCTCTATTTCCGGCATTAAAGTGATTGACGCAGGCACCATTCAGATTACAACTGAAAAAGCAAATCCGCTTAATCTGACTCTTTTAGGCGGCTACATTTTGTCTAAGGAATATTACGGAAAAGATTACAAAAAGGGGCAGCTTGATTACCTGAAGGCACTGTATTCCAAACCGATGGGTGCCGGACCCTACAAATTCGACCAATACGTAAACGGCCAGGAAATCCGCTATACCGCAAATGAAAACTATTACGGTGGAAAGCCGAAAATCGAGCATTTGATTTTCAAGATTACTGCAAAAACCACCGCGTTGCAGACCTTCCAGGCCGGTGAAACCGATTTGGACAGTTTTACCACCGATCAGGATACGCTGGATCAGCTTCAGGCCCTCGGTTTTGCAAATATAAAAATCCGCACGGTACCAGATTATGGATACATTTATGTGAACAATAAAAAGTCTTACTTAAAAGATACCACCGTTCGTCAGGCACTGACTTATGGACTTGACCGCCAGAAGATCATCGACGTAAAATACAAGGGCTACGGCGAAGTGGCCAACGTGTTCACTGCACCGACCCTTTGGTCCTACACGGAAGACGGCGTAACCAAGTACAACTTCGACCCGGATAAGGCAAAGCAGTTGCTGGATACCGAAGGCTGGAAAGTTGGTTCCGATGGAATTCGTACAAAAGACGGCCAGCGTTTGAAGCTTTCTTACTTAACCACAAAGCCGGATGACCAGATCATTCCGATTGCAAAAGAGAACTACAAGGACATCGGCATTGAATTTGTTCCGGAAGTTCTGGATGCGAACACCATGTTTAGCAGACTGACAAAAGGCGACTACGACCTGCTCAGCGTTCGCACTAACGGATTGATTGACCCTAATGACTCCGTAGCTGAATTTGCTTCTGACAAACCGGACCTAAATGTATCCGGCTATTCGAACCCCAAAGTGGATGCGTTGATCAAAGAGGGCATCAGTACGGTGGACGAAGCCAAGCGGAAAGAAACCTACAAAAAGCTTTATCAGGAACTCAGCAACGACCCGCCGGTGATTCTGATTGATTACCGCAAAAGCATTGCCGCATGGAACGCGCGAATTGAAGGCGCTGAAAATTATGCCACCGGCAACTATGATTCCGCCATCGCACTTTCCAAATTATCTATAAAACAATAAATCCATAAACCCGTCAGAAATATCCGGCTTAATGCCGGATATTTCTATGCGTTTCATTCGGGATTCCGGCATGCCGGCCGAGAACAAAAGAGGTGTTCCTGTGAAAAAATATGTATTGAAACGATTTCTGCAAATGATCCCCATCCTTTTGGGAATTTCTCTGCTTATCTTCTTCCTGTTTGCTATGATGCCGGGAGACTATTTTTCATCCAACCGCAAGCTGACACCCGAGAGGCTGAACGAGCTGCGTGCGCTTTACGGGCTGAACAAACCGGTCATTGAGCGTTATTTCATCTGGCTGAAAAACGCGTTCCACGGCGATTTTGGTTTTTCGCTGCAGCACATGCTGCCGGTTACGACTCTGATTAACCGGTACATATGGAATTCGTTTATCATTTCTTTTGTCGCGCTCTTCTTTACATGGGCGCTGGCACTGGTAATCGGTGTTTATTCTGCGACGAAACAGTATTCCTTTTTCGATAAACTGGTGACACTGGGCGTGTTTGCATCGCTTTCCGTACCGTCCTTCTTTATTGGATTAATGATGATCAAATTCTTTGGAGTGGATCTACATATTCTTCCCATCGGCGGAATGCTTGACACCGGAAGCAATTCTGTAGGGTTTGCCTATTTACTGGAAGTACTCCGCCATATGATTATGCCGGTTGCAATTCTGACCATACTGAGCGTCGGTTCGCTGACGCGGTATTTCCGCACAGGGATGCTCGATGTGCTCCGTATGGACTTCATCCGGACAGCCCGGGCTAAAGGCCTGAAAGAGCGCACGGTCATTTTCAGGCATGCGCTGCGCAACGCGCTGCTACCCGCGATCACCTTGCTGGCCTTTGAATTGCCCGGCCTGTTTTCGGGCGCGATTATTACCGAACAGATTTTTGGCTGGCCGGGAATCGGAAAAATACAGCTGGACGCGCTGAATGCAAGGGATTACCCCGTGCTGATGACGTTGACCATGTTTTTATCGTTCCTGACGATCTTCGGTAATTTCCTTGCCGATGTCATGTATGCCGCTGCCGATCCCAGAATTCGGATTGCCAAGAAAGAATGAGGTCTGTAATGAGTACGATAAAACAAAAACCGGCGGCGGAGCGAAAAAAATCAAAATCCATTTGGACGGAATCCTTCCGCAGACTGTTAAAAAACAAAACCGCCGTTTTCAGCGCCTGCTTTTTAATCCTGATGTTCCTGTTCAGTTTTGTCGGTCCGCTGCTTTCTCCTTATGGAGCGGACGCGATGGACGTTACGCTGATGAAATATCCGCCCAGCCTTTTTCACTGGCTTGGTACCGACGATTACGGCCGCGACGTACTGACGCGTCTGATGACTGCCGGGCAGATTTCCTTAACCGTCGGCCTTGCCTCCATGGTGCTTTCCCTGGTGCTTGGGGCGCTGCTCGGCGCCATTGCCGGCTACTACGGCGGAATTGTTGACAGCATGATCATGCGGATTGCAGATATTCTGCTGTCCATTCCGAGCCTTCCCTTGCTTATCATTATTGCCGCATTGCTGTCGGAGTTCAAGGTTCCCACGGATTACCGGATCTATATTGTCATGATGATGATCAGTTTCGTCGGGTGGCCGCGGCTTGCCCGGCTGATTCGAGGGCAGATTCTTTCCCTGCGGGAACAGATGTATATTAAAGCCGCCGATGTACTGGGCCTTAGCAGCAGACGAAAAATTTTTCATCATCTTCTGCCCAACACCTATCCTCTGCTGATCGTCGTGGCCACACTGCAGACCGCAGCGGGGATTTTAAACGAATCAACGCTCAGCTTTCTTGGGCTTGGGGTGGTCGCGCCAACCGCAACGTGGGGGAATATGATCACCATTGCAAACAATCTGATCGATTTTCAGAAACGGCCGTGGCTTTGGATTCCGCCCGGAATGGCAATTTTCCTGACTGTCGTTGCCATTAATGTTCTGGGCGACGCTATTCGCGATGTTCTGGACCCGAAAATGAAAGGAAGGTAAGCAAATGGAGGAACCGATTATCCGTGTGAATCATCTGCAAACCTACTTTTATGTGGATAGCAGAATCAGCAGAGCAGTCGACGACGTTTCCTTTTCCATACCGAAAGGCAAAATCGTCTGCATTGTCGGGGAATCCGGCTGCGGAAAAAGCGTAACGGCACTTTCTCTGCTTCGCCTGATCAGCGACCCCGGGAAAATCCTCGGCGGGGAAGTCCTGTTTCAGGAGCAGGATGTTCTGAAAATGAATACAAAAGACCTTCACAATCTGCGCGGCAACCAGATTTCCATGATATTTCAGGAACCAATGACTTCTTTGAACCCGGTATTTACTATCGGTCGTCAGATTGTAGAAACCATCGTGGAGCACACGCTGCTGGATGAAAAGCAAGCGTGGAAAAAAGCGGTCGGATTAATTGAACGGGTTGATCTGCCGCGTGCAGAGCAGATTATGACTTCTTATCCCCACGAACTGAGCGGCGGTATGCTGCAAAGAGTCATGATCGCAATTGCACTCAGTTGCGATCCAAGTCTGTTGATTGCAGATGAACCGACCACCGCATTGGATGTAACGATTCAGGCACAGGTTTTGGATTTGCTGAAAGGGATTCGAGACGAGTCCGATATGTCAATTCTTTTCATTACGCATGATTTGGGAGTTGTTGCCGAAATCGCGGATTATGTCATTGTAATGTACGCAGGGAAGAAAATTGAAGAAGCGCCCATAATTGATCTTTTTCAAAATCCCCGGCATCCGTACACCAAAGGGCTTTTGAAGTCCCGACCCATTATCGGGCAGCACCAGGACCGCCTGTATTCTATTCGAGGCCAGGTCCCGGATTTATCGGAACTGGGCCAGAATTGCTATTTTTGTGACCGCTGTGAGGAATGTTTGGATATTTGCAAGGAAAAATATCCGCCTTATCTTTCAGACGGCAGTCAGCATAATACCGCTTGCTGGCTGTATGAGAAAGGAGAACTCAATGAGTCAGCCTCTGGTACAAATTAATGATTTAAAAAAGTACTTTCCCATTAAGAGCAGTTTTTTCGGAAAGCCGACGGGCTATATAAAGGCTGTGGACGGAATCAGCCTTCAGATTGAAAAAGGGGAGGCGTTCGGTCTTGTGGGCGAATCGGGCAGCGGCAAATCAACGCTGGGACAGACCATTTTGCGCATGCACGAAAAGACTTCCGGACAAATCCTTTTTGATGGGAAAGATATCCATACGATCAGCAAAAAAGAGCTCGTTCACCTGCGTACCAGAATGCAATACATTTTTCAGGATCCATACAGCTCGTTGAACCCAAAAATTAGGATCGGGGACGCGATCGGCGAACCTTTGCTGGAGCATGGCCTGGCTACGAAATCGGACGTTGATGATAAGGTCGGAAATATTCTCACTATGTGCGGAATGGCTCCCCGTTTTATGGACCGCTACCCGCATGAGTTTTCCGGGGGCCAGCGTCAGCGCATCGTCATTGCGCGAGCCATGGCGCTGAATCCGGATTTTATTGTGGCGGATGAGCCGGTCTCGTCGCTGGATGTTTCGATTCAAGCCCAAATCATCAATTTATTCAGTGATTTACGGGAACAGCGGGAACTTTCCTATCTCTTTATTTCTCACGACCTCAGTATTGTGGAACACCTCTGCTCCAGAATTGCCATTATGTACCTCGGTATTATTGTGGAACTGGCTACTCGGGATGAACTGTTTTCTAATCCGGTTCATCCTTATACCAAAGCACTTTTATCTGCCGTACCGATCCCAGACCCCACTCTTGACCGCCATCGCATTGAGCTGAAAGGGGATATTCCCAGCCCGGAAAAACCGCCGTCCGGGTGCCGATTCCATACCAGATGTCCTTTTGCGAAAGATATTTGCCGTGAACAAGTACCGGAGCTTCGTCAGGCAAATGAAGACCATCAAGTTGCGTGCCATCTGTTTTGAAATTGTAATGCTTCACCACGCTGCCTGAATTTCGAATTCAGGCAGCGTGGTATCTTACATTTAAGCCAACACTAAACGCAATTTTCCAATATTGACATGTTCTGCAAGGACAGCCTCAGTTTATACTCCAATTTTGCATCAGACAGGACATATGAGGAATTTATGATGATAATGCGCAGTTGACATCCCAATAATCCTATGCTATTATCATATCATGAATGAATATTATAAAATTCATTCATGATATGAATTTTTTATTGCATTGGAGGCCGTACATGAAAAAGATTATCGCATTGATCGGAAGTCAGCGGAAGAAAGGAACTTACGACGCCGTCCTCAAATTTGGAGAGTACTTAAAATCGTATGGCGGGATTGAATTTGAAACCATTTTTTTACATGATTACAACCTTGAATTTTGCACGGGCTGCAAGCTGTGCTTTGACAAGGGAGAGGAATATTGCCCCCTGAAGGACGATCGGGATATCCTAATTGAAAAAATAAGCCGGTCGGATGGAGTGGTCTTTGCCTCCCCCAATTATGCATTCCATGTTTCCGCACGGATGAAGAATCTGTTTGACAGGCTGGCCTTTATTTTTCACAGGCCGTGCTTTTGGGGCAAGGCTTGTACGGCGATTGTCACACAAGGCGTTTTCGGCGGTAACAAAATCGTGAAGTATCTGAGCAGCATGGGTGAAAATCTAGGATTTCATGCATCCCGCGGCTGTGTCCTGCAAACGCTGGAGCCCACCACGGAAGCCATGCGCGGGAAAAATAACAGGAAAATAAAAAAGGCAGCGGCGGCCTTTTATAAAGCGCTGATGAACGGCACTCCGTCCCCTTCTCTTTTCAGGCTTATGATGTTCCGTATGACACGAACCATGATATGCAGGCTGCAAAGTGGAGAATATCGGGATTATTATTATTTCAAGGAAATCGGTTGGTTTGAGTCTGATTACTATTACCCTGCATCATTGGGGCTTTTCAAAAAGGCAATGGGGCGCTTCTTTGATTTTATAGGAAGAAGAATGGCACTTTAAAATATGTATCACTGCACTACAGGAGGATAAAAATGGACAGGAAAGCGGAAATCTATCGCTGTGGGAAGCATTTATTCAGCACAAAAGGTTTTAAGGATACCAATGTCGCCGAAATCATGAAAATGGCGGGAATGGCAGCGGGCACGTTTTATAATTACTATCCCTCGAAGGAAGCCTTGTTTCTGGATATTTACAACGACGAAAACGTTGCTCTGAAAAAAAGTATCATGGAGGGTCTGGATATTGATGCTGATCCTATACAGGTCGTCCGGCGGATGCTGCGGTTGAACTTAGAGGGCATGAACAAAAATCCTATCCTGCGCCAATGGTACGATAGGGAGTCTTTCAGCAAAATTGAAAAGAAATTCCGGGAAGAAAACGGGCTGGGACGCGTGGATTTTCTCTACAGCAGCTTTATCGAGATTGTGAGAAAATGGCAGGCCGAGGGAAGGATGCGGCGGGATATCGACGCCGAAATGATTATGGCGATTTTCACCGCGTTGGTTGTCACGGAAACACATAAGAATGAAATCGGGCTTGATTATTTTCCGCGTCTGATCGAATACCTGGCCGAATTCACGATGAAGGGGCTTATGGACTGCTCCGCGGACACACCGCCAGACGCTGAGAATAAACAGTGAAACAAGCCGAAGGCCGGTAAATTCATGTTTTAAAGGACAGAAAAATATGAATTATACGACTAATGATCATGTTCCAGGGGAAAAGCGGCAGGTATTAAACAAGCTTCAAACGGTTTTGATTACGTTGGGGACGTATCTTCAATTCTCTATCTCGTCACCGATATAACCGCATCCGTTATGTGGCACGAGTATAGCCCCGTATCACAAACCGCCAGCGAGCTAATTGCGATTGATGCCCCGATCAGATTGTACGTAATGGATTGTCATATTCTCCGTTCTGCTTTTAAGGCGGGACAAAGAGAAAGATAGGGAACGGGCAAACTAAAAAAGAACAGAATTTCTATTAATACAGAAATAAGGCGGAATGAGGAGGACTCCAATGAATATTGCGATTTTATCATACTCTTACACGGGCAATAATGAAGCTCTTGCGGAAAGCGTGGCGAGGAAACTGGTGGCAAAACATATCAAGGTAACCGTACGGAAGCCCGTCACAATGGTGTCTATCGTTCTGGATATGCTTTTTTCCCGGACGCCGCAGGTTCAGCCCGCCCCGGATTCTCTGCGGAAATATGATCTCATCCTTTTTTTCGGGCCCGTCTGGATGGGCAAGGTGGCCTCTCCGCTTCGGATGTACATAAACGATCTGAAGCAAAATCCAAAACCGTATGGTTTTTTATCCATCAGCGGCGGGGCCGACGGCAAAAACCCGAAGCTGTCAAACGAGCTTCTGCAGAGAACGGGGAAACAGCCCGTCATACTGGTAGATCAGCATATTGCGGACTTGCTTTCCCCGGACAATTCAACGACACGCAAGGAGACTTCCGCTTACAAAATCAATGAAGAGGATGTAAACCGGCTGATGAAGATGGCGGTAGAAAGAATCAAACAATTCTCTGTGATGGATTCCATCTGATTATCCTCAATTCCCACAGAGCTCGATACAGACACCATTCTGTATACAAATCGCATCGTGGGTGCTTGGCGGAGACTGCTATGCGATCACTAATCTCATTTAAGACAAACCTCCTTTATGTCGCTTGTTTTGGAACAAATATGGGAGTAAAATGGACATAAGAAAACCGGTTGCCGGAGGTAATCAGTTTTAAGTTAAATGAGAGTTATGGGTGATATTGAATGAGACTGGTCATAACAGACATTAAAGAGCTGCAATCGGCGCAAAATACCAGCCAAAGGGTAATCACGGATGACGGAAGCATACATAACTGTATAGGCTGTTTTGGATGCTGGATAAAAACCCCGGGGCAATGCGTCATCAAGGATGGGTATGAAAACATAGGCAAGCTGTTCAGTCAATGCGACGACTTGCTTATTATAAGCAAGTGTTTTTACGGCGGCTTCAGCCCCTTTGTGAAAAACGTTCTTGACAGAGCCATTTCATATATTTCACCCCATTTTGTGATAAGAAGCGGTGAAATGCACCACAAGCGAAGATACGTCAATGTGATAAATATGACTGTATACTTTTACGGCGGGAATATTACTGAGGACGAAATGAAGACGGCCCAAAGCCTGGTAACGGCGAATGCGCTGAACTATGACGGCAGGGTGAACAGGGTTTTGTTTTTTAATTCCGCCGATGAGGCAAGGGAGGCGCTGCCGTTATGAATATCGCGCTGATAAACGCAAGCCCCAAAAGATCGGAGAGTGCAAGCCGGGCTTTGCTCAGTGATTTTAAAGGTTTATTGCCGGGCGAGCATACTGTTAAAAGCTTTACAATGAACAGGCCGTCCATTGACGAGGAGGAAATCAAAGAGCTCTGCGGCTGTGAGGCGTGGATTTTTTTCTTTCCGCTCTACGTGGATGGCATACCCTCCCATTTGGTTTCCTGCCTTTTCCAGATGGAACAGCTCGGTATTGAGAATAAGGATATTTATGTATATGGTATTTCCAATTCAGGATTTTATGAGGGTAAACAGAACCGCAACGCATTGGCGATACTGAAAAATTGGTGTGACAAAATGGGATTTGTTTGGGGAATGGGTATCGGCTTCGGAGGAGGCCCCGCATTAAGTTCCATGAAAGGCATACCGCTGGGCAAAGGCCCCAAAAGTACGCTTGGAAGCGCCTGCCGGACACTTGCGAATGCCGTATTATCACATTCCACGGGCGATAACCTTTATATTTCAATTGATTTTCCCAGGTTTCTATATAAAGTTATGGGTGAAATGGGCTGGAGGCAGGGATTTAAGGCGAACAGGGGCAAAAGGTAGGGACTAATTTATCAAATTCAAAGAGGGTATCCATTTTGGATGGTTATATCATTGGAATAATAGTGGTCGTTTTCATCGTTATTATCACTGCTGCGATGATGCTATCCGCCCGCTCTGCACAGAAAAAGCTGCGGGAAAGCACTTCAGAGCAATTTGGCGGAATGCCTGACACTGAAGACCTGGAGTTTGACAGCATTTCCAGACCCTGGAAGTACTGTACAAGTCAGGATACATTCAAAATGATTGACAACATCACGTGGAACGACCTTGAAATGGATCGGGTGTTTTCGCGGCTGGATTCGTGCCAAACTTCGTTAGGGGAGGAATACCTCTATATTATTTTGCACAGCTTCTCAAACCAGAAAGAATCGGATCGCCGCGAGGCATTGATGGATTGCCTTGACCGGGAACCTGCGCTGCGTTTGCAACTGCAGATGTACTTAGGCAGACTGGGAAAAAGCAATTATAACGGATTAATCGAATTCATCAGTACCCCTGAAATTTACAAATTGAATCATATGTGGCTTTATAACGTCTTTACATGGCTGCCTGCCGCCTTTTTGCTTCTTTTCCCTTTTAACTATGGATTGGGGACGATTTGCGTCGTTGGTTCTCTTTGCATCAACATTATGATTAGCTTCTTCTCAAGAAGAAAGATCGAACAGCAAATTCCTTCCGTTCGTTACTTTTCCTCCGTGCTTTGGTGCTGTAAGCAAATCTGTAGGAAAACCAAAACGATAAAAGATGAGAGCCTTTCAGCTCTGCGGCAGGGGATGCGGGAAAAACTGGCTCTTTTACACGGACTGCAGGGAGCCGCGTCCGGCTCCATCCAAAACCGCATGATTATGAGCGATATGGATACCATTTCGGAATTCGGTCGCATGTTAACACTTCATGAAATTCGAAATTATAATAAGCTGATCAGGCTTATTACTGCAAACAAACAGCAGTGTAAGGAATTATGTGAAAGTATCGCTGACTTGGATGTAACAATAGCCATTCTCTCTTTTCGGAAAAGCCTTCAGTTTTATAGCAAACCCCATTTTATAAAGGATATGCAACTGAATGTTCAGGAATTATATCATCCGCTTTTGCGGAATGCCGTTCCCAATAGTGTGGTATTCCCGGGGGACACCCTGATTACTGGTTCCAACGCTTCCGGAAAATCGACTTTTATCAAGGCAGTGGCTGTAAACGGAATTTTGGCAATGGCGGTGAATACCTGTACGGCGCGGGTATATCAGGCTCCGAGGCAATTAGTGATTTCCTCAATGGCGGTAAAGGACGATTTGCTCGCAGGTGAGAGCTATTTCGTAGCAGAGATAAAATCGCTGAAGCGCGTGTTGGAGCATGTCAAACGAGTTCCCTGTTTATGTTATATAGATGAAATTTTAAAAGGTACGAATACCGTGGAACGCATTGCCGCGTCGACTGCTGTTTTAAGGTATTTACACCAACAAAAATGCCTTTGCTTGGTTGCTTCCCACGATGTTGAACTCACTCAAATCTTAGAAGGAAAATTTGAAAACTATCATTTCAACGAACAGATCACCAGCGAAGGAATAGCTTTTGACTATCTGATTAAGCCCGGTCCTTCCAAAACGACGAATGCCGTGAAACTTCTCGCTTATATAAATTTTGATGAAGAAATCGTTCAGAATGCAGAAACCATGGTGAAGGATTTTGAACAAACGGGAAATTGGGGCAATCTTTAATGGATAAATGAAAATTGTTCAACCCGCTCTCTCTTTGTAAAGAGATCCAGATGAGTTGTAAAAAAGAATAAAATATGACCAGAGGAATTGATTAGGTTTCTCATTATATAATGTGTTGAAGGCATGAGTTGTTTCTCAGGCCTTCTTTATTATGTTTTCAACAGCTAAACCAAACGTCTCCTTATAAGAACCAGCTATTAGAATAATTATTACGAATGGCAGCCAAGTTTTATTAATTTTAAAAAAGTTCTTGCAAATGATTTTTAATGGATATATCCTTAATTTCAAGGATATCCTTTATTCACTTAAAGGAGATATTAATTTATGAATCAAGAAAAAATTAAAGAGCTTCAAAAGATAATAAACAGCGATTACAGCAATATTGCGGGCATTGTTGTACTGAAAAGCGGCAAAGTGTTATATGAAAACTACTGGAATGGGTACACCTACCATAATGCTATTCACGTGGCGTCGGTAACAAAGAGCGCGGTTTCTGTGTTGATTGGTATCGCCATTCATAAAGGATACATCAAAAGCGTCGACCAGAAAGTATTGGACTTTTTTCCGGATTACACTGTTGAAATCGGTGAAAAGACAATACAGGAAGTTACGGTTAAAAATTTACTTACCATGACGGCTCCATATAAATACAAGATGGAACCATATGAAAAGTTCTTTGCCAGCCGAAACCCAATTCAGGATGCACTGGATTTGTTAGGCGGCGATGGGCCCGTCGGGGAATTTAATTATTCTGCTATCGGAGGAACCCACATTTTGTCAGGCATTCTTGTGAAAGCCACAGGGCAGTCAATTCTTGATTTTGCTGGGGAAAATTTATTCTCTCCATTGGAAATCGATGTTGCGCACAATGTGGTATTGCATAGTAAAGAGGAGCAAATGGCTGTAATGAGTGATAAAAACACCAGTGGTTGGGCTGTTGATCCCCAAGGGATAAACACGGCAAGCTGGGGCCTTTTTTTAACACCTGTGGATATGGCAAAAATAGGCCAACTGTATTTAAACGGCGGTGTGTGGAACGGCAAACAGATTGTACCGACCGGGTGGATAACTGACAGCACGAGGGAACATAGCCGCTGCGTCCAATGGGGCAATCTATCCTATGGCTACCTTTGGTGGATCATTGACGGAGATAGCTATGCAGCTTTGGGTGATGGCGGAAATGTGATTTATGTCAATAGGAATAAACAGATGGTTGTTTCTATCGCTTCTCTTTTAATGCCGGACGCCAAGGATAGAATAGAATTGATAAAAAAGTATATAGAGCCAATGTTTGAAAATGGTATATAATGACTTTCGGCTTATTAGGGAGATTATGAGCCAGACGATGTGAAAACACTCTGGCACCATCTTATATTGCTGTTAACCGCACTAGGGATGGCAGGCATGTACATAAAGCCATTGTTTCGGTGGCTAATTGGTGCGGAGCAACAATTTTGAAAAAACGGTATGGAACATCGAATTCCATACCGTTTTTTAACATTCCACAAGAATATGCAAGTTACAAAACCTGAGCCCATTGACAATCTGGAATAAAAGATTCAAATCCCTACTATTCTATGATTTTACCACATTGCTCTCTATCTCATCCGTTTCATTCTTTTTTTCTTTTCTATGGGTCAGCCACGTCTTGATGTCTTTGACGATCACAAGGATGTAGAACAGACAAACGACGTATCCACAGAGCGAAAGGACAGAGCCGACCAAAGTCTTGAAAGGCACCAGCAAGGCAACGGCAATGCCAACCGCGATGAAAGCGATCGCCCACAGACGAAATTTCAGCGACTTCTCATCCGGCGCAATGCGTTTGGCCAACGTCCATATCTGCGGCGCGGAAGTATTGTATACTTCCAGGAGAATGACAAAGGTGAAGATGATGCCGGCAAACGGAGTGATTCTCTTGGCGAGCGTCAGATTCGGAATGTTGTCCCCGGCTACTGCCGGCAGGACGGAAAACAACGCCATTACAGCAAGCATGATGACCCCCATGATCAACAAGCTTCCGGCCACTACGCCGGTCTTTGAATCGCGGCGGGGCCTGCGCGCTCCCAGCTCCGAGAGATAGATGGCAAAATACAGGTTGTTGCCTCCCAAGTACGCAGCCCCTTCCAAGAGGGGAATACCGGTGAAGCCTCCCCGCGTAATTCCGGCGCCGCTGTCAGCCAGCTTGATGCCTTCGGGGATATTCTGCCAGTTTAAGGCAAAGGTAACGGCGATGACAATAAGCAGCAGAGTTAAATCCACTACGCCCGAAATACCCATCACCTTTGCAAGGCCCTCAAAGCCGAATATGACCGTACCCAGAATCACCGCGCCGAGAACGACAGCGCCAACTATTTTCGGAAGGCCGAAAGTTTCGTTGAGGACGGTCGCCGCCGAGGCAGCCATAAAAAAGAAGCAGGCGTAACAGTAGACTAAGATAAAAAAATCAAAAAAGCGCCCTAAGTATTTGCCGCCGTAATAATAGTACACATCATGCGTGGTTTCGAACTTGTTTTCATATCCTGCCTTGGCGAAGCTGATGCTCAACCATAACATGAAGAATGCCGCGGTGATCATCGGGACCCAAAATTGTTTGCCGTAGACTACGAAAAATTGAAGGAGTTCCTGCCCCGAGGCGAATCCCGCGCCCATAGTGAAAGCGAACATCCCGCCCGCGATCATAACAATATTTTTGATACTCGTGGTAATCTTCCCTTCTGCCATTAAGTTCCCCTCCCTGACTCTGTTTATTTCTCATCGGTATAAACGGCCTTCCGCAGCCATTGACTCAGATGCGGCTGGACTCCCTGAGATGTTTTTAGATAAGCAAGTAAACAAGCAAATTTTGTACCAAATTAATCACGGTGTTTTCTCAGTCGGCATAAAATTTGCGGAGGGTAAAACGAATGTTTACCCTCCGCAAGGGTAAGTGAGCAATCATTCAGCTTATGGATCACTCGCTATCAATGTGGTCGTATCAACGCTTCCGTACCCGACACAAAGGTCGGGCCTCTTACTTCGCGGTATATACACCCTCGCGCAGATACTTCTGCAGCTGGTCGTGAGTCATGTGACCGATGTCCAGATAGTCCAACGTATACTTGCTGTCTTTGATCAGATCGCGCTTGATCATCACGTTGGCCAGATAGATCATGCAGTCGATGGTCGGGGTCGGGACGTTATACTTTCTGCCAAGCTGCTGCATCAGATAGCAGCCGACAGGAACGTCTTCGGTAATGTAACGGTTCTCGAGGCTGAACGGGCCGTCGCCGTAGAAGTTCTCGTATTTCTCTTCGAAGGGAACGGCGAAGTCGGGGCCCATGTACTCCTTGCCGTACATGGTGGTGCGGGAGAAAAAGTCCTCATAATTCACGGTGCACAGGCCGATCTCCATCGCCTTTGCCAGCGCCTTCTCTTCCTCCCAGAAGGTCGCCTGTACCTCGGCGATTGCCGGGCAGAGCGCGAAGCCGTACAGGGAGTAGTTCTTCGCATCCTGACCCAGAACGGTGCCGAAGTTCTGCATGGTGGACACGCCCAGGACCGTGCCGGGAACATGGATGACCGGGTTGACGTTCGAGAGGTTGACGTCCAGGATGGTATTGCCCACTACAAAACCGTCGCCGGTGCGGATTGCGTCCAAGGCCGGTATGTAGTTTGCGGACCCGATGAATGCGTCGGTATCGGTCATCGGCAGGGCGCAGCCGCGGATGGTGGTGATGCGGTCCTCCACCTTGCACTCGTTGGTGGTCACACCGCCGCGATTGACAATGCGGACACCGTAGGGAGCGGTGTACCACGCGCCGACGATTACCTTCTTATTGAAGTTCATCTCACGCATAAGCTTGCGGCAGACAAAAGTACCGCAGTTGTCCGGGAAGATATGGATGACCTGGCCGTCCTCCAGCAGCGGAATCAGCTGGCGGAAGACGGTCTCATGCGCCATGGCCACAGTGGCTACAATAATGATGCCTGCGCCCTTGACGGCCTCGGCCAGGTCGCTGGTGGCCAGCTCCACATGGGCAACACCGCGGCGCTCAAAGCCATAGTAGCTGAACTGGTTGCCGCTCAGCTTGATGCCTGTCTTTTCAATGTTGCGGAAGTTTCTCTCAGCAAAGCCCGGCTGTTCCCAAATACGTACCTTCGCCCCGGCCAGAGCGCAGTCGCCTGCCATCGTCTTGCCAACACCGCCTGCGCCCAGAATTGCAATGGGCTTGTTCTTCAGATAACTCATGTCCATAATAATGTTCCTCCTGTTGCTGATAGATTTTATGGTGAGGGCATGGCGCCAGCCATGCCTTTTCCATCCTGTTGCCCGAGCTGTTAGAACAGGAACGCAATAGGTCTGACGGGATTCTTCGAGGACTAGCTACGTCCGTAATAAAGTCGGCCATCCTCTCATTCTCAGCATTCGATGCAAGTAGAACCACTGACCATCCAGAGCGTTCGTACCCTCAAATATATTTACAGTTTCCCACGCTTTTTATAGCAGACAAGCCTTGTACATCAAGAACAATCTGATAATTTGACCAGACCTGTCCTGGAGGAAAGCATCTTTTTTGACAGCTCTGCCCGTAACGACGGCAGCCAGGAGTGTCAGACTTTGTAGCCGAAATGTTATTATTGACCTAAATTCACTGACTTAAAGTCAACGACTTGAGGCTATTATATGCGCAGAAATTTTATTTGTAAAGCCACAAAAATCATAAAAATACAGTAAAATGATTGTGCATATCATCCAATCTTCTAGGGCGTTTCGGTGCTCCTCTGTATCTTTTGCACAGACGATTCCATCTACGCAAAAACAACCCCCAAAACTGGTACAGAATACCGGTTTCGGGGGTTGTATGCTCATATCGTGATTTACGTTTGCCTTAAGTGCATTTTATGATTGCATCATCATGCCTTTTGCCGCCACACGGACGGCATCCTCGATCATATCCGCCAGACTGAGATTCTGACTGTCAAAACACCACATGACTTCGACGCCAATCATGGTGGAAAGCAGGATATTCACATATTTGTCGGTCTCTATCAGCGTATCAAGAACATGTTCTTCCTTACCGCTCTCTACAATCATTTCCAGACATTTTAGTAAAAGGCGGTCTTTTCCGTAGAAGTTATATCCTTGCCAGGTAAAGTAATTTGAGATCATTGCTTTAATGATTCCCTTACCGCGCTTTTCATACTCTGTATAAGATATCCGCATGAAGCGCGTAATCATGGATAAAAAGTCCAGACCCCTGACCTTTTCATACACCTGTTTGTAAATATCATCCGACTGTTTAAATGTATAAAAAACGAGGGCTTCCTTCGACTCAAAATGTGTGTAGAAAGAGCCCTTTGAGACATTGGCCGCTGTCGTAATATCCTCAATGCTGACATTGTTGAAGCCCTTTTCATTGATTTTTTCCACAGCGGCATGATAGATTTTGTCCTTGGTTTCCATTTTCTGAATTTGCCGCCGAGTCTTTCTGAATCTCACTGCAGGGCCATTCGTGAGAACATTCTCAGTATCCTTTTTCAAATCATTCACCATTCCATTTCCGAAGCAAGATCATATAACCGCATACCCTTTCGCAAAGGCAGCCGATAGAATTGTAGCAAATCAAGAAGCAGATTTTGGTTACAGATTCGCAGACTGGGAAGTACCGTCGTAACATTTCAAAAGATACGGGTCAATGTGGTAAAAATCTTTGATGTGCTGGCATATCAGCGCGCGTACATCTTCCAAGTTTCCATCGCGCATCGCTAAAACAATCGGCTTATGGTGATGAATTTGGAGCAGGCTGTGCTCAATATCGGTATATTTAGACACTTGAACAAGATGTATTTGCTGATAGACAGCATATTGTTGGTTAATCAGATGGGAATTGCCGGAAATTTTCGAAATTGCCAAATGAAAGTCGCAGTCTGTTCTAATCCGTCCATAAATATCGCCCTTAGCCGCCGCCATTTCGCAGTCGTCAGCTAAATGGTCAAGCGCATCAAAATCTGATGCGCTTCCATAATAGGCCGCTAACTGCGCAGAAAGGATATCCTGCGATAGGCGGATCGCACCAATCTCCCTGATTTCATCGTCGGTAAAACATGCCACGGTAGCGCCGCGATTATGTCCGATTATCACCAAACCCTCGGACTCCAGACGCCGAAGCGCATCGTGAATCGGAGTTCTGCTGATGGACAGCTTGGCAGAAATCTGCAATTCCGGAATCCGGGCGCCTGGAAGCAGTTCCATGCGGAAAATCATATCTTTAATCTGCTGATAAGCAGTTGCACTCTGTGAACTGATAGTTAAACACCTTCTTCCCTTTTTCGCATGTTGTTTAGATATATTAGTATACAACATTATGATTGTTAGGTCAATTTCATTTTTTGTATCCATTTTACACGCAATGCTGAGTTTCTTTTTTGCATAGGTTTTATTCCCCTGTTTTATGCATTTTTGCGGGAAGTTTTTTATTAACATTGACAAAATGAATTCATGTGATTATAATTGTATGCAATATCATATATTGAATTTTATAAATAAAAATTGCGTACTGTATTACCGCGCTAAGACTTGCTTTTACCTTGCGCACCGGAAGCAGCACAGCAAACTAAAACAGCAAGGGGGAAATCTATCAATGACGAAAAAAATTGAGTTAATGGATGGAAATCAGGCAGCCGCTTATGTTTCCTACGCTTTTACGGAGGTAGCGGGCATTTATCCGATCACTCCGTCTTCACCTATGGCGGAGTATGTGGACGAGTGGGCGGCTAATGGGAAGGAAAATCTCTTCGGCCAACCGGTACAGGTAGTGGAAATGCAGTCTGAGGGAGGTGCCGCCGGTACGGTGCACGGTTCCCTGCAATCTGGCGCACTGACTACCACTTATACCGCGTCTCAGGGTCTGTTGCTGATGATTCCTAACATGTACAAGATTGCGGGTGAAATGCTGCCGGGCGTGTTTCATGTCTCCGCCCGTACCTTGTCAGCCCACGCGTTATCTATTTTCGGCGATCACTCCGATGTAATGGGCGTGCGAAGCACGGGCTTCTCCTTACTGGCAGCTTCTTCTCCCCAGGAGGTTATGGATTTGGGTGCCGTCGCACATCTGGCTGCCATCCACTGCCGGATGCCGGTGCTGCACTTCTTCGATGGCTTCCGTACCTCTCATGAGATTCAGAAGATCGAGGCGCTGGACTACGAGGATCTGCGTCCACTGGTGGACCAGGGCGCACTCAAGGCATTCCGCAGGCACGCCCTGAATCCCGAGCATCCTGCCACCCGCGGTACCACCGTGAACCCGGACATCTTCTTCCAGTGCCGCGAAGCCTGCAACGAGAAGATCGCCCAGATTCCTGACACAATTGAGCACTATATGCAGGAGATAGGAAAAATCACCGGCCGGACCCACCACCTCTTCGACTATTACGGCGCTCCCGATGCCGATCGGGTCATCATCCTGATGGGCTCCGCCGCTGAGACTGCAAAGGAAACCGTGGACTATCTGACTGCAAAAGGTGAAAAAGCAGGCCTTCTCAATGTTCACCTGTATCGCCCATTTTCCGTAAAACACTTCTTGGCCAGTCTGCCCACCACGGTCAAGCGTCTGGCGGTACTGGACCGTACTAAGGAACCCGGGGCCATGGGTGAGCCTCTGTATCAGGACATCTGCACCATCTTTAAAGAGGGCGGTATCCCCATGGAGATTGTCGGCGGCCGCTATGGGTTAAGCTCCAAAGATACTACGCCGGGACAGATTCTGGCCGTGTACGACAACCTGAAGCAGGACCGGCCTAAGAACAACTTTACCATCGGCATTGTGGACGATGTGACCTTTACCTCTCTGCCGGTTATAAAGGAGATCGAGACCTCGCCGGCCGGTCAGACCGATGTGGAAATCTGGGGCATGGGCTCCGACGGCACTGTCGGAGCCAACAAGAACTCCATCAAGATCATCGGCCACTCCACCGATCTTTACTGCCAGGCGTATTTTGTGTACGACTCCAAGAAGTCCGGCGGACTGACCCAATCACATCTGCGCTTCGGCAAGGTGCCGATCCGCTCTCCCTACCTCGTGCGCGCCGCGGATTTCGTGGCTTGTCATACGCCTTCTTATGTTCATACATACGACATGGTGAAAACCTTGAAGGACGGCGGCACGTTTCTGCTGAACTGCGCATGGGACATGGACGGTCTGGAAAAGAACCTTCCCGCCTCCATGAAGCGGTCCCTGGCTGCCAGGCACGCCAGATTTTACACCATCGACGCGATTGAAATCGCCCGCAAGCTGGGCCTGGGCAACCGCACTAACACGATTTTGCAGGCGGCCTTTTTCAAGCTGACCGGCGTGATCCCCATCGATCAGGCTGTGACGGAAATGAAGGATGCCATCTACAAGACCTACTATAAGAAGAAGGGTCAGGCTGTGGTGGATCTGAACAACGCGTCCATCGAGCACGGCATCGACGAGCTGCATGAGGTGAAGATTCCCGGTGCCTGGCTCACCGCGCAGGATGTTCCAAACGAGGATAAAACGCCTGCCTTCATTCAGGACGTCGTGGTTCCTATGAACCGTCAGGAGGGCGACGCGCTGCCGATCTCCATGATGAAAAAGTATGGCCTTGAGGACGGCACCTGGCCCGCCGGTACATCCAGGTATGAAAAGCGCGGCACCGCCGTTGAGGTTCCTGCCTGGAAGATAGACGCCTGCATTCAGTGCAACCAGTGCTCTCTGGTCTGCCCCCACGCGGCTATTCGTCCTATCCTGTTGAACGAAGAAGAGGTCAAATCTGCGCCTGCCGGCATGAAAACCAAGAGGGCTGTCGGTCCCGGTCTGGGTAAGTACCAGTTCCGTATCCAGGTTTCTCCCTATGACTGCACCGGCTGCGGCAGTTGCGTCAACGTCTGCCCGGCCAAAGAGAAGGCATTGGTCATGGAGAGTCTGGAGAGTCAGCTGACGGAGGCCGAAAACTGGACGTTCGCCGTGGAGAACGTGGAAATTAAAAAGGATGCCGTCAACGCCAGAACGGTGAAAAACTCCCAGTTCGCAAAGCCCTATTTTGAGTTTTCAGGCGCCTGCGCCGGCTGCGGCGAGACCCCTTACATCAAGCTGGTGACCCAGCTCTTCGGCGACCGGATGTACATCACCAACGCTTCCGGATGCTCCTCCGCTTATGGCGGTTCCACACCGTCCTCGCCTTACTGCACGGACAGAAGGGGCTTCGGTCCCGCTTGGGCCATGTCCCTGTTTGAAGACAACGCAGAGTATGCCTACGGTTACCTGCTGGGTCAGGATGCCGTGAAGCGGCAGCTGCGCGCGAACGTACAGCGGTTGTTGGAGTGGGGCGTTGCAAAGGATGCCTGCGCAGCTTATCTGGAAAAGGGCGATGCCGCGGAGGAATCCCGAGCCGTCAGCGACGCGCTATTGGCTGCCCTGGAGCAGGACGACAGCGAGGAAGGAAATTTTATCCGCCAGAATCAGGAGTACCTGACAAAGAAGAGCGTCTGGGCCTTTGGCGGCGACGGATGGGCCTACGATATCGGCTACGGCGGTTTGGATCATGTACTGGCTTCCGGCAAGGATATCAACCTGCTGGTTCTGGATACCGAGGTATATTCCAACACCGGCGGACAGTCCTCCAAGTCCACGGCCGCGGGCGCCATCGCCAAGTTCGCTGCCGGCGGTAAGGTGACAAAGAAGAAAGATCTGGGCCTGATGGCCATGAGCTACGGTTACGTGTATGTGGCGCAGGTTTCCATGGGCGCCGACCCCGCTCAGACCCTGAAAGCAATCCGGGAGGCTGAGGCCTACAACGGCCCGTCCCTCGTCATCTGCTACTGCCCTTGCATCGAGCATGGTGTGAAAGCCAGTATGGGACTGAGCCAGTTCGAGGAGAAGAAAGCGGTGGAGGCTGGCTATTGGCATCTGTACCGCTACAACCCGGACCTGAAAGCGGAGGGCAAAAACCCCTTTACGCTGGATTCCAAGGAGCCCACCGGGGATTTCCAGAAGTTCCTGCAGGGCGAGAATCGTTACGCGTCGCTGAGACTGTCCTTCCCGGATAAGGCCGAAACTCTGTATGCCAAGGCGGAGAAGGATGCTCTGGAACGTCTGAAAAGCTATCAGAATCTGGCCCAAAAATAAAAGGAGGGTTTATCAATGCCTTTAATGACTGCAAAAGAGTACATTGAAAGCCTGCGAGAGCTGAATACGCGGGTGTACATGTTCGGCAAAAAGATCGACAACTGGGTGGATGACCCCATCATCCGCCCATCCATCAACTGCGTTGCCATGACGTATGCCTTGGCGCAGGATCCCCAGTACGATGATCTGATGACCGCGGTTTCCAGCCTGACCGGTCACAAGATCAACCGTTTTACCCATCTTCATCAGTCCAGCGAGGATCTGGTGAAGAAGGTGAAGATGCAGCGCCTGCTGGGTCAGAAGACCGCCAGTTGTTTCCAGCGCTGCGTAGGTATGGACGCGTTCAACGCCGTCTATTCCACCACGTTTGAGACCGATGAGAAGTACGGCACCAGCTATCATGAGAACTTTAAGAAATTTTTGATCAAGATGCAGGACGCTGATCTGACCGTGGACGGCGCCATGACCGACCCGAAGGGCGATCGTTCGAAGGCTCCCCATGAGCAGGAGGACCCTGACATGTTTGTCCATGTTGTGGAGCACCGCCCGGACGGGATCGTGGTCTGCGGCGCAAAGGCGCACCAGACCGGCTCCGTCAACTCTCACTGGCACATCTTTATGCCCACTATCTCCATGGGAGAGGCAGACAAAGATTGGGCGGTGAGCTTTGCCTGCCCGACGGATGTTGAGGGCATGTACCTGATTTACGGCCGTCAGTCCTGCGATACCCGAAAGCTGGAGGGCTGCAGCATTGACGTGGGCAACGCCAAGTTTGGCGGACAGGAGGCCCTGGTAGTTCTCGATCACGTATTCATTCCCAATGAATACATCTTCCTGAACGGTGAGTATGAGTTTGCAGGTATGATGGTGGAACGTTTCGCCGGCTATCACCGCCAAAGCTACGGCGGCTGCAAGGTCGGTGTAGGCGACGTGGTTATCGGTGCCGCAGCGCTCGCTGCCGAGTACAACGGTGTTGAAAGGGCCTCTGCCGTCAAGGATAAGCTCATTGAAATGACCCATCTGAATGAGACGCTGTATTCCTGCGGGATAGCCTGCTCCTGTGAAGGCTGCCCGACGAAGGCAGGGAATTACCAGATCGACCTGCTGCTGGCCAACGTCTGTAAGCAGAACGTCACTCGCTTCCCCTATGAGATCGTACGCTTGGCCGAGGACATTGCCGGCGGCCTGATGGTCACCATGCCGTCTCAGAAGGACTTTGAGTCCGGCACGGTAGTCGGCAACAACGGCGAGACCATCGGTGATATCTGCAACAAGTACTTTGCAGCCCGGGAGGGTATTTCTACTGAAGACCGCCAGCGTGTGATGCGCTTCCTGGAAAACATATGCCTCGGCGCGGCGGCCGTCGGTTACCGCACAGAATCTTTACATGGCGCGGGGTCTCCACAGGCGCAGCGCATTATGATCGGCCGTCAGGGCAACATCCAGGGCAAAAAGCAGATGGCCAAGAATATCGCCGGCATTGGTTCCGACAAGGAAGACAGCTAGTTTCTGAAGGATAGATTTGCATCCGGTATCTGTATTTTCATCATAACATCTAACGCTTCCTTCAAGTAAACGTCCGTCCTCAAAAGGATACTGTCTGCTGGTCTGAATTCCGGATTTTCCAATCATCTCAGGCCCATTGAATTTCGCAGCTTAACGCGGCAGGCACAAAGTCGGTTAGTGGCTAATGACATCTCATTATCATTTTTGAGATACAGAAGACGATAACACGCAGGCACCAAAGATTATTGTGAAGGGGAAGGAAGGATCGGTTTGGCAGAAAGATCATGGTATGACAGGAGCAGGGAAGAGACCTGTGAAACGTTCGAAACAGACATGGAGATGGGCCTTAAGCCCGAGCAGGTCGCTCCGCTACGGGAAAAATACGGCCCCAATGAACTGACGAGAAAATCAGGGCCGACAATCTTTGAAATGCTTCTGGAACAGTTCAAGGATTACCTTGTGATCATCCTGATCATCGCGAGCATCGTTTCGATCGCGGTCGGGGAGATCACGGATTCGATCGTAATTATCGGGATCGTGATCGTAAACGCATGTCTCGGTGTGTTTCAGGAGTACAGGGCGGGAAAGGCGCTGGAGGCACTTAAGAAAATGTCGGCGCCGAACGCGAAGGTGCTCCGGGGAGGATGCTTGAAAACGGTCCCCGCACAGGAACTGGTTCCGGGCGATCTGGTCGTCCTGGAGACGGGCGATTACATACCGGCGGACATGAGGATCACGGAATCCGTGAACCTGAAGGCGGACGAGTCCGCGCTCACGGGGGAATCCGTGCCGGTGGATAAGGATGCTTTGGCCTTTCCGGAGGGGGAGGCCGCTCTGGGAGACCAGGTGAACTGCGGGTTTATGAGCACCATCGTGACATACGGCCGCGGGAAGGGCGTCGTAACGGCCACAGGCATGAACACCGTGATCGGCGGGATCGCCGGAATGATCCAGGACGCGGAGGAGGAAGCCACTCCGCTGCAGAAAAAGCTCGCGCAGATGGGCAAATTTCTTGGGACCGGATGTCTGGTTATCTGCGCTTTGGTTTTTGTAATGGGATTGCTGCGCGGCGAACAGCTTCTAAGCATGTTCATGACAGCGGTGAGTCTTGCGGTCGCGGCAATCCCAGAGGGGCTGCCGGCGGTGGTGACAATCGTGCTGGCGCTGGGGATGCAGCGGATGGTAAAGCATCACGCGATCATGAAAAAGCTGCACGCAGTAGAGACGCTGGGCAGTACAACGGTGATCTGTTCGGACAAGACGGGCACGCTGACGCAGAATCAGATGACCATCGTCAAGATGTTCATCCCGGGCGCGGAGATCGATGTTACCGGCGAGGGCTATGCACCCCAGGGCAGATTCCTGACCGGAGAGCAGGAGATGGAACTGTCCGCGGAACCGTCGGTCGCACGCTTACTGGAGATCGGGGTGCTGTGCAACGACGCCTCGCTGGAAAAAGAATGCTGCCCGGAGGAGAAGGACCAATGGAAGATTCTCGGAGATCCGACGGAGGGAGCGTTGGTCGTAGCGTCCGCGAAGGCCGGGAAGAATCGCGGGTCGATGAACACCGCGCACCCGCGTCTGCAGGAAATTCCGTTTGACTCCGGCCGGAAGCTGATGACGACGTTTCACCGGGACGGGGAAGGGAGCTTTGTCGCGTATACGAAGGGCGCGCCGGATATTCTGGTCGGCCTTTGCAGCCGGATTCTGCGCCGTGACGGCCGGATCGAAGAGATGACCGAAGGGGACCGGAAGGCGATCTTGGACGAGAACCGTAGGCTGGCACGGAGTGCGCTGCGGGTATTGGGCATGGCCTTTAAACCGGTGGAGAAAATCCCTGATCATCCAACGCCTCAGGCAGACGAAAAGGACATGGTCTTCAGCGGACTGGTCGGTATGATCGATCCGCCGAGGGTGGAAGCGATTCAGGCGATCAAGGTCTGTAAGTCGGCCGGCATACGCGCTGTGATGATTACCGGGGACTATCGGGACACGGCCGCGGCGGTGGCAAAAAAGCTGGGGATCATTGAGTCCGACGACCAGGTTCTCACCGGGGCGGAGCTGAGCGGGATGGACGACGCCCAGTTAAAGGAAGCAGTGAAAACGGTCGGCGTGTTTGCCCGTGTTTCCCCGGAGCATAAAGTCCGTATTGTGCAGGCGGTACGGGACAACGGCGGAATTGCGGCCATGACCGGGGACGGCGTGAACGACGCGCCGGCACTCAAACGCGCCGATATCGGCATCGCGATGGGAATCACTGGAACGGATGTCGCCAAGGAGACCGCGGATATGATCCTGACGGACGACAACTTCGCCAGCATTGTCAGCGCTGTGGAAGAGGGGCGTGTCATTTACAGCAATATTCGTAAATTCGTGTTTTTCCTGATGTCCTGCAATATCGGTGAAATCCTGATCGTGTTCCTTTCCATGCTTTTCCAGTGGCCGATTCCCCTTCTTCCGATTCATCTTTTATGGGTCAACCTTGTAACGGACGCTTTTCCCGCGCTGGCGCTCGGAACGGAAAAGAAAGAGCCGGGAATCATGCAGGACCCGCCCCGGAACCCGGGGGAGCCGATTATCAACCGGAATATGATTATCAATATTGTGGTGCAAAGTCTGGTTATGACTGCCGCGGTTCTTGGCTCCTTTTATTTCGGATGGCATTTCTACAATCTGGAAACCGGGAGGACCTATGCGTTTGTCACCATTACCACCTGCGAGCTGCTGCGCGCCTATACCTGCCGTTCGGAAAAATTTACCTTACTGAAAATCGGAGTCTTCAACAATCCGGCGATGAATCTGGCGACGATTGTTTCGTTCGCGCTGCTGGCGGTCGTGATCCTGGTACCAGCCCTTCGTCCGGTGTTCAACGTGGTTCCTTTTAACTGGCAGGATTGGGATTTTGTCATTCTGATCGCCATGCTTCCCGTCCTGTTCGGTGAGCTGACCAAGGTCGTCAAAAACCGGATTCGCGGCAAGAAGAGGAGCAAATCCCGTTCAAACCTGTAAATTCTGATTCTTTCTGTCGGCCTTCACGGGTGCAAGCTGTCTCGTGAAGGCCGACTTTGTTGTCTAACCGAAATAAACTGTTGGCTTAGCCGGCGGAATCGAAGATGGCTTTTAGCTGGTTTGGCACCGTATCAAAATAGTAGGGTGTCTTCTAATGAAGGAGAAAGACAATGAGCATTTGCAGATTGCAAGAAATCTATTGCTTTTTATTCTATAGAATGATTTAAAGACATCCGTAAATTTACGGATGTCTTTTTATCGGAAGCAAAATTTTATATTGACGTTTTTCGATTTGGTGCATATAATAATCATATCGAAGTTTATAGATTTGAGGTGCCGGCATGGAAAACTATTCGGAATACACAAAAGTGTTCAAGGTGCTGGGGGATCCCAAAAGAGCTATGATTGTAGATATGCTCTCCTGCGGGGAGCTTTGCGCCTGCATGATTTTAGAAAAATTTGAGATGTCCCAATCCACTCTGTCCCATCACATGAAGCTCCTGTGTGAGTGCGGGCTTGTCAGGGGCAGAGAAGAAGGCAAATGGACGTACTATTCGTTGGATGCGGATACCATCAGCAAAACAAAGCAATTTTTCTGCGCCATTACCTCCGATAAGGAAAACTGTATCTGTAAGGAAACTGGGATCTGCTGCAAAGGATGCGATGAGAATTAGTAATTGTTGTAGCAGCCACAATCCCTGGTTAATAACAAATAATTATATTCAAAGGAGTTGTCGTTCTTGAAAAAAATGAAAATATTTGAACCGGCAATGTGCTGCTCCACAGGTCTTTGCGGAGTAGGCGTCGACCCCGAACTGCTGCGTATCTCCACTGTGCTGAATACGTTGAAAAATCATGGGATTCCCGTCGGACGCTACAATCTGAACAGTGCGCCGATGGAGTTTGTCAACAACAAAGCGATCAATACGTATATCAATGCCCATGGTCCAAAGGGTCTTCCGGTTATCATGGTAGACGATAAAATTATCATAGAAGGCAGATACCCGACCAACGAAGAATTTACGAAGCTGCTCGATCTTCCTGAAGTGCTGCTGGCAAAGCAGAGTAAGCCTGTGAAGGTGAAAATCACCCGGAAAAAATCGGGAGACTGTGGCTGCAAGGGGGGCTGCTGCTGATGGGACTTTTTCATCCCTTGGCGATTCCCCTGACGGAATACCTGTTTTTCACCGGGAAGGGCGGCGTCGGTAAAACCAGCATCGCCTGTGCCACCGCAGTATCGCTGGCAGACAACGGAAAACGGGTACTGCTGATTAGTACCGACCCGGCCTCAAACCTGCAGGACGTGTTTTCAATGGAACTGACAAACAAGGGGACGCCCATCCCCGGCGTACCGAATCTGGTTGTGGCAAACCTCGACCCCATACAGGCCGCCGCCGAGTATCGGGACAGCGTGATCGCGCCTTATCGCGGCAAGCTGCCCGCGTCGGTGATCGCCAATATGGAAGAACAGCTTTCCGGCTCCTGTACCGTCGAAATCGCGGCGTTCAATGAGTTTTCCGGATTCATTACAGACGGCAAGGTGCAGAAGGAATACGACCATATTATTTTCGACACGGCCCCTACGGGCCACACCCTGCGGATGCTCCAGCTTCCGTCCGCATGGAGCAATTTTATCAATGAAAGTACGCACGGTGCGTCCTGCCTGGGCCAGCTTTCCGGGTTGGAGAGCAGGAAAGCGGTTTACAAGCAGGCCATGGAAACGCTGGCGGACGAAAACCTCACTACGCTGATTCTCGTTACCCGTCCCGAAACTGCACCGTTCAAGGAGGCGGAACGGGCCTCCGGCGAGCTTTCCGCGTTAGGAGTATATCATCAAATACTGGTTGTCAACGGAGTGCTGACGGGACACAGCGACGCTTTGTCTTCCAGCCTGTATGAAAAACAGCAGGCGGCCCTTGCCAAGATGCCGGAAGGCTTACAGGCGCTTCCGCTCTATAGGGTGCCTCTGAGGGCCTATAATGTCACGGGGCTTGCCAATGTGCGCGCCTTGCTGAATACCGACCATGTGACTGCATACGCGGAAACGCTAAAAGCCGCCCGTGTTCCCGTACTAAACGACGTCATAGACGAACTGGCGGCAGACGGCAAGCGCGTCATTTTCACAATGGGAAAAGGGGGCGTAGGCAAAACCACCGTCGCCTCCGCTGTAGCGTTGGGCCTTGCGAAGCGCGGAAAAAAAGTCCACCTGACCACCACCGACCCCGCCGCACATCTTAAACTTGTGCTGGACGAAACCAGCAGTGTTTCCATGAGTCATATCGACGAGGCCGAAGAACTGAAGAAGTATCAATCCGAGGTGCTTGCCAAGGCCCGCGCGTCGGGCATGAGCGACGGGGATATTGCCTATGTGGAGGAAGATTTACGTTCTCCCTGCACACAGGAAATCGCCGTGTTCCGCGCCTTTGCGGAGGTAGTGGAAAAGGCCGACGATCAGGTGGTGGTAATAGACACTGCGCCTACGGGTCACACTCTGCTTTTACTGGAATCCACACAGAGCTATAACCATGAAATCGAACGAACCAAGGGCGAAATCCCCGAGTCGGTAAAGCGGCTGCTGCCCCGGTTGAAATCCGACGAAACCGAGGTTGTCATTGTTACCCTGCCCGAAGCGACCCCCTTTTACGAGGCACTGCGTCTGGAAGAGGATTTGAAGCGGGCAGGGATTGCCGCCAAATGGTGGGTAGTCAATCAATGTCTTTATGGTACGGACACCACCAGCCCCATGCTGGCGGCGAAAGCGGCGAGCGAGGTGGAATGGCTTAACCGTATTGACGAGCATGCGGACGGTAAATTTGCGCTGATTGCGTGGAGTGCCGAAGAAGTAAAGGGCGACCGTCTGTTGACGCTGTGAGGAGGAAAAGATGGTAAAAGTTGCATTTATCTGTGTCCACAATTCCTGCCGCAGCCAGATCGCCGAGGCGCTGGGCCGCCGCCTTGCCGGAGATATTTTTGAAAGCTATTCGGCGGGAACGGAAACAAAGCCGCAGATCAACCAGGATGCCGTTCGCCTGATGAAGCAGCTTTATGGGATCGACATGGAAAAGACACAGCGTTCAAAGCTGCTTTCCGAAATTCCTCCGGTCGATATTGTCGTTACGATGGGATGTAATGTCGCCTGCCCATACCTTCCCTGTAAACACATGGAAGATTGGGGGCTGGGCGACCCGACGGGAAAAAGTGACGAAGAGTTTGTTAAGGTCATCAGGCAGATTGAAAGGAATATTCAGTCTCTCAAAGAAAGCTTGAATGGTTTGTAAAACAGCCCCCGGTTTACCGGGGGCTGTCATTTATGCGGAAAACGCCCAGAGATTCCGGATCTGGGGCTTTAATGTCCCGTAGCTCCACGCCTGCTCGCTGCGGCTTTTGCTGTTTGGGTCGTTCACCAGAAAATTCCCATTTTCATATCCGTATAAAACAATAAAATGCCCCACCGTTGTGAAGTCGCCCGGGCGCAGGCTGCAGATGATCGGGTGCCCCTTTGCAAGCTCCTGGGCCATAAGGCTTTCATCCAGAGGGATTTCCCGGGAGGAAAGGCCCAAATCCTTCGCTCCCTTAGACATCAGCGTCCAAAGCGTGCTGCCGTTTGCATCCAGATATCCGTTTTTCTCGCTGAATTCGGCGACCGATTTAGGGTTTAAGGCGGAATCTCCCGTCAGTCCCACGGCAACCATGGAAAGACAGGTAGGGCCGCAGCCATCCAATGCAATGATTCCGTCCCCATAGGAAGCGTACCCCCAATCCTCGTCCCATTGCATCAGAAGCGGAATCCGGCCCTGCCGGTCCTTTCCGGAAAGGTCGATGTTCTTGGCCGAAGTGCCCTTTTTTTCCGGATAATCCAGCGTGAAATCGAGAAGCTCCGGGTTTCGGGCCAGCGATTCAAGAAGCCTTTCGGGGTAACGCCCCGGATTTTGCAGGATCGGTCCGACCTTGGGATTCTGCGCCGCCATGGCCTGCAGCGTCTCCGACGTCTCTTCGGGAATGATTCCCGTTTCCAGCCCGGAGGAAGGGGACTTCTGTGATAATGATTTGTCTGAAAGAACATCCTGTTCCAGCGGGATCACTCTGAAATGTATGAGGAGGGCTGCCGCTGCCAGAAGAATCAGCAGCAGCAGGAAAAAATACTTTTTTCGCGGCCTCTTATATTGATATTCTTTTCTGTTCCGGTTGTCCAAATTGCAACTTCCCTTCTTGAGCATATTTCACTGCATCCCCTGAGATGCTTCCGCGGGACTTAAACGGGGATAAGTGCCCGACTGATCAATCTATTATATCAGATGAACATGGTTTTTGTTTTAAGAGATTTTGACAAATTTCTTACGAAAATCTTATATTTTTACCGGTATATGGTTTTGGATTGGTATAAACGATATTTACAGACAGAGACGAAATCTCAACCGTTTGTATGGTGCAATAATTATCTTTGAAATGTGGCACATTATCCATCTCGACTTTTTTCGTAAGCGTATTATAATTCAGCTTTAAATGAAAATTTCATTCCCCCTCCACAATCGGGCGGAAGGTTAACTTTCCGGTCGGCACGGACAGATCTTTCAACGTAAGATCGATTTCTCTGTTTTGAAAGTCTATCCCTGCGCAACTGATGCGGATGACAAACGATTTCTTATTGCCGCCTTCACGGTAACGGTCGTGCTCTTGCCCGTCACGCTCTGATTCAGAACCGCACCGGACTTATTAAGCGTTTCCACCTGGCTTTCGGTCAGGCTGACCGCCGGTTTTGCACCGTTGGCTCCATTCGGGTCGCCGCAGGCCGCGACGGCAGCCGCAATCAGAAGAATCCGCCCGGCCCTTTTCGTCCCGGACGTTTTTCTTTTGAGACCCGTCCTTGTTGATACATTCTTCAATGTCCTGCTCATCGCCGCACAAAATTCTTCCCGTGACTGCGGCAACAAAACCGCAGCATTTTTTATAATTTCATACAGCCCGTCGGCCAGCTTGCTTCTTAGGAGCAGAATAATCTGACTGTCCTCCAAAATTTTCACTTCCTCCCTAGCTTGGATTTTATAAATAATCGTCATTTATAACAGTCTACAGATTCCGGTTTAGCATGTAAGCTTAGTGCCTTCACGGGTGTAAGCTGTCCGGTGAAGGTCACTTTTTTTGTTCAACCGAGTATGAAATTGAAAATATTCCGAAACACATTGCGGCGTTTTGTAACAGTTCACTTCAAATGCGTTGTTTCATCAAAAAAATAAGTATATAATGTCGACAATGCATTCCAAAATATAGATAAAGAGAGGAAGACATATGAAAATTCGAGTATACGATTCCTATGAGAAGGTAAGCAGAGCTGCTGCTGACCTGATTGCAGCACAATTGCTCCTGAAGCCGGATAGCCACTTAGGCCTTACCGCCGGGAGTACCCCTGTGGGCATGTTTAAAGAACTGATTACGCTCTATAAAGAAGGCAGTGTTTCTTTTGCCGATGCGTGGTTTTACAATTTGGAAGAAATGGTAGGATTTGGTCCGGAGGACGAAGGAAGCTGCTATAAATACCTGCGTGATCATTTATTGGATCACGTTGATGCAAAACTGGAACATCTTCGCCTGCCTGATGGTTTGGCAGAAGATATTGACAACGAGTGTGAGAAATATGAAGCATTGTTTAATGGTCTGCCGGAGGGCCGGCTGGATATGCAGGTTTTGGGATTGGGCACCGATGCACACATTGGCATGAACAAGCCCGACACGGAGCTTCTTACAGAGTGCTATCATGTTAATCCGGGCACCAGCCACAGTGCCGTTGCAATGGGAATGCGCAGCATGCTCCTTGCAAAAAGAATTGTGCTGATTGCCACAGGAGAAAACAAGGCCCAGGCGGTTGCAGAAATGTGCAGCAAAAAAATCACCACACAGGCACCGGCGACCTTTCTGCAATTGCATCCGGATGTTACGATTATTGTAGATAAAGCTGCCGCTTCGAAGATCTAAGCTCAATCGGAGGGTAAACCAGCTGGATTGGGCCCGCAGACGACCTCCCGCGGTTTAAGAACGTCGTCGCAAAGCCGGAAATAAATAAAAATAATAGGAAAAGTTACTTTAGCCATTCGCAAAGAAGGGAAAAGGCAGGCCTGTTGGGGGCCTGCCTTTTGCTATATAAACAGTGGAAGCCTGCCCGCTAGTAATTTTCAAATTTGGAGATGATGGAGAAGGTGATGCTGGTAATTTCCTCCACACTTTCCGTCATTCCCTTTTGGCTCCAGTCGATCAGGATATTGTAAAAAATTCCAACCAGAGCCGACACTTCATAGTTGCTTTGAAATCCATAGGAATACAGTAAAAGATAAAAAGTGGTGGTCAGGTGGTTCTTAATTGCATTCAGGATGAAATGGGTCAGGTCTGCCCGGATCAGGTTTTCAATCAGGAGCTTGTTCTTATAAAAAAACTGAAAAACTGAACGCAGCGTATCTGGCAAATACATCAGCTTGTTCTTGTTGTTCGCATTGATTCCCAAGGTGGTTTCCTCAAGATAACATGTAATAATATCCACAATATTTGTATAATTTCTGTAAAAAGCCATCCGGGACACCCCGGCCTTTTTGGTCAATTCGGTCACTGTGATCTCGCTGAGCTGCTTCTTTTTCATCAGGTCCATCAGTGCGAGAAACAGGCATTCCTTGACAAAATGCCGCTGCATATTTTCCGCTGAGTTTTTATTAACATTCATGTTACAATCCCCCTAGATATGTCACAGTTGAACAAATTATATTGAATATGTTTAAAATAAGTTGTACAATACGAACACGCTGCTTTATAATCCTTTTGCAGTTTTCTTGAGTTTCAAGAAAGCAAAAATGAATTTTTTGCTGAAGCTAATTTCATGTTTCCTATTTTATCTTTGTTCATTCAGCGTATTTTTCCATAATTTCATTATTTCAAATGTTTTCTATTGGAGCAAGAATAAAAATGAATCATTATATACGGCAGAAAAGGAAGAAAGGGATGTTATCTTTGGTTGGTATTTTGTTAGTGACACACGGTTCCTTCAGCAAGGGGATTACCGAAAGCGTTCATCTGATTGCGGGAGAACAGGAGCATCTGGAAACATTGTCGCTGATGCCAGACGACAATGTGGTCCTGTTTAAAGAGCAGGCTCTGAAATTGATTCAGAAACTGGACGAGGGGGACGGCGTTCTGGTCCTTGTGGATATGATGGGCGGCAGTCCGTTTAACGTGATTGCATCCACGCTTGTAAATCCCAATGTGGAATGTATAACCGGTCTGAATTTACCAATGTTATTGGCAGCACTGGAAATCCGCAGCGGTACGCCGATCAAGGAGATGGCGAAAACCTGCGTTGAAGTGGGAGCCGATGGAATTGTTGATATCCGAAAAAAACTGCAAATTTAGTGAAAATCGAAAGGGGTATTTTTATGGCAGATATTGTTTTGACAAGAGTGGATTTCAGATTGATTCACGGTCAGGTAATCGTGAAATGGAGACAGGTGTATCAGGTCACAAAGATTGTAGTCGTCGATGATATCCTCGCCGTCGATGATTTTATGACAAGGATTTACACCTCTGCCGCACCTGCGGATATTACAGTGAAAATTTATTCCGAAGAAAAAGCGCTGCGCCTGTGGCAGAAAAATGAGTTCGGAACCGGCAGGGTGATGCTGCTGTTCAAGGATATTGAAACGTGTCACCGGATGATTAAAGCCGGCCTGCCTATTAAGCAGATTCAGCTGGGAGGCGTTCCGCACGCAGAGGACAAGAAGGTGATCCTGAAAGCGGTGTCGCTGAACCGGAAGGAAGTCGGTTTGCTCAAGGAACTCCATGACGATCAGGTGGATATCGTTGTGCAGGTGGTTCCGGAGAATCCAAAGCTCAGCTATGAAGACATTTTAAAAAATTTCGCCAAATAAAATACTGACTCAGCTTATTTTAGAAAGCTGTTTTTGAAAAGGAAGATATGATTTTCTTGGTTTAACCCTTTGCGTGTAATTTAAAAACGAAATCGCACCGGTAAAACTGGTCATCTGCAGACAAAGCCTCGCTTTTTTGCAGACAAGTGGAACAGGAGGGGAGAAAGAAAAACGGCTGCGGTTTAGTTCTTGAATGATAAAATTTCAGAGACCAAAAAATTATATTTGGGAGGTAGAAGCTTTTGTTACTTATAGCGATTGTAGCAGGACTTTGGGCGACGATTCAAGCATGGAGGCCCGGATACGGCACCCATGAAGTTTTATTTCAGCCACTGATCACTGCCTTTATCTTCGGTATTGCTTTCGGCGATATGCATACCGCCATGATTCTGGGTTCCGCCATCGGCATGATGTACATAGGCCTGATCGCGCCCGGTTCCGAATTGCCCCAGGATATGGGCCTCGCTGGCAGCATCGGTATTCCGATTGCCATGCAGAGCGGAATGGACGCCCAGACCGCAATGGTGCTTGCCGTACCTTTCGGCGTATTGGGCGTCTTTATCAACCAGCTCAGAAGAATTATCAACGCAAATTCCGCGCACAGAGCCGACAAATTTGCGCTTACCTGCAATGAAAAGGGCATTCAGCATGCCGCTTTGTGGTATCCTCTTGCCGTTAACTTCGTTCTTCGCTTTCCGCCGGTTTTTATTGCCGTATATTTCGGCAGTACGGTTGTTCAGTCGTTTATCGCCATGCTGCCGGCCTGGGTCCTTCACGGAATCTCCGTTGCGGGCGGCGTGCTTCCGGCCATGGGTCTGGCGCTGATTATCACGCTGATCGGCCGTCCCAGCGTAATGCCCTTCTTCTTCATGGGCTTTTTCCTGATTGAGTTTTCAGGGTTGAGCACGCTTGCCGCAGCCTGCTTCGGCATCCCGCTGGCAATCGTGGTCGTGCTGATGAGCAAGGAAAATCAGGACAATGTGATGAAGGAAGTCAAGGTTCTGGTGGCGGGCAGCCGCGACGATGATGACGACGATGATGAATAAGCCGACGACAGGTTCTGTCAGGAGCTTTAACGGCAACGAAAGGAATGAGAGATTACTATGAGTGAAACAGCGGTAAAAAAAGAGTCCAAGCTTACGACGAAAGATTTATGGATCGTTTTCTGGAGATGGTGGTGGGCGTGCGAAATGTCCAACTCCTACGAAAGAATGCAGTCAGTCTCCTACTGCTTTGCAATGATTCCCGTTCTGAAAAAGCTGTATACGAATAAGGAAGACCTTGTGGAAGCCCTGCAGAGACATCTGGTTTTCTTTAATACGGAAGGAAATATCGGAATGTCCATTCTGGGTATTTCGGTTGGTATGGAAGAAGAAAAGAGTGTGTCTTCTCTTCCGGGGGACGCCATCATCAGTGTCAAGACCGGCCTGATGGGCCCGGTTGCCGGTATCGGCGACAGCCTGATCGGCGGCGCTGTCCGCCCGTTGATCTTTTCTCTGGCGCTGACCGCCAGCGCTAACGGCTCCGTTATCGGCGTACCCATTATGTTCCTCTATGTTGTGGTTACCGTGATTCTCGGCTGGTTCCTGATGTGTGCCGGGTACAGGCTTGGTAAGGATGCTGTCGCTTCCATGCTGGAATCCGGCTGGATTAACAGAATCATCACCGGTGCCAGTGTTTTGGGCCTGTTCATGATGGGTGCACTGTCCGCCACCACGATTTCTTTGAAATTGGCGGGTTCTTATGTGAGCGCGGGCCAGACGGTCACGATTCAGAGTGTGCTGGATGGTTTGATTCCCGGCTTGCTGCCGTTGATTGTTGTTATGGCAATCTATCTTTTCTTTAAAAAGAAGGGACAGAAATTCCTGCCGGTTATTATCACGATTATTGCCGGCGCCCTGCTTCTTTCCTTGCTGGGGATTGTCTGAGCAGGACTCCCTGTGCAGTTTTCCACCGGGCGGACGGGTATAAAACGCGCCCTTGTCTTCTGATAACGGTGGGATTGCAGGAAGCCATCCTGCCGTTATTCTGATTTATCTGTATGTTCTTAACAATTTTTTGGAGCCGGACGGTTCCGGGGAGGAATAAGAATGCGTGAATCCATGCTGCATTTCGGCGGTACGTTCGGTAAACGTTTTACCCGAAAGCAAAAGGACCGTTTTATCGGCTTTGTTACCAAAATCATGAAGGAGCTCGGCTACAAGGTCCGCACCGTAACGGAAAAAAGAAAATTCGGCGGGAACTCCGTCCATATGCTGATTGGTAATGTTGAGAAGGCGGACGTTGTTTTCGTTTCCTCCTACGATACGGCGTCACGGATTCTTTTTCCGAATTACCGGTATTATCCGCTGGACAGGCAAAAGAATTTCAAAAACGAAAAGCGGAACAGCCTCCTGCAGTACGGGATCGCCGGAACGATTCTTTTGATTTGTTTTCTGATTGCTTTCTTTTCAGGGGGCGTACTGAACGGACAGACCCATCTTTGGCGTTTTGCGGCGCTTGCCGCCGCTGTATTCGGGGCGTTCCGGGTCGCCTCCGGAATCCCCAACAAATTCAATTTCAACCGCAACACTTCTTCACTTTTACTTGTCAGCAAGCTTGCCTCGACGGTGAAAAACAGGAAGAAAGCTGCCTTTGTCCTTGCTGATTTCAGCTGTAATTATTACGAAGGCTACAGGGAATTACAGGAATTCTTCGGAAAAGAACTGCAAAGTAAAAAAGTCGTTGTGCTGGATTGCGTCGGTACGGGTGCACCGATCTATTTCGCTGAGAGAAAGGGCAGGCCATCGAACGATATGGAACGGTTAAAACAGATTCCTACGGGTCTGGACGTACGGTTCACGGAACTTACGGAAGAGCAGGCGGATGATTCTGTTTTATATTTTTTCCCCGACGGGGTTTATGTTTTCAGCGCACAGCAGGCTGATAACCGGCTTTTTGTCCCGGACACCAGAACCGGGAAGGACAGCCGGGTCGATTTCGAGCAGATGGAGATGCTGCAGAGGCTGTTTGAGGAATATCTGCGCTGAAAAGCCGGCAGGCTGTTTTAAGACCGGTAAGGTGCCGAAGGTACCCGTCCGGTTTGAAATAAATACAACAAAAAGGAGCCAATACTTATGCGAATCACAAATCATCCGGTCCTGGATGAATTTCCAAAGGGTAGGCAGGTTCGGTTTACTTTGGACGGAAACGAGATGCAGGGATATGAGGGAGAGCCTATCGCGGCGGCACTGCGCGCGGCCGGCATAATGGTTCACCGGCATACGGCAAAGCTTGACCAGCCGCGCGGTATTTTCTGCGCCATTGGCCGCTGTACGGACTGTGTCATGATTGTGGACGGTAAGCCCAATGTCCGTACCTGCGTCACACCCCTGAGGGAAGGCATGAAAATACAGACACAGTACGGGGTACGGGGAAAGGAGTAAAGGATCATGAAAAGATACGATCTGATTGTCATAGGAGCCGGCCCCGCGGGACTGTCCGCCGCCATACAGGGGGCAAACAGCGGAATGAATGTCGCTGTGTTTGACGAAAACGCAAAGCCCGGAGGACAGCTGTTCAAGCAGATACATAAGTTTTTCGGCTCTAAAGAGCATCAGGCAAAGACGCGCGGCTTCCGCATCGGGCAAAAGCTGCTTGCCGACGCGGAAAAAGCAGGGGTTGAGGTGTTCCTGAACTCCGTTGTTATGGGACTCTATGAAAATAAAGAAATTATGGTCATGCAGCAGGACAAGGTGTTCCACTACAAGGGCGACACCATTCTGGTTGCGACCGGCGCGCGCGAAAATATGATCCCGTTTGAGGGCTGGACCCTGCCGGGCGTTATGGGCGCGGGCGCAGCACAGACGATGATGAACCTTCACGGCGTACAGCCCGGCTCGCGGGTGCTGATGGTCGGTTCCGGCAACGTGGGTCTGGTCGTTTCCTATCAGCTGCTTCAGGCCGGCGTCCAGGTCGCGGCTATTGTGGACGCGGCACCCAGGGTAGGCGGTTACGGCGTGCATGCATCCAAGCTGACCAGAACGGGAATCCCGTTCTATCTTTCCCACACGGTTGTCAAAGCGGAAGGAACCGACCATGTGACAGGCGCCGTAATTGCGCAGGTCGATGAAAAATTCCGGCCGATTCCCGGTACGGAGAAGCATTTTGATGTGGATACCGTGTGCATGGCCGTCGGCCTGTCGCCAATGTCGCAGCTTCTGCAGATGAGCGGCTGTGAGACGACGGACAAGGGCGGTACCGTGCCGGTGGTAAACAGCTGCGGCGAAACAACATTGAGCGGAATCTTCGCTGCAGGCGATGTCGCCGGAATCGAAGAGGCCAGCTCCGCGATGATTACCGGCCGTCTGGCCGGGGCGGCGGCGGCAAACAAGCTCGGCTTTTTGTCCGATGAGGATTTTGTCGAGGTGTCCGCGCAGATGAAAAATTCTCTCAGGCAGCTGCATGAAGGGACCTTCAGCCCGCAGAACAAGGGCAGAACGGATCTTACCCTCACGGACGAGGGAATCGCTCTTTCCGACTCCCTTTTCAAATACGGATATTTAAGCGACGGAGAAATCGGACGGTATCCCGGTGTAACCGAAAAGAAGGTGGGAATCCATCCGGTAATTGAGTGCACACAGAACATCCCCTGCAACCCCTGTCAGGACGCCTGCCGGTTCGGCTGTATTACGATCGGCAAATCCATTACCAATCTTCCTATCGTCAACGGTGAAGCAAAATGTGTCGGCTGTGGCATGTGCGTGGCTTCCTGCTCCGGACAGGCTATTTTCCTAGTGGATGACGATTACGGCGACGGTCAGGCAACCGTCACGATGCCCTACGAATTTCTGCCCTATCCGGAAGCGGGCGCGAAAGGCGTCGCTTTGGGAAGGGACGGAAAAGCGGTGTGCGAGGCCGAGGTGGTTTCCTGCAGGGTAAGCCCTGCCATGGACCATACCGCCCTGCTGACCATCAAGGTTCCGAAGGAAATGTCGATGAAGGCGCGTTTCTTCAGTCAGGAGGTAACGAAATGAGTATCTATATGGATAGAAACGATGATATTGGAGCATTCCTCCCGAAGCCGGACGACAATCTGATTGTCTGCCGCTGTGAGGAAATCACAAAGGGAGAAATCCGCAAGGCGATCCACGAAGGAATGCGGACTATGACGGAAATACGCCGTTTTCTGCGTCCGGGTATGGGCCTCTGTCAGGGAAACACCTGCGGAAAAATCGTGAAGGATATTCTTGCGCGGGAACTGGGCACGCGCCCGGCTGTACTGGAGGACTGCACGGCAAGAGGGCCTGCCCGTCCGGTCGAAATAGAAGTCTTCGGAAATGAGGCGGGAAAATAATGGATAAAAACGCAGATGTGATTGTAATCGGCAGCGGCATTGTGGGCTGTGCCGCGGCATATTATATGGTTCAAAAGGGGCTGAAGGTCCTGGTGCTGGAGCGGGGCAATATCGGTGACGGCGCTTCCAGCCGCAACGGAGCCGGGGTCCGGCTGTCGGGAAGAGAAGAACGGGAATTCCGTTTTGCGAAGGACGCCATTTTCAATATCTGGCCGACTCTTTCAGAGGAGCTTGGCGCCGATCTGGAGTACAGCAGGGTGGGAAGCCTTTCCCTGGCCCAGAATGAGTCTCAGATGCAATCCTTAAAAAAAGAGATTGCGCGTGCTCAGAAGCAGGGGATTGAAATGCGCCAGCTGAGCGGGGACGAGGCCAGAAAGCTCTGCCCATATCTGTCGGAGGAGGTCAATCTGGCAAACTACTGCCCGATCAACGGGGTGGCAAACCCCATGACCGCCACGCTGGCCTATTACCGCAAAGCGAGAAACATGGGCGTGCATTTCATAACCGGCGAAGAAGCGGTGGAGATTCAGAAAGACAGGGGCCGCGCAAGGAAAGTGGTTACAAAGTCCGGAAATGTGTATGAAGCGCAGAAGATCATACTGGCCGCCGGTTTCGAGTCCCGCGTCATTGTCAATACCGTCGGTATCGATTTCCCGATGCTGAAAAGAATCGACGAATGCATCATCACCGAAGTACAGCCGAAAATGTTCCCGTACAGGCTTTCTACCGCGGACGGCAATTTTTATGGGCATCAGACGGCGCACGGTTCGTTTATTTTCGGCGGAAATACCGGAATGGAGCGGTATGTGAACACCTACACGGAAAACCCGCGCTGCACCACCATGGCCGCGGCGGATAAAAGCCGCGCGGTCATGAAATACATCCCCGCTTTAAAGGACGCGAAAATTGTCCGCCAGTGGGCCGGCTGGCTGGATTCCACGATCGATCGTCTGCCTGTCATTCAGGAGATCCCGGAAATTCCCGACCTGATCTGTGCCTTCGGCTTCAGCGGTCACGGATTCGCCATCGGGCCTTCCGTCGGCAGGGTTTTGTCCGAGATGGCTGCCGGAGAAACGCCGAGCGTCGATATCTCCGGTTTGAATTACGATCGTTTCAAGGCGCTGGGATGCTGACTTTCCGGAGCTTCTGTAAAAACCGAAAGGAATTTGGGAAAAGATGGTTCAGGCGGTAATTTTCGACATGGACGGTCTGATGATCGACTCCGAACGGGTCAGGCTTGAATTTCGCCGTCAGATTCGCAAAGAAATGGGCGTTTCCGCCAGGCCGGATCCGTGGGAGCTGACGATGGGAATGGGAAAAGAGGAAGTAAAGCGTGTCTGCCGCCAATATTACGCCGAAGACTATCCCGCGGAGGAAATCAGCAGGATAAGCTGGGAAATGTGGAAAGACTATCAGTCCGAAAACGGGGTCCCGGTAAAAAAGGGGCTGTTCTCCTTACTTGATGCCCTGGACCGGAATAGAATTCCCGCAGCGGTGGCTACGAGCACAGAGAAGGAAAACGCTCTCTATACACTGAAGCTGTGCGGAATCGCGGACCGCATGGAACAGATGGTTTTTGGCGACATGGTGGAACACGCGAAGCCGGAACCGGATATTTTTCTGAAGGCGGCGGAGCTTTTGAAGCTCCCGACGAAGGGCTGTCTGGTGCTCGAGGATTCCCCGAACGGGGTCAAAGCGGCTTACAGTGCCGGAATGAAGGTGATTATGGTCCCCGACCTGGTACAGCCGGGACCGGAGATCCGAAGACTGCTGTTTGGCTGTGCGGAAAGCCTCTCGGAGGTGGCTCAATTACTGGACTTGGAATAGATACAGTGGATCTGTTTCCCCTGTCATAATATATTTGAAAAACTAGGAGGAACTATGGTAAGTAAAAAAGTAAAAATCATTAACCCGGTAGGGCTCCATGCCCGCCCGGCCAATAATTTTGTCAAATGTGCAGCCTCTAAAAAAAGTCAAATTCTCATTCGGTACAAAGGACAGGAATATAACGGGAAAAGCATCATTACTGTCTTGAAAGCCTGTATTTCAAGCGGTTCGGAAATTGAAATCGTGGCCGACGGAGAGGACGAAACCGATGCCCTCAACGCCTTGGTCGAGGCAGTCAATTCCGGGCTTGGGGAATAAATTCACGGGAAGATGTGGTTTCTGAAAATGAGAACAATAGTGAAAAAAGGAATTGGTGTGTCCGCCGGTGTAGCGGAAGCGAATGCGTATGTTTTTCGCCGGCAGACGATCGAGCTGCCTCAGGGCTGCGCAAATGACCCTCAGGAGGAACTGCGTCGTTTTTACGCTTCCATGGAAGCGGTTGTTGAGGAAACGTGCCGCCTGAGCCGGAAGGCCCGGAGCGAGGGCAACACGGACAGCGCAGAAATATTGGATGCCCACCTGACCATACTGAGCGATCAGGAATGCGTATCAGGGCCGATTGAACAGATGATTGGCAGCGACTGCCTTTATGCGGAGCAGGCCGTGGTAAGGCATATGGATGCCCTGGCGGACATGTTCTCGCAGATGGACGACGCCTACATGTGCGCGCGCAGCAGTGATATTCTGGAGCTGAAAAACCGTTTGCTTTTCTCGCTGTCCGGAGTGTGCGATATCGATCTCTCCTGCCTTCCGGGGCCCGTCATCCTTGTCGCCGAGGAGCTTACCCCCTCGGATACCGCTATATGGGACAGACAGAATGTCCGCGGGATCATCACCTGTTTCGGCGGCAGGACCTCCCATATGGCCATTATCGCCCGCAATACGGGGATTCCCGCCATTGTGGGGGCGGCTGACGCGGTCAGCGAAACGGAAACGGGGGAGCCTCTGGTGATGGACGGGGAAAGCGGAGAATATGCGTGCCGCCCTGCCCAGCCGCTTCGGGAGGAGTTTCATCAGCGGGAAACGCAGCGTCACCAGTTTGTTTTACAGGCGGAAACCTTCCGTGGAAAAGCGACGGTTTCCGCAGACAATTTCACCGTTGATCTTGCCGCAAACATCGGTTCCGCGTCGGAAGCCGTGTCCGCCGTTCAGGCGGACGCGGAAGGCGTCGGCCTGTTCCGCAGCGAATTCCTGTTCATCGGGCAGTCCCAACCGCCGGGTGAAGAGGAGCAGTACCGGCAGTACCGCGAGGTGCTGGAAACCATGCGGGGGAAATTTGTGATTGTCCGTACGCTGGACATCGGCGGAGACAAGGAAGCCCCCTGCCTGAAAATGGAACCGGAGAGCAATCCCTTTCTCGGCTATCGCGCCATCCGTTTCAGTTTGGACCATCCAGAGCTTTTTAAAGCACAGTTAAGGGCGCTGCTGCGGGCGGGTGTTCACGGCGATCTGAAAATCATGATTCCGATGATCAGCGCCGTGGAGGAAATGCAGGCTGTCCGCACTCTTCTGAAGGAATGCGAACAGGAGCTGGAGCGGGAGGGGATTCCATTCCGCACGGATATCCCTCTGGGTATGATGGTGGAAACACCGGCCGCGGCCGTCCTTGCCGGTCAGTTTGCAAAGGTTTCCGACTTCTTTTCCATCGGCACCAACGACCTTCTTCAGTACACGGTGGCGGTGGACCGCGGAAACGAAAAAATATCACACCTCTATTCCTTTTACCACCCGGCGGTGCTCAGCCTGATACAGAACACCATCTGTGCGGCGCTGGAGGCCGGTATCCCATGCGGAATGTGCGGGGAAGCAGCCGGGGATCCTCTTCTGGTCCCCGTACTGTTCGGAATGGGCCTTCAGGAATTTTCCATGAGCGCTTCCGGTATTCTCAGAACACGGATGCTCATTTCCCGGCTGAACCGGCCCGCCTGCGCGCGGCTGGCGGAAACGGTGCTGCGTTTACCTTCGGCTTGCGCAGTAGAAAAAAGCCTTCGTCTTTTCCAAAAAGAGATAGAAGAACAGCAAGAACCACTGCGGTGAAACCGGCACAAGCTGGTCAGGAACACAAAAAGGACAGGAAATTCCGAAATTTTTCGGAATTTCCTGTCCTTTATAAGTTAGACGCAAAGCTCATTGAAACCATTCAATAAATTCCATAGGATTTTTGCATTTTACCAGATGGTTTACCTTCTCCTTGTCACAGAGAATCTGAATAATACCGTTATAGATTTTCATAAAGGATTTCCGGTCGGCCTTGTTAATCGCTATCATAAATACACATTTAATGACATGATTGTCCCAGGGAATGCCGTTTTCATTTATCAGCACGCAGAACATGGTCTTTTTTGCTTCCAGTTCGAGTGCGTGCGGAATGGCAAAGGTGTCAAAGAAGCAGGTGGAGGACATTGCCTCACGCTTTAATACGGATTCGGTAAAGCCCGGCCGCGTCAACCCGAATGCTTCTGTTTTCTTTCCGAGAAAGCGTATGACTTCCTCTTTGTCGGAAAATTCCAGATCACGGAAAAACAGTTCCTTGCGGAAGTAGCTGGGCAGCAGATTCTGTCCCTTCTTTTGGGCAATCGCACGCGAGCATTCCTGAATTGCTTCGTCAATTTTATATCGGTCCTGCGTAGTGTAAAAGGGGGAAATGGTGACGGCTCTTTTTCCGATCCCAAGCAGTGGTACCGTGGATAGGATCAGGTCCGCGTCGCCTTCCAGACTGCGCTGGGAGGGGGAAGTGATTACATTGGTGATTTCAATCACATCGGAATAATTTTCCTTCAGCTTTTCAAGAAGGGCCGCAGCAATACGGTGATATTGGTTGCAGAGAAGCAGAACGCGCACCTTATCGGTGGAAGCCGTGGAATTCTCAATTGCGAAGCCGATATGGATGCTGATGAATCCGATTTCCTCGTCGATAACGCGGATTTGAAACCGCTCTTCGATTTCTTTGGCAATATAGACGGCAACGTCGTATATAAAAGGACAGTTGGATTTCACATTTTCCGTAATGTAGCTGCTCACGTACTGATGGTTTTTCGCTCTCCGGATCAGCGCGTCCACATGCAAGACAAAGTTATACAGAAAATGGTCATAATTGATATTGAGCATATAGTAACGAAAGGTCTTCTGGAGAATCCGGTTGATTTCCTCCTCAAAATCCCTGCTGATAGTTTCGTCAAACTGCCCGATATGCTTTACCAGCTGATCCGGCTTGATCTGTCCCATAATCAGCACCCCGATATACTGGATGTCCGTTTCCTGAAAATCGATGGAGCAGTGGGAGGCAAACTGTCTGCAAATATCCTTGGCAATCCGGTATTCCTTGCTGTTCTCGGGCAGCTTAGCGCTGAAGGCGTCCAGCGAATAAGCTTTCTGCATGCGGGAAAGAGCAATCAGAATATTGATAATCAGATTGGTGGAGTAACATTCCTCCACATAACAATTGTACCGCTCGATTGTTTTCAGAATAATGTCGCGGATGGATATGACATTCAACCCTTCAAAGAACGAGGAGCAGCTTTCTATATTCAAAAAGATGGGATTGGTTTCTTCATAAATTAAGTCCCGGATCAGTTTGCGCTTGTCCATTTCCGAACCGGTTATGCTGACCTGACCGTTCTTCTTTTCCAGGTGCAGATTGCTGCGTTCCAGCCTCTTTTGCACAAGATTTAATCTTCGGTTCAAGGTGGACAAACTCATATAAAGGGAATCTGCCAGCTCGTCGATTTGATAGGAGGGGTTCTCCAAAATCAATTTCTTCAGCAATGCTTCCTGGTCGTTGTTCTCCTGCTGGAAGTCCTGTTCGTCCATTGCCGAAAGACTGTCGCGGTCAAACTGATACCCGCGGTTTGTCGATAATATGATTTTTCGGTCCATGATCTCATTGATCGCTTTGACCTCCGCCTGTAAAGTCCGTAGAGAAATGTTCAGTTGGCCGCATAAGCTCTTTCCGGTCAGAATTTCAGGCTGATTGGACAGGATCAGCAGTATATTTTTCTGTCTCGGTGATAACGAATACATTGCATTTTCCCTCCCCGTTGCATATGGCTTGTCTTGTCAGTAAGTGGTAGTTCCTATGTTTTACCTAAAAACGATTTCGGCACACCTACTCATTATATTAATATTTCCGGATGTGGAGTTCAATTTACTTTTTGCGGGGCACGGCGAAATTAATAATTTGAGAAGCTTCCCCCGTGCCGATATAATGAAGCTGTACTCAGAAAATGGGACGCGAGGTCAAGGAAGGAAGGTTATTTGGTGGAAAAGGAAGAAATACAGTCTATGGCGTTTATGATAATTTCTTATGCCGGGAGCTCATTCGACCACTTTTACAAATCAATTGAATGCGCTCGGACAGGCGATTTTGACAGTGCCGAGAGGGAAATGGCATTGGGAAAGGAGGATCTGAAAAAGGCTCATGAATCACAGACAGACATGCTCAGTGCCGAGACGAAAAATGAGGATGTTCCATTCAGCATCATTATGACCCATGCGCAGGACCATCTGACGATGGCGATCCTGACGGAACGGATGGCAAAGGAATTTGTATGTCTGTACAGAGAGAGGAGAGAGGACAGAAAAAATGGATAAGGACCGATTTTTATGGGGAAGCGCTACCGCCGCCTATCAATGCGAGGGTGGGTGGAAGGAAGGAAAAAAAGGATTGTCCAATTGGGATACCTTTTGCCACAGTGAGAAGAACAATGTCAATCCTGTTACTGGTGATGTGGCATGTGACTTTTACCATCGGTACGAAGAAGATATTAAAATGCTTGCTGAGGGAAATCAGAATGCATATCGTTTTTCCATTGCATGGACAAGATTATTCCGGATGGCATCGGGGAAAGAAGTAAGGAAGGAATCGATTTTTATAACAGGGTTATCGACACATGCCGGAAATACAATGTGGAGCCGTTGGTAACGTTATATCATTATGACCTTCCGCAGTCTCTTTTTGAAAAGGGCGGATGGGAGAGTCGGGATACTGCTGAAGCATATAAAGAATATGCTAAGGTCTGCTTCGAAGAATTCGGTGAGCGTGTCAATTACTGGGCGACAATCAATGAACCGAATTATGAGACTTTATGCTGTTATTCAGTTGGGAATTATCCGCCTAATATTCAGAATTTAGAACGCAGATGGAAAGCGATGTATTACTTAATGCTGGCCAGTGCAAAAGCAATCAAAGTATATAAGGAAATGGGTGGTAAGGGAACTATCGGACTTGTTAGCGATAGCTATCCGATCGATACTTTGGTTGATAATTCTGATTACCGGGAAGCTGCGCGACTGGCAGACATCTTTTTCAATTCATCCGTAAACGAGGTATGCGTAAGAGGAGAATATTCGAAGGGTTACCTGGAAAAACTGCAATCTTTGGGATATGACTTATCCTACATGCTGGAAGCGGACAAAGAAATCTTCAAAGCAGGTATCGTGGATTATCTTGGAGTCAATGCCTATGGAAGATTTCTGGTAAAGCCATGTACCGGCGACCGGAGCATTATGACAATCAATAATACAGGGGATGGTTCCAGTGAAAATAAAGTCGAGATTAAGGATTGGTTTGCTTTGGATGAAGATAAGTCCACTAAGAAAAATCCTTGGGGCAGCGAGGTATATCCAAAGGCAGCATATGATTTGTTGATGAAGTTAAAGAGAACTTATCCGGACACTCCAATCACTATTACGGAAAATGGAATCGGATATTACGACGAAGTGGTCGAAGGAAAGATTCATGACCAGTACCGGATCGAGTTTCTGGAGGGATATCTAGAGTGGATTAGAAAAGCAATTGTAGATGGATGTGATGTGCGAGGATATTTTATCTGGTCTACGATGGATGTCTATAGCTGGATCAATGGCTATAAGAAGCGCTATGGTCTGGTTTACATTGATTTTGATAATAACAATAAAAGAATACCCAAGGATAGTTATCATTGGTACAAAAAGTATATTGAAGAAAAGGGAGGAGATTTTTAATGGATAAATTTATAAGCTTTATGGATAGTAAGATAGCTCCGATTGCAAATAAATTAGCAAGACAAAAATATCTTCAGGCGCTGCAAAATACTTTTTTAGCTTTGATTCCCTTTATGACAATCGGGAGTTTTGCCCTGATTATTATCTCGCCGCCCATGGACTATACGAAAATGGGACCGGGGGCATTAAGAACTATTTTTTACGGCTGGAGTATGGTGGCAAATTTCTTATCTCCAATGCTGGGCTATATTTATAAGGCAACGATGTCGGTAATGTCTCTTTACGTTGCAATTGGACTGGGATACAATCTTGCAAAGCACTACAAACTCAAGTCTATTCTTCCAATATTTATAACAACAGCCTCCTTCTTTATTGCCGCTACCATGAGTTCAGATGCTTCCATATCTTTTACATATTTTGACGCAAGCGGTTTGTTTACAGCAATCCTGATCTCCATTGGTTCATTTGAATTATATAGAATTTTGGCTGAGAAAAAAGTAGGTTATATTAACTTGGAAGGAGGCGGAGTTCCGCCTGCACTGACTGATTCAATTGGAAATTTAGTACCTTCGGTGATTGTGTTAGGCGCTGTATCGGTGGTAAGCTATATTGTATTATCCTTAACAGGAAGTGGTATCCCGGCACTTATGGCAGTGATAATGACACCTATCGTAAAATCGGTTGACAGTATTTGGGGTGTTGTAATCTTAGCTTTAGTAGTTATGATATTCTGGTGGTTTGGGATTCACGATACAGTTATTACGGGACCTTTATCTCCGTTTTTAGTAAATAATTATACAGCAAATATGACGGCCTTTGCTGCCGGTACTGCTGCAACAGCACTTCCCTACATTGTTACGGAACCATTTTGGTGGACATTTATGGCAATCGGAGGAAGTGGCGCTACTTTCGGGCTGGCTATTCTTGCTCTTACGAGTAAATCAAAACAGATTAAGACAATCGGAAAAATTACTATGATTCCCGCATTTTTTAATATTAACGAACCATTAATCTTTGGACTGCCAATAATGTATAATCCTACTTTAATGATTCCGTTTACACTTGTCATGCCTTTAAATGCGGTGGTAACCTATTTGGCCATGAATTCGGGATTGGTTGCAAGGACTTTTGCAGATGCAAGCTGGAATATGTTTTCTCCGATTGGAGCTCTGATTAATACCATGGATGTGAAAGCGCTGATATTAGTTCTATTTATGATTGTAATTGATACGATTATCTATCTTCCTTTTTTCAAGACTTATGAGAAACAGAAACTCAAAGAAGAGATGGACGCCGGCGAGGAGAATCAAGGATGAATATTTTATTAGTATGTAATGCGGGCATGAGCACTGGTATTATGAAAATGAAACTGGAGCAGGAAGCACAAAAAAGAAATCTGGATGCGACCATTCAGGCGATCCCGATGGCAGAGCTGGACAGCTATATGGAAGGGGTGAGTGCCATTATTCTGGGGCCACAGATTCGTTTCGCTCTTAATGATATTAAGAAAAGTGCGAGTGGTATTCCGGTGATGGCAATCTCGCCACAAGATTTCGGCATGATGAATGCATCCAAAGTTTTGGACGATGTGTTAGCTGAAATTAACAAATGATAGAATCTGAATATCAAGTATGAAAAAAGTTTCCAGCAACAGAGATAACAGGAAATTGTATACTATAACTTGAATATAATTTATAGCGATTAAAATGACAAAGGGCAGATTGGCTATATTTGTGTATGGCAGACAGTCTGCCCTTTTGAATATGTACTATGAAAAAGGAGAAGAAAATGAAGACTTTTAGATATAAGATTAAGGATGCATTGGGAATCCATGCGCGTCCGGCGGGGCAACTTGTACAGGAGGCTCAGAAATATAATTCGGAAATTATCATTGAAAAAGATGGAAAAACGGCCAATCTGAAAAAGGTTCTGATGTTGATGGGGCTGAACGTCAAGTGTGGAGACGACATCTCTGTGACTGTGTCCGGCGCCGACGAAAATACGGCGGCGCCGATGCTTGAGGCATTTTTCAGAGCCCATTTTTAAAGTCTGTGGCAAGGTGGCAGGATACCGATATACAATCAGAACAAGAACCGGATGGATTCCAACCAGCAGACGATCTTCTTCTTGGATATTGATGGTACGATAAAACCGTTTGGAAAGCTGCCCTCTTTAAAAATGATGGATTAGCAATGAGTTGCGTTGCGCTAAAAGACTACCCTCATGCCATGTTCAGTTGCTTTGTTAAACGACTACGCCTGAAAACGAGTGGTGTTGCAAACCTTTAAACCAATAAGACACATAACCCCGTAACAAAAGACTTTGGGGCTATGTGTCTTATTGCCTTTTTCCTCAAAGGAACACCATCCATTGACATTCAGCAATCTCAAAAAAGCCGGATTGCTTCCCAGGAGCAGAATAATCTGACTGTTCTCCAAAATTTTCACTTCCTCCCTGCTGTTTAGTGACCTTCACTTTATAAGACAATCAAAACGGAAAAAAGGTTCACGAATAACAAAAGGCCGGAGAAACGCAAAATAAGTGGAAATGGCTTGTCCCATCATGAATTTTTGTAAGTTGTTCTTTCGCAATCGCAGCATCTGCTGCCAGGTCCTCATGAATATCTGAAATAGGATCTCCCTTTACCTGCAAAGCAGCCGCGGTAAATGGGCTTCCGTTTGCGTCGGACGGATATACTCCGGTGGTATGGTTGACAAAGTAAGAGGCAAATCCGCCTTCTCTGATCTGCTCTTCCGTCAGATTCCTGGTAAGCTGGTGGACAATTGTTCCAACCATCTCCAGATGAGCGAGCTCTTCAGTTCCGATATCTGTCAAAATTGCTTTTAATTCCGGATACGGCATACTGTAACGCTGGCTTAAATAGCGCAGGGAAGCTCCCAATTCGCCATCCGGACCACCGTACTGGGCAATGATAATCTGTGCCAGCTTCGGATTGGTATTTTTAATATTGATCGGATACTGCAGGTTCTTCTGGTAATTCCACATTATTTGTTTCCCCCCTTGTTAACATCCCACGGCCATGGGGCGTTGATCCCATGCCAGCGGCTGGTGTCTGAACTGTTCTGATTCATCGGCCCGTAGGCCGCCTTGTACTGTATGATTAAATCATCCGCCATCCTGCGGTATTTCTTTTGCTGTTTTGCTGCCTTACAATCGCCGGGATGGGTGAAAACAGGAAGCTCCCAGGTCGCAAAACGGCAGGCGTTCGTCCTGCGCATCAGCTGTTCCTGTTCGCTCATTTCCTCCTGCCTCCCAAAAACGGTTTGTCAAGCTCAGGGAAGATGGTTCCCATCTCCAGCCCTTTTTCGGGAGTATAGGTGGAATTAAATTGTTGGAATGGAATATAGGCCATCGCTACAACCGGCATCGCCGGAAGGGGAGTCCGAGTCATTTCACAGCCCTGTCCGTCCATATCCATCATATTATCTGTCATTGTTTTTCTCCTCTCGTGAGCATTGGTATTATCTCACAATATATTATGTATTAGGATTTCAAATGGTGTAATTGCTTATTTCGTAACTTGACATTTCCCAAATGCGGGATTAATATTAGTTTACTAACAGTTAGCTTCCTAATTGACAGGAGGGATTTTTATGCCGGTTACGCTGCATATGGCGATCAATCGGGTATTTCACGCGCAAAAAAATGTGACGAGGCCCGGAATGGCGAAAATCGGCCTTTCACCCGGACAGCCGAAAATTCTGAACCACCTTTCACGGCAGAACCACTGCATGCAGAAGGACATTGCTTCGGCGCTGGACATCGAACCGGCCACCGTGTCGCAGATTCTGAACAATATGGTACAGGCCGGCCTGATCCAGCGGTCGGCCCCCGCGGAAAGAAGAAGGGCGGAGTCGGTGTCCATAACGGAAAAGGGCCGTGAATATCTGGAAAAATGGCAGCAGCTCTGTAAGGAAATCGAGGATGTGTCCCTGCAGGGGTTCACGCAGGGGGAGCAGGAGCAGTTCCTGGATTACCTCTATCGCATGTACTGGAATCTGACTGGAAAAGAGATTGAATAAAGCCTGTTCGGCACTTGGAGGGGAATGAGTGTTAAACCGTTTTTTTATTTATTTTGACAAGTATCGCAGGCATCTGGCCGGCGGGGTCGTATGCGTCGCTCTGGAAGCGATGTTCGAGCTTGTCATTCCACTGATTATGGCCGATATCATCGACGTGGGCGTCGCCAACCGCGATACGAACTATATCCTGCGGAAAAGCCTTGCCATGGTTGCCTGTGCGCTGATTTCTCTGCTTCTGGGCGCGATTTACGCGCGTCTGGCGGCCAGAGCGGGTCAGGGCTTCGGCGCGGAGCTGAGAAAAGCGGAATACCGCAAAATACAGGGCTTTTCCTTTTCTAATATGGATCATTTCAGCACCCCGTCGCTGATTACCCGCCTCACCAGCGATATCACCATTTTGCAGAACGCAATCTGCAACGGAATCCGGCCAATGATCCGTGGTCCGGTCATGATGGTGATGGCGCTGGCGATGTCGATCAAAATGAGCGCAAAGCTGGCGGTGGTTTTCCTGACAGCGATTCCCGTGCTGGCCGTCTGCCTGGTCCTGATTCTCCGCAGGCTCCGCCCGATGTACGGAAAGATGCAGAAGGCGCTGGACCGGGTGAACTCTATTGTGCAGGAGAATCTGACGGCGATCCGTACGGTAAAATCCTATGTGAAGGGCGACAGCGAATGCCTGAAATTCAGCGCCGTCAACGAAACGTTCCGGTCTTCCTCGGAAACGGCTTTCCGCTACGCCGCGCTGAATATGCCCTGCTTTCAGTTTGTCATGTATTCCACCATTCTGTGCATCCTCTGGTTCGGTGGGAACTTTATCCACACGGGTACCATGCGGGTGGGACAGCTGACCGGATTTTTAAGCTATGTTCTTCAGATCCTGAACTCGCTGATGATGATTTCCAACGTGTTCCTGATGCTCAGCCGCTCGATGACCTCCGCTTACCGCATTGCGGAGGTGCTGGACGAACCGGTGGGAATCACCGACGGCAAGGGCAGCGGGACGGTGGAGCACGGAAGCATCGATTTTGAGCATGTCTGCTTCAAATATCAGGAGACGGCCAAAGAATATGTGCTGTCCGACATCAGCCTGCATATCGGCGCCGGTCAGACGGTGGGCATCATCGGCGGAACGGGCTCCGCGAAATCCTCGCTGGTACAGCTGATTCCCCGGCTTTACGACGTTACCTCCGGCAGCCTGAAAATAGACGGCCGCGACGTAAAGGAGTACCCGCTTGCGCATCTGCGCGACGCCGTGGGCATGGTGCTGCAGAAAAACACCCTTTTCAGCGGAACCATCCGCGAAAACCTGAAGTGGGGAAACGAAAACGCCACCGACGAGGAGCTGGACTGGGCGTGCCGGATCGCCTGCGCGGATGAATTCCTGTCCCGGATGCCGGAGGGCTACGACACCGACCTCGGGCAGGGCGGCGTGAATGTTTCCGGCGGGCAGAAGCAGCGGCTCTGCATTGCCCGCGCGCTGCTGAAACGTCCTAAGGTGCTGATCTTTGACGATTCCACCAGCGCGGTGGACACCGCCACCGAGGCGAAAATCCGCAGAAGGCTGGCGGAGGACTTAAAGGATACGACAAAGATCATGATTACCCAGCGCATCAGCTCGATTGAAAACGCGGATCTGATCGTGGTGCTGGAGGACGGGAAAATCAACGAGGCAGGCACGCATGAAAGCCTGCTGGCACACAATCCGATTTACCGCGATATTTATGAATTTCAGCAGAAGGGGGCTACGGCGTAATGGCGAGAACAACGCTGCATGAAAAGCCCAAGGATATCCGGAAAACGCTGAAATTCCTCTGGCGCTATCTGAAAAAGCACGGAACCGCTCTGCTGCTGATTACCGTCATGGTGGCCGTCAGCGCTGGGGCGAACGTCTTCGGCACCTATCTGCTGAAACCGGCCGTCAACGACTACATTATCCCCGGGGACATCCGGGGGCTTATGAAAATCCTGATTTTTATGGCCGCCGTCTATTTTGCCGGCGTAGCCGCGTCCTACGGATATTCCCAGCTGATGGTGAGAATTGCGCAGAAGATCGTGCAGGAAATCCGCGACGACCTTTTCCATAAGGTGCAGACGCTGCCCCTGAGCTTTTTCGATGCAAAAACGCACGGCGAACTGATGAGCCGGTTTACAAACGATATCGACACCATCGCCGAGGCCCTGAACAACAGCTTTACCGTGCTGATCCAAAGCTTCATTATCATCGTCGGCACGTTTGCGGTGCTGATTATCCTGAATGCCGAGCTGTCAGCGATTGTGCTTTTGTCCTTCCTCGGCATGTTCCTGTTTCTGAGGTACAGCGGAAAGAAAAGCCATGCGTATTTTTCCTACCAGCAGAAGTTTATGGGCAGGCTGAACGGCTTTATGGAGGAGATGGTGGAGGGGCAGAAGGTCGTCAAGGTTTTCAATCACGAGGACAGGGACTTTGAAGAATTTTCCGACCGCAACAACAAGCTGCTGGATGCGGCCACGGGCGCGCTGACTTATTCGGGACTTCTGATTCCGGTGGTGGTCAGCATTTCCTATTTCAACTATGCGCTTTCCGCCTGCATCGGCGCGTTCTTCGCCATTGCGGGCAGAATCGATCTGGGAAGCCTTGCCTCCTACCTTGTTTATGTCCGCCAGACGGCGATGCCCGTCAACCAGTTCTCCCAGCAGCTCAACTTTATTCTGGCCGCCCTGTCCGGTGCGGAGCGGATTTTTGAAGTCATGCAGGAAACGCCGGAAACAGACGACGGCACCGTGACCCTTGTGCATGCTGCGGTGGGGGAGAACGGCGAACTGAAGGAATGCGGGGAGCGTACGGGCCAGTGGGCCTGGCGCGTACCGGCTGCAGACGGGACCGCCCGGCTGGTGCCTCTTTTGGGCGACGTCCGTTTTCACGACGTGGTGTTCTGCTACGTTCCCTGCCGTCCCGTTTTGAAGGGAATCAACCTTTACGCGAAGCCGGGCCAGAAAATTGCTTTCGTGGGCTCGACCGGCGCGGGCAAGACAACCATTGCCAACATGATCAACCGTTTTTACGACGTTACCTCCGGCAGCATTACCTACGACGGGATCGACGTCCGGAATATCAAAAAGGACGACCTGCGTCATTCGCTCGCCGTCGTTTTGCAGGACACCCATCTGTTTACGGGCACGATCGCCGACAATATCCGTTACGGAAATCCGGATGCGGACAGGGAGCAGGTGATTAAGGCCGCCAAGCTGGCGAATGCGGATTCCTTTATCCAAAGGCTTCCGGACGGCTATGACACCATGCTTTCCGGCGACGGCGGAAACCTGAGCCAGGGCCAGCGCCAGCTGCTTGCCATCGCGCGCGCAGCGGTCTCCGACCCGCCGGTGCTGATTCTGGATGAGGCGACCAGCTCCGTGGACGCCCATACGGAAAAGCTGATTGAAACCGGCATGGATCACCTCATGGAAAACCGGACGGTCTTTGTCATTGCTCACCGGCTTTCCACCGTGCGGAACGCCAAGGCCATCATCGTGCTGGAAAACGGCGAAATCCTTGAGCGCGGCAGCCACGAGGAGCTGATTGCCCAGAAGGGGCGGTATTATCAATTGTACACCGGTCAGTTTGAATTGTCCTGAAGCGTTCCAATTTCCGTCAGGCTTTCGGCTGTTTTCATAGACCGGCATATCCTCCAAATCGTTGCGTAAATGCGAAAGAGCCCTGCTTGCGTGAGTGTACGGAAGCAGGGCTCTTTTGGATGTTTCCGGGCTCTTGAAAAATTCTTGCGGAAAGAATAGAATTTAAGAAAAGAAACGGCTGAGGCCGCGGAAAGGAGACGTTATGGATTTTTTGATTGTTCAGGGAGATATTACAAAGCAAACGGCAGATGCTATTGTAAACGCGGCAAACACTTCCCTGCTGGGCGGCGGGGGAGTGGACGGGGCCATCCACCGCGCGGCGGGCCCGGAGCTTCTCAAGGAATGCCGGACCCTGCACGGCTGTGAGACCGGAAAGGCGAAAATCACAAAGGGGTACCGCCTTCCCGCAAAGTACGTCATCCATACGCCCGGCCCGGTGTGGCGGGGCGGAGAAAGCGGCGAACCGGAGCTGCTGGAAAGCTGTTACCGCTCCTGCCTTGCGCTGGCGGAGGAATACGGGTGCCGCACGGTTGCGTTTCCCTCCATCAGCACGGGCGTTTATCGTTTTCCGCCGGAGCTTGCGGCCAAAATCGCCGTAAGGACGATCCTGGAATTTCTGAGCCGGAGCACCGCTGTGGAAACGGTCACCATGGTCTGCTTTGACCCGGTAACCAAAGCGGCGTACGACCGCGCGCGGACGGCCGCGTTGTGAATTTGGAAAGGGGGATTTTTTATGTCGATTGCAGGTGTGTTTATTATGCCGCATCCTCCCATTATCCTGCCGGAGGTGGGAAAAGGGGAAGAGCGGAAAATTCAGAGGACCGCCGACGCGTGCCGGGAGGTCGCGGGCAGGATTGCGGCACTGAAACCGGACACGGTGGTGGTGACTTCGCCGCATTCCGCCCTGTACGCGGATTACTTTCATATTTCTCCCGGCGAGCGCGCCCACGGGGATTTTGCGCGTTTCGGCGCGCCGCAGGCCGCCGTCGACGTCCGGTACGACAGTGAATTCGTACGGTCGCTGACCGACGCGGCCGGGAAAGCGGGCCTGCCCGCCGGAACCTTTGGCGAGAAGGAAAAATCCCTTGACCACGGCACCATGATTCCGCTCCGATTTTTAAACGAATGCTGTACCGACTATCGGCTGGTGCGCATCGGGCTTTCCGGGCTGTCCGGGCCGGACCATTACCGGCTGGGAAAATGCATCGCCCAAACGGCGGAGACTCTGGGAAGAAAGGTTGTTTTTATCGCGAGCGGGGACCTCTCCCACCGGCTCAAAGAGGACGGGCCTTACGGCTTTGCGAAGGAAGGTCCCGAATTTGACAGCCGGGTGACCGACGCGATGGCAAAGGGGGATTTCCTGCGATTCCTGACTTTCAGCCCCGACTTCTGCGACGCGGCGGCGGAGTGCGGGCTGCGCTCGTTTATCATCATGGCGGGCGCGCTGGACGGAAAGGCTGTCGAGCCCGAGCTGCTTTCGTATGAGGGGCCGTTCGGGGTTGGGTACGGCGTCTGCGCTTTCCGGATCACAGGGGACGACGAAAGCCGCCGGTTTGACGCAGTCTTTGAAGCCGAAGAGAAAAAAAGACTGGAACGGATCCAGTCGCAGGAGGATGAATATGTCAGGCTGGCACGGCTGTCGCTGGAAACCTATGTCCGGACAGGGAAAAGGGCGGAGCTTCCCGCCGGGCTGCCGGAGGAAATGCTGGGTCACCGGGCGGGAGCTTTCGTGTCGCTGAAAAAGAACGGGGAGCTTCGGGGGTGCATCGGTACTATCGGGCCGGTGACGGCCTGCGTGGCGGAGGAAATCGTAAGGAACGCGGTCAGCGCCGGTACGGAGGACCCGCGCTTTGCGCCCGTTACGGAGCAGGAGCTGCCGACCCTTGTTTACAGCGTGGACGTGCTGGCGCGTCCGGAACCGATTGATACCATGGAGGAACTGGATGCCGGGCGCTACGGCGTCATTGTCACCAGCGGGTACAAGCGCGGACTGCTGCTGCCGAATCTGGAAGGGGTCGATACCCCGGAGCGGCAGATTTCCATCGCCATGCAAAAAGCAGGGATCCGCAAAGGGGAGCCCTGCTCTCTGGAACGGTTTGAGGTGGTGCGCCACAAATGAAAATCATCTGTGAAATCTGTCCCCATCAGTGCGCGCTGGAGGAGGGGCAGACCGGTCTTTGCCGCGCGCGCAGAAACAGCGGCGGCAAAGTGATTTGTGACAACTACGGGAAAGTGACCGGCCTTGCGCTTGACCCCATCGAAAAGAAGCCGCTGCGCCGCTTCTGCCCCGGCGGGAAAATCCTGTCCGTCGGCAGCTACGGCTGCAACCTGCGCTGTCCGTTCTGCCAGAACAGCTCCATCTCCATGGCGGACGGGGAACACACGGAGACCGCCTCGGTTTCGCCCGATGCTCTGGCCGAAAAGGCGGCGGAGCTTGTGCCGCGCGGGAATATCGGCGTCGCGTATACCTACAACGAGCCGCTTATAGGCTATGAGTTTGTCCGGGACTGCGCCGCCCTCGTCCGGGAGCGCGGGCTGAGAAATGTCGCGGTGACCAACGGCTGTATCTGCGAAGGGCCGCTGAAAGAACTGCTCCCGCTGATCGACGCGGTGAACATCGACCTGAAGGGCTTTACCGAACGCTTTTACCGGATGGTCGGCGGCGACCTGAAGACGGTGATGCGCGCGATTGAGCTGTCGGCGCAAAGCTGCCACACGGAAGTGACCACTCTGGTGATTCCCGGGGAAAACGACAGCGACGGGGAAATGGACGCGCTCTCCGGATGGCTTGCTTCGGTGGACGCGGAAATCCCGCTGCACGTTACCCGGTTCTTCCCGTGCTTTCAGATGACCGACCGCGCCCCGACCCCGGTAGAAACCGTTTACCGGCTGGCGGAAATCGCCCGCGGGCACCTGCGGTACGTCTATGTGGGAAACTGCTGACCGCGGCACCGTTAAGGAGTCTGCTCCTTCCACGCTGGCAGCTTTGCCAGGGTTCTGACCGCCAGCTCGCGGGCGGCTTTTTCGTCGATCCCCTGTGTGCGGATCAGGAAACGGACGGTGCCCTCCAGCTTTTCCGGGTAGGACTGCATGGAACCGCCCGGTCTGGCACAGTAAATGCAGTAATCCTTGCTTTCGTCCTGCAGGGGATAATCGGACGGCTTTGTCATAGGCATTCCACAGGCAATGCATGTTTTCATATTTTTCACACCTTTCGATCGCTTTCATAGGCTTCCAGCGCGGGAATCAGGCAATGAGTGATTCCCTGTACGCCGGATACGGTCATTGTCATCAGAATCGTATCCCTGATTTCGTCCCGCGATGCACCGGCCATTTTGGCCATGGGGACATGCGCGGCAACGGCTTTGGCGTCTCCCTGAGACGCCTTGATTCCAATATAAACCAACTGCCGGGTTTTGGCGTCGAGCGCACCGGAAGAGACCGCCCGGATAAGTCCGTTAAACGCTTCGGAAACCTGAGGCGCCTCCTCTTTCAGTAATGCAAACGGGTTTTGATTGATCATGCCGGTTACCTCCTTTTATAAATATCGACATTCAGCCTGCTGAGCTCCTGTTTTCCGAGCTCCGTCAGGGAAAAGACGGTCGCTTTGTCGGCGTCGCGTTCCAACCACCCCAGCTCCAGCAGCCGTGAAAAAAGCCGGTTGCCCAGTGTGCCGCCAAGGTGACCGTAACAGGATTTTGCTTTCAGTATTTCCGGGGGATGTTCGTTCATTGTCTTCAGCTCCTTTTTGATTCCGCCATTTTCAGATAACTGTCGATCAGCGTTTCGCCGTACCTGTCAATGACCTTTCCGCCGGGGGCGAACAGGTCCGCGTTGGCAAGATAGTGGTGGATCAGCCCCAGCCATAAATTGAAAAGCAGGGAAACGGGCATCCGAAGGATTTTTCCGGCTTCCATTTCCCGCTCCGCTGCCCGGCTGAAATGCAGGGAGATCACGGACTGCAGCGAAATCCAGGCGTCCCGGGCCTGTGTGGGAAGCTGACGGTTTTCCGTGACAAGCGCGGTGTAAAACGGCTCGTATTCTCGGATGCCGTCCAGGTGGGCGCGGAGCACTTCCCGCAGGGTTTGGCCGAAATCCGCAAGCTCGTGTGTACGCTGTGCCGTTTTCCCGACATACACTTCGATCACTTCCGCCATGAGGGCGTCCAGCGACGGAAAATGAACGAATACCGTGCCGTGGGAAACTCCCGCCGCCCCGGCGATATCGGAAATTCTGGTACTGAGAAAGCCGCGTTCGGAGAATATTTCAAAGGCTGTTTTGATTAAAAGCTCCCTTGTCTGCTCTTTTTGCAGCTGGCGGGCTGTTTTTTTCATTTCAATGACTCCTAAATCAGTGAATTTACAGTCATTATATAACTGCAAATAGATTCTGTCAAGTAGTCAGAACACTTTTGCCCCTTTTCTTGACTAATCTGCAAAATTGCCGTAAAATTTATGGCAGTACGCCGCTGATCGGCAAAACCGGAGGATGATAACCTTGTGTTCGATACGGATTGACCCCGTCCTGTATACATCAAAGCCCGCGGATGAGCGGCTTCCGAGAGAGACGGCGGTTTATGATCTGCTGGACAGGCTGGAAATCCCTTATACCCGCATTGACCACGACGCCGCCGGTCATGTGGATTTCTGCGACGAGGTAGGGCAAATCCTCGGGGTGGATATCTGCAAAAACCTGTTCCTGTGCAACCGGCAGAAAACGGACTTTTATCTTTTGATGATGCCGGGCAAGAAGGAGTTTCGTACGAAAGATCTTTCCGCGCAGATCGGCAGTTCCCGCCTGTCTTTTGCGGACGCCGAACGCATGGAGGAATATCTGAAGGTCACGCCGGGCTCCGTCAGCGTGACGGGCCTGATGAATGACGCCGGAAAGCGAGTCCGGCTGCTGATTGACCGGGAGGTGGCGCAGTCTGAATATTTCGGATGCCATCCGTGCATCAATACCTCCAGCCTGAAAATCAGGACAGCCGACCTGCTTGAAAAATTCCTTCCCTTTGTAGAGCATGAACCGGTTTTTGTCACACTGTAATTTGAAAATCCGCCTGCATATCGCATGAGTGAAAAAAATTCACATTATAGAATTTCATAAAATCTCAACGCACCCGGAACGGCTTGAAAGCCTGTCTGGGTGCGTTTTTTATGCGATGTTTTCCCTCTGAAAATTACGGCACGCCATTCTTTGCAAGCGATAAAAAACATTTCAAAAATTAGCCTGAACAGTGCCATTTTATCCTGAATATTACTGTGATATAGAGTGATTTGAATGGAGGGCAACAATGAAGGGTATCGATGTCAGTAAGCACAACGGCACCATTGACTGGGGCAGGGTGGCGGCTTCCGGAATCGAATTTGTAATGGTCCGCGCCGGATACGGAAATCTGATCAGCCAGAAGGACCCCAAATTTGAAGAAAATGTCCGGGGTGCGCTTTCCCACGATCTGCATGTCGGCGCATACTGGTTCAGCTACGCGGTGTCCGCGGCGGACGCCCAGACCGAGGCGGAGGTCTGTAAGAAGGTCCTTGAGCCCTATAAAGGGAAGCTGGACTTTCCGATCGCGTTTGATTACGAGTACGATTCGATCCGCTACGCAAACGAACAGGGTGTCAATCCGGACAATGCCCAGATCGACGGCATGGGCCGCGCGTTTCTGGAGCGGATGAAGGCGGACGGATGGTATGTCGCGCTTTATACGAACAATGATTTCATCCGGTCAGGCAGATTCAGCGCAGCTGCTTTAAAGGCCTATGACGTGTGGCTCGCTGATTATAGCGGGGAGCCGGATTACCCCTGCGCCATCCGGCAGACCAGCTCCACGGGGACGGTTCCGGGCATCGGCGGAAAAGTGGACACGGATGAGTCCTTTCAGAATTATCCGGCCATCATCCCCGCCGGGGGCTATAACGGTTATCCGGTGCAGGTGAGTACCATTGTGGAGATCGATACCACAATGGATATTTCCTACGCGCACGGGACGTACTATGTTGTAAAAACCACGTCCCCCCAGCCGGTGACTCTTACCGCCGGGACGGGTGGGGTCGCGACCATCGTGCCGTTCCCCCGCACCGGGAACATTCAGCTGTTTGCGGTGGTGGCCGTGGGACAGTCCGGACAGGAGACGGGGATCTATACCTCCGTATCCGGCGAAAAGCCCCTGCGGCGCTTCAAGTTCAAAATTCAGTAGAGAGGGGATAAGAAATGGAGAAATGGAAAGCGGCCGTTATCGCGATATTCGCTGCGCTGTCCGCGTGGCTGGGCGTGCTGGCCGTTCCGGTGCTGCTGCTCGCGGCGGTAAACGTCATTGACTACGCTACCGGCCTGGCCGCGGCGAAATTCCGCGACCAGAAGATCAGCAGCTACAAAAGCTTTCGCGGGATTGCGAAAAAGATAAGCATGTGGCTTCTGGTGGCGGTGGGCGCAATTCTGGACTGCCTGCTTGCGTATGCGGCTCAGCGGGCCGGAACGGAGCTGCATTTCGGCTTTGCTGTCGCGTCGCTTGCCGCGGTGTGGCTGATCTGCAACGAGGTCATCAGCATTCTGGAAAACATATCCGATATCGGCGTGGCGCTGCCGCCGTTTTTGATGAAAATAGCGAGCGCCTTAAAATCACAGGTAGAAAGCAAAATCGATTAGAACCGTTTATAACAGATCAGGCGCAGGCCCCGGAGTCCGAAAGGACCGCCCGAAGCCTGCGCCTGTTTTTTTGTCCCGAAAGCCTTTATAGCGGCACAGTCCTTACTTATGACTGCTGAAAACAGTAGAGGGAGTAAGATGACTGTGTGCCGGACGCGGAGGACCCGGTGTCTCCGCCGTATTCGGACGGGTCAACGAGCACCGCGTTTTCCTTTACATAGGAGTCGATTTCGGAGTTGGAACCTCTCGCCGTTCCGCTCTGCTCCGACACAAGGAAGTAGGTGACTTTCCCTTCGCTGACCAGCTGTTTCAGCTTGTCGAGGGTCAGCGCCTCATCCGATCCCAGAAAACCGCCATAGGCGACCGCGGGCAGCCCCGTGTCCACGATAAAGGCCGCGACGTCGTTCGCTTTCTGGCCAACGACCAGATAGCCGCCTTCCTTGTAATGCGCCACCAGATAGTTTTCAAGGGCAAGGGTATTGCTGTCGCTTACGGTGAAGGTCTCCTGATTCGGCGTCATGCCCTGGGTCTCCTCCGTCGAGGCAAGCTCCGGCCCGGCATAGGGCATGGTCACGTTCTGGGGAACATAGAGCACCGTGGTCAGCGACCAGTAAAGCGGTCCCGCCAGCATGGCGGCCAGCATACATCCCGCCGCGGCAAAAAGCGTAAGCCGTTTCGGACGGAAGAAATGAAGGAGCATCAGAATCAGCGCGGTGGAGCCGGCGACAACCATAATGGGAATCAGCCATGTCCTTAGATCGGAGTAGCTCCACACATACCACCCTTCTATGGCGAAGGTCGCAAGAAAAGAGACGGGGAGCAGCCATTGCCTCCAGCCGGATTTCGAGCGGTAAGCTTTCAGCATTTCAACAAAGCCGATTCCGACCGGCGCGGCGACCCCGGGCGCCAGCATGCACAGATAATACCGATGGTAGAAGCTCGCAAAGCTGAAGAAAATCAGCATGGTGACAAGCCAGAGGACCCAGAAAAGCAGCGCGCCCTGCCGGATGTCCGGCTTTTTCAGGCTCCATTTCCGCAGGGAGGCCGCAATGCAGAACAGAGCCAGCACGATCAGCCAGGAAGCCTGACCGTACATGCTGTCGGTCCACAGCCGCAGCACGCCCGCGGTGCCGATGTCATTGCCAACCGCGCCCCGTGTCTGGCCGCCCCGCGCCATCCCGTCGGTCCGGCCCGTGCCGTCCTGCCCGTTCATGGAAGGCGGCGCGCCGTTGCCTGTGCTGCCGTCCCGGGAGCGGTTCGGCGCCCCCTGCCCGTTTCCGTCGGGCTGTCCGTTGCCGTCAAAACGGCCGCCGCCCTGGAAACCGCCGCCGGTCCCGGTTCCGCCAAAGTTTCCGCCCCCGCCGCCGTAAATCCGCTCAAGGCCGTTATGGCCGACGATCAGCTCCATGACCGTGTTGTCCGTAGAGCTGCCGATGTAAGGGCGGCTTTCGGACGGATACAGGTCCACCGCGATCACCCAGGCAAACGATACGGCGGCGACGATGACAAGGCTGATCACGCTCCCCAGGATCCACCGCCAGACCTTTTCTCTGGAGAACAGGAGATAAACGATGCCCATTGCCGGAAGAATCATATAGGCCTGCAGCATTTTGATGTTGAAGCCCAGTCCTACAAACAGGGCGGCCGCAAACAGGCTGCGCCATTTTCCGGTCTCGATTCCTTTAAAAAGGTAGCGGACCGCAATGAGCAGGACAAAGACGAGCTGCATATCCATGGTGTTGTTGCGCGAAGCCACGACGACGGCGGGGGTCAGCGCAAGGACCAGAGCGGAAATCAGACCCGCCGGACGGCCGGAATATCTCGAAACCAAGACGTACATCATCAGGCACGCCCCGGTTCCGGCAAGCGCCTGCGGTAAAAGCATCGCCCAGCCGTGGTAGCCGAATACCAGCACGAAAAGCGCCTGTATCCACAGGGCAAGCGGCGGCTTGTCGACCGACACCACCCCCGCAGGGTCAAAAGAGACAAAGAAAAAATTATGAAAGCTCTGCGTCATGCTTTTGATTGCGGCCGCGTAGTAGGCGTTTCCGTATCCCAGCCGGGAGATTGCGTAAAAATTCAGTCCGAAGGACAGTGCGGCAATCGCCGCCAGCGCGTAAACATACCGATATTTTTTCTGAAAGGGGCTTCTGATAAAGTCCCTGAAAACCCGTAGATTTTTCATGCTTTCACTTCACAATCCAATCCATGTTGATACTGTTTAGGATATCCTGCCGCTGTGACTGGAAGGTGAAGCCGGGTTGAATTTTCCGTGAGAGTGCTGATTCAGGGGAAACTCAGCCCTCGCTGTCGTAATCGTCCAGAAAGCTGTGCTGCTCGCCGCCCCTGCGGTAGCCGATGACCGTTTCCAGATTGACGTTGTGAATGCTGTGGAAGATATTCTGATCGATGTTTGGGCTGGTCTTCCGGAATTTTTTAATCAGCTCCTTCATCTCCTGCCGCTTGGAAGCGCCGCCGTTGTCGCCCAGCACACAGTTTTCCGTAAACCGGCAGGCGCACTGGATGAACTGAAGGTCGTTGTAGCGCCGCCAGGCAAGGATGTCGGCCTCCTTGACCATATACAGCGGGCGGATCAGCTCCATCCCGGCGAAATTGGTGCTGTGCAGCTTGGGCATCATGGTTTTGATTTCCGCGCCGTACAGCATGCTCATCAAAATCGTTTCGATGACGTCGTCAAAATGGTGCCCCAGCGCGATTTTGTTGCAGCCCAGCTCCTGTGCCCGCTTATACAGGTGTCCTCTGCGCATTTTGGCGCACAGGTAGCAGGGCGACTGCTCCGTTTTTGCTACAATATCGAAGATTTTTGTCTCAAAAATCCGAATCGGAATATGGAGCGCCTCGGCGTTGTCGACAATCCGCTGACGGTTTACCTGATTGTAGCCCGGGTCCATCACCAGATATTCCGCCTCGAACGGAAAATCGCTGTACTTCTGTAAATGCTGGACGCATTTCGCCATCAGCATGGAGTCTTTTCCTCCGGATATGCACACCGCGATCCGGTCGCCCGGCTGAATCAGACGGTAGTCCTTAATGGCCGCGATAAACGGAATCCAGATCGCCCTGCGGTATTTTTTGATGATACTGGTTTCCACCTGTTGATATTTTTCCATATTGTCCCTCTATTTTACAAATTGCCGGTAACATTCGTCAAAGGCCTTCAAAAAAACCCCGATTTCTTCCTGCGTGGTCAGGTGGCTCAGGCTGATGCGCAGGGTCGAGAGCGCCGCGCGCCGGTCCTTTGTCAGCGCGTAGACCGGTCGGGAAGGGGTGTTTGCCGCGCAGCAGGCCGATTTGGTGGAAAGGCAGATGCCCCGTCCGGCCAGCGCCGACTGAAACTGCTCCGCTTTCGCTCCCGCAATACTGATATTGAGAATGAACGGAACGGATTTCTTTGTGCTGTTGATGCGGACCTTAGGATACTTTTTGAAAGCGTCCCGCAGTTGCCGGTTCATCTCCGACACCGTTTCGTAGCGTTCCTCCCTGTTTTCCACCGCCGTCTGGAGTGCCTGCGCCGTGGAGGCGATCAGGCCCAGCGCGGGAGTGCCGCTGCGGAACGGGGTGGTGCTTGTCCCGCCGTGAATCTGCGGCTCCAGCAGCACGTTTTCCTTTTTCACCAGTACGCCGCAGCCGTTCAGCCCGTAAAATTTGTGGGGCGCAAAGGTCACCAGATCCACGTTTTCTATTTCCAGGGGAATTTTCCCCGCCGCCTGTGTGGCGTCCACATGGAACAGGCAGCGAGGATAGGCGGACAGGATTTCGGCGATTGGGCCGACCTGCTGGCGGATTCCGATTTCGCTGTCCACATAGCAGACGGAGACCAGAATGGTGTCGTCCCGCAGAAGCTCTTTCAAATGCTCCAGGTCCACAAGGCCGTTTTCATCGATGTCCACATATTCGATCTCAAAGCCGCGGTTCTGCAGGGCCGCCATCGCTCCGTTTACCGAAGAGTGTTCGAGCCATGTGGTAATCATGTGTTTTCCGTATGCCTGATACTGTCCGGCGGCGCCTTTAATGGCAAGGTTGTTGGACTCGCTTGCGCCGGAGGTATAGATGATTTCCTCCGCTTTTACGTGCAGGATGGCGGCGATCTCCTCCGTCGCCCTGTCCAGCCGTTCCTTTGCCACCAGCCCGAGCGGGTGGGGCGAGTTCGGGTTCGCAATATACTCCCGCGTGACGTCGCAGAACGTCCGCAGGGCTTCTTCACAGGCCGGTGTGTTGGCAGCGTAGTCAAGATAAATCATAAAAGTCCTTTCTTCCGATTTCGCCGGACGGGAGTCCGGCAAAAGGTACGTTATTATAGTAACACGGATTTCATTTTTTTCAACCGGATATTTCCCCCGCTCCTTCGGCAGAAAGCGCTTCCTTTCGACGTCGTTTTTTCCGGGAGCATAAAAAACGGAAGAGAAATTCTTCGTTTTATGAGGACGCGCGGGCAGATGTATTTTCACAAATCTCTCTATTTTACATATTTTATACCAAAGGCGAACTATTTTTATGCGCACATGTCCCTTGAAACAATGAACGCAAAGATGAGGTGATACCGTTGGACGTACTCCGAGTTCAAAATATAGAAGCGACTTATCAGGCGGAAAATGGAGAAATAACCGCTCTGGACAATATCAGCTTTGTTGTGGAAAAAGGAGAATTTGTCAGCATTGTCGGGCCAAGCGGCTGCGGAAAGTCCACCTTGCTTTCAATTATTGCCGGCCTGTTGAAACCGACTGCCGGCGAAGTGTTTGTAAACGGAGAAAAAATCGTGGGGACTTCTCCCCACATCGGGTATATGCTTCAGCGCGACAATCTGCTGGACTGGCGGACCATTTACAGAAACGTACTGTTCGGCCTGGAAGTAAGGAAGATGCTCTCCCCCGAAAACAGGGAAAGGGCGGTCCAGCTTTTAAAAACCTACGGACTCTATGAGTTCCGGGATAAATATCCGGCGCAGCTGTCGGGAGGAATGCGGCAAAGAGTGGCGCTGATCCGCACTTTGGCGATCAATCCCGATATTTTATTGCTGGATGAAGCTTTTTCCGCGCTGGATTACCAGACGCGGCTGACTGTAACCGACGACGTCTACCGGATTTTAAAAAAGGAAAAGGTTACGACCGTCATGGTGACGCACGATATTCCCGAAAGTATCAGCATGGGCGATAAGATCATGGTCCTGAGCGCCCGACCCGGCCGGGTAAGGGAGATCCTTGAAGTCGATTTTGAGGACGAAAACAGAACGCCTCTGAGCTGCAGAAACAATCCGAAATTCAGAGTGTATTTCGATCATATATGGAAAGAGCTGTCAGCCGATGAATAAACCCATCCTTTCTCAAGAGCGTACAAAATACCTGAAGAAAAAGAAACGCAGACAGCAGATGATCCGCTTCTGTCAGATCGCCGTTCTGGTCATTTTTATTGCCCAGTGGGAAATTACCGCAAGGCTGGGCTGGATCGACAGCTTTATTCTGAGCCAGCCGTCCCGCATCTGGCAGACCTTTTTGAACATGGCGCAGAACGATCTGTTCATGCACATGGGCGTAACGGTTTATGAAACGCTGGTCGGTTTTCTGCTGGGGGCCGTTTTCGGCACCCTTTTGGCGATCGCCCTGTGGTGGAGCAGTTTCGCGTCCAAGGTGAGCGAACCGTATCTGGTGGTTTTGAACAGCCTGCCGAAAATCGCACTCGGACCGGTGATCATCGTAATTGTCGGCGCGGGGACGAGAGCCATTATTTTTATGGCTCTGGCCATTTCGCTGATTGTCACCGTGCTGGAAATGCTCAATGGATTCCGCCATACCGATAACGAATATATCCGGATGGCAGCGACCTTCGGCGCGAACAAAGGGCAGATTTTTACGAAGGTCGTATTTCCCTACAATATTTCCACTTTATTCAATTCTTTGAAAATCAATATCGGCCTTTCTCTGGTGGGTGTTATTGCCGGCGAATTCCTTGTGTCAAAGGCCGGGCTGGGCTATCTGATCGTCTACGGCGGCCAGGTTTTCAAGCTGGACCTTGTGATGGCCAGCGTGATCATCCTCTCCGTTGTTGCGGCCGTGATGTATGAGGCGGTGGCGCTTCTGGAAAAGCTGGTCCTGAACTGGTACGGCCATTAAAAGAATACCGTAATCTGGTACAAAGCAGATTATTCGATAGGAAAGGGGAATTTCCCCGAATACAGTTTACGAAAGGGGTAAAGAGTATGAAGAAGGTGCTGAAATGGTCCGCCGTTGCACTCTGCCTTGCAGTCATGCTGGCAGCGGTCGCGGGATGCGGGAAAGCCGCGACGGAAAATAAGGAGAAGGTAAAAGTAAGGGTATGCGAAGTGACTCATTCCGTTTTCTACGCGCCGCAGTACGCGGCAATCAACCTTGGCTTTTTTGCGGATGAAGGAATCGACCTTGAACTGGCCACTGCGGAGGGAACCGATAAGGTGATGTCGACGGTCCTGTCCAACAACGCCGACGTCGGTCTGGCCGGGCCGGAGGCCGCCATCTATGTTTACAACGAAGGAAAGGCGGACAGCGCGGAAATTTTTGCGCTGGTAACGCAGCGCGACGGTTCTTTCCTGCTCGGACGCGAGCCGGACCCGAATTTTACCTGGGATAAAATCCGGGGCAAGGTAGTGCTTCCCGGCAGAAAGGGCGGCGTGCCATACATGACTCTGCAGTATGTTATCCGTAAAAACGGGCTGGATCCGCAGAAGGACACTAAGCTGGACGACAGCATCCAGTATGCGCTGATGGGACCGGCGTTCATCAACGGCACAGGGGACTATGTGACGATGTTTGAGCCGGCGGCTTCCCAGATCGTAGCGCAGGGAAAAGGATACATCGTCGCTTCCATCGGCAAGGAGAGCGGAGAGATTCCCTACACAGGCTACTGTGCCAAGAAGAGCTATATCGAAAAGAATTCGGACCTGATCGCCCGCTTTACAAGGGCGGTCTATAGGGGACAGAAATGGGTCTACTCGCACACCCCGGAGGAAATCGCAAAGGCAATCGCGCCCTCTTTCCCGGATTCGGATGTAAAGCTCCTGACCACGGTCGCAAAGAACTATAAGGATATCGAGGCGTGGAGCCCCAATCCGATTTTAAAGCAGGAAGAGTTCTCCCTTCTGCAGGAGGTTATGACCCAGGCCGGCGAGCTGAAACAAACAGTTCCGTACGACAAGCTGATCAATACCTCCTTTGCCGAACAGGCGATCAAAGACGTAAAATAAACAAAATCTCCCGCGGGGCCGTTTCGATGCGATGCTGAAACGGCCCTGTTTTTCTGCCACAGCGAAATGTCTTTCGGGAAAAATAAGGAGCGGAGTATTTAAATTTACCTGCATCTTTCCGCCCGCACTGCTATAATATTGGACATGGAATATTGCATAGAAGCATTTTGCAGCTTCGCCGGGAACGGGAAATTTCTGTGACCATTACGGACAGGCGGCCGAAAAGCCGTCCGCCCGTCTCGATGGAATATTAAATTGGAGGGAATGTTATGTCCTATCGTACCGTGTTGAATGAAACGTCTTACTTTGGCCCGGGGGCCATTGCGGAGCTGGCTCCGGAGGTAAAGAACCGCGGCTTGAAGAAGGTGATGCTTGTTACCGACAGGGATCTCATCAAATTCGGGGTCGCCACACGGGTGATGAAGGTGCTGGACGACGCCTCTGTTTCCTACGAGGCGTTCGATAACATCAAAGCCAACCCCACCATCCGGAACGTGCAGGACGGCGTGAAAGCCTGCAAAAAGATGCAGGCGGACTGCCTGATCGCCGTGGGCGGCGGCAGCGCCATCGATACCAGCAAGGCCATTGCCGTGATTATGACCAATCCCGGGCATGCGGACGTCCGCAGCCTGGAGGGGGCCGTGCAGACAAAAAATAAGTGCCTTCCCATTCTGGCTGTTTCCACCACCTCCGGCACCGCCGCGGAGGTGACGATCAACTATGTGATCACCGACGAGGAAAAGCACCGTAAATTCGTGTGCGTCGATCCTCATGACATCCCCGTGGTCGCCGTTATTGACCCCGAGATGTCCGCCTCCATGCCGAAGGGCCTCTGCGCCGCGACAGGGATGGATGCGCTGACCCACGCGATCGAGGGATACATTACCAAGGGTGCATGGGAGCTGACCGATATGATGCACCTGAAGGCGATCGAAATCATTTCCCGCGCGCTGCGCAGCTCCGTGGCCGGAGACCCGAAGGGTCGCGAAGAAATGGCCCTGGGCCAGTATGTGGCGGGCATGGGCTTCTCCAACGTGGGCCTCGGCATCGTGCATTCCATGGCGCATCCGCTCAGCGCGCTGTACGATACGCCCCACGGGGTGGCCTGCGCGACCATCCTGCCCACCGTGTTGGAGTATAACGCGGAGTGCACCGGAGAGAAATACCGTGAAATCGCGCGCGCGATGGGAGTGCAGGGTGTGGACGATATGACGCAGGAGGAATACCGCAGGGCGGCCATTGACGCGGTCAGGCAGCTTTCCAGGGATGTCGAGATTCCGCAGAAGGTCTCCGAGGTGGGCGTCAAAGAAGAGGACATCCTGTTCCTTTCCCACTCCGCCATGGCGGACGCCTGTACGGGCGGCAACCCGAAGGACTCCACGGTGGAGGATATTATCGCTCTTTACGAGTCCATGATGTAGGCGTTTTCCCGCGTTTCAGGCAGTACGCTCCGGTGAAAGCCGGATTCATCAGCGCGGCCGGAGTTTTCCGGCCGCGCTGATTTGCTGTTTTTGCAAAACGGCGGGGAAGCCTTCGGGGACAGAATCCGGCACCTTTTAAATTTACTGGGAATTGGTTTGTTTTGTGTTATGGATACATTTTGCTCCATGATAGTATATATTAATAGGATTTCCATTTTCGTTTGAAAAGAAGGATTTTTGTGAAACTGGTTGATTTGGAGCAATCCAACGGCAAGCTGATGCGGATCGTACAGGAAATTGTGCCGGGCAAGCAGATTACCATGGCGCATGTGATTGCGAGCCCCAATATGGTGATCTATCAAAAACTGGGACTGGACCCCAGAATCGACTACGCCAAGGCGGCAATCGGCATTCTGACCATGTCCCCCAGCGAAACCTCCATTATCGCCGCGGACATCGCCCTGAAAAAATCCGGCATCGATATCGGCTTTATAGACCGGTTCAGCGGCACGCTGATTATTACCGGGAAAATATCGGACGTGACCACCGCGCTGGAGGCCGTTCTGGATTACGCGGAAAACGTCATGGGCTTTACCGTGTGCAGCCTGACGAAAGCGTAGGCGCAAAGGTGAAAAAAATAATGCTGGTGGGCAGGACCGGCTGCGGAAAGACAACCCTGACGCAGGCGCTCAGGGGAGAAAAAATACGGTACCATAAAACGCAGTATGTCAACCGCTACGACGTCATCATCGACACGCCCGGCGAGTACGCGGAGAACAGGGAGCTGGCGCGGGCGCTGATTATTTATTCCTATGAGGCGGACGTGGTGGGAATGCTGCTGAACGCCAGGGAGAATTACTCGCTGTACAGCCCCAATATCGTGGCGGGAGCGACCAGAGAGGTGATCGGGATCGTCACTCAGATCGACACCGAGGGCGCGAGGCCCGATCTGGCGGAAAGCTGGCTGAGGCTCGCGGGGTGCAAAACGGTCTTTCACGTCAGCTCCGTGACGGGGGAAGGCATCCCGGACATTTTAAACCATCTGAGGGAACCCGGCGACGTTCTGCCGTGGGAAGAAGGTCTTAATTTTGCAGGAAATCAGTCTTGATTTTACCTGTCGGTCGAGAGGAGAGAAATATGGACAAAATTCAGAAAAAAATACTGATTCTGGCGGGGGACTTTACAGAGGACTACGAGGTGATGGTTCCTTTTCAGACCCTTGGCGTGTTCGGGCTTCAAGCGGAGGTGGCGTGCCCGGGCAAAAAGGCCGGGGAATCCATTAAAACGGCCATCCATGACTTTGAGGGCGACCAGACCTACACGGAAAAGCCAGGGCACCGGTTCGTGCTAAACGCCACCTTTGCAGGACTCCAGATCGAGCAATACGCGGGGCTCTATCTGACGGGAGGACGCTCCCCGGAGTATCTGCGGCTGAACGACGAGGTGCTGGACATTATACGGTATTTTATGAAGCTGAGCAGGCCGGTGGCCGCCATTTGCCACGGGGTCCAGCTGCTGACAGCGGCGGACGTGGTGCGGGGCAGAAGGCTTACGGCGTACCCGGCGGTCCGGCCGGAAGTGGAAATGGCAGGGGGGATTTATATCGAAAAGCAGGCGGATGAGTCGGTTGCGGACGCCAATCTGGTGACCTCTCCCGCGTGGCCGGGCAATACGGCTATTTTGAGGGATTTTGTCGATTTGCTTGGAATTTCGTTTTCCTGCTCCATATCGCATTATTGAAAGGAAAAGATTTTTCTGTAAAAACAATAAGGGTTTCGCGGACGATAAAGTTCTGAAAATTTTATGTATATTTCATAAAATGTACTTGTTTTAAAAAGCATTTTGGTTTCAATTTTACATTGTTTGGGTCTGGATAGTATTGTGCGGTCAAGCAGAGGCGGGTATATAATCAAACAAGAAATCGGACTTCGGTGTTCAAAAATTCGTCGATCAAATTTTTTTAAGGAGGTATTTAAAGTGATAGAAAAAGGATTTTCCAAACCAACGGCAAGGGTTGAAAAGCTAAAGAAAATGATTTTGGATGCAACCCCTTATGTTGAGTCGGAAAGAGCGGTTCTGGTTACGGAGTCTTATAAGGAAACGGAAGGACTTCCCCCGATTATGAGACGCGCCAAGGCGGACGAGAAGATTTTCAACAATCTTCCTGTTACCATCCGTGACGACGAGCTGATCGTCGGCGCCATCACCAAGCATCCCCGCTCAACGGAAATCTGCCCCGAATTTTCCTTTGACTGGGTTGAGAAGGAATTCGACACCATGGCCACAAGACTGGCGGACCCGTTCGTGATTCCGAAGGAAACCGCCCAGGAGCTGCATGAGGCCTTCAAGTACTGGCCCGGGAAGACGACGAGCGAGCTTGCTTCTTCCTATATGTCCCAGGAAACAAAGGACTGCCAGGCAGCCGGCGTATTCACGGTAGGCAATTACTTCTACGGCGGCGTAGGTCATGTGTGCGTGGACTACGGCAAGATTTTGGAAAAAGGCTTCCGCGGAATCATTGCGGAAGTGGTCGACGCCATGATGAAGATGGACCTGTCGGACCCCAGCTACATAAAGAAACAGCAGTTCTACAATGCTTTGATTATTACTTATAATGCGGCCATCAATTTCGCCCACAGATATGCCGATGAAGCCAGAAGGCTGGCTGCTTCGGAAACAAATTCCACAAGAAAGGCTGAGCTTCTGCAGATCGCCGCCAACTGCGACAGAGTGCCGGAAAACGGCGCCCGCAATTTCTATGAGGCCTGCCAGTCCTTCTGGTTTATCCAGAGCATGATGCAGATCGAGTCTAGCGGACACTCCATTTCCCCAGGCCGCTTCGACATGTATATGTATCCGTATCTTGCCGCGGATAAGAACATCTCCAAGGAGTTCGCGCAGGAACTGGTCGACTGTATCTGGATCAAGCTCAACGACGTCAACAAGACCCGAGACGAGATTTCCGCTCAGGCGTTCGCAGGCTACGCGGTGTTCCAGAACATCGGTGCCGGCGGCCAGACGGAGGACGGGCTGGATTCCACCAATGACGTTTCCTACATGATGATGGAAGCGTGCGCTCAGACAAAGCTGCCGGCGCCTTCCTTCTCCATCCGCGTGTGGCAGGGAACCCCGGACGAATTCCTCTACAGGGCCTGCGAGCTTGCCCGTCTCGGGCTGGGCTTCCCAGCAATGTACAATGACGAAGTGATTATTCCGGCGCTTGAAAACAGGGGCGTATCCCTGGAAGACGCCCGCAACTACTGCATCATCGGCTGTGTGGAGCCGCAGTGCCCGCACAAGACCGAGGGCTGGCACGACGCCGCGTTCTTCAATGTCGCCAAGGTTCTGGATATCACCATCCACGGCGGCAAGGCCGGCGACAAACAGCTCGGCCCGGTCGTCCCGGATATGAGCCAGTGGAAATCCATCGACGAGTTCTACGATGCATTCAAGAAGGAAATGGCTTACTTCGTAAGGCATCTGGCAGAAGCCGACAACTGCGTCGACCTGGCCCATGCGGAAAGATGCCCGCTCCCGTTCCAGTCGGCTATGGTTGACGACTGCATCAAGCGCGGCAGGTCCGTACAGGAAGGCGGAGCTATTTACAACTTCACCGGCCCGCAGGCGTTTGGTATCGCCGATTCCGGCGACTCCGTCTATGCGATGGATAAGCACGTGTTCCGCGACAGAGACATCACCGCCGCCCAGCTGAAAGAAGCTGTGGACGCGAACTTCGGCCGTCCGGTCGGCGAAAAAACCTTTGGAGCGGATCCCTGCAGCAGCACGGCGGATGCCCTTACGGAGCAGAAAATCTATGAGGCCGTCAGGAAGGTCCTCGGCAATTCCAGCAATATCGATATGGCCGACCTGCAGAAGATGTGCGGCGTAAAGGATACCTGCGCAGCCTCCTCCGGCAGCGGCGACTATGAGAATATTTTCCGGCTGATGGACAATACGGAATGCTTCGGAAACGATATTGACGAAGTCGATATGGTTTCCCGCAAGATCGCCAGAATCTACTGCGAAGAAGTTCAGAAGTACACCAATCCGCGCGGCGGCCAGTTCCAGGCGGGCGTATACCCGGTATCGGCCAACGTGCTGTTCGGTAAAGACGTCGGCGCGCTGCCGGACGGCAGACTCGCAAAGCAGCCCTTGGCGGACGGCGTATCGCCCAGACAGGGCAAGGACGTGAAGGGACCCACCGCGGCGCTGAATTCCGTCGCCAAGCTGGATCACTTTATCGCGTCGAACGGAACACTGCTGAACCAGAAATTCCTGCCCTCCGCACTCGCAGGGGACACGGGGCTGCAGAATTTCGCCTCCGTTGTCAGAAGCTACTTCGACCACAAGGGCATGCATGTGCAGTTCAACGTTGTCGACAGGGATACCCTGCTGGCCGCCCAGAAAAACCCCGACCAGTATAAGGACCTGGTAGTACGCGTTGCCGGATACAGCGCACAGTTTGTCGTGCTGGCAAAAGAAGTGCAGGACGATATCATCAGCCGCACGGAGCAGACCTTCTGATTGCGATGATATTGCTCCATGCGCTGATGAAATGTAACTAAGGGAGTTGTAGGTGGTGGATTCTATCAATTATAGCGCATCGGGACTTGTCTTCGACATACAGAGGTTTTCCGTACATGATGGTCCTGGTATTCGCACGATCGTATTTTTAAAAGGATGTCCTTTGTCATGCCAATGGTGCTGTAATCCTGAATCCCAAAAGCTGAAACCGGTGATTACTTATCAGAAAATGCGTTGTATTCATTGTGGAAAATGTATCAAAGCCTGCAGGCAGGGAGCGATCGATCCAAACAACAAGGGCCTGATCAACCGGGAGCTTTGTATTGGATGCGGAGAATGCGCCAATGTCTGCCCCACGGGCGCGCTGGTGCTGAAAGGCGCCGGGATGACCGTGCAGCAGGTGGTGCAGGAGCTGAGAAAGGACGCGACGACCTACCGGCGCTCCGGCGGCGGAATCACTGTTTCAGGCGGGGAACCCCTGGTGCAGTCCGATTTTACAATGGAACTGCTCAGGGCCTGCAAGGAGCAGGGATGGCATACGGCAATCGAAACGACTGCGTATGCGGACGGCGAAGCGGTTGAAAAGGTGCTTCCCTATGTGGATTTGGCTCTGATGGATATCAAATCAATGAATCCTGAGGTACATAAAAAATACACGGGGGTAAGCAACGAGCTGATTCTGAAAAACGCCGTCCGGGTATCCGAAATCACTCAGACAGTGATCCGGGTCCCCACCATCCCCGGGGTAAACGCCACGGAAGAGGACATTCTTGCAATCAGCAGGTTTGCGAAAACATTACACAATATCAAGACAATCCATTTGCTTCCGTATCACACCTACGGGGAAAACAAATACGAGCTTTTGGGCAGAGACTATCTGATGAAGGACGTGAAGACACTGACTCCTGATAGGATACAGGCATTAAAAACCGTGGTTGAAGAGCAGGGCTTCGAATGTATTATCGGTGGTTAAAAAATTTAATGAAACGGAGGATAGATAATGGACCAGCAATTAATCAATAAGGTAGTGCAGCAGGTTGCCGATGAACTGAAAATAAAACCTGAGGAAAAAGCAGCGGAAGCCGGCACACCTTGCAGTTCACTGGGAGTGACAGAATTTGTGGGTACCTCTGTAGGCGATACGATCGGATTGGTCATCGCCAGCGTGGACCCGATGCTTGTCGATGTGATGAAGCTAGGTAAATACCGTTCAATCGGGATTATCGGCGGCAGAACGGGGGCAGGCCCGCAGATCATGGCGGTGGATGACGCCGTCAAAGCAACCAACACGGAAGTGATCACGATCGAACTGCCCAGAGACACGAAGGGCGGAGCCGGTCACGGCGACTTGATCTATATCGGAGCGGAGGATGTTTCGGATGCGAGAAGAGCGGTGGAAATCGCCCTGGCCAGCCTTCCGAAATACTTCGGTGATGTTTACGGGAACGATGCCGGACATCTGGAATTCCAGTATTCGGCAAGAGCGAGCCAGTGCCTTGAAAAGGCGTTCGGCTCTCCTCTGGGCAAAGCGTTCGGCATGACCTGCGCGGGCCCTGCCGCGATCGGCACGGTTCTGGCGGATGTGGCCGTGAAGGCGGCGAGTGTGGACGTGGTCTGCTACAGCTCTCCGGGCAACGGCGGAACCAGCTACTCGAACGAAGTGATCCTTATCTTTACGGGAGATTCCGGCGCCGTACGGCAGGCGGTCAGAGCGGCCAGAGATGTCGGTCTGAAGCTGCTTGGCGCGTTGGGCTCCGAGCCAAAATCAACCACTCATCCATATATTTAACACTAACGCTACAATGAAGGAGGTTTACACATGAACTCTGATGCACTGGGTATGATCGAAACACATGGACTCGTACCGGCAATTGAAGCAGCCGATGCCATGGTCAAGGCGGCAAACGTCACCCTGGTCGGCTACGAAAAGATCGGTTCCGGACTGGTAACGGTAATGGTACGCGGAGACGTCGGGGCCGTCAAGGCCGCGACGGACGCCGGAGCGGCTTCCGCCAAAATGGTCGGCGAAGTGGTCTCCATCCACGTCATTCCCCGTCCTCATTCGGACACTGAGAAAATTATTCCTCATATGGGCTAATTCATCACCACTCAATTCTTCTTCCACACGTGACGGTGTAGGGCGTTAATGGTACGGAAGGGTCGGGGAATGCTCTTCCCTGATTCCTTCCTATCATGACCGCCTTTTCATTAGTCAGAATCAAAAGCTCTGGAAAGCAAAGGAGGGGTACCGTGGAAATCAATGAAAGCAATCTGTATCAGATCATCCTGAAAGTGATACAGAAAATGCAGGCCGAAAATTTGTTGCCCAATTCCTCCGTACCCGAACAGAAATTGTATGTCATCCTTACCGAAGGATGGAGAGAGGAATACCGTTCCTTTTTTGAAAAATTGAGGGACCAGAGCGAATACCGGGTCGTTACGGTGATTCCCCCTTCCATGACAAACGACTACCACATGAAAAAGCTCAGGGAATGCGAAGGCTGCGGCACCATTCTCAGGCAGGAGGAAGCCGATCTGGCAAAGCTGCCGGACGGTCCGACCGTTTTCCCGGCCGCTTCGAAAGAGCTTGTAGTCAAAACCGCGCTGTGCATCGGCGATACCTTCGAGACAAAATGGGTACAGAGCTGCATGGCGAACGGGCAGAAAATCGTGCTGCTGAAATCGGGTCTGGAACCGCTTACGGGGAAGGAACCCGCGGCGTATGCCGCCAGAATACGGGAATATTACAAAATCATCGCTCAGTACGGCATTGAAATCAAAGAGGAACTTTTTGACGGAAAACCGGTTCCCGAAAATCCCGGAATCACACGAGTCCAGCCGCCGCGTGCGGACAACGGGCGGAAAGTGATTACGGAAGGCGATATCGACAGGTTTACGCAGGAAGGACGGATCGTGCTGCGCCCGGGTGATCTTCTGACCGCTCTGGCGAAGGAGAAAGCGTCCCGGCTGGGCATTGAAATCGTCGGACAGTAATTTGAAAAGCAGAAAATCAGGTAATCAAATTTGATTTTGTTTACATTTTATATATTTTCAGAAGAAAAAAAGAAGTAAGGTGACAAAATGAAAAACGCATTGGGGTTAATAGAAATAAGAGGACTGGCAACGGCCGTTCTGGTAGCGGACACCATGGTGAAAACAGCGGACGTGACGATTATCCAGATCGAAAAAGCAAGAGGGCACGGCTGGATTACCGTGAAGATCACGGGCGATGTGGCAGCCGTAAACGCCGCCGTCAGCGCGGGCAAACAAGTCGGCGAGACCTTCCAGCACTATATTTCTTCCAAAGTGATTCCCAGACCTGCGGACAGCGTTGAAAGAGTATTTTGTCAGACTGAGAAAAAAGAGGACGGAACAACACCGCCGGATCATCCGGAACCTCCCGCGCCGAAGACGCCGGAGCCCGAACCGGAGCGGGAAGTTTCTGCAGCGCCGGAAATTCCGGAAGAGAAGCCGGAAGAGCCTCTCGGGGAGCCCTCCGTACCGCAGACAGAAGAACCTGTCCCGCCGGAGCCCGCACAGGAAGCGGCTGCAGTTCCCGTACAGGAAGCTGTTCTGACGGAGCCGGAAACGGTTTTGTCCGTGGAAGAAGTCCTTCTGCCCGAACCGGAAGCGGTTGTCCCGGAACAGGAAAACCCCGCGCCGGTGTCAGAAACGATTCAGAGGCAGGCAAAAACGGAAGGGGAAGCCCCTGCTGAATTCCCGGCAAAGGAAGAAAAGCCGCAGGATCCGCCTGCTGTTTCCGCAGCGGACGAACCGGCCGTTTCCCAGCCGGAAGCCAAAGCCAAACCGTCCGGCAGAACGGGGAGGGGAAAATCCGCTGCAGCGGGAAGCACAGGCCCCAAAAACACGGTAGTGAAAGAAAAGGGGACCGCCAAACAGACTCCCAGAAAGCCAAGGGCCAAAAAAGAGAAGTAATCCTTAAGAACTAAGGTCAGGAAAGGATTGTGATTACCATTTATATGGCAAAAGTGGTGGGCAATGTTGTTGCGACGCGGAAGGAAGAATCCCTGGTCGGCTTCAAGCTGATGATTATTCAGAAAATCGATTCCCAGAAGCGCAACATCGGCTCCGAAGAGGTTGCAGCCGATTATGTGGGGGCGGGCATCGGGGAGTATGTCCTGGTCTGCTCCGGGTCGGCCGTGCGTGTTCAAAAGCATAATGTCTCCGTTGACATGGCCATTGTAGGCATTATTGATACGATGGATATTTAGAAACAGGCAGTGTCATATCCTGAATTTATTTAACTGAAAGCCTGGGGAATCGGGCGAAGGAGAGGTTAAGATGAATACTGCACAAATTGGAGAACTGGTGAAGAAATACCTGACCTGCAGCGATATGGTGAGAAGCGGAGTCTTCCGTTCGGTAAATGACGCCGTCGCGGTAGCGCAGGGGGCCTACACCCAGTATTCCAGGCTTACGCTGAATGAACGTCAGGAAGTCATCGATGCGATCAAAGAAGAGCTTTTGCCGCTGGTGAATGTAATCGCTGAAATGACAGCGGAAGAAACCGGAATGGGCAATGTGGAGGATAAGGTCAAAAAGCTCCTTCTGGCCATCCGGAAAACACCCGGCGTAGAGGATTTGATCACCGAGGTGAAAACGGGAGACAGCGGGATGACCCTGTATGAACTGTCCTCCTACGGCGTCGTCTGCGCCGTGCATCCCTGCACCAATCCATGCGCCACACTCATTAACAATACCATCGGCCTGCTCGCCGCGGGAAATGCCGTCGTGCATGTCCCGCATCCCAGAGCCATCAAGGTTTCCCAGTTTGTCACGGAAATGATCAACGTTGCCGTCCGTGACACCTGCGGCATCGACAATCTGGTCGTCACGCTGGGGGATACCTCCATGGCGGTGACCCGCGAACTGATGACGCATCCCAATATCTCCATGGTGGTGACTACGGGCGGCAGCGGCGTTCTGAGAGAGGCGCTTGCCAGCGGCAAAAAAGTGATCGGCGCGGGGCCGGGGAATCCGACCGCCATCGTCGACGAAACGGCTGATCTGAAGCAGGCGGCAAGGGACATCGTCGAGGGCGCTTCCTTCGACAACAACGTTATGTGCATCTCGGAAAAAAGCATCGTGATTGTCGCGGCCGCCGCGGATGAATTTGTGGAAGAGCTCAAGAAAAACAACGTTTACTATATCCATAACGAGGAAGAAATGCTGAAGCTGACCTCCGTGACCGTCACACAGGACATGGGCATCAACAAAGCGTTTGAAGGCAAAAGCGCCAATGAAATTTTAAAGGCAGCAAAAATTCCCTGCAGTGAAACCGTCCGGCTGATCGTGGTCGACACCATTCAGCATCATCCGTTCGTTACGCTAGAAATGCTGATGCCGGTCGTCCCCCTTGTCAGGGTGGCCGACTTCGACGAAGCACTGGAAACCGCCTTTGAAATCGAACAGGGATTCCGCCACACCGCGACCATCCACTCCCAGTCCATTGAACGGCTGAACCGGGCGGCAAAGAAAATGCAGACCTCCGTCTTCGTGAAAAACGGCTCTTCCCTGGCCGGGATCGGCTACAATGGGGAAGGCGACACCAGCTTTACCATTGCGACGATCACCGGGGAAGGAACCACGACCGCAAGGCATTTCGCAAGAAGGAGAAGATGCACGCTGATGGACGCCTTTACCATTCGTTAGAAAGCGGGGATGAAATTGGAACGTATCTATCTGAGAACCAAGATTTATTACGGGGAAAACTCGCTGGAACATCTCGCGGACATCACGGGAAAAAGAATCTGGATCATCTGCGACCGGTTCCTGATTGAAAACGGGAGCATCCGGAAAGTGCTGGAGGTAATCGACAACAGCAACGAGGTAAAACTGTTTAACGGGGTTCTGCCCGATACACCCCTGACCGTCATCGGGAAAGGGGTAGCAATTTTGAAACAGTTCCGGCCCGAGGTCATGATCGCATTCGGCGGAGGCTCCGCCATTGACACCGCGAAGGGAATCCTCTATTTTGCGCGGGAGATGAAGCTTGCCGCCGGCGTGCCGCTGATCGCGATTCCGACCACAAGCGGAACGGGTTCGGAGGTAACGGCCGCAACGGTCGTGGTGGACCACGAAACCAAGAAAAAACATATCTTTTTCGACGACAGCATCTATCCCGACGAAGCGATTCTCGACGCAAAGCTGACGCTGTCGCTTCCGCCGGAAATTACGGCGAATACCGGCATGGACGTCATGACCCACGCAATGGAGGCCTATGTGGCAAAGGGAGCCAGCGTTTACACGGACGCAATGGCCGAAAAAGCCGTGGAGCTGATTATGAAATCGCTCCTGCAGTGCTACCGCCACGGGGACGACGAGCAGGCAAGGGTGGAAATGCTTCTGGCTTCCAGCCTGGCGGGCATCGCGTTCAGCATCGCGGGACTTGGCATGAGCCACAGCATCGCGCATCAGGTGGGGGGAACCTTCCATATTACGCACGGGCTTGCAAACGCCCTTCTGCTGAATGAAGTGATTCTGTTCAACAGCCTGGACGACCGGGTCGCTGCCAAATATGCGCAGATGGCCTACCGGACGGGTATGGTGGAAAGAAGTACAGACCCCAAGCTTGCCGTAGCGGTTCTTCTCGCCTGCATCACTTCCCTGAAAAAGCTGATGAATATGCCGCTTACCCTCAGCGAGTGCGGTGTATCGCAAGAAACTTTCGACCAATATGTCCATTATGTGGCCCAAAATGCGGTGCAGGACGGATGTACTCCAATGAACCCAAGGGGAATAACAGTGCAGGATGTCGAAACATTATTGAAAAAAATACACTAAAAATCCCCCAAGTCAAAGAATATATTATATAATATGGGCAGTGTGGTATTAGAGTAGTATATTCTTGATTTAGGAGGTTGCTTTCATGGATGAGTTCTTAAATACCAAAATTAAAGATTTGGTGCAGGATGAAGACAGTGTGTTCAACAATTTCGATATCAACCATCTTTTTGGGAAAGAGAAGCTAGAAGATATCCAGGAAAAAATTTCCAAAGCGACGGGCCTGGCGTTTGTCACGGTGGATTTTAAGGGGGAACCGGTCACAGAAATGACCTCTTTCACCGAATTTTGCCGTGAAATCAGGAGGAATGAAGGAGAAAAACGCCTTTGCTGGTCCTCCGATGCGTTCGGCGCGATCCAGGCCGCGGTGACACAGAAAACTTCGGTGTATTTCTGTCCCTGCGGGCTGATGGAGGTCGCCATCCCGATTATTGTCCGGGGGCACTACCTCGGAGGCTTTATCGGGGGGCAGAAAAGGTGCAGCGACGCCCCTCCGAGTGTATGCAGGCTGGAAACCGTGATGCACCACGCGGAGGACTATAAAGTCAGCAAGAGCGACCTGTTCAACAAAATACAGGAAATGTCTTACCAGCAGTTTGTCAATATAGCGGACATGATTTCTCTGATTGTCAACCAGCTTGGCGAAAAGGAACTGTCAAGGCTGATGCTCAAGGAAACTTTAAACAAGGAAATGGAAAGCTTGAGTGAGAAGCGAAAAAGAATGGAGCTGGAGTACAGCCTGAAGAACGCCGAGCTGACCGCGCTGCAGTCACAGATGAACCCCTCCTTTTTATTCCGGTGTCTCAACTCCATTTCCAATCTGGCCGTGATTGAAAAGGCCCCGAAGACCAATGAAATGGTGACGCTGTTCGCGGAGTTCTTACGGTATAATCTTATCAATACCAAAAATTCCATCTCCGTAGCGGATGAAATGGAAAATATTGAACGGTATCTGAAAATACAGAAGGTCCGGCTGGGAGAGCGGTTGAACTATTCCATTGACATTGCGGAAAATATACATATGCAGCGGATTCCGAAAGTTATTGTCCTTCCCTTTGTGGAAAAAGCGGTTTTTTACGGGATTGACCAGAAGCGGGAAGGCGGCACCGTGCGCATCTCGGTTTCCTACATGGACAGCGACGTGGTCATTTCCATAGAGGACAGCGGTCTGGGACTGAACGAGGAAAAAATTTCGCAGAGGTTCAAATCGTATAAAGAAGGCGGTTACGAAGGAGATACCATAGAAACGGGAATCTCCAGTATCAGACAGAGGCTGGTCAGTTCCTTTGGCCCGCAGTACGACGTTGTTATGCAATACAGCGAGAAAAGCGGAACAAAGTGTCTGATTAAATATCCAAAAAACTTTGATGAAAAGGTACTGTAAATGTATCGGGTAATGATTGCTGATGATGAAGAACTGATGAGAGAAGCCATGCGGATCATGGTGTCCGACGTGAGTGGCTTTACTGTCGTGCGCACTGTTGCCAATGGAGAGGACGCCGTAGAGGTTTGCAAAACGGAAAAAATCGATATTGTATTTATGGATATTATGATGCCGGGAATTTCCGGGATCGAAGCGAGCAAACAGATTTATACGAACAACCACAATATCACAATTTATATTGTTTCCGCCTATAACAATTTTGAGTTTGCACGCGAGGCTTTGAAAGCGGAGGTCCGGGAATATATTTCAAAGCCGGTAACCGGGACCCTCATTAAGAGCCTGCTCGACGGCTACTCGGAATCCCATAAAAAATACGGAAAGCAGACGGACTCCCTTTTTTCCATCCTCAAAGAAAAAGATTTCAAAAAAATGTACTACCAGATTCCGCAGATCGTGAATGAAATTTACTCCGATACGGGCAGTGACACCGAACAGCTGAAGGCCACGTTTATGAAGCTGGGACAGAGCCTGATGAGCATGCTGGATTGGCTGAATGAGGGGCAGACAAAATGCGAAGAACTGTTCCCGATGACGGAGGTTCTGCTCTCCGAAAAAAAGAGTCTGGAATTCTGGCTGTTCAATGTCATGAATTACATTTTCCAGCAGGTCAGCATTAAAAAGTACAAGGTGCTGGAATCCGTGTTCCGCTACATCGATGAAAACATCAAGAAGGATATCGGCCTGAATCAAATTGTGGACCACTGCAATATCAGTCAGGGGTACCTGAGCCGCATTTTTATGCAGCAGATGGGGGTAAGCGTCATTGAATATCTGCATATGCGGAAACTGACCATCGCAAAAGGGTATTTTTCCTTTACCGACCTGAACATTATCGACGTTGCGTTCCGCCTTGGCTATAACGAGAGCAGCTATTTCAGCAAAGTCTTTAAAAAATATGAGCATGTGACCGTGTTCCAGTATAAGAAATCACTGGCGCTGGAACAGGACAACGCTTTGAAATCAAGGTAGGGAAGAGAGAATGGATGAGTATTTGGTAACATCGGAATCTGTCACGGAAGGGCATCCGGACAAAATATGCGATCAGATTTCAGATGGGATATTGGATGCGTATCTGGCAGAGGACCCGGAGTCCCGGGTAGCTTTGGAGACCATGATTTCACCCGGCACGGTTATGATTGCGGGCGAGGTAACGTCCAAAGCAAAAGTGGACGTTCCCGGCGTCGCAAGGGAAATCGTGAAAAAGATCGGCTACACGCGTCCCTGCACCGGCTTTGACTGCCAAAACGCCGTCATCCTGACAAACATCACTTCCCAGTCGCCGGATATCGCCCGGGGAGTGGACGCTTCACGGACGGCGGATTGCGGAAAGAAAGTTTTCGGCGCGGGGGATCAGGGAATGATGTTCGGCTACGCGTGTGACGAAACGGAGCACTACATGCCGGTGACCATCGATCTGGCGCACCGGCTGGTCATGAAGCTTGCGCAGGTCCGAAAGGACGGAACCGTTCCCTGGCTGTACCCGGACGGAAAAAGCCAGGTGACCATGAAATACAGCGCAGAGGGGGAACCCCTCTGTCTTACCGGGATCGTCGTGTCCGCGCAGCACGAGGCGGACGTTGACCATGAAACTGTCTGCAACACCATTTTACATAAAGTCATCCGGAGCGAGGTAGACCCCAAATGGATGAACAGCGAAACCAAAATCTACATTAATCAGACCGGCCGCTTTGTCATCGGCGGCCCGGCGGCGGACGTAGGGCTGACCGGCCGCAAGATCATGGTCGACACCTACGGCGGGGTCGGCAAGCACGGCGGCGGCGCCTTTTCCGGAAAGGACCCGACAAAGGTGGACCGTTCGGCGGCCTATATGGCCCGCTACGCGGCGAAAAATATCGTCGCGGCAAAGCTGGCCAGAAGATGCGAAGTGGCGCTGGCCTACGCGATCGGCATGGCCGATCCCGTTGCCGTCACCATCAACACGTTCGGCACGGAGCGGATCAAAAAGAAATATATTGATTCCGCAGTCAGGGAGACCTTCTCCTTTTCCGTAGCCGATATTTTGGAGCAGCTGAAGCTTCGGAAACCCCAGTTTTTAAAGACCGCGGCATACGGGCACTTTGGCCGTGAGGATCAGGATTTTCAGTGGGAAAAGCTTGACAAAGTGGAGCTGCTGCAGGAAAAAGCAATTCAATCGGCCGCAAGGCTGATTTGTAATTGAACCGAAGATTCGATTTCTGTTTTGTGAACAATCTTTCCAAAGGAGGCTTCCCCTATGACGAAATATGTTCCGCCCAACCGAAGGCCGGCAGACCGGGATTGAACAGAAACCGTCAGATCAAGCAGAAGGTGGCTGATACAGAGATGCAAACGGATGTCCTTGAAACAATTGCAAAACTGGTCGTTGAAAAGATTCAGAATCTGGAAAACTGCAAAATTCCGGTTGGCGTGTCAAACCGCCATGTGCATCTGAACCAAAGCGATCTGGAAAAATTATTCGGCCCGGGTTACCAGCTGACGCATATGAAAACGCTGAAGCAGCCCGGTCAGTTTGCGGCAAAGGAAACGGTCAATATCCGCGGACCGAAGGGTGAATTTCAGAATGTGCGTATTTTGGGACCGCTGAGAAAAGCGAGCCAGGTCGAAATTTCCCTGGCCGACGGATTCCGTCTGGGGGTCAGGGCCCCGATCAGGGAATCGGGCAGGCTGGACCAGACGCCGGGACTGGAGCTGATTGGGCCGAAAGGGAGCATTACGCTGCCCTGCGGCACCATTGTGGCGCTCAGGCATGTCCATATGACCCCCGGGCAGGCGGTGAAAATGGGCGTAAAGGATAAGGAGATCGTGGAAGTGGAGACCTGCGGGGAGCGCAGATGCGTTCTTGGGAATGTCCTTGTGCGGGTTTCCGAGAAATCCTCGCTGGAAATGCATGTGGATCTAGATGAGGCAAACGCGTGCGCGTTAAAGAACGACGACTTTGTCATTCTGCGGAAGATCAAAGCGCCGAACCCCCGCACATAAGCGGATGGAGCAGGGCAGATGTCCTATATTGTGCTATTGATGAATAAGGGGTGGAAAATCGATGGATATAGATGCGAATTTAATTGAAAAAATGGTCAAACAGGTACTGAACGAAATTGACGCGGGCAAAGCGGAAAAAACCGCCGCTGCCGAAATCAAAAAGGAAGAAAAAGGCGGAGCTTACGGGATTTTCAATACCATGGAAGAGGCGATCGACGCCTGTGATATTGCCCAAAAGCAGTACTTGTTCTGTTCCATGGCCGAAAGGCAGAAATATGTCCAGACCCTGCGGGACGTGGTCCTGAAACAGGAGAATCTGGAACTGATCTCCCGGTTGGCCGTGGAAGAAACCGGAATGGGGAATTACCCCCACAAATTAATCAAAAACAGGCTTGCCGCGGAAAAATCACCCGGCATTGAGGATTTGGAAACAACGGCCCTGTCCGGAGACGACGGCCTTACCCTCGTGGAATATTGCCCGTTCGGGGTCATCGGCGCGATTACGCCCGCGACCAATCCGACGGAAACCATTATCTGCAACTCCATCGGGATGCTTGCGGCTGGGAATTCGATCGTGTTCAGCCCCCACCCGCGGGCAAAGGACGTTACCATCAGGCTGGTCACCATGATCAACAGGGCACTGGAAGAAACCGGCGCGCCGAAGAACCTGATCGTTACCGTCATGGAGCCGTCGATTGAAAATACCAACGTCATGATGAAGCATCCGAAAATCAGGATGCTGGTCGCCACAGGCGGCCCGGGAATCGTCAAGCTCGTCATGTCCACCGGGAAGAAGGCCATCGGCGCCGGCGCGGGAAATCCGCCCGTCGTGGTCGACGAAACCGCGGACATCAAAAAGGCGGCGATCGATATCGTCAACGGCTGCAGCTTTGACAACAACCTTCCCTGCATCGCGGAGAAGGAGGTCATTGCGGTCGACCGGATCACCGACGAGCTGATCCGCAGCATGAGGGAAAACGGCGCCTATCAGGTTACCGATCCCGCCGTGATTCAGAAGCTTGCCGATCTGGTCAGAAAGGAAGGCGGCGGGCCGAAAACGTCCTTTGTCGGCAAGAGCGCCATTTATATCCTTGATAAAATCGGGATTCAGGCCGGGCCGGAGGTCAAGGTCATCATCATGGAAACGCCGAAGGACCATCCTTTCGTGATGGAGGAGCTCATGATGCCGATTCTGCCGATCGTCCGGACGAGAAACGTAGACGAGGCGATCGACCTTGCACTGATCGCGGAAAGAGGCAACCGCCATACCGCCATGATGCACTCCAAAAATGTCGACAAGCTGACCAAGATGGCAAAGCTCTTGCAGACCACCATCTTTGTCAAGAACGCCCCGTCCTACGCGGGCATCGGCGTCGGCGGCGAGGGCCATACCACCTTTACCATCGCGGGGCCGACCGGCGAGGGCCTGACCAGCGCGAAATCCTTCTGCAGAAAGCGCAGATGCGTTTTGTCGGACGCGTTCCACATCAGAGATTTTTCCAAAGGATTATAAATCGGGCTGTCGATAAAGTCGCGTGGCCGCAAAACGGTAAAACAAGTTTGCTTACTGCGCTGGCTGCACGATTTCTCGACGCCTGACAGTTTTTCGACACTCTCATCAATCACAACCCAACACGGAATTTAAAATATGCTGACGCGGGATTAGTCTCAGGCAAACAAATCACAGATAGAATCCGTTGGGGGCCGCGGCGTTCGGTTATGCTGCGGCCCCCAACCGCAAAGGAAACCTGTTCCGCTGCGTGATGTTGATTGTTTCAGGAGTCTGACCGGCAAGAGCGGTTTTAAATGAGAAGCATGAAAAAGCGGAAAGGCGGCCTGTATATGATGGATTTAGACAGAGTGGACAGCTATATGGCGCGGGTGGAGGAGTCCGAGACCAAAACCTTTCAGCCCGTCGGCGATAAATTGAAGGTCGGCGTCGACCTTGGCACCGCGTACATCGTCCTCGTCGTTTTGGATGAGGATAACAACCCCGTCGCATGTGAAAAAAAGGCGGCGCGCGTCCTGAGGGACGGCGTGGTCGTGGATTATCTCGGAGCGCAGCGCATCGTCAAGGAACTGAAAGCGAAGCTTGAGGAACGTCTGGGCAGGGAGTTGAGCCACTGCGCAATCGCCATGCCCGCGGGGACCCAGTCCAGCACCAAAACCCACATTTATGTGGCGGAGGGCGCGGGGCTGGAGGTGGTCAACGTGCTGGATGAGCCGACGGCGGCAAATTCCGTTTTTCAGATCAGCGACGGCGTTGTCGTGGATATCGGCGGCGGGACGACCGGGCTTGCCATCTTCAAGGACGGCAAGGTGGCTGAAATCGAGGACGAACCGACTGGGGGAACCCATCTGACGCTGGTTCTGGCGGGAAATATGCACATTTCCTTTGAAGAAGCCGAGCAAATCAAGCTGGATTACGCCCGCCACCGTGAAATTTTTCCGGTGATCAAGGCTGTCCTTGAAAAAATGGCGGCGATTGTCAGGAAATACATTAAAAAAGACGATACACAGGCAATCTATCTCTGCGGTGGTACCTGCTGCATGACGGATATTGAAAAGGTGTTTGAGAAGGAAACGGGAATTCAGACGATCAAACCCCATTATCCGTTCCTGATCACTCCGGCGGGTATCGCGATGAATTGCGAAAGCAGGTAGAGAATAGGAGGAGCTATGGAGATGCAGGGGGGAAACCATACGAAGCCCGGCCTTCTGATTTTGACGCAGAAGCATGACCACAGCACCGGATGCCACCGGATGCTGGAGAGCGGGCGGCTGACGGTCCGATACCGGACGGAGTGCGCCCTAAAGGGAGAATACGGCTGTTCCGCGGACGAATTTTCGGCGGTCGTCCTTTTCAACCTGACGAACGATATGCTGGTCCGGATCGCCGGCGGAACGGAGGACACTCCGTACTCGAAAGCGGCGGTTCAGGCCATTTTGAAGGGGAAGACTGTCTTCGCGGTTGAGGAAGAAGTCGAGCTGTTCGATTATAAGAGGACGGCCCCGGCGGTTTACTACAACATGATGCTGGAGAAGGTCAATTTTCTGAAAGAATCCGGCGTGATCTTCTGCCCGCTGAGTCAGCTGGAGGACAGTGTGCTGGGCGAAACGACGGACGCGGCGCCCGCCGAACCACCTGCCGTGCAGCCGTGTCCGCGGCGGAAACGGTCGGGCGGAACGGGACGGGAAATTGTGACGGCAAGGGATCTGGCACTGCTGAACAACGACAGTATTCTTGTCATGCGGGTGGCGGCCGACAGCATCATTTCTTCCGAGGCCTGGGACTATGCCCGCGTAAACGGGATGCAGATCATCCGGGAATAACGAAAGCATGTCTGGAATGTTTTATTTAGGACGGTGATATCATGAATCTGACAGAAGCGATTAAGGACGCCGGTGTCGTCGGCGCGGGCGGCGCGGGCTTTCCCACCCATGTGAAGCTTTCGGCGAAAGCGGACTGTTTTATCATCAACGCCGCCGAGTGCGAGCCGCTGATCGAGACGGACAAATATATCTCCCGTACTTATCCCGACCGGATCGTCGAGGCCGCACAGGCCGTCTCCGCCCATCTGGGCGCAAAGCGCACGGTGATTGCCCTGAAAAGAAAATATACGGCGGAGATTTCCGCGCTCAGGGGCGCGATTGAAAAATCGGGAGCGCCGATCGAGCTGTTTGAAATGCCCGCTTTTTATCCCGCCGGAGACGAGCAGGTGATGGTGCAGCTGGTCTGCGGAAAATCCGTCCCGGAACGGGGGATTCCCCTCGATGTGGGAGCGGTCGTGGACAATGTGGGCACGATGCTCAATATTTACGACGCGCTGCAGGGCAGGCCGGTAACGGACAAATATCTGTCCGTTGTGGGGGAGGTCAGAGAACCGGTTCTTCTCCATGTGCCGGTGGGGACTCCTGTAACCGAATGCATCGATAAAGCGCAGCCGACCGTTTCCGATTACGACATTATTTTGGGCGGACCCATGATGGGGAAGGTGTTTACGGACCCCGTCCGGATCAAAGAACTGAGCGTTACCAAGACGACGGGAAATATCATCGTCCTGCCGACGGATCATTATCTGATCCGTCGGGCGACCATGCCGCTCCACCGCATCCGGCTTCAGGCCAAAAGCGCGTGCGTCCAGTGCAGGATGTGCACGAGCCTTTGCCCCCGGAACCTGATCGGTCACAATATGAAGCCGCATCTTGTCATGCGCAGTCTGTTTCGCGAACCTTTTATCACCGATAACGAGGAATATAAGAAAGCCTTCGGAACGGCGATGAACTGCTCGGAATGCGGCGTCTGCGAGATGTTTTCCTGCCCTATGGGGCTGTCTCCCAGGAAAGTGAATATTTATCTGAAGGGCCAGCTCAGGGAACGCGGCATCAAGGTGGAGCAGAACAGGAATCCTGTTTCCAGCGAGGCCGCCCGGTACGGGCAGGTGCCTACCGGCAGGCTGGCGGCCCGGCTGAATATCATGGACTATTACCGGCTTCATGCAAAGGAATGCTGTGAGCTTGCCCCGGAAAGGGTGTTCATTCCTTTCCAGCAGCATATCGGCAAACCGGCTGCTCCGGTCAAACAGGTTAATGACCGCGTCGCAAAGGGCGAGCTGCTGGCCGCAGCGGCGCAGGGCGGATTGTCCGCGAACATCCACGCGAGCATTGACGGTGTGATAGAAAAAATCGACGGGACCGGCGCGGTCATCCGTCGGAGCAGGGAGGAGTGAGCAGCATGAGCAAGGCAATCGGTATGATTGAATTTTCCAGTATCGCCAGAGGAATTGAAACAAGCGATTATATGATCAAGGCCGCGAACGTGGACCTGCTGAAAGCGTCCACCGTCTGCCCCGGTAAATATATTGTGCTGATCGGCGGGACGACCGGGGATGTCAAGGTTTCCATGTCCGTAGGGGAGAAGTACGCCGGAGAATATCTGGTGGATACCCTGCTGATCCCGAATATCCACTCCCAGCTGATTCCCGCGATCTGCCTGACGAACCAGGTGGAGAATCCCGGGGCGGTCGGCGTGCTGGAGTTCTACTCCATCGCTTCGGCGGTAACGGCCGGGGATGTGGCGGCAAAAGCGGCGAACGTTACGCTAGTCGAAATCAAGATCGGCTATTCCATCGGCGGAAAGGGCGTGGTCGTCCTGACCGGAGACGTGGGGGCCGTGCGCACCGCCGTGGAAGCCGCGACAAAGCAGTGTGAGCTTCTGGTGCAGACAACGGTGATCCCGAAACCGTCTCCCAAGCTTTACGAGACGCTGCTCTAGTTTCCATGTTCCGTTCCCTTTCCATTCGCAGTATAAACAGATACATCCTTTTTTTAATCTTTCAGGCTTGAATCCATATTTTTGCCCCACGGAAGGAGTCCGTACTGGAAAGATCGATCACGCCGGAAGGCTTGGCCGATCTGCAGTATGGGCTTCTTTTTTTGTGAAAATTGCAGAAATTTCACATTAATATTCTTGCAATTTAACAACAGGAAAAGCATTTCATGGTATAGTATAGAAAATAATGGCAATTTGTCGATTCCATTTAAAAAGATAAATTTCGGAATCAATTGATCCGTTTACACAATTCAAAAATAATGGGAAAAATGACTGTCTCGACGGCAACGGAAAAGCATCCGGGAAAGTGCTTTTTTATTGCCGTACATCCATGAAATGACTGAAAAGGGGATTTCAAAATGATAAAAAAGCATTCGCTGCACCTGAAAGGAAAATTGGTCCTGTTTATTGGAGGCCTGCTGCTTAGTTTGATCGTTGTGCTGTCCGGCATTTCCTATCTCTGCATGGACCGGGCGTTCAATCTCTCCATTGCCGCTACCAAACAGGCGTATGATAAGGAAATCAAGGTCGCGGTTGAAAACATCGTCAGCGCTCTGGACGCGAATTATAAAAGCTGTCAGGACGGGAAAATCACGGAACAGCAGGCGCTTGACAATGCGAAGGCAATTGTCCGGGATACCCGCTATAACAGCGGGGAGGGGTATTTCTGGGCGGACGAGGCCGACGGGCTGTGCGCGGTGCATATGAACAAGGAATATGAGGGTACCATGCGCTATGACGCCAAGGACCTGGCGGGCAATTATTACATACGCAACGTGATTGCTGCCGGCAATCAGGAGGGCGGCGGATATACCGAGTTTTATTTTACCAAGCCCGGGGAGCAGGGAACTTTTCAGAAACGGGCCTTTACCCAAAAATTTGAACCCTACGGCTGGTATATCAGCACGGGAAATTATTATGACGATATCAACAAGGCGGTGGCCAGCCAAAACCAGCAGAAAATGTGGTCCCTTTTCCTTCTGCTTCTGGTCAGCGCGGTCCTTGCCGTTTCCGGTATGCTGCTGATGTACCGGTGGGCGGGGAAGATCACCGGGCCGATTCAGAATGTCACCAAACGGCTGCACGGCCTTTCTTTAGGCGACGTTCAGTCTCCGCCTTCGCCGGTTGTTATGACGGAGGATGAAACGGGCGTGTTGACCCAGGCGACGGAACAGCTGATCGTCATGATGCGCAGTATTGTTCAGGACATTACCGACCATTTGCTCAGAATCGCCCAAGGGGACGTCACCTCCGCCGTTGAGCAGGAATATATCGGGGATTTTATACCGATCAAAGAGTCCCTGCAGACCATCTATACCTCTTTGAACCGGACGCTGTCAACGATCAACGAATCCTCCCAGCAGGTGAAATCCGGAGCGGATCAGGTATCCTACGCTTCACAGGCGCTGGCTTCGGGCGCGTCGGAACAGGCTGCCGCCATTGAGGAGCTGTCCCAGTCCATCGTCAATGTGTCCGAACAGGTAAATCACAACGCCGCCAGCGTCGGCCAGGCGACGGATTATGTCGTGCAGACGGTTTCCAGTATTGAAGAAAGCAACCGACACATGGGGCAGATGCTCTCCTCAATGAACGAGATGAAGGTGTCCTCGGACCAGATCGGCCAGATCATCAAGGCCATTGAGGATATTTCTTCCCAGACGAACATTCTGGCACTCAATGCGGCAATTGAGGCGGCGCGCGCGGGGGAAGCCGGGAAAGGCTTTGCCGTTGTCGCCGATGAGGTCCGCGTTCTGGCCGCAAAATCCGCCGAGGCGGCAAAGCGGACATCCCTGCTGATCAACGCTTCCATCGAGGCGGTGGCGGACGCCTCCCGGACCGCGGAAAATACGGCGGCGGAGCTGAGCCGGGTGACTGAAACCTCCGAACAGGTCAAAATTTCCATTGAAGAAATCGATAAGGCTTCTCAGGAGCAGGCGGCGGCAATCGCTCAGATCACCCAGGGCATCGAACAGATTTCCGCGGTGGTACAGACAAACGCCGCGACCGCGCAGGAAAGCTCCGCTTCCAGCGAGGAGCTTTCCGCTCAGGCGGCGATTCTTCACGATGAGGTGGGCCGGTTTCAGCTGGCGGCTGAGACATCCGATTCGTAAATGATATCAGAGGGAGCCGGTTCCCATGGAACCGGCTCCCTCTCTGTGTAAATAGAAAAGATGGACTCGCTACTGCTTTGTTTTATATAACAAAAAGTATTATTATATTTGAATATACGAATAGTTTATTATTTCAGTTGATATCATAATGGTTTCTTTATCAGAACAAAATATCTGGAAGTGTTTTGTTGGTTTTAAACAAAACAGCAGAGGGTATTGTTTCGCTATTGACGAAATTGATTCCGTATTATAGAATTCGATTGACTTTTCCTGAATCATATTCTAAAATATAGCTGTTTGAAATTTATTTTTTAACATACAATACTTACGCTTTTGACGTTTTACAGAAAGGGATTTTTGCAATGACAGGCGAAACGGGTGTTTTTGTACAGTCTGTTGTCCGTGCGCTGGATATTCTGGAGTGCTTTGAAGGACAATTGGTTGAGCTTGGAATTTCCGAAATTTCTGATCAGATGAAATTAAGCAAGAGTACCGTTTACGGGCTTGTGAATACATTGGTCAGCAAAGGGTATCTGGAACAGAATGTACAGACAAAACGGTATCGTTTGGGCATAAAGCTTTTCGAACTGGGCAGTCTGGTATATAAGCGCATGGATTTGCGCAACGAAGCAAAGCCGTTTTGTGAAGAGCTGGTCAGCAAGCACAACGCTACGGTCCATTTGGCCGCCCATTATGGGGACGAAATCGTCTATATTGATAAAGTGGACGCTCCCGGTGCCATGATCGTTTATTCTCAGACGGGTAAACGGGCCCCGATGCACTGCACGGGTGTGGGAAAAGCGATCCTTGCGTTTTTAGGCGACGAGGCGCTCAGGCATCTGTTTGTGAAAGGGAATCTTGAGCAGTATACCGAGCATACTCTTACCTGTCTGGACGATTTGAGCCAGGAAATGAATCATGTGCGCGCCTGCGGTTACGCGATCGACAACGAGGAAATCGAAACGGGCCTGCGCTGCGTGGCTGCTCCTATTTTCAATCATTTAAACCAGCCGGTTGCGGCGATCAGTGTATCTGCCCCTACGGCAAGGCTGCCGATGGAAAATATCGCCTCCATTGCAAAGGATGTGCAGGGCTGCGCACTGCAGATTTCACAAAGGCTGGGATATAAATAGCTCGGCATGAAATTTTTCTGAGAAATATAATGAACGGCGTTCGTTAACAGCGAATGCTATTCTTAAATTCATAATTATGAACGCTGTTCGTTAATAACGAACGTGGAGGAAAGTATGGAAGATATCCGGGATACGATATTCAAAGGAATTGCCGACAAAGAGTTTCGCGCTCTGCTGATTCCCGAGCGCGACGGATGCCTGTCCGGCACGGAGGAGGCACAGCGGCTGACCGGGGAGATCGGCGCGAAGCTCAGACTGTTTCTGCACGAGAGGGACAGCGTAAAGGCGGGAGAACCGATCGGCGAAGTGATCGCTGCCCCGAAAATAATGGCAATGGCGGAAGAAAGGGTGATTGGAACGCTCTCTAAGTTTTCCGGTATCGCTACGGCTTCTCAGAAAGCCGTCCGGCTTGCGCAGGGGAAAATACGGATTGTTTCCGGCTCGTGGAAGAAGATGCCTCCTGCCATTAAGAACGGTGTGCGTCAGGCGATTGTCGCGGGCGGAGCTTCCTTTCGCATCAGCAGTACGCCGATGGTCTATCTCGATAAAAACTATATCCGCATGCTCGGCTCTATCCCCGCCGCACTGGAAAGCGTGCGCGGCTGCGGGGATCTGGCGAAGGTGATTCAGATAAAGGGCAAAGAAAATTCCATTGAAGAAGAAACAAAGCAGGCAGTGGAAAACGGCTGCAGCATCCTGATGGTAGACACGGGTAATCTGGAGGATGTGGTCCGCTGTACCAAAAAGATTGAGCAAATGGGAATGAGCGGAAAGCTTCAGATTGCTTTCGCGGGCGGAGTCAAGCTGGAGGATATTCCGAAATTCATTGATTACGGAATAGATATGCTGTGCATTGGGAAAGAAATTGTTGACGCTCCGCTTCTGGATATCAAGATGGATGTTGAGCTGCAAAAAAATTGAGACGGAAAGAGGATTCTGAAGATGGGTCTGAACCTGCTGGAAAAGACGGAGCTCTGGGTCAACCACATCAAGCTCGATCATGTGAATTTGACCTTGCTCGCCCAGACCGTGGCGGATGTGCTTGGGCTGGAAAGCAGCAAGGTGCTGGTGGTCGACGTGCGCCCTGACCATATTACTCTGGACATTATGGAAAACGATATTCCTACTGAGAATATTGTGGGAAAGGAGCGCGCGCTGCTGGAAGCGCTTACGAAGCTGGACGGCGTGCATCTGACCGAAGATTCCTGCATCCATTCCAACGGAATTCTGGGACTGATCTGTCTGGAAGGGGAGAATCCCACGAGAATGAGCCGGAAGGTCGACCGAATGGTGGATGAAATGAGGGAGCGTATTGCCAAACGGGCAATTATCTTCCCGACCGGCTTCGAACTGAAGCAGAACCTGATTGAAGATACGAACACCCCCTATCTGAAAGAACTTCTGGAGTCCGAGGGCTACCAGGTGACCGTCGGGGATGTGATTGAAGACGATCTGGACGACATGGAATATAAGCTGTCCGATGCGGTCTCGCGCGCGTTCGGGCTGATTATCACCACCGGAGGGGTCGGTGCCGAGGATAAGGATAAATCGGTCGAGAGCATGCTCAGAATCGACCCGCAGGCGGCAACGCCCTATATTGTGAAATTTCAGCAGGGAACCGGGCGCCACGTCAAGGACGGGGTGCGTATTGCCGTCGGAACGGTCGGGCCGTCCATGCTGGTGTCCTTCCCCGGGCCGAACGACGAGGTCCGGCTGGCGGCGGGCGTATTGCTGGAATGCCTGAAAAACCATGACGGAAAAGAGGAAACCGCTCAGAAAATCGCCGCGGTGCTAGCGGAAAAGCTGATGAAAAAGCCTTTCCACCATGAACACCACGGATTCGATCATCATTCATAAAAAGGAGTAAGATTTATGGACCGCAAGAAAATTGCTCAGGACTTATTGGAAGCAGAGAAAGAATGCCGCCAGATTACGATGCCCACAGCGTCCAATCCCGATATGACCGTCGAAGATGCCTATGCCGTTCAGCTCGAAAATGTAGCAAAAAAGGTTGGAGCGGGCGAAAAAATTATCGGTATGAAAATCGGTCTTACCAGCAAGGGCATGCAGAATCTTCTGCATGTGAACGAGCCGGATTACGGCCATCTGACCGACAAAATGCTGGTGTTGGAGGGCGAAGCCTGTTCCATTGACGAGCTGATCCAGCCTAAGGTCGAGGGCGAGCTTGCTTTCTGTCTGAAAAAGACTTTACGCGGACCCGGCGTGACCGTTGCCGACGTATACAATGCCACGGAGTATGTGGTTCCTGCGATTGAAATTGTAGACAGCCGAATCAAGGACTGGAAGATTACCCTTCCGGATACCATTGCGGACAATGGTTCCAGCGCAAGATTCATCATCGGCGGCCGCATGACTCCCATTGCCGATGTGGATATGCGCCTGACCGGAATGACGCTCGAAAAGAACGGCGAGCTTGTGAACAGCGGCACCTGTGCCGAGGTCCTGGGCAACCCCGCGGCCTCCGTCGCCTGGCTGGCGAATAAACTCTCTGCTTTCGACATTGAACTGAAAGAAGGAAATATTGTAATGGCGGGTGCATTGACCGCCGCACAACCGGCTGCAAAAGGCGACAGCTTTACTGTGAGCTTTTACGGCATGGGCAGTGTGACAGCCAAATTCAAATAACATTCTTGAAAGGAAATCAAAATGGAGAAAATTAAGGTAGGCATCATTGGCCCCGGCAACATCGGGTCCGACCTGATGTATAAGGTTATGAAGAGCAAACATCTGCAGATGCATATGATGGCCGGCATCGTCGAGTCCGAGGGTATTAAAAGAGCCGCGGGGCTGGGCTTTAAAACATCGCTGAACGGCGTTGACGCGGTCGCCGCGGACCCGGATATCAAAATCGTATTTGACGCAACAAGCGCAAAAGCGCATTTACATAACGCGCCGATCCTGAAGGCCGCCGGAAAGATCGTCATGGATATGACCCCGGCCGCGGTGGGACCCTATGTGGTTCCCTGTGTCAACCTGGACCATCTTGCCCATGTCGATAACTTCAACATGGTGACCTGCGGCGGTCAGGCGACGATTCCGATCGCCTATGCCATCGATAAGGCAGCGGATTCCTCCTACACGGAGATCGTCGCGTGCCTTTCTTCCAAGAGCGCGGGCCCCGGAACCCGTGCAAACATTGATGAGTTCACAGAGACGACGAGAAAAGCGCTTGAAATCGTCGGCGGCGCGGACAAAGCCAAGGCGATTATCGTTCTGAACCCCGCGGATCCGCCCCTGATGATGACGAACACCATTTATTCCATCGTGAAGAATCCCGATGAAAAAAAGATCATTGAATCCGTGTACGAATATGTGGAAAAGGTTCAGGCCTATGTGCCGGGCTATCAGCTTCGGGTTCCTCCAGTGATCGACGGGAACAAGGTTACCGTGATTGTACAGGTTGAGGGCGCTGGCGACTTTTTGCCGAAATACTCCGGAAATCTCGACATTATCAATCAGGCGGCAACCGCCGTTGCAGAAAAAGTTGCAGAAAATCTGCTGAGCAGGGAGGACTAACCGCTATGGAAAAAAGGAAAATTAAGATTGTAGATACTACACTGCGTGACGGAAGCCATGCAGTCAGCCACAGCTTTACGGTAGAACAGGCCACCGCAATCGCCGGAGGACTGGATAAGGTAGGCGTCAGCCTGATCGAACTGAGCCACGGCGACGGCATCGCGGGTTCTTCCATCAATTACGGGATGTCCAAGGTCCCGGAGATGGAGCTTCTCAGCGCCGCGAGCAAAGTGGTGAAAAACGCAAAACTGACTGTTTTGCTGCTTCCCGGCATCGGAACCATTGAGGACCTTCAGGAAGCAAAGAACAACGGGGCACAGGCTGTCCGTGTCGCGACCCATGTAACCGAGGCGGATATCGCCATTCAGCATATCAAATACGCGAAAAGCATCGGTATGACGGCGGTGGGCTTTTTGATGATGTCCCACATGGCTTCTCCGGAAAAAATCGTCGAGCAGGCAAAGATTTTTGAGGAATGCGGAGCGGACTACATCAATCTTGCGGATTCCGCCGGACATATGGTGCCGGACGACGTCCGCGCAAGAATCAGCGCGCTGAAAAATTCCATTGGAATTCCGGTCGGCTTCCATTCCCACAACAACCTTGGCCTTTCCATCGCAAACTCCGTTGCGGCTGTCGAGGAAGGCGCTTCCTATATCGACGTCACCTGCCGCGGGCTGGGTGCGGGCGCCGGAAATACGCAGAACGAGGTCCTCTGTGCGGTGCTTGACCGCCTTGGATACGATACCGGCGTTGACCTGTACGGCATTATGGACGTCGCCGAGGAGATTGTCGAGCCGATTATGCAGCGCCCCCAGGTCGTCAACACGGCTTCCCTGATGCTCGGATATGCGGGTGTTTACTCCAGCTTCCTGCTCCATACTTACAGGGCGGCAGAAAAATTTCATCTCAATCCCCGCGATATTCTTGTTGAACTGGGCCGCCGCGGAATGGTCGGCGGACAGGAGGACATGATTATAGACGTAGCGTTTGAACTTTCCCAGCAGAAAACCTGGTAAAAGGAGATGAGGGAGAAAAGTACTCTACTTCCAGAAGGAGGCAATTGATTGGATGAATCCAGACAGAACCGTATTGAAAAGGTCCGCAGTCAAGAAAACAGCAACAGGAGAGGAGAGGTTTAACGGATGAAAAGAGTGACTCTTTTGGCCGAAGTGCAGCAGGACGTATGTCGTGGCTGCAAGGTGTGTGAAAAGGTGTGTCCTGTTTATGCCATTTCGGTAACCGATAGAAAAGCGAAAGTAAAAGAGGACGAGTGCCGCGGCTGTACCAACTGTGAATCCCGCTGCCCGTTCCACGCGATCAAAATGGTGAAGAGGGAGAAACCGTTTACCATCGGGGTGGACGTTTCCCAATACGATTCCAGAAAAATCCGCGAATTGTGTGAAAAGGCGCATCTGAACCCGGAGCAGGTCATCTGCTACTGCGTAGGCGTTCGCGCCGAGGAGGTCGCCGCGGCGATTATGGCCGGAGCAAAAACCCCGGACCAAATTTCTTCCGTAACGGGAATCCGCACCGGCTGCACGATCGAGTGCATTCAGCCGCTGCTCCGTCTGATTCAGGCGGCGGGAATCAAGCTGAAGCGTGACGAAAACGGCTGGCAGTGGTACGGTGTAACGCCTACCGCATGGACGCTTCCCGAAGATGTTGTACAAAAGTACAACAAGAGAGGGTTCTACTTCGAAGAGGATAAACAACTGCTGGACCGCGTTGTGCACACAAATCCGAAAGGGGAGGAAAAGAAATGAATTACACGGAATTGATGCATGAACCCATTAAGCCGATTTTACCGAAGCCTTCCCAGTACGGAATTGACCCTTCGCTGGTGAAAGCGCGTGTTTCCGAGATGCCGGGAATGGTATCCCTCTACCTGCGCGAACTCTTCCCGGACCTTCCTCCCGTGCTGCTGCCGGGCGGACCGGACGCCATCAAGAACGTCCGCAAAGCGGCAGAAGACGCCCTGATGAAAGTCGACATGAGCATGATTAAGCCGGAGCATTCCGTGAATGTGCTGGCTTCCCACCACGGCTTTACCCTGTTCGGCGGCGAACCGTACGCCGAGCTTTTAAAGGCAATCAGGGATGTTGTGGAAAAGAGGACCGGATGTAAAGATATCCGTCTGCGTGCCGGTGTCGGCATGCGTTTCCGTGAGACTGAGGAATATATCAAACGGTACGGATTGGATACTTATTATCACGGCAAGGCGATCGGCGTTGCCCCGATTGACGAAGGCATTCCGATCGAGACCGAGATCGGCACCCTTTACGGAATCAAGAAGGTCTACGATGCCGACTGGATCATCCACGCGCATCATACCGACGTGCGTGAGGTGCATTTCCACAGGCAGGTAGACAAAGCGGTAAAGCCGTTCGGCATGTCCTATGCCCGCTGTGAGACCCGCAGCACCTATCACCAGAACCTCGGTCCCCGCGCGGCAAACTTCACGGCCCGTGCGATCTTTGAATCCAAATTCGTTCAGAGCAAATTCGCCTTTGCGGCTTTCCTGAACTGCGGTCCTCACGGCGTCATCGGCGCGGATTGCGATAACGATCTTTATGCGCTGAACGACCGGGCAACCTTTGTCGGCTGCCAGCTGTACGGCAAGATCATGACGCTGTTCGGAGAAGTTGACAAGTGCATCGCGGTCCTCGACTTCCCCTGCCCGGTACCGTACGTCTTTTCCGCGGGCGTGATCTACGCCAACTTTACCGGCGCGAACACGGACCTATATGATATGGAAAGCCCGCTCCCGCCTTACACCTGGTACACCGAAGCGTTCTACCGCAGGAACGGCCAGCCGCTACTGGAGGAAACGCCGCCGATGAACCCGGCCATCAAAATGTGCGTGCACAACTACGCCTGGACCGGTTACCCGTCGGAATTCTTCTCCAAAAATATCCCCACGGTGGTTGTTGGCGAGGAACAGGGGAAACTGTTCGACACCGACTCCATGAATATCGGCTATATGGACTATGCGGTCACCGCAAGATCCACCGAGCAGGCGATGCAGTTCGCTTACAACGTTACCGAAACGGATAAGGTCATCATCTTCGACGGCGCAATGGGAGGCATGAACGTCAGCGAATCCCTTGCAAAGCTCCTGATTGACAAAGCACCGGAAGTCAGCGAAAGAGTTGACAACGTGCTGCTACCGAAGTGGCTCAAGCAAAGAGGCGTCGATATTTCCATTTTAAACAAAAGTAAATAATAATTGGATGAGGAGAAATGATTTATGGCGTCTGCAAGTAAAGGACTGTCATTTTTTGAAAAGGGTCCCGGCTTTGGTTCAGGATTATCCGATCTGGGCAAAAATCTGAATTCCAAGACAATTACCGCTGGTGTTGTCGCAGCAATTTTCGGATGTACCGGCCCTGCGCTGGTCACCATCAAGGCCAGTACGACGGCTGGCTACACCACGGAGCAAACCGTTTCCTGGCTTTTCGGCATTTATGTTTTAGGCGGCTTAATCAGCCTGATTATGGGCCTTTATTACAAAATTCCGATCGTCGGCGCATATTCCATTCCGGGCGCCTCCATGCTGGGCGCCGCGCTGACAGGCTTCACCTTCAATGAAGCCGCCGCATCCTTCATCATGGCCGGTATTATCGTCCTTTTGCTCGGCGTTACCGGCCTGATGGGCAAGGTTATGAAATGGCTCCCGCTTCCCATTGTGATGGGGATGATCGCGGGCTGTATGCTGCGGTTCGGCACGGCCATCGTGACCTCCACAGGGGAATCCCCGATTGTCTGCGGAGCGGCCCTGATCGGTTTCTTCTTTGTCCCGAAGCTGATTAAGAAATTCCCGCCGGTGCTCGCGGCTCTGATTTTCGGCATTGTTGCCCTATTAGCCACGGGCGGCATGGCGGCCAACGCGGTTGACCTCAAGTACATACCGCCGCAAATTGTCATTCCCAAGTTCAATATCGCAACAGTTCTGTCCGTTTCCGTTCCGCTCGCCGCGCTGGTAGTCGGTGCGGAAAACGCCCAGGCGGTCGGCGTTCTGATGGCGCAGGGGTATAAAGTGCCTGTCAACGGCATGACCATTATCAGCGGGATCGGCGGCATCCTTTCCGGTATGTTCGGCGCCCACAACGCGAATATCGCGGGTCCGATGACCGCGATCTGTTCATCAGAGGAAGCCGGAGAAAATAAGGAAGGACGCTATGCGGCGGGTGTTGTAAACGGTGTTCTGTTTGCCGTGTTCGGTCTTTTCGCCAGCTTTGCCATGGCATTCGTCAAGGCGATTCCGGCCTCCCTTATTAACGTCCTCGCGGGCGTTGCAATGATCAACGTTCTGATCAATGCGTTTCAGGACGGCTTCGGAAGCAGAAAATTCAGAATGGGCGCGTTCGCCGCACTGGTCATCGGTGTCAGCGGCGTCAGCATTTTCCACATCGGTTCCGCTTTCTGGGCTTTAGTGGGCGGCGTTGTCGTTTCTTTGATTTGTGAAAAAGCAGATTTTGATACTCAGGAAGCAAAATAATCAACGATCCTAAGTTAATAATAGTAATATTGAGCAAGGAGGGGGGCCGGTCACGCCCCCTCCCTGCATTTAATAGGGAGGAGAAACGGAATGGAAGGAATTGTTGCAGGTAGAATTACCGCGCTGCAGCAGGAGCTGCGGAAAGCTGGTCTGGACGCGGCGGTTATCATGGACAGGGAAAACCTGATTTACTTTGCCAATGTAGACGATATTGAAGGAGGTTCCCTAGTTATTCCGGCAGAAGGTGAACCGAAGATGCTGTGCCTCTGGCTGGAGGCACGCCATGTGCGCGACCGGTCGGGCCTGGAAGTTGTCCCTTATTTCTTTCCCAAGGATAATGTCAGCCAGAAAACGGCGGACATGATTCTGGAAATGGGTATCCCCAGCCCCAAAGTCGGGTTCACGCGTTATTTCATCAGCCTGAAGGATTACCAATGCCTGTGGGATACCGTCCCCGGCATCTATTTCGGCGATATCGCGACAATTTGCTATAAAATCCGCTCTGTTAAAGAGGAGCAGGAGATCGAGTATATCAAGAAGGCCGCACGGTTTGTCTCCATCGGTATGCGGGCGGGAATCGAGACCGTGCGTCCCGGCGTAAAGGAGACGGAAATCCTTGCGGAGGCGGAGTACGCCATGCGCAAGGCGGGCTCGGAAGGCAGCACGTTCCGTATGCAGGTGCTGCGTCACGACCGCCAGCAGCTCGTACACCCTTATGCGGGCGACTATGTGATCGACAATAATCAGCCCGTGGTTATTCATCTGGGGGCTTCCTACAAGGGTTATGCCGCCAAGATGTGCCGTACGGTCTTTTTGGGCGACGTCGCGTCGGAATCGGTGGAAATCTATAAAATCCTGATGGAGGCGCAGAAGGCCGCCCTGGAAGCGATCAAACCGGGCGCGGTATCCGGCGAAATTTACGACAAGGTGTTCAAGGTTGTCCACGACCACGGCTACGCCAGAATGTTTATGGACCATATCGGTTACGGCGTGGGAATTCGCCAGTCGGAATTTTACCCGATTCTGGGCAGGGGACTTGACCATGTGCTGGAAGAAAACATGGTGGTAGACGTTCTTCTGCCGACGCTGTACGATCCGAAATTCGGCGGTCCGCGTATAACGGACACGGTGCTGGTGGAAAAGGCGGGCGCCGTACCTCTGACAGATTTGAACGAAGGCGCATCGCTCTGTTACGGAGATATCATATGCAAATAGTAGTGATTGACGGACAGGGCGGGGGAATGGGCAGGAGCATTGTGGAACGGCTGAAAGACGCACTTCCCGAGGCGGAAGTCGTTGCGGTGGGAACCAACGCTCTCGCAACCTCCAATATGATGAAGGGCGGAGCAAACGCAGGGGCAACCGGGGAAAACGCGGTGGTATACAACTGTGCCCGCGCAGATGTCATCGTCGGCCCGCTCGGAATCATCCTTCCGAACGCCATGTACGGGGAGGTTACCCCGAAAATGGCAATGACGGTTTCGGGCTGCGCGGCAGACAGGGTGTTTTTGATCCCTGCTGTGAAAAGACATGTCCATATTATAGGGATACAGGAGAAGACCATTTCTCAGTATATCGATGAAGCCGTTGCGGAGATAAAAAGGCATTGCGGCAGCGAGCCGCCCGTCCGGTAAAGGCCGAAAAGAGGGTACCGAATCTATGATTCGGTACCCTCTTTTCATGCGTATTTGGCATTCCGTTTACTTTCCGGGATAAGGCGGGTATAATAAAAAGAAAAGCGTGCGCCGCTCTATAGCAGCGCACGTACGGCAGAATGGCCTTTAAATTTCAGATTGCTCAAGAAGGGGGACGGCAGATGCTGATAGGAACGGCACAGATTACGCTTTACGCGCCGTGGGTGCATTCGCTGAAGGAAAAACGCATGGTGGTAAACAGCCTTCTGGCAAAGGTGCAGAATCAGTTCCATGTGTCCGCCGCCGAAATCGATTGTCAGGACGTCCACCAGACGATCGTCATCGGCATCGCCTGTGTGGCGGGTACCGCCGCGCTGGCGGACAGCGTGATCGATCATGCTGTAAATTTTATTGAAAGCAGCACCGAGGCGGAAATCACCGATGTGCTCAAAGAAATCAGGTGAACAAAATGCGTCTTTTTATAGCGGTCAACTTTCAGAACGAAGTGAAGGACAGCCTGTGCGGCTGCATCGAAAGGCTGAAAGAAAACTCGGTGCGGGGCAATTTCACCCGGCGTGAAAATCTGCACCTGACTCTGGCTTTCCTCGGCGAGACCCCGCGGACCGATTCGGCAAAGCGGGCGATGGACGCGGCTGCCGGGGTGCCTTTTGAACTGAGGATCGGGGGCTTTGGGCATTTTCGCCGCGGCGGGGACATTTACTGGGTCGGCGTTGAGCACAACGCCGCGCTTACGGCCCTTCAGGCAAGCCTGAGCGGGGAACTGCGCAGGGAAGGGTTCTCCCTTGAAACGCGCGAATTCAAACCGCACCTGACCCTTGGCCGGGAGGTTTCGCTTGTGCCGGGCTTTGACCGGGAAGCGTTTGTGCGGGCAATTCCTCCCATCCACATGCGGGTGGAAAAGATCAGCCTGATGAAATCGGAACGGCTGGACGGACGGCTCACCTATACACAGATCTACGCAAAGCAGTTGGAAAATACGTGAAATCCCGCGGGCTTTACAGGAGAGTGTCTATCAGCAGATAGATATTCAAGCCGGTTACCGCGATTCCGACTGCCCACAGCATCGCGTTGTGGAGCGGCGTGTTTTTGTATTCGCCCATCACCTTTCGGGAGGAAGTCAGATACAGCTGCAGGAAAATGGTGATAGGAAGCTGAATGCTCAGCAGCATCTGGGAAATGAGAAGGCCGTTGAACGGGTCGCCGATGAACAGAATGGCCGCCATAGCGACGATCAGGGTGCCCAGCACGCCGATGCGGGTGTGCCTGTCGCTGATGCTGTAGGGCTCGCCGAACATGCCCGCCAGAATGCTGCCGCCGGTCATTCCGGCCGTAATCGACGAGGAGAACCCGGCGAAAAGCAAGGCCACGGCAAAGATGACGGCGGAAGCGTTTCCGATCAGCGGCGTCAGCAGCGTGTGCGCCTGGGAAAGCTCGTCCACCGGGATGTGCTGCTGAAAAAAGGTGGCGGCCGCAAGCAGGATCATCGCGCTGTTGATGGCCCAGCCTATGACCATGGAGAAAAGGGTATCCGTAAATTCGTATTTCAGCTGTTTTTCCAAAACAGCCTTGTCCTCTAGGTTGAATTGCCTGCTCTGAATGACTTCCGAGTGCAGAAACAGGTTGTGCGGCATTACCACCGCGCCCAGCACGCTCATAATAATAAACGCGGAGTTTTCCGGGAAAACAGGCGTCACCCATCCCGCGGCAGCCGCGCCCCAGTCTATTTTCACCATGGTCAGCTCGTACAGGAAGGACAGCCCGATCACGGAAACAAACCCGATGATGATTTTTTCAATCTTCTTATAGGAGTTGCTGAAAAGCATTGCCGTGACCGCAGCAAAAACAATCAGGGAACCGGCTTTCACCGGGATATGGAACAGCATATTCAGCGCGATGGCCCCGCCGAGCAGCTCCGCAAGGGCGGTGGAGGCGCAGGCCAGCAGCGCGGTAATCAGCACGGGAACGCTGATTTTTTTATGCAGATGCCGGGTGGCCGCCTCCGCAAGACAGTCGCCGGTCACAATTCCCAGATGGGCGACGTTGTGCTGAAGAAGAATCAGCATAATTGTGGAAAGCGTGATTACCCAGAGCAGGCCGTAGCCGAAATCCGACCCGGCGGCGATGTTGGTCGCCCAGTTGCCCGGGTCGATAAAGCCCACCGTCACCAGAAGACCGGGCCCTATGTATTTAAAAAGGCTGAGCGAAATGTCCGGCCGTTTATGGTCCTTCGCAAAGAGCTTACTGATTTTTTGTTTAACTGCATTCATGAAAAGCGCACCCCAGATTCTGTCATTTTTACAATACAAATAACAGTATATCTGAAAATGGCGTTTTTATCAATCCCCGGAAAATGGGCTGGACTTCTTTTTAACTGCGGCGGTCAGTGTGACGCCGGATATTTTATCAATACTCTCTTCCGAGAGATCGCACAGGGAGAATATCGCGTCCCGGCGTGCGTTTTCCGGAGAGACCTGAAGGGTTTCGGAAAAAAAGGCATACAGCAGCAGATAGCGGGTATACAGCTCGTTCGCGATTCGGACTCCGCGCGCGGTGAAACGCACGGTTCCGTAATATTCTTTATCAATCAGTCCTTCCAAAGCAATGGCTTTCAGCATTTTGGAGGCACTGGGACATTTAATTCCGAGGGACCGAGCGATGTCTTTGCAGTGAACCTCGCGGCCGTCGAATCCCAGCTCGTAGATTGCAAACAGATATCGTTTTTTGCAGGAAGAAAACATTTTTACTCTCCTTTTTTACCTATTTACTTTTCATGGATCAACTCTGTTCAATAAATTTATAGAAAAAGCGCAGGCTTTAAACCTGCGCTTTTTCTATCAGGCCTTGTGGCTTTCGCTCGTGTCGGAGCAGTGATCGCAATGACCGCCGCACCCGGAGCAGCCGACACATTTTCCAGCCTTGTGCGCTTTATAAGTGTACCGCGCGGACGCGGCGAGAGCTGCGAAAAGAATAACCGAAATAATGAATGTTGCCATAAAAACGCCTCCTTTAGGCTGCGCGCGCTCCCTTCAGGGAATGAGCGCTTGTTGGTTTATAGCTGCGGAACAGAAGATAGAGAAGACCGAGAGAGAGGAGAGTGGCAACGGCTGTTCCGATACCAAAGCCGCCGCCCATGAACAGGGTGCCGAACTGGTAAACAATCAGGGAAAGGATATAGGCAAACACACACTGATACCCAACGGAGAACAGCGTCCATTTTGTGGAGCCCAGCTCGGTTTTGGCTGCGCCGATTGCTGCAAAGCACGGAGCGCAGAGAAGGTTGAACATCAGGAAGGTATAAGCGGAAAGCTGGGTGAAGGAGCTCTGCAGGTTGGCCCAAACCTCCGTGCCGTCTTCCGCCACTTCCGAGAAGCCGTACAGGATACCAAAGGTACCCACAACGTTTTCCTTCGCGATCAGGCCGGTAACGGTAGCAACGGCGGGTTTCCACTGTCCCCACCCGAGAGGTGCAAAGATCGGTGCAATCACGCGTCCGACAGAAGCGAGAATGGATTCTTCAATGTCGACCATCTGAAGGTTCCAGCCAAAGGTGCTGAGGAACCAGACGCCGACCGTCGCGAGCAGAATGACGGTTCCCGCTTTTTTGATGAATGCCTTGCCGCGGTCAAACATATGAATCAAAACCGTCTTGGCGCCCGGAATGTGATACGCAGGCAGCTCCATGACAAAGGGTGCCGGATCACCGGCGAACAGCTTGGTCTTTTTCAGAATGATACCCGACATAATAATCGCCGCGATGCCGAGGAAATAAGCGGAGGGACCGACCCAGGGCGACTCGGGGAACAGCGCGCCGGCAATCAGTGCAATTACGGGCAGCTTGGCGCTGCACGGAATAAAGGTGGTTGTAATAATGGTCATCCGGCGGTCATGCTCACTTTCAATGGTACGGGTCGCCATGATGCCCGGAACGCCGCATCCGGTACCGATCAGGATGGGGATAAAAGATTTACCGGATAAGCCGAACCGACGGAAGACCCGGTCCATAATAAAGGCGATACGCGCCATATAGCCGCAGTCCTCTACGATTGCGAGGCAGAGGAAAAGCACCAGCATCTGCGGTATGAATCCCAGCACGGCGCCCACACCGGCTACAATGCCGTCCAGAATCAGCGAACTGAGCCATTCGGCGGCGCCGACGGAAGCTAAGAACCCGCCGATTGCGTTCGGTACGATATCACCGAACAGAACGTCGTTGACCCAATCCGAACCCATGGTTCCGACAGTCGTAATGGAAATATAGTAAACCAGAAACATCACCACGGCAAAGATGGGAAGTGCCAGCCAGCGGTTCGTAACGATCCGGTCGATTCTGTCCGACGTCGTCATTCCGGAGTTCTTTTTGTGTACGCATTTGGCAATCAGCTTGCCAATGTAATTGTAGCGTTCATTTGTGATGATGCTTTCGGAATCGTCGTCCGCTTCCGTTTCGCAGGCGGTGATGACCGCTTCAATTTTATCCTGTACGTCCTTTGAAAAATGGACTTCCTCCAGAACCTTGGAGTCCCTTTCAAACAGCTTGACTTCGTACCAGCGGGAGAAATCAGCGGGAATATAGCTTTTGCTCAGCTCCCCGACTTCTGAGATCGCCTTTTCAACCGATTCGCTGAAAGAATGCTGGGGGACGGTTCTGGCTTTTGCCTTTGCCATTGCGTAGGCTCTTTCTGTGACTTCTTTGGAGCCGGTCCCCTTTACCGCAGAGGTTTCCACCACTTCGCAGCCGAGCGCTTCGCTCAGCTTTTTGGTGTCGATCTTATCGCCGTTTTTCTTTACCACGTCGATCATGTTCAGCGCGATAATCACGGGGATGCCGATCTCCACGAGCTGTGTGGTCAGGTACAGGTTGCGCTCTATATTGGAACCGTCAACCAGATTGATAATCACATCCGGGTGCTCGTTAATCAGAAAGTTTCTGGTAACAACCTCTTCCAGCGTATACGGGGAAAGAGAGTAGATACCGGGCAGGTCAACAATGGTAACATCCTTGTGGCCCTTCAGTTTTCCCTCTTTTTTTTCTACGGTTACGCCTGGCCAGTTGCCAACGTACTGCGAACTGCCTGTCAGGTCATTGAACATTGTCGTCTTGCCGCAGTTAGGGTTGCCGGCAAGCGCTATTTTAATAGACATTGTGCGTACCTCCTTCATTAATAGTTAGCCAAAGCTAACTTACCACCATAAAAATTTGGCCTCGCCGTACGGCTACGCCACTTCGATGTTTTGAGCATCTGCTTTCCGGATGGACAACTCGTAATTTCTGACGGTAATTTCCACCGGATCGCCTAAAGGAGCTACTTTCCGCACATAAATCTGTACGCCCTTCGTGATTCCCATATCCATAATCCTGCGCTTGATTGCTCCGCCGCCGCTTAAAGCGGTAACCGTTACGGTAGTACCGCATTTCGCATCTTTCAGTGTCATTCTGTTTCCCTCCTGTCAATTTTGCATATGAAATGAAGACCGTCGGGCCTTCTATGCCACCATAATCCTGTTTGCCATGCTCTTGCTGATTGCAATGCGGGTATCCTTTACATTTACGATCATGTTGCCGCCGATTTCCGATACAACGGTAACATTGCCTCCGACAACAAAACCCAGACTTTCCAGAAAGCGCCTGGTTTCGTCTTTGCCGTGGATTTCGTGAATAATACTTTGTACACCGGACTGTGCCATTGTGAGCGGCATAATGAATCCTCCTTTTTTATCAAACAACAAGGGAATAATTTTTGGTAGTTAGCATACACTAACTATTTATAATTTACTCCGCAATCGGCGATTTGTCAATACTTAGAGCTAAGAAAGAGAATAAAAGCCTCAATTTTATGAAATTTGTTTAACAATACAAAAAAACAGGGTACGGAACTGTGCAAGATGGAAAAATACAGAATATATTGCCCTGATCGCTCCGCGGTGTATATAATCAGAAAGCGGCATCGGCCTTCGGCTGTCAATGGCTTGAATGTTGAAAATTTTAGCCGAAGATAACATGAAGAAAAACAGTTGACAAAGCGAAAAGCGCATGCTATGATGTCATCAGTTAGCGGACGCTAACCAAAACAAAGAACGAGGTTCCGCCATGACAAACCGCCAACTGGATTCTATGCTTGCGTTCCATTGTTCGCCAACGTTGGCCGGAATAAAATCAGCAAGTCTGTTTACCGTAAAGAGAAAAGACAGTGACGGGCTGCTGGATTTGCTTTCGGAATACAATCGGCAGCTGGAACAGGCCGGCGTCAGGCTGGAAGTGCTGTGTGAATGTGAAACGCACTTTTTGGTGCTGGTTTACCGCAGCAGCCTCCTTTGGCCGGAGCTAAAGAATCGGCGGGTCCGCCGCTTTCTGGAAGCGTACGGATACACGGATTGGACGGATTTGGCCGCGGTTCTGAACCGACTGAAATCCCGCTGCCGGGAATGCTGTTTTCCCCATGAGATCGGCCTGTTTCTGAGCTACCCTCTGGATGATGTGATCGGTTTCATTGAGCACAGAGGGAAAAACTGCAAAATGTGCGGATACTGGAAAGTTTATTCGGACGAAGAGGCCGCGCGGAAGCGTTTCAGAAAGTATACGCTGTGCAGAGACGATTTTTACCGGCGTGTACAGAGCGGAATATCCCTTTTGGCCTTGTTTCATGCCGCATAATTCTTCAGAAGCGGATCGGGTTCCCGCGCGAACCTGCCGTTTGTCCCTGATTTTGCCGCGCGGAGAAAGATCGGTTGACTTATGAGTAATGTTTACATTGTTTATTGGAGCGGTACCGGAAATACGGAGACCATGGCGAATCTGATCGCCGAGGGCGTACAGCAGGCGGGCGGCCAGGCAGAAGTCACTACGGTTTCGGACGCTGACCGTGCAAAAATCGAATCCAGCTCCGTGATCGCCTTCGGATGCCCCGCGATGGGGGACGAGGTTCTGGAAGAATCTGAATTCGAACCCTTTTTCACGGAAATCGAGAGCGGGCTCAAGGGCAAAAACGTTGCCCTGTTTGGCTCCTACGGCTGGGGAGACGGCGCGTGGATGCGCGAATGGCAGGACCGCGTACAGGCGGCCGGGGCCAGGCTGGCAGACGACGGCCTGATCGTACAGTCCGCGCCGGAAGCGGACGGGGAGACACAGTGCAGAGAGCTTGGAAAAAGCCTCGCATCCCTTTAATTAACTCATTCCTTCATTTGAATCCATATAGAACATACAGCAAAACGGCGTACCTGCTTTTCAGCGGTGCGCTGTTTTGTTATCTATTGCACGGCGGGGCTTGTGCCGGGGCTCATCAAAGGGTATACTAGGAATCATGAAAAACGAATACCCGCAACAGCGGGCTTTCTGAAAAGCAGGTGAAGACATGGACGGAAAGATCAGGGCCAATATCAAAATCGGCGCGCTGGTGGACATCGTGCTGAAGAAGGACCAGCCCACAGGGAAGCTGACCCGCGGTCACGTCAAACGGATTCTGACCAACAGCCCCACGCATCCCCACGGCATCAAGGTGATGCTGGCTGAAGACGATCTGGTGGGACGGGTACAGAAAATCATAGAAGAACAGGAGTGAAAACCATGAGTTTATTTGTATGCTACCCCAAATGCACGACCTGCCAAAAGGCGAAAAGATGGCTGCAGGAAAACGGCGTTGCGTATGAGGAGCGGAATATCAAGGAGCAGAATCCTACTGTGGAGGAATTAAAGGAATGGCACCGGAAGAGCGGGTTGGAGCTGAAAAAGTTCTTTAACACCAGCGGCCTGCTTTATAAATCCCTGGGCCTTTCCAAAAAGCTGCCTTCCATGAGCGAGGAGGAGCAGTTCGCCCTGCTGGCCACGGACGGAATGCTGGTGAAGCGGCCCATCCTGGTAGACGGCGGCACCGTGCTGGTGGGCTTCAGGGAAACGCAGTGGGAGATTTTAAAATAAAACAAAAGGTTCAAAAGGAAGCTCATAATCCACTCCTTTTTGAACCTTTTTGCGTTTGTAGGCTTTTGGATGGTCCGGTTTTCTGGTAACAGGGTTTAACGGACCCCATGTTGTTCGTCTGGAAAGATCCAGCGCCCGCTTTGCTTTTTTGCTCAGCTTTTCCGGGCTGACATATTTTTTCATAAAATCACTCCTTATGTCCCAGTATAGCACAAATCACCGTGTGCTCCAATAGGAAAGGAATGTCAGGCCGGCCTCTCAGGGGGCAGAAAACGAAACCGCCCGGAAAGGAATTTCCGGGCGGTTTCGCTCGCCGCGGGGCGATCTGTTAAGAGAAAGTCCCGGGCGGGTATATCTTAAGTTGAAAGCAGGGCATTGATTGCGCCGGTGTAGCATTCCACCGCTTTGTGCAATTGGTCGATTTCAATAGATTCGTTGATGGTATGGGCCAGCGATTCCAGCGAAGGCCCCAGACCGATGGTTTTGATTCCGGCTTCTCCGGCGTAGTGGCTGCCGTTGGTGCAGAACTGATACTGCGTGATTTCCGGCTGAAAGCCCATGCGCCGAAGCTCCGCGACAACGTTCTGAACAAAGGGCTCCTCCCGTGCGAACAGCCAGCCGGGGAAAAAACGTTCCCCGCTGATTTCCGCGCCGGTATAGCATTCTTCCTGCCCTTGGACGTAGGAGACCCGCGCCCTCAGGGCAGGATCCCTGCCCATTTCCTTTTCCAGCAGGGCTTGCAGGGGGGCCAGCACGCTTTCCCGCGTTTCTCCCACCAGAAGCCGTCTGTCGTAAGTTGCGCAGCAGTATTCCGGAACCACCGAGGCGCCGGGGTAGGGGGTGGACTTGATATCCGTCAGCTCCAGAATCCCTTTCCCCAGTACCTTCTGCTCGGGCGGGGGAAGACGGCGGATCCGGTCGATCAGGCCGCAGATCCGGTAAACCGCGTTTACACCCTTTTCCGGGTTCGCGGAGTGAGCGGGGACGCCGAAGGTTTCCAGCCTGATTTCCGCGCGGCCCCGCTGGCCGATTTTCACGTTTAAGCCGGAGGCTTCCCCGATGACCACATAGTCCGGCCTGACCAGGGAGCTGACGGAACGCGCCGCCACCCCCTCAAAGCATTCCTCGTGCACGACCCCGGCGACGTACAGCTCGCCCGCGAAAGCTCTGCGGCCGCTCCGGGCGAAATTGCTCACTGCGCACGCCATGGCGGCGACCGCGCCCTTCATATCCGACGCGCCGCGTCCGTATATTTTGCCGTCGCGGATTTCCGCGCCGAACGGGTCGCTGTCCCACGCGGAAGGGTCGGTGACCGCAACGGTGTCGATATGCCCGTCGAACAGGATTTTTCTGCCGGGCCTGTTTCCTTTGATACAGCCGATGACATTGCCGTAAGAATCCGTCCGGACGCTGTCAAAGCCCTTCGCTTTCAAAAAAGCTTTCAGCACCTGCGCGGCGGAGGCTTCTTCGCCGGAGTAGCTTTTTTCGCGGATCAGGCTTTGGCACAATGCTGTGACTTCCTGCTTCTGTTCCTGTGTCAGCATCGGTTTTCATATCCTTCCCTTATATCATTTTTTTCTGATGAAGGATCGGAAGCTACGCGCTGAGCACCTTGGCAAGGAAATCCCTGCACCGGTCGTTCTTGGGCGCTGTAAAGATTTCCTTTGCGGTGCCCTGTTCCACAATGTAGCCGCCGTCCATAAAGATCACGCGGTCGGCCACGTCGCGGGCGAAGTTCATTTCATGGGTCACGATCACCATGGTCATGCCCTCCTGCGCGAGGTCCTTCATGACCTTGAGCACTTCATCGACCATTTCCGGGTCAAGCGCGGAGGTCGGCTCGTCAAACAGCATGATTTTCGGGTTCATCTGCAGCGCGCGTGCAATCGCCGCTCTCTGCTTCTGTCCGCCGGAAAGCGTCTGGGGATAGACGTCCTTTTTATCCTCCAGCCCGACCTTTTTCAGAAGGGCGAGGGCTTTCTCCTCGGCTTCCTTCCGGTTCATTTTTTTCAGCTCCAACGGGGCAAGCAGCATGTTCCCCAGCACGGTGTAGTTGGGGAAAAGGTTGAACGACTGGAAAACCATGCCGATGTTCTCTCTCAGCCTGTTGATGTTCTTGGTGTGGGTGACGTCCTCGCCCAGCACGGCCACGCTTCCGTCCTGAATATCCTCCAGCCGATTCAGGCAGCGGAGCAGCGTGCTTTTTCCGGAACCGGACGGGCCGATGATGCAGAGCACCTCGCCTTCGTCCACGGTCAGGGAAATGTCGCGTAAAACCTGCAGCTTTCCAAAGCTTTTCTTGATTTTATTCGCCTCGATGATCATAACTCAGCTTCCTTTCCATCTGTTTTGAAATCATGGTCAGAATCGTAATAAAGACAAAATACATGAGGGCTACGATCGCGTATACCTCAAACGGGCGATAGTTGTTCGCAATGATGATCTGTCCGCTCAGGGTGAGCTCTCTCACACTGACGACGGAAAGAATGGAAGTATCCTTGATGGTGGTAATAAATTGATTCATGATGGACGGAATCATGATCTTTACCGCCTGCGGCAGGATCACCCGTTTCATCGCCTTGAAATAGTTCAAACCGAGACTCCGGGCCGCTTCCATCTGTCCGAAATCGATCGCCTGAATGCCCGCCCGGAAAATTTCCGCCATGTACGCGCCCGCGTTGATGGTCAGCGCAATAATGGCGGCGACCATGGGGTCAAAGCGAATCTGCAGCGCGGCGCCGACGCCGAAATACAGAAACAGGCCGAGAATCATCAGCGGAATCCCCCGAATAACGTAAATATATGTAGTGGAAATGGCTTTCAGCAAGCGAAATCTGCTGATGCTGAAAACGCACATGATCAGTCCGACGATTGACGCGAAAAACAGGGATAAAAGTGCCATGATAACGGTAATCCGCAGCCCGCTCAAAAGGCTGGGCAGCGATTCCTGAAATATCTTCAAAAACAAATCCAAACTCCATACCTCCTATAATCTGCCCCTTGGAAAGCGCAGCGGCCCGCGCAAGCGCGGGCTGCCGCTTTATTTCTGCTCTTTTATAAGTACTGGTTGACAATTTTGTCGTATGTTCCGTTTTCCTTTACTTTTTTCAGGCCTTCGTTGAACATTTTCAGCAGGTCCTGATTCTTGCCTTTATCTACGGCAAAGGCGTCGTACGGGGCCTCACCGATGGACTCGACCGCTACCTTCAGCTTGGAACCGGCGTTGATCTTGATGGAGTAGGAAATAACCGGGAAGTCTTCCACCAAAAAGTCCGCGTTTTTGTTTTCCACGGCCTGGAACATGGAGGGGGAGTCGTCGTAAACATTGACCTTCAGGCCGTATTTGTCCTTGTTTTCTTCGGCAAACGAAGCGCCCGTGGTGCCCTTCTTAACGGCGGCGGTTTTGCCCTTCAGATCATCCAGGGACTTGATGCTGTCGTCGTCCTTGTTCACAACGATGGAGGAACCCGCCTGAATATATCCGTCGGAGAAGTCAACGGATTCTTTTCTCTTTTCGGTGATGTTCATTCCGGCGATCGAACCGTCGATCTGACCGGCCTTGATCGCGGGGATAATGCCGCTGAAATCCATCGGCTTCAGTTCATACTGGAAACCCTCCACTTTCGCAATGGCGTCCAGCAGTTCCACGTCGATCCCTTTGTATTTGCCGTCTTCTTCAAAGGAAAAAGGAGCGTACTTTGCGTCGCACGCAATCAGATATACTTTTGAACTGGCGGCCGACGCAGCGGATGAGCCCGCGTCCGTTGATGCGGCGGGAGCGGCGGAACTGGCCGCGGTGCCGGAGCTGCAGCCCGCAAACACAGTGGCCGCCATCAGCACCCCCGTCAGCATCCCCGCGATGATTTTCTTCTTCATAGCCTTCAATCCTCTCAATCAAATACTTTTCAATCCGTGTCGTAAAACAAAAAAAGAGGTCCGCTGCCGAAGCAGTGAACCTCTTTGTTCGTATGCCCACCATTATAACTGACGAAACGCTCCGCGTCAATATGCAAGCTCACCTAAGTTTCAAAAATCAATCCGTGTTTTCTTGTCGGTTGCTATAATCTTTTTGGATAATAATTGGAGGCTTGAAAATAGAAACTTGCAAAAACATTCCTAATACAAATCAATTGTCCCGTAAAACAGGTTGACAATGCAGGAATCTGGATTTATAATTCATAATAATAGCAAGGGCGCTGTGGATTTTATCATCCGCGGCGTCCTTTTTTACCAGGTTTGAGGGTGTGGAATATGTATCCGAAAGTGTCCGTAGACACAAAAAAGCTGTTGGAAAATGTCAGGGTGGCCCGTGCGCTTTGCGGCCGGCACCATATCCGGATTACGGCGGTTACCAAAATGTTCGGCGGAGATCCGCGCCTGGCGCAGGTCTTTCTGGACGGGGGAATCCGCATGCTGGGGGACGCCCGTATCCAGAACCTGGAGCGGATGGAACAGATGAAAGCGGAAAAATGGCTGATCCGCATCCCCATGCTGAGCGAAGCGGCAGATGTGGTGCGCTACGCCGATGTGTCTCTGAACTCGGAGCTGGAAACCGTGCGGGCCCTGCAGAAGGAAGCAAAAAAGCAGAACAGGGTACATAAAATCATATTGATGGCGGATCTGGGGGATATCCGCGAAGGGTATGTGGATGATCATCAGCTGATGCGCACGGCGGAGGAAATCCTGCGAATGGATTCCCTTCTGCTTTATGGAGTGGGAACCAATCTGACCTGTTTTTCCTTTGTACAGCCGGATACCGAAAAGCTGGAGCATCTGGAGCTTTTAAGCAGGGAGATGGTGGCTGCCGGGGGAAGCGGTATTGTCAGCGGCGGAAATTCCGCGACCATCGACCTGATGCTGCACAACGGCATTCCGCGGGGAATCAACAACCTGCGTCTGGGCGAAGCGCTGCTTTTCGGCAAGGAACGGACGCATTACCAATATCTGGATCATACCTGTTCGGATGTGTTCATCCTGCAGGCGGAGATCGTGGAAATCAAAGACAAGCCGTCCCGGCCCTGGGGAGAAATCGGCGTGAATTCCTATGGGAAGAGGCCCGTTTTCGTCGATCGGGGTGTGCGAACCAGGGCCATCTGTGCGATAGGACGTCAGGATGTGGATACCGGCACTATGGAACCGCTGGACCCCGGGGTGACCCTGCTCGGCGCCAGCTCGGACCATTTGATCCTGGATGTGAACGACAGCCGCCGCACCTATCGTATCGGTGACATCGTCGAATTTAAACTGGGATATTTCGCGGCTATGCGCGCCTTTAATTCCCGTTATGTTCAGAAGGAGTATCATTAAATTCCAGCCGCATTTCTTTCCTCCTTCCCAGCAAAAATACAGCGTTTCTAGTTGATTCTGAAACGAGGCTGCGTTCCTCCCCCGCCTTCGGCGGGGGAGGAACGCGTTTTATCCGCAAACTGAAAGGAAATTGCTATAGTAGTTTTCCGGAAGATGAATTTTATTCTTATATGGAAAATATATCAAAGCAATATTATGTAAAATAAGGATAAATTCAGGAACGGCAGTCATAATAGGAAGGATGAGCGCAGTGAAAAATTTATTTTTTTATGATACGGATATCGGGCGGATCGCTATTGCCGAAGACGGTACGGGGATTACCGACCTTTGCTTTGAGGGAGCCGCCGTCCCCCCCGGTGCTGCCGTGAGGGAAACGGAGCTGCTGAAGCAGGCGGCAAAAGAGGTGCGGGAATATCTGGCGGGGAGCAGAACGGAATTTACCGTAGCGCTGTCTCCTTCCGGTACGGAATTCCAGCGCAAGGTGTGGAACTGCCTGTGCGGCATCCCTTACGGAGAAACCCGCAGCTATAAGGAAATTGCCGAAAGCGCCGGCAGCCCGAAAGGATTCCGCGCGGTGGGAATGGCGAACAACAGAAATCCGATTCCGGTCATCATTCCCTGTCACCGTGTCATCGGCGCGGACGGGTCGCTTGTTGGGTACGGCGGGGGCATGGACATTAAGGTGCGGCTCCTGAATCTGGAAAAACAGGCGCGCTGAAGAAAGCTTCGTGTCAGGCCGCCGTGTGCGTACGGCAGGCTGCAAACGGATGGCACAAAACGCCGGAAAAGTCGGGGAAGAAAATGAGTATCAAACAGAATTTATTTGAATCGATGGAACAGCATCTGCTTGCGGATGAAAAGCCTTCGCTGTATTTTGAGGAGCTGGATAAAACCGCCGCTTTGCGGGAGGTTCCCTTTGCCATGCTGCACGATCTGAAAAACGCCGAGCAGTCGCCGCAGCATCATCCGGAGGGGAACGTCTGGAACCACACCATGCTGGTGGTGGACGAGGCCGCGAAGGTGAAGGAGAAAAGCAGCGACGCAAGGGCCTTTATGTGGGCGGCGCTGCTGCATGACGTCGGCAAACCGGGAACGACCAGAATCCGCAGAGGAAAGATCACTTCCTACGACCATGACAAGCTGGGCGCAAGAATGACTGCTGAGTTTTTAAAGCAGTTCAGCGGGGACGAGGCATTCATTGAGAAAGTGACCGCCCTTGTGCGCTGGCACATGCAGCTTTTGTTTGTGGTAAACGGCCTTCCTTTCGCGGATGCGGAGCAAATGAAAAGGCAGACCTCCGTCCGGGATGTGGCCCTGCTGGGCCTTTGCGACCGGCTGGGCAGGCTGAACGCGGACAGGGAAAAGGAAGAGGAAAACGTCCATATCTTTCTTGAGAAAACCAGATAATAAAGTAAAAATGTCCGGAGCTTTTAAGGCTTCGGACATTTTTTATGAGGAATATGGAGATCAATTCTGCGGTTTCAGAACCGCAAGCACATTTTCCTGAAAGAATCTTTTGGCGGTGGTGCCGGTAACGCTTTGCACTTCTCCGGAGTCTATTTTTACACAGACCCCCTGATGAGTGCAGTGACCCATGCAAAAGGCCGCTTTAATTTTCACGCTGTCGTGCAGACTGTATTTTTCGATCATCTGCTGAAACGCGGCGATCACGTTATAGCTGCCCTCCAGGTGGCATGCTGTTCCAATACAGACACTGATAACCATTCAAATCACCGATTCCTCTCTTTATATTCGACGTGGAGAAGCTCGTGGACCCTTCCCTTGAGTAAATCGGAGTAAAGCGACATCACGACCGGATTTTCTTCCGAGCGCTTGATGCTGCACATTTTGTCAGCCGCATAAAGGCCGCTGCCGCGCTTCGTTTTGCCCTGTGCGTCGGTAATCGGCTGTCCGGCTCCGCAGACACAGCCGCCCGGGCATGCCATGACCTCTACGAAATCATAGCTTGCCTCCCCGCTCTGAATGCTGCGGATCAGGTTCTCCGCGTTTTTCAGCCCGCTGACGATGGCGATTTTCAGTTCACGGCCGCCGTAGGGGACAGTGGTTTCTTTTGTGCCTTCCATCCCTCTTACGCCGTTGAACGCGATTGCGCGCAGCTCGGTGGTGGATTTATTTTCGGCAAGACGGCGGATAACCGCCTCGGTCACGCCGCCGGTCACGCCGAAGATGACGCCCGCGCCGCTCCGGTTGCTGAACGGCATGTCGATGGCTTCCGACTCCAGTTCAGAAAAATAGATGCCGGATTCCTTAATCATCTGAATCAGTTCCTGCGTGGTGATGACGTAGTCCACATAGGGAACGCCGTCCTTTTTGAATTCCTCCCTTGCCGCCTCAAACTTTTTGGCGGTGCAGGGCATGACGGCCACGCTGACGATACGGCGGCTGGAATGGCTGTATTCTTCCTTTAAAACGGAAGCGAACATTTCCATGGGGGAACGGCAGGTGGAAATATTGGGCAGAAGCTCCGGGTGTTTTTTCTCGGCGTACTGTATCCACGCCGGGCAGCAGGAGGTGAACAGCGGAAGCTTTCCGCCGTTTTCCAGGCGCTCCAGCAGCTCGTTCGCCTCTTCCATCACGGTCAGGTCGGCGCCCGTCGCGGTGTCGAACACCTCGTCCGCGCCCATGCGTTTGAGGGCCGCGACGATTTTGCCCATCAGGTCCTCACCGGCCTTCTGGCCCATTTTGCCGCCAATTCCGACGCGCACCGCGGGGGCGATCTGTACGACGACCTTGGTATCCGGGTCGCTCAAAGCGTCCCAGACGCTTTCGGTATCCTTTTTCACCACAATGGCCCCGGTGGGGCAGACGGCGGCGCACTGGCCGCAGCCGACGCAGTTGGAGTCCGCGATCGGTACATGGAACGCGGTGCTGACCGTCATTTTTGCCCCTCTGGACATGAAGTCGATCGCGCCCACGTTCTGGACCTCGTTGCACATTCTCACGCAGTCGCCGCAGAGAATGCATTTATTGGTATCGCGGATGATGCACAGGGAAGAGGTGTCCAGCTTCGGTTCCTCCGCGGTGTTCTTGAAACGGACTTGCCTGATTCCGAAGCGTTCCGCCAGCTCCTGCAGCCTGCATTCCCCGTTTTTCTCACAGGTGGTGCAGTCGCGGCAGTGGTCGGACAGCAGCAGTTCCAGAATCATTTTGCGGTATCTTCTCAGTTTCGGCGTATTGGTGTAGATTTCCATCCCCGCACGGGGCGGGGTGGAGCAGGCGGCTTCCATACCGCCGTGCTTATTTTCCACCATGCACATGCGGCAGGCTCCGTAAACGGAAAGCTCGGAATGGTAGCAAAAGGTCGGCAGCTCGATTCCCGCCTTGCGGATGAGGCTGAGCAGGTTCTTTTCACCCTCTATTTCCACCGGGATGTTGTCAATCAGCATAAATTCTCCGGTCATTAACTTAGTCCTCCTTTACCGCGTGGAAGGCGCAGGCTTCCACACACGCACCGCATTTGATGCATTTCGCGCCTTCGATCACGAACGGCGATTTGATCTGGCCGGTAATCGCGCCCACGGGACAGTTCCGCGCGCACTTGGAACAGCCCTTGCACAAAGCTGCGTCTATGTAAATCTTTTTCAGCTTCTGGCAGTTCTTGGTGGGGCAGCGCTTTTCAATAATATGGTTTTCGTATTCGTCGCGGAAATATTTGATCGTGCTCAGCACCGGAGACGCGGCGGTCTTGCCCAGCCCGCAGAGCGCGGTTGCGGAAATGGTTTCCGCCAGCTCTTCCAAAAGATCAATGTCGTCCGGCTCTCCGTTTCCGGCCACGATGCGTTCCAGAATTTCCAGCATCCGCTTGGTGCCTTCGCGGCAGGGCACGCATTTTCCGCAGGATTCGTTCTGCGTGAAGCTCATGAAGAAACGCGCCACTTCGACCATGCAGGTGTGGTCGTCCATGACGACCAGTCCGCCGGAGCCGATCATCGCGCCGACTTTTTTCAGGTTGTCAAAGTCCAGCGGCAGGTCGAGATGCTCTTTTGTCAGGCATCCGCCGGACGGGCCGCCGATCTGTACGGCCTTGAACTCCGCACCGTCGCGCATTCCGCCGCCGATGTCGTAAATGACCTCGCGCAGGGTGGTGCCCATGGCGACTTCGATCAGTCCGGTATTCATGATGTTGCCGGTCAGCGCAAACGCTTTGGTTCCCGGGCTGTTTTCCGGGCCGATGCTGCGGAACCACTGGCCGCCGTTTGTGATAATCGCCGGTACGTTCGCAAAGGTTTCCACGTTGTTCAGTACGGTCGGGCTGTCGAACAGTCCGTGCTCCACCGTTCTGGGCGGCTTTACGCGCGGCATTCCGCGTTTGCCCTCAATGGAGGCGGTCAGCGCGCTGCCCTCGCCGCAGACGAAAGCGCCCGCGCCGCGGCTGATTTTGATATCGAAGCACAGGTCGGTGCCGAGAATATGGTCGCCCAGAAGCCCGAGCTTCCTCGCCTGGTCAATGGCAATGCCGAGACGGGTGACGGCGAGCGGGTACTCCGCGCGGACATAGATATAGCCGTATTTCGCACCGCAGGTATACGCCGCAAGGATCATGCCCTCCAGCATTTTATGCGGGTCGCTTTCCATTACACTTCTGTCCATAAACGCGCCGGGGTCGCCTTCGTCGCCGTTGCAGACGATGTATTTGTTTTCCGCCTTCTGGCGCTTTACCTGGGACCATTTTCTCGCGGTCGGGAATCCGCCGCCGCCGCGTCCGCGCAGGTTGGAAATTTCCACTTCCTGCAGCACTTCTTCCGGGGTCATTTCAAACAGGGCTTTTTCCAGCGCCGAGTAACCGCCGTTCGCTATGTATTCGCCGATGGAGGTGGCATCAATATGTCCGCAGTGTTCCAGCACGACGCGCTTCTGCCGTTTGTAAAACGGAATGGATTCCTGATGCCTGTGGAACTCGTCCCCCTTATGATAGGTGAGCCGTTCCACACAGGTGCCGCTGACCACGCTGGCCTCCAGAATTTCCTCACAGTCTTCGGGTTTTACTTTTACATATAAATAGCCCTTTGGTTCGATACGCACCAGCGGGCCCATTTCACAAAATCCGTGACAGCCGCTTTTTTTTACGCCCAGCGGTTCCCCTTCCGGCTCATGTTCCAGATCGACCACACAGTTGATTCCTTTTTTCGCAATGAGCTTCATAAATGTATCGTATAATACGAGGGACCCGTTCGCGACACACGCGGTGCCGGCACAGATCAGGATTTTCACTTTTTGTTTTTCAAGGCGGGCCTGATACAGGCTGCGGATATTCTGCAAATCTTCTCTACATTTCAGCATCTGCTTTTTCCTCCCTGAGTGTTACAAGTAAATCGGTTACTTTCTGCGGAGTCATCATTCCCATGACCTGGTCATTCACTGTCAGCGTGGGGGCAAGTCCGCAGGCGCCGAGGCAGGATACCGTTTCAACAGTGAACAGCAGGTCCCCCGTTGTTTTCTTTGCTGAAGAGAGGCCCAGCTCCTTGCGCAGCTGATCCAGGATAGCGGCCGATTTTCTCACATGGCAGGCCGTGCCGTCACACACCTTGATGACATATTTTCCTTTGGGCTCCAAAGAAAAATTCTCGTAAAAGGTCGCGATGCTGAAAATCTGCGCCTGGCTGATTCCAAGCCGGTCTGAATAATAGGGGAAAATATCCTTTGGAAGATAGCGGTACACCTCCTGTGTATCCTGAAGGATCGCAATGATGTTGCCGGGGTTGTACTGGTGTTTTTCCAGTATTTCGTCCAAAATCTTGTGGTCGCACTGAGTATCCATTGATTTTTCTCCTCGCAATTCGTTTCGGTTTACCTGTTAAAAAGTTCCCTAGGCTACAAAAAAGATAACATATCGTTATTTTATTGTCAATGATTTTTGGGAATATCGATGAAAAAAATAAGCTTCAGCTATCTTTTGGTAAATTTATCCTATGGACTTTCTTTATTAAATGAAAATAAACATTTAAAATTATGCAAAAAACAGATAATAAATAAGGCAATGAACGATGATATTCATCCCTGCTTTGTCAATACTATGGGCGAGGTGATGATCGATGGCAAAAGCCAGCGCTTATTTCGATTTAGAAAATATGACCGATCAAAGAGACGTCCAGACCATTAAAAAAGAGCTTGACACTCTGCACGGAGTCATCTCCGTCAGCACCAATACGCACACGGGAAGAGTTGCCGTGGACTACGACACCACGGGGGTGGAGCAGAGCCGGATTGAGGATAAGCTCCAGCGGCTCGGCTATAAAATCCGGGTCGAAAAAAATGAAGACCATGTGATGTAGGAGGAAGAAAAATGGATGAGAAGAAACTTCCGGATAAAAACGGCCTGAATGAGGAAAAACGGATGGAAGCCGTAAACGAAGCGGGCCGGTCCAAAAAACCGGAGAACCAGAACCAGTCGCACAACACAAAAAAGGGATCGCTTGGGCCGAATACCAAACGATCATAAAATTTATGCGGTGGGGTCTTTCCCGTTATTTACTTTTTGGCACTGTTTGTGTATAATGGGATGAACGAAAAATATCGAAGCAATGATCCGGTAAAAAATGTTGAATACGGAATAAAATTCCGCGATCAGGCGACAATACAAAGGAATATCGTAATATCCCTCCAATAAAAATGACGAAAATATTTTGGTCATGTTTGACCGGAAAGAAGGATGTTATTATGAAAGCGACTCTTGACAGAAGCGGATGCATTTCCTGCGGACTCTGCCCCGAAACCTGTCCCGAGGTTTTCAGAATGGGCGACGACGGTGTGGCCGAGGTTTACAGGGAGGATGTGCCGCCCGAGGTTGAGGACAAGGCGATCCAGGCGCAGGAAGGCTGCCCGGTTTCGGTTATTACGGTGGAATAAGCAAAACAGACAAAAAGAGAAGGCCCGTTTTAGCGGGCCTTCTCTTTTTTGCCGGGTTGTGGTGGTCAGTTCAGATCGATTTTGTCGAGAATTCCGGACAGATACGCGATCACCACGCCGTAGTTGGACATGGGAACGCCCTGCGCGCGCGCGCGTTCCACGCGGGACAGCACATATTTCCGGTTGAACATGCAGGCGCCGCACTGAATCACCAGATCATACGGGGAAAGGTCCTCCGGAAAATCGGAACCGCTCACCACGTCGACCGTCAGGGTTTCTCCGGCCTTTTTGCGGAGCATGCGCGGGAGCTTTTCCCGCCCGATGTCCTCTGCCAGCGGCGCGTGGGTGCAGGCTTCCGCAATCAGCACCCGGGACCGCTCCGTCAGGCGGCTGATCGCACTTGCGCTTTCCACATAATACGGGAGGTCGCCCTTGTAATTGGCGAACAGGACCGAAAAAGAGGTCAGCCTGCTTTCCTTCGGCTTCTTTTCATATACGGTCTTAAATACCTGCGAATCGGTGATAATCAGCTTGGGAGGTTCTTTCAGACAGGCCAGCGCTTCGTCCAGCTTGTCGGTGGTCGCGCTGAGGACAACGCACTTTTTATCGAGCAGCTCTCGCAGCGTCTGTACCTGCGGCAGAATCAGGCGGCCCTTCGGCGCCTGAATATCCTGCGGCATCACCAGCAGGATCAGGTCCCCGTTGTCCGCCAGCCCGCCGGTGATACTCTTTGCCTCGTAATCCTCGGGCAGCCGGCGGATGAGCTCTTCGCGGATTTTTTCAATCCCTGTTTTTGCCTTTGCACTGACCACAATGGGGCTCAGCTTGCCGGTTTTTCGGACCTTCGCGGCGATTTCAGCCGCGTCGGCAAGAATATCGGCCTTGTTGACGACGGCGATGACCGGAATTTTATGCTCCTGCAGGGTGTCTGTCCAGCGGATTTCCTCCGCAATGTCTTCGCTGCTGAAAACGACCAGGGCAATGTCGGTCTTGTCAATGACCTTTTTCGTTTTCTCCACCCGCATTTGGCCCAGCTTGCCCACGTCGTCGAACCCGGCGGTGTCGATAAACACGCAGGGGCCGATGCCGTAAATTTCCATGGACTTATACACGGGGTCCGCCGTTGTTCCGGCGACGTCCGAAACCAGCGCGGTCTCCTGCCGAGTGAGCGCGTTGATCAGGGAGGACTTTCCGCTGTTGCGCTTGCCGAAAATGCCGATGTGAAGCCGGTTGGCTCTTGGGGTATCCGTCAGGCTCATTTTTCGCACCCTTTCTTAATGGATTACTCTTTAAAATCGAAAGTCCCGTTTGCCCGCTTTCATCTCCTGCAAATGCTCCATGGCGATCGAGCGGACTTTTTCGTTCGGGATATTGAAAACTTCTTTGGCAATCAGCGCTTCGCCTTTTTGTCTGGTATCCTTGGAAGCGTAATCCTCCAGATATTCCTTGAGCGTCATCAGGGCGTTCGGATGACAGCAGTTCGCAATCTGCCCGGCCTTCACCAGGGTCATGAAGCGGTCTCCGGTCCGTCCCGCGCGGTAGCAGGCGGTGCAGAAGCTGGGGATAAAGCCGAGGTCCAGCAGCCAGCCGACGATTTCGTCCAGCGTACGCTTGTCGTTTACCTCGAACTGCGCGGAGTTGTCCTCCTCCTCTTCCGGCTCGACGTACCCGCCGACACTGGTGGAGGAAGCGCCGCTGATCTGGGAAACGCCCAGCTCCAACACGCGTTCCCTTGTTTTCTGGGACTCCCTGGTGGAGATAATCATGCCGGTATAGGGGACCGCAATGCGCAGCACGGCGACGATTTTGGCAAAAATATCGTCCGAGATAGCGTTTGTGAAGTTTTTGGGGTCAATGTCGTCGGCGGGCCGGATGCGCGGTACGCTGATGGTGTGCGGACCGACGCCCATAGCGGCTTCCAGATGCTCCGCGTGCATGAGCAGCCCGACAAAGTCATAGCGGTACATATTCAGTCCGAACAGCACGCCGATTCCCACGTCGTCAATACCGCCTTCCATCGCGCGGTCCATGGCCTCGGTGTGGTAGGCATAGTCGTGCTTTGGTCCTGTGGGATGCAGCTCCTCATAGCTCTTTTTATTGTAGGTCTCCTGAAACAGAATGTAGGTACCGATCCCGGCTTCCTTAAGCTTCCGGTAGTTTTCCACGGTCGTCGCCGCAATATTGACGTTGACGCGGCGGATAGCCCCGTTTTTATGTTTGATGCCGTAAATGGTCTGAATGCTTTCCAGCACGTATTCGATCGGGTTGTTCACCGGGTCCTCGCCGGTTTCCAGCGCCAGACGCTTGTGGCCCATATCCTGCAGGGCGACGACCTCACGGGCAATCTCTTCCTGCGTCAGCTTTTTGCGGCAGATTTTTTTATTCTTAAAATGATAAGGGCAGTATACGCAGCCGTTAATGCAGTAGTTGGAAAGGTAGAGCGGGGCAAACATCACGATTCGGTTGCCATAGAATGCCTGCTTGATTTTTTTTGCCAGCCTGAACATCTTTTCGTTTTCGTCCGGCAGGTCGCATTCCAGCAGGACGGCCGCTTCCCGGTGGGTCAGGCCCTTACAGTCTTTCGCCCGCTCAAGCAGCCCGTCGATCAGCTCGCGGTTCCGCTTATTCTTTTGGGCGTAGTCCAGAGTATCCAGAATTTCCTCGTCGTCAATAAATTCGGTCGCTGTTTTCGATTTGCACTGATACATGATAAAAACTCCTTAATCGTTCAGATTGGCGGGGCGGAAATCTCCCCGGTCGACCACAATCCGGTATCCGATGCTTTCCATCCGGTTCTGCAGGCAGAACCGGCATTCGGCCGCTTCCTCGCCCGTACAGATTTTGTTGTCGTACAGCTCGTATTTTTTCCGTACTCTTACGGGGGAAAGATTGGGCATGACGACATTCGCCCCGGCTAAAATCCCTTTTTCCCGCCCGCTGGGGTGAATGGTGCCCAGCGCGGTCGTCGCGGGAATCAGCGCGTTCGGCAGCATCAGCCGGAGAATACCGATCAGGAACAGCGTCAGTTCCAGGCTTCCCGCGGGCTGATCGGCAAACGGCGTGCCGTGGTGGGGGATATATGGCCCGATTCCCACCATCTCCGGCTCGAGCTGCCGGATAAAAAGCAGATCTTCCGCCAGATTTTCCACCGTCTGGTAGGGCGACCCAACCATAAAGCCGGTGCCCACCTGATAGCCGGTTTTCTTCAGCGCCCGCAGGCATTCCATCCGGGTATGCAGCGTCTGGTTTTCCGGGTGGAGCCTGCCGTAGTGGTGCGCGTTGGCGGTTTCATGCCGCAGCAGATAGCGGTCAGCCCCCGCCTGAAAGTATTTCCGATAGGCCTCCTCTCTTTTTTCTCCGATGGAAAGGGTGACGGCGCAGTCGGGATAGCTTTCTTTGATGGAGCTTACCAGACCGATGATATCCCCATCCGTATAAAACGGGTCTTCGCCCCCCTGCAAAACGAAAGTACGGAAGCCCAGCCCGTAGCCGCTTTCACAGCAGGACAGAATTTCTTCCTTCGTCAGGCGGTAGCGTTCCGCCCTGTGATTGCCGCACCGGATTCCGCAGTAGTAGCAGTCGTTGCGGCAGTAGTTGGTAAACTCGATCAGCCCGCGGACGTAAATCCGGTTCCCGAAATGTTTTTTGGACACGCTCCGGGCCAGCTGAAAAAGGTATTCGCTGTTTTCCGGTGTGCAGTGGCTTAAAAGGAGGCAGAAATCTTCCTTGCTGAGCGTTCTTTCCGTGTAAAGCCTGTCGATCAGAGCCCTCATTCATAATCTCCGTTCTGATTACTCTTCCGTTGGGGGAACTTTTGAGTAGACTGTTTTGATGTTGACGTGAGGAATCATTCCCAGCTTCCCGGAAAGGGCGCTGATGACGTCCCCCGGCGCGTCCATCACGATGCTGATGACCGAAATATGCCGTTTGTGATAGGGAATGCCCATCCTTCCCACAATGTATTCCCCGTATTCGTGGAGGATGGCATTGATTTTTTCCACCGAGTCGGTATTTTCCATTACAATTCCGACCAGAGCGATTCTGGATTCCATTGGATAGCCTCCTTTCCGTTCAAAAAAATCCCTGCGCCGAAAAGGCACAGGGATAGCATATCAAAACAAAGGCGCGCAGACGTGCCCCTTTGAATTTCCACTATTCTCTCGCCTTCTCATTCGGGACGAACCCTCCTGCATTCAGTACGATCACTTTTTGAAAAGTTTCCCCATGGTTTGCCGTAAGATGAAAAACTCCGTCTCAGTCGGCGCACCGAAAACTTATTTGTTAATATTATATCATGGTTCTGAGAAAAAGCAAGAAGGATTTCATAAAGGAAACTGTTATATTCACTATAAATCATGGATTTTAATTTTGTTTCCTGTTTAATTCCCCTAATTTCATCCTACTCTTGGACGGCGCCGACCGACAGGCGGCGTTGAGTTCGCCGAAGAGCTTCTCAGCCGCTTTGACAAAGAAGCTTGGCCCCTTTTACAGAACCAGACCAGTGCTGTGCTGTTTTTATGCAAACGGCGGACGAAAAGAGAGAATGCAAAAAAGAGCCGCTGTGTTTATGTTGCAGAACGATTTTCATTTTTCCCGTTCTGTGTTATACTGTTTTAAACGTTAATGTTTGCTCTAAGTCGAGCGAAAAAAGATTTACAATTTGTATAATAAGTGGGGGGATTTCCAATGGGTTATACTATTAAACAGGCGGCGGAAAAAATGAGCCTGACGGCGCACACGCTGCGTTATTATGAAAAAGAGGGCCTTCTGCCGTTTGTTGAACGGACGGAGAATGGAATCAGAGTCTTTACGGATTCCGATTTGGAAAGGCTGTCCGTAATTTGCTGCCTGAAAGGTACGGGGATGCCGATTAAGAAAATCAAGGAGTATATCGATCTTTCGCTTGAAGGGGATGCGACGCTGGAAGAAAGACGGCAGATCTTCATCCGGCAGCGGGAAAGCGTGCTGGAGCAGATTCAGGAGTTACAAAAGCACCTGGCCAAAGTAAATTATAAAATTCAGTTTTACGATCAGGCATGTTCTGTTCATCTGTCAAAATCAAATTGCATGAACAAACCGATCAAACAGTCCGTCTGACGATTATCCCAGGAGGAAATATGCTTATCAGAGGAACATTTTGTGAGTGCTTCATAAGATGAATCGTATTCCTACAGCATTTCCAGATGATTCTGCAACAAGATTGCGTTTCTCACCCGCCTCTGGCGGGTGAGAAACGTGTTTTGTCTCGCAAACTGAAATGGAATTGCTGTAGTTTTGATGTATTGAGTAAATTTATGAAATTATTGATACATAAAGTATAATTTGATTATTTTAATACAATCAGTCTTGAAAATTGCCCCAATAATTGTAATAAATATATAAAAATATACTGTTTGTATTTATTCTAATCAAAAAGCGCATGGCTGTTCATTCAGTCGTGCGCTTTTTGATTTGTCAGTCCAAAGGTTTTGGAGCGAGGAAAAATCTTTTTCCGTCGTATCTTCGGGTCCGTTTTTTTCAGAATCAGGCTCCGCGCCGGTTACAGTAATAAACAATGGCGCCGTCCAGCCCGACTGCGGTCAGACCGGCGAGGGAGTAAAAAGCGTTGCGCAATCCAAATACGCTGGTCAAAGCGCCGGTCACAATCGGTAACACGGTCATGCCGGCCGCATAGACCGACTGATAAAATCCCATCGCGGTCGATTTCGTTTCTTTGGGGATGTTTTTCATCGCTTCGGAGGTACAGAAGGAAAACAGTATCCCAGTGGAAAGTCCCGATAAAATCTGTGCAGGGTAAAACCACTCTATGTTCGGAAGATTTGGAATCGACAGGCAGTAAATCGTCAGACAGGCCAGAATCACAGGAATCCAGAAGGAAGGGCCGAGCTTATGAGCCGCTTTTGAGGCGGTGAAATAAGAGCTGAGCACCGCTGTGACTATGTAAATGACGGAGCATAAGCCGATCTGTGTGCTGTCCGCCCCGCGCGCCTGCGCCGCCTGCGTTGTAAAAGACATGGAGGTGGAAATCTGTACCCCCTGCTGAATCAGCGCAAGCAGGGAAAAAAGAATGAGACGCCTGTCCGTGCATATCTTCAGTAAATCCCTTACGGGCGGCGCCTGCCCTTCATGAGACGGCTCGAGGATAAACAGTGACAGGAAAAGCGCTGGAAGCGCGGAGGTGGCGCTCAGTATGCACAGCAGATGCATTCCAAAATGCCGGTAAAGCAGGGCACCTGCGGAAAAGCCGAGAAAAATCCCCAGATTATTCGCGCCGACAATCAAGCCGGAAGCCTTTTGCAGATGATTTTCCTGAAAGTGGCTGAAAAACAGGATCATAAAAGAAATCCAGGTGGCCGAAGCGAAGCCGGAAAACAGGTTGCCGAGGAAAAAACCGTATTCGTTCGGCAGAAAGATTCGAAACAGGGAAGCGGTTCCGGCACTGAAAATTCCGAGTATAATAAAGAATCTTTGCCTGCCATAGCGGTCAGACGTTACGCCCAGCGGCAGGCGCATGACCATCTGCGTGAATCCATAAGCGCCTGTTACAATGCCGATCAGGGTGGGCGCGCAGCCGATCCCCGACAGGTAGATCGTTTGGTAGGAAATATAAACATACTGGCAAAACCAAAAAAGAGACACAATAACGGACAGGAGAAGGATCTGCGGCGTGTCCTGCCTTTTCTTTTCTGCTACGGTTATCATAATGGGAAATCCCCTCTGATCTGATGGTTTGGCGGTTAGATTGGCAGAAAGACGGAATGCTTTTCTCCGCCTTGTTGTTTGACTGTGGGTGCGGCCCCTCGCTGACCGGAGCAGATTCCGCCAACTTTCAATTTGAGAGATCGCTGCTATTAAATGGAGAAGCAAAAGGCTTTACATGAACGGTAAGCCTTTTGCTTCTGTGGAGGGAGGAATTGTCACCGGAAGGAACGGGGCAGCGTCCTTCCAGCTTCTGCGCCGGTTCTGTTGCCGGCTATGTACAAATGGGTTTCGGCTTAGATGGTGCCGTCCCAGGTGCTTACAGTCGTGGATTTGGATTCTTCTTCATCAAACCAGCGGGTGGTGACGACCTTGCTGTCCGTATAGAACCGGTAGCCGTCTTTGCCGAGGCAGTGCAGGTCGCCGAAGAAGGACTTTTTATGCCCGGAGAAGGTGAAATATCCCACGGGTACCGGAATGCCGACATTCACGCCAACCATGCCGCCGTCGGTGTGGCGGACAAACTCCCTGGCGTAATGCCCGTTCTGGGTAAAGATCACGGAGCCGTTCGCAAACGGATTCTCGTTCATAACGGCAAGGCCCTCTTCAAAGGTTTTTACTCTCTTAATGCAGAGCACAGGCCCGAAGATTTCTCTTTCACCGACCGTCATGCCGGGTTTTACGTGGTCAAAGATGGTTGGCCCAAGGTAAAATCCCTTTTCAAAGCCTTCTACTTTGACATTCCTGCCGTCAAGCACAAGGGCGGCTCCCTCGTCGATCCCTTTCTGAATCCAGTCGGATACGGACTGGCGGTGCGCCTCGTTGATCACGGGACCTAACTTCGTGGTTTTGTCATAGGCAGGCCCTATTTTCATCGTATTGGACTGTTTCACAATCTCGGCGACCAGCCGGTCGGCGATCCCTTCCTGGACGACGACGACGGGAAGGGCCATGCAGCGCTCGCCGGCGCAGCCGAAAGAAGAGTTAATGATACCGGCCGCGGTTCTTTCAACCGGTGAGTCGTTCAAAACCAAAGCGTGGTTTTTTGCTTCGCAAAGCGCCTGTACCCGTTTTCCGTGTGCGGCCGCAGTGGAATAAATATGCTGACCGACATCGGTGGAGCCTACAAAAGTAATGGCTTTTACATCGGGGTGGGTCAGAAGGATTTCGGCCTCATGCCGGGAACAGGTGACAATGTTGATGACGCCGTCCGGAAGGCCGGCCTCTTTGTACAGTTCCGCAAACCGGAGAGCGGACTGCGGGGTAAACGTCGCCGCTTTTAAAACGATGGTGTTGCCGCACGCAATGCAGATCGGCGTCATCCAGCCCATTGGGATCATGGACGGGAAGTTGAAGGGGATAATTCCCGCACAAACGCCCAGAGGGACGCGGTACAGAACGGTATCGTAGCCCTTGGAGGCATCCATCAGGCTTTCGCCCATCATCAGCGAGGGTGCCGAGATTGCCTGTTCGGTACCTTCTTTCGCCTTCAGCACGTCGCCCTGCGCCTCCGACCAGTTCTTGCCGTTTTCCTGCGCGACCAGATAAGTCAGTTCGTCGAGGTGCTCCTCGATCAGCTGCCGCATCTTATAAAGAATCTGCACGCGCTTTACGACCGGTGTGGACGACCAGCCCGGGTAAGCCGCCTTGGCGCTTGCGACCGCTTGCTCCACCTCATCCGGTGTACAGCAGGGCACCTTGGCGATCACTTCGCCGGTACTCGGATCATAGGCGTCACTGTATTTTTCCGTCTTTGACTCGATGAATTCTCCGTTGATATAAGGTCTCAGTTTCTTGACTTCACTCATTCTTTTTCCTCCTTAAAAATGATAAACTTATGAGTAAGTTATGAATCTTTTAACCATTATATCTTTGAATAATAAAAAAATCAAGTCAATTACCAAATAAATATCGAAAATTGTTATTTATATATGCAAAATGATTTTATTCATTTGTAAAAAGCAAATGAATTATGAATCAATTTTATCAATTCTTTGAATGCCGCGTCATTTGGCAAGAAGAATTCTGCCGCCGGAGCCAGTTATAAAGCTGCGGATCTCTTTGGGCGGTTCGGCTTCGGTAATTAGGACGTTTACCTGGCTCAAATCGCAGTAAGTAATCAGGGAAACCGCACCGAATTTACTGCTGTCGGCTAAAAGGTAAACCTGCTGGCTGCGCTTCACGGCCATGCGTTTGATATCGGACTCCGAAGGAGAGGAATTGGTCACGCCGTTGGCGATGGAAAACCCGGTCGTAGCCATAAATGCCTTGCTGATATTGTAATTCTGCAGTACCTGTGCGGAACTGGTGCCGGTAAAGGACAGGGTTTTGCGGTTGAGCGTACCGGAAAGGGAAATGATGTTGATGTTGTCGTACGGGATTGCGCGCAAAATGATTTCCACGTTGTTGGTAAGGATGGTGATTTTCTTTTTATCCCGTATATAGTCGACGATGTGCAGCGTTGTCGTCCCCGAATCGATGAAGGCGATATCGCCGTCCTCCACCAGCTCGGCTGCGGCCGCAGCGATTTGTTCCTTTGCCGCTGAATTCGAGATATTCCGTTCCTCAAAGGAAGTCAGCTCCCTTTTGGGAATCGCCGTCACACCGCCGTAAATTTTTTTAATGTCGCTTTCCATCAAAATTTCGTCCAGGTCCCTTCGGAGCGTGCTCTTCGAAACCTTGAACTTTTCACAGATCTGGTCGAGCGTCACCGTTTTGTTGTCGTAAATGTAGGCTTTGATTTCTTCAATTCTTTTAGACCGCATCATTTTAACTCCTAATCATAATGTTATTCGCGGGAAATCATAGAGCAATATATAAAAATGGTTACATTGTTCCTTTATTATATAGAACTTAGTCAAAATTTGCAATTCATAAATTTGTCGAATTCGGAAAGCTTTTGGCTGATTTTTTATTAAAATAGTGTTTGATTATAATATAGAAATATAATCACAAAAAACGGTGTGAATTTATTCTTTTTGGGACTGATCGGTTGTGAATTATTGATAAAGGAATTATTTGAATATTGTAAGTTATTATAAATAAATAAAAATTGCCTAAGTTTTCGCGAAAATCTATTGAATAATTTGCAGCATAGTGATAACATATCGTCATAACATATCCAAAACATTACAGAGAGAAGGATGAAACATGTCTATCCGTCCTATGAAGGAACTCATTATGGACGCTTCCAAAGAGGATAGGGCAGTCGGAGCCTTCAACGTAGGAAATATGGAAATGCTGATTGGCGCGGTCAAGGCGGCGGAAGAACTGAACACCCCTATTATCCTGCAGATTGCGCAAATCCGGCTGAAACATTCCCCGTTGGATCTGATGGGGCCCATGATGATTCATGCGGCCAGGAATGCGAAAGTGGATGTCGCGGTCCATCTGGACCACGGCCTGACAGTGGATACCGTACAGCAGGCGCTCGATCTGGGCTTTACGTCCGTCATGTTTGACGGCTCCAAATACGAGCTGCCTGAGAACATAAAGGTCACCGGACAGGTGATACGGATGGCCGAAGAGCGCGGAGCATCCACAGAGGCTGAGCTCGGGGTCGTAGGCGGGAGCGAGGACAACAGCCTCAATCATAAAATGGTCTGCACCGATCCGGACGTCGCCCGTGATTTTGTAAAGGAAACAGGGGTGGACGCCCTGGCCGTTGCAATAGGGAATGCACACGGTCACTATACCACAGAGCCGAAAATCCGTTTTGATATTCTGGAAGAAATCCATCAAAAGGTCGCGGTTCCCCTGGTGCTTCACGGCGGTACGGGAATCAGCCCTCAGGATTTCAGGACCTGTATTCAGCACGGTATCCGCAAAATCAACATTGCCACGGCCAATTTCGACGCTCTGACACGGGGAGCGGAAAAGTATTTCCGAACGGAAGCCCCCTACAATTACTTTGCGCTCAATGAAGCGATGGTACGTGAAGTATACGGGAACGTAAAAAAACATATCGAAATTTTCAACAACAGAATACCTTTGGAGCAAATTTCATAAAAACGCGCACAGGGAAAGGGACGGCATGATGAAATACATAGAGTTTGATGCAAACAGAAAATTCGACCTTACGCCTTTGGGCAGAATTACGATTGACCTGAATCCGGTTGACTATTATAAAACGCTGGCGGAGAGCACGACCTATAAAAAATATCTGGGCGGTTCTCCCGCAAACATTGCGGTGGGCCTTTCGCGGCTGGGGAAGAAATGCGGCTTTTTCGCGCGGGTATCCGACGACCGGTTCGGTGATTATGTGACGGATTATTTCAAAAAAGAGGGAATCGACACTTCCCGGATCCGCCGCTGCGAAAATGGGGAAAAGCTGGGGCTTACCTTTACGGAAATTCTAAGTGAAAAAGAAAGCAGCATTTTAATGTACCGCAACAAAATTGCGGATTTACAGTTAAATGTAAACGATATTGACGAGGAATACATGAAACAGAGCAAGGCACTTTTGATCTCCGGAACGGCGCTGGCCGAGAGCCCGTCGCGGGAAGCGGCCCTAAAGGCGCTGTTCCTTGCAAAAAAAACCGATACGCCGGTTATTTTTGACATCGATTACCGCGCGTATAACTGGCAGTCAAAGGATGAGCTCGGCGTTTACTACGGGATTGCCGCCGGCCAGGCCGATGTGATTTTGGGTTCCAGAGAGGAATACGACCTGACCCAGAGCCTGATACGGCCCGGTCTTTCGGACAGGGAAACCGCTGCCCTTTGGCACAGTCACTGCGCCAAAATCGTTGTCATCAAGCACGGGAAGGAAGGCTCCACCGCTTACACCTGCGACGGCCAGAGCTATACCGTGAAGCCGTTTCCAATTAAAAAGCTGAAGGGCTTCGGCGGCGGCGACGGCTACGCTTCCGCGTTCCTGTACGGGCTGCTGGAAGGCTGGGAAATCATCGACTGCCTGGAATTCGGAAGCGCGTCTGCATCCCTGCTCGTCGCCAGCCACTCCTGCGCGGACAGCATGCCGGACGCGAAGACCGTTCGGGATTACATTGCCGACTGCAAGCAAAAATACGGAGAAATGATTGCCAGAGCATAGAGTTACGAAAGGAGTTCGGTTATGGGTACGACCAGAATGACAATGGCACAGGCGCTTGTGCGTTTTTTGGATCAGCAGTACGTCAGCGTGGACGGGGCGGAAAATAAATTCGTGGAAGGAGTCATCACGATTTTCGGGCATGGGAATGTGTGCGGGCTCGGGCAGGCGCTGGATGAAAACCGAGGAGAATTAAAGTATTTTCAGGGTAAAAATGAACAGGGCATGGCCCACCTGGCCACCGCCTTCGCAAGGCAGAACAACCGCAAAAGGATTATTGCCTGCTCTTCCTCCATCGGACCGGGTGCGGCAAATATGGTCACCGCCGCGGCCTGCGCTTCCGTCAACAATATTCCGCTGCTGCTTTTGCCCGGTGATACCTTTGCCAGCAGGCAGCCTGACCCGGTCCTGCAGCAGGTGGAACAGTCAGGAAGCCTGCAAACCACCACGAACGACGCGTTTAAAGCGGTCTGCAAATACTGGGACCGTGTGGAGCGCCCGGAGCAGCTGATGACCGCCATGATCAACGCCATGCGGGTCCTGACCGACCCGGCGGAGGCCGGCGCGGTGTGTGTTGCGATTCCGCAGGACGTGCAGGGCGAAAGCTACGATTATCCGGACTATTTCTTTCAGAAGCGGGTACATAAAATCACGAGGTGCCTTCCTGCGAACGAAGAGCTCGAAGATGTCCTGAACGCGTTGGCGGCCAGCAAAAAACCGCTGGTGATCTGCGGCGGCGGCGTGAAGTATTCCGGAGCCGGAGACATTCTTCAGAATTTCTGCGAACAGTTTCATATTCCGTTCGGCGAAACACAGGCCGGAAAAAGCGCCTGCTCCTCCAGCTCTCCCTATAATCTGGGCGGGATCGGCGTGACCGGAAATCTGGCCGCGAATACCATCGCGCGGGAAGCCGATCTGATTCTTGCAGTCGGTTCAAGACTGTCCGATTTTACCACTTCCTCCAAATGGCTGTTCCGGAATCCGGGTGTAAAAGTGGTTTCCATCAATGTGTCCCGGTTCCATGCTTATAAAATGGACAGCATCAAAGCGGTCGGCGACGCAAAGGCGGCGCTGGAGGTGCTCACCGTCCTGCTGAAAAACAGAGGCTACCGCAGTGCGTACGCCAATGAGATTTCAGAAGCCAAAACAGCCTGGAACGAAGAGATGAAACGGCTGGCAGCCTATTCCTACGGGGAAGGCTTTGAGCCGATGGTTACTGCGAGGAATCCCGGCAGCATGGAGGACTTTGTAAAAATGACGGGCAGCAGCCTGACCCAGACGGCGGCGATCTGCGCCATTCGCGGCGGTATTGCGGACGATGCGATCATCATCGGCGCCGCGGGCAGCCTTCCGGGCGATCTGCAGCGCATGTGGACGACCGAGGCACGCGACTCCTATCACATGGAGTACGGTTTTTCCTGCATGGGCTATGAGGTCGCCGGCGCGCTCGGCGTCAGGCTTGCAGAGCCAAAGCGTGAGGTTTACGCCATGGTCGGTGACGGCAGCTTCCTGATGCTGCATTCGGAAATCGTCACCGCGGTTCAGGAGCATCAGAAAATCAATATCCTGCTGTTTGACAATGCCTCGAACGGCTGTATCAATAATCTGGAAATGTCCAACGGCATCGGAAATCTGGGGACGGAATTCCGTTTCCGTGATCCCGAAACGGGAAATCAGACGGGGGATTTTGTTCCGGTCAGCTATGCTGCGGTCGCCGCCGGTTACGGGGCGAAAACCTATACCGCACGCAGTATGGAAGAACTGAAGGCCGCCCTTGCCGACAGCAAAAAACAGACGGTTCCCACTTTGATCGATATCAAAGTCCTGCCCAAAACCATGACGCATGATTACGAATCCTGGTGGCATGTCGGCGTCGCCAGCACAACGCGGAGCGAAGACGGCAGGGAAGCGTTTGAACGCAAGGAACAGCATAAAAAAACTGCGAGAAGCTATTGATGAGGAGTTGTTTTTGATGTTTGACAAAAAGAATGTTTTTCTTGGCATCGCCCCAATTGCATGGACCAATGACGATATGCCCGACCTCGGCAAGGAGAACTCGTTTGAGCAGTGTATCAGCGAAGCCGCGCTCGCGGGTTTTTCCGGCACCGAGGTCGGCAATAAATATCCGCATGATGCCAATGTGCTGAAAGGCTATATGGAGGAAAGAAATCTGCGCATTGCCAGTGCGTGGTTCAGCTCTTTCCTGACGACGCAGCCTTATGAGGAAACCGAAAAAGCGTTTATCCAGCACCGCGATTTTCTATACGACCTTGGCGCGAAGGTGATTGTCGTTTCCGAACAGGGGCACAGCATACAGGGACAGATAGACACCCCGATTTTCGACGGGAAATATGTTATGAACGACGCGGAATGGAAAACACTCACAACGGGGCTGGAAAAGCTGGGAAGGCTTGCCGCCGAAAAGGACATGAAGCTTGTTTACCATCATCATATGGGCACGGTCGTGCAGACCACGCACGAGATTGACCGGCTGATGGAGAATACGGATCCCTCCGCGGTTTCTCTGCTGTACGATACCGGACATCTGGTGTTTTCCGGCGAAGACGCGCTGGCGGTGCTGAAAAAATATGCGGGCCGTATCCGGCATGTGCATCTGAAGGACATCCGCCCGGCAGTTGTTGCCCATGTAAAAGCGGAAAAGCTCAGCTTTCTTCAGGCGGTACGTCTGGGCGCGTTTACCGTTCCCGGCGACGGCGCAATCGATTTCCAGCCGATTTTTGACGTCCTGTCGCAGAATCATTATGAGGGCTGGCTGCTTGTAGAGGCGGAACAGGACCCCGCCATTGCGAATCCGTTTGTTTACGCAAAGAAAGCGCGGGAATATATCCGTAAGACGGCCGGTATTTAATCCAAAACAATCTTAGCCTCCGGTCATTTTATCTATATTTTCAGGAAAGAACGGTTGAAAGTGATGAATAAAGTAAGGATTGGCTCCATTGGGCTTGGGCGGCTGGGAGACCGCCATGCAGAGAATATCGCTGAAAAAATTCCGAATGCCGAACTGATTGCTCTCTGTGATGTGGATGCGGATAAGCTGAAAAGGAAAGCGGAATCTCTGCGTGTTCCGCATCTATTTACCGATTTTGATGAAATGCTCGAATGTGACGACGTGGACGCGGTGGTCATCGCGTCCCCTTCCGGACTGCACACGGAGCAGATTGAGAAAGCGCTTGAAAAGGGAAAGCATGTTTTTTCAGAAAAACCGCTGGGAATTACGGTGGAACAGTGCAAAAAAGCGGAAGAGGCGGTTGCGCACCATCCTGACAGAGTGTTTATGCTGGGCTTCATGCGCCGTTTTGACCCCTCTTATCAGTACGCAAAACAAAAAGTGGACGCCGGGGAGATCGGCAAGCCGATTTTGTTCCGTGCTTACAGCCAGGACCCTGAAAAACAGATTGCAGGGTCCATCGCGTTTGCCGCGCACAGCGGAGGGGCATTTCTGGACATGGCGGTTCATGATATCGATCTGGCACGCTGGTTTTTAAAGAGCGAGCCGGAAAATGTCTATGCCGTCGGCGGGTGTTATGCTCACGAGGAATTTGCGCGTTACGGAGACGGAGACAACGTTTCCTGCTTGATGAAGTTTCAGAACGGCGCAATGGGGTTCCTTTTTGCAGGGAGAACCGCGCCGCACGGCTATCATATAGAAACCGAAATCGTAGGGACAAAGGGTGTTTTGAGAATCGGCTCCGTACCACAGAAAAATATTGTTGAAATTCTGGACTCCCACGGTGTGCGCAGGGAATGCTGCGAGGATTTTCTGGAGCGGTTCCAGAATGCTTATATCAGCGAAATCAATGAGTTTGCCGATTGCATTTTACACAACCGCAAACCGGAGGTCACGGTTTACGACGGCAGACGCGTTGTGGAAATCGCGGGATCGTGCAAACAGTCGTTTGAGTCAGGAAAACTGGTGGAAATACAGCAGGGATAAAGGGCAAGGTCTCCGCAAAAGCTTTTTGCCCGGGTGGACAAAAATAATTATTGGAATAAAGGGGCTTATAAAATGAAAAGATCCGCGAATCTGGAAGTCCTTTATACGGAGCTGCCGTGGCAGGAACGTTTCAGCCAGGCGAAACGGGATGGCTTTGATTCCATAGAGTTCTGGGATTGGGATAACAAGGACCTGGATGAAGTAAAGCGGCTGCTGTCTGAAAATCAGTTGAAAATATCAGCGATGTCCGGCGACAAATACGCTTCCATGTGCGATCCGGAGCATCAGAAAGAGTATGTGGAGTTTGTAAAAAAGTCGATTGGTGCCGCCCAAAAAATCAATTGCCCGGTGCTTGTCGTACACTCCAACGAGCTTCTGTCCGGCCCGAAAGCATATGCGAAGGATCCCTTTCCGCAGTATTCGGATACGGTGAAAATCTGCACCATGTTTGATACGCTGAAAAAATTATCGCCTTACGCGGAAGAAGCGGGTATTACGCTGGTGCTGGAGGCACTGAATATTGTGGTGGACCATATCGGGAATTTCTTGACATCCACGCAGATGTCGGCTGAAATTACTTCGCTGGTCGGTTCACCGAACGTTAAAATCCTTTACGACGCCTATCACATGTACCTGAACGAAGGGAAAATCTGCGAAACACTGTCAAAATACATTGACAGTGTTGGGTATATCCACATTGCGGATGCACCGGGCCGCGGGGAACCCGGTACCGGAACCATTCATTACAGGCAGGTGTTTCAGCATCTGAAAAAAATAGGTTATGATCGCACAGTTGGATTTGAGCTGATTCCGCAGAACGGGACGGAGACGGCAGTTCGGGCAATCATGGAATCCAGCAGGGGGTTGTAAAATGGGCGAAGTACCCATTTACATAAAAAGTTGAAAGTATTGAAAGGAGAACACTATGAAATTGAAAAGAATTTTAGCAGCAATTTTGGGAGGAATCATGGTTTTGTCCATGGCCGCCTGCAACGGTTCCAGCCAGAATAGCGCTGCACCGGAGAGCACGGGAGGGACGGAAAGCACCCCGGCGGCCACGGAATCATCTGCCGAAAAAAGCAATGCCGATATCCGGATCGGCGTCATTCTGAAAACTTTATCCAGTGAATATTGGGGATATGTGGCCGCCGGCGTAAAGCAGGCGCAAAAAGACCTGGGTGTTCAGGTGGACCTGGAAGGCCCTCCGTCGGAGACTTCGTTTAACGAACAAAGCAATATGATCGAGACCATGCTTTCAGCCGGCAAGATCGACGCGCTGTGCATTGCACCGCTTCAGCCGGACATGGTGGTCACAAAATTGCAGGATGCCACGATCCCGGTCCTTTTCGTTGATACGGATGCAAACTACGACAAAAAAGTGACGTTTATTGGAACCGGAAATGAAGAAGCGGCTAAAAAGGGCGGCGAATATATCGCAAAGCTGATCGGCTCCGGTAAAAAAGCGGTGCTGATCGGCGGCGTGCAGGGCGATCCGACCAACGAAGCCCGCATGAAAGGATATACGGAAGCCCTGAAAGCGGGAGGCATAGAGGTTCTGGATACACAGTACGCAAACGCAACTGCCGACAAAGCGGTACAGGTCATGGAAAACTTTATGCAGAATTTCCCGCAGATCGACGCGGTTCTTTGCAACAACGACGATATGGCTATCGGCGCGCAGAGAGCGGCGGCTCAGGCGGGGAAAGCAGACAAAATCAAGTTTATGGGCTTTGACGGAATCGCCACCGCGTGCCAGAGCATTATCGACGGCAAAGAGACAGCTTCCGTTGCGCAGTCCCCGTACGACATGGGTTATAAGGCTGTGGAAAATGCGGTGAAAGCAGTAAAGGGCGAGAGTGTTGAAAAATTGATCGACAGCGGTTCCACGATCGTCGATGCTTCAAATGCAAAGGATTACCTTGATAAGCTGAATAAGATGACCGGTAAATAAATTTTCTCTGTCGGGCAATCCGGAAGCCATTCCCGCCTTGCGGCGGGATGGCGGTTGTCCGCTTACCATGGGGGTGAAATAACGGTGGAATGGAAGATCGGTGTGATAGGCACCGGAGCAATCGGAAGGGATCATATCCGCAGGCTGACAAACGTCGTTCACGGAGCCAAAGTCGTGGCACTGTCCGATATCCGTCCGGAAAACGCGGCCGGTATTGCGAAGGAATACGGCGCGGTTTTTTATGAAACGGGGGAAGAAGTGATTCGGGACCCGAATGTTGACGCAATTCTGGTTGCCTCCTGGGATCCGACACACGCCGGGTATGTTCTTCAGTGTATCCGCGAACGGAAATATGTTTTCTGCGAAAAACCGTTGGGCGTGTCGGCGGAGGAATGCCGGAACATTATCGACGCAGAGCTGCAGTGTGGGAAAAGACTGGTTCAGGTGGGGTTCATGAGGCGGTACGACCGCGGCTACCGCGCGCTGAAAGAAATCATCGACAGCGGGAAAATCGGTGCCCCGCTGATGGTGCACTGCTGTCATAGAAACCGTATTCCCGGGCCTCAGCACACTACGGATATGACCATAAAGAATTCCGGGATTCATGAAATCGACGTGCTGCGCTGGCTTTTGGGCGAGGAGTATGAGACCGGACAGGTCCTGACGGTAAAGCAAAACCGCAGCGCGCAGGACGGTCTGGAGGATCCGCAGATCATGCTTCTTAAAACCGGAAGCGGTGTTCGGATTGATGCGGAGATTAACATGAATTCCCATTATGGGTATGACATTCAATGCGAAGTGGTAGGAGAAATGGGAACGGCAAGGCTGCCGGACCCGAACACGATTTTATTAAAAACGGACGGCACGCGTTCCTGTCAGATTTATTCCGACTGGTCGGAACGTTTTATAGAAGCATACGATATAGAACTTCAACAATGGATCGATTCTTTGAATCAAGGCGCCCTGCAGGGGCCAAGCGCCTGGGACGGTTACGCTGCCTGCGTAACGGCGGATACGCTGATTCAGGCGCGTCTGAAAGGAACGATAGAACCTGTTTTGATTCGGGAGAAGCCGGCGTTCTATGAGTGATGAAACAGAAGAATACGGGAGATAGAGAATATCTATTCAAATACGATGAGGGAACCCTCAAAAGACAGGTGAAGCGATGAGTGAGTATGTAGTTGAACTCAAAAACATAACGAAACGTTTTCCCGGTGTTGTCGCGCTTCGTGATATGTCCCTTCAAATTAAGCCGGGAGAAATTCACGGGCTGATCGGTGAGAACGGGGCGGGAAAATCAACGCTGATTAAAGTCCTGACCGGTGTGCACCCGGCCGATGAAGGCGAAATCCATGTGAACGGGGAAAATCAAAAATTCAGGAATCCAAACGACGCGAAAATGGCCGGGATTGCCTGTGTTTATCAGGAGCTGAGCATTGTCAAGCTGCTTTCCATCACCGACAATATTTTTATGGGAAACACGGTGAATAAAAAAGGGAGCATTTTTCTTGATTACAATCAGATGCATCAGAAGGCCCATGAACTTATGCAGTCCCTCGGACAGGATGTCGATCCGAAAAAACTTTGCGGGGCCCTTGGAATGGGCGTCCAGCAGATGGTTGAAATCGCTAGGGCGGTTTCCATCGATACGAAACTGATTATTATGGACGAACCGACTTCCAGCCTTGGAGAAAAGGAAGTCCAGCAGCTGATGAAAACGGTTCGTACGCTCAAGGACAGGGGCGTGGCGGTGCTTTTTGTGTCCCATAAGCTGGAGGAACTGTTTGAGCTGTGCGACCGGGTGACGGTTATGCGTGACGGTGAGCATGTACTGACCGACGACATTGCCAATATAGACGCCGACAGACTGATTACCGCGATGGTGGGGCGCTCTATGGACAATCAGTTTCCCAAGGTGCCAGGAAAACGCGAAGAGGAAGCCCTCCGGGTGGAAAAATTGTGTTCGGCGGGCGTTCTGCACGATGTCAGCTTTCAGGCTTATCACGGCGAAATCCTGGGCTTTGCCGGATTGGTCGGCGCGGGACGGACAGAAACCTTCCGGGCTATTTTCGGAGCAGACCCGGTTGACAGCGGAGAGATCTACATAGAAGGCGAAAAGGTCAGAATCAAATCCCCAAAGAATGCCATTGCACACAAAATTGCTTTTTTGACGGAAGACAGAAGCAGCCAGGGATTGGTGCAGGCAATGGATATCCGTACCAATCTTGTCCTTTCCAATATGAAGGGCTTTCAAAAGGGACCGTGGCTTGACAAAAAGAAAATGAATCAGGTCGGGGAAGAAAATGTCCGGTCACTGCAAATCAAAACGCCCGGGCTTGACGAGCTGGTCGGGCAGCTTTCGGGCGGAAATAAGCAAAAGGTCGTTATTGGCAAATGGATTAATACCGACGCAGATATCTTTATCTTTGACGAGCCTACAAGAGGAATCGACGTCGGTGCAAAAGTCGAGGTCTATAACATTATGAACAGTCTGGTGGAGGCCGGTAAATGCGTGATCATGATTTCTTCCGAGCTGCCGGAAATTCTTGGCATGAGCGACAGAGTCATCGTCATGCGCTCCGGCCGCGTCATGGCGGAAATGGATTGCAGCAGCAGCCACTTTAATCAAGAGGATATTATGAAAGCCGCATGGGGAGGAACATTGGAATGACACAGAAGAAAACAAGCGTGAGTGCAAAGGATATTATGATGAAGCTGGGTTCGCTTCTTGCCCTGTTTATATTGGGCGTGATTTTATCGATTGCGTCACCGAATTTTTTAACCATCAGCAATATTATGAATATTTTCAGGCAGACGGCCGTAAACAGTCTCATTGCTTCGGGGATGCTTGTCACCCTGATTACGGCCGGTATCGATTTGTCGGTCGGCGCCAACTGCGTGCTGTGTACCTGTGTCATGGGTGCGCTTGCGAACAATTTTGGGGTTACAAACCCAGCGGTCCTGATCCTGGCGGCCCTTGCAACCGGCCTGACGGTCGGTCTGCTGAACGGGCTGCTGCTGACTAAGCTGCATCTGCCTCATCCGTTTGTTTCTACCCTGGGTATGAAAAACGTCCTGTGCGGCCTGGCCCTTCTGGTTGTTTCCAGCAAGACGGTCGCAGGTTTCCCCGCGGGCGTAACCGCCCTTGGTTCGACAAATATTTTAAAAGTGGAAGGAAAGTTTTCCGGCTTCCCTCTCTCCTTTATTGTCGTGATTTTGATTTTCATCTGCTTCCACTTTTTTCTCAATAATACGGCTCTGGGCAGGCAGATTTTCTGTGTCGGCGGCAATCCGGAGGCAACGCGCCTTTCCGGTATCAATTCCGACAATGTGCTGATTTTTGTTTATGCGCTCTGCGGGTTTATGGCCGCGATCGCGGGGATTGTTCTGGTTGGCCGGACCGGTGTCGCAAACCCGGCTTCCGCGATCGAACCGTATGACACCGACGCCATCGCTGCCTGCATCATTGGAGGGGCTTCCTTCATGGGCGGCAAAGGTACGATCTGGGGTACGCTGATCGGTGCAATCCTGATTTCAACGATCCGCAACGGGCTGACCCTGCTGAAGGCGTCCAGCGATATCCAGTATGTGGTTATCGGCCTGGTCATTATCGCGGCTGTATTCATCGATGTGACCCGTGTTGCCATGGAGGCAAAAGCAAGAAGACTGGCCGCAAAATAACGGACAGGATTCCGACACGGAAAAGGATGTATTTATGAAGCTGAGTTATCTTTCCGACAGCCTTGGCAATCTGTCCTTTGACGAAATGCTGAAAACCGTCAGCGGGCTGGGCATACACGCGCTGGAGCTGACGACCGGGAACTGGGGCGCCTCGCCCCATCTCGACTTGGACGCTCTGCTTTGCAGCGATGTGCAAAGACAGAAATTCTGCGATACCCTGAAGCGGTACGGCATGGAAGTCATTGTTCTGAACTGCTCGGGGAACCCGCTCGCTTTTTCAAAGGATATGGAAATAACGGAAAAAACCTTCCGCCTTGCGGAAAAGTTGGGAATCCGTAAAATCGTCATGATGAGCGGACTGCCTCCCGGAAATTCCGGGGATACGACGCCGGTGTGGGTATCAACCAGCTGGCCGCCGCTTACACAGGATATCCTGAAATATCAGTGGGAGGAGGTCGCCGTTCCCGTCTGGAGAAAGCTCGCCGGGCAAGCGGAAGAATGCGGGATTCAGAAAATCGCCCTTGAAAATCATGGATGGCAGCTGGTCTATAATCCGGAAACTCTGCTTCGGCTGCGCGGCGAAGTGGGGAACATCATCGGCATGAACCTGGACCCGAGCCATCTTTTCTGGATGGGAGGCGACCCCATCTGCGCCGCGCGTGCGCTGGGAGAGGCAATTTATCACGTCCATGGAAAAGATTCCCGCATCGAGCGGTCGCTTTGTGACAGGAACGGGGTTCTCGATACAAAACCTATCAGCCGTTTTTCCGAACGCTCGTGGAACTATGTAGCCGTCGGATGCGGGCATGATCTGCAGTGGTGGAAGGAGTTCTTTTCCGTTGTCCGCATGTGCGGCTACGACGGGGAAGTATCGCTGGAAATGGAGGACCTCACCATGGACGCCATGACGGGCATTAAGATGTCGGTCGCCTGTCTGAAGCAGGCGATGGGTGAGGACTGACGGTAAAGGAACGATTGGTACCCGATGAAGCGGCTCTGCTGTTTTATCTTACAAATTTTACAGGAGGAGAAATCAATATGTTAAACATCGGTATTATTGGCGCGGGACGAATTGGAAAAGTGCACGGGGAGAGCATTACCTATCATGTAAAAAATGCAAGGGTCGCTGCTATGGCGGACCCATACTGGACCGACGATTCCAGAAAATGGGCAAAGGAAATGGGAATCCCGACATATGATGATTATCACCATATTTTAAAAGATCCTGCGATTGATGCGGTCATGATCTGCTCTTCCACACAGACGCACGCGCCGATTTCCATTGAAGCGATCCGGGCGGGCAAGCACGTCTTCTGTGAAAAACCGATTTCACGGGAGCTGTCGGAAATCAAGTCGGTCATGAAGGAGCTGGAACATTCCCATTTAAAATACCAGGTGGGCTTCAACCGCAGGTTTGACCACAATTTTCATGCTGTCAGGGAAATTGTGGAGAGCGGGAAAATCGGAGATGTCCACATCGTGAAAATCACCTCCCGCGATCCGGACTCGCCCCCGATCGAATACGTGAAGGTGTCCGGCGGTATCTTCCTGGATATGACCATCCATGATTTTGATATGGTACGCTATCTGACCGGAAGCGACGTGGAAGAAATTTACGCAAACTCTGCGGTTCTGGTTGACCCCGGAATTGGGGAAGCGGGCGATGTGGATACGGCGATTATTACCATGAAGCTGGCAAACGGCGCGCTGGCGGTGATCGACAATTCCCGCAAAGCGGTGTACGGTTACGATCAGCGTGCGGAGGTGTTCGGCTCCAAAGGGCAGGCGGCAGTTTCCAACGATCTTCCCTCCAGCGCGGTCGTCAGCACCTCCGACGGCATAACGGGTGAAAAACCGCTCTATTTCTTCCTTGAGCGGTACATGGAATCTTTTGCGACGGAAGTGACACAATTTACGGAATCTGTTTTAAACGATACGCCGGTGGCGGTCACAGTGAACGACGGCCTGCAGGCTGTGCTGATCGCAAAGGCCGCAGCGAAGTCCGTAAAGGAGCATCGTCCGGTCAAGCTGTCCGAAATTCAATTTTAATTTGCAGTCGTTATTTTAATGGAGGCTCGATATGAATCAAATTTTTGGCTGCCCCGGGTTTGATGCGGGGGGCGAAAAAGTTCTTACAGGAATCCACGGCCCTTTTGAAAATATGATGATGAATATTACGGTATATCGTATGGAAAAAGGGAAGTCCGTGACCTTCTCACCCCGGGAAGAGGAAATGGCCCTGCTGTTGATCCAGGGGGATGTCAAGTACAGCTGGGAGGGGCGTTCCGTGACTGCGCGGCGGGGGGATTTCTTTACGGAAGGGGCCACCTGCCTGCACGTGTGCAGGGATGTGCCCGTAACCGTGACCGCCGGTGCGGAAAGTGAGATTCTGGTACAGTCCACACCCAATGACAAAGTCTTTGAAAGTGTTCTGTATACGCCGGATAACTGCGGGGAAGAAACCTTCGGACAGGACCAGTTTGAAGGAAAAGCGCAGCGGACGGTCCGCACTTTTTTCGATTACCACACAGCGCCCTATTCCAATATGGTCATGGGCGAAATTCTTGTGCCGCAAGGGGGCTGGTCCAGCTATCCTCCGCACCATCATCCTCAGCCGGAGGTATATTACTACCGCTTTCAAAAACCGCAGGGCTTCGGCGCATGCTTTATTGGCGACGAGGTCTGCAAAATCAAGGACGGCAGCTTCTGCGCCATCCCCGGAGGGTTGACCCATCCGCAAGTGAACGCGCCCGGCTATCCCATGTATTATGTATGGATGATCCGCCATTTTGACGGGGACCCATGGACGGACCGTATTTTCGACCCGGCGCACACATGGCTGCTGGAGGAAGCGTAGCTTTCAGAACGGAGGCTATTGGAAAATAGCTTTTCTGTCCGCATTTCAGTTTTTTCATTCATAATGCCTTTTTCTTTAGTCATATACATATCTCCTACCCATCTCCTCCGGTCATTGCGGGTATTCTCCAATCGTCTTGCGGTTCATCAGGAATAACAAGGCCGTCCCCGGAGAATCCCGCAATGGCCCTTTCTGTTTTGAGCGAAAGGATAAATCTTTGAAGCGGCTTTCTATATCGGTCTGTTCCTATTCCATCCCGCAGCGATGATGGCGGACATCGACCCGTTGCTTCGCAGCATCAAAATTATCTGAAAAGAGATGCAATCATGTTCAAAAATATGAAAATAGGCAATCAATTAATATTGACCTTTGTATTGGTGACAGTGATTTCCAGCACTGCGGGAGTAGCAGGGCTTGTTAGAATGACGGATATGAATACCCGATACAGCGGCGCTTTGATCGACTACGGGTTTGCCCAGGGGGATATCGGCCTTTTCAATACGGAATTCAACGACAGCCGAACCATTATCAATTCCGTGATCTCCTCGACCGACACCGGTACCCGGAATATTTATCTGAATCAGCTTTCCGACTCGATTCAGAAGATTGATGCCTATTTCTCAAACATGGAAAAAAAGATGACAAACGAAAAAGAGAAAGGGTACTATCATAACATTAAAGATAATTTAGAACAGTATAAAACGGTGAGCAGCCAGGTGGTAGCATTTGCCGAGCAAGACAAAACAATGGAGGCCCAGACCCTTTTAAAGTCCCAGGGGGAGACGTTGTCTGAAAATATTAAGACCGCGACCAGCGCGCTGATCAATGAAAAAACGGTGTCCGGCAACCGGATTGCCGCGGACCTCTCGTCAAAGGGTGCGGCGGCCACATGGGGCATCCTTGCCGTCATTCTTGTTTCTCTGGCCATTTCCACAGTCATTGCGCTGCGCATCTCACGCAGCATCGGCAGACCGGTAAAAAAGATGGCGGAGGCTGCGCAAAGATTGGCGCAGGGTGATCTGAACGTGCAGGTCAGCGTGGATTCCGGCAATGAAATAGGACAGCTTGCTGCTTCCTTTTCCGAAACGATCGAATCCATTCGAATGTATATTACGGACATATCGGACAACCTTGCCAAAATGGCGGGAGGGGACCTGAACATCTTCTGCTCTGTGGAATATAAAGGGGACTTTATTGCGCTTCAGGATTCGATCTTTCACATCGACCAGTCTTTTCACCATACTCTGTCTGAAATCAATCAGGCTTCGGAACAGGTGTTGAGCGGTTCCAATCAGGTCTCCGACGGCGCGCAGTCCATGGCGCAGGGAGCCGCCGAACAGGCGGAAGAGGTGGAACGGCTGGCATCGTCCGTTGCTGCAATTTCCGAACAGGTGAAAAGCAATGCCGAACACACCGCCAATGCCGGTCAGAACGTTTCCCAAGTCCGTTGCGAAATTGATTCCAGCAGCCGCCATATGAGCGAAATGATGGAAGCAATCTCGCAAATCAGCGATTCGTCGAGTCAAATCGGAAAAATCATCCGGGTCATTGACGATATCGCTTTCCAGACTAATATTCTTGCATTGAACGCCGCGGTCGAGGCCGCAAGGGCAGGCGCCGCGGGAAAGGGCTTTGCCGTAGTTGCCGACGAGGTGAGAAATCTGGCGGGTAAGAGCGCGCAGGCGGCAAAAAACATTACTTCCCTGATAGAAAAGTCGGTTCAGCAGATTGAAAATGGAACCGTGATTGCGAATCAGACGGCGGAATCACTGTTTCAGGTGGTCAACGCAACAAATGTTGTTTTTGACGCGGTTGAGAAAATATCGCAGGCATCCAGTTATCAGTCAGATGCAGTCGGCCGGATCAAAAGGGGAATCGATAACATTTCCAACGTCGTTCAGACGAATTCCGCGACAGCGGAAGAAAGCGCGGCGGCCAGCGAGGAGCTTTCCGGACAGGCAAGGGAGCTTAAAAAGCTTGTGGACCGTTTCCGTTTGATTGAAGCCGGGTCTGCCGCGGATCGCCCGGCGGAGCGTACGGATGAATTTCAGACTGATTTAAAGGATGATATTGCCTGAGGATTCCGCAAACATGCATCAAAGAAGCCGCTTCCGTATCATACGGGAGCGGCTGTTTTCATAATATTTTCGCTCTGGTCTTTCATCTGATTATTTTGAAGATGATTCCAGGCTGCTTTCTACTTCGGAACCGATCTCCTTAAATCCTTCGGATTCCACCGAATATCCCGCTGTCTTCAGATTGGGGCGGGTGTAAGCGAAAAGATGAATTTCCGGCTCGTTGTAGGGATTGTAAAACCAATGTGTCGCCCCGCGCGGAATGAAAAGAATATCTCCCGGCATATCGATGCTCTCATGGTCGCCGATCCCGCCGACGCATTTGCCCGAAATGCAATACATAATTTCCTCACATTCGCTGTGCGCGTGCTTTTCATGATACGATCCGGGCTGATAAATGCATAACCCGACGGTAAGGTCCTCTGCTCCCATGGTATCTTTGTCTACCAGGATTTCTCTGATGGCACCCTCCAGGTGGGGAAGGGGGTAGTTTTTTCCATCGGTAAGGAATACTTTTTGATAACGGAAATTCTCTCTATTTTCCATCAGTTGCTCTTCTTGTTCAGGAGTAAGCGGTTTAATTTCTTTCATTATGTAGCCATCCCTTTCTTTTAGCATTAATAAAATACTATTAGAATTCCTTTGGTATACCAATGTGGTTATTATATTCTATTTTTTGCCCAAATGCAACCGCATACTTCTAAATATTATAAAAATGATGCATAAAATAATATTTCCAGATTTAGTGAGAACAGCTAAATCAGTGACCTTTGGCAAAGGAAAAGGCGCGGCCTTTTCAGACCACGCCCTTTGTCCGGAGGGAGCATAGCCTAAAATTTTCTATCGCCATGAGAAGATCAAATAGTGGAATCCACAATGTTCGGCGCAAACAATTTCAGCTGATTGATTTTGCTGTTCCGGATATGCTCACGCATAAAAGACTCCGCGGCATTACAATCGTGTCCTTCGATGGATTCAAATATCTGAGTGTGCAGCTTATGGGAATTCATAATGCCGGCGGCGTTTTTATCGATCAGTCTGGTGATTCGGAGCACCTGGCTCTGAAGGTTTTTCCAGGTCGCTAAAAGAATATCGTTATTGGCGCTTTTTATAATGCATTCATGAAAATTGTAATCCGCAGCGAAAAGATCGTTATGATTATTCACTTCCAGATTCCGTTCCATTACCAGAAGATAGTCGTGGAGCTCTTTTATCCCGGTTTCGGAAATCCGCTGTGCGCTCAGCCGTGCGGCCAGCCCCTCCAGATATTCGCGAACCTCATAGACGCATGCAATATTTTCGTAAGTGATCGTGGAAACTACGCTTCCCTTATTGGTAAGGTTTGTGGCCAGGCCTTCGGAAACCAGCTGCTGGATGGCCTCTCTTACCGGAGTCCGGCTGACGTTTAGCGCATTGCAGATCTGTCTTTCAACCAGCACGGTACCTGGCTCCAGGCGATTGAAAATGATCTCCTGTTTTAAATATTCATAAATTTGCTTCTTTTTTGATTGTTCTGCTGAATTGATTTGCATGATATTCATTGTGATCCCCTGTTTTTCTAATTTTTTATTTCAAAAGTAAATCCCATCTCTTACAGCATTTCCAGTTGATTCTGCAACAAGTTTGCGTTTCTCCCGCGCCTTCGGTGGGGGAGAAACGTGTTTTGTCACACAAACTGAAATGGAATTGCTGTAGGAATTACATTCTGACATGTTTTAGTCTGAAAAATTGTGCTCTGTTTTGCTGTTGTTAAAGTCATAACATAAAACATATACCAATTGAATATCTATGGTATTCCTTTTGATTTATCATATCATAATTATAAAAAAAGGTCAAAGAGTTATTTTGAAGAAATTGTCAGATCTGTGTAATTTAGCCGATGGAAACAGTAGAATTGCACAAATTTTTTAAAAAGTATTGAAATAAACAGGCCTACATGCTATGATAGCGTTGTTGGTATACCAAATGAATATTATTGGAATTCCTTAGGCGCTATGTTAGTATTCAATAATTAAGGGGCTCCTTCTCGAAGCAAACTGTTTTACCTGACGGAAATTGCCCTGGCTAAAGGCCGGGGAAAGGGTAAAACCCATTCGATGTTGAAGCGACTGATAAAGGAGGAAGCAGCTTGGATTTATTTGATCTGCACGGTAAAAAAGCGATTGTTACGGGTGCGGCTGCGGGACTGGGCCAGAAAATTGCACAGGGTCTTGCCGAAGCCGGAGCGGCGGTTGCCATTATGGACAGAATCGACGAAACGGAAAAGATCGCCGCTGCCATGTCGGCGGGCGGGCTTACATTTTACGGAGTGCAGGCGGATCTGATGGATCGGGAGGACCTGAAACGCGGATTCGGCAGCGCTGTCCAGAAGCTCGGCGGCCTTGACATCCTGGTGAATAATGCGGGGATGCAGGTCCGCGGCCCTGCGGAAGAAATCCCGCTGGACAAATGGGACCGCCTGATCGAATTGAACATTACGGCGGTATTTGAAATGAGCCAGCTGGCAGCGAAAGCAATGATCCCAAACGGAACGGGAAAAATCATCAACGTCGCTTCCATGCTCAGCTTTTTCGGCGGTTACACCTGCTCGCCCTACGCCGCTTCAAAAGGGGCGGTGGCACAGCTCACCAAAGCGTTTTCCAACGAATGGGCGTCAAAGGGAATTAATGTGAACGCCATTGCTCCAGGCTACATGGACACCGCTCTGAATGCCGCTATTATCAACGACCCGGTCCGCAATCATGAAATTACGCTGCGTATTCCCGCCGGGCGCTGGGGCACCCCGGACGACTTAAAAGGAACCGTTGTTTTTCTGGCTTCCCGGGCCTCCGATTACGTGACCGGCGCAGTAATCCCCATTGACGGCGGATACCTTTCCAGATAAACGCCGATCCCCGCGAAAAGGAGAACCGATATGGACACCGCTCAAATCTTACAGGAAATCAAGAAACGAAAGCTCATCGCCATTGTCCGTGGCGTAAAGTCCGGGCAGATCGTGGAAACGGCGGGAGCGCTGGGAGCCGGAGGCATCCCCTGTCTGGAAATCGCCATCGACCAGACCAGCGGTGAAACCGTGCAGGAAAGCTTCCGCTCCATAAAGCTTGTAAAAGAGACCTTCGGGGACCGGATTTTTCTGGGAGCCGGAACCGTGCTGACGGAGGAACAGGTGAACGCGGCGGCGGTGGCCGGCGCCGAATATATGATTTCCCCCAACACGGATGAAAAGGTTATCCGTCGGACCAAAGCGATCGGAAAGATTTCCATTCCGGGCGCCTTCACCCCTTCGGAAGCGGTAGCCGCTTACCGCGCGGGTGCGGACATTGTAAAGCTCTTCCCCGCCGGGCTGCTCGGCCCGGATTACATAAAAGCGATCAGAGGCCCGCTGGGGCACATTCCGTTTACAGCCGTAGGCGGGGTGGACCTCACAAACGCCGCGCTGTTTCTGCGCGCGGGTGCGTGCGGGGTCAGCGTGGGCGGAAATCTGGTCTCTCTCAAGCACATCGCCGCCGGAGATTTCGCCTATCTTACGAAAACGGCGCGGGATTTTGTAAAGGCGATTCAGGACGTCTGTTAATCCGCATATCGCTGTAAACCAACAGTGACCATACAATATTTTATAAAGGAGACGGAAAAAATGAGTAAGAAGTGGGAGATCCCATACCCCCAGACCGTAAAGGTCGCCGGATATATGGATTCCGAGGAACCGATTTATTTTCAGAACATGACCATGAAGCAGAGTGAGGAACGTTTGAAGAAGAATGACCTCATCATCATCCCGATCGGCTCTACGGAGTGCCACGGAGCCTGCGCACCGTACGGGGAAGACACCTTCCTGGTAACGCGTATGGCGGAGCAGGTGGCGAAGAAAACAGGCTGCACGGTTTCCCAGCCGGTCTGGTTCGGCTCGCATCCTTACCACCATATGGGCATGCCCGGCACGGTCCCGATCAATGAAAACACCTTCTGCGATTACCTTGCGCAGATCATTGCCGGTTTCTGGAACGCCGGCTACCGCAAGCAGATCCTTCTGAACGGTCACGGACAGGAATACGTCATTCCCACGGCCATCCATCAGTATGCGAGAAAGTATCAGGTACCGGGCGTAATCATGAATGTCAACTGGTACTACGCCATTCCGGAGTATCTCAAGGTCGGCGATCCCAAGTGCCGTTTCGAAACACCGTTCAACCATGCCGACGAGCAGGAAACCTCCTTCTCCCTCGCACTGTTCCCCGAAATGTTCCACATGGAGGATGCCCAGAACACCACGCTGCACACCTTCCTTCCTCCGGGGCATATCGACAACGCGGGCAATATTTACGGTAGAGCGGTCAAATGGTACGCGCACGCGGGCGCCGGTACGATTGAAGTCATCGGAAATCCGGAGGGCGTCGTAGGCAACGCACAGCTGGCAAGCGCGGAAAAGGCGATGCCGGGAACGGAAGCGCTGCTGGATTATCTGGAGAAGCTGGTCAACGACATTATTGAGAAATGGCCGGCCGGCAAGCTGCCCGATACCAACAAGGTCACCCAGCGCTTTACCGACGAGGAGCTTCAGGCTTACATAGACGGTCCGCTGAAGGGCGGCAAGCATATCTACACCATCGCAGCCTATTAATCTTTCTTTTTTGAAATTACCACAACTGTATTTCGGCCGGCGGTTTTTCCGCCGGCACCGGAATACACCGCAGAAGGAGTTTTTGCAATGAAAGCCTATGTGCTGGTCAATCCCATGGATATGCAGGTACAGGAACGGGCGGTCCCGGACATTTCGGATGACGATGTTTTGGTCAGGGTCACGAATGTCGGTCTCTGCGGTTCCGATATCCATCTTTATAAAGGAACCTATAACGGCCCCCACAATTATCCGATGCTTTTCGGTCACGAATGGTCCGGAATCGTTGAAAAAACCGGCAAAGGTGTCACCGGCCTGAAGCCGGGGGACAAGGTCACCGGCGACTGTTCCCGCTACTGCGGGGAGTGCGACGCCTGCCGAAGGGATAAAAATCTGTGCACCCACATCGAAAAGTTCGGAATCACCGTCGACGGCGCTTCCGCCGAATACATCGTACGCAATCAGAAGTACTTATACAAAGCGGACACGAAGGCCAATCTGGCCCTTTTGGCGCTGACGGAACCGATTTCCGTGGCAAAGCACCTGCTGGAAAAAGTCCTGCACGCCGCCGGCAGCCTGCGCGGCAAAAAAATTCTGGTATACGGCGGCGGAGCCATCGGACAGGCCGCGCTGCTGCTCCTGAAACGCCTGTACGGCTGTGAAGAGGTGGACCTTTCCGACCTGATCGCCTTCCGTACCGATCTGGCCAAATCCTTCGGAGCGAATATCCCCTCCCAGGAGGAGCTGAAAGTACAGGGCGGCAGCGATTACGCTTCCCTATACAGTCAGGCAAGGTACGACGTGATCATCGAAACCACGGGTGTCGCCCCGGTCTTTGCCAATGCGCTGAACCTGCTGAAGCCGGGCGGGGTGCTGGGCTGTGTGGGCATGATCGTCAGCGTGGAGATCGCGCAGAAGCTGATCGTCACCAAGGCTCTAACCGTATTGGGCAGCATTGGGGGAACCGGCGAATTTGAGCAGGTGATCCGGTTTATCCATGAGAATGAAACCGAAGCGGCCCGGCTGATCAGTCATCACTTCAAAATGGAAAACGCATCACAGGCTTTTGAAACGGCGGTAGACGCGAATCAGGCTATGAAAATCACATTGGAATTATAGACAGAAAAAACGAAGAATTTTATATGGATATATGAAGAAGAAACAACCGGAAAAGGATTCTGGTTATAATGGAGGAGTGATCTTTTGTCTTTACCAAAGAGAATGAGGGCTGCCGTCCTTTATGATTATAACGACCTCCGGGTAGTCGACCGGGACGTCCCCGCTCCCGGAGAACAGGAGGTATTGATCAAGGTAAAAGCGTGCGCGATCTGTGGGTCCGATCCGAAGATCGTTGCGCATGGCTGGCCCAACTGTCCCCCCATGGGAGAGTATATTCCCGGACATGAGTTTTCCGGCGTGATCGCGGCGGTCGGCAGCGGCGTAACCGGCTACCGGGTGGGCGACCGGGTGGCGGTGGAGCCGCACAAGGGCTGCGGCCACTGCATCAACTGCATCCGCGGCTTATACACGACCTGCCTGAATTACGGAAAGCTGGAGGAAGGGCATCGCCATTACGGCTTTACCGTAAATGGCGGATACGCAGAATATGCCGTATGTCATATCAACTGCATTCACAAATTTTCAGAGACGCTGTCCTATGAAGACGCCACGCTGCTTACAACCGCGGGTACCGCGCTCTATGGCATCCAGCGCGCCGGGGGTATCTGGCCGGGCGAGACGGTTGTCGTCATCGGGCCGGGGCCAATCGGGCTGATGGCGGTTCAGCTGGCCAAAGTGCTGGGCGCCGGCAGGGTTATCCTGGTGGGCACGCGCGAATCGCGCCTTGCGACAGGGAAGGAGATCGGAGCGGATATTACGGTGAACAGCCGGGAAACGGATGCCGTACAGGCGATTTCCGAGCTGACGGGCGGCGTGATGGCCGACATGGTTGTGGAAACATCCGGCAGCACCGGCGGCGGAGCACAGGCCGTGGAGCTTGTCAAAAAGAGCGGCCGCGTTGCGTTTGTCGGCATTTATTCCGAACCGGTGACTTTGAACCTGAACAAGGTCGTACAGTGGAACGTACAGCTGGCGGGCGGCAAGGCGGAGGGCGAGGATGTGCTCGACCGCATTGTACCCCTGATGGAAAGCGGCCGTATTAAAACCAAGCCGCTGCTGACCCATGAGTTCTCGCTGGAGCAGATCAATGAGGGCATGAATACCTATATCAACCGCGTTGGGAATGCCCTGAAAGTCGTCATTAAACCTTAGGCCCACATTTGAAATGAGGTGAGAACCTTGAGCAATTCCGATATTGCCCTGCAAATGAAGGATATTTGCAAATATTTCCCCGGTGTGAAGGCTTTGGACCATGTTGGATTCGAAGTGAAAAAAGGGGAAGTCCATGTGCTTCTGGGGGAAAACGGCGCGGGAAAATCCACTCTGATGAAAATTCTGTCGGGCGTGTATCCAAAGGACGGCGGAGAGATTTTCCTGGAGGGGGAACCGGTCGAAATCCACGGGGTCAAAGAGGCGCAGGCCCTCGGCATCAGCATCATCCATCAGGAGCTGAACATGCTGACCGAGCGCGATATTGCCCAGAATATTTTTCTCGGGCGGGAGCCGGTCAAAAACAAGCTGAACGCTGTTGATACGAAAAAAATGTACGCGGACAGCAGCGCCCTGCTGCAGAAGCTGGACATCGATCTGAATCCCAAAACCATGATCAAAGACCTGAGCATCGCGCAGCAGCAAATGGTGGAGGTCGTCAAAGCGCTGTCCATCCAGACGAAAATTCTGATTATGGACGAGCCCACCTCCAGCCTGACGCAGAAAGAGATCGACCGTCTGTTTTCCATTGTGCGCAGCCTGCGCGACAGCGGGATCAGCATCGTCTATATCTCCCACCGCATGGAAGAAATTTTTGAAATCGGGGACCGCGTCACCGTCATGCGCGACGGAAAATACATAGATACCGTCAATGTCAGGGAAACCGACATGAGCCGCCTGATTTCCATGATGGTCGGCAGAACCATCGATCACCTTTACAGCCGGACCTACCATACCCCCGGAGAGGAGGCGCTTCGGACGGAAAATCTGACCGGGCTGCGCTTCCGCAACGTGAACATCAGCCTGCACCGCGGCGAAATCGTCGGTCTTGCGGGGCTGGTCGGCGCGGGACGCACGGAGCTGGTCAAAGCTATTTTCGGCTACGACCCGATTGACAGCGGAACCATCCTGCTGAACGGGAAAAAGGTAAAAAGGCATTCCCCGAAGGAACTGGTGGAAAACGGTCTGGTGCTGATTCCGGAGGACAGAAAAAACGAAGGGCTGGTCGTTCAGGAGCCGATCAAGAACAATATTGTGCAGGCCAGCCTCAGGAAGCTTTTTAAAAACCATATCGTCAATAAAGAGATTGAACGAAAGACAGCGGAGAAATATCACGCCGACCTGCATATCGCGTCCTCCGGCATCGTACAAAAGGTCGAGTCGCTTTCCGGCGGAAACCAGCAAAAGGTTGTTCTGGGAAAATGGCTCTGTACCGGATGCAATGTCCTGATTTTTGATGAACCGACCCGCGGAATCGACGTCGGAGCAAAAGCGGAGATCTACGAGCTGATGAATCAGCTCGTAGGGGAAGGCTACGCCATCCTGATGATCTCATCGGATCAGATGGAACTGCTGGGCATGTCCGACCGCATCTATGTGATGTGCGAGGGGGAAATTACCGGTGAACTTTCAAAAGAAGATGCAACTCCTGCGCTTTTACTGTCGTATTCCATTGGAAAGGGAGGAATAGAGAGTGAATAAAGTCAAGACTGCCTTTTCAAAGCTGCCCGGCATCCTGTACGGCCTGATTGTGATCGGCCTTATCTTCAGCGTGGTTGCACAGGGATTTTTCACTGTTTCCAATTTGCTGGATCTTGCAAAGAGCAGCGGGCTTCTGATCCTTGTCTCCATGGGGATGAGCCTGTGTATTTTGTCCGGATATATCGACATGTCCGTGGGTGCGCTGATGTCCCTGAGCGGGGTGGTTACGGCGCTCTGCCTGAAAGCCGGAACGGGCCTTCTTGTGGCTGTGCTGGCCGGAATCGTAACGGGACTGGCCGTGGGTTCGATTAACGGAGCCCTGATTGCTTATGAGAAATTTGATTTCTGGGTCGTAACCTATGCGATGATGGGAATCTGTCAGGGAGTGGCGCTCAAGCTGTCGAACGGAAATACCATCGCCGGTTTCAAAACCGATTTCCGGTTTATCGGCGACGGAAAAATCCTTGGAATTTATTTTATCATCTGGGCTACCGCTTTGCTTTGTCTTGTTATGACCCTGCTTTGCAATAAGACAAAATTCGGCTATAATATCTACTCCATCGGCGGCTCCTATCAATGCGCCTCGCTGGCCGGCGTCAACGTCAGGAAAAATCTTTTCTTTGTATTTGTACTTTCCGGACTGCTCGCGTCCCTGAGCGGAATCATGCTTGCCGCCAAATCGAATTCGGCAAGCCCCATCGGCGGTCAGGGATATGAATTCGACGCCATCGCGGCCGTTCTGATCGGCGGTACCAGCTTTGAAGGGGGAAAAGGAAAAATCACGGGAACCATTATCGGCGCCATTATGATGAGAATGATTCGTAACGGCCTGAATTTGGTGGGCTTTTCTCCGTATTATCAGACGTTCCTGATGGGCCTTATCATCGTAGCCATCATTTTGATTGACGTGGTCAATCAGCATCGTAAAAAGATACAGGCGACGAGGAGGGTCTATAAATGAAACGAAAAGTATTGTCGGCTGTTTTCAAATACTCCCAGCTTGTGATTTTAATCGTCATTCTGATTATTCTTTCCCTTACATCGAAAGAGTTTCTTACCTGGGATAACATTTCCAATGTGGTCATGCAGCAGATGCCGTTTATGCTCATCATCAGCATGGGCATGACGCTTGCCATCCTGACCAAAGGGATCGACCTTTCCATCGCCTCAAACCTTGCCCTGTCCTCCTGCGTCGCCGCCTATTTTATCAAAGACGGCAAAGTGTTTTTGGGGATTCTGGCTGCCGTTGTCATCGGCGCTCTGGTCGGGGCCGTCAACGGAGTGTTGATTACCAAAGCAAGGCTGGAACCTTTTATCGCAACTTATACCATGGACATGGTGGTCCGGGGGCTGGCGTACCTTTTTATGAGCGGGACCCTGTTTTACGGATTCAGCGCCGGTTTCTGCTCGATCGCGACGGGAAGCGTCGGACCTATCTCCAATCTCCTGATTATTTCCCTTCTGCTGTTTGCCGTGCTTTTCTTCGCACTGCGGAAGACTACATACGGACGCAGCGTTTATGCCATTGGCTGCAACATCAATGCGACAAGGCTCTCCGGCATCAACACCGGCGGGGTTGTCTTCTCCATCTATGTCATTAACGGTTTGCTGGCGGCTGTTACGGGGCTTTTGTACATTGCAAGGCTCAACGCGGCAGAGTCTACGATCGGCAGCGATTTCACCATGCAGATGATGGCCGCCACCCTGATCGGAGGAACCTCCTTCTCCGGGGGCAAGGGCGGCATTGAGCGCACGCTTCTCGGCGTTCTGATTATGGTGTTCATCGCAAACGGCATGAATTTGAACGGAGTTTCTTCCCTTTTACAGGATGCGGTGTTCGGAGTATTCATCGTTATTTCGCTTGTTATTGATAAATTTGGCTCGAAATATTCGGCCAATTTATAATTCAGTAAATATGGAAAAGAGGATTTGTATGAAAAGAGCACTTTCGTTAGCACTGATCGCTTCTATGGTTCTTGGCGCAATGTTCACAGGCTGCTCACAGGACGGAGTGGCCGCTTCCACTCCTGCTGAAACTTCTTCCGAAGCTTCGGCGAAGGAAAATACCGGGAAAAAGAATGTGGTTCTGATCCTGAAAAACCTGACCAACCCGATGTGGGTGGAGGTAAAAGAGGGAGCTGAAGAAGCGGCTCAGAAAGCGGGTGTAAACCTGACGACGCTTGCGCCCGTACAGTCGGAAAACAATGATGAGCAAATCAGCGAAATCGAGCAGTCGATCAGCAAGGGCGTGGACGCCATCGTGATTGCGCCGGCGGATTCCTCCGGAATTGTTCCGGGCGTGGAAAAAGCGAACGCCGCCAATATTCCCGTGGTTGCAATCAATACGAAAATCGACACCAGTTCCGGCGCCAAAATGGCGGCCTTCGTCGGTGTTGATGCCTATACCTGCGCCGTTGAAATCTCAGAAAAGCTCAGCGCAATGATGGACCAGACCGGCGAGGTCATGATTCTGGAAGGCAAAGCCGGTGCCCAGACCTCCGTCGACATGGTCAAAGCCGCAAACGACACCTTTAAAAAGTACAGCGGAATCAAGGTCGTCGCTTCCCAGACAGCGGACTGGAACCGCGCGAAAGCCATGACGGTGACCCAGAATCTGCTGCAGGCGCATCCGAATGTAAGAGCGATTTTCGCCGCTAACGACGAAATGGCCATGGGCGCCGTACAGGCGGTTGCTCAGGCGGGCAAAGAAGGAAAAATCCTGATTTCCGGAAACAACGCGATTGAAGACGCCAAAAAAGCGGTCGATAACGGTCAGCTGGCTTTGACCATGGATTCCAACAACCACGGTCTGGGCTATACGGGGGTGGAAACTGCTTTGAAGCTGATCAACGGGGAAAGCGTTGACGAAATGATCCCGATCCCCACCACTCTGTACCTGAAAAAATAACGGCACTTTAGAAACCCTGCCCCAAAAGGGTTCGCCCGAAAGCCGCTTTCTGTTGTGTCAATACGGAAAGCGGCTTCTTTAACAGAAAGAACGGAGGAAAATCATATGGGAAAATACATCATCACCGTCGACACCGGTACGACCAACACGCGCTGCATTCTATGGAATGAAGAACGCGAAAAGATGGATGAGAAAAAAAGCCCCGTAGGGGTCCGCAATACCGCCATCGACGGCAACAACAGCAAATTGAAGGCGGCCGTGAAGGAGTGTCTGCACAAATTGATCGCAGAAAATCATATCCGCTATGACGACGTAAGACGCGTCATCGCAAGCGGCATGATTACTTCCAATGTGGGGCTGGTCGAAATTCCGCATGTTGTGGTCCCCGCCGGCAAGGAAGACCTTGCGAAAGCAACAAAATCCGTTTTGCTGGAAGACGTCTGCCCAGTGCCGATCTGGTTCATCCCAGGTGTGAAAAATTCCGGCGGGAAAATCACCTTTGATAATTTCGAAACCATGGACATTATGCGCGGGGAAGAGGTGGAGGGCGTCGCCATTATCGACCACTACCCGAGAGGACGGAATTATCTGCTGATTCTTCCGGGCTCGCATACAAAGTTCGTTTCCGTTGACGGCGAAGGGAAAATGACGGGCTGTCTTACGACGATTACCGGCGAACTGCTGGCGTCCATCACAAACGACACCATCATAGCGGACGCCGTCGGAAGAAAGTTTGTGGAGAAAAGCACCTATGACAAAGAGATGATGCTTCTGGGCTACGATACGGCGCTGAAATGCGGAATCGGCCGCGCCTGTTTTTCCGGCAGAATCCTGAACCAGTTCGTGACCGGGGATAAGGAAAAGGTTGCGAATTTTATCTTCGGCGTTGCGCTTCAAAACGATATCACGGCGATTAAAAATTCCGGCGCGCTTCAGGTCACCCGGGACACGACGGTCGTCGTGGGCGGAAAGGAGCCCTTCAGCACCGCCTTTGCCGATATTTTGGAGCATGACGGATATTTTGAAAAGGTGGAGCACTTTGTCAGCGAAGAGGGAATGCCGCTTTCGGCTCTCGGCGCTTATGCCATAGCCGAGCTCAGCGGAATCCTTTGATTTTAAGAATAGAGGGATAAATATGAAGGTTGTTATCACAGATTTTGAATACCCAAATGTTGACCAGGAAACAAAAATCATCACGGAATCCGGCGCACAGCTGCAGGCGTGCCATTTAAAGACGGAAGAAGAAATCATCGCCGCGGTGCGGGACGCGGACGCGGTCATTGTCCAGTACGCGGTTATTACCAGGAAAATCATCGATCATATGCAGAACTGCAAAATGATTATTAAATACGGTATCGGCGTCAATAACATTGATTCCGCGGCAGCGACCGAAAAGGGGATTTACGTCTGCAATGTTCCTGATTACGGCGTTGACGAGGTGTCCAACCACGCGATCGCGCTGCTTCTGGCGCTGGCGAAAAAGCTGCCCGTGATTACAAAGGCGCTGCGCGGCGGCGACTGGGGCTACACTAGCACGGTTCCGCTTTTCCGTCTGGCCGGTTCCACGCTGGGGCTGGTCGGTCTGGGCCGGATTCCTTCGCTGGTGGCGAAAAAAATATCCGGGTTCGGCATGCGCATCCTGGCCTTTGATCCGTATATGACGCCGGAAGCCGCCCGGGAACGCAGCGCGGAGCTTGTGGATTTTGAGACCCTGTGCAGGGAAAGCGATTTTATTTCCATCCATTGCCCGCTGACGGACTCCACCACACATCTGTTTGACGAAAAGGCTTTTGCACTCATGAAAAAGACCGCCTTTCTGATCAATACGGCCCGCGGGCCGGTCATCGAAGAACAGGCGCTGATTCAGGCGCTGAAATCCGGGAAAATCGCCGGAGCCGGTCTGGACGTCTTTGAAAACGAACCGATTTCTCAGGAAAGCGAGCTGCTGAGGATGGACAACGTCATCGCCACGCCCCACTGCGCGTGGTACAGCGAAGAAGCGATTTCCACCTTGCAGCGCAAAGTAGCCGAGGAAGTGGTCAATGTCCTCGGCGGCAATCCTCCTTTTAACCGTACGAATAAAATTTCCTGATTTTTTATAAAAAGGGACGCCATGCGCGAAATCCATCGGATTGCAGATTGCGCGCATGGCGTAAATTTTTAAATAAGAGGTAGAATGATGTTTACGATTGTGGAAAAGCGGATATTGAATGATTCAATGACATTGATGGCGGTAGAAGCGCCATATATTGCGAAAAAGGCGAAGGCCGGCCAGTTCATTATTCTGCGTGTCAATGAATTCGGGGAAAGGATTCCTCTGACGGTAGCGGATTACGACCGCGAGAAGGGAACCATTACCATTATTTATCAGAAGGTCGGAAAGACGACCCTGATGCTGGATCAGCTGAATGTCGGCGACGCGATTCTGGATTTCATCGGGCCTTTGGGAAAAGCGACCGAGCTGGAAGGCTATAAAAACGTAGCGGTGATCGGCGGCGGCGCCGGCTGCGCGATCGCGTACCCGCAGGCGAAGGCCCTGCACGGCATGGGCGCGAAGGTGGACATGATCGCGGGGTTCCGGAATAAAGACATCATCATCCTGGAAGACGAGATGAAGGCGGTCAGCGACCATCTGATTTTAACCACGGACGACGGTTCCAACGGCAACAAGGGTTTTGTGACCGACGCCCTGCGTAAAAATATTGAGGACGGGGCTGGGTATGACCTGGTCATCGCCATCGGGCCGCTCGTCATGATGCGTGCCGTCTGCAGCCTGACAAAGGAATACAGCATCAAAACGCTGATCAGCATGAACCCCATTATGATCGACGGGACCGGCATGTGCGGCGGATGCAGATTGACGGTCGGCGGAAAGACGAAATTTGCCTGTGTGGACGGTCCGGATTTCGACGGCCACGAGGTGGACTTTGACGAGGCCATCAAAAGATCGAGGACCTATTCTGAGTCGGAAAAAGAAGCGACGCGCGAATACAACTGCCGCTTGATGGAGGGTGCGAAAAATGCCTAATATGTCCAAAGTAAAAACGCCGATGCCGGAGCAGGACCCCAATGTACGCAACAAGAACTTTGAAGAGGTCTCGCTCGGCTATACGGAAGAAATGGCCGTGGAAGAGGCCAAACGGTGCCTGAACTGCAAAAACAAGCCGTGTGTCGGCGGGTGCCCGGTCGGCGTGCGCATTCCCGAGTTTATCGACTGCGTCGCTTCCGGCGATATGGAAAATGCTTACAAGATCATTAAGACGACGAACTCCCTTCCCGCCGTCTGCGGAAGGGTCTGCCCTCAGGAATCCCAGTGCGAGCAAAAATGTGTGCGCGGCATCAAAGGGGAGCCGGTGGGAATCGGCCGGTTGGAGCGCTACGTGGCCGACTGGCACATGAAGCACGGCGGAGCCGAGACATTTGAGGAAAAGCCGAACGGACACAAGGTCGCCGTGATCGGGGCGGGCCCCGCGGGCCTGACCTGCGCCGGGGATCTGGCAGCCCTGGGGTACTCCGTTACCGTGTTTGAGGCGCTGCATACGGCGGGCGGCGTACTGATGTACGGCATCCCCCAGTTCAGACTGCCGAAGGAGATCGTGCAGAAGGAAATCGACGGCCTGAAGGACAAGGGCGTCGACATCCGGACCGATATGGTCATGGGCAAGGTGCTGTCGGTAGACGAGCTGTTTGAAATGGGCTATGAAGCCGTATTCATCGGCACCGGCGCCGGACTGCCCAGTTTTATGAATATTCCGGGCGAAGAACTGGTGGGGACTTACTCGGCCAATGAATTCCTGACGAGGGTAAACCTGATGAAGGCCTATCTGGACGAATACGACACCCCGATCATCCGGCCGAAGAACGTCGCCGTCGTGGGCGGAGGCAATGTGGCGATGGACGCCGCGAGGACCGCCAAGCGTCTGGGCGCGGAGAATGTGTATATTGTGTACCGCCGCGCCGAAGAGCAGATGCCCGCGCGGAAAGAGGAAATCCACCACGCGAAGGAAGAGGGCATCCTTTTCAACCTTCTGCGCAATCCCGTTGCCATCCATGGCGACGAAAACGGCAGGGTCAGGTCGATCGAGTGCATCGAGATGGAGCTTGGCGAGCCGGACGCCTCCGGCAGACGCAAGCCGGTGCCCAAAGAGGGTTCGAACTTTGAAATCCCGGTGGACTGTGTGGTCATGGCGATCGGCAACTCGCCGAACCCGCTGATCCGCTCTACGACCGAGGGGCTGGAAGCGAACAGGGAGGGCTGTATCGTTGTGGATGAAGCGACCATGGCTACGACCCGGGAGGGCGTTTACGCCGCGGGCGACGCCGTCAGCGGCGCCGCAACCGTGATTCTGGCCATGGGCGGCGGCAAGGAAGCCGCATGCTCCATCGATCAGTACATTCAGGCCAGGGGGAAGTCCTGAAGACGTCCGCCAAAGGGTGCCTGCCCTGCGGTGGCGGCTTCTTTCTGAATTCTATATGGAGGAAAGGGTGGGGAAGATCATGTTAAAAAATATGAAAATCGGGAAAAAACTAATAATATCCTTTGTTTTGATTACATTCCTTTCGAGCTTCAGCGGTGTGGTAGGATTTATCATTATGAGAACCATGAATCAGCAATATTCGGGCGCGCTGGTTCAGTATGGATTCGCGCAGGGCGACATCGGCCTGTTCAATACCGAGTTTAATAATAACAACGTCATTATGAGGGATATTATTATTCAGCCGGGCGTCAACGAGAGGCTGAAAAGCAAAGAGGAGCTGGACCAGTCCAGTGCAAAGCTGGTACAATACCTTACCAAAATGAAATCCGGGATTATCGGCAGTAAAGAACAGGGCTATTATGATACGATTATGAGCGATCTGCAGGAATACACGGTTGCGCGGGATCAGACGGTTCAGCTGGCCATTTCCGGAAAAGACACGGATGCTTATATCATGATGTTCCAGAAATGTTCCCCGCTTTCTCTGGAGCTGCGCACGGCCATCGATTCCTTGGTTACGGAAAAGACGAATTCGGGAAATCAGTTGTCCAAAAGCCTGACCGCGCAGGGGGAACGCGCTTACGTGATTATGAGCGCGATTCTTCTGATTTCCATTCTGCTGTCCGTCCTGATCGCAGTTTTTATTTCGCGCGGAATCAGCAGACCGGTTTCCGAACTGCTGAGCGCGGCACGGAAAATGGCCGAAGGCGACTTGAAAGTTCGGGTGAAGGTAAAATCGAGGGACGAAATCGGTCAGCTGGGAAACGCGTTTGCGGAAACAATCGAAACCCTGAATCAGTACATAACGGATATTCAGTCCACACTGCTCCAGGTGGAACAGGGAGATTTAAACGTGGCGCGCCGTTTTGAGTATAAGGGTGATTTTATCCAGCTGCAAAAATCGATCGAAGCGATCATCCTGTTTATCAACGATACGATTACTCAGATGCAGCAGGCCTCTCAGCAGGTCGCAGGGGGTTCCGAGCAGCTGTCCTCCGGCGCTCAGGAGCTGGCACAGGGCGCGACGGAACAGGTGAATTCCGTGGAAAGACTGTCCGCCGCGGTTGCCGAAATTTCAGCGCAGGTCAAAGAGAACGCGGAGCATGCGGAAAAGGCCAGCGCCAATGTAGAGGACGTGAACTCTGAAATAGAAATATGCAATCAGCATATGCAGAAAATGGTTCAAGCCATTTCCGGCATTCACGATTCCTCCCAGCAAATTGAAAAAATCATCAAAACCATTGAGGACATCGCCTTTCAGACAAATATTCTCGCACTCAACGCCGCGGTAGAGGCCGCGCGGGCCGGAAGCGCCGGAAAGGGCTTCGCCGTGGTGGCGGATGAGGTGCGGAACCTTGCGGGCAAGAGTGCCGAGGCGGCGAAGGACACAACGTCATTGATTCATAACTCCATCGGCGAGGTGAAGAACGGGACCGTCATCGCGGATGAAACCGCGAAATATCTGCTTCATGTGGTGGAAAGTACAAAAGCTGTTTCTGAAATTGTAGGACACATTTCCAAGGCCAGCGTGAGACAGTCGGATGCGGTTGAGCAGGTGAACCGTGACGTGGAGCGGATTTCCAGCGTTATTCAGACGAATTCCGCAACAGCGGAAGAAAGCGCGGCGGCCAGTGAGGAGCTTTCCGGACAGGCCCAGATCATGAAAGCCCTTGCGGAACAGTTTAAGCTCAGGGTGGAGGCGGCCGGCCAGAATCAGGCTGAGGATGAAGAACCGGAAAATACCGTATCGGAAATTGCAATGCGTCAGGCGACAGCGCCTGTCTGATCCATGAAAATTCGTTCTGATACAATCCGGAAGTCCCTTTTGGCATGAAAATACCCCCAAAGTTGTTTTCAGTATGCGCTACTGTCTGACTTTGGGGGGATTTCATCTGCACTGTATTTGGTGGGTATATTATGAACTTATTCGGCAATCGCCGGAGGGCGGTCAGTCGGTTGTATTCTCTGCCGCAGGCGTTTTGGCGGGACGTAGTGCGACCAGGCCGATCAGCAGCGCGCATGCCAGGATGCACGTCGTGACCAAAAACGTATTGTGGATGCTGGAGGCAATCTTTTGGGGGCTTGCACTGCCGATCGACGTCGTGCTGGCGAACGCGTAGAAGACGGCGCCGATCACCGCTGCGCCGGTAGTCAGCCCGATGGTACGCGATAGATTGAGAAGGCCCGATGCCAGTCCGCGCTGTTCGGGCTTCGCATGCGAAATAATGGAGGCGTTGTTCGGCGTCTGGAAAAAAGCAAGGCATCCGTTAAAGAGAAACCATATCATGGAAAACGTAACGTTGCCCGTCGAAAGGCTGACCGTCGACATCAGCAGCGAGCCTACCCCCATGGCCGCTATCCCGAAAATCATGACGGGAAAGTCGCCGAAACGTTTTGCGGCGGCAGCCGCCAGCGGTGTCAGCAGTGCGCAGCCGACCGCACCCGCCATCATCATGACCCCCGACACGGAAGTGGAAAGCCCCTTTGCCTGTTGAAGGTAAAAGGGGAAAATCACAACCGCCCCGGTCGTGGTCGTGTAAATCAGCACGCTGATCGCAAGGCTCGCGCTGAATACAGAATTCCGGAACATATTCAGGTCGACAAGCGGGAAGTCCGTCCTTTTTTCAAGGAACAGGAAGACGGCGATCCCCGCGACGGCTCCGACGCCGAGCAGGAGAACGCTTTTGCTGAGCCCCTGATTTTCGGCGAGAGTAACGCCCAGAACATAGCAGACCAGCGTGGCGGTCAGGACAAGCAGGCCCCGTATATCGAGCTTCCTGACCTTCTCCGTAACGGGGATGGTGGGGAAGCGCAGGGCGCACAGGAACGCGGCGGCGCCGATCGGCACATTCAAAAAAAAGACCGATCTCCAGCTGAAAACACCGATCAGAAGCCCTCCGATAGAGGGGCCCAGGGCGAAACCGGTCGGGAGCATGACGGTAAGAATGGACATGCCCTGGGTGATTTTTTCTTTCGGAATCATGTCTCCCGCGATGGCGAAGGACAGCGCCATCAAAATTGAGCCGCCGATTCCCTGAAGGGCACGGAACACGATCAGCTCGTAAATGGAACCGGACGTGCCGCACAGCAGAGATGCCAGCGTGAACAGTCCGATACCGAAGAGAAAGATTCTTTTTTTACCGAAAATATCGCCGATGCGCCCGATACCGACGATCAGCGCGGTAACGGCCAGCAGGTAGCTGAGCACGACCCATTGAAGGCTTGTAAAGTTTGCGTTCAGGGCTTTCCCGATGGTTGGCAGCCCAATATTGACGATGTTGGTGTCGATTGCGGACATCAGCGTGGTAAGGGAAAGGACAAAAATGACTAAACCGTATCCGGTCGTTTTACCGGATTCACTGGCCTGAGACATGCTGGTTACTCCTTTAGTGATGCCGCCTTCCTTTTTCGCCGTGTTACCCATTCAGACGAAGGGAACGGATCATGTTCTGTTTTTCATTATATATTAGGATAAACCATGTTGTTGGGTTTGCCTAATTGCCATTGTGCATATGGGGTATAGCTGAAACGCATACCTCGTGAAAGGAATACGATGGTCAGTTTAGAACAAATACGATATTTCCTCGAAATCGTCCGCTGCGGCAGCCTGAATAAGGCCTCCGAACGCCTTTATATCTCACAGCCGTCGCTTTCAAAACAGCTCCGGCAGCTTGAAAAGGGGCTTGGCTGCGGGCTGCTTAACCGAAGCTACGACGGCGTGAAGCCGACTCCGCAGGGAAAACTCCTCTATGAGAGAATGAGCGGCGTGATGGATCAGTTTGATCAGACAGTCGACCTAGTGAGGCGTTTTGAAGAGGTCCCCCAGTTGCGTATCGGCGGGCTCGAAAACCTTGTGACTTATTTTCTCCCCCGGTATATGGAAAAGCTGAAAGCGGGCGGGCGAAATCAGGTGACCGTCGACACCTGCTTTTCCAACGGGGAACTCGTGAATGGCGTCGAAAACGGAAAGTTCGACATGGCGCTGCTTTCCGATGCGCAGCCGCAGCGGAACATTGCCGTGACCCCGCTCATGACGGAGCCGATTTATGCGGTATTTCCCGTGACGCATCCGCTGTATTATCGGGAGGAGATCAGCTTCAGGGATATCGTCCTGCATGAAAAACTCGTACTCTATAAAGACCCATGCACGATCCGCGCTTCCATACGCAGGGAGTGCAGCCGCATGGGAGTCGTACCCGATCTTGCGCTGGAGCTTGATCTCACGGAGTCGCTTCTCAGCTATGTAAGCAGCGGGGAGGGGATTACTTTTCTGCCTTCGATTGTGGCGAACGGGATTCAGTCCCCGTCCATCGCCGTGCGGGAAATCAGCCGGTCCCCGATTTACCGGGAAATTTCCGTCGCTATGAAAAAAGAAAAGGTACCCCTTTATCTGCCGATGTTTACCGAAGACGCAGCTGAGGTCAGAATCTGACAACAGTTGGGCTGTTTAAATGGAAAGTCCAAAGAGACCGTTTTGCGGAGTACTTGCTGAAAGCCTGACAAGAAAGCCCGGAAAAAATTACGAGCGGTCGATCGACGCGTCTACGACTTCAAAGTGGTCCTGAATCGCGCGGACCGCGTCATCCTCGTCGTTGCGGCTCAGGGCGTCAACCAGCTTTTCGTGCGACAAATAGAGCTGCTCCGCCTGTTCGTCATCCTGCACGATGCGCCCGTACATGATGCTGATAAAATCATTGATGGTCGAAAGCATGGCCATGAAAATCGCGTAGATCAGCTTGTTGCCGGCGGCTTCACAGAGAAGCGTATGAAATTTTTGGTCGAGCAGGGAACCCTTTTCGGCGTCCGGCTCCTCGCGCATCCGGCGTACCAGATCCGACAGCTTGGCCGTCTGACGCGGCAGGATGCGGCTGGCCGCCAGGCGCGCCGTCTCGGATTCCAGCCCCCTGCGCAGCTGGCTCACCTGCCGAAAGTTGGTTTCTCCCATCATCATCATGATCCGGAGCGTTTCGCTCAGATTCTGCTCCAGGTCGCACGATATGAAATTTCCTCCGCCGTGTACGCTGGAGATGAAACCCATCATGCTCAGCGTACGCATCGCCTCTCTTACGGAGTTACGGCTTACCCCGAGCAGCTCCGCCAAATCCCGCTCCGAGGGCAGCCGCTCTCCCCGTTTGAGGTTTCCGCGCCAGATTTCGTCTTTAACGTAGGTAATCACCCGCTCATAGGTTTTTTCATTTTTTTCCGGTTTTGCGTCCATAGAAACATCTCCCTGCAGCCAGGCTGCCTTTCTGTGATTTTCTGCCGAAAACTCCTTTGATAATCCATGCAGAGAACCGCAGAATTTATTTATTTTCAAGTTTGATTTTTGAGTTCCATATAACTATGTATTATAGCATTTCTGTGTGTCTTAAACAAGAGTCATTCAACTGCAGCCGCAGAGACAGCAAGCCGCCGGCTGATTCCAGCCGACGGCCTGTTGCTAGTATGGATAAACGAGTATGGATAAAAAGGAGTAAGTGAATTTATTTGACGCCCATCCAGCCCGAGATGACCATGCGCTGTACTTCGCTGGTTCCTTCGTAAATCTCGGTGATTTTTGCGTCGCGCATCATGCGCTCAAACGGATATTCACGGGTGAAGCCGTAGCCTCCGACCAGCTGCACACAGCGGCGGGTTACGTCGCTGGCGGTGTCGGCGGCAAAAAGCTTCGCCATTGCGGCAAGGTGGCTGTATGGGTCGCCGTCCTGCTTGGCCTGCGCCGCGCGGTACGTCAGCAGACGGGCCGCATCGACATGCGTCTGCATATTGGCCATTTCAAACTGCGTATTCTGGAACTGGCTGATGCGTTTGCCAAACTGGATGCGCTGGGTAATATAGGGGATGGTCTGATCGATACAGCCCTGAGCGATGCCGACAGCCTGTGCGGCAATGCCGATCCGGCCGCCGTCCAGCGTCATCATGGCAACCTTGAAGCCCTTGCCGATTTCGCCCAGAAGATTCCCCTTGGGAATGCTGCAGTCTTCAAAGACCAGCTCACAGGTGGAGGAGCCGCGGATTCCCATTTTCTTTTCATGGGAACCGATGCGGAAGCCGGGAGTGTCCTTCTCGACAATAAAAGCGGAGATGCCCTTGGTTCCCAGACTCTTATCCGTCATTGCGAAAACAACAAAGACGGACGCAAACCCTGCGTTGGTGATGAAAATTTTTGAGCCGTTAAGAAGCCAGGAGTCACCCTTGTCCTCGGCGACCGTGCGCTGCATGGCGGCGTCGGTTCCGGCGCCGGGCTCAGTCAGGGCAAAGGCGCCCAATTTTTCTCCGGAGCACAGGTCCGGCAGGTATTTTTGTTTCTGCTCCTCCGTGCCGAAAGCGAAGATCGGCCAGGCACACAGGGAGGAGTGCGCGGAAAACATGGTGCTGGTGGCCGCGCAGTGCTTTGAGATTTCCTCAACCGCGGCAATATAGGAAAGGTAGCTCAGGCCGGCTCCGCCCGCTTCTTCCGGGTAGGCCATGCCCATCATGCCCATTTCGGCCAGCTGATGCCAGGTTTGCTCGGGAAATTTCTCCTGCTCGTCAATCTCCGCAGCAATCGGAGCGACCGACTTTACGCAGAAATCATGCAGCATATCCAGGATGTCCTGTTCTTCGGCGGTAAATTTAAAATCCATATTAAAAGACCCCTTTCTTGTTAATCAATCTCAGGCTCTTGCTTTTTTGATCTCGGCAGTCAATGCGGGGACGATCTCAAAAAGATTGCCCACAAAGCCGTAGTCCGCGACACCGAAAATCGGGGCGTCAAAATCCTTGTTGATCGCCACGATGACGTCGGAGGAGCTCATACCGGCCAGATGCTGGATGGCGCCGGAAATGCCGCAGGCAATATACAGCTTCGGTCCGACGGTTTTGCCGGTCTGGCCTACCTGATGGGAATGGGTGATCCAGCCCTCGTCCACCGCCGCGCGGGACGCGCCGACGGTAGCGCCCAGCACGTCCGCCAGTTCATGGAGAATTTGAAAGCCTTCCGGCCCGCCGACACCGCGGCCGCCCGAGACGATGATGTCCGCGCCTTCAAGGTCGACGATTTCGCCCGCTGCTTCGCGGATGGTTTCCAGCAGTGTGGTACGAATCTGGTCCGCGGACACATGGAAGTCCTCGCGGATGATCTCCGCCTTGTCTTCACAGACGTCGGGCTTTTTAAACACTCCCGGCCGCACCGTACCGAGCTGCGGGCGATGGTCCGGGCAAAGGATTACCGCCATCAGGTTTCCGCCGAATGCCGGTCGGGTCCAGGCGATATTGCCGCTGGCTTCATCAATGTCCAGCGCGGTGCAGTCGGCGGTCAGGCCGGTGCCGAGGCGGCAGGACAGGCGCGGCCCGAGGTCGCGGCCGTTCGGGGTAGCGCCGATCAGCATACTCGTAGGCGCGTATTTTTCAAGCAGGTGCGCCAGCGCGGCGGTGTAAGCGTCCGTGGTGTAGCGCTGAAATTCCTCGCTGTCCACCACGATCACCTGGTCCGCTCCGTGAGCGCCCGCTTCTTTTACGGCTGCATCCGTGTGGCAACCGATGACAACGGATACCAGCTTGCCGCCCTGCTTGTCGGCCAGGTGGCGTCCGGGGTTCAGTAATTCTATTCCGACATTCTTGGCAGTGCCGTCTTCATTTGTTTCCAAAAATACCCAAAGGTCCTTGGTTTTGGCTTCCATTTCCGATCCCTCTCTTTCAAATCACGTGCGCTTTGCTCAGCAGCTCATACAGCTTGTGAGCGGACGCTTCGGTGGTTTCTTCCTTGACCACAACGCCGGCTTCTTTGCGCGGCGGCACATAGGTGCGCTTCACTTTTGTGGGCGAACCTTTCAGGCCGGCGTGCTCCGGGTCGATGTTCGTCAGCTCCGCTGCGGTAAGCTGGGTGATCTGCGCTTTGCGCGCCGCCATCTTGCGTTTGATGGTTGGGAAACGGGGATCGAAAGAAGGTTTGGTAAAGGTAATCAGGCAGGGCGTCTGTACGCCGATGACTTCCTTGCCGTCTTCCGCCTCGCGGTAGACATGAAGGCCGTCTTCCGCCGATTTTACTTCCAGTGCGTAGGTTACCTGCGGGTAGCCCAGGTGTTCCGCGATTTCCGGGCCAACCTGTGCGGTATCGCCGTCGATCGCCTGCTTGCCGCAGAAGATCGCATCAAATTTCGTGCCTTCCAGCTCTTCGACCTTTGCGATTGCCCTGCTCAGGATATAGCTGGTGGCCAGCGTATCGGAACCGCCGAAGATGCGGTCCGTCACCAGGTAAGCGTTGTCGGCCGCAATGGCCAGGCACTCCCGCAGCGCGTTCTCCGCCTGCTTCGGGCCCATGGAAAGCACCACGATTCTGGTGTCCGGCGCGTCGTCCCTCAGGCGTGCCGCCGCTTCCAGCGCGTAGCCGTCGAATGGGTTGACGATACTTGGCACACCGTCGCGCACCAGGGTGTTGGTAACCGGATCGATCTTGATTTCATTGGTATCCGGTACCTGTTTGACACATACAAGAATGTTCATATCGTTACTCCTTTTAAATGATTCTCCTAAAACTATTCTCCCTTTCTCGTCAGGTCCATACAAACCTTGCCGGGGTTCAAAATCAGCTTCGGATCAAATACTTTTTTAATACCGCGCATCAGCTCCATGTTTACCGGGCCCATTGCGCTTTCAAGGAAATGTACCTTCCCGTAGCCGATGCCGTGCTCACCGGAAATCTGGCCGCCGAGCTCCACTGTCTTCTTGTAGAGAGCGCTCAGGAACTGATCGACCTGCTTCTTGAATTCTTCCTCTTCCATTTCCGTGGAGCAGGTGTAGATATGCAGGTTGCCGTCGCCGGCGTGGCCGAAATATTTTACCTCAAAATCATAGTTTTGCTTGATCTCATTGACATATGCGACATAGGACGCAATTTTGTTTACAGGAACGACCACGTCGCATTCATCCAGCAGCTTGGTCTGCTCCTCGATGCCCTCCAGGAAAGAGGAACGGGTCGCCCAGATGTCTTTCAGCTTCGGCGCCGTATCCGCCACCAGAACGTCCAGCGCGCCTTCTTCCACCAGCATTTCGGATGCGCTTTCGACGATCGGGTCCAGCTCATCCATGGAATCGCCGTCAAAAGTGACCAGCAGATAAGCGCCGACGTCCGTGCCGTCGATCTTGCGCGGGAAGACCTGCTTGCCCAGATACTCTTCGGAAGAAACCAGGATTTCCTTCTCAAAGAACTCCAGTGCCTGCGGACGGAAATGCTTCATAAAGAATTTCGGTACGGCAGAAATGCAGACCTCCAGGTCCTCGAACGGGGCCATCAAGCTTACGGTGGCCTGCGGGGCGGGGATGAGCTTCAGGGTCAGTTCGGTGATGATGCCCAGCGTGCCTTCCGAGCCGATCATCAGGTTCGTAAGGCTGTAGCCGGAACTCGTCTTGGAAACCGTGCCGCCGAAACGGGTGATGTCGCCGTTCGGAAGGACTACGGTCATGGCGCGGACATAGTCGCGGGTAGCGCCGTATTTTACGGCGCGCATGCCGCCCGCGTTGGTGGCAACGTTGCCGCCCAGGGTCGCCATCTTCTCGCCCGGGTCCGGGGGATACATGCAGCCGTGTTTCAGCGCGTCGTCGGCCAGCTGCTGCAGCAGGACGCCGGGCTGTACCGTGACCGCGAAGTTTTCAAGGTCGTAGGCCAGAATCTTGTTCATGCGCATGGTGCAGAGTACGACTCCGCCGCAGACCGGGGTGCAGCCGCCCACCAAACCGGTGCCGGCGCCGCGGGTCGTGACCGGAATGTTGTGCTCATAGCAGATTTTCATGATGGCGGAGACTTCCTCCGTGCTCTGCACGTCGATGGTGACGTCGGGCATGCGGGTACCGTAAATGGGCATTTCGTCGCGGGAGTAGTCCGGGTTGACATCTGCGCCGGTGACCACGTGACCGGGCGCCGCTTTTTCCAGTTCAGCAAGAATCTCCTGTGTGACCGGATTATAATTTGCCATGATAAATCCTCCTGATAAAATATTTTTATAAAAGCTGTTAAGCCGATTCTCTCACCATAACGGAGATGCCGTTGGGGATCACGACCAGATGGGCGTCTGCGCCTTTGATGTCCCTTGCTTCCTTCAAAGCGGTGTCCACATCCGGGGCCCACGCGATCTTCATGTCTTCAATGGTCTTCCGCTGTTCGGGTTCCGTGACATAGATGACATGGTGCTTGCACAGCACGCGGCAGAGGATCTGGAATTCCCACTGGTCGGGCTGGGTCCGGTCCTGCGGGGTGGCGAGAATCTGTTCCGTCAGCTTTTCCGGGGAAACGCAGTCGCGCAGCGCACGGTAAAAGCTTTCTCCGCCGTGTCCGTCGCTGCAGGAGCTGACCATGATCAGCACGGCGCCGGGCGCCGCTGCGGCTTCCGCCGCGGTAAGGCCTTTTACGCTCTGGTAAATATTCTGGTCCAGCGGGTGACCTCCGTTGCTGGAAATCACGATATCGCCGCGCTGCTCCGGCTGTACCTGACAGTATTTCAGCAGCAGGTCGCAGCCCCGGCGGTGGGCGGTGATGGCGTCCCCGGCAAAGGCGGCGACCACATGCTTATCTTCGTCAATAATGACGTTCACTATGTATGCCAGATGCGCCATTTTTGCCGCGGCGAGCATATCCTTGTGCAGCGGGTTGCCGTCCAGGACGCCGGTTCGCGCATAAGGTGAAGCGATAAATTCGGAGCAATGGTTGCCAAGCACCGTCACCTGATCGCAGACACCCGGCAGCACGCTCTTGCGCCCGCCGGAAAAACCGGCGAAGAAATGCGGTTCGATAAAGCCCTCGGCAACAAGTAAATCTGTTTGTGCCGCTATTTTGTCGATCACGCACGCCGCTCCGGAAGGAAGCACGCCGATCTGTACGTTGCCGGATGCGTCCCGGCTGTCATGGATTACGATTTTTTCATGTTCTACGATATCCCGGCCGAGCTTCGCCACCAGCTCTTCCTTGCCGGTCGGACGGTGGAAGCCGGTGGCCACCAGCAGCGTCACATCGATATCCGGGCTGCCTTCGCGCAGCTCGGCCAGCATGGCGGGAAGAATGTGCTTGCTTGGGACCGGACGCGTGTGGTCGCTGATAATGATCGTGCAGGTCTTTTTGCCGGCGGCCAGTTCCCGCAGGCGGGGGGAGTCGATCGGATTGGCCATAGCGGCCAGCACCAGGCCGTCCTCCGTGTCGGCGGCTTTGAGTTCTTCCACATGGGATTCCAGAATTTCCGCATCGCTGAGATCCGCGTGCAGCGGCATCCCGGATTTGCCAAAGGGAATCATGACAGACATGAAAGCGCCTCCATTCTGAATTTTACACCAACCGTTTACAGATGCAAGCGGTAAAAACCACCTTAAAATTGGTAGCTCCACTTATGTATGCTATCATCTTACCACATTTTATTTTTAATACAATGCCAAAACGAGTGATTCTATTTTTCTGACAAAATTAAACTTGGATATTCGTCAAATATACTAAAATATAATTTTGGATATAACTTCATATGGACTTTATGCTAATTTGAGGATATAATGTGTCCAGTATAGAAATATTCTTTTTCGAGAGAATTCGTTTTTGCTGTTATTCATTCTATATGTCGCCGGAATGTTTGTCGAAACTGGTAGAACCAAAAGCGGGTAAACTGTGACTATTGCAGCCACTGAAATAAATAGGGGAGGTCTCTTATTATGCTTCAGTCCTATCTTGCTCTGGTGCCAATCGTCTGGCTGATTATCGCGCTTACATATCTAAAGATGCCCGGTCACAAGGCGTGCCTCAGCGCGCTGGCCGTTGCCGTCGTTCTGGCGCTGACGCTTTGGCGCATGCCGGCGGCGGAATGCGCCACCTCCGCCCTGGAAGGCTTTGCCACCGCGCTGTGGCCGATCATTCTGGTTATCATCGCTGCCATTTTTACCTATAACCTTTCTTTAAAAACCGGTGCCATGGACATTATTAAGCGGATGCTCACAGGCGTTTCCGCCGACAAGCGTCTCCTGATTCTGCTGGTGGGCTGGTGCTTCGGGGGATTTCTGGAGGGCATGGCCGGCTTCGGCACGGCAATCGCCATTCCGGCAAGCATGCTGGCAGGGATGGGCATGAATCCGATTGAGGCCTGTGTGGTCTGCATGATCGCCAACGCCTTTCCCACCGCGTTCGGTTCCGTCGGCATCCCTACCGTTACCCTGCAGGCAGTGACCGGGCTGGATGTGCTGCCGCTGGCTTTTACGACGGTATTTCAGATGGTGCCGTTTATGATTCTGGTTCCGTTCCTGATGGTCATCGCGGGCGGGGGCGGAGTCAAGGCGCTGAAGGGCGTTGTGGGCATCACGCTGGTGTCCGGCCTGTCCTTCGTCCTTCCTGAATTGGTTGTTTCCAGATTCCTCGGGCCGGAGCTGACCGTTATCGTGGGCTGCGTCGTCTCGCTGGCCTGCACCTTCCTGATGGCCAGGGCACGGAAAAATAAGCCGGTTCCCCCGGAGTACGATATGAGCGCGGGGATTGCCGGCACAGCGCAAAAGCAGGACGAACCGGCAATGCCGCTCGCGGTGGCCGGCCTGCCGTTTATTCTTATTTTCGTGCTCCTTCTGCTGACCTCCAAGCTGGTTCCGCCGGTCAACAGCTTCCTTTCTATTTTCAAATCCACCGTAAAGATCAGCACGGCACCGAGTGCCGGTCCTGTTTCTTTCAGCTGGATCAATACGCCCGGCATCATCATCTTTGTCGCCACAGTGATTGGCAGCCTTGTGCAGAAAGCCAGCGGAAAGATGATGTGGCAGGCGCTGACCGGCACGGTAAAGCAGATGTCTAAAACGATCATTACCATCATGTCCGTACTTGCCGTTGCCAAAATTATGACATATTCCGGGATGATTGCCGATATGGCGCATCTTTTTGTCGTTCTCACCGGCCGCTACTATCCGTTTGTGGCGCCGATCATTGCCGCGATCGGTGCGTTCGTCACCGGCAGCGGCACCAATACCGAGGTGCTGCTGGGGACCTTGCAGACGGCTGCCGCACAGCAGATCGGCGTTTCCAAGTACTGGCTCGCCGCGGCGAACTCTCTGGGCGCCGGCGTCGGTAAAATTATGTCTCCCCAGTGCGTTGCCACTGCGGTGGCGGCTGTCGGCCTCGTCGGTCAGGACAGCAAAGCGCTGCGCGCGGTCCTCAAGTGGGCGCTCATTATGCTTGCGATTACCTGTGTGGTAGTCGGCTTCGGCGTTCCTCTTTCTCCTGCCTGAGCACTGCTGACGGCTTCCGGGTGTTTTGGATACGGCCGGACGTCTTTTCAGCACATCAGGACTTCTGATTCACAAACAAGCTTGGCATGCGTAGCCATACATTTCCTTCCAGCGACCTAAGGAGCCTTTCTTCCGCCGATGTTTCAGCGGAAGAAAGGCTCCTGCTGTTCTATGGGACACACGAGACGATTTGCCTTTTCGGCTGGGGGTTATAGAATTGTTTATTGTTTATATTCGGTATTTGCAGTATAATATAGCCAAATTATGTCAGCTACAGCAATTCCATTTCAGTTTGCATGACAAAACAGGTTTCTCCCCGCCGAAGGCGGGGGAGAAACGCAAACTTGTTGCAGAATCAACTGGAAATGCTGTAGGATCTTTACGGTAAGACGATAATCCTTTTCGCCGGTCAGGGGCGGAGCGTGGCCTATAATTGCAAATGGGCTGCTGCCTGGTTCAGGCCTTGTTTGTAAAATCAAAGGTCTGTAAGAGAGGAAAATGAAAATATGGATACTGATTTTATAAACTTAACAACGGAGAACCTTGTCAATGAGCATCTATGCTGTATTATACGCAGTAAAAAACCACATCAGGGCGTTGAGGCAAAGCGACAATGGCTTTCTGAACGACTGAAGGAAGGGCATGTTTTTAGGAAGTTAAATGCAAAAGCCACGGTTTTTATTGAATATGCTCCTCTTGAAACTGCGTGGGTTCCCATTTTTGGCGACAACTATTATTATCTGTATTGCTTATGGGTTTCTGGCAGTTATAAAGGAAAAGGGTATGGAAAATCGTTGATGGAGTATTGTTTGGCAGATGCTAAGGAAAACAGAAAATCCGGCATTTGCATGCTCGGAGCGAAGAAACAAAAATCTTGGCTTTCAGACCAATCGTTCGCGAAGAAGTTTGGCTTTGAGGTTATTGATCATACCGATAATGGCTATGAGTTGCTTGCACTTTCTTTGGATGGAACAATGCCAAAGTTCGCACAAAATGTTAAAAACGAAAAGATTGAAAGCAAAGAGTTAACAATTTATTATGATTTGCAATGCCCCTTTATCTATCAAAACATTGAGACGATAAAACAATATTGTGAAATGAATGACGTCCCTGTGTCTTTCATTCCAGTGGATACGCTGCAAAAAGCAAAGGAATTGCCCTGTGTTTTCAACAATTGGGGTGTGTTTTATAAAGGAAATTTTGAGACAGTGAATTTGTTGGATATCGCCTACTTAAAGAGAATACTCCAAAAATGAAAATACAAATGCGGCTTTTCAGATCGGACTGTCCTATTCAAAAGGCGGAATGCTCCAAACCCAGGGCTGCGGCTATTTGATCTCAGTTTATCAACAGGAGAATGGAATGATGGAGAGAAAGCGCAAACTTTTCTGTGAGATATCACCATTTACATACAAATTATCTTTACTGAAGTGTCGGGTTATACGCCATGTTTTGAATTTTACCTGTCTTAAAAAATTTGCCATAACAAAAAGCAATGAGAGTTTACCCGTTTTGGTATATAGACATAAATCGTTAATTCGGCGGAAGCTGGGAAATGTAGATGTACAGTTACAAAACAATAAAGCGGTGAATTTAAATATTGCCGCGCCGAAAGTATCAAACGTTATGATACGCCCCGGAGAGTGCTTTTCGTTTTGGAAACTGGTAGGTTCCTGCACTGTAAAAAAAGGGTACAAAGAAGGGTTGACCATCAGTAACGGACAACTGGGAAAAGATATTGGCGGCGGTATGTGTCAATTCACAAATCTGATCCATTGGATGATTCTACATACCCCCATGCAGATTGTGGAACATCATCATCATGACGGAATGGATTTGTTCCCCGATTATGGCAGGCAGATTCCGTTTGGAGTTGGGACTTCCGTTATGTACAACTATCTGGATTACCGCTTTATCAATCCAACTGAGTACGTCTTTCAGCTGATCGTTTATACGACGTCGGAATATTTGTGTGGGGAACTAAGGGCTGATAAGGAACTTCCATATAAATATCATATTAAATTGACAGATGAATTTTTTTCTAAAGAAACGGATGGAATATTTCGCAACAACTGTATTTATAGAGAACGTTATGATAAGAAAACAGGCAACCTTATTACAAAAGAGTTAATGAAAAGAAATCATGCAAAAGTGATGTATGATACGAGTAAACTCTTAATAACAGAGCGTACTGCGTGAATTTTCTGAAGTTCGGGATTTACTTCCAACTTCTCTAAGACCAGCGCTGATATTGCGAAACTGAAAAAGTACTATTCTGATTGAGTCAGCTATGGCTGCTTCTAAAATTCAAACTGAATCGTACCTTCTTAATTGATAGGAGAATATGTGAAATGTCTGGAAATAGAGAAACTAACGGATTTCGTTTTTTTTCATTGTCATTATATGCATTAGCCGGACTCGGGACAGAGGGGCTTTACGCATATCTGCTTGAACCGGCTATTTACGGTCGATCAATGGGACAATGGGATGTAACCCAAAATATCTGCCATTGGATAATAACCAGTATTACCTGGGGACTAATTGGATTTTTTATCGTAAGGTATGCGAATCAATATGATCCTGACTTTTTCAAAAGTAAAGGAGATATAAAAGCTTGGCAATGGTTTGCGACAGCAGCATGTCTCATGATTGTATTGGTATCTCAATTTATAGATTGGAACGGCTTTAAATTTATTCATGAATTCTATACCAAGGGTATGATAAAATTTGTTTTTCAGTATATCTACTATTTCTTTGAAACGTTTTTGTTTATGCTGATTATTGTATTTGGGCAAAAGGCGTGTGAAGTGTGGTTTAGAAAGGAAACCATCCCTTATGGCGGTATTATCGTTGCACTTACCTGGGGAATGGCGCATTGGGCTACAAAAGGGAGCCTCTGGGCAGGAATATTCTTGGCCGCTTCCGGTTTCTGCTATGGCGTAGTCTACCTTCTTTTGAACCGAAATATAAAATTTACATATTTGGTGCTGTGCATTATGTTCATTTTGTAACAATCTGAAAAATGTTAATCATAGCCATAAAGGGAAAGGTGTGAAATATGAGCCAAAAAGAGTTTGAACGGGAAAGCAAAGGACAGAAACCTGTACTGGCAATTTGCTACGATTTTGACAAGACCTTATCGCCGAATGATATGCAGGCACAGGGTTATATTCAATCGGTGAGATATGACGTGGGAGATTTTTGGACGGAATCCAACGAACTGGCCGAGAACAACGAGATGGATCAGAACCTGGCGTATATGTACAAAATGGTTCAGACAGCGGAGGGCAACATCGTCTTTACCAAAGAGAGATTGACTGACTACGGCGCACATGTTACTTTGTTTCCCGGTGTGGAGGACTGGTTCAAAAGAATCTGTGAATATGGGACTGCCAAAGGGGTTATTGTTGAACATTACATCATTTCTTCCGGGCTGAAAGAGATGATTGAGGGGACATCTGTTGCCAGGCAGGGCGTTTTCAAAAAAATATACGCCAGTTCGTTTTATTATGATCCCAAAACCGGCGTTGCAAAATGGCCGGCGCAGGTCGTGAACTATACAAATAAAACACAGTTTTTGTTCCGAATTGAAAAAGGAGTTCTGGATATCAACGACCAGGGTGTCAATGATTCTTTTGCTCCTGAAGAAATGCGTGTACCGTTTCGCAATATTGTCTATATTGGCGACAGCGACACCGATATTCCTTGCATGAAGCTTGTGAATTCCTACGGCGGGCATTCCATTGGTGTTTATAATGCTGCGACGAATGATAAATCTAAAGTTTATAAAATGATGCACGACGGCAGGATAAAGTACTATGTACCGGCTGATTATTCGGAAGGAAAGGAATTGGACAACCTGGTGAAGTCAATTATTGACCGTACGGTTGCCAATGAGGTTTTGGAGGATATTTACTATCAATGTAAAAAGGAAAACCTTGAAGCCGATAAACAAAATAATGAAGAAGGCCGCAAAAAAACGGATTTACTCATTGCACTGGAGAGCAGCGGAAGTTTTGCAACGACACATTCCACAATAAAAGCACTGAACGGCTTTAACAACTGGACGTCAGACGAAAAGGAACTGTTATTTAACATTGCGGTTGAAAACAGCCAGGTGTTTTATGTCCTGGGCGATTTGGATGTAAAAATTTTCTATCAAAATCTGCTTAGGAATATTCCAAGGCTTACGGAAAACGCAAGAAAAGTAAAGGACAAAATTGAAAAATAAAACAGAGGGGGATGAAGGGCATTATTTAAATTGCACCTCTTAAATGGAAACATCTTTGTCTGTGTGACAAGACATGGCAATAATGCGAAAACATTGTAAGGAGCGAACGTTATGGATCAACCATTATCATTTACTTCCGTCATCGAGAGCGCGGCAAAACTCCCGTTTGTCCATGTGGGCCGGGAAGAGTTCCTGACCAAGAACCTCGGCAAGCTGTGTACAGAAAAGCAGTTGCAAAAGGCTATCGAAGAGGGAACGCTTCATGCTGACATTCCGATTTCAACATTGGACAGTTTGGCAAACGCCGTGATTCATGCAGAAACCATCAAGGTAACCGCCATATCAACAGCAGCGGGCTTGCCGGGTGGATTCGCTATGGCGGCAACTATCCCGGCTGACTTGGCGCAGTTCTACGGATTTGTAATCTGTACTGCGCAGGAATTGGCATACATATACGGTTGGAATGAGATATTTGCCGAATCGTCTGAGCTTGACGCGAATACGGAGTCCCAACTTATTTTGTTTATCGGCGTGATGTCCGGTGTGGGAGCCGCCAACACGGCAGTGGCCAAATTATTCGGTGAAACGGCAATGAATGCTGTTGCAAAAAGGGTCGCCGCCAAAGCGCTTACCAAAACGTGGTATTATCCGATTGTCAAGAAAATTGCGGCAATGTTGGGGCAAAAAATGGTGAAGGCAACATTTGCAAAGGGTGTATCAAAAGCTGTGCCTGTCCTTGGAGGAGCTATCTCCGGGGCCTTACGCTGGCAACGTTTAAGCCGATGGCACACAGGCTCCGGAAGCATCTCTCAACAATGGCTCATATGTCGCCGGAAGAGTTTGCCGAATACGAAGCCGCTATTGTCATTAATGCGGAAGACTCAGACACAGATGACGGGATTGTTGAGTCAGGATTTGAGAAGACTGCGACAGACTGTTGGGTATGTACTTGCGGTGCGGAGAATAAAGGCAAATTCTGCCCTGACTGTGGCAAAGCAAAGCCCGCCGGGATACCGCAATACCAATGTGACAAGTGCGGTTGGGAACCGGATGATAAGACTCACCCACCGAAGTTCTGTCCGGAGTGTGGCGACCCGTTTGATGAAGGCGATGTAGTATTGGTATAACATCAACTATATTCGGCTGCCGTGAACTTCGCGCAAGGTGAGCGGGGCACTCTTCCAGCTTCCTAATAAGACCACTTTTAAAAAAGGAAATAGATTATGACAAATGCCGAATTCAGGAGAAATACAATGGGATATAAAATAGAAAAAGTCCCTATGGAGGAAAAGGAGAATGTGCTTGAAATTTATGAAGCTTTAAAAGGCAGTTATGGCTGCACATGGGACGCTGATTATCCGGTTATCGAAGATGTTGTCAGGGATATTCAGAGCGGTTCCCTGTACGGTATTTTTAAAGATCAGGAACTGATTGCTGTAGCTGCCGCGGGGAAAGATGATGAATTAGCACATTTGTCCTGTTGGGATCGGTCGCTGAAGAACGTGTGCGATCTGGCACGTGTTGCGGTAAGGGCCGATTATCAAGATCGGGGAATGGCAAAAATACTGATTACAGGGATAGAAAAAGATGGAACGGAAAGAGGATTTGACGGCATTCGTTTGATCGTCGGCAAAAAGAACCCTTATGCGATAAAGCTCTATGATTCGTTAGGCTACCTATGCTGTGGGGAAACTTCCATGTACGGCAATGAATGGTTCTGCTACCAAAAGAAATTATAACAGAGCCAGGCCGGATGAAATAAACTCCAATATCCTGCCGGACCACCGGGACATAAGACAGCTCCATGGCCTTTCGACCATGGAGCTGTTTTATGTATAAAGGCCATTTTTTCCTGAATTTTGCCGTCAGCAGGACGGACGGGCGCTTTTGCGGTACTCCTTCGGGGAGATGAAGAGATGCTGCTTAAACACAGTGCAATAGTAGCTTTGATTGCAGAAGTGATAAAAGCTTGCAATATCCGCGATTTCGTAATCTGTGTAAGCGATGAAATAGGTCGATTCCTCAATCCTCCGCCGTGCGATAAAATCGGTAAGCGAGCATCCCACCTCTTTCTTGAAGATACTGCTCAGATAATTCGGATGCACATACGCGTGTTTCGCAATATCGGCCAAACTCAGCTTTTGCGTCAGGTTGTTGTTGATATATTGCAGCGCGGAAAAGATAGGGCGCGAATATTTTGCCGAGGTTTTATCCTTTGCCAGCTTGATGAACTCTTTTAACATTTCCTGCTCGAAGTTGCGTACCTCGGAAATGCCGTTCATCTTTTCGATCTGTTGAATAAAGGTGTCGCTATAGGTAAAAGCGATATCCGGGAACACCCCGGCTTCGATCACCGCGCGCGTAAAAAAGGAGCAGGAACAGATAATCGAATTCTTGAGGGAGCGCAGCGGGTCCTTTGCCAAAACCGCACGGCTGAGCAGGTTGATTTCCATCAGTGTGTTCAGCGCACCGTCTATATCGTAAATTTTGATTTGGTTGACGATCTTTTTCTCCAGAAAAAACGGCGGGTGCGAAAACATCTTTTCCTGATTTTTATGGGTGTTCTGAAAGTATTCCTGAATAAATCCGACTTCCTTGCCGATCGGGTGGGAATCGGGTGTTTTGTTCATGTTTCTGGCATTGAAAAGCGATGCAATCAGTTTTCCGCAATAATAATATGTTTGGGGAGTAATTTCGTTGATGCCCTGATAATAGGACTCCAGCTTTTGCTTCAATTTGATCGGGATTTTTTCACTTTGGATCATGTTTACGATCATACCGTCCCGTACCGGCTCTGTCAAAAAAGGCCCTGCGGCTACAACGTAAGTATCGTCGAATACATATACAACGAAAAGCTCGCCGAACTCACTGGAAAGATATTGCACGGTATTGTATTCGTGGGGGCTGTATTGAATAGGTAAGGCGGATTCCCCTGTAATGATTTGCCCGGCTGTCACCAGAGCTTCGGGAAAGGATTGCTCGATTCGATCGTTCTTTAAGATACTGACGGGAAGCTGGGTCGCATAATAAAAGACCTTCACTTGCTCAGATAAATCAAATTCGAGCATAATTTACACCTGTTCAAATTTATTTTAGATATATTTTTATATCTTATTAAGATTATAACACTAATCTTAATATTTTGAAATACTGATTCCCTTTTTTACGTTATGATAAGATCATTCTCATTGGGTATATAAAAACAAATCTAGGAGGATTGTAATGATGAAAAAGATACTAGCGGCATTTTTGGCAATTGCCATGGCGGCCGGTATGGCCGCCTGCGGGGGCCACCCGGAAAGCTCCTCAAAATCGGCCGATACAGAGAGCCAGGCCGCCGAATCCAAAGCAGAGGCGGCAAACGGACCCGTCACATTGAAATTCGGCGCACAGGCGGATTCCACCCCCGCCACACAGGCTGTTGTAGATGCGTTCAACTCGTCCCAGACAAAGTATAAAGTGGAATGGGAACAGTTCACAAACGATTCCGCGCAAATGCACGACCAGCTTTTAACGTCCCTTTCCTCCGGCTCCTCCGACTACGACGTCATTTCACTGGATGTCGTTTGGGCCGGCGAATTTGCCGCGGCAGGGTACCTTTCGCCGCTGGATGTCAAAATGAGCGAGGCAGGCTACAAAAAGACAGATTTTAACAAAGGCTCCATGGACTCCGGCAATTATCAGGGTAAGCAGTACACTCTGCCGTTTTTCCCCGATGTTGCCATGCTGTACTACCGCTCCGACATCGTCTCGAAAGAAGACGGGGAGAAACTTGTCAGCGGCAGCTATACATATGACGATCTTTATCAAATGGCTGCAAAATACAAGGGCCAGAAAGGCACTGCCGACGGTTACGCGTTTCAGGCGAAACAGTACGAGGGCCTGACCTGTAACGCCAATGAATTTACCGCGAACTTCCAGGACATTAAGGGCGGGCTCCAGATGATGAATAAATTCATTACTTCCAAGGTTGTGCCCAGCGACGTTCTGAATTATAACGAAGGCTCGACCGACGCCAGCTTTAAAGACGGCAAGAGCGTATTTTCCCGCAACTGGCCGTATCAGTACGGTTTGATCAAAGCCGGAGACGTGGCGGTCAAAACGGAACAGGTCGGGATCGCGCCGCTGCCGAAGGGCGGCTGCGTAGGCGGCTGGCTGTTAGGCATGAACGCAAAATCCAAAAATGCGGACGGCGCATGGGAATTCATCAAGTATCTCGCAGGGCCCGACGGGCAGAAAATCATGTCGACGAAAGGCTCCTACCTTCCGGGCTACAACGCGGTGATGAAGGATGAGGAAGTCATCAAGGCAAATCCGCTGCTTACCATGGAAGGTTTCCAGAAGGCGCTGAACACGACCATTGCACGGCCAGTTTCCGCCCAGTACTCCAAGACAAGCGACACAATTCAGATCAATATTCATAAATATCTTTCCGGAAGTCAGGATGTCGACACCACCGAAAAGGCTGTGCAGGACGCATTGAAATAAATTTGGTAGGCGTGCACCAAAACTGATGCACGCCTTTTTTGTATTAAGGGACTTCCAGTGCGGTCGGGCATGATTCCGAATTTCTGAGATTGTGAGGCTTATCTATGAAAAAGAAGATGACATTCAAAGAATTCTTATTTATCGTACCGCTGTTGGTTATCATCGCCGTATTTTCCATCTGGCCGATTTTAACCTCCTTTTCGTACACTTTTTTTGATTATCAGCTCAATAACGCACAAAAGTCGAAGCTTAGCTTCAGCGGTAGCTTTTCAGCCGATAATTTTAAGGAAAACAGCGAGTATATCAAGATTTTTTTGAATGATGACGCAGCCGTGGCGGCAAAGGACGGGGCCGCCGCAAAAGATTTTGCAGCGGCGCTTTCTGACACGGAGGCTTATACAAAACGATTTTCCGCCCTGCAAAGCGGAAAAATCTCTGCCCAGCAGAGCAGTGATTTCACCGCTGCAACCGCCGGGCTGCAGGCGGAAGTAGAAGCGCTGTATAAGAACCACCCCAATGCAGAGTACGCCAACGCGGAATCTCTTCCGAAGATTTTTGAAGAAATAAACAAGGCGATTGCTCCCTCGAATTTCATCGGACTGCAGGGGTATCAGAAAATTTTCAGCGACAGCAGGCTGTTTGCCGCGCTTGGACATACGGTGTATTTTACGCTGATCTCCGTTTTCATTGAATTTATTCTGGGGCTGGGCCTTGCGCTCGTTATGAACCGGGCGATCCGGGGAATCGGAATCATTCGGGCAAATGCGCTGATTCCATGGGCGATTCCGACCGCGGTTTCCGCGCTGATCTGGAGCTATTTGTACGACGGGTCCAACGGCATTATTTCTCACATTTTTGCCGAAATGGGGCTCATATCCGAACCGGGAGCAATGCTGCTGACAGGCCCCGGGGCCATGTCGGCCACCATTCTTACGGATGTCTGGAAAACGACGCCCTATATGGCGCTGCTGCTGCTGGCAGGCCTGCAGGTGATCGATAAAGGATTGTATGAAAGCAGCGCCATTGACGGCGCCAACCGGATACAGACTTTCTTCAAAATTACGCTTCCGCTGCTAAAGCCTTCCATTCTCGTGGCGGTTTTGTTCCGGATGCTGGATGCTTTCCGTGTGTATGACCTGATCGCCGTTCTGACCGGCGGCGGCCCCGGCGGTTCTACGGAAACGCTTTCCGTTTACGCTTATAAGACGATGTTCTCCCAGACAAATTTCGGGTATGGCGCCGTCGTCGTGATGTTTATGTTCGTCTGTGTGCTGGTGATTGCGGCTTTGTTCGTTAAGGTGCTGGGCGCCAATATCTTGTCTTCGGATTAGGAGGGACGCATGATGAAAAAAGCAGAAAATACTATTTTCTATTTGGTGACAGCCGTTTTCCTGGTGATTATCCTGTTTCCATTTTTCTGGATATTGATTACCTCTTTCAAACCCTCCAGTGAAATCTTCGGCGCCGGAGCATTCCGCGTGTTCAGCGATCATTCCACCCTGCGGAATTACGGCGCGGTGCTGACGGGAAAGAACATCCTGAGCTCCATCAAAAATAGCCTGGTCGTTTCAGCTACCACCACGCTCTATGTGATCGTTGTGGCAACCATGGCTGCCTATGCGATTTCCCGCTTCCATTTCCGTTTTAAAAACATCCTGCTGGGGCTGATTCTGGTAATCTCGATGTTCCCGCAGATGATTATTGTCGGCCCGGTTTTTAACCTGTTCACCTCTTTGCACTGGACAAATTCTTATTTTATCGTCCTTCCCTACTCAACCATTACCATTCCAATGGCGGTCTGGATCATGGTCGCCCATTTTGGGAAAATCCCGCTGTCCATCGAGGAATCGGCGAGAATTGACGGTGCGTCTGCGTTTCGCACGCTGTGGAGCGTGGTGTTTCCGCTGGCGGCGCCGGGCGTGTTTACAACTGCTATTATTACCTTCATCGCCGCGTGGAACGAATATTTGCTGACGGCGACTTTGAATACGGAAATCTCCATGCAGACGGTGCCTGTCGCCATTTCTTTTCTGCGGACACAGTTCCAGATCCTCTGGGGTGAGGTCGCGGCGGCGACGGTGATTGTGACGATCCCCACAATGATTATTGTACTGATTTTTCAAAAGAGAATTGTTTCCGGTCTCGTTTCCGGGGCAGTGAAGGAGTAACTATGGATGAAAGTAACTATGTCTATGAAGTCAGTGATTTTAGTCTTGAAAATGATGAGCTGATGCTGTACGAAACTCTTTTTCATAATGCAAACGGTTACCTTGGCGTCCGTTCCAATTTTGAAGAAGGGTATCCCATCGACTTCCAGTCGATTCGGGGCGAGTACATCAACGGCTTTTATGATTTTGTTGAAATGAAGCAGGCGGAAAGTCTTTGCGGCCTCACCGAAGAAAAACAGACAATGCTCAATGTAGCCGATACGCAGGGGATCAAACTGTATCTGGGGGACGAGGAGTTCAGCATGTTTACGGGCAAGGTCCTGAAAAGTTCCCGGGTGCTGGATATGGAAAAGGGCGTGACCCGGCGCAGTGTGGTATGGCGTTCCCCCGGCGGGAAGGAGGTTGAAATCACGATTCTGAGAATGGCTTCCTTCGTGATGCTTCCGCTTTTCACGATAGAATACCGTGTAAAGGCACTGAATTTCAGCGGGACACTGCGCTTTCAATCCACCCATATCGGCAGCGTTCTGAACTATTGCGACCCCAGTGATCCCCGTGTGGCAAACGAGACCTTCCAGCATCTTCTTTCCGCGAAAGCGGAGTTTGTGGACGATGCCTCCGTGATCTCCTCCCGTACCTCAAAATCCTCGCTGCAGGCAGCCAGCGCGGTGAAAAATCTGCTGTCGAAGCCGGCCAAGGAAGAGTGCTTGAAAAGAGACAGCACCGCTGCGCAAAAATTCACGGCGGAGGCGGAAACCGGCGAAACCGTCACGCTGACCAAATATACGGTTTTGTGCGATTCCATCCGGTACCCGGATTGCCGCGCGGCCGCGCTGGAACATCTGGAACAGGCCTGCTCGGTCCCGCTTGCGCATTGGTACCGGATGCAGGAACAATATCTGAAGAAGTATTGGGAAAGCTGCGCCGTCCATGTAAAAGGCAATGACGAGCTGAGCAACGCGATTACCTATAACCTGTATCAGCTCATTCAGTCCGTCGGCAAAGACCCCCACAGCAATATCGCCGCGAAGGGGCTTTCCGGCGAGGGCTACGAGGGACATTATTTCTGGGATACCGAAATGTACATTCAGCCTTATTTTTTGCTTACCCAGCCCCAGATCGCGAAAAATCTGATCGAATACCGTTACACCACCTTGGACGCAGCAAGGGAAAACGCGCGTATTCTGGGGCACAAAAACGGCGCGCTGTTTCCGTGGCGCACCATTATGGGGAAGGAATGTTCGGGGTATTTTCCCTCCGGCAGCGCACAGTATCATATCAACGGCGATATCGCCTATTCCGTCATCAACTATTATCTTCTGACAAAGGATATCGAGTTTATCGCCCGATGCGGGGCGGAGATCGTTTTTGAGACCGCGCGGCTCTGGCTGGACGTGGGGAACAACTGCGGCGGAAAATTCCTCATCAACAGCGTGACCGGACCGGACGAATATACCTGCCTTGTCAACAACAACTATTACACCAATGTTTTGGCACAGCACAATTTAAACTGGGCGGTCAAATTTTATGAATTGCTGAAAACAAAGGGACTTCTGACGCCCGTCAGGGAGAAGATCGGCCTGAAGGAAGCGGAGATTTCCGGTTTTAAGCATGCTGCGGAGAGCATGTATCTGCCCTATGACAAAGGAATGGATATCAATCCGCAGGATGACTCGTTTCTTTCAAAAGCAGTGTGGGATTTAAAAAAGACGCCGCAGCAGGATTTTCCGCTGCTGCTTCACTATCATCCGCTCTACCTTTACCGCCATCAGGTATGCAAGCAGGCGGATACGGTGTTGGCACATTTCGTTCTGGAAGACGCACAGACGCTGGCCACGATGAGGCATTCCTTCAACTACTATGAGCAGGTTACGACACATGATTCCTCGCTTTCCACCTGTATTTTCAGCATCATGGCATCCCGGTTGGGAATGCCGGAAAAAGCCTACGATTATTTCGGAAAATCCTCTGAACTGGATTTGTTTAATACTCATAAAAATACAAAAGACGGAATTCATACCGCAAATATGGGAGGCACTTACATGGCGATCGTATATGGATTTGGGGGACTGCGCATTAAGGAGGACGGACTGCACCTTGCTCCGGCTCTGCCCAGACAATGGGAGGAATACGATTTTAAGATACACGACGAAGACAGCCTGATTCAGGTTTTGGTAAATCGTCAGGGATGTGAAGTTTCGCTGCTGAGCGGTACGGAAAAAATGATTTTTATCTACGGCAGAAATTATTTGCTGCAGGACAGGCTGCAGCTTTCGCTGGAAGAATGGGGGAAGGTGTAAGTGAGCTTTCGCTGCGCGATTTTCGACCTCGACGGCGTATTGGTCGACACTGCGAAATATCACTATCTCGCGTGGAAAGAACTGGCCGATGAGCTTGGATTTGAATTTTCACCGGAACAGAATGAACAGCTGAAAGGCGTGTCACGCATGACGTCGTGTAATCTTCTCCTGAAAATCGGGGGGATACAGGACCGCTTCTCCGACGCGGAGAAAGAGCGGATGGCGGCAGGGAAAAACGCCAGATATGTAGAATACATTTCCGGCATGGATCGGTCCGAGCTTTTGGACGGCACGCCGGAGCTTCTACAAAAGCTGAAAAAGAAAGGTGTGAAAATCGCACTTGGTTCCGCCAGCAGGAACGCTCCTCTTATTCTGAAAAATGTCGGGATCTCTTCCCTGTTTGACGCGGTTATCGACGGCAACCGCATTTCCAGCGCAAAACCGGATCCGGAGGTGTTTACACTGGGTGCGGACAGTCTTCATATTCCCTATCCGGCTTGTCTGGTATTCGAGGATTCCGAGGCTGGCCTTCAAGCGGCAAAACGCGCCGGTATGTATGCGGTCGGCATCGGGGACAGGAAACACCTTCCGTCTGCGGATGTCATATACCCCGGTATAAAAGAATTTCCAACAGACAAATACTTTTAAAAGAATAGATCAGGGCTGCGTATCATCCGGCAGCCGTGAGAATAAATACAGGTAAATAAAGCAGTCGATTCAGCCGTAAATCCCATGAACCGAGGATTTGCGGCTCTTATTCTGCTTGAACTCGGTTCGTGTTTTGTCTCGCAAACTGGAATGAAAGTGCTGCAGAATGAATTTCAAGGAAAAAGAATAAAGATGGCATTCTTTTTCCTTTTGGGATACACTAAACGAAACAGAAGAAAGAAGGTGATAATATGCCTACAGTTAAAGATAGAGTACCCAATAAATTGATCCATGAAAAATCGCCTTATCTGCTGCAGCACGCCTATAATCCAGTCAACTGGTACCCGTGGGGAAAGGACGCTTTTGAAAAGGCGAAAGTACAGGACAAGCCGGTCTTCCTCTCCATTGGCTATTCGACCTGCCACTGGTGCCATGAACATATATGCAACCCTTAGATGGCTTTATTTTTGAATTGGATAAAATTTGGCTAACTTTTTAAGCGCTGTTGAATTTGAGAACAATCGTTAGATCTATGGTTCTGTTAAAAGAAATAATTTGGTGAGGAAAAATACAGCTTTGAAATGATTGTTTGTTGTTAAAAGTATCTTTCAAATGTTGTAAATTTAAATAGCAGAATGAGCTTGTGGATTCATGTAACCCACAGGCTCTTTTTATTATCTACAAAATGATATCTGGTATCTTAAATAAGGTTTTTTATTCGCTGTTTATTGTTTATATTCGATATCTGCAGTATAATGTAGTCAAATTATGTCAGAAATAAATTTCTAAAGTTGGATGTGGATGCTCCATGTCACGTTCTGCTGGACTAGGTTTATTGTATTTGGCACATATTGGACAATTTCACGATTTGGATTTTTTGATTGCTGAAACTAGATACAGAAAAATATATCCACCATTCAACTAGCTGCTGGAATTCGAGAATATTGCATGAATAATTGGAATAGTTATCGGATATAAGTTTTTTATTTTATAGTAAACCTAAAAATCTGAATTTATTAAATGGAAGTCGAACTTTAGTTTATAGTGTGCGGCTCAAAGGCCTCTCTGAACTTCGCAGTAGACCAGATAATCTATAATCAATCATAAGTAAATAAAATAAGGGAGGAGATATTCATTATGGCTATGACTAGGACACAGCGCATCAAAGCTTATATTTTGGAAAATGTACCGGAGATTTGCACGGAACGCGCGCGGATTTACACGGAAGAATGTCTTCGGTTTCCCGCACAGCCAACGGTGATTGGCAGGGCACGTGCATTTTATCGCTTTTTGAGCGAAATGACCCTCTATATCGGGCCGGACGACCTGCTCCTGGGGAATACGGCGAGCAAGCCGCTTGCCGCCTCCCTTTTCCCGGAGTATGCAGTAAACTGGATTCAGGAGGAACTGGATACCTTTGGAGCCCGTCCGCGGCAGCGCTTTTTTGTGTCAGAAGGGAAGAAAAAAGAAATTTCAAACATCTGTAGACAGTGGGACGGAAAGACCCACTTTGACCGAGTCGATTATACGCTTAAGGATACGCTAGGAGATATTTTGATGAGCTCCGACGGCACTCATCGAAACATCAATCAGGCAATGTCCATTGAGCACAACCAAAACGGCGACGGACATATTATTCCAGACTATGAAAGTCTGCTTCTTACCGGTTTTAATTCTGTGTTAGTTCATGCAAAGACGAAGCTGATGGCCCTCGATGAAAACGACGCGGAATATCTGGATCAGCGCGCTTTCTTAAAAGCGGTTATCCTCTGCCTGGAAGGTGCGGAGAAATATGCGGAACGCCTGTCATGCCTGGCAAAAGAGACGGCCGGGAAAGAGACTGACGCAAACCGCAGGGCGGAATTGCTGGAGCTTTCCCGTATTTGTCATAAGATTTCAACCCAAAAGCCCGATACTTTCTACGAGGCACTGCAGCTTGTCTTGATGGTGCATCTGCTGATCCAAATCGAATCCAATGGGCACAGCATATCATTGGGTCGTATGGATTCCTATCTTTATCCCTTCTATCAACATGACCTTCAGAACGGAATATTGGATGATGCCCGGGCGCAGCAGCTCTATGAATGCTTTTTGCTGAAATGCTTTGAGGCGAATAAGCTTCGCGACTGGGGTACAACAGAGATATTGGGTGGAAATCAGCTCTTTCAGACCATTACTTTGGGTGGACAAACAGAGGATGGAGAAACTGCTGTTAACCCACTTTCCTATCTGTTTTTAAAGGCGCTGGGCAATACCAATATGAATATCCCTACAGTGGTGGTCAGTATCGGCAAAAAGACCCCCCTTGAATTCATTGAGGCCAGCCTTAAAGCATTGGTTGCCCACGGCGGCGGTATGCCGGCCTTCTTTAACGACGATGTTGCCGTCGATATGCTGACTCGCATAGGCATAGATCTGAAGGATGCACGCAACTGGGGTTCGATGGGTTGCTCTGAGGTGCGCGTACCCGGTAAGCATGGTACGGGTGTTACACCGGTGTATATCAATCTGCTCAAGCTGTTGGAGCTAACGCTATACAACGGATGGAACCCTTCTACGGGCAAAACTTTTTGTCTTGCTACCCGCAGAGTGGAAGAATGCACCTCCGTCGACCAAATCATAGCTCTGTTTCAGGAGCAGATTGATTATTACCTGCCGTTTATCCCTAAAATTGAACGGGCCATTGCGGAAAGTTATTTTACTCTCACTCCAACACCTTTCCTGTCTGCCCTGACAGATTACCGCATCGATATGGCAAAGGATGTTTCGTGGGGACGCGGACCCAATTACAACGATACCATCATTCATGTACACGGTATTCCCAATGTCGCCAACACTCTGTCTGCGCTTAACGAGCTGGTTTTCCGCAAAAAGCAGTATACGCTGAAGCAGATTGTGCAGGCGATAAAGGTGGATTTTGAAGGGCAGAAAAACAACGCTATCCGAAAAGCGTTGCTGAATTGCCCGAAATTCGGCAATGACATCGATGATGTAGATAATCTGTGCAGAAGTGTTTATGAGATCATCCCAAGAAAGATGAAAGCATTTCTTCCCCTGCGCGGCGGCCAATTCGGCTGCACCTCACAGACGGTTGTAATGAACGTCATTGACGGTGAGGTAATCGGCGCCACCCCAGACGGACGGAAGAGCGGCGAGGCTATTGCCGATAATCTGTCTCCCGTGCCGGGAACAGATAGGAACGGGATCACGGCGGTATTCAATTCAGTTTCTAAAGTGGACCACGCGCTGATGGATAACGGCTCGATCCTCAACATCAAGTTCCATCCGTCCGCCTTTTCCAGCGATGAGAAAATTGTAAAAATCGCACATGCAGTTCGTATTTATTTTCAGAAGGGTGGATTTCAGGCTCAGTTTAACGTGATTGGAAGAGAAACCCTGTTGAGCGCACAGCAGCACCCGGAACAATATCGTCACCTGGTTGTAAAGGTAGCCGGGTTCAGCGCATTTTACACGGAACTGGAAAGGCGCTGGCAGGATCAGCTGATTGCCCGTACAGAGTACTAATCCGGTTTCGCCGGGATTACAGGGGGGACAAATACGATTAAAGCAGAGGATACACAAAAAACAGGATGTGTTTTTGATATTCAAAGATTTTCTTTGGATGACGGGCCGGGTATCCGCACGACTGTTTTTCTGAAAGGCTGCAATCAGGTTTGCCCCTGGTGCCATAACCCGGAGTCGATCAGTCCCCTTCCACAGTTGTTCTATGCACAAAACCTGTGTGTAAAGTGCGGGAAATGTATTGCCAGCTGCCCGGAAAAAGCAATCTCTCTAGAAAATGGAAGATGTGTCACCGATTCCTTCCGGTGCAATTTCTGCAGGACCTGTATTGAGGTATGTCCCGTCAACTGCCGGAGGGTGATTGGCGCTGAAATGTCGGTACGGCAGGTCATGGAAACCGTAATGAAAGATGAATCCTACTACCGTGAATCCCGGGGCGGAGTAACATTCAGCGGTGGGGAACCCACATTACAGGCGGATTTTCTGTTTGATTTGCTGCGCTGCTCGAAAGAAGAAGGGCTGCACACTGCGATTGAAACCAATGGAAACAGTGACTGGAGTGTTTACGATAAGCTTCTTCCTTATTTGGACCTGGTTCTGATTGACCTCAAGCACGCGGACGATGCTATCCACAGGGATGTAATCGGCGTCAGTAACCACACTGTTCTGAAAACGCTGAAGGAATTGAGCGGCAGAGTGGAAACGGAGGTACGTGTTCCTGTTATCCCACAGTTTAATGACACGGAAAAACAACTACAGGATATCGTGGATATCGTCGGAGGTCTCTGCTTTTCAACGATCCGGTTCCTTCCGTATCATACCTTCGGTATCAGCAAATATAACGGGTTGGGAATGCAATATGAATATCCTGTTCAACAATCGCTTCCAATAGAATCTCTGGTCAAGTTGGTGGGAGCGTTAGATACAGATCGTCTGACCGTATCAATTGGCAATTAATCGAAGTGCGATAGAAGGATTGGACGTGGAAATGTCTTTATCGTCTGGAAAAATATAATTAACATTGAGAATGCGACATCCAGTTATCTACATAAAAGGTAGCGCTTAGAGCTTCCTGAACTTCGCATAATGTTTATGATGGCTGTTGCGGGTAAGACCTAATAATATATAACATAGATAAACAATAATGTATTGAGCGGATATCCATAATGAAAAGCACAAAATAATTGATTTTAGGTAAATTATCGGAGGTCTATAAATGAACAAAATGATAAGGATTAGGAAAGAAGAAGAAACAGATTATGAGAAAGTTGAAGAAATCACAAGGAAAGCTTTTTGGAATTTATATATTCCAGGGTGCATTGAACATTATTTAGTTCATGTTATGAGACCCCATAAAGATTTTCTGCCGGAGTTGGATCTGGTGATTGAAGTTGATAATCAAATCATCGGGAATATCATGTATACGAAAACAAAACTAATCGGTGAGTCCGGGGAAGAAAAAGACATCCTTACTTTCGGTCCGGTTTGCATTTTGCCGAAATATCAGAGAAAGGGGTATGGAAAAAAACTAATGGAGTATTCCTTTGAACAGGCGATAGCACTTGGTTATGATCTGATTGTAATATTTGGAAGCCCGAATAATTATGTAAGTCGTGGCTTTAAAAGTTGCAAAAGATACAATGTCTGTCTTGAGAACGAGACATATCCAGCGGCAATGATGGTAAAAGAACTCAAACCAGATGCCTTGGACGGAAGAAGATGGGTTTACTATCAAAGTCCTGTATTTGAGATAGACGAACAAGAAGCACAACACTTTGACGAGGGTTTGGAAAGTCTGGAGAAAAAATACCAGCCAAGTCAGGAAGAATTTTATATTCACAGTCATTCTATTATACAGTGAGTTCCCTTTATGTATAAGGATAAACTTCGACTTTTAATTTAACAGGCCTGAATTGCCGTTATGAACAATTGCCTGCCCTTTTCTGTTTGAAGCTTCGCAGTTTGTTTATACGGTACTCATAGATAAGCAGATTCGTAATACAGAAAAGGAGTTAAAATTTTGCGGCAATACTTTATGGAAACAGAACGAATTGGTTTCTCAAAATGGAAAAGTAGCGATAGAAAGCTGGCTGATTTGCTTTGGGGAGATACAGATGTCACGCACTTTATTTGCGCAAGTGGTGTTTTTACACAACAGGACATTAAAAATCGATTGGATACAGAAATCCAAAATGATACAAAGTATCGAATTCAGTACTGGCCTATATTTGAACTGAGTAATTCGGAGTTGATTGGGTGCTGTGGACTTCGTCCCTGCAAGGATGAACAGTACATATTTGAAATTGGCTTTCACTTGCGAAAAAAATATTGGGGAAATGGTTTTGCTTCAGAGGCAGCCCGTGCGGTAATCCGGTATGCCTTTTCTTCGCTCAGCGCAAAAGAGCTACGAGCAGGTCATCATCCTGAGAACGTTGCTTCTAGAAAACTGTTGACGAAACTGGGATTCCAATATGTGACCGACTGTTATTATGCACCGACTGGATTGTACCATCCATCCTATCTTCTGCCGAACCGTAATGTGGAGAATTAGTCAAGTCCATTTTGCAATGAGCCTGGCTTACATTATGTTTATGATATTCTTTGAGAATACGATCCGTTTATTTGTATTTTGAGAAAGGCTATACTATGGAGCACTACAAATCTTGGGCAGGTCTTAATAAGCAACTGAGCGAAAACCTATGCGATGAATTAGTTGATAGGGTAACATACTTTCTAACACGATATCATGATGTCCACAATTCTTATGGGAGAGCAGCCATCCGATTAGATGGTAAAGAACTTGTCTGTTTTTCATGGATAGAAATGTATCATCAAGAATTTGATATTTCTGCTTTACATAAAGAAGAACAGCAAAGTTCTTATGAAGAAATAATTGCAAGAATGAAGCCAAAATGGGATACTGACTGCACTTATTGTGAAATGGACTTCTTAGACGCAGTGCTTCAATTTCGTAACATGCCTGTTCAAACTGCATTGGAGTCTGAAAACTACATTATCAAGATATTGGCAATCATGGACAGACGTATTGGCAAAAGAACGCTGTTGCGAATTGCCGATGCAAAAGAATATGAAAAATATCCGGCTTGGGTAAGACAATTTTACGAATTGCGACTGCTGAATCAATAGTAAAATTGTGAGCACCCGTTCCTTTGAGCTTCGCAGTTTGTTTATGAAATGCAATGACTATGAAAATGGAAAAGAGAAAAAAGCGTGATACTATTCATCGTCGCTTTTGTATTCACTTTTCCAAAAAGAAAGATGTTTCGTAATTAATTATTTGACAAGAAAGGTTAATAAATGGAATTATACATTGTGGATGCATTTACCGAACATATTTATGGGGGAAATCAGGCCGGTGTTGTCTTGTTGGACAGGACGGCAGAATTCCCAGACGCTGCCCTGATGCAACAAATTGCCGCGGAACTGAAGCATTCTGAAACGGCGTTTGTGAAAAGAATCGATTCGCATCTCTTCGGTATCCGGTATTTTACCCCTGAAGGTGAAGTGGACTTGTGTGGACATGCCACAATTTCTGCGTTTACGGCTCTGCGGGAGGAAAAAGCATTGTCAAGTGGCAAGTATACAGCTAAAACAGCGGCAGGGGAAATTCCGGTGACAATAGAACCGGACTGTATCTGGATGGGAATGGCGCCGGGCAAGTTAATAAAAGTATTATCTGTTGAGGAAGCCTCCGCTTTCTACCAGGCCTATGGGCTTTGCATAGATGATAAGCCTGCAACATTGCAGCCGTGCATTGTCAGTACAGGCTTACCAGATATTCTTCTGCCGGTCGACAGCATAGATAAGCTCACACGCTCTGTTCAAAGCAAGGAAGAGGTCATCCGGCTTTCTCAAAAACATAAAGTGGTTGGTGTTCATATGTATTATCCTGAATTGTCCGCCCAAGTCACGGCTCGATGCCGAAATTTTGCTCCGCTTTATGGAATTGACGAAGAGGCGGCAACCGGCACGTCGAATGGTGCGCTGACCTATTATCTCCGCAGCCAAGGTCTGATTTCGGAACAGGATGAGAATACTTTTATTCAGGGAGAAAGTATGGGGAAACCGTCAATCATAAAAAGCCGAATTGGCCGGGATAAAATAATTTGCGTTGGAGGCAGTGCGGTCATTTCAATACGTGGCTGGCTTAAACATTAATTCGAGTATGAAAAAGCAATAGAATTGTTAACGATTCGAGAGCCGCGACTCATTCATACTTATAACATCTGCGATGCTGATAAATGCCAGGAAGGAATTACAGATATTACTGTCACAAGCGGTTCCATATTATCCTTTTTACTTTTGGGATACACTAAACGAAATAACAAAAAGAAGGAAGGTGATAATATGCCTACAGATAAAGATAGGGTGCCCAATCAGCTGATCCATGAAAAATCCCCTTATCTGCTGCAGCACGCCTATAATCCGGTCAACTGGTACCCGTGGGGAAAGGACGCTTTTGAAAAGGCGAAGGCACAGGACAAGCCGGTCTTCCTCTCCATCGGCTATTCGACCTGCCACTGGTGCCATGTGATGGAACGCGAAAGCTTCGAGGACGACGAGGTCGCACAGGAGCTGAACCGAAATTTTATCGCAATCAAAGTGGATAAGGAGGAGCGGCCGGACGTGGACGCGGTTTATATGACAGTCTGTCAGGCGCTCACCGGCAGCGGCGGGTGGCCACTGACGATCCTGATGACCCCGGACCAGCGTCCGTTTTACGCGGGAACGTATTTCCCGAAGCATTCCCGGTATTCCATGCCCGGGCTGATGGACCTGCTTGCTTCCGCCGCGCAGCAGTGGCGGGAAAACCGGAAAGAGCTTCTCGGTTCCGGCGAACGCATTGCCATGGCGCTCCGGGGACAGACGGTGAAAAAAGAGGGCAGGCTCACAAAGGACCTTCTAGTTTCCGCCCGGTCATGGTTCCGGCAGACCTTTGACCGTCAGTACGGCGGGTTCGGAGCCAGCCCGAAATTTCCGTCTCCGCACAACTTGCTGTTTCTGCTTCAGTATGCTATGCTGGAAAAAGATGGGGACACTCTTCAGATGGCGGAAAAAACCCTGCGGCAAATGTACCGCGGCGGAATTTTCGACCACGTGGGCTTCGGTTTTTCCCGTTATTCCACAGATGACAAATGGCTGGTCCCCCATTTTGAAAAAATGCTCTACGACAACGCTCTGCTGACCATCGCGTATCTGGAAGCGTTCCGGATCACCCAAAATGATTTCTATAAAACCGTTGCCGTAAAGACAATGGAGTATATTCTGCGGGAAATGACGGACGAAAACGGCGGCTTTTACTGTGCGCAGGATGCCGACAGCGACGGTCAGGAGGGGAAATACTACGTTTTTACCCCGGATGAGATCGTTTCCCTTTTGGGGGAAAGCGACGGCCGGACTTTTATCGAATATTTCGGCGTGACGCCCGGGGGCAATTTTGAGGGGAAAAATATTCTGAACCTGATTGGAAATCCTGATGCTGAGCGTCCGGACGAGGCGATCGAACGGCTGCTTCCGAAGGTGTATGAATACCGCCTGACGCGTACAAAGCTGCATAAGGATGATAAAATCCTGACCTCCTGGAACGCGCTAATGATCACGGCGTTGGCCGATGCCTATCGGATTCTGGAGGATAGCCTCTATCTTGACGCGGCGGGAAAGGCGATGCGCTTTCTCCAAAGCAGCCTGACCGATGAACAGGGCGGCCTGAGGGTACGTTACCGTGACGGAGAAGCCGCGGGTACGGGCGGGCTGGACGACTATGCGTTTACCGTATGGGCTTTGCTGAGCCTTTACGACGCGACCTACGATGCCGATTATCTTCAGCAGGCGGCGGAACTGAACCGGACCATGCTGGACCGCTTTTTTGACGGGGAAAACGGCGGCTTTTATCTTTCCGCAAGCGATGCGGAACCGCTTATTTACCGTCCGAAGGAAACCTATGACGGCGCGATCCCGTCCGGCAACTCCGCAGCGTCCCTCTGTCTGGTAAAGCTGGCGGCGCTTACCGGAAATCCGGCTCTGCAGGAGGCCGCGGAGCAGCAGCTCCGCTTCATGGCTGGCGCCGCGCAGGAATTTCCGGCGGGGCACAGCTTTGCGCTGACGGCCATGACGGCCGCGCTGTACCCTTCCAGGGAAATCGTGTGCGTGGTAAAGGACGGCGTCGATTTCGAACGGGTCAAATCCCTGCTGCATAAAAAAAGAATGCCCAACCCCACCGTACTCGTAAAAAGTGCGGAAAATGCGGAGCAGCTGGCGAAACTTGCGGAATTTACGGAGGAATATCAGCTCGGGGAAGGCCGGAGCGCTTATTATATCTGTCAAAACAACGCCTGCTCGCCCCCGATTTACGATCTGAATGAGCTGGACCAAAAACTGTCGCAATAAAATACTCCGTGCGGAATCTGCAGGTTCCGCACGGAGTGATTTTTGAAAAGAGGAAAAGATTTATGGTAAAAGTAGGATTTCATGATTTGGACTATGTGAAGAACGACAGCCTCAAATATGCCATCATTGCGGCGCGCATGGGAGAAAAATGGATTCTCTGCCGCCACAAAGAACGGACAACCTGGGAAATCCCGGGCGGTCACCGCGAGAAGGGCGAAGATATCCGTGACACCGCGAAACGGGAGCTGTATGAAGAAACGGGCGCGGTGAAATTTCAGATCAAGCCCGTCTGCATTTATTCGGTGGAAGGGGAGGACGACCTGATACATAATGCGAAACCCACTTACGGCATGTTGTTTTACGCACAGGTGGAATCCCTTTCCGATTTGCCCGCCGATATGGAAATGGCCGAAATCCAATTTTGCGCGGCGCTGCCGCAAAACCTTACCTATCCGCAGATTCAGCCCGTGCTGTGGCGGTGGGTCGTCAAAAACGAAAAGCTTTAAACGGTTTGCACCGCGTCTTCGCAGGAACGCATGGCCAGAATGGTCTGTTCGATCAGGTAATCCAGCTCCCAGCCGAGCATCTCCGCGCCGCGCCCGATCACTTCCCGGGAGCAGCCCGCCGCAAAATTCAGAGTCTTGTACTTCTTTTTGACCGATTTCAGCTCCAGGTCCTGTACACTCTTCGAGGGGCGCATCAGCGCCACGGCGCCGATCAGCCCGGTGAGCTCGTCGACGGCGTAAAGCACCTTTTCCATCGTGTGCTCCGGCTTGATATCCACAGTCAGCTGATACCCGTGGCTTGCGGTCGCGTGGATAATATCCTCGCTGACTCCTTTTTCGCGCAGAATGGCCTGCCCGCGAATGCAGTGCTCGTCCGGGAAAAGCTCAAAATCCAGGTCGTGCAGAAGTCCGACGATGCCCCAGAAGTCCTGTTCCTCCTCAAAGCCGAGCAGTTTGGCGAAATATCTCATGGTCCCCTCCACAGTGAGGGCGTGTTTCAGATGAAACGGGTCCTTGTTGTACTCCGTAAGGAGGGCCCAGGCCTGCTCCCGCGTAATATTCAAATCCATTTGCTACATCCTTTCCGCAATCAGCCCGCTTGCTACCGGCGGCTCTTTTGCCGGACGGGGTTTTGCCGACATTTTATTATTTTGTCTTTTATCATACTGTCGCCCGGATAAAATGTCAATATATTACCTCTTTGATAGGAAAAGACTTTTTATTTCAATAACCGATTGATAAAGGCCGGATGTTACGGTATAATTTGTTCCGTGAGATCTACAGCAATTCTATTTCAGTTTGCGGGATAAAATACGTTCCTCCCCCGCCGAAGGCGGGGGAGGAACACAATTTTGTTGCAGAATCAACTGGAAATGCTGTATCAACTGGAAATGCTGTAATGATAAAATTGATGATGACTGAATATACAGGTGGGAAAGAAATGTTAAATGAATTTTCGAGGACGGAGCTTTTACTGGGGGCTCCCGCAATGAAAAAGCTGCAGGAAGCGGCGGTGGCGGTGTTCGGGATCGGCGGGGTCGGTTCCTACACGGCTGAGGCACTCGCAAGAAGCGGAATCGGCGGCATCGCGTTGTTTGACGACGACAAGGTCTGCCTGACCAATATCAACCGTCAGCTAATTGCCACGCGCAAAACGGTCGGCAAGGCAAAGGTAGAGGTGATGCGCGACCGGATACTGGAAATCAATCCTTCCGCAAAGGTGGAGATTTTCCCTATGTTTTACACGGCGGAGAACGCCGATACCGTCGACCTGTCCCAATATTCCTATGTGGTGGATGCGATCGACACCATTTCCGCCAAGCTGATTCTGATTGAAAGGGCAAAGGCCGCCGGTGTGCCCATCATCAGCTGTATGGGGGCGGGGAATAAGCTTGACCCTACAAAATTCGAGGTCGCCGATATCTATCAGACCTCCGTCTGTCCCCTTGCGAGGGTGATGCGCAATGAGCTGCGCAAACGGAACATCCCTTCGCTGAAGGTGGTGTACTCCAAGGAGCCGCCGATGACGCCGATCGACGACGACGCCACCAGCTGTAAATATCACTGTATCTGCCCGCCGGGCACAAAGCGCAAATGCTCCATCCGCCGTCAGGTGCCGGGCAGCATTTCCTTTGTCCCTTCCGTCGCGGGGCTGATTCTGGCGGGGGAAGTCATCAAGGATATCGTCCGGGAATAAAACAGAAAACAGCAGGAGCGGGATCAAAACCCCGCTCCTGCTGTTTTTTCGCCGGTAATCAGCTGGTAGCCGACGTTTTTGATGCAGTGAATCCGGATGCCGGAATGAATCCGTTTCAGCTTGTGGCGCAGATAGGTGATGTGTACCTCGAGGCTGTTTTCCGCCGTGGAATTTTCAAAGCCCCAGAATTTCGTCAGTAAATTTTCCTTGCTGCTGACATTGTGTCCCTGCAAAAGAAAGAATTTCATCAGCTCGAATTCCTTGTTGGAAAGGGGGACGCTTTCTCCGGTGTCGGACAGCTCGTAGGTGCTCAGGTTCAGCTTCAATTCACCGAAGGCCAGGGTGTCCGCAATCAGCTCCCCCTTCCTGCGGGAAACCGCGCAGAGCCTTGCGAGCAGCTCGGCTTCCGCAAACGGCCTTTCCATAAAGTCGTCGGCGCCGCCGTTCAGCCCGCGGACCTTGTCGCTGACTCCGCATTTCGGCGACAGCATCAGGATGGGGATGGAGTGGCCGGATTTCCGTATCTGCTTGAGTACCTCCAGCCCGCTGCAGTCCGGCAGCGAGACGTCCAGGATCACCGCGTCGTAGATGCCGCTCATCGCTTCATCGGCTCCGTTTTCCCCGCTGGAGGCGGAAAAATATTCAAAACGGTTCCGGATCAGCAGCCTGCCGATTTTTTCCGCGATTTTTTTATCATTCTCTATAAGCAATATTTTCATCCGAATCCCTCCACCCGTCTTTCCTGTATTATAGCAGAAGCGCATTTTTCGCATGTGATGGTCTTGTGAAGATGCGCTTAAATTTATGTGAAGCGCCGAAAATTTAGGTTTCGGTTAAGATTAAATTCCTATAATTGGATGTAGAAAGCGGAAATTGGAGGTCAGTTATGAAAGATAAAGCACTCAAAATAAAGAATAAAGTATTCAGTTTGGTTCAGAATCACAGGAAATTGTGTATCATCATCGCCTCGGGCACCGTCCTGGGTGTTGCTGTTCTGACAACGGTTCTGCTGTATCTCCATCAGATCAAGGCTTCGCAGAATACGGTGAATTACCGCGAGTATACCGTTGAAAAGGGCGACGTAACCGTGGGGACCAGCGAAAGCGGTACGGTTGCGCTGGATGAGCAAACCGTTTCGTTCCCGGTGGATGTCACCATCGACAGCGTGCTTGTGAAGGTGGGCTATTCGGTCAAGGACGGAGAGTCGCTGGTAAAGCTGGACCAGAACAGCGTGACCGACGGGACGCTGGATTCCCGCACGAAGCTGGCGGAGGCGAAGCTTTCCCTTGAACAGGCTCTTGCCGATCAGGACAGCAAGCTGAAGACCGCAAAGCTTACTTATGAAAAAAGCAGGTCTGACGCCGCCAACGCGTATACGCAGGAATATCTGGACAAGGCGCAGATTCAGAACGACATTACTTCCGCAAAGGAGGACCTCAAGGAAAAGCAGGACGATCTTACGAAATACCTTGCTTTGCAGAAAAGCTACCCCACGGATTACGCAAAGCTGAAGCAGCTGAAAAAGTGGAGGGACGACACGGAAACGACAAAGAGCAGCTACGAGGATCAGCTGGAGCAGTATGAAAAGGACCACAAAGCGGCTCTGGATGGGCTCAGCTCTCTGGAGTCGGCGAAGAATTCCGCGTATTCTGCGTGGGTCCTGGCCAAAGCGCAGGACGACGGGGAAGATGAGGCGGAAACGGAATACGACGCGGCAAAGGACGCCTACAACGATTATGCCGACTACATAGCCTCTACGGTTTCCGCAAAAGAGGCGCTGGAAACGAAGGTGTCCCTTTACACAGCGGAATATGATAACTATTCCTCGGCTTATGACGATTACAATGAAACCTTTCGGAGCAAGTACGGTTCCAGCTCCAGCAGCAGCGACGACAGCGATACGGCGGCTTCATCGGATGAAATTGACTCCAAAGTGACCTCGCTCCAAAATGAAGTAAAAACGGCTCAGTTTGCACTGGAGAAAGCGCAGAAGTCCGCGTCCGGGAGCATTGACGAAGCGGAGCAGACGCTGCAGAGCAGCCTGATCGACGGCTCCGGCGCCGAAGCGACCTATGAACTGACGGCCAACCAGCTCGCGCAGGCGGTTTCCACCCAGCAGGAGACGTACGACAGCCTGCAAAGGGAACTGGACGACGTCAACAGCGCGATTAACGGAGATGGCGTGCTTACCTCTCCCTGCGACGGGATCGTCGTCTCAGTCAGCTACACCGACGGAAGCGACGTAAAGGCGGGGGAAGCCATTATCACGATTGCCAAAACCTCCTCCGTCAGCATGTCCGTTTCCCTGTCGGAAGAGGACGTCACCGACCTGTCCATCGGTCAGGACGCGGAGATCACGCTGACCTCGTATGAGGGCCAGACCTTCCCCGCAGCGGTGGAAAGCATCGCCGCTTCCCCCTCGCGCAGCGGGTCCGCTTCCGTTACCTATGCGGTCACGGCAAAGATGACCGACTCCAATACGAAGAAAGTGTTCGTAGGCATGAGCGGGGAAGTCGAGTTTATCAAGAAGCAGAAAAAGGATGTGCTGTATGTTTCCGATCAGGCCGTTACCTTTGAGGACGGCGTTTCCAGCGTGCTGGTGAAAAACGCGGACGGTACGACCAAAAAGACGACGGTGACAACCGGGTTCTCCAACGGGCAGTACGTTGAAATCGTAAGCGGCCTGCAGGAAGGAGAAACCGTTCTGGTCGAAAGCGCGGTGACAAAGTCATGAGATTCAGTGAAATCCTTCATCTGGTATGGATCAATATCATGGAAAGCAAAACCAAGGTTATGCTGACCTCCCTCGGAATTATCGTCGGCGCCGCGACCATCGTGCTGGTCATTGCCATCGGGCACGGGGGCGAGGTGGACGTTCAGGAGCAGTTTAAAACTTTGAACGTTGGGGCGATCAATGTGACCGTCAGCACGGAAGCCGATATGGCCGACGCGATGGCGGGCGGGATGGGCGGCGGAATGATGCCGCCGGGTGATATGGGCGGCGGAGGCGGAAGCTTTGGAGGAGGAACCCGCACAGGTGGGGGCAGCGGCGGAGGAAGCCGGAGCGGAGGCGGCGGAATACCGGGCGGCGGCCAGATGGGCGGGGGAAGTACCAGACAAAAGGGCGTGACCCTTACCACGACGGATGTCGAGGATATCCTCTCTTATGTGCCCGACCTTTCATCCGCGTCGATCGTCCTCAGCGGAACGGGCGCGGTGCTGACGGATAATCTGGACGAGGAAACGGACGAGACGATCGTCGGCTGCCTGCCGGAGTACCAGAATATCAGCAATCTGGAGCTGCTGCAGGGTGATTTTATTACGCAGGACGACGAGGACAGCAAGAATAAGGTCGCGGTCATCGGCAACAGTCTGGCGAAAACACTGTTCGGCAGCGCCTACGCCGCTTACGGCGACGTGCTGACGATCGAGGGGAAAACCTATACGGTGGTCGGCGTGCTTTCGGAAATCGGAACGGTCTCGTCCGGCGTCAGCCCTGACGATTCCATTTATCTGCCCTATTCCACGGCGCAGAAATTCGTACTCGGCAGCACGGCCACCCCGTCCATCATGGCGATCGCTTCAGATGTGAAAGAGGTTTCCAGCGCCATGACCAATATTACGGCGGTACTGACGGAAAATTATCCGAACGGAAGATTTACCCTGACGGACGCGGGCAGTGAAATGGAAGCGGCGACCACTTCGGCGAACACGCTTTCCATGCTGCTGATCGCCGTCGCGATCATCGTATTTATCGTGGGCGGTATCGGCATTATGAATGTGCTGTTTGTGTCGGTCAGAGAGCGCACGCAGGAGATAGGCATTTTAAAGGCACTGGGATGCAGCAAGAGGGAGATCCTGATGGAATTTCTGGTGGAAGCAAACTTTATGAGCACCTTCGGCGGAGTGCTCGGTGTCATTGCCGGGTTTGCCCTTGTCCCGGCGGTGCGCATGGCAGGAATGACGGTGGAACCGCTTGCCGTGAGCGGCGTTCTCGCGCTTGCGTTCGCAGTGGTGACCGGCACGGTGTTCGGGTTTTATCCCGCCTATAAGGCGGCCCAGCTTACGCCGATCGAAGCTTTGCAGCAGGAATAAAAGGAGGAGTAAACATGATAAAAAGAAGAACTTTATGCGTCCTCATGGTTCTGCTGGTTGCGGTATCCGCCCTCACCGGCTGCTCGTCGGGGAAGACCTCCCAGAGCGCGGGGGAGCAGACGACGTCCGGGCTGAGCCGTGAAAACCGGCAGGAAGGAACGCGCAGGGGCACAAAAGACAGCGGTGCGCAGGGAGACTCCTCTTCGCAGTCGCAGAATCAGATCATCGGGAAGGTGACTTCCATCGTCGGGAATGAAGTGGAACTGGAGCTCGGAACGATGTCCGGGGCAAGCGGCTCTTCCTCGGGGGAATTCGTATCCTCCGGCGAAACAAAGACGCTGCTGATACCCGTGGGGCTTTCCCTTTCGGGCTCCGGTACGGGGGGTACGGCGCAGGCCGGGGGAACGGCCGGAGCAGGCACGGGGAACGCCCAGCAGGGAGGCACGCCGGGCGGAACTGCTGCCGGGCAGACCGGTACGGGGACCTCCGCCAACCGGTCGGGTTCGGCCAAATCCGGCTCTACCACCAAGACAACGGCCGGTACCGCCACAGCGGGAACGACCACGAAACGCACAAGCGGATTTTCCAGTATTAGCGCGGGAATGGTTCTGCGGATCTCGCAGAAGGAAGTCAACGGGACGCTGACGGTCGTTAAAGTGGCCGTTGTATCGAAATAAACGAAGGGGCGCCGGAAATGGAAAATATCATCACCATGAATAAAATCCACAAATGCTATAAGGTCGGCGGCGATACCCTGGATGTGCTCAAGCATATTTCACTCGATGTGGAATCGGGCGAATACCTTGCGGTTCTGGGACCCTCCGGCTCCGGAAAAAGCACGCTGATGAATATTATAGGCTGTATGGACAGCTTTCAGGACGGAGAATATTTTCTGACGGGACAGCCGGTCCATCAGATGAACGACGCGCAGCTGACGCATCTCAGAAATCAGCAGATTGGGTTTATCTTTCAGAAATATCACCTGATACAGAAGTACGACGTGCTGCAGAACACCATGCTTCCCCTGCTGATCCGCGGGGAAACCCGTAAAAAGGCGGAGGCTCTTTCCAGGGAAAGACTGGAGATGCTGGAAATGGACCAAAGAATCCACCATAAGCCGAACGAGCTTTCCGGCGGCCAGCAGCAGCGGGTCGCCATTGCCCGCGCGCTGGTCGGCAGGCCGAAGCTCCTTTTGGCGGATGAACCGACGGGCGCGCTTGACTCCGCAACCGGCAAGGAGGTCCTGAAGCTGTTCAGCCAGCTCAATGAAATGGGAAACACCATCGTGATGATTACCCATGACCTGCACGTGGCGTCCCACGCGAAACGGGTCATCAATATTATCGACGGCGAGCTTTTTGAAAACGAGACGGCTACGGCCTAGGCCTTGTTTGCAAAATCAAGAGTCTTGTCTTATTCGGCTAAAATTGCGTCTGACCGCGTCAAAAATGCTCGGCATACGGGCAGTATTCCTGCGTTTTTTTCCTTGTCAGTCACAATTTTATTCCGAAAATCCGTCGATTTTTAATTCACAAACAAGGCCTATGAGAATGGAGGAACTGCCATGATAAAGAAAATGAGGACCGCGGTGCTGGTTCCGGTCATCGCGCTGCTGCTCGCAAGCTTTTCCGCCGCCGCTTTTGCGGATTCGGCGCTGAACGATGAAAACTGCGCCGCGTCGGTCACACTGAATGAGATTTCGCTGGTGCAGAACACCAGCTATGTCAGCGAAGCGTATTTCGGGGTCATTTATCTGTGGGTCGACGACGACAGTATCATCAAGGCTTCGGCGGACTCGCAGGGGCATGTGGTGATGACCGCCGTCGCCGCCGGTACAACCAAGGTGCGGTACTATTACAGGACCCTTGCGGAGAGCGACTGGACAAGCGCGACGGTGCCCGTCACCGTAACGGGTTCCTCCGCAGCTCCTGCCGTTTCCTCTTCGGGGCTTGTGTTTTCCCAGAGCAGTGTAAAAATCGCGAAATTCGGCGACTATACGCCGGACAATATTACGCTGAACGGAAATAAGGTGGAGGCTTCCTCGCTTTTGTGGGTGTCCTCTTCCACCGGCGTGGCCACCGTAGACGCGTCCACCGGAAAAATTACGGCAGTGGGCGGGGGGACTGCGGTCATTTATGCCATAGACCCTACGACAAAAGCCGCGGCGGACATCAGTGTTTCCGTCTATTAGCGCAATTCCATTTCAGTTTGCGAGATAAAATGCGCTCCTCCCCGCCTTCGGTGGGGAGGAGCGCAAGCTTGCTGCAGAATCAACTGGAAATGCTGTAAGCTCGGTTATCAGGACGGAAAACGCGGGGAAATTTTGGGGGATATACCCTTTGTTCCGGTCGTGAAAAAATCATCGAAACAGGTCTGTCAGGAATATTCTTTGCTGCTTTGTGCAAATGTTCTATAGGAACCTGTAATTTCCATAAACTATTGGCATTATTCTGCAACTTTACTCTTGCAAACTTGCAAATAAAATGATAAAATAAGCTTGTTTAAAGCAAAGGCGCTTGACTGATGGTGTTAGGCGCCTGTCTTTTTATCCCATTGCTTTCCCCATTTACAGTGTTTTGGCTTAAAAGCGTGACTATGAAACCCTGTCAAAGCGAAATCCTGTTAAAGCAAAAAATTGGATAAAAGAATGATGAAGAGAGGTTTTACAATGAAAAAGAGCAAAAGACTGCTGGCTGCCGTTCTTGCGGCAGTGATTGCCTGCGCCGGTCTGACGGCTTGCTCGGGCGGCAGCAAAAGCAGTACCGCGGCGGAGAGTGGCGCGGCATCTGCGGCAGATACCGGCAAAAGCAGAGCACAGGACACCTTGATCTACGCACAGGGCGCCGACCCCAGAGGTCTGGACCCGGCACTCGTGGATGACGGTGAATCCGCGAAGATCATGGTAAACATTTACGAAGGTCTTTTAAAGTACGACAAAGATTCCACAAAGGTTCTTCCTTCCCTTGCGGAAAGCTGGGATGTCAGCGACGACGGTCTTACATACACCTTCCATCTGAAAAAGGGCGTCAAATTTCAGGACGGCACCGATTTTAACGCAGAAGCCGTTAAATTCAACATTGACCGTCAGCTTGCCCCGAACGTAACGGAAGATATGGGCTACGCCGGATTCGTATTCGGCTCCGTCAAGGATGTTGAAGCCGTGGATGAAAACACGGTCAAAATCAACATGAAAGCCGCCTGCACACCGTTCTTAAACAACCTAGCCATGTGCCTGGGCGCACCGATGGTCAGCCCCAAAGCGCTGAAGGACAACAGCAATAACGTCAATGAGCATCCTGTCGGCACCGGTCCGTACAAATTCGTAAGCTGGACCAAGGGCCAGAACGTTGTTCTGACACGCAACGACGAGTACTGGGGCACCAAAGCTCTGACAAAGAACGTTATCTTCAAGTTCATCAAAGACAACTCCGCAAGAGTGGTTGCCCTGAGCAACGGCGAAGCCGATATGATCGACGGAATCGACGCAACGGTCGTCAGCCAGATCGAAAGCGCGGGCAACAAGATTTACGAAGCTCCGGGCATGAACATCAACTATCTGGCTTACAATACTACCAAAGCGCCCTTCACCGACGCGAAGGTCCGCGCGGCAGTTTCCCAGGCCATTAATGTTCCCGAACTGGTCAAGAGCCTTTATCAGGGCTATGCGGACCCCGCTACTTCCGTCCTGCCTACCTTTATGGAGGGCTACGACGCAAGCATCAAGCAGGTTTCTTTTGATCAGGCGGCCGCGAAATCCGCCCTCGCCGCAGCAGGCGTAAAGACGCTTCACATGATTACCTACACCAACCCGAGACCGTATAACACCGCAAACGGCCAGGCGCTTGCAGAAGCCATCCAGGGCTACCTGCGCAACGCGGGCGTGGAAGCCACGATCGACGCTTATGACTGGACCACCTACAAAGAGAAGGTCAAGGCAGGCGATTACGATGTCTGCTTCTACGGCTGGACGGGCGACAACGGCGACCCGGATAACTTCATGAACCTGATGGCCGACAAAGACCCGACCATGAACGTTGCCCGCTATGACAACGCCGACTTCAAAGCAATGATTGCGAAAGGCCTTGCCACGAAGGCCGGCGACGAGCGCAACAAGATTTATACGGATCTTGAAAAGAAAGCTGCCGAAGAAGCCGTATGGCTCCCGATTTCCCATGGCAAGACTCTTTGCGGCTACAGAAGCAACGTAAAGGATTTCTACTACCACATGACCGGTGTTGTCTTCCTTTCCGGTGTTTCCAAGAGCTAAACTGGTGTTTGTAGACAAAACGCAGATTTCCGTTTGAAATGATTCTATGAATTGCCGGAGGTTGTTCAATACGACTTCCGGCATCCTTGTTTGTTATGATACAACGAAAGGTTGTTGTAAATGTTCAAGTATATCGTCAAGCGCATATTGATGCTGATTCCCGTGCTGCTGGGAGTTTCGGTCATTGTGTTCTTAATCATGCGGGTTTTTTCACCGGACCCGGCTCCGATCGTTCTGGGGCAGCACGCTACGGTGGAAGCCGCCAACGCGTGGCGCGCGGCAAACGGCCTGGACGCCCCGCTTTATATCCAGTTCTTTAATTTCATCAAGGGCGCCGTCACCGGCGACCTCGGAACGTCTTACTATACAAAAACTCCTGTTACACAGGAGATTTTCTCGCGTTTTCCGGCTACGATCGAGCTTGCGATTGCCGCTATTATTTTCGCGTCTCTTTTCGGCATCATCATCGGCGTTATTTCCGCGGTGAAAAAGAATTCCTTTTTTGACCACGCGGGAATGGTGCTCGCGCTGATCGGCGTTTCCATGCCGATCTTCTGGCTGGGCATTCTGCTGATCATCCTGTTTGCAGGCGTGTGGCATATCCTGCCCTCCGGCGGCCGAATCGACCCGCTTCTGCAGCCCATGGCGGCTTCGGGCTTCTATCTGTTCGACACGCTTGCCATTGGGGATACGGAGGCTTTTGTCGACGTGCTCCGGCATTTGATTCTGCCGGCGCTGGCGCTCGGCATGTACTCCATGGCGATTATCACCAGGATGACCCGTTCCAGCATGCTGGAAACGCTCAATCAGGATTACATACGTACGGCGCGGGCGAAGGGCGTGTCCGAAGGGAAAGTGATTACCCACCACGCGCTGCGCAACGCGATGATCCCCGTCACGACGGTCATCGGTCTCCAGCTCGGCTCTCTTCTGGGCGGAGCGGTTTTGACGGAAACCGTGTTTTCCTGGCCGGGTATCGGCAATTATACCGTGGAATGCATTCTGAAATCCGATTTCCCCGTCGTACAGGGAGTCGTGCTTCTGATTGCTTGCATCTTCGTGCTCATTAATCTTGTCGTAGACGTTGTTTACGCGTTTATTGATCCCCGCATTAAATTTTCCAAGAAAGAAGGTTAGCTTGTTATGACACAGAAAAAAGCAGACCAGCCGCAAACAGAATCCTCATTACAGGCAGCCGTCGTTCTCGAGAAACCGGAATCTCAGTTAAAAGAGATGTGGGAATCGCTTTGTGAGGACAAAGCGGCGATTACGGGCCTCATTGTTATTGGGTTCCTCGCGCTGCTGGCGATCTTCGGACCGCTGATCATGCCGTACGATCCAAATTTATCGGATATGACGAAGAGCTTTATCCAGCCGAACGCCGAGCACTGGTTCGGAACCGATCAGCTTGGCCGCGATATTTTCAGCAGAATTATTGCAGGAACGCGTATTTCCCTTACCGTTGGCTTGAGCGCGGTTGCCCTTTCCCTGACGGTCGGCGTCGTGCTGGGCTCCGTTGCCGGTTATCAGGGAGGAAAAACGGATACGATTATCATGCGCTTCATGGACATGATGCTCGCCATTCCCTCCATCCTGCTGGCCATCGCCTTTATGGCGGCTCTGGGCAAGGGCATCGATAAGGCGGTTATCGCCATCGGCCTGGTTTCTATCCCCGAATACGCGCGCATTGTGCGCGGCTGTATCCTGTCCGTCAAGGAAAACGACTATGTGCAGGCGGCCAGGGTCATCGGAAACAAAAACAGCCGCATTATTTTCAAGCATATTCTTCCGAATGTGCTTTCCTCCATTGTGGTCAGGGCAACGCTGGGGATTTCCACCGCGGTTCTTGATACCGCCGCTCTGGGCTTTCTGGGCCTCGGCGTACAGCCGCCGGCGGCTGAGTGGGGCGATATGTTAGGCAGAGCGAGGGGCTTTATCTTCACCGCGCCCTATACGCTCGTTTTCCCGGGCATTGCCATTACCCTGACGGTTCTGGCGTTCAATTTGTTGGGCGACGGTCTGCGTGACGCGCTCGACCCGAAATCTAGAAAGAATTAGAGGCGGTGAAGTTTTATGTTGCTTGAAGTAAACCATTTAAAAACGAAATTTCAGCTGAAACATGGCACCGTCAACGCCGTGGACGATATCAGCTTCTCATTAAATAAAGGGGAAATTCTGGCGATCGTGGGAGAGTCCGGTTCCGGAAAGAGCGTAACGTCGCTTTCCGTCATGGGCCTTGTGCAGGAGCCGGGCAGAGTAACGGAGGGAGAAATCCTGTTCAAGGGCGAGGACCTCCTGAAAAAGAGCAAGTCGGAGATGCAGGCGATCCGCGGGGACCAGATTTCTATGATTTTCCAGGAGCCGATGACTTCGCTCAACCCCGTATACCGCATTAAGGATCAGATCATGGAGAGCATCATGACGCATATGAAGCTCTCTAAAAAAGAGGCGTGGGAACGCGCCGTCCATATGCTCGACATCGTGGGTATTCCTTCCCCGGCGGAACGCGCCAAGGATTACCCGCACCAGATGAGCGGCGGTATGCGCCAGAGGGTCATGACCGCCATGGCGCTCTCGTGCCGCCCGGAGCTGCTGATCGCCGACGAACCGACCACCGCGCTGGACGTGACGATCCAGGCGCAGATTCTCGACCTGCTTTATCACATGCGTGAAAAATTCAACATGGCCGTCCTGCTGATCACCCATGACCTTGGCGTGGTGTCGGAGGCCGCCGACCGCGTCATCGTGATGTACTGCGGGAAAATCGTTGAGGAAGCGGATGTGAAAACACTGTTTGAAGAGACGATGCATCCCTATACGCTCGGCCTGCTCCGTTCCATCCCCAGACTGGAGGATGAGAGCAGCGAACCTCTCTATATGATCAAGGGCATGGTGCCGAATCCGCTGAAAATGCCGTCCGGCTGCGCTTTCTCCGACCGCTGTGACCGGTGCATGGACTGCTGCCGCGAAAAGATGCCGGCACTGGTTGAAAGGGACGGCCATAAGGTGCGCTGCTTCCTTTACGGAACGGAAACAGAGGAGGCGGAAAATCATGAGTGAAGTATTGGTAGAAGTAAAAAATCTGGCCAAGTATTTTAATTTGGAAAACGACTTTTTCGGCCGCCCGACCAGCGTCCTGAAAGCGGTGGACGACGTGTCGTTTGCCATTCATAAGGGCGAGGCCTTCGGCCTTGTCGGCGAATCCGGCTGTGGGAAAACCACGATCGGCAAAATGCTGGTCAATCTTTATACCCCTACGCGCGGACAGATTATTTTTGAAGGCACCGACCTGACCAAGCTGTCCGAAGAAAAGCGCCGCGGATTCTGCAAGGACATTCAGCTGATTTTCCAGGACCCCTATGCTTCGTTAAACCCGAGAATGACGATCGGCGATATCATTGCGGAGCCGATCAAAATCAACAAGCTGCTCCCCAGCAATGAGATTGAAAAAAGGGTCACTTATCTTCTGAACTGTGTCGGGCTGGCCAACCATCAGAGGAACCGCTACCCGCATGAGTTTTCCGGCGGACAGCGTCAGCGTGTCGGCATTGCGCGCGCGCTCGCCGTACAGCCGAAACTGATCGTGTGCGACGAGCCGGTTTCCGCACTGGACGTTTCGATTCAGGCACAGGTCCTGAACCTTCTGGATGAACTGAAGGCGGAATTCGGCCTGACCTATCTGTTTATTGCACACGGCCTGAACGTCGTGAAGCATATCAGCGATCGTGTGGGCGTGATGTATCTGGGAAAGCTGGTGGAAATCGCGCCAAAAAAAGAGCTGTATTCCAACCCTCTCCATCCTTATACGCAGGCTCTGCTTTCCGCGATTCCGTTTATTGGCCCGACAAAATCCAAGCAGCGCATTATCCTGACCGGCGACGTGCCGAGCCCGATCAATCCCCCCGAGGGGTGCCGTTTCTGCTCACGCTGCTTCAAAAAGACGGACGAGTGCGACGGATATACGCCGCAGATCCGCGAAGTGTCCCCGGGACATTTCGTTTCCTGCCGCCTTTACGACGAGTCAGCGCCCTCCTGATTGATAAACCGGCAACCGGACTGCTTTTCAGCAGTCCGGTTTTTTAATGTAAAATAATTCGATTGTGTCATTAAATTTGACAATTGTATCAATAAGTTTTATTATGAAAATAAAGAACAATCATAAAGGGTGATATACCTAAGGACTGTTTTATTCTTGGACGAGCGGAAAAGTCGGCTCGGGATTTTGGGAAAAGGAGTTGTTATCCTATGCAGATAAATTCAGTGGCCGCTTCCCCGGTCTGGAAGGATTCTTCAAGCGAAAAGGGCAAGACCTCACAGACGGCTCAGAATCAGAAGCACCTGATCTTTGATTCTACGCCGGAAGAGGTGGTTTCCAAATATAATATCAATCAAATCAGCGAAGAGGAATACGGCCAAATGACACGGGAACTCTGGCTGAATAAAAATGAAGAATCAAAACAATTGGGAAGAGCTTTGATAGGCAATCAGCTGATGGATGATCCAACAACTAATTTCTCTGCTACCGATGGACAAAATATGCTTTGTTTTGCCAACGGCGGAAGCGGTGCAAATGTGCTTGATGCGGTTTTGGAAAAGTACAAACAGCAGCTTTCCTTAAACAGCAACAGTGCATCGACTTATTTGAAATTATATCAAACTTTATGGGATCTCGGCAAAAGATAGCTGGGATTATCTGCTCGTTTCCCCGTAGCCAAAGATTTCACCGGTGTACAGGACGGTGAGATACGAAAGCAAACACGGATACAATGACTCACAGGCTGAATTCGTGTTTGCTATAATAGCAAAAAGAATAGCAAGCGTAGGAAGCGTGGTCACCCTTCTGTGAAGGCTCTTGTTGGGAACGCCCCAACCCCTGATTCCTGTTTTTATGTTGTGGCTACATAAGAGATAGTAGGCCTAAGAAATAGGAGACGAATTAAGGGAGAAAAAATGGATATTGTTGAACAATATATTTCGTCGAAAGTCAATGACATGAATTTATGTGAAGATGGAATCTTTATCAATGAACACTTTATAGCTGTTATAGACGGTGTTACGGCAAAAGGACGATTTAAGTGGGACGGTGAAACAAGCGGATTTCGGGCCAAGGAGGTCATTAAACACACACTCAATTCACTTAGTGGCTCAGAAACAAAAGAGTGTGTATTTCACAAGCTTAATCACGCCCTATTTCAGAGCTACCAGGATATAGACTTTTTTTATAATAACCATGAGGAAAGATTGCAGGCAACCATCGTAATATATAGCATTGAGTCAGCGCAAATATGGCAATATGGTGATTGCCAATTTATGCTTAATGGAGAATTGCATAGCAATGAAATGAAAATTGACGGTTTGCTCGCTGAGGTTAGAGCGGTATTTCTTGAACTGGAAATGATGAATGGTGTCAGCATAACTTCACTCTGTAACAATGACCCATCAAACGAGTTGATTTTTCCTATATTAAAGCGACAATTTTTGTTTTCAAATAAAGATTGCGAATATGGCTTTGCCGTATTAGATGGATTTTGTGAAGATTTTTCCCGGATTGAATCGGTAGACGTACCAAATGCAAGCGAAGTGGTTTTAGCATCCGACGGCTACCCTAAGCTTTATGCTAGTTTGGAAGAAAGCGAACAGTATTTACGGTGGTTACGAGAAAATGACCCATTATGTATTCGTATATATAAATCAACAAGAGGTTTTACAAATGGTAAAGCCTCATTGGATGATAGAGCCTATATCAGATTTATTACTTAGTTCGCCTTCGAGCCGTAAGAATTAATCAGTTTCTGTTTTATGTATTCTTATATCATCGCCCATTAAGCCGGTGGAATCTTTGGTTATTAAAAACATTATTTTTAGGGACTCCCTGTCAGGAGTATTTTCCGCGAGGATAATTACAGCATTTCCAGTTGATTCTGCAACAAGGTTACGTTCCTCCCCGCCGAAGGCGGGGAGGAACGTATTTTTTTCTCAAACTGAAATGGAATTGCTGTAAAGCTGATTTACAAACAAGAGGGCGGAAAACGGCTTTTTTATTTGGAATTACATAAAAATACAACTGGGAAATCATACTAAACAAAATGAGTAAAACACCTTGAAAATTGTGGAACAAAGTGGTATGATAATAATCAAACAAAGATTGTTATACTTTTAACAATTATGAATAAAAAATGAATTTAGGAGGAACATTTATGGCACGATTCACCTTACCAAGAGACATCTACTTTGGGCCGAACGCAATCAGCGAGCTGAAAAATTTGAAGGGCTATCACAAAGCTTTTATTGTGACCGGCGGCCATTCCATGAGAAAAACCGGATTCCTGCAGAAGCTGGATGATGTTTTGAAAGATGCCGGCCTGCAGACCCTGATCTATGACGGTGTCGAGCCGGACCCGTCTATCGAAAGAGTATACGACGGCGCCAAGGCTATGCGCGAGTTTGAGCCGGACGTGATCGTTGCCATCGGCGGCGGTTCCCCCATGGACGCTGCAAAGGCGATGTGGGTGTTCTACGAATATCCGGATAAAACCTTTGACGATATCAAAAATCCTTTCACCATGCCGAAGCTCAGAAAAAAAGCAATTTTCGTCGGCATCCCCTCCACGAGCGGAACCGCTTCGGAAGTGACGGCTTTCTCCGTAATCACGGACTATTCCACCGATATCAAGTATCCTCTTGCCGACTTTGAAATTACACCGGATATTGCGGTTCTGGATTCCGATATCCCGATGACCATGCCGAAAACCCTGACCGCACATACCGGTATGGACGCCCTGACCCATGCGATCGAAGCCTATGTTGCCTCCGCCCGTTCGGACTTTTCGGACGCGCTGGCGCTCAAGGCGATTTCCAGCATCTTTGACAGTATCCTTGATTCCTACCACGGCGACGCCGAGGCGCGCGGCAAAATGCACATTGCCCAGTGTCTTGCCGGCATGGCGTTTTCCAATGCGCTACTGGGAATCTCTCACAGCCTTGCCCATAAGACGGGCGCGGTGTTCCATATTCCGCACGGCTGCTGCAACGCCATCCTGCTGCCGAACGTCATCCAGTACAACTCCAGAGTCTGCATGGAAAGATACGCTCAGATTGCAAGGGAAGTCGGCCTGCCGGGCGCTACGGACAAACAGTTGACCAATTCCCTTGTGGAAGCTGTCCGCGAGCTGAACAGAAAGCTCAATATTGCCCAGACTTATCAGGCAAACGGCGTCAGCGAGGAAGACTTCAAGGCGCACTGCAAGGAAATTGCGGTCAACGCCGTCGGCGACCCCTGCACGGGCTCCAACCCAAGGGAGACCGACGCGGACAATATGCTGAAAGTCCTTACCTGCGCCTATTACGGCGAAGACGTCACCTTCTGATTACAAGTTAATTAACCATAACAAAGCAAAGCGGCCGGGAACGATATCGTTCCCGGCCGCTTTGCTTTGCAGACAATAGTTTTTTTCTGCGCAAATGGGCTGTGTCGGTATTTACGGAACATATTTTTCCACGGAAGAAAGCGCCGTCCCAATATTCCAACCGCCAATCGCGAAAATCTTACCCTTCAGGTCTTTTGTACCGAACCAGGTCCTGGGGACTGTCATAGGCGCCTTTTCCGTCCATTTATTCAAATTCGTGTCGTATTCCTCTACGGAAGACAGAACATCCTCTCCGTTGCTTCCGCCGAACACATCGATTTTTCCTTCGACAGCCTCTGTCTGAAATTCCATTCGAGACACGGCCATGGGGCCGCGTTCTGTCCATTTGTCGGTTTTGGGATCGTATTCTTCCACGGTGGGTAAAAGGTTCCCGCCGCCGTCACATCCGCCCATCGTAAAAATTTTTTCTCCTACCGCCTGTATCTCAAACTTATATCTGGCTGTCGGCATGGGTGCCCTGACCGTCCATGCGTCCGTCTGGGGATCGTATTCCTGTACGGTCTTACCGAATGCGAAAATTTTACCGTCTAACACGGCGGTACGGCAGTCATAGGCGGAAATCTTCACAGGAATCTGTGCTTTGCGGGACCATGTATCGGTTTCCGGGTCATACGCTTCCATTGTATTAGCCGATTCCGCTCCGCCCATTGCGTAAAGGATTCCATTGACCGTTTCCGTTAAAAAAGCGGATCTGGGAACGGACATCGATGCTTTTTCCGTCCAGAGGTCCGCGGCCGGGTCGTACGCTTCCAAAGAGGACAAACCGCCGATTTTATCTTGGTCGGTTTGTTTTGTGCTGCTCCAGCCGCCGAACGCGTAAATCTTTCCGTTTACCGTCCGGGTCTGAAATTCAGTTCTGGCGTCAAGCATGGGTTTTCTTACTGTCCACTGGTTAGACACCGGGTCGTAGCATTCCACAGAGGACAGGCTTTTGGAATCCGATCCCAGACCGCCCAGTACATAAAGCTTATCCCCGACGGCTTCTATCTGGAACTGGTCTCTCGGAACAGCCATAGAGGGGCTTTTTGTCCATCCGGGAATCGCTTCAGCAGGTGCGCACCCTTGCGCAAAGAGCATGATTCCCGCCGTAAGCACGGAAAGTATCTTTTTTATTGCTTTCATATCATTCCTCCGCTGCATGGTCAATCGCAATATTTCTTAAAATTCAGTATATTCCGTTGTCAAAAAAATTTCAAATAAATTAAATTTTGTAGCTGTGGATACCGAAATAACAAAAGCAGAATGATATACTGAGGCCAACAAAACAAATGGAGGAACGTTGAATGAAAAGACATATCGTTCAGATTGATTCTGATAAATGCAATGGCTGCGGCCTGTGCATCAGCGCCTGCCACGAAGGCGCTTTGCAGCTGATAGATGGAAAAGCAACCCTAATCAGTGACAGCTACTGTGACGGACTCGGAAACTGTCTCCCCGAATGCCCGACCGGCGCGATTCAGATTATTGAGCGCGAAGCCGGGGAGTACGATCAGGAAATGGTAGACGCCAAAATGAAACAGAAGGCGGTCCAGCCTCCTTTCGGGGGATGTCCGTCCATGCGCATGAAGACGTTTGACCGCGCGCCCGCCCCGGTCCAGCCGGCGGCTCCGGCAGCCGCCCGCTCGGAGCTGCGCCAGTGGCCGTGCCAGCTGAAGCTGGTCGCGCCGAACGCCCCGTATTTTGAAAATGCGCACATCGTCATCTGCGCGGACTGCACGGCTTATGCCTGCCCGAATATTCATCAGTTTATGAAAAATAAAATTACGCTGATCGGCTGTCCGAAACTGGACGACCTCGATTACAGTGAAAAGCTGACGGAGATTTTGAATCTGAACGACATTCAAAGCGTCACCGTTGTGCGTATGGAAGTGCCCTGCTGCGGCGGAATGGTCAACTATGTAAAGACCGCTCTGCAGAATTCCGGGAAAATGATCCCGTGGCGTGTCATTACCGTCGCCACCGACGGTGAAATATTAGAAGATTAATTGAAGGAGGAAAAGGAAGATGTTTTGTTTTCAGTGTGAACAAACCGCCGGAGGAACCGGATGCACAAAAATGGGGGTGTGCGGAAAAAGCAGCGTGACCGCCGATTTTCAGGATGAACTGACCGGCGCGCTGGTCGGTCTGGCCAAAGCGGCTGGGAATTCCGGAAGGACCCCAAAATCGGATGAGCTGATTTTGCGCGGCCTGTTTATGTGCATTACCAACGTGAATTTCGACAATGAGGCGATTGAGGCGCTTACCGCCGAGATCAGGAAGGAAAAGGATTCGCTGACACCCGGCTGCGCTGCCTGCAGTTCAAAATGCGGCGGCACCGACGACCTTGATCTGGAACAGCTTTGGAACAGCGACGAGGATATCCGTTCGCTGAAATCCCTGCTCCTGCTCGGCATGAGAGGAATGGCGGCGTACGCGTATCACGCCTATGTGCTGGGTTATACCGACGACGAGGTGACCGGCTGGTTCTACAAGGGGCTGACGGCGATCGACTGCGAGCAGGACCCGTCCCGCCTGCTGGAGCTTGTGATGGAGTTCGGCCAGGTCAACCTGAAGTGCATGGCCCTGCTGGATCAGGCCAATACGGAGTCGTTCGGCAATCCCGTGCCGACCGAAGTAAGCAATACCATTGAAAAAGGCCCGTTCATTGTTGTTTCCGGCCATGACCTTTACGATTTGAAACAGCTTTTGGAACAGACAAAGGACAAGGGCATCAACATCTATACGCACGGCGAAATGCTGCCCGCGCACGGCTATCCCGAACTGAAAAAGTATCCGCATCTGAAAGGCAATTTCGGTACCGCGTGGCAGAATCAGCAGAAGGAATTCCTCAATGTTCCGGCACCGTTCCTGTTTACGACAAACTGCCTGATGCGCCCCATGCCGTCCTATGCCGACAGGGTTTATACGACCGCGGTGGTCGGCTATCCCGAAATGCCCCACATCGGCGAAGTGAATGGTAAGAAGGATTTCAGCATTGTGATCGAAAAAGCGCTGGAGCTCGGCGGATACGAGCAGGACGTGCATATGCCCGGCATCAACGGCGGCGAAAAGCTGATGACCGGCTTCGGACACAACACCGTGCTGTCGGTTGCCGATCAGGTGATCGGGGCGGTGAAATCCGGCGCTCTGCGCCACATTTTCCTCATTGGGGGCTGCGACGGCGCAAAGCCCGGCAGAAACTATTTCACCAAGCTGGTTGAGCTTACCCCGCCGGACTCCGTCGTTCTCACCTGCGCGTGCGGGAAGTACCGCTTCAACGACCTCGACATGGGGACGCTCGGCGCCCTGCCGCACATTATGGATATGGGCCAGTGCAACGACGCCTACTCCGCGATAAAGGTTGCGGTCGCTCTTTCCGAGGCTTTCGGCTGCGGCGTCAACGATCTGCCGCTGTCCATCGTGCTTTCCTGGTATGAGCAGAAAGCGGTCTGCATCCTGCTGACCCTGCTGTCGCTCGGGATTACCAATATCCGCCTGGGCCCGACGCTTCCCGCGTTTGTATCCCCGAACGTTTTTAAAATACTGGTAGAGAAGTTTAACATCATGCCGATCACCACACCCGAACAGGATCTGGCTGCCATGCTGAAATAGGAGGTTGCCGTATGCAAAAGAATTATCTTAAGAATATCGATTTTTCAACCGCGCTGACTCTGGCGGAGCTGGTAACCTATCAGCCGGGTCAGGTCGTCAGCAAGACGCTGGCGCAGAACCCGGCGGTCAGCCTGACGCTTTTCGCTTTTGACCAGGGGGAGGAGATCAGCTCCCATGAGTCGAACGGCGACGCGATGGTCATTGCGTTGGATGGGGAGGGCGAAATTACCATCGGTTCCGAAAAGCATCTCCTCAAAGCCGGACAGACTATCGTTATGCCCGCGAAAACACCCCACGCGGTCTATGCTTCCCAGCAGTTCAAAATGTTTCTGATCGTCGTGTTCCCCAATTGATCCTTCCTCCGTCAGGACCGGCCCTTCGGTGATTTTGTATCGCCTGGAGGGCCGGTTTTCCTTCTCTCTGAAAGGCGATTTTTCCCATTCCAATCGAAAATTTTGATTAATTTTAGCACTCTAAACACGAGAGTGCTAAAATTAATAATTTGGTCATATTTTATATGATTATTTTTCATAATCATCGGATATAGTAAGAATTGTAAAAGGAAGCAATGCTTCCGAAGAAATCAAATGAATGAATATGGAGGTTTTGATGATGTTTGATTTAATGCCGTTTGGACGCAGGGAAAACAACTTGTTCAACTATTTTGATAACATGGAGAAAAACTTCTTCGGCGATCTGTCGCAAAGCTTTTCCGCTTTCCGTACGGATGTGATCGATAATGGCGACAAGTATTTGCTGAAGGCGGAGCTGCCGGGCTTTAAGAAGGAAGATATCAAGATCGATATCGAGGGCGACAGGCTGACCGTCAGCGCGGAACACAAGGACGAAACCGAGGAGACAAAGGACAATTACGTTCGCAGGGAGCGCAGGTACGGCTCGTTCTCCCGCAGCTTTGATATTTCCGATGTCAAAGCCAAGGAAATCTCCGCGGAGTACAAGGACGGAATTCTGGAGCTGAGTATGCCGAAGGTGGAAACCGTGGTACCCGAAAGCCGCAGAATAGAAATCCGTTAACAGCAAAGGCCAAAGGCCGCCCGGGAAAATCCCGGGCGGCCTTTTTCGTCTGTTTCGGGGGCCTTCCGCTCCGTCGGCAAAGCCGACCGGCAATTGCTTTCCCCTTCTGATTTTGATATAATAGAAACAATTAAAGGAATATTGTCCGGGGGCGTAAAGGAATGAATAAAATAAAAATACTGCACTGTGCCGACCTGCACCTCGGCGCGGAGCTTACTTCGCTGGGGAGCAAAGCGGGCCAGCGCAGGGAAGAAATGCTGATGACGTTTGACAGGATCGTGTCCCTCTGCAAAGAAGAAGGGGTGGAGCTGCTTCTGATCGCCGGGGATTTTTTTGAAAGCTCCGGTACGGATGCCGCGACGGTCCGTTCCGTAAAAAAGGCGCTGTCCGAAATTCCAGAAACGGCGGTTGCCGTTGCGCCGGGGAACCACGATTATGTTTCTCTGGATTCCCCGTACGCCGACCCGGACTGGCCGGCGAACGTACATATTTTTCAGTCCGGCTTCGACTGTTTTGAGCTGCCCGGAAAGGGCGTGCGCGTGTGGGGCGCGGGATTTACGGGAACCTATGTCACGGAACCCTTACTGGGAGAAATCGGCGCGCCCCGGGAAGACCTGCTGAATATCTGCGTCCTGCACGGGGACCTGGTCGCCGAGAACCAGTCGAGCAATTATAACCCGATCACCCCGTCCCGGATTCGTTTCAGCGGCATGGATTACCTTGCGCTCGGCCATATCCATATGCGTACCGAAATCCTGCACAGCGGAAGGACCGCTTACGCCTACTGCGGCTGTCCGGAGGGCAGGGGCTTTGACGAACTCGGGGACAAGGGCGTTTATATCGGTACTGTGAGCAGGGACAGGCTTGACCTCGCTTTCCGCCCGGTATGCCGAAGAAAAAATTTAGAGGTCCGCGTCGATATCGGCGGGGTGTCGGCCAACAACGAGGCGGCGGCCGTCGTCCTTCACGCGCTGCAGCGGCAGTTTGGGGAGACGTATGCGGACAATCTTTATAAAATCATTCTGGAGGGAGCGCTGGACGCTTCCTTTTCGCCGGACTGCGCCGCGATTGCGGCAAGGCTGGAAAACGAGCTGTATTTTGTGAAGCTCAGGGACGAAACGCGTCTGAAGGCTGACCTGAACGCGCTGTCCAAGGAAACCTCCTTAAAGGGGATTTTTGTCCGGCGCATGCTGGAAAAAATCGGCGCCGCGGCGGGCGAAGCGCAGAAGGAACAACTCCGGCGCGCGCTCGATATCGGCTTAAAAGCGTTTGACAGCGAGGGAAAACGGAATGAAAATTAACAGGATTTACATTGGACACTTTGGCAAGCTGAGGGAGTATACGCTCGATCTGACGGACGGCCTCCATATTCTCTACGGAAATAACGAGGACGGAAAAAGCACCATCATGGCGTTTATCAGAATGATGTTTTACGGTTCCGAGGGCAGAAGCGGTGACCTTTCCAAAAATATCCGCAAAAAATATCAGCCTTGGGACGGGGCCAAAATGTCGGGATTCCTTGAATTTGAGGATAACGGGACCGTCTATCGGCTGGAAAGACTGTTCGGTGCTTCCAACGCGACAGATAAAATCAGCCTGTGGAATACGGCGACCGGGGAAAAAGAGAAGATCGCCAGCAACACCGATCTTGGCCAGCGCTTTTTTGGAATCGGGGCTGCGGCGTTTGAAAAAAGCGTCTTTATCGGGCAGGCCGGGAGCATGGCCGGTGCGGACAGGGACGATGAAATTACCCAGAAGCTTCTGAACCTGGTCTCCACCGGGGATGAAAGCGTGTCGCAGAAACGGGTGGAAACCCGTCTGCAGGCCGCCATGAACGAGCTGAAATCCAAAAGCGGCAGGATCGGCGTGCTGGATAAGGGTTATCAGCAGCAGGAACGGCTTGCTCAGGAGCGGGCGGCGGCTCTGGCGGACGAGGAAGAAAAAAAGCGGATGGAGCGCCGGTATGCCGAACTGAACGAAAAGAAAGAAGCTTTGGAACAGAAATATCAGTATTATACAACTCAGTCGGATCTGCAAAAAAAGCTTATCCAGCTTCAGAATCTGGACAAAATCGTTCAGAAGCAAAAGGAGCTCAACGCGCAGATCAAAGAATATGAGGAGATAGCCGGGCGCCTTACTTCAGGCGGCACTGTCTTTAACGAGGAATTTGTTCAGAACGCGGAAGAAAGGATCACTCAGGTCCGGTCTCTTCAGCAGCTTCTGGAGGAGAGAAACAGGAATGTCCTTACCCTGGAGCAGGAGGACCCTTCCTCCGGCGAGCCGGTTGAGGAAATTTCACCGGAAGTGCCGGAGGAAGTAAAGAAACGGGACCAGGAGCGTGCGCAGGTAAGCCGGGACATTCTTACTCTTCGGGAAACCATTCGCGTCGCTGCCGAAACGGAGAAAAAACAGTCGGCTCTGGCAGAAGCGGAAAAGGCGCTGCAAATGCAGATACGGCAGAAGCAGGAGCAGGAAAACGCCTGCAAAGAGGCTTCTCTGGAACTGGAGGAAGCGCGGCGGTCCTGTCAGACCTGCCGGGAGGACCTTGACCGGAAAAAGAAAGAGCTTGCGCTCGCCGGACAGCGCAGGGAGAGCGCGAAGACGGCGTATCAGACCGCCGGGCAGCATTTGAAATCCGTACAGGCCCTTTCCGCGCAAAAAATAGAAACGGCTCAGGAGCGGCTGAAACAGGCCGGCACTCCCCGGCAGGTAATGGTCAACGAAAATGCCGGGCGCGAAATCAGGAAAGGGCTGCTGATCGGGGCGATTCTGATCGCCGCTGCATCGGTTGCGCTGGGAATTGCCCTGTCGCCCGTCTGCTTTGCCGGTTTGGCTCTTGCCGGAGTGACGGCGGTTCTCTCTGTTGGAAAAACCAGAACCAGAGCCGTGGCCACGACGGTCGTGGACGAAGCCGAAGCCGCGGCGGCAAAAGCTAATCTGGAAAGCGTGCGTCTTGCTGCGGAACGTGAAACGGAAGCCGCAAAGCGGGCGGAAGAGCAAGCCGCGGGCGAATGGCAGGCGGTGTCGGCCAGAGAAGAACAGGTACAGAAATCGGCCGCACAGGCGGAAGAACTCTGCCGCATGGCGGAGGAACAGATGTCCGCAGCGGAACGCAGGAATCGTGAGCTGGAGCTGAAACTCGGGTTTATCGAGGAAAAGCTTGACGGCCTTTCAAAGGATGTGCGGAAAAAGCGCGCGGAGCTCCCGGCGGACGGCCTGGAACAACGGACCGACCTTCCCGCTCTGCAGGAGGAGCTGAACGCGAAAACAGCCCGGGAAGCGGCGCTTGCGGACGGGATAAAGTCTCAGCTTCAGGCGCTGGGGTGCCGGACCGTGGAGGAGCTTCAGGACAAGCTGATACGGTTCCGGAGCGTTCAGGCACGGGCGGCCATGAGACGGGAAAATCTGGACAGGGCGAAAGAGGACCTGGCTCAGGCGCAGGAAAGCCTGCGGGAGCAAACCGGCGCCTTCCTTTCCTTTGTCAGTACATACCGGCCGGTCTCCTCTTTTGAGGAAGCGGTGAGCGCCGTACAGGAGCTGAAAAATCGGATGGAGGAACTCCGTTCCATGCGGCAGAAAATCGAAAGCCAGTCGGAATCCCTCAAGGAGCAGGGACAGGGGAAGCCCGCCGAACAGCTTGAGCGGGAAGCCGGGGAAGCGCGGGAAGAGATTCTCAGAACCGGCGCGGGGCAGCTGCCGGAGCCCCTGGACGATCAGGGTGCGGAGAACCTCAGACGGCTCGGTGCCGAATGCTTTCAGCAGCTCCAGCAAACAAGAGAAGAATTGATTCAGACGGGCTCCGAAATCAAAAACCGGTTCGCAGGGAAAAAGAATGTCAGCGAGCTGGAGGAGGAGACGGAGGAGCTGCAGAAGGAAATTGCGGAAAAGGAATCGGAGTATCAGTCCCTCAGCCTTGCAAAGGAAACGCTTACGGAGGCCTTCAATGAAATCCGCCAGAGCTTCGGTCCCCTTCTGAACGAAAAAACCGCCCGGATCTTCAGCAGCATCACGGGCGGAAAATATCAGAATGTGATCGTTTCCAAGAATTTCGATATCAACGTGCAGGACGCGGAAAACGCGGTTTCACACGAATGGCAGTATCTGAGCAGCGGCACGATCGATCAGGCGTATTTCGCGCTCAGGCTGGCGGTCGCGGAGCTGCTTTCGGAAGAGGGTCCGAAGCTCCCGCTGCTGCTGGACGACGTTTTTCTGCAGTACGACGACGAACGGACAGAACAGGGACTGAAATTCCTCGCCGATTATGCCGGGAACAGCGGCGGCGCCCAGATCATCCTGTTTACCTGTCACAGGAACATTCCGGAAATGGTCAGCCGGGAAGGCCTGAGCGCCGTGACGAAAAAGATCGGCTAAACCGTATGTGCCTGCTATTTTGCCAAAAGAACCGATATGCCGCGCTTTTAAATGGAAATTGGAAATAAATGGTTTCTTTTACATTCATTTTATGATATTATAAGTATAGGTATGGAATTATCTTTAGTAATCCTGCTGGGGACTGGTGGAAATTTCGTCGTCTTGGAGGAGTATTTCAGTGAAAAGAAGAATCAATACGCCCATAACAGCAATTTTGATAATCGCTATTTTTGTTGGGTTTATGATTCTGTCTTTCAGCAGATATTCTTTTTTACTAAACCGAACTTTTGAAGAAGAAGTGCAGGAAAATCTGCTGTCTGATACCCAGCATAATGCCAAAATGGTCAACATAGAACTGAACAACACGATTTCTTCTATGGAACTGGCCGCTCAGGCAATCGGCGCGAAAAATGCCGCGCTGGACAAGGCCTCTGTGAAGGACCTGCTGGTTGATTTGAAGAAAGCGGACCAGTCGGCTGCGGTCGGGGTGGGGCTGCCGGACGGAACCTGCTGCCTTGCCGGGGGACAAACCATCCAAATCGGCGACCGCCCCTATTTTCAGCAGGCACTGAACGGCAAAACGACCGTTTCAGTGGTGTCCCAGTCCAGGACGGACGGTGCCCGCAGCATCGTCGTGGCCGTGCCCGTCCGGCACGGGGGAAAAATTACCGGTGCCATCAGCTCCATTATCCCTGCAAAATCGTTCAGCAGCCTGCTGAACGCGGAAAGCTCCGGGGAAAAGGGAGAATGCTGGCTTGCCCGCGGGGACGGCACGGTGATCGCCTCGCCGGATTCCCGGCAGACGGAGGAGAATATTTTTACGGACACGCAGCTGGCACTGGAGGACCCATCCGCTCTCAGCCAGATCAAGTCGGCCATGGGAAACGGACAGAAGGGGAGCTCCCACTATTACTCCAATATGGGGGAGTATTATGTTTCCTATACGCCGGTCGGTATGGAGGACTGGTATGTGATCGGTACGGTTTCCATCAATGCCGTTACCTCGAAATCCAACAAAATTCTGACGTATACCGTCTCTTTGGTAATCAAGCTTACCATTGGACTGATTTTGTTTGCGGCTTATGTTATTCTGTCGGAAAGAAAGAACAGGGAGCGGCTCCGCAGGAAGAACGACGAGCTGAAAAGTACCAAGGTGGAGCTGGAAACCTTCATCGCCAACCTGCCGGGCGGCGCGTTCCGCTTCAGTGCCGACGAAAAGGCGGAGTTCCAGTTTGTGAGCAACGGGCTTCTGAAAATGCTGGGATATACCTTGGACCAGTTCCTCGGCGCCTATGACCGTTCCTTCTACAACATGATTTATGAAGAAGACCGTATGCAGACCATCAGCAGCATTCACCATCAGATTTCCAAAGAGAATTTCGCGGAGGTAAAATATCGGATCGTTACGGCGGACGGGAATATCCGCTGGCTGCTCAACCGGGCTAAAATTGTGACGCATGAGAACGGGTATCGGGAATTTTTCGCCGTCGTTGTGGATATTACCGAGTCGAAACAGGCGCATAAAAAAGCGAATGAGATCATGACGCAGCTGCAGACGCTGGCAAACAGCATCCCCGGCGGCGTGGCGCAGTACTTGTATGACGGGGGACTGAAGCTGGTCTACGCGAGCGACGGGTTCTATAAGCTGTGCGGATATACAAAAGAAGAATACGCCCGGCTCCCGGGCGAAGAAGGAATCCGCAATGTGCACGCCGAAGATGCCCAGCTTGTGTCGAGTCTGCTGAAAAGGCAGATCGAGGAAAACAGGCCCGTTACCGCGGAATTCCGCATGGTAAAGAAAGACGGCGGCGTCATCTGGGTCTCCCTGAGCGGAACGCACACCGTCAATCAGAACAATCAGGTGATTTACCAGTGCGTTTACACGGATATTACCTCGCTCAAGCAGACGCAGGAAGAGCTGGAAGTGGAAAGGGAGCGTTACCAGATCGCGGAGAACCTCTCCGACGATATCATGTTCGAATACGATATCATAACCGACCGGATGGATTTTTCCCCGCTTTTCACCGCTCTGACCGGGCAGTATCCGCACATCAAGAATTTCATGAAGGATATTTTGAACAACCAGAGCATTTGCAAGGATGACCTGCAGCAGTTTCGAACGCTGTTAAAGGAGTTCCAGCTGGGCAATACGGAGTATGAAATCGAATTCCGTTTCATTACCAAAACGGGCCGGTTTGTCTGGCACCGCGTGAAAGCGAAAATCATGTACGACTCCTACGGCAAACCGAGCAAAGCGGTTGGCAAGGCGTATAATATCGACAGCCAGAAGAAGGAAATGCAAAGGCTGATGGACAAGTCGCAGCGCGACGCGCTGACGAATCTTTACAATAAGACCGCCACGCAGTCCCAGATCGAGGATCATCTGTCGGGCGCGGATACATCGGGAATCCACGCGCTGATGATGATCGATATTGACAATTTTAAATCCATCAACGACCAGTTCGGACACATGGCCGGGGACAAGGTGATCTGCGACATTTCCGCGAAGCTCCAGAAGCTGTTCCGTACTTCCGATGTGGTCGGGCGTATCGGCGGGGACGAATTCCTCGTGTTTCTGCGCGATATCTCCACAGACGACCTGATCGCGGAAAAGGCGGAAGCGATGTGCGACATCTTCCGCAATACCCATGCGGACGGCCATATGGAATACAGCATTTCCGGCAGCATCGGCATCGCCATGTATCCGGCCGACGGGAGAACGTATCCGGAGCTTTATCCCAAAGCGGACAGCGCGCTTTACAAGGCGAAAAAGCAGGGCAAGGACTGTTTTGCTTTTTATTCCGATCCATCGGATTGCGAAAAAATAAAGAATTAACTGGCGCGCGGCATGGAATGCTGAAAATTCCATGCCGCTTTTTCGTTTCCGGATGTCGATAAAATGCAGCCGGGCTGTCAATACTATAGCGATCGCATTTCAGTTTGCAAGACAAAACGCGTTCCTCCCCCGCCTTCGGCGGGGGAGGAACGCAACCTTGTTGCAGGAACAACCGGAAATGCTGTCAATACGATCGCGGCGGAAAATTACGAATGATCGGAGGCGAAGGACAATGGCGGTAAAAAGGCTGATGCGTGTTGCATTAAGAGCGCTTTCCTATACGGATATCGGAGAAAAGGAAAGCGAGCGGCTTCACCGCACGGTCATTCGTATCAGAGGGCTTCATCTTGGAAAGCTCCCTTATCAGACGTGGGATCATGTCGTGTCCTATGAAAACCATGATATCCCCGTACGGATATTTGCTCCCGGCGAAAACCGGCTTGATTCCCTGCTGATTTTCTTCCACGGGAGCGGCTGGGTCGCCGGAACCATTGACGGCTACAACCGGATCTGCGCGAATATGGCCAATATGACCGGCAGCACCGTGGTGTCGGTCGATTACCGGCTTGCGCCGGAATACCATTTCCCGGCCGCACCGGAGGACTGCTACCGTGTGGTGCGGGAGATTTTTCTGCACACGGAGCTGTTAAAGGTCCCCGCCGAAAAAATTACGGTGGCCGGGGACAGCGCCGGGGGAAACCTTGCGGCGGCCGTCTCCCTGATGGCGCGCGACAGGGGCGAATTCCTACCCGAGCGCCAGATCCTGATCTACCCCTCCACTTACTCCGACCATACGACAAAATCGCCCTATGCTTCCGTGCGCGACAACGGGAGCAAGTATCTGCTGACCTCAAAAAGTATCTGCGATTATATGAAGCTGTATCAGGCAAGCGACGAGGATCTGCAAAATCCCTATTTCGCGCCGCTGGCCTCCAAGGATTTCAGCCGTCAGCCGAAAACGCTGATTATTACGGCGGAATACGACCCGCTCCGGGACGAGGCGGAGGATTACGGGCAGCGCCTGAAGGAAGCGGGCAACGAAGTGGAGGTCCGCCGTATCCCCGGTGCGCTGCACGGTTTTTTTTCGCTTCCGCCGGTTTTTCGTCAGGTCCGCGAGTGCTATCGCCTGATCGACGATTTTTTGAACCGGGAGGGTGAAGGAAAAGCCCTATAGCATTGAAAATATTGTAAAATTATAATATGATAAGAATAATTGTTTCGTTGCAGACATTCATACGAAGGGGACATGAAAATGAGCAGGATTATTTCAATTTCCAATCAGAAGGGCGGGGTAGGCAAAACGACTACCGTCTGCAGTCTGGCGGCGGGATTAAAGAGGAAGGGTTTTCGTGTTCTGATGATCGATCTTGACCCGCAGGGAAACCTTGGCTTCAGCGTAGGCGCTGAAACCGAAACCTGCGCCACCATTTATGATGTGCTGAAAGGCGGCGTGAAAACGCAGTATGCCATTCAGAAATTGGATACGGCCGACATCATTATATCCAGCATTTTGCTCAGCGGGATCGAGCTTGAATTTACCAATACCGGACGCGAGTTTCTGCTGAAAGAGGCGCTGAAGCCGATTCTCGGCCTCTACGACTATATCCTTCTGGACACGCCGCCCGCGCTCGGCATCCTGACCATCAACGCGTTTACCGCGTCGGATACGATCGTGATTCCGATGCTTTCGGATATTTTCAGCCTGCAGGGAATTACAAAGCTGTATGAGGCCGTTGAGCGTGTCAAAAAATACTGCAATCCCTCTCTGACCGTCTCGGGAATCCTTCTGACAAAATTCAACCCCCGTACCCTCCTGAGCAGGGAAATCCGGGGTACGGCGGAACTGATCGCACAGGATTTGAACATTCCGCTGTTTGATTCCTACATACGCGGCAGCGTCGTCATCAGCGAGGCTCAGTCCATCCAGCAGAACATTCTGGACTACTCGCCGAGAAACAATATTGCGAAAGATTACCTTAAATTTACGGATGAGCTGCTGGAGAAGGAGGAATAATGACTGATGGCAAGGACGAAGAAAGATATCGATAAAGACCTAATGTATAAAATGCTGATGCCCTCCGGTTCCAGAACGGCAAAGGCTTCGCAGGACGCGGAAAGCCCGAGCGGGCTCAGCGACGAGCAGAACACGCGCGCCGCGCTGGAGGAACCGCTGAACCAGCACAAAACCATTATGCGCCGCGAAGTGGGCGTCGCGTTTATGGATACCCAGCCGACCATCCTTGTCAATACGATGGAAAACATCGTGCTGGAAAAGCTGGAATCGGCGCTTGCGCGTTTTCAGTGCTGCAAATGCGACCGGTGCAAAAAGGACATTGTCGCGATGGCGCTGAACAAGCTTCCCCCGAAATATATGGTTTTGCAGGAGGGCCAGCCCACGCCGGATATCGATCCCCAGACCAACGCACAGGTGGTCACGGCGGTCATCCAGGCGATTCTGGCGGTCCGTGCGCATCCCAGGCATTAAGGAAAGAAAGGGCTTTACGGGACAAGATGGAAAAAGAAACGTATTTTACGGATAAACGGCGCAGGCGCGTCAAGCTTATTTTCAACCCGGCCTCCGGTTCTTCAAACGCTTCCCCGATTCAGCTGATGGATGTCATCAGCATGCTGCAGCAGTGGAAGTATGTGCCGGAGGTGTATTTGACGGAACCGGACAGCGATTTTTCGCAGATGGTAAAAGACACGATGGCGCAGGGCGTCAACATGTTTGTCGTCTGCGGCGGCGACGGCACCGTTTCCGCCGTTGCCAAAGAAATGAAGGGTCTGCCCGCGACGCTGGGCATTATCCCCACGGGCACCCAGAATAATGTGGCGCTCAGCCTGAGCATCCCGCAGGATATTCCGTCCGCCATCGCCCTTCTGCGCACCGGGGAACGCACCAAGATCGATATGGGGCTTCTTGACTGCGCAGCGGGACGTACCTCTTTTCTGGAAATCTGCTCGGCGGGCCTGCTGTCTTCGATTTTTTCGGCGGGAGACGATATCCAGCACGGGCATCTGGAACGGGTGGGCGATTTCCTCTCCACCCTTGTGTCGCTGACGCCCTCTAAGATCAAAATTCTGCTGGATGGAAAGCGGGAGATCGTCAGGATGGGTCATCTGGTCCTCGTTACCAATATGCCGTACGTCGGACGGCATTACCAGGTGGGAGGGACGGCGGCTTTCCGAGATGGACTGCTGGACATCCTGATTTTTTCCAATTTATCCAAGCTGAAGCTGCTGGGCCGCGCGTTCAAGGGGGCAAAACTCGGTGAACCGGAGGATTCCGGCGTTGAGCATTTCCATGCCCGTACGGTGGACATGGAAGCCACCCCTTCCATGCAGCTGATGGCGGACGGCATTACGCTGGGGGAAGGGCCGGTCCATATTGAGTTGCAGCGCCGTACACTGGCGGTGATGATGAAAGCACCGGAGCCGAAAAGAACAAAAAAATCAATTGGGGACGGGAAATGAAGCTGATCGATCAATTAAAAAAGAATCAATGGGTGCAGCGGTGTGAACGGCTGATCGGCAGGATCCGCCATCTCCGGCCGGTCTTTTGGGTGCCCGTTCTTGTTGTCGCGCTGTCCCTCTATGTCATCTTTGTCCCCCATACCTTCTGGAAAAACGTGTGGATCAGCATCAAGGGGAACACTCCGCTGATCTGCATGCTCTTTGTGTTCTGCCTGCTGCTGCTTTCTCTGGTGTGGTCAACAGGGCAGAGCATAGACGCCTATGTGTTTTCTCTTTTCAATCGGCACGGCACCCGTCCGCGCTGGCTGGACCGGACAATGCTCCTTCTTACCGAGCTGGGGAACGGCATTGTTACGCTGATCATAGCGCTTGTCCTCTATTTTGCCGTCAATGCCCACCTTGCGTATGAATTCGTTCTGGGTACGCTGACCCTGTGGCTGGTTGTGGAATTGATGAAGGGCGTCATCCGGCGGCCCAGACCGTTTATTTATCTTGAGGATGTCCGCGTGGTGGGTATCCGGGCGCGGGGAAAGTCCTTTCCCAGCGGCCATACCAGTCAGGCGTTTTACATGGCGACGATGCTTCTACAGTATTTTCAGGGCAACTTTGCGGCGGCGCTTGTGCTTTACGTGCTCGCCTCGCTGGTCGGCGCCACGCGCATGTATATGGGCATGCATTACCCGCGTGACGTGCTGGCGGGCGCCATTCTGGGCACCTTCTGGGGATTCATCGGCGTGCTGGTCAACGCGGTGATCTTCCGGCTCGTCAGTTGAATTCCCGTCGGGAAAAAGATAAAATCCTTGCCAAATCGGCTGATACTAACTATAATAGAAGAAATTTAATCCTAACAGCGAAAGGAAGGTTCCTATGCAGAAATATGGCGTGAAGTCCGGCCTTCCGGCCAACCCGAATGCCGGAACGGATTACAGCAACAGAAAATTAAAGGAAATCTGGCTTGCGGGCGGATGCTTCTGGGGGGTACAGGCCTATTTTGCCCGTATATACGGCGTGGCGAAAACGGATGTCGGCTACGCGAACGGCAGGACGGCGAATCCTTCCTACCATGACCTGAAGGTTACCGGGCACGCGGAAACGGTTCATATTTTCTATGATCCGGAGAAGACCGGTCTGCCGACGCTGCTGGATTTCTATTTTAAAATCATCGACCCTGCCAGTGTCAACCGTCAGGGAAACGATATCGGAACCCAGTACCGCACGGGAATCTATTATCGGGATGAGGCGGATTTTCCGGTGATTCGGGAATATATCGTGAAGGAACAGAAAAAATACGATGCGCCGATCGCGGTTGAAGTCGGCCGGCTGGAAAATTACTATCCGGCGGAGGAGTACCATCAGGATTATCTGGAAAAGAATCCCGGCGGCTACTGCCATGTGGACTTTTCCTCCCTCCGGGAGCAGACCCCGCCCGCCGGGAAGACGGCTTACCCAAAGCCTGCCCCGGAAAAGCTGAAGGCTTCCCTTACGGAAATGCAGTATCGCGTCACGCAGCAGAACGCCACCGAACCGCCGTTTGACAACGAATACTGGGACAACCGCAGAAAGGGAATTTATGTGGACGTCGTGACCGGAGAGCCCCTTTTCGTTTCCAGCGACCAGTTTGAATCGGGCTGCGGCTGGCCCAGCTTTACGAAACCCATCCGCGCTGATTCCCTGACGGAGCATCGGGATACCGGCCATTCCATGGTGCGTACCGAGGTGCGCAGCCGTCACGGGGATTCCCACCTTGGCCATGTTTTCCCCGACGGCCCGAAGGAGCAGGGCGGCCTTCGCTACTGTATCAACAGTGCGTCCCTCCGCTTTATCCCGCTTCAGGAAATGGAAGAACAGGGATACGGGCAGTTTATAAAACTGATAGAAGAATAATGTCTTTTCAGCCGCATATAAAGCTGAAAACGGAAAAGAGGAGGGATCGGTATGGAATTTACCATTCGCCCGATTTGTTTGAAGGACGCGCCGGATATCAATGAAATCCGGCGCATGAGCGGAGTGATGGAAAACATTCTGGGTATTCCGTCCGAAACTGTTTCTCACAGTGAACGGTTTATTTCCAATATAAACGAAAATACCCATCAGTTCGTCGCGGTCATAACGGATGAGAACGGCATGGAAAAAGCCATCGGCTGCGCGGGCCTGAGCGTTTACGCAAGCCCGCGCATGCGCCACTCGGCGGGAATCGGCATCATGGTGCACAAGGCGTATCAGGGAATGGGCGTGGGTCAGAAGCTGATGGAAGCCTTACTCGACATGGCGGACAACTGGCTGATGCTGGTCCGGGTCGAGCTTACGGTCTACACGGACAATGAGAAGGCCATCCGGCTTTATGAAAAGATGGGCTTTGTGCGGGAGGGCGTCAAACGGAAGGCGGCGATCCGCCAGGGGAAGTACGCCGACGAGTACATAATGGCGAGAATCAGGGACGACTGAATTTTTGCGGTTTTTTGGCACGAATTCGGAAAGGAGGATTCATCATGAAAAGAATCGCGGCTTTTTTTGATATTGACGGGACCATCTCCCGGGAAGGTCTCATCAGCGAAATGTTCAAGAAGATGATTAAATACGAACTGATCGACAACAGCAAATGGGACAACGAAGTCGAGCCCGCTTTTACCAGATGGGACAAACGCGTGGGCGATTACGATATTTACCTGCAGAAAATGGTGGATATCTACACGGAGACCGTCAAAAATACCAGCGCTTTTCACATTGCCTATATCGCGAAAAAGGTGATCGAGCAAAAGGGAGAGCGCGTATATACTTATTCGCGGGAGCGAATCCGGTGGCATAAGAAGCAGGGCCATATCGTCATCGCTATTTCCGGTTCGCCGATCGAGCTGGTCAGCGAGGTTTCCCGGATGTACGGCATGGACGATTACCGGGGAACCATTTATCAGGTCGGAAAGAACGGTACCTACAACGGGGAAATCATCCCGATGTGGGATTCCCAGAGCAAACGCAAGGCGGTTCTGGAAATGGCGGAGAAGCACAATATCGATCTGTCCCAAAGCTATGCCTACGGCGACACCAACGGCGATTATTCCATGCTGCAGCTCGTCGGGAATCCGGTCGCAGTCAATCCCACGCGCGAACTGCTTTCCCATATCGAAAACGACGATCAGCTGAAAGAAAAATTTACGGTGATCGTGGAGCGCAAGGACGTGACCTATCGCCTGAATATCAATACGCTGGACCTTGTTTAAAAAAGTCTGAAAATACAGGAACGGAGGAACCCCTGCACGCATATTCTGATAGCAGGGGGATTCCGTCCCGAAACAAAAAGCGGCCGTCAACGGATTAAATCCGTTGACGGCCGCAGTTCGCATGGTTCCTTATTTCAGTTCCAGAACGGCACCCCTGTTTGCAGAGGTGACCAAAGCGGCGTATCTGGAAAGGCAGCCCTCCGTAATGCGAGGGGTCCTCGGCTTCCAGTTTTTCCTGCGCTTTTTCAGTTCTTCGTCGCTGACGGCAAAATCGATGGTATTCGCCATAATGTCGATTTTGATGATATCGCCTTCCTCAACCAGCGCGATATTTCCGCCCACAGCGGCTTCCGGCGAAACGTGTCCGATCGCCGCGCCTCTGGTCGCGCCGCTGAAACGGCCGTCCGTAATCAGGGCGACGCTTCCTCCCAGACCGCTTCCCATAATGGCGGAGGTCGGGTTCAGCATTTCCCTCATGCCCGGGCCGCCCTTGGGGCCTTCGTACCGGATGACAACGACGTCGCCCGCCACGATTTTCCCAGAGGTGATCGCCTCGATTGCGTCCTCTTCACAGTCAAATACCCTGGCGGGGCCTTCGTGCTTCAGCATTTCGGGAGCGACCGCGGAGCGCTTGACCACGCAGGCGTCGGGGGCCAGATTGCCTTTCAGCACGGCGATGCCGCCGGTTTTGCTGTACGGATTTTCCACGGGGCGAATCACGTCGTAGTCCAGAACGGGGCAGTCCGCAATGTTTTCCCCAACCGTTTTGCCCGTACAGGTCATCAGGTCGGTTTTGAGCAGACCGAGCTTGCTGATTTCATTCATCACGGCGTACACGCCGCCCGCGACGTTCAGGTCCTCCATGTATGTATGTCCCGCCGGGGCAAGATGGCAGAGGTTCGGCGTTTTGTCGCTGATTTCGTTCGCAATGTTCAGATCGATGGAGATGCCGCATTCGTGCGCGATGGCCGGCAGGTGCAGCATGCTGTTGGTGCTGCAGCCCAGCGCCATATCGATGGTGAGCGCGTTTTTGAACGCATCCTCCGTCATGATGTCCCTGGGGCGGATGTTCTTTTTCAGCAGCTCCATAATCTGCATGCCCGCGTGTTTGGCAAGCTGAAGGCGCTGCGAGTAAACGGCGGGAACGGTTCCGTTGCCCCTTAACCCCATTCCAAGGGCCTCCGTCAGGCAGTTCATGCTGTTTGCCGTGTACATGCCGGAGCAGGAGCCGCAGGTGGGGCAGACCTTGTTTTCAAATTCCAGCAGCTTTTCTTTTGTGATCTTACCGGCGCGGTACGCTCCGGAAGCCTCCGAAACGCTGGAAAAGCTGGTTTTCTGCCCGTCCACCAGTCCGGCGAGCATCGGTCCGCCGCTGACAAAGATGGTGGGTATGTTGAGGCGCGCCGCCGCCATCAGCAGGCCGGGCACGTTTTTGTCGCAGTTCGGCACCATCACCAGCGCGTCAAAGGCGTGGGCAAGAGCCATTGCCTCGGTCGAGTCGGCAATCAGCTCCCTTGTAATCAGTGAATACTTCATTCCGCGGTGCCCCATGGCAAGACCGTCGCAAACCGCAATGGCCGGGAACACGATCGGGGTTCCCCCCGCTATCGAAACGCCCGTTTTGACGGCTTCCACGATTTTGTCCAGATTCATATGCCCCGGAACGATCTCATTCTGCGAGCTGACGATTCCGATGATCGGACGCTCCAATTCTTCATTGGTAAAACCCAGCGCGTGAAACAGCGCGCGCTGCGGTACGCTTTTGGTTACTGCATCACTGTTCATTTTACAAGCACCTCACTCTTTGATTGACGGCAGCGAGCCGAAGCAGGGTGTTTCCGGCTGCTGTAGTTGTATAATTTATTATATATTGTATGATGTCTTATGTCAATTGATAAAAAATACGATTTCTTCCGGATTCCTTATTCCTCTGTGATGCCGAACCCCCGCATCGCGTGGATAATATGCAGCTCCATGGCGGTCTTTGCACCCAATGCGTCCCGCTTTGATAAAAATTCCATAATCATGCGGTGATCGTTCAGTGTATTCTGCACGATCTCCTCTTTGGTGTTGGATAAGATGACCCCTTTGCCGATGGCCTGATACAGGATGGGCATCAGGCGGTTCATAAATTCGTTATGGGTCGCCTTTGCGATGGACTTGTGAAAGGCCTGCTCTATCTCCGTGCGGTCCTGCTTCTTTAAAATCAGGTCTTCCTCCAACCTGCCGTAGTGCAGAATGCGTTCCAGTTCCTTGTCGGAGGCCCTTTTTGCGGCAAGATAGGCGGACTGCGGCTCAAAGATCAGGCGCATTTCATACAGGTCCTTCACATCCATCGGGAAAGCGGAAAGCGGGTTCAGGTCAATTCCCCGGTCCATGGCCTGATTGTCTTTGACATAGGTGCCCTTTCCGCGGCGGATCTCCAATATGTTGTGCGCCACTAAAATACGGATTGCTTCCCGCAGGGTAGTCCGGCTGACCTTTAAGTCGGCGGACAGCTCGTTTTCATTGGGCAGCTTGTCTCCGGCCGAATATTTTTTATCAATGGTGATCCTTGCGACAATATCGTCCGCGATATTTTCCGCAAGGCTTTTTTCTTTTGCCTTCATTGCCGATTCCTCCGCATTTCTGATGTCTTCAGCATGATTATACCGCAAAAGACATCCTATTTCAATAAGGATGTCTGATGTCTATAAGAACGGCAATAAAATACCGCACCGGCTGCTGGCCAATGCGGCGTTACTATATGATTTTTCCGCATTACCTAACACTTTCCTCTTAATTGTACCGCCTTGCCAAGAATGACGACCGGCAGCCTGGTTAGTTCTTCCGTTGAATAGGAGACCAGTTCATATTTGGGGTTATAGGGAATCAGGGTGATCCCGCTTGCATATTTTGCTATCTTTTTAACGGTCGCTTCGTCCCCTCTGATGGAAACAACCGCAATGTCCCCGGTTTCCACCATGGAATGGTTCTGCACAATTACGGTGTCGCCGTCCTGAATGCGCGGCTCCATACTGTCCCCATGCATCTTGATCGCGAAAAAATCCCCCTGTTTTGCCATTTCTCCGCTGATTTCCTCATACCCAACCACATCTTTCACGGATTCGGCCGATACCTCCGCGCGCAGGCTTCGGAGCACGGGTATTTTTTTGGAGGTGCCGGGCGGGTCGGGAACGGAGTCCTTTCCCAGCAGATAATCCGTGGTCACGCCGAAAAAAGCCGCCAGATTCAGCAGGGTTTTATTGTCGGGCTCGTACTTTCCGCTTTCGTATCCGGAGAGGGATGCCTGACTGACATTGATGATTTTCGACAGCTCTTGCTGCTTTAATTTATTTTTCATTCTTAGTATTTTGATTCGATTCAATGAAGTCAACTCCTTTCATTATGAATTTTAATTGTGCCGTAAAAAAAGGTAAACTATATATAAGCAAAACAAATATATTGTGATCGATTAAAAAAATAATAAACAAAGATATAAATATAATTGATATGCAGGTCGATAAATTAAAAAGAAGAAGCGGAATGGACCGAACTGAAAAAACAGACAAAAAATGTGACCGGCACCATAGCTGAAGGAATGGCAGCCGGCCGCGTTTGGGAAAGGGGAGAAACGAAAAGCAGGTGGAGAAGAACATTGCTGCGGAGGGAAAGCGTCCGGAAAGGGAAACCGGGCGGGCAGCGGAAGTATGAGTGCACGACCCGGACAAAGCGGGATCGTGAAAAAGAGTCCAGCATGGAAAATGAGAAATGGAGAAAAATTATGAAGAATCTTAAAATTGCGAAGAAACTGATCCTGTCGTTTCTGGCGATATCCTTGATTACGGTCATTGTCGGCGCCGCCGGTATTTACAGTATGCGGCAAATGGAGGCTTCCAGTACAAAGCTCTATGAGCAGCAGACCGCACCGCTGCCGGTCATGTCGGATATCCTTTTGAACCTCGACCGTTTAAGAGGGCTGTCCAGAGATTACATATTATATTATGATAACCCGGAAGAGCTCAAGACAGCTGCTGCAAATACCGAAAAATATAAAAAGCAATATGACGATGCGGTTAAACAGTACGAACCGACTATTTCGACAGCAGCGACGAAAGAGCTGTTTGCCCAGACGAAAACCATGTTTGACGAAGAATTCTGGCCGACCTTTGAAGCCATCGTTCAGGAAACCGGGCAGAAGAATGTCGGCGAAGCCATGACCAACCTGAAAAAGCTGATGGAAATCAACATCAAGGTGACCGACAATTATACCCAGTGCATGCAGAACCGGGTCAGTAACGCGAAGGCGAACCACGACGCCAATCAGCAGCTCGGGGATACGATGATGCTCGTGCTGATTGTGATTATTCTTCTGGGTGTCTTCGTCTCCATCGGCTGGGGTTTCTGGCTGGCCAGAAAATTGAGCAAGCCGGTCAATGAAATGGCCGTCGCCGCCGAGAGAATCGCGCAGGGAAAGCTGGACGTAGATGTCACCTATTCGTCCAAGGATGAAATCGGTTCCCTTGCCCGGTCGCTGCAGTCGGCCGCCGGAAGTCTGAAGCTGTATGTCGCGGATATTTCGGACAAGCTGGGACGGATGGCAAAGGGGGATATGACCGCGGATATTACACAGGAATATGCGGGGGATTTTGCTCCGATCAAACAGGCGCTGATGCAGATATCCGACGAGCTGAACAATACTCTCGCGGCCATCGATACCTCCGCGGAACAGGTCAACAGCGGAGCGGCCCAGGTTTCCGACGGTTCTCAGGAGCTTGCGCAGGGCGCGACAGAGCAGGCAAGCTCCGTGGAAGAGCTGGCGGCCTCCGTTACCGAGGTTTCCGGAAAAGTCAGCGAGACGGCGGACAATGTCAGGGTAATGGCGGGCTACGTGAAAGATACCGTCGCACAGGTGGAACAGGGCAACGAACAGATGAGGCAGATGCTCTCTTCCATGGAGGAAATCAGCGATACCTCCAATGAGATCGGAAAAATCATCAAGGTGATCGACGACATTGCGTTCCAGACCAATATCCTTGCCCTGAACGCCGCCGTGGAGGCGGCAAGGGCCGGCAGCGCCGGAAAAGGGTTTGCCGTGGTGGCCGACGAGGTGCGGAATCTGGCAAGCAAGTCCGCCAACGCGGCAAAGCAGACCACCAGCCTGATCGAGGGTTCTATCCAGAGCGTGAAAAACGGCACCGCTATTGCCGGGCGTACGGCGAAAGAGCTGAATGAGATCGCGGCCAAGGTGGGGCTTGTGGGAGAAACGATCGTCAAAATCGATATGGCGTCTTCCGATCAGGCCGCCGCGATCGAACAGATCACAACCGGTGTGGATCAGGTTTCCGCGGTTGTCCAGACGAATTCCGCCACGGCGGAGGAAAGCGCGGCGGCGAGCGAAGAACTGTCCGCACAGGCGGATATGCTCAGGAAGCTGGTCGGTGCCTTTCAGCTGAAAAAGAGAAAGCTTACGGTGATTGAAGGAGGCCCGGAAACCGGCGCGAAAGCTGAAAATAATCTTTCATACCTGACGTCGGAGGCGGCGGGCCAGAAATATTAATTGACAAATCAGGATAAATACTGTATAGTGTTCCTATAGAGAAACACTATACAGGGGGCGGCATGATGGACCTGGTGGAACTGCTGGGATATTACAATCTTACACGGCAGGAATCGGCCCTGTATCTTCTGCTCTGCTCCGAAGGAAAACTGACGGGATATGAGGCCGCGAAAGCGTCCGGCATATCCCGTTCCAATACCTATACGGCGCTGGCCGGTCTGGTTGAAAAAGGCGCGGCCCTGGTTGAGGAAGACACGGCCACCCGGTATCTTCCCGTTCCGGTCGAGGAATTCTGCAGCAACCGTATCCGGCGCATGCAGGAGTACCGGGAGCTGCTGATCAAGGCGGCGCCCAAGCGCCGGGAAGCCGGCGAGGGGTACATCACCGTCAAGGGTGAGGCCAACATCATGGATAAAATGAAGAACATGATCGACGCGGCGAAAGAGCGCATTTACCTTGCTGTGTCCGAACAGACGCTTTCTTTGCTTCTGCCGCAGCTCTGTTCGGCTTTGCGCCGGGAGCTGAAGGTCGTCGTTATTACCGACCCTCCGTTTGAACTGGAAGGCGCGCTGGTGTACCACACGGAAACCGAGCGGCATCAGATTCGCCTGATTGCCGATTCCAAAAGCGTTTTGACCGGCGATATCGCCGCGGGTTCCGAGTCCACCTGTCTGTATTCTCAAAAGCGCAATCTGGTTGAGCTTTTCAAAGAGGCGCTGAAAAATGAAATCACACTGATTACCGTAACGAAAGGGAGCTGAAACTGTTTTGAAAAATACCTTCGTAAACAAAGAACAACTTGAAAAGATCGCAACCCAATTTCCGACTCCGTTTTATCTTTATGATGAAAAGGGAATCCGAGAGAACGTGCGCAAGCTGCAGAAGGCTTTTGCGTGGAACAGCGGCTTCCGTGAGTATTTTGCGGTAAAGGCAACGCCCAATCCGATCATTTTAAAAATCATGAAGGAAGAGGGCTGCGGGGTCGACTGCTCCTCGCTGACCGAGCTGATGCTCTCCGACGCGGTGGGCTTTCACGGACAGAACATCATGTTTTCGTCCAACGAAACGCCGCCCGAGGAATTTGAGCTGGCAAAAAAGCTGGGCGCTTTGATCAATCTGGACGATTTTACGCATATTGATTTTCTGAAATCCACAGCGGGCATTCCGGAAACCATTTGCTGCCGCTTTAATCCGGGCGGAACCTTCCAGATCAGCAACGCCATTATGGACACGCCAGGGGAATCCAAATACGGCTTTACCCGCGAACAGCTGGAGGAAGGGTTTGTGAAGCTGAAAGAGCTGGGGGCCAGGCGCTTCGGCATCCACGCTTTCCTCGCCAGCAATACGACGGACGACGGGTATTACCCGACGCTGGCCGGCATCCTGTTCCGTACGGCTGTGGATCTCTACCATAAAACGGGCATCGCGGTTTCCTTCATCAATCTGTCCGGCGGCGTGGGGATTCCTTACCGTCCCGAACAAAAACCGGCCAATATCGCAAAAATCGGGGAAGGCGTCCGCAAGGCCTTTGAGGAAATCCTTGTTCCGGCGGGCCTGAAGGACGTGGCTGTCTACACCGAGCTTGGCCGCTTTATGCTTGGGCCGTACGGCTGTCTGGTAACGAAAGCAATCCATGAAAAACATATTTATAAGGAATATATCGGGGTGGACGCCTGCGCGGCCAACCTTCTCCGTCCCGCCATGTATGGCGCATACCACCACATTACGGTGATGGGGAAGGAAAACGCCCCCTGCGACCACCAATACGATATTGTCGGAAGCCTGTGCGAGAACAACGACAAATTTGCCATTGACCGCATGTTCCCGAAAATAGACATGGGGGACCTTCTGGTGATCCATGACGCCGGCGCGCACGGTCATGCCATGGGCTACAACTACAACGGCAGGCTGCGCTCCGCGGAAGTGCTGCTGAAAGAGGACGGGTCGGCGCAGCTCATCCGCCGCGCGGAAACCCCGGCCGATTATTTCGCGACCCTTGATTTTATGGGGCTGTTTCCGGAAAACGGCGGCCGCGGAAAAGAAGATTGATTTTATCCTGCCAAAATGGATGATATAACAAAAATGGCTTTGCGGAAAATCCGCAAAGCCATTTTTCATCTTAATAAATCAGAATTCAGCTTTCCAAAGACCATGAAGGTTGCAGTACTCGTAAACCGTGCCGGATTCGGCGTCGTTGAACTCCGCTATCGGGTCCATGCCGGGCTTCAGATAAGCGATTTCCAGCCTGTCGCCGGACTCCAGCGCAATCCATTCAATATGATGCTCCGGAAGCATGGGATGAATGGTGGAACCGATCTGGACTTTGATTTTTCCGTCTTCCCTTGTGACAAACGGAACGTGCTTTTCGGTCGCGGCGTCGGTGGTGTTTGCTTCCAGCTTCGTCATGTTCTGGCCGCAGCAGGTAAGTGTGCCGCCGCCGCTCCTGATCAGCGCTACCATGTTTCCGCAAATTTCACAACGATAAAAAACAACTTTTGACATTTTTACAACCTCATTTCCATCATTTGATTAGTATAAATGAAACAGCAAATAAAAGAGATGCCGTGCGGTGGCAAAGCTTCGGGTCATTCAAAAACGACGATGGCCTGCCTGCGCTTGATGCGGAGCAGGACGGTTTCCAGAATACGGAAGCAGTGATTGAGGTCCTTCTGCTCCAGATAGGCGGCGGCAAGGTCCTGCCCGATCACCAGATCGATATTTCTCGGCTCGGTGCAGACGAGCACCGCTTTGTCATTTCCCAATACCGGGCTGCTGACAACATTGCCGTTCAGCAGCTTTTTCACACGCTCAATTTCCAGTAAACCCGTTCCGGGCTGAATCCGCTGCATCTGCAGGTACAGGTCTGGGCTGACCGCGAGCGCATAAGTGCCGTAAACGTTTTTGGAAGTCAACAGCTGGATTGCCGCGGCGATATCGGTAAACGCGTTTTCTCCCTCGGACCAGTCTTTCTTTTCGATCCGGTTTGTTCCCGCCGCGGTAAGAAGCCCTTCATAGCCCAGTCCCTCGGCCCCGAAGAAGATCAGCCGATCCTCTTTCAGAGCGCAGGCCTCGGCGGAAGCCATAACGGCGGATAAATCCACCGGATAACCGGATTTGCGGCTGCTCTCCAGATCTTTTGCCAAAAGGGTGACGTCGTCGTAAACGGTGGGGATTTCCACATGCTTTCTGCCGGCGGTAACCGTCAGTCCGTCTTTGGTGATTTCCCCGATTTTGTCCGCGTCGTCAATCGCGATGCTGTCCGCTCCGATGCCGAGAGGCCCGAAAATATGTAAGAATCTTCTGCCCGCCAGAATACGGCGCGCCGATTCCACTACGGCGGTGTCAATTTGTTTCCAAAACTCCTGCGGTACGGGGGAACCTTCTCTTGAAAGATAATCCATATGATCAGCTCCTTTACAGATTTATTTATTCGCCCAGCAGACTGCCTACCGTCTGTTCGGGGGCGTCGGCAGCGGGCTCTGCGGACGGTTCGGAAATTCCCAGCCCCTCCAGCATTTCTCTTACTTCCGCTTCACCGGAGGCGAACAGTTCTGCTTCTTTCGGGTCCAACTGCCGAAGCAGCGTCATTAATTCACCGATATGGGCCTTCTCTTCATCGCGGATATCGCTGATGACCGTTTTGGCCAGTTCATTGTCCGTGGCCTGAACATGGGCGTCATAAAGATAGATAGCCTCCAGTTCCCCCGCAATGTCCAGACGGATGGCCTGAACGAGTTCCTCATGTGTTAATTTTCTTTCAACGTTTGCCTGAAAAGGATTTGCAAAAGCCGGCATTTTTCTCAACCTCCTGTTATAATTGTTGTTTTTTGACAGATTCGACGGAATCAAATTTGTTTTCTGTAAATATCCGTCAAAATGCCTTTTCTATATTATAGCAATATTTTTACAAACAGCAAAGAGATTTCCAAAATATTTTATATTCTCTTTACAGTTCTGCAATATATTTTGAAATCCGTAAGGGCCGGTTGACAGCGGCCGCACGGATATATTATAATCAGGTCATAAAAACATAAAGGCTTTTATTACTGACGGATAATTGTGGGTTCACCACAGTGGAATAAAGGCCTTCTTTCAGCCGACCGTCTGGGCAGCATTTGGTTTTACCGGGTGTTGCTCTTTTTTTATTGAAAAGAGCGGCCAGATGCTTTGTTTAATCGGAAGGAGTCAATAATGGACCATCAGGCATGGAAGAATTTCAAGGGCGGAAGCTGGCAGGAAAGCATTGACGTCAGAAACTTTATCCAGACCAATTACAGGCCGTATTCGGGTGATGAGGCGTTTCTCGTCCCCGCCACGGAGCGCACCCTCGGGCTGATGAAAAAACTCGGCCGCCTGCTGGAGCTGGAACGGGAGTCCGGCGGCGTGCTGGACATCGACACGCAGACGGTCAGCTCGCTTACCAGCTATCGGCCCGGCTATCTGGATAAGGAGAAGGAAATCATTGTGGGTCTGCAGACCGACCGCCCTCTCAAAAGGGGCGTGAATCCCTTCGGCGGCCTGAACATGACGCGCAAGGCGTGCGAAGCTTACGGTTACCGGCTTTCCGAAAAGGTCGAGCAGGAATTCCGGTACAGGACGACCCACAACGAGGGTGTTTTCCGGGCCTACAGCGACGAGATCAAAGCCGCCCGTCACTGCGGCATCATCACCGGGCTGCCGGACGCCTACGGCAGGGGAAGAATCATCGGCGACTATCGCCGCGTCGCGCTGTACGGCATCGACCGGCTCATTGAGGAAAAGAAAAGGGACAAGCGGAAGGTGGCCTCACAGGGCATGGAAGCGGATAACGTCCGTCTGCTGGAGGAACTGTATCAGCAGATCACCTTTTTGGGGTATCTGAAGGAGATGGCGGCTCTGTACGGCTTTGATATCTCCCAGCCCGCGCAGAACGCAGGGGAAGCGGTGCAGTGGCTGTACTTTGCCTATCTCGGTGCCATCAAGGAGCAAAACGGCGCTGCCATGAGCCTGGGCCGCGTCAGCACCTTCCTGGACATCTATTTTGAGCGCGACCTGCAAAGCGGTTTACTGGCGGAGGAACAGGCACAGGAGATTATCGACGATTTTGTCATGAAGCTGCGCATGGCCCGCCATCTGCGCACCCCGGAGTACAACGAGCTTTTCGCGGGCGACCCGATGTGGATCACGGAAGCGGTCGGCGGCATGGGCGAGGACGGCAGGACCCTTGTCACCAAAAGCTCCTACCGGATTCTGCACACGCTCTATAATTTGGGGCCTTCGGCGGAACCGAACCTGACCGTGCTGTGGTCGGCGGATTTGCCAAAAGCCTTTCAGCGCTACGCCGCGAAGGTTTCCTGCGACACGGACGCGATCCAGTACGAAAACGACGACGTGATGCGCCCTGTGTTCGGCGACGATTACGCCATCGCCTGCTGCGTTTCCGCCATGCGGGTGGGAAAGGACATGCAGTTCTTCGGCGCGCGTGCCAATCTGGCAAAGCTGCTGCTGATGAGTCTGAACGGCGGCAGGGACGAAAAGAGCGGCATTCAGGTCGCCCCCGCGCATCCCCCCTATGAGGGCGAATACCTCGAATATGACAGGGTGCGCAGGCTGATGGACGTCTACCGGGAATGGCTTGCAAAGACCTATGTGGGCGCAATGAACATTATCCATTATATGCATGACAAATATGCTTATGAAAAAACACAGATGGCCCTGCACGATACCGACGTTCACCGCTTTATGGCGTTTGGGATCGCGGGCATGTCCGTCCTTGCGGATTCGCTGTCCGCGATCAAATATGCAAAGGTAAAATGTATCCGTGATGAAACCGGACTGATTACGGATTTTGAGACCGTCGGGGAATATCCCGCCTTCGGGAACGACGACGACCGGGTGGATTCCATTGCGCAGGAACAGGTCAGGCTGTTCTATGAAGAACTGGAAAAGGTCCCCGCCTATCGCGATGCCGAACACACGCTGTCCATCCTGACGATTACGTCCAACGTCGTCTACGGCAAAAAGACCGGAGCCACCCCGGACGGCAGAAAGGCGGGGGAACCCTTCGCGCCCGGCGCGAACCCCATGCACAACCGCGAGAAAAACGGCGCACTCGCCGCGCTGAACTCCGTCGCGAAGCTCCCCTACGAGATCTGTAAGGACGGTATTTCCAATACATTCTCCATTGTTCCGCAGGCGCTCGGACACACGGAGGAGCAGCGTTACGGCAATCTGGTCGCTATTCTGGACGGATACTTCCGGCAGAAGGCGCACCACATCAATGTCAATGTGCTGAACAGGGAAACGCTGCTCAAAGCCTATGAGAACCCGGAATACTGTCCCAACCTGACCATCCGCGTCTCCGGCTATGCCGTGAACTTCCACAAGCTGTCCCGGCAGCAGCAGCGCGAAGTGCTTTCCAGAACCTTTCACGAGGCGATGTGATGAAAGGCGTCGTTCATTCCTTTCAGAGCCTGGGGGCCGTGGACGGCCCGGGGCTGCGCTGTGTGGTGTTCCTGCAGGGGTGTACGCTCCGCTGTGCGTACTGCCACAATCCGGATACCTGGAGCACCGCGGGGCGGGAGTACAGTGTGGAGGAGGTCTTTGAGAAGGCCGTGCGCTTCCGGCCCTATTTCGGAACAACAGGCGGCGTGACCGTTTCCGGTGGGGAACCTCTTTTGCAGTGGGAATTTGTCGCGGAGCTGTTTTCCCGGTTAAAGGAGGCGGGTGTCCACACCGCGCTGGATACCGCCGGAATCGGGGACATCGGCGGAGCCCGCACCGTGCTGAGGTTTACGGATTTGGTTCTGTGCGATCTGAAATTTTCCCGTAAGGAGGATTATCTCCGCTACAGCGGGGCGGACGGAAACCGGGTGTTTGCTTTTCTGAAGCTGACGGAAGAAATGGGGGTTCCGCTGTGGGTCCGGCATGTCGTCGTGCCGAATCTGACGGACGGCCGCGGCCATATTTTGAAAATCGCCGCCCTCGCGCGGCAGTATTCCAACCTGCAAAAGCTGGAGCTGCTGCCGTTCAGAAAAATCTGCCTGACCAAATACGAGCAGATGGGGCTTCCGTTTCCGCTGCGCGATTATGATGAATGCCCGGAAGAAAAAATACGCGCCCTTTACAAACTGACGGAAGAACGCTCTTCATCCGGTTGAAAAATATCCCGGTATACGCCCAATGTCGTTGCATTTAAGAAAAAATTCGTGGCAAAAAAAGCATCCCTGCTTACTTTTTTAGAAATAGGCAGAGATGCTTTTTGCTATCCGTTTGTTTGTACGCAGTTATTGTTTTATTAATGAAATCTGTTATAATTTTTATAGAAATAACAAATTTGAATTTTTCAGAATATTTATTTTTGATCAATGATTGTATAGCTCTTTTTCCGACCATTTACAGCAATTCCATCTCAGTTTACGAGGCCTCCTCCGCCGAAGGCGGGGGAGGAACGTGACCTTGTTGCAGAATCAACTGGAAATGCTGTAATATATATTCGGTTGTTATAAAATAATATAGATGACTGGCTCAGATTAGCCAGAGGAAGGATTAACAATGAAAATTGCTTTAGTATCGTGCAGCAAAAGCAAACAGAAGTACCCTTGTATTGCATCAGAGATGTACTCGCCTAGTCATTTGTTTTCTCTATCATACGCCTATGCAAAGAAAGTAGCGGATAAAGTCTTTATACTGTCCGCCAAGTACGGATTACTTGAGGAAAATGACCGTATCTCTCCATACGAGTTAACGCTGAAGCAGTTTCCATATAATCGTCGCGTCGATTGGGCGCAGTATGTTTTGAAGCGGCTGCGGTCGAAATGCGATATTGAAAATGGTGAATTTATTATATTGACCGGTAAAGACTATTATGAAGCTATATTGCCGGAATTGAAACATTACAGTCTCCCGCTTGAGCATCTGTCCATGGGGCAAAGAATGTCAGCTCTCGAAAGATGGCTTGGGAACTTTCCGGGGCAAACTTCCTCATTTCGGAATGAAACTCATCAAAGCGGCACAAATTTCAATTGCATGGAACTCCACCGCATCTTCAATGCAGCAAAACGCTATAATACTTCTGAAATAGATAGCATCCCGTTTGAAAATGGAATATATATTGTTTTTGAAAAGGGAGAGACCTACGGCACTTATGACAGAATTGTACGTGTCGGTACACATACCTCTCTGAACCGCTTGAAGAAACGCCTCAAGGATCACTTTTTAAGAGAAAACAAAGACGGCAGTATTTTCAGAAAAAATATCGGAATAGCAATGCTTAACAAAGCAAGAGATCCATATCTCCCAACCTGGATTCTTAATACTTCAAGACCGGAAAACGTTTGTCTCGTTGACCATGATAAGCAAAGTGATGTTGAAAGCCATGTGAGCACTTATCTTAGGCAGAATTTTGACTTCGCGGTATTCCGGGTGGATGATAAGACACAACGGCTACGGTTTGAAGAAGCCATTATCTCCGCGCTTAACCATACACCTGATTTTCAGGCGAGTAATAGCTGGCTTGGAAACAGCAGCACCGAAACTGAAATCCGAGACAGCGGAATGTGGCTGAAGCAAGGACTTGATGCAGAGCCTATTAGTGCTGATGAACTTCAGTTTATAAAAGACCAAGTTGAAGGCATTTCCAAAACAGCGCTCTTAAATATTCAAAGGACACAGAGTAAGCCCAGTTCTGTGGCGTATCAAAAAACCGGCACCCCAGGCATTCGAAGTTATATTCAAAATTTGCTTGATCAATCACGCCAACGGGGAGAATGTGCTTGCGTCTTGGTTTCGGGAGATATCCACCGTGCAATGGGGCTTGTAAATGAAATGCCGTCTGTGTGTAACGCCATGTATAAATTGATGCGTCCCGGTGATATAGTACTACATGCCACCGCAAGCGGACACAGTTCGACAATTAAAATAGAGTATCACATATAATAATCAGATCACGTTAACTGTGACGCGACACGGTTTTATCCATAAGTAACATACGGTGAAAGTAAATTTTGCTATGAAAAACAAGTGTTTCATGCGCAACAGGGGCACGGCGGTTGTAACTACCGTGCCCTTACTTTTATGAACCCCCGTATTATAAACCAAATCCTAAAAATCAAAGTGCTTAACTCAATGACATTTGACATACGCCGGGATATTTTTGGCTGGCCACAATTTTAATAAATTCCAAACAAAATTTTATACCATTCCTCTTTTAATTATGCTATTATCTAAATAATCTTATGGATAGGTCCCATTATTCAATGAAAATTCCCGATTAAAAAACATCAGGTCGGAACAAAATAAGAAGGATACGGAAAGGATGCTGAAAGATGAAGAATCTGGTTGTCTATTATTCCTGGAAAGGGAACACGGAGGTCGCGGCGAAAGAACTGTCCGAGCTAATTGGCGGGGATCTAAAACGGATCGAAGAGACAAAACCGAGGAAATCCTTCGGTATGGCGGCATGCTCGGCGGTCTTTGGGCTGAAAAGCAAAATCAGGCCGATGGATTTTTCCCTGAACGGCTATGATTCCGTTTTTCTCGGCGGCCCGGTCTGGGCGGGCCGGAGTACGCCCGCCGTCAATGCCTTTCTGGAACAGGCGGATTTTTCCGGGAAAAAGGTCTATTTATTTGTCACGCAGGCGGACGAGCATGAGCCGCAGTCCGTTTTTCAGTCCCTGACGCAGAGAGTGAAGCTGCATGGTGGGGAAGCAGCCGGCTGTTTCTTTCTTCAGACCGTCATGAAAAGCCCCCTCTCCCCGGATAAGGCCCGGAAGGCCCTGACGGATTGGGTGAAAAATTTAACTCTTGACAAAGCAAATTAAATTGTATACAATCAAATTGTAAAAAATACAATTTGAAAGGTGATCCTTTATGACAATTTATGATTATTCCATTCAGACCATCGAGGGAAAGACCGTTCCGCTTTCAGAATTAAAAGGCAAGGTTTTGGTTCTCGTCAATACGGCAAGCAAGTGCGGCTTTACTCCGCAGTACGAAGGTCTGGAAAAGCTTTATCAGACCTATCGCGAGCAGGGCCTTACGGTGATCGGTTTCCCCTGCAATCAGTTTGCGGAGCAGGAGCCGGGAACGAACAGCGAGGTGCAGGAATTCTGTAAGCTGCGATATGGGGTTACTTTTCCGCTTTCGGTGAAAATTGACGTTCGCGGGGAAAACGCAGACCCGATCTTCCGCTACCTGACCGACCACACAACCTTTGAAGGGTTTGGAAAGGGCGTAAAAAACAGGACGCTGGAATTGATGCTGAAAACGAAATACGGAAAAGAGTTCAACGACAGCTCCATCAAATGGAATTTTACGAAATTCCTGATTGACAGGGAAGGAAATATTGCCGGACGTTTTGAACCGACAACGACACCCGAGGAAATGGAATCCGCAATTAAGGAGTGTTTGTAATTTGGATGTGCGGCCCGACGATCTGTTAAAGCTTGACAGCCAGCTTTGTTTTGCGCTTTATGCGTGCTCAAAGGAAGTGATCCGTCTGTACAAGCCATTCCTCGAACCGTACGGCCTTACGTATACGCAGTACATCACTTTGCTGGTGCTGTGGGAAAAGGACGATCTCAGTGTATCGGAGCTGGGAAGCCGGCTGCTTCTGGATTCCGGGACCCTGACCCCGCTTCTGAAAAAGCTGGAAAAGCTGGAGCTTGTCGAACGCGTGCGCAGCGCCCGCGACGAGCGGAGTGTACAGGTTTGCCTGACGGAAAAGGGCAGAAGCCTGAAAGAACATTTTCTGGACCTTCCTCAGAAGATGTTCTGCTGTACGGGCCTTGCTCCGGAAGAGGCTCTTCGTCTCAAGGAAATGCTTTCTCAGCTTCTCGGGAACATACGGGCCGTACCGAAGGATACCGTCTGAAAGCATGATAAAAACGGTGCTGATTCCAAGAGGAATCAGCACCGTTTTTCGGGAAGAGCTTCTCCGACCGACCGATACCGATCAAAAGCTCAGAGAATACTCCATATTATTTTTTGCCTCCTGAAAACCGTATTTTTCATACAGCGGCTTTCCCATTTCGGAAGCGTTCAGCGTAATTCTCGTGCAGTTCCTGACACGTGTTTCCTCCAGCAGACGGCTTAAAAGAGCGGAAGCGATCCCTTTGTTCCGGTGCGCCGGTTTCGTATACATGTTCATGATGTACGCCACCGACCCCGTAATATTGGAATAGACCGGAGGAATCGAATAGAACACGATTCCACTGGTCGCGATGATTTCTTCGTCCTGAACCGCAACCCATGCGACAAAGCTGTCGTTTGCAAGATGCTGTTCAAAATACCGATAGGTGTTCGCGTAAAATTCGGCGGTGCCGGAATTTTGAGGATTTTCCCTTTCGTTTCGCATCTCCACTCTGATTCCTGCCAGCTGGCCAACATCGTGGATCGTCGCCCTTCGATACTCCATAGCTTCACTCACTTTCTGATGTCCTGAATTTTTTATCAATGTTTTTTTAACGGTTGCCGCCATGCGCAAAGTACTCAGTAAAGCTGTTCCATGGATTTGATAATACAGTATAAAACGTGATTGACGGGAGTGGGAACCTGATATTTCCGACCCAGTTCCACGACGGTACCGGCAAAATAATCCACCTCGGTGCGCCGCTTTGCCTCCACATCCTGCAGCATGGAGGTTTTTCCCAGCGGTGAAAACGTGGACATCAGATTTTCGTATTCCAGGGCGTCCCGTTCGGTTAAATCGATCCGGAGGGCCTTTGCCAGGGCGACGACCTCCATCATGGCTTCATGAAAAAGGATTCCGTTGGTTTCTATGCCGGTCATTTTTCCGTAGGGGGCGCCGGTGATGGCAGAAACCTGGTTGCAGCCCACGTTGAGCATCCATTTTTTCCATACGGTGCGGATCATGTCCGAAGGGGCTTCGCATTCAATCCCGGCCGCGGCCAGAAAATCTTTGACTGCGATCACCTCCGGCGAAGAAACCGTGTTGTCCGCGTCCCCGAAATCAATCACGCCGTCCACAGTGTTTTGCACGCCGTTGGCGGTTCGCACCGCGTCTATGTAAATGGAAAGCCCGTAAAAGACGCGGTTGTCCGGAAAGACCGACAGGATTCTGTCCCTGACGGTGACTCCGTTCAAAAGGGGAAGAATTACGGTGCCTTCACCGACGAAGCTGCGCATATCCTCCAGCGCTTTGCTCAGCTGGTCGTTTTTTACGCTGACAATGACCAGATCCGCCGGGAAACTTTGCTCCCCCGGCGAAAGCACCTGCGGGTAAAACACATTGCCGTTAAAGCGGATTCCGTTTGCCTTCAGCTTTTCTTTCCGCTCTCCGCCGGCGATCACGGCAAAATCGGCGCCGTAGCGGTCGTGCAGCAATTTCCCATAAACGGTGCCAATCGCACCCATTCCGATGTGGGCGGCCTTTTTGATCTTCATCTTCCATTCCTCATTCCTGTGTTTCGTTTCTGTTTCCCTGTTTCTTCTCCGCTGAAATATATTCAAATTATACTATTTCCTTAGCCGCTGTCAATTCCTTTTTTTCTGCGACCGAATGTTGTAAAATTCAGCTTAAAAGCATGTAAATTACGGGGTTTGTTGATGTAATCCTGTTGACAGAGCGCCTGATAGATGATATGATAAAAAAACACAAAAACAATATCTCTTGAGGGAGTAGTTTGCATGCGGTTCGCCGCATGTGTCAAGTCAACAGCATGGCCGTTTCGGTCTGGCTTGCCTTAATGAACAAGACTCATGTATAGCTTTGTATGGGCTGTACATGAGTTTTTTTTATTATAATACATATCATAATCATCAGTTGAATGAATGAGAGGAAGAAACTACGCATGAAGTACTATTTAGCAGATTTGGATCAGGTCCTCGAGCAGGTCCAAAGCAGCCCGCAGGGCTTGTCACAGGCCGACGCGGATTCCCGTTTGCAGCGCGACGGAAAGAACAAGCTGGCCGAAGGCAAAAAGGTTTCCGTATTCAGGCGGTTTATTCAGCAGCTCGGCGATCCGATGACCATCATCCTGATTGTCGCCGCGGTCATTTCGGGTATTACCGCGTCTTACGCGCACGAATCCTTTGCGGATGTCTTCATCATTATGATCGTTGTCGTGATCAACGCGGTGCTCGGCGTCTATCAGGAAAGCAAGGCGGAAAAAGCGATCGAAGCGCTGCAGGAAATGTCCGCCGCGACCTCCAAGGTCCTGCGCGGGGGCAGTGTCGTCACGATGAAAAGCGAGGATCTGGTTACCGGCGACGTGGTTCTGCTGGAAGCGGGCGACGCCGTCCCGGCCGACTGCCGTATGATTGAAAGCGCAAGCGTAAAAATCGAGGAGGCCGCCCTGACGGGCGAGTCGGTGCCGGTCAACAAAATCATCCGGACGCTGACGCTGAAGAAAGAGAAGGAAGTGCCGCTCGGCGACCGTAAAAACATGGCGTACATGGGCAGCACCGTCGTTTACGGCCGCGGAAAAGCGGTGGTCGTTGCGACCGGTATGGATACCGAAATGGGAAAGATCGCCGACGCGCTCGCAAACGCGAAGGACAACGTTACCCCGCTCCAGATCAAGCTGAATCAGCTCAGCAAAATTCTGAGCCGTCTGGTCATCGGAATCTGTATTTTCATCTTTGCGTTCAGCCTGATTAAATCGGGCGATTTCAGCGGCCAGGTCGTGCTGAACACCTTCATGGTCGCGGTCAGCCTTGCCGTCGCGGCGATTCCCGAGGGACTCGCCACCGTCGTGACGATTGTGCTCTCCATCGGCGTTACCAACATGTCCAAACGAAACGCCGTCATCCGGAAGCTGACGGCGGTGGAAACGCTCGGCTGCGCGCAGGTGATCTGTTCCGACAAAACCGGTACGCTGACCCAGAACAAAATGACCGTTGTGGAGCATTACGCCGAAGACGAGCCGCTGCTTGCCACTGCAATGGCCCTGTGCAGCGACGCCGAGCTGGGCAAAGACGGCGAAGTTACCGGGGAACCGACGGAAGCGGCGCTTGTCAGCTATGCCGCCGGTCTGAAGCTCGACAAAAACGAGCTGAAAAAGACAAATCCGCGCGTCGGGGAAGCACCATTCGATTCCATGCGCAAAATGATGTCCACCGTTCATTCTCTCTCGGACGGAAGCTATATCCAGTATACGAAGGGCGCTCCGGACGAAGTCATCAAAAAATGCACCCATGTTTTGAAGAACGGCCAAATCGTGCCGATGACGGAGGCTCTGCACGGGGAAATTCACTCGCAGAACAAGGCGATGGCGGGCAAGGCCCTGCGCGTGCTTTGCGCGGCTTTCCGAAAATACGACGGCATGCCCGATTCCTTTGAGCCGTCCGATCTGGAAAACGGCCTGACCCTGATCGGTCTGACCGGAATGATCGACCCCATCCGTCCCGAGGTTGTGGACGCGATTCAGGAGTGCAGGGAGGCCGGAATCCGCCCGGTCATGATCACGGGCGATCACCGCGATACGGCGGTGGCCATTGCGACCCAGCTCGGAATCATCACGGATGATTCACAGGCGATTACCGGCGCCCGGCTGGACGAAATCAGCGACGACGAGCTGAAGGATACCATCGGGAATTATTCGGTTTACGCCAGAGTCCAGCCGGAACATAAGGTCCGCATTGTCAACGCGTGGAAAACCAACGGGATGATTACCGCTATGACAGGCGACGGCGTCAACGACGCTCCGTCGATCAAAAGCGCCGATATCGGCGTGGGCATGGGAATTACGGGCACCGACGTCACCAAAAACGTGGCGGACATGGTGCTTGCGGACGACAACTTCGCCACCATCGTTTCCGCGGTGGAGGAGGGCAGAAGAATCTACGACAATATCCGGAAGGCCATTCAGTTTCTGCTGGCTTCCAACCTGAGCGAAGTGCTTTCCATTTTTGTCGCCACGCTTTTGGGTTTTGTCATTCTGAAGCCGGTGCACCTGCTCTGGATCAATCTGATTACCGACTGTTTCCCGGCTCTGGCGCTCGGAATGGAGGAGGGTGAGAAAGACCTCATGCAGCGCAGTCCCCGCAATCCCCGCGACGGCATTTTTGCCGGGGGACTCGGCACGGATGTCGCCTATCAGGGGGTTCTGGTCACGATTGTCACCCTGTCCGCGTATTTCATCGGCCATTTTCTCGAGTCCGGAATTTGGGAAATCACCAACAGCGCCGACGGTATGACCATGGCTTTCCTGACCATGTCGATGGCGGAGATTTTCCACTCCTTCAACATGCGTTCCCAGCGCCATTCGATTTTCAGCATGAGGAAACAGAACGGATACCTGATCGGCGCCATGCTGGTGTCGCTGCTGCTGACCACGGCCGTGATCTATATCCCCGCTCTGGCGTTCGCTTTCCAGTTCGAAGAAATCTCCCTGCTGGAGTATTCGGTCGCTCTGCTGCTTGCTTTCTCGGTGATTCCGATTGTGGAAATCGTGAAAGCGTTTCAAAGAAAATTTGCAAAAGCTTCCACTTATGGAAATTAATTTCTCTTCGGGACAGCGGAATAAAAACGAGTCGGGCGCACATAATAAGTCCTGGGTACATTGAATGATTCCTAGTGAATCAGTACCCCTTAAAAAAACAGATTGGCAAGCAAAGATTTAATCATGAATATTGGGAGATGGTTAAGTTGAACAGATCAGTCTGGGAACCTATCATGATCCGTGCAGTAATGCCTTTATGAAGACCCAAAGATAAGTTTGGCTGAACTCATTGATTCTCAAGTTTTGAAAATTAAATACGAGCTTGGAGGGGCGGAAATTCCAAATCGGATTTCCGTCTCTTTTCTTTTCAGCGTTTGTCTGATCTGCAGCAATTCCATTTCAGTTTGCGAGACAAAACACGTTTCTCCCCGCCTTTGGCGGCGGAGAAACGCGACCCTGCTGCGGAATCCACTGGTAATGCTGAATACATAAAGAAAACGTAAAATCAAAAATGGAAAATTTTAACAAATTTAAGACCTGATATAGTTATTGAAAGAAATCTGTGCTAAAATATAGATGTTTTTATGGCAATTGCATTTCAGTTTGCGAGATAAAATACGTTCCTCCCCCGCCTTCGGCGGGGGAGGAACGTAACCTTGTTGCAGAATTAACTGGAAATGCTGTAGTACATATAGCAGAGTCATATTCATTCATTTGCAGTAATATACCAACCGGATACTGTAACGCCGAAAACCATGCGGTTCGATTTTCGGCCGGGTGCCGGCCGGCGGTTTTTGTGTTTTTGGGGGGTATCCATGAAAAGGTTTATCAAATTTGCCGACGGGCTGCTGATTGTATCCTTCTGCCTGATTCTGCTTTCGGTCTTTTCGGGGACCGGCCGGCGCGGGAATGTTGTTTCGAACGGCGTTTTGGACATCGGCAGCGTCGGTCTTTCCTCACCTGTTCCAATGACCGGGGCATGGGAGTTTTATTGGGGACGGCAGGTAAGCCCCCAGGGAAAAATAACGGATGCGTACAATAAACAGCTGGTTCAGGTTCCCGCAAACTGGACGGCGTACCGTGATGCGGACAATCAAGCCTGTTCACAGGAGGGATACGCCGTCTACCGGGTGGTGCTGAAAGCACAGAAGGGCCTTTTTCTTGGGGTGAAAATTCCCCAGATCGGTTCTTCCTACCGGCTGTGGATCGACGGAAACGTGCGCTTCGAAAGCGGACGGGTCGGGAAAAACGCGGCGGAATCCAGACCGGAGTGGACGACGCAGTCGGTTTTCTTTCAGACGCAGCGGGAAGACACGGAAATTCTGATAGAGGTTTCCAACTTCGATTATTTCCGTTCCGGCCTGACGATTCCCGTTGTGGTGGGAACCCAGCAGCAGATCCAGCGACTGGGGGAACAGGGTCTGTTTATGGACACCTTTCTCTTTTCATCCCTGTTTGTAATGGCGGTGTTTTTCCTTCTGCTGTATTTTGTGCGTTCTCACGATAAGGCCCATATCTGTCTGGCGCTTTTTGCAGCGGCCATCTCCCTGCGTCCGCTGCTTTACGGCGAGTGTTATTTCAATAAGATTTTCCCCGGCATCAATTTTGAATTCAACACCAAACTGTACCTGGTCAATTTCCTGGTGATCCAGCTGATGTGCCTGTTTTTTTACTATCAGTATGAAGGACTGTCGAGCAAAAGGTTTATGCGCGTCAGCGGAGCAGCGGTGTTCGCCATTGTTTTTGTGGGCGTTTTCCTTCCGGCCCGGTATATGATTTATCCCGTTGTTCTGCTGGAAGTGATGATTCCCGTCGCCGTTGCCAATTGTCTTGTGACGCTGGTGCGTGCCATGAGAAAAAAATACGAAAGCGCCGAAATCAACCTTTTGAGTGTCCTGCTCCTGTTTTTCCTGTCCGTTGTGGATATCCTGAAAAATAACGGGCTTACCGAAATCAGCCTTTACTATACTCCGATTGCAATGCTCGTCGTCACATTCATTCAGGTCTTCCTGCAGGTGGGAAGATTCAGGGAAAGCGACCTTCTGAACGAAAAGCTGGTGAATGAGGTCAGAATCAAAAATCTGAAGCTGGAATATGAAATGAAGCAAAGGAGCATTACGGAAAAACTGAACAACGGGCTGAGAGCGATGGTTTCCGCTCTGGAAACCGAGGACCTTCTGGTCAGCATTCTGGAAAATCTATATCAGATTATCGAATTTGAGAGCGCCGTCATGGTTTTGCGGGTGAATGAGAACCTGGGTTACATTGTGACGAAACGGAATCATGAAAAAGTGGTCTGCCGCAGGCATTCCGGAAAAATCGTCCTCAGGGATCAAAATCGGCCCGGGAGCCAAAACGGCAGCGAAAAGGTTCACATGCACGATCTTTACACCCGGGACAAGGACGGGAAAAGCCTGATTGCAAAGCCTCTTTACTATAATCAAAATCTGTTCTGCGTTATAAAGATGATTGTCAGCAAAAGCAGGGAGATTTCTGTCGGCGATCTGGAACTGGTGGATATCTATACGGAGCAGTCGATTTTAGCGCTTCAAAACGCAAAATCCTATGAAAAAATCAAAGAATTTGCCCTATACGACGAGCTGAGCGGTATTTACAACCGAAGGCAGCTGATGAAGCTCGGCATTATGGAATATATTTCGGCCAAAGAAGCCGGCTGCGATTTTTACGCAATGATGCTGGACATCGATCTTTTTAAGACCATCAACGATACGTACGGCCATCTGTTCGGGGATAAAATCATTAAAAATATTGCGAATATCTGCAAACGGTGTGTCCCGGTCAGCGCGGTGGTCGGGCGTTACGGCGGCGAGGAATTCCTCATTTTCCTCAAGGATATGGAAAAGGCGTCCGTCAGCAGGCTGGCGGAAAAGCTGAACAGGGAAGTAAGAAGCTGCAGCTATTCCTATGAGGGCCACGACGATATTCGTGTGACAGTCAGTATCGGTATCGCGAAAGGAAAAAAGGAACTGGTGAACCTGTACGACCTGATCAATCGCGCGGACAAGGCGCTGTACCTGGCAAAAAATGAAGGGCGCGACTGTGTACGGTGGTTTGAGCAGGAATGAGAATCCTTCTGCGGGGCTTCTTCCGGTTCTCTCTTTTTTCTATTTATTGACAGGATGTTTTTCATTGTGCTATAATAAAAACAGGGAATGAAGTTCTCCCGTAGCGAACGCTAAAATTGCTTTTTAAGCTGATGACTTCTGTGGTATGCACAGCGGGTTGTCGGCTTTTTTATTTACAAATCAGAAAATTGAATATGCAGGAGGGACTTTTTTGAATATTTGGCACGAGATTTCTCAGGACAGAATTCATGCGGACAGCTTTTTCGCGGTGATTGAAATTCCCAAGGGCTGCAAGACAAAATATGAGCTGGATAAGGAATCCGGCTTTCTCTCCATGGATCGTATCCTGTACACTTCCGCGCATTATCCGGCGAATTACGGCTTTATTCCGCGTACCTACGCGGCGGATCACGATCCGCTGGATGTGCTGGTGCTCTGTTCCGAGGACATTCAGCCGCTCTCTCTGGTGCGCTGCTACCCCATCGGGGTGATCTCCATGGAGGATGGGGGGTTCGTGGACGACAAGATCATCGCGATTCCGTTCGGGGACCCTACCTATAACGAATACCGGAACATCGACGAGCTGCCCTCGCATATTTTTGACGAAATGATTCACTTTTTTGCGGTGTATAAGGAGCTGGAGGGCAAGGCCACCGCGGTGGACTACATCCGCAGCGTGCAGGACGCAAAACGGATTGTACAGGAAAGCATCGACGCTTACACTGAAAAATTCGGCGGGACCAACGCCTGATTTTTCCTGTAAAGAACGGACGCTCCGGCGGCTTTTGACCGCTGCGGGGCGTCTTTTTTATTTTACGGCAGTAAAAGATGCTTGACAGGCATTTTGATGACGTTTAATATAGAATGAAAAACAGATTAAGGGGTGCTGTGATGATTAACAAGTTTTGTACTTCTCCGCTGTGGGAATCCGGCAGGACGCTTGCCGCGGTCGCGCAGGGCGCCGTTCCGGCGGAAACCGTGATTATCAACGCCAGGCTGGTGAATGTCTGTACCGGGGAAATTCTGCCGGATACCGACGTGGCCATTTTCTGCGGCAGGATTGCCCTTGTCGGCGACGCGAAGCACTGTATCGGAGAAGGCACAACTGTCCTGGACGCAGCCGGTCAGTATATCGCCCCCGGATTTTTGGACGGGCATATGCATGTGGAGTCCTCCATGATGAGCGTGGGGGAATACGCCCGGGCGGTCATTCCCCACGGCACGGTGGGAATCTATATGGACCCGCATGAAATCTGCAATGTCCTCGGGCTGGACGGGGTTTCCTGCATGATCGAGGACTCCAAAAGGACTCCGCTGAAAACAATGGTCACCACACCCGCCTGCGTTCCCGCCGTTCCCGGCTTTGAGGATACCGGTTCCTCCATCGGTCCGGCGGAGATCGCAGAGACCATGCGGTGGGACAGCGTGGTGGGCCTTGGGGAACTGATGAATTTTCCGGGCGTGCTGAACTCGGACCCGCAGATGCACGGCGAGGTCGCCGAAACGCTCAGGGCGGGCAAGATCGTGACCGGCCATTACTCTATGCCGGAGACGGGGCGTGGGCTGAACGCCTATATTGCCTCCGGCGTGCGCTGCTGCCACGAGTCCACCCGCGCGCAGGACGCCCTTGCGAAGATGCGGCTCGGCATGTACGCCATGCTGCGGGAAGGTTCGGCGTGGCGCGACCTTCATGAGGTGGCGAAGAGCATTACCGAAAATAAAATCGACACCCGGTTCGGGGTGCTGATTTCCGACGATACCCATCCGCACACCCTGCTGAGCCAGGGGCATCTGGACCACATCGTCCGCCGTGCGGTGGAAGAGGGCATCGATGTGATGACCGCCATTCAGATGGTCACCATCAACTGCGCCCAGTGCTTTCAGATGGACCACGAGCTGGGGTCCATTACGCCGGGGAAATGTGCGGATATTGTTTTTATCGGCAGCTTGGACAAGCTGGATATTACACGGGTGCTGATCAACGGCACCGTTGCGGCGGAAGACGGAAGGCTTGCCGCGGAGCTTCCGCCCTATCATTACCCGAAGTGGGCGACGGAATCCATGCATATTAAAAATCCCATTACGCCGGAGTCCTTTGCCATTCCCGCGAAGGGAGACCGGGTGACCGCCCGCGTCATTGAAGTGATTCCGGCCAGGGTCGGTTCCTACGAGCGGCATGTTTCGCTCAGGGTGGAAAACGGGCGGGTCGGTTCCGACGTTGAACAGGACGTCCTGAAAACGGCGGTCTTTGAGCGGCACCATGAAACGGGAAAGGTCGGCTTCGGCTTTGTCAAAGGCTTTGGTATCCGGTGCGGGGCCATGGCTTCCACCGTGGCGCATGACGCGCACAACCTGCTGGTGATCGGCACCAACGACGAGGACATGGCGCTGGCTGCCAATACGCTGATCGCGTGCGGCGGGGGGATGACCGCCGCGCAGAACGGCAAGGTCCTGGGGACGGTTCCGCTCCCGATTGCCGGCCTGATGAACGACAAGCCGGTGGAGGAAATGGCTGAAATCGTCGGAAAGCTGAGCGAAGCGTGGGAAAAGATCGGGTGCAGCATGGTTTCTCCCTTTATGACCATGGCGCTGATCCCGCTTGCCTGTCTGCCCGAACTGCGCCTGACCGACAGGGGGCTGGTGGACTGTACGAAATTCCGGTTTACCCCTTTGTTTGTGGAAAATAGATTTGAAAAAATTGAGCAGGTAATAGAAGAGTATCGGGAGGGTGAGTCAATATGAAAACAATCGGCCTGATCGGCGGAATGAGCTGGGAAAGCACTGTCGGTTATTATCAGATCATCAACCGCACGGTTCAGCAGAAGCTGGGAGGGTTCCACTCCGCTCAATGCCTGCTCTACAGTGTGGATTTTCATGAAATAGAAAAGTGCCAGGAGGAGGGCGACTGGGAAAAATGCGCGGGAATCCTGTCTTCCGCCGCGCGGAGTCTGGAAAAAGGGGGCGCCGATTTCCTTGTGATTTGTACCAATACCATGCATAAGGTTGCCGGGCAGATTCAAAGTGCCGTTTCCATCCCGGTGCTTCACATTGCCGAGGTGACCGCGGCGGAGCTCCTGCAGAATCAAATTGGAAAAGTAGCCCTGCTTGGAACGATTTACACCATGGAGCAGGACTTTTACAAGGAAAAGCTGGCGGAAAAGAATCTGGAAGTCCTCATCCCGGATGAAGAAGACAGAAAATTCATCAATCATACGATTTTTCAGGAGCTTTGCCTCGGCATCGTTTCCGATGAATCGAAAGCAGCGTTCCTGAAAATCATCGGGAAAATGTCGGCGCGGGGCGCGCAGGGCGTGATTCTCGGCTGTACGGAAATCGGGATGCTGGTTCAGCAGAAGGACACGTCCGTGCCGTTGTTCGACACGACCGAAATCCACGCCAAACGCGCGGCCCTGTACGCGCTGTCCTGACTGAAGGGACTGTTGCTCAATAACCCTTCAACAAAATACATAAAAAATGCACCTTGAGCGGGCTTTTAAAACCCTGCTTTCAGGTGCATTTCTTTCTTATTAAAACTGTTGTCCTGTGCAATTACGGCAATTCCATTTCAGTTTGCGGGACAAAACGTCGCCCCCCGCCTTCGGCGGGGGGCGACGCAATCTTGTGGAAATGCGGCGGCTGCCGCAAATTTATTTTACATTAGATTTTCTGAACGCCCAGCTCTACGGCTTCGCCGTTCAGGTCCCATTCCTTGGCAAAGCCCGCCATCTCGTTCAGCCTGACTTCTTCGGCCAGCACATCGTTCTGAATAGAGGCAAGATTGTCGGAGATAATCTTCGCGATCCGGTCGTTTCCCTTTTCATAGACGACGATATGGTCGGTCACGTCAAAGCCCGCGTCCTTGCGCATGGTCTGGATCTTGCTGATGATTTCGCGGACAAAGCCTTCTTCGATCAGCGCTTCGGTCAGATGAGTGTCGATGACCACCGTGATTCCGTTGTCCGCCATGGAAACGTAATTTTCGGCCTGCGCGGTTTCAATCAGCAGCTCCTCGGGGGTCAGGGAGATTTCCCCGTCCGAAAGGGAGAGGGTCAGCGCACCGTTGGCGTCAAGCTCCTTCTTTGCCGCGCTTCCGTTGAGTCCGGCGAGCGCGGTGCGGATTTCGCCGATTTTCTTGCCGTATTTCTGTCCCAGAATTCTTAGCTGCGGCTTGAAGTGGTAGGAGGTGAAGTCCGAGACATCCTCGGTAAACAGGATTTGCTTGCTGTTCAGCTCGTCGCGGATGATGGTCCGGTAGAACTCGCTCAGCGGCTTTTCCGAACGGACATACATTTTCGCGATCGGCTGGCGGTTCTTGATGTTGGCGGTGTTCCTCGCCGCGCGGCCCAGCACGACGATGTCGAGCACCAGCTCCATGTTTTCTTCCAGCTCCGTGTCGATCAGGCCTTCGTCGACGCTCGGGAAATCGCAGAGATGGACGCTTTCCGGCGCGGAGGGATCGATCTTGCAGACCAGATTGCGGTAAATGTCCTCCGCCATGAACGGAATCATGGGAGAGGCGGTTTTCGCTATGGTGACAAGCGCGGTGTACAGCGTCATGTAGGCGTTGATCTTGTCCTGCGGCATCCCTTTGACCCAGAAGCGCTCGCGGCTTCTTCTGACATACCAGTTGCTCATTTCGTCGACAAAATCCTGTAAGGCGCGCGCCGCCTCCGGAATCCGGTAGTTTTCCAGATGGCCGTCGATGGCTTTCACGGAGGTGTTCAGGCGGGACAGAAGCCATTTGTCCATGACGGTCAGGCTGCCGCGGTCCAGGGTGTATTTGGTGGCGTCAAACTCGTCGATATTCGCGTACAGTACGAAGAACGCATAGGTGTTCCACAGCGTCCCCATGAATTTGCGCTGGCCTTCCGTCACGGCCTTGCCGTGGAAACGGTTCGGGAGCCAAGGGGCGGAGTTGCTGTAGAAGTACCAGCGGATCGCGTCCGCGCCGTAGGTCTCCAGCGCCTCGAACGGGTCTACCGCGTTGCCCTTGGATTTGGACATCTTCTGCCCGTTTTCGTCCTGCACATGGCCGAGAACGATGACGTTTTTATACGGGGCCTTGTTGAAAATCAGCGTGGAAATCGCAAGAAGGGAATAGAACCATCCTCTTGTCTGGTCCACCGCCTCGGAAATGAAGTCGGCGGGGAACTGCTGATGGAAAAGCTCCCGATTTTCGAACGGATAGTGATGCTGCGCAAACGGCATGGAACCGGAGTCGAACCAGCAGTCGATCACTTCCGGCACGCGTTTCATCTGCTTGCCGCATTTCGGGCAGGTAATTGTCACCGCGTCGATGTACGGCCGGTGCAGCTCAATATCCTCCGGGCAGTTGGGGGACATGGCTTTCAGCTCTTCAATGCTGCCGATCGAGTGCTTGTGCCCGCACTCGCATTCCCAGATGTTCAGTGGGGTGCCCCAATAGCGGTTGCGGCTGATGCCCCAGTCCTGCACATTTTCCAGCCAGTCGCCGAAGCGGCCCTTGCCGATGCTTTCCGGAATCCAGTGGATGGTATTGTTGTTGCGGATCAAATCGTCCTTGACCGCCGTCATTTTAATGAACCAGGAATCTCTGGCGTAATAAATCAGCGGGGTGTCGCAGCGCCAGCAGAACGGATAGCTGTGCTCAAAGGCGGGCGCGGAAAACAGAAGCCCGCGCTGGTTCAGGTTCTTCAGGATCTCCTTGTCGGCATCCTTGCAGAACATGCCCGGCCAAAGGGTCTCTTTGGTCATCTCGCCTTTCCCGTCTACCAGCTGCACGAAGGGAAGGTCGTATTTGCGGCCGACATTCGCGTCGTCCTCGCCGAAGGCGGGCGCGATATGAACCACACCGGTGCCGTCCGTCAGCGTAACGTAGCGGTCGCAGGTGACATACCAGCACTTTTTGTCCGGCTTCACAAAGTCAAAGAGCGGCTCGTATTCCTTATATTCCAAATCTTTTCCGACATACGTTTCCAGTACGGTGTATTCTTCCCCCAGCACCTTGGGGGCAAGGGCTTCCGCCAGATAATAGACGGCGTCCGCCGTTTTCACCTTCACGTAGCTTTCGTCGGGATTCACGCACAGGGCCACGTTGGACGGCAGCGTCCAGGGGGTGGTTGTCCACGCCAGAATAAAGGCGTCCTCGCCCTTTGCTTTAAATTTCGCAATCGCGGATTTTTCCTTGACGTCCTTGTACCCCTGAGCCACCTCGTGGCTGGAGAGGGGAGTCCCGCACCGCGGGCAGTAGGGGACGATCTTAAAGCCCTTGTACAAAAGGCCTTTTTCCCAGATCTGCTTTAAGGCCCACCATTCGGACTCAATATAATCGTTTTCATAGGTCACGTAAGGGTGCTCCATGTCCGCCCAGAAGCCGACGGTCCGGGAGAAATCCTCCCACATCCCCTTGTATTTCCACACGCTTTCGCGGCACTGCTTGATGAAGGGTTCCAGCCCGTACTGCTCGATCTGATCCTTGCCGTCCAGATGAAGGAGTTTTTCCACCTCCAGCTCCACGGGAAGCCCGTGCGTGTCCCAGCCGGCCTTCCGGGGAACCTGATAGCCCTTCATCGTCCGGTAGCGGGGAATCATATCCTTGATGACCCTTGTCAGGACATGGCCGATGTGGGGCTTGCCGTTCGCGGTCGGCGGGCCGTCGTAAAACATATAGGTTTTTCCGTCTTTGCGGCTGTCGATGCTCTTTTCAAAGATTTTGTTTTCTTCCCAGAACTTTTCGATCTTCTTTTCGCGTTCTACAAAATTTAAATTTGCAGGAACCTTGTCGTACATTGCTGAAACCTCCCAAAATAAAAAAACCTCCGCCCTGAGAACAGGACGAAAGCTTCGCTTCGTTATACCACCTATTGCTGCATACTGTCATATGTGTTCCCGGTAACGGGGGAAGACCGCCAAAGCTTAATCGAAGAACTCTTTCAGCCTGGAACTCAAGAGTGATGTTCGGAAATAAACGACTCAGGCCGGACTCTCACTGTCACCGGCTCGCTTTGCTTTTTGTCTGAATCCTACTGTCTCTTTCAACGTTTTTATCATATTTTTAGAAATTAATCATAGCACAGGAATCAAAAAAAGTCAAACATCCCCTCGCTGCAACTCCGCTGTACCGGATATGCCGGGGAATTGCTGAAATCCGGTTATATTTTATTTCCAAAATTTGATTTTATACAGATTTCCTGATAAAATGAGACCGATGAAACTTTTGCAGAATTTAACAGTTTTTAACCGAATCCTAATGAAACAACGCCGGTTCAGGCGATATTGTATAAACGGCAGGCATGATGTTCCAAAAAAACAGGCCGCCGTTTTTTCGGCGGCACAGGTACCATCATGGATCAACATTCTGTTTTGGAGGTAGCCAGAAAAGGGTATGGATGAAAAAATGAAATCGGAACTGGATAAAATTATCGATGGGAAATATATTAAGACTGTTTTTCAGCCCATTGTATCCCTGCGCGACGGTTCCGTAATCGGATATGAGGCGTTGAGCAGAGTTACCTGTGAAAGCGCCATCGCAAATCCTGAGGAACTGTTCCGGATCGCCGGGGAAAGCAGCCGCCTCTGGGATCTGGAGCTTCTCTGCCGGTCCACGGCGCTCCAGACAGCCTATCTGAAGACGGGGATCACGCTGAAAAAGAAGCTTTTTCTCAATGTAAATCCCGATGTGATGCACGACACGAAATTCAGACAGGGCTTTACCAAGGAATATCTGAAAAATTACGGCGCGGTGCCGGAGGATATCATTTTTGAGATCACGGAGCGAAACGCGGCCTCCGACATGGAGGGCTTTCACGGGGCCGTTTCCCATTATAAGGACCAGAACTACAAAATCGCCATCGACGACGCGGGCGCCGGGTACTCCGGGCTGAACCTGATCAGCGACATCAACCCGCACTACATCAAGCTGGACATGAATCTCATCCGAAATATCGACAAGGACAGCATTAAGTTTGCCCTTGTAAAAAGCATGACGGAGCTTTCTCACGTGGCCAACATCAGCCTTGTCGCGGAGGGGGTGGAAACACAGGAGGAGCTCGCCACCCTGATCGACCTGGGGGTGCAGTACGCGCAGGGATACTATCTGCAGCGGCCGGACGAGCAGATGAAGGAGCCTGCGCCCGACGTCCTCGGCTTCATCATCGAGGCCAACCGCCGGAAAAACCATGTTCTGGGCAGTCAGGCCAGCAATATCTACATCCAGAATATCTGCACCCAGACGAAAACGATTTCCCCGGAAGCAAAGGTGGAGGATGTTTTCGAGGAGCTCAAAAAGGACCCGTCGTCCTTCGGGATGTGCGTGGTGGAAGACGGCACGGTGCTGGGCGTGGTGACAAAGGCCAATCTGGTGCTCAAGCTCAGCGGGCGGTACGGGTTCAGCCTGAACCAGAAAAGGCCGGTTTCCTGCCTGATGGACCGGCAGTTCCTGGCGGTGGCCCACGACACCCCGATCAGCGACGTTTCGCACATCGCCATGTCCCGTCCTCCGGAAAAGCTGTATGACTTTATCGTCGTGACCATGGACGAAAAATATCTGGGGACCGTCACCATCAAGGACCTTCTGGAAAAAACGACGGAAATCGAAGTGGCGAACGCGAAATATCAGAATCCCCTGACCGGCCTGCCCGGGAATCTGGTGATCGAGCAGAAAATCCGGGCCTGTGTCGAAAGGGATACGCCCTACAGCGTCGTCTATTTCGATATCGATAACTTTAAGGCGTATAACGACGTTTACGGCTTTGAAAACGGAGACAGGATCATCAAGCTGCTTGCGAAAACGATCGTATCCCATGTGCCGGAAAAGCAGTTTGCCGGCCATGTGGGCGGAGACGATTTTGTAGCGGTGCTGAGCGGTTTCAGCTGCGCCGAGCTGTGTGCCGGAATCATCAGCGATTTTGACAAAAATGTGCTGCAGTACTATAACCCCAGGGATATCCAAAACGGATATATCCTGGCGGAAAACAGACGGGGAGAGCCGGAAAAATTTCCGCTCATTTCCCTGTCCGTCGCGGGGGTAAGCAACCGCACCCGCCGCTTCGGCACGATGCAGGAGCTGACGGAGGAATTGGCAAAAATAAAAAAGAAAACCAAGCAGCAGTGCGGAAGCTCCTGCTGCCTGGAGTAATGCGGAGAAAACGGAAGATCAGGAATGCTTATAATAGAAAATGGCAAGCTGCGTTCTGTCGCGGAGCCCCAGTTTTTCGAGGATGACACTGATGTAATTGCGCACGGTTCCCTCGCTCAAAAACAGGGTTTCCGCGATTTCTTTATTGGACAGGCCGTTTGCGACCTGTGTGAGGATTTCCGTCTCTTTTTCACTCAGGCCGAATTCTTTGAAATCGTCCTTTGGGCTGCCGCTGAGCATGGCGGGGATTCTGGTGATGATTTCATCCCCGAACACCCGCTGACCGATCGCGACCGTCTTGATGGAAGGCACGATACTCTCGAAATTCTGCTTTAAAAGATAGCCCTTTGCGCCGATCCGCAGCGCCTTGATGATGTAATCATCGTCGGAGAAGGTGGTCAAAAACAGGATTTTCGCGTCGGGGTCCTGTTTCAGCAGAATTTCCGCTACCTCTATGCCGGTCATCCCGTCCATGCGGATATCCATCAGCAGGATGTCCGGACTGCACTCGCCGTACAGCGCGATCGCCTGACTGCCGCTGCCGCCCGTTCCCACCACTTCGATATCGCCGTCCGCTTCCAGAATGGTTTTAAGCGAACTGGAAACAAGCCTGTCGTCGTCTACAACCAGTACTCTGATCAATTTGCCGCCTCCTTCGGGATGGTGATAAAAATTTTAAAGCCGTGATCGGTCGTGATGTTGATGTTTCCGTGAAAAGCGTCCACCCGGTCGGTGATGTTTTTCAGACCGATCCCGCTTCCCGCGTCGTAATCTTTCACGGTCCCGTTGTCTTCTATAATCAGTTGATAAAGCGCGGGATGTTCCCGGCAGGTGATGCTTGCCCGGCTTGCGTCGGAGTGCCGGATGATGTTTGCCAGCGCTTCCTTTACAATGGAGAGAAACGCGTATTTCAGCCGGATGTCCGGGTTGCTGTGGATGTCGTAGTCCAAGCTCAGCTCGCAGAAAGTGAATTTACGCGCCAGCTCTTCCATCTGTCCGTACAGGTCGATGGACTCGTCGTACAGGTTGTGTACGCTGGAACGGATGCTTTCCATGGCCCGCGTCAGGGTGTCCTTTACCGCCAGCAGGCTTTCCTTTCCCTTTTTATCCTTGTTGACGGCGAGCAGCGCGCCGATCTGCAGCAGCGAACTGGACAGCAGATGCCCCACATTATCGTGGATTTCCCGCGCGATGCGGTTGCGCTCGTTCAAGGTGGCGATGCTGATTTCATAATCCTGCTTTTCCAGCAGGTCGCTGTTCTGCTGGTTCAGCCGGAGCGTCATTTCCCTTGTGGTGTCGCGCAGATCGTTGTAATCCGCTCTCAGCTTTTCCAGCCGGACGGTACGGTGTTTCAGCAATACGCAGAGCATAGAGAGAATGGTCGTTACCGCACTGACGGTAGTGTACGCACCCTGCCAGAGAAAAACGAGCGGGACCAGCGCGGCCAGACAGAGAAACTGGAATCTTTCAAACAGCAGGTCGTAGCAGATCAGCGGCAGAAATACGGTCAGTCCGGGAAGAAACACGCTTGCCGCAATAAATCCGCCGGTCAGTACGGCCCGAAGAAGCGGTTTTTCAAAATAGCTCAGGAAGCACGTGAAAACAACGGCGGTCAGCACTGGCACCACGCTTGCGCCGAAACCGGGTTCGCACAGGTAAAGGACAAAGCAGCAGATCAGAAGAATAATTTTATCAATGAGAATCATTCGTCCAACCCCTCCTATCTTTCGGACAGCCCGTCGTTTCCTTTATAGTATCATCTTTTTTCTCGGTTCACAATCGCAATTTACTGGCGTCACGGAAGAACATGACATCTGTCACGGCAAACACTGACAGGCGGCACTGATAATCCCCGTTATTATGCGCTAAAATAAGAGCATGAAAACAAGGAGGTTCCGCTTATGATTATCAGGGTGAACAATCTGGTAAAGAGATACGGCGATCTGGTCGCGCTGGATCATCTTTCGCTGGAAGTGAAAGAGGGAGAAATATTTGGGCTGCTCGGGCCGAACGGTTCCGGAAAGACGACGGTCATCAACTGTATTTTATCCCTTTTAAAATACGACAAGGGCGAAATTGAGATTTTTGACCAGCCCATGGCTCCGGACGCTTACGACATCAAACGGGACATCGGAATCATCATGCAGAATGTCGCCGTGTTCGAGGAACTGACGGTGTACGAAAACATCGATTATTTCTGCGGGCTGTATGTCCCGGACAAAGCAAAACGAAAAAAGCTGGTGGAAGACGCCATCGATTTTGTAGGGCTGAACGATTTTCGGAAATTTTATCCCAAAAAGCTGAGCGGCGGACTGCTTCGCCGGCTGAATATTGCCTGCGGAATTGCGCACCGGCCGAAGCTGATCATTCTGGACGAGCCGACGGTAGCGGTCGATCCCCAGAGCCGGAACAATATTCTGGAAGGCATTGTGCGGCTGAACCGGGAAGGCGCCACCATTGTCTATACTTCCCATTATATGGAGGAAGTGGAACAGATCTGTACCAGGATCATGATTCTGGATAAGGGCAGGATGATTGCCGACGGCTCCAAGGAAGAGCTGAAGGCCATGATCACGCTCGGGGAGAAAATCACGGTCGAGACCTTCTCCCTCCGCGAGGAACAGCTGTCGGCCTTGAAAAAACTCCCGAATATCGTTTCCGCCGAGTACCGCGACCATCTGCTGGTCGTAAAGTCCGGGAAGGGGCAGAACAATCTGGAAGCCATACTGGATTTTCTGAAAAGGAATCAAATTACCTTCGGGAAGATTTATTCCGAGCTGCCCACCCTCAACGACGTGTTTCTGGAAATCACCGGAAAACAGCTCAGGGATTAGGGGGGAGAAGAATGTTTCAGCATCTTTTTACGGCAAGGCTGAAATGCCTGACCCGCGACAGGCAGATGATGTTCTGGACCCTGCTTTTTCCGCTGCTGCTTGCCACCTTCTTCAATATGGCTTTTTCCAATCTGAACAACACGGAAGCCTTTCATCCCATCGATATCGCCGTGGTGGACAACGACCGGTACCGGCAGAATAAGGATTTTCATTCGGTGCTGGAGGAGGTGTCACAAGGGGAAGACCGGATTTTCAACCTGACAAAAACCGACGGGGAAAAGGCGGAAAAGCTGCTTGACGACGGGAAAATCAAGGCGTATGTTACGGTGGGTACGGAGATCGGGATGACGGTACGGGAATCGGGCCTCAGCCAGAACATTGTCCGGGCTTTCCTGAACAGCTACAGCCAGACGTCCTCTGCGGTGGCTTCGATTGTCAGGGAGAATCCCGCTTCCGTTAGAAACGGGCTCATCGAGGCTGTTTCCGACCGCGGGGAATACACCCGGGAGGTTTCCGGCAGCAGCGCGGAGCCGAACAATGTGCTCAATTATTTTTACTCCCTGATTGCCATGAGCTGCCTGTACGGCGGTTTCTGGGGGCTGAAGGAAGTGACGGATATTCAGGCCGATCTTTCCCAGCGGGCGGCGCGCGTTAACGTGGCTCCGGTCCATAAGCTGAAAATCTTTCTTTATAACATGTGCGCGGCAATCCTGCTCCATTTCTCGGAAATGCTGGTACTTCTCGCCTATCTGTATTTCGGGCTGAAAATCGATTTTGGGTCAAAAACCCTGTTCGTCCTTCTGACGACCTTTGCCGGCAGTGTGTTGGGGGTTTCCTTCGGCGCTTTTGTCAGTGCGCTGGTAAAGAAGGGGGAGGGAGTCAAGGTCGCGGTTCTGCTGGCGGTCAGCATGGCCGGTTCGTTTCTGGCAGGAATGATGTCCGAGGAGATGAAGTATATCGTCGCGCAGAACGTGCCGGTTCTCTCTTACCTGAATCCGGTGAACCTGCTTACGGACGCCCTTTATTCCCTGTACTATTACGACATTATGACCCGGTACGGATGGAATATGGCGGCGGTCTGCGCCTTTGCTCTGCTGTTCTGTCTGGGGTCGTATTTCATGATAAGGAGGCAGAAATATGCCAGTCTTTAAGCTCTGTATGAAAATTATTCAAAAAAATCTGTCCTCCATGATGATCTATGTAGCCGTTTTTCTGATCGTTGCCACGCTCCTTTCGCTGAACGGCTCAAAAGTGCAGGAAGCCGGTTTTTCTCAGGAAAAAACCAATATCGCCTTTCTCAGCGAAGAAGACAGTCCCCTGATCGACGGCTTTCAGGCGGAGCTGGCCAAAACAGCCAACTTCGTAGAGGTTCCGGACGAAACGGAAAAGCTTCAGGACGCCCTTTTCTTCCGCTCCGTCAGTTATATTCTCCGTATCCCCAAAGGCTTTACCCAGAGCTTTATGCGGGGAGAAGACGTGCGGATTGAGAAAACCACTGTGCCGAATTCCGTCAGCAACGCGTATCTCGATTTAAATATCAACCAGTATTTCAACACGGCGGCGCTCTATGTAAAAACAGTACCCGGCATTACGCAGGAGGACCTGGTCCGGCATTTGAAAGCGGATATGGAAAGCAATACCCCTGTCGCAATGAAAGCAGATGCGCGGCAGGACACCGACAACGGCTTTTCCGCGAATTACTTCAATTACCTTGCCTATGCGCTTTCTTCCGTGCTTGTTCTGGGCATCTCCGCCATTATGCTGGTGTTCAACGACCGGGACCTGAGCCGCCGGAATTTCTGTTCTCCCCAGAGCGCGGGAAAGATCAATTTCCAGTTTATTCTTGCGAACCTGGTTTTTACCGTCGTTTGCTGGGCGGTCATGGTCGGCTTCTGCTTCCTGTTCGATCACCGGAACATGATGACCCGTAATACGGTTTATCTGGTCCTGAACTCGTTTGTGTTCACGCTCAGCATGTCCAGCATCAGCTTTCTCATTGGCAATCTGCTGAAAAATCGCGGAGCGATTTCGGCGGTCTGCAACGTTGTTACCCTTGGCCCCTGCTTTATCAGCGGAGTGTTTGTACCGCAGGAGTTCCTGAATTCCACCGTGCTGAAAATTGCCAGCTTTACCCCGACTTACTGGTATGTCAAAGCGAATAACCAGATTTCCTCACTGGCCAGCTTCAGCTTCTCCAGCCTTTCCGAAACCTATACCGCTATGCTGATTGAGGCAGGCTTCGCAGTCGCATTTTTCGCGGTCTCCATGGTTGTGGGGAAGAAAAAAAGAATGAGTTCTTAAAAAAGGACTGCTGAATGAATTTGCAATGGCAAATTACAAAAAGCAGCAAGCGCAAAAACAAAGAAGCGCGCCTTGAAACGGCTGTCAGCCGATCAAGGCGCGCTTCTTGTGCATCAGGAAGTCGATAAAACCGCGCAGACGCAAAGTCGCTTTGCAATATTTGAAAATCAGGAATGGACGCTGGCGCCGAACGGCATCAGCGCCAGCTTTGCGATCTTGAAGCACTGCAGCCCGAACGGAATTCCGACGATTGTCAGGCAGAACAGCCCGCCGATCGCGGCGGCTTCCACCGCCAGCGCGAAACCACCGAAGACAAGCCAAAGGATGTTCAGCAAAAACGAGCCGACACCGCCGCCGAAGGAGACCTCTTTCCCGAACGGGAAAAATGCCAGCTCCGCGAATTTAAAGCACTGGATTCCGACGGGAATCCCCACAATGGTAATACACCACAGAATGCCGACCAGAAGCCAGCTCAAACCCATAATCAGGCCGCCGAAGACGAACCAGATCAAATTTCCCAGACATCCCATAACATAACGCTCCGATTTGACCGCCGGTCGGACGGTTTATTTTTTATATGATACCATAAATATGCCGAGGGATAAAATCCTGTTCCGCACAAAATCCTTGTTTTCTTATTGATAAATCCGGGCTGCAATATTATAATCAACATAAACAGAAAAAAAGGAGGTAATTCCATGAAAAAGGACTTGAAAGCCGTTTGCCTGATTTCGGACGATTTTGAGGATCTGGAGCTGTGGTATCCGGTGCTGAGGCTCCGGGAAGAGGGAGTCACCGTTCATCTGGTCGGCGAAAAGGCAAACCAAAAGTATGTCGGCAAATACGGTGTTCCGGCAGTTTCCGATTATGCGTTCGGGGATATCCGTATTGAGGATTACGACGCGCTTCTGGTACCCGGTGGCTGGGCGCCGGACAAATTAAGGCGTTTTCCGGAGGTTCTGGAAATGGTACGCTCTATGGACCGGCAGCAAAAGCCCATCGGGCATATCTGCCACGCGGGCTGGGTTCTGGCTTCCGCGGATATCCTGCAGGGCAAAAAGGTCACGAGTACCCCGGGTATCAAGGATGACCTGATTCATGCAGGGGCCACATGGTACGACCTTCCGGTGGTTGTGGACGGCAATATCGTTTCCAGCCGCCGCCCGCCGGATTTGCCGGAATATATGAAGGCGTTCATTGAACTGCTTGGAAAACAGTGACGGCGCGTACACATGGTGACAGACGGGGCGCTTTCCGCGCCCCGCAATTTCCGGAGGGATTCATTTGAAGACAAGAGTAAACGCGAAAAACGGCGATGAGCTTTCCATTCTGGGGTTCGGGTGTATGCGGCTGCCTACAAAGAACGGTTCGATCGATGAAACGAGATCGATTCAGATGATACACGACGCCATTGAAAAGGGCGTGAACTATTTTGATACGGCCTATATCTATCAGAACGGGAAAGACGAACTGCTGCTGGGCCGGGCTTTGGCCGGGGGCTACCGCGACCGGGTGAAAATCGCCACAAAGCTGCCTCCTTTTTTGGTTGGAAAGCTGGAAAATGCAAAAAAAATCTTTGCAACGGAGCTTCAGCGGCTGCAGACGGACCATATCGATTATTATCTGCTGCACATGCTGACCGACAAGCCGGGGTATGACCGCCTTGCTTCGCTCGGCGTTATGGAATGGCTGGAAGAACTGAAGGCACAGGGCAAAATCAAAAATATCGGCTTTTCTTTCCACGGGAGCCGGACGGACTTTGAACTGATTTTAAAAGCGTATCCGTGGGATTTCTGCCAGATCCAGTACAACTATATGGATGAAAACAATCAGGCGACGAAAGCCGGGCTGCAAACTGCGGCGGCGATGGGAATACCCGTGATCGTCATGGAGCCTCTGCGCGGCGGAAAGCTGGTCACGCACCTGCCGGAGCTGGTGACGAAGGCGTTTCAGAGCTACGACAAAAACCGTTCCCCGGCGGAGTGGGCTTTGCGCTGGGTATGGAACCATCCCGAAGTAAACGTGGTGCTTTCCGGTATGAGCGACGAGGAGCAGATGGAGGAAAATATCCGCATCGCGGGGGAGGCGGAGCCCAATTCCCTCTCCGCGGAGGAAATGGATGTGTTCCGGACGGTCAGAAAGGAAATCAGCGAAAAGACGAAAATACCCTGTACGGGCTGCGGGTACTGTATGCCCTGTCCCGCTGGGGTGAACATTCCCGGATGCTTTTCCTGTTACAACGACAAGTATCTGATGCGGGATAAATCGGCGCGGCGCCGCTATTTTCAGTCGCTGGGCGCCCTGTCGGCCAAACCGGCCGTCGCGTCCCAGTGCAGGCAGTGCGGAAAATGCGAAAGCCACTGTCCGCAGAAAATAGCCATCCGCAAGGAACTGAAAACAGTCAGCCATGAGATGGAAGGCGTTCTCTATAAACCGCTTGTTACCGTTGTCAGGAAAATGATGAGGATAAAATCAAATTAAAACCCGGCCGCGCTTCGGTATGAATTCCTTTCTGGAAGAAATACCCGGCGCGGTTTCTTTTTTGTACAGCGGCTCAAAATTTCCCGAAGAAACGCGAAAAGAAGGGCTTTCTGTCTTGAAAACCTGATTTTATCATGATACAATGAAAACTCACAGACAGAAAGCGGGTTTAGATTGAAATTTGAATTTTTACATCAGAGTACCGAACAACGGCGGGACCTGATTCTGCACGGAAATATATTGAGAACGCTCATGATGCTGTCGCTGCCAACGCTGATGATGAGCGTCATACAGTCCCTGATGCCGCTGACGGACGGACTTTTTATCAATAATGCGGCGGGAACGCTGGTCGCGAGCGCGGTCACCTACAGCGAACCCGTCATCAATATGATGACGGCGCTGGCCCAGGGGCTGAGCGTAGCGGCGATGGCCATTATCGGTCAGGCGAACGGCCACGGCGATTTTGACCGGGTACGGAGCATTTCCGCTCAGATCGTCGTGTTTGCCTTTACCATGGGCTTTTGTATCGCGCCCCTGTCCGCGCTGGTGGCGTTTCCGATTTCGGCCAATGTGGATCCGGAAATATCGCACAACGTCATGCTGTATATCAGCCTTTATGCCTTTGTTCTGCCGTTTTCCTTTTTGGAGAGCATCTACAACGCGATCAAAAACGCTACCGGAAAGCCGGAGGCCACCTTTATCCGCATGCTGCTCATGCTCTTTCTGAAAATTATTTTTAATATCGTGTTTGTCGTCTGGCTGCGGCTGGAGGTAGTCGGCTGTGTGCTCTCTTCCTTCTGTGCCAATTTCCTGATCTGCGGCTGGATGTTCTATGAACTGTTTGTCAGGCAGGGGGAAGACAAGCTTACCCTGAAAGGATTCCGGTTTGACAAACAGCTGATTTTTCAGCTCTTTCGTGTGGGCGTTCCCGCTATGCTGACCAGCCTGATGCTGAATCTGGGATTTTTCCTGATCAATAATGAAACCCAGAAATACGGCGCGGTGGTCTTAAACGGGCAGGGTATCGCCAACAATATTACCGCCGTGTGCTTCAATCTGCCGGCGGCTTTCGGCTCGGCCGTAACGACCATGGTCAGCCTGAATATCGGGGCGGAGCAGCCGGACAAAGCAAAGCGTTCCTGCCTGATCGGGTGCGTGGCCAGCGCGGTGACGGCCGTCGCCATCATCGGCCTGATCGTGCCGCTGTCCCCTTTCCTCACGGTCTTGTTCACGCAGAGGGCGGACGTACTGGAGATCGCCAACCGGGCGCTGCATATCTACACCTATTCCGTGGTGGGCTTCGGCGTCTGTATGGCGGTGCAGGGCGCGTTTATCGGCCTTGGCCGGACCGGCGTGCCGCTGGTGCTGGGGGTTTTGCGCATCTGGCTTTTGCGGTATCTTTTTATTCTGGCTACGGAACAGGCACTGCAGTTTTATTCCGTTTTCTGGGGCAACCTTTTTTCCAATTATGCCGCCGCGGTTATTTCCATTATCCTGATTCTGCGGGTAAAATGGTCCTCCGTTTTGCGTTAGAGCTTGCATACATGCTCTAGCCCTCGATATCGTTTTATAATTTTAATTGATAAGCGCCGCATTGGAAACAGCCAATGCGGCGCTTTGTCCGTCGTAAGGCGGTTTTTTCCGGTTTATGTATGTTGTTTGCCGGATAGAGCAATAATAAAATAATCATTACAGAATATAAGGAGGAAGCGGAATGGATGTTGCCATACTGGGCGCGGGGCTTTCCGGGCTTTCCTGCGCGATCACACTGGAAAGACAGGGAATCAAACCCGTGATTTTTGAAAAGCGGAGCTGTGTCGGCGACCGGTTCGTCAACGCGGAGGCGATGTTCAGCATTTTAAACAGGCCGGTTAAGGACTGTATTCCCTATTTGGCGGACGAATACCATATCGTCCTGAAGCCTATTGACAAAGTCAACAGGCTGGTGCTTCATTCAAAAAATCATACGGCCTGCGTTGACGGATATATCGGCTGTACCAATATCAGGGGGAGGCACGACGATTCCTTTGAATGCCAGCTGGAAAGACAGGTAAAAAGTGAAATTCACTTTCACTCGACAGAAGATTACGAGGACCTTACCAAAAATTTTGACTGTGTCGTTCTGGCGACCGGGGACGGAGCCTATGCGATTCAGCAGAACAATTACCGGCGCGACCTCACCTGTGCCATCAAAGGAGCAACAGTGGAGGGGAATTTCAAAACCGATATGCCGCACGTATGGTTCAATTATGGAATCATACCGAAAGGCTACGCCTGGCTGATTCCTTTTTCAGAAAAGGAAGCGAATCTTGTCATCGCTTTTCCGGACAGCCCCGCGCCGGATATTTACGATATCAAAAAAATATGGAACCTGTTTTATGATCTGGCACGCAGGGACCTCGATCAGGATTTAAAGATCACCGATCAGTTCCAGATCCAAAAATATATGATGGGAATCTGCAGAAGGCCCAAAATCAAAAACACCTATTTTACCGGAAACTGTTTTGGAGCGCTTTCCCCGGGGCTCGGCTTCGGACAGTTTACGTCCGTTTTAACCGGCGTCTACGCTGCGTACGATATCTGTGGAATCGAGCGCTACGGCGAACTGGCAAAGCCCCTGTTCTCCAACTACAGCCATTCACTGGCGCTCAGGCGCAAGCTGGAAAAAATGGACGACGCGTCGTTTGACCGCATCGCCGGATTTTTTGAGCTGAAGACGGTCAGCGCCCTGAACACCCGGCTCTTCGGTTCAGGCAGCAGCTTCGACCTGCTGAAATGGATGACGCTTTTAAAACGGGTCTGATACTCTGGCTGCAGGGAGCTGTTAAATTGGCTGAAAAGCCGTTTTAATGGCTTCCTGCAGCCGATTTTGGCGTAAATAAAAGCTTGTACATAAAGTTTTAATGTATTGTTTATAAATGTAAGCTGTTTTTTTAAGACTTTCTGCTGTATAATATAAACTCATGCTATGGTCATGCATAGAAGACAGTATTTCAGATCTGAAGGGGATGCCATGCAGAATCAAAAAAAATCGGCAACCGCCAAAAATATTTTTTCGGCGGCGACCATTTTACTTTCAATAGGAATCCTTGCTTTCTTCCTCTTTACCGAAGACGGTATGAAAAGTATGGGGCATGTTCTTTCGGAGCTTCAGCCGATCTGGCTTCTCTGGATTCTGGTGGGGGTACTTGCCGGATGGTTTCTGGAGGGATATGTGCTTCACCTGCTCTGCAACCATCTTGACAAAGCATGGACCCTGGGAGAATCGCTTTATATCGGCATGGTTGAAATTTTTTACAGTGCCCTTGCCCCTTTTGGGACGGGGGAGCCAATGGAAGTCTACTGTATGACAAAGATGGGAATGGAAACAGGCGCCGCTACTTCCATCGTGACCGTGAAGTCCCTGATCCACCATGGGGTTACGTTTGTGTACTCCTTCATTCTGGTGGCGTTTGAGCTGAATTATTTTCAGACCAAAGTAAGTAATTTTGCCGTGATCGCTGTTTTCGGGCTGGTTACAAACAGCCTTTTTATTTTGTTTGCGCTGGTTTTCATAATGAATGAAAGACTTACCGATTTGATCCTGCGGGCGGTTGTCCGCTTTATGGACAAAATACACCTTCATAAGCTTTCCCAGAAATTTTACGATCAGGTGCACGGCCAGCTCATTATTTTCCACGACAGCTCCAAAATTTTCGGGAAAAATTATGCCCTGTATGCGATCGCGATTTTTCTCACGCTGATTCAGATTACGATTGCCAGCCTGTTATCCTTCTTTGTTTACCGCAGCTTCAACCTGAAGGGCGAGCCGGTGTTTACTATGGTCGCGGCGGACACTTTTGTCATGATGGCCGCGTCGTTCATTCCGCTGCCGGGTTCTTCCGGCGGTGCGGAGGGAGGCTTCTATCTCTTCTTCCGGGAATTTTTCGGCCCGTATATCATTCCAGGAATTACCCTTTGGAGATTTTCAAGCTATTATCTTAATATTCTTCTGGGAAGCGTGCTCGTTTATTTCGGAGGGAAGAAATATCTTCCCGATTGACGGCGGCGGATGCCATGTCCGGAAAATTCTAAGGATTCAGGTGAGGCAAGGAGTTTGATTAAATGCAGGATTGGATCATAGGGATTATCAACCAATACGGCTATTTTGGAATTGCACTGCTGATTGCAGTTGAAAATATATTTCCTCCCATTCCGTCGGAGGTGATTTTAACCTTCAGCGGATTCATGACCACGGTAACGGACCTGAAAATATGGGGCGTGGTGCTGTCGGCGACCATTGGCTCCGTTCTGGGCGCCGTGGTTTTGTACAGCGTGGGCAGACTGATGAGCCCGCAGCGGCTGGAGCGTCTGCTGGGCGGAAAGCTGGGGAGAGTCCTTCATTTAAAAAGGGAGGACGTCCACCACGCGGGAGCGTGGTTTGCCCGGCGGGGAAAGTTTACGGTGTTTTTCTGCCGGTTTATTCCCGTCGTGCGCAGCCTTATTTCCATCCCCGCCGGAATGGCAAAAATGAGGATGGGGATGTTTTTGCTGCTGACCGCGCTGGGAACGTTTTTGTGGAACGTGGTTCTGGTTTATCTGGGGGCTTTTTTCGGCGCTTCCTGGGAAACGGTGGTACGGTATGTGGATACTTACTCGATGGCTGCGATCGCGGTCGTCGCCGTATCCCTGGTTGTTTTCTGTGCGTGGTACTTTTTCAGAAGGTCAAAGCGCCGGTAACACCGGCCTTCCTAATCAGAACAGCGGCGGAATTTTCCGCCGCTGTTTCTGTATGGATGGCTTAAGAGACAAGCTGGGCCAGATCAAATATACCGTCTTCCATCAGTATCTTTTTGCAGTCCAGAACCATTGCCGGGCTGCCGTTGACCTTTATGATGCCTTTAAAATACGGATTCGATTTTGAAAGGCATTCCTCATACCCGTCCGGGCATCCGGGGCTTACAGTCAGAACCTCCGCCAGCGTGTCTACGATCAGCCCGCTCTGCGCCCCTTCCAGATTGACCATGATGATCAGTGTCTCATCATTGTAGGGGATGCAGTTTTTGCGCAATTTTAAGCGCATGTCGATGACCGGAAGGAGCTTTCCCTCTACTTTGGCAATTCCCTTGCAGTATTCCGGGGTGCCGGGCAGGGGAGAAATCATCAGCATTTTGGAGATAGCCGTTACATACATGCTTTCAATTGCAAAAATTTCATTGTCCAGCCTGAATGGCAGGAACTGTCCGCTCATTGAATTTTCAGATAATTGATACGGTGTTAACATAAAATGTCTCCTTTTTGCAATTCAATTCTATGTTCTGTATCGGATTTTCTGGAAAAATAATGATAGAATTTTGTTGAATTGTGTAATTTTTTTAATTTCTTAATGAAATCTTTATATATTATGAATCTCCGGTTGTTTTTTGTGCCGCGGCGGGAGCATGGTACGGGGGCTCTTCTTCCGGTTTCCGCGGAGAGAATGTTTCCCTTCTGAAAAAACTTATGCTATAATGAATGAAAATCGGTCCTGCTTTGTCTGCCTTGCGGCAGAGGAATCAGGCCGCGTTAAGCTGAAAAGGAGAACAGAATATGGGAGCTTCAAAAGTATATTTTACGGATTTCAGCGCGACACAAAGCTGCAATTTACTGCAAAAGCTGGAAAAGCTGGTTAAAAAAGCGGGAATGGAATCCATTGATTTCAAAGACAAATATACGGCCATCAAAATTCATTTCGGGGAGCCGGGAAATCTTTCGTACCTGCGCCCGAATTACGCGAAGGTCATTGCGGACCTCATTAAAGAACAGGGCGGAAAGGTCTTTCTGACCGACTGCAATACCCTGTATGTGGGCAGAAGGAAGAATGCGCTCGACCACCTTGACGCGGCGTATGAAAACGGCTTTAACCCCTTCGCGACCGGCTGTCATGCGATCATTGCGGACGGCTTGAAAGGAACCGACGAGGCCCTGGTCCCGATCGACGGCGAATATGTCAAGGAAGCCAAAATCGGCCGCGCGATGATGGACGCCGATATTTTCCTCACCCTGACCCATTTTAAGGGCCATGAGTCCACCGGCTTCGGCGGTACGCTGAAAAATGTGGGAATGGGCTGCGGTTCCCGTGCGGGAAAAATGGAAATGCACAGCGCGGGCAAGCCGATTGTGGATAAAGAGCTTTGCAGAAGCTGTGGGATGTGCCGCAAAAACTGCGCGCACGACGCGATTTCCTTTGATGAAAATAAAAAGGCGCAGATTGACCACGATAAGTGCGTCGGCTGCGGCCGCTGCATCGGCGCCTGCAATTTCGACGCGGTAAATCCCATGGGCGACGAAACGAACGATATTCTGAACTGCAAAATTGCGGAATACGCGTACGCTGTTTTAAAGGACCGTCCGCAGTTCCATATCAGTCTTGTGGTGGATGTTTCCCCGTACTGTGACTGTCACCCCGAAAACGATATCCCGATCGTTCCGGATGTCGGGATGTTTGCTTCCTTTGACCCGGTGGCGCTGGATGTCGCCTGTGCCGACGCGGTCAACCGCCAGCCCGTCCTCAGCGGCAGCCTCCTGTCGAAGAAGCCGCACGACCATCACGACCATTTTACCGACACGCATCCGGAAACCAACTGGAACAGCTGTATCGATCACGCAGTAAAAATCGGTCTGGGCAGCCGGGAATATGAATTGATCACTGTAAAGTAGTTGTATTTTAAAACAGTATCCTATGTGAAGCCGCATTGGTTGGTGCCAATGCGGCTTTTCTGTGTTCCGGAGCACCTGTATAAATTTTTTCATTCCATGAATACTAAATAGGCGGCACAATACCATAACGGGAAGGGAAAAAAGATGGACAATAACAAAAACAGAAGGAAAGACCGGGAAAAGAGCAACCCGGAGCTGAGAAAGATGAAACCTAGGGAAAATGCGGACGCCGGGATGATAGACGGCCGCAAACTGGGCATGCATGACGGCAGGCATGAAAAGAACAACAACGAGGGGGAGAAAAAATGAATACGATGCTTTGCAGCGTATCAGGAATTCAGAATAAAGAGTGCAAAACTCAAATCAAAAACGCGCTGGATAAAATCAAGGGAGTCCAGGAAGTCGGCGTGAACCTGACGACCGGTTCGGTCAAGGTGGAGTACAATGAGCCCGCGACGGAAGAAGAAATCAAGGACTGCATTGAACACACCGGCTTTAAAATCGAGTACGAATAAGGCGGAAAGGGGATTTCAATGAGCCATACACAGAAGGACAGGAAAAGCGGCAGCGATAAGAAACAGGCAAAAACGGACAAGAAGCACATCAAGCACGACCCTCAGGCCGAGAGCGCCAGAGCGAAATTCGGCAAAGAAGGGCAGAGCGGATACGGGAACTGATTTTCCCGATAAAAAATGCTGTCCCGGTTAAAAACCGGGACAGCATTTTTGTGTTTGAAAATTACCAGTCCGATTTGTTCATGGTGAGGATGACCTCGCGTCCCTGATAGGTGGCCGTCAGGCCGGCGTCTTTCCCGGCGTTCGGGGAGACGGTGCCGACGGAGACATAATTGTCCGGTGTGGCGATCTCAACGTAAGTGGAACCGACGATCCGGCCGTTGTACCAAAGCTGTACCTGTACCTGCCCCTCTTGGCCGTTGGAGGAAAAAACACCGTTCTGGTCAATGCTGCCGAAGCTGAAATCGGACAGCGCCCAGCTTAACCCGCTCTTGGGAAGGGCGGTCGGAGCGCCCGAGAAATCCAGCCCCTTCGCTGTGATCGGAACGATGGATTTTGGGGAATAGGTTTTGTCGTAAGGCGTCAGCGCGGCGGAGACAAAGACGCCGTCCGGCTTCGGATTGGCGAGGAAGAGCCACGAATTGGCTACGGCGCGCTCCCATCCGTCGGAAGGATGGTTCTTTACGGTCAGCGCGGTTTCTCCGGGGGTCCTGGTCATCAGGGTGGACGAGCCGCCGCCGTCCAGGTTTCCGGCCCACACCGCTCCCAGATCCTTCATAAGCTGAGCGGTCTGCTGCAGTGTCAGTCCGTGGGAATACGGGTCCTTTCTACCGTCCGCCAGCAGGAAGAAAACGGAATTGTCACTGCGCACGCCTACGGCGTTGCGGGGGGCAAGCGTGGCCGTCAGGTCCGTGTTGACGACGATGCCGCCGTCGACCAGAATACTGTGAATGCCCAGCGCCTGCTGAATATTTCCCTTGTTGGCTTCGTAAGTCTGGCGGTCGCCGTAAATCGGGTAGCCGTCTTTTTTAACGCCGAAAAACTTCCACCAGGTGCGCACCGGCGCATAGGAATGGATTTCGGCTCCGTCTTTGACCACTACGCCCCACGGATCGCCCGTGCTCATATTGTACATATCCGCGTTGATGGCGGCGACCACCTGTTTTCCGTTTTGGACCGCGGCGCCTGCCTGATCCCGTACGGTGGCCAGACCGATCTTCGTTCCGTCGTGCGGAGTGCCCGCCGCAAGGGTCACGCCAGCCTGCTGTGGATTATACTCCATGGTAAAGCAGGTCAGCCTTTTACCGGCCTGATCGGTGTATATAAATTCCTTCTGGGTGAGTCCGTACGCGATGGTGGTTTTGATCTCATCCACCAGAGAGGACGCCGTGCTGATGGAAATATCCGGAGCGCCGAGGGCTTGCACCGGGCTTGCCGATGTGACCTGCAGGGCGGCCAGACAAAGAACCGCCGCGCAAACGATTCCTTTTTTCGCTTTCGATTTTGTTCTGATATTCATGAATTGATATCCCCTTCCGTGCGATCATGATGCTTCCTGTTTTCAAACCCTTCCGTTTGCTGGAAAATACGATTACAGCGATTCCATTTCAGTTTGAGAGACAGAACATGTTTCTCCCCCGCCGAAGGCGGGGGAGAAACGCAAACTTGTTGCAGAATCAACTGTAGATGCTGTGAATAATATTATATCCCATTTTCAATCGTATTCTGTTAAAAATTTATTAATAGTTCATGTCGCTCGGGAAATAATCCGGTTTTCCTTATCTTCCCACACATCGTCATTTTCAGGGAATCTTGGTTTTCCTGTTGACAAAAGAGAGGATAGCGCATATAATAACTACTAAAAATATATGTTTAATATAGACGCGAGGCGGTGGCAAGATGCGGTCCCAATTCATAAACACCCTGTTCAGACGAACTGATCAAACCGGAGCAAGGGAAAGACCCCGTAAGAGGGCTTTGGCGATCCATGACCTGCCCTGCTTCGGGAAAGGCCTGCTGACGGCTGCGCTGCCCATTCTTTCGGCGGCGGGAATCGAAACGGCCGTGCTTCCCACCGCGGTGCTGTCCGCCCCCAGGGACGGATTTCCGGACGGTACATATCGCGCCCTTGCGGGGGATATCCCCAAAATTCAGGAGCACTGGAAAAGCCTTGGGCTGAAATTTGACGGGGTCTGTACCGGTGATCTGAGCTCCCCGGAACAGGTAAAAGCCGTATCCGCCCTGATCGGGGGGTTCCAAAAGGAGGATGCACTCGTTCTTGTAAACCCTGACATGGCGGACGGCGGAAAGCTGTGTCCGCACCTGGACGGCACGTTCCCGTCGGAGATGAGAAACCTCTGCGGCAAAGCGAATATCCTTGTGCTGAATCTGACGGAAGCCTCTCTGCTGCTGAACGAACCCTACCTGAAAGGGCCGTACAAAAGAGTTTATGTTGACAGTATTTTAAAGAAGCTGGGCGGGCTTGGCCCGGAGAAGATTGTTTTGACCGGCGTCCGCTTTGACGCGGCCCATCCGGGCGCCGCGGTCTACGACACGAAAAACGGAGAAATCGATTATGTCCTTTCCGACTGTACGGAAGGAGACTGCCGCGGGGCGGAGGATGTTTTTGCGAACGCATTGTTCGCCGCGCTTCTGAATGATTTCCCGCTTGTAAAGGCGGCCCGGATCGCCGCCGACTTTACGGTGGAGGGAATCCGCCGGACCCGGGCGGCAGGTTCGGATTTCCGTTTCGGGATCGGCTTTGAAGCCGGTATCCCGGATTTTCTCAAAGCATTGAAGCTTTTCGGCTAAATCACAAAAGGAAGGCGGATTTTATTGAATTTCGGCTTTATTGTACAGAGCCTGCCTCTCTATTGGAAAGCGGCGCAGCTGACGCTGACCATTTCCGTGTGGGCAATTGCACTGTCGCTTCTGGTGGGATTCCTCTGCAGCCTGGCGATTTATTACCGGGTCCGCGTGCTGAAATCCATTGTGAAGGTTTATATTGAGTTTTCCAGGAATACCCCGTCGCTGATACAGCTGTTCTTCCTGTATTACGGACTGACCCAGATCGGGCTGAAGCTGGAAGCGGAGCTTTGCGCGGTTGCGGGGCTGACCTTTCTGGGCGGAAGCTATATGGCGGAAGCGTTCCGCAGCGGACTGGAGGCGGTGGGGAAGACCCAGATCGAATCGGGGCTCAGCATCGGCCTTTCCCGCGCGCAGCTGGTACGCTATGTCATTTTTCCGCAGGCGTTTTCCGTTTCCATGCCCGCTCTGGAAGCCAACGCGATTTTCCTGATGAAAGAGACGTCGATCGTCAGCGCGGTGGCGCTGCCGGATTTGATGTTTGTCGCCAAGGATCTGATCGGCATGTATTATTCGACTACGGAGGCGCTTACCCTGCTCGTGCTGTTCTATCTGCTGCTTCTGCTGCCGGTATCCCTGCTTCTGTCCGCTCTGGAAAGGAAGGTGCGCTATGGCCAGTTCGGGAATTAACGTTATTTTTGAAGGCTCGAACCTTCTTCGCCTGTTGAACGGGTTGCTGGTAACGGCGCGGATCGCGCTGGTCTCCGTTCTGATTTCCGGCGTTCTCGGGATTGTACTGGGCATTGTGATGACGTCGAAATGGAAGGCCGTTCGTTCCGTCTGCCGGGTCTATCTGGAAGCGGTGCGTATCATTCCGATTCTTGTTTGGCTGTTTATCTTCTATTTTACCCTGAACCTGGAGCTGGGCGGAGAGGTCGTCTCTATCATGGTTTTTTCTCTCTGGGGCACGGCGGAAATGGGGGACATTGTCCGCGGCGCGGTGGGATCCCTGCCGAAACATCAAAGAGAATCCGGCGCCGCCCTTGGACTGACCAACGTGCAGATTTACCGCTATGTCATTATTCCGCAGACCGTGCGGCGTCTGCTGCCCGCCGCGATCAACCTTGCGACGCGCATGATCAAGACCACCTCGCTGGTGGTGCTGATCGGGGTGGTGGAGGTCCTGAAGGTGGGCCAGCAGATTATCGAGCGGTCCATTTTAGAGGTGCCCACGGCATCCTTCTGGATATACGGCTTTATATTCCTGCTGTATTTTGCAGTTTGTTATCCTGTTTCGCTCCTGTCCAAACGGCTGGAACGGAAATGGCAGTCCTGAGGAGGTAAAAAATGGAGAAAGATATTCTTCTTGAAATCAAACAGCTTCATAAAAGTTACGACGACAGAACCGTGCTGGACGGGATCGACCTGCAGGTCCACAAGGGCGAGGTCGTCGTCATTCTCGGGCCTTCCGGCTGCGGGAAAAGCACCCTGCTGCGATGTATCAACGGCCTTGAGCCGATACAGTCGGGGGAGATCAGCCTTGACGGTCAGTCTATTTCCTCCGCCGGAACACAGTGGCATCTGGTCCGGCAGAAAATCGGGATGGTTTTTCAGAGCTATGATCTTTTCCCGCATATAACGATTCTGGAAAACATTCTGCTCGGCCCTCTGAAGGTGCAGAAGAGGAGCCGGGAAGAAGCCCGGCGGCAGGCGGAAACGCTGTTGGAGCGCATCGGGCTTCTGGACAGGAAAAACGCGTATCCCCGCCAGCTTTCCGGCGGACAGAAGCAGCGTGTGGCCATCGTGCGCGCTTTGTGTATGAATCCGGAGGTAATGCTGTTCGACGAAGTCACGGCGGCGCTCGACCCCGAAATGGTGCGCGAGGTGCTCGACGTGATGCTCGGCCTTGCGAAGCAGGGCATGACGATGGTGATTGTTACCCATGAAATGGGTTTTGCCAGAGCGGTCGCGGATAAGGTCGTATTTATTGACGAAGGGAAGATTGTAGAGGAATCCAATGCGGAGCTCTTTTTTACCGATCCGAAAACCGACAGGGCAAAACAGTTTCTGAATATTTTTAATTTTGATGAAGAGAAGGGTTAATTATGAAAAAGACAGGCAGAATTCTTGCCGCCATGCTGGCGGTCGTACTGGCATTGGGAACATTTGCGGGCTGCTCCCAGCAGGGAACCCAGAAGTCCTCGCTGGAAACCATTAAGCAGAACGGAAAAATCAAGGTCGGAGTGTTCAGTGACAAACCTCCTTTCGGGTATGTCGACGCTCAGGGAAAAAATCAGGGATTTGACGTTTACATTGCGAAGCGCTTTGCAAAAGACCTTCTGGGTGACGAAAACAAGGTCGAATTTGTCCTTGTGGAAGCCGCGAGCCGCGTAGAGTACCTGCAGTCCGGCAAGGTGGACCTGATTATGGCCAACTTTACCGTAACGGACGAGAGAAAAGAGAAGGTCGATTTTGCAAATCCGTACATGAAGGTCGCGCTCGGCGTTGTTTCTCCGGACGGCAGCCAGATTACCGATGTCTCCCAGCTCAAGGGCAAAAAGCTGATCGTCAACAAGGGAACAACGGCGGAAACGTACTTCACGAAAAACTATCCGGATATTGAACTGCTGAAATACGACCAGAATACCGAGGCGTTTCAGGCGCTGAAGGACGGCCGCGGCGCCGCTCTTGCACACGACAACACCCTGCTGTTTGCCTGGGCGAGAGAAAACAGCGGCTACACGGTCGGCGTTTCCTCGCTGGGCGAACAGGACACGATCGCGCCCGCGGTGAAGAAGGGCGACAAGGAGCTTCTTGACTGGGTCAACAATGAGCTGACCGCACTGGGCAAGGAAAACTTTATTCACGAGGCCTATGATGCCACACTGAAACCGGCCTACGGTGACTCCATCTCCGCGGATGACGTGGTGATTGAGGGCGGAAAAATCCAGTAACGGAACACAAAAAAACAACGCCGGTTTTTCCGGCGTTGTTTTTGCGTTCAGCGGAAACAGCTATCTTTCGATCTGTCTTTCACCGGTCTGATATTGCTGCCCTGTAGAACCTCTAAAAAATCGAAGGTTTCTTTGTTGTTTGATATCTGACTGCACAGCGGGGATAATGGGATTATAAAAAATTTTTAATGATTAAAAACCTGTTGACTCTCCCCTTGGGTCATAGAGTACTATCAGTTTGCGGGGTGAAAAGATGGAATACACGGTGAAAGAAGTATCTGCCATGACGGGCGTAACGATTAAAGCCCTTCACTATTATCACAAAATCGGTCTGCCTCTCCCATGCCGGGTGACGGAAGCCGGCTACCGTCTCTATGGGAAAAAAGAACTGGAACGACTGCAGCAAATTCTTTTTTACCGGGAACTGGACTTTTCCCTCAAAGAAATTCAGAAAGCATTGCAGAGCGAGTCCAATCGGATTACATGCTTGGAGCGGCAGCAGAAGCTGCTTTGTGCACAAAGGCAGCGAACCGACCGCCTGCTCGACACGATCCAGAAATCCATCCGTTCTGCACTGAAAGGAGAAACCATGAGCGAACAGGACTTGTTTCAGGGATTTGATAAACAGGGCTGGGAAGAAGCGCTGAAGACTCAAAGTGACTATCTAAAGGAAAATTATCAGGTTGATTTGAAAACGGCGGAAATCGATCCCGAGGAGCTCAATGAGAAAGCCGCCGAAGCAAAACGGTTTATGGATGCCATGTCTGAGGCATTGAAAAATCAAATCTCTGCCGCGGATGAAAGAGTACAGAGCCTTGTGAAAGGTCATTTGAAGTTTTTAAATGACCACGGGATCAAAATGGATGCGGAGCAATTCTATCGTACCTCTCAATTTTTGTCTCAGGATCAGTTCCATCATAAGATGATGGAAGATCAGCAAATCGGCTTAAGTTACTTCCTGCTGGCCGCCGTGGGGCAGCATGTCGACAATTTGAAAAATACAAAAGAATAGTTTAGGAAAGGCCCGCTGATCAGCGGGCCTTTCTTTTATATCACGGTAATCATCAGATACATGCGGCCAGCCCAAACGGGTGTCGCCGTCAGCCGCGGTGCGAAAGCGTGGACGGAAAATGAAAAAGGCGGCAATCCATCCCGATGAATTGCCGCCCGGTGGGCATAACTATATAATACGATAACATATCCAAAAGAAAAAGTCTATTCTTTTTCGATTTTATCTGATATACTGTTCCACACTGCGCAGTGAATTTTATTTGAAAGGTGATTTACATGAATAAAACAAAGATTTCCAATATTCCATACGGACCCTATATTGCCGTGATCGCCGGTGCGACTGTCAAGGGAAAGCCAAGTTATACGACCATCGGCGCATACGGGGTCGTCAGTCAGCGCCCCGTTCTGTATGTATCGCTGAAAAACACGCATTACATCACACAGGGAATCCGTGAAAACGGTTTTTTCAGTGTGAATATCCCGGATGCCGGCCTGATCGAGAAAACCGACCTGTGCGGAATAGTATCCGGAAATTCCAAGGATAAGTCCCAGGTTTTTTCCGCTTTTTATGACGAAGCCGGGGATGCCCCGATGATCGAAGAATGCCCGGTCAATTATCTTTGTAAGGTTATCCAGACAATTCCGGTCTTTGATTTCACCATGTTTTTGGGAGAGATCGTCGCCGCTTACGCGAAAGATCAGTGCCTGGAGAACGGTATGCCGGATGCCGCGTTGGTCAGGCCGACCATTATGATGGCTGCCCGGTATTTTGATATCGGCGAACCGATTGGCCGTGTTTTTCAAAGCGGACGGGAATTGGCCGCGAAATGATAAAGAAAGCAGGAAATTCCCTGTTAAAGAGAGATGGCGTCCGCTTTGCGGACGCCACATCTTTCTAGTTATCTGTATATTTTGACTCTGTCTTCAAGGGGAAGGAAGGTCTTTTCATCGGGGGAAGCGGTGGGTTTGCCGAACGGCATTTGTGCGAGAAGCTTCCAGCTTTTTGGAATGTTCCATCCTGCGGCGACTTTTTCGTCGATCAGCGGGTTGTAGTGCTGAAGGCTTGCGCCGTAGCCGCTGGACTCAAGCGCCGTCCAGATGACGAGTTGCAGCATACCCGAGGACTCCAGCGACCAGACCGGGAAATTATCTTTATAAAGCGGGAACTGCTCCTGCAGCCCGGTAACAATGCTCTGGTCCTCAAAGTAAAGAACGGTGCCGTATCCGCCGCGGAAGGAATTGATTTTCTCTTCCGTAGATGCGAAATTCTTCGCGGGGACAATGCTTCTTAATATTTCCATTGTGGTATCCCAAAGCTTGTCGTGTTCCTTGCCGAAAAGAATGACCGTTCGCGCGCTTTGCGAATTGAAAGCGCTGGGGGTGTATTTCACGGCATCCTCAACCAGGCTGACAATCTCTTCGTCGGAGAGAACTTTTTCTTTGCTGATTGCGTAATAAGACCTTCGCTTTTTCAGGGCTTCCATAAAATCCCTTTCCATACAATCTCTGCCTTTCTGATGTACCTGTCGATTTCGTAATAGTGGGAGGAATCCGCTCCGCTTATTCGCCGATGCAGCCGTTGGAAAATTCCATGGAGCAGCTTATTTCATCCGGAATCTCGTATTCGTCCTGACGGTAAACCGACTTTGCGTAGTTATTTTCCTGAGCCGGACTCAATTTTTTATTTATATTCTTTTCATTCATAATAAGAACCTCCTGTCGATTCATTTTTTTCTGTGACTATAGTATAGCCTGTTATAAGTATTTAATCTATACGCAAAAGGTAGATTTTAGATGGGAAAAAACATCCTCTTTTGTATAAAATAATAATAATTACTAATATTGAATTTTTCTCTTGAATTTTTATTTCTTTCATTATATAATAAAAATACTGATGAAATTTAACCATCCTGTTTCGGATTGATATAAAAACAGGCCTGAACCCTCCGTTGGGGCTCAGGCCTTAGCTTTGCCTATTTTTCCGCGGCGGCGTGAAGGATCATGGAAATGCGGGTGCCGATGTCCTCCCGGCTCAGAACCTCCAGATGCCCCCCGTGGCGCTCCGCGATCCATTTCGCGATGGACAGCCCAAGCCCCGTTCCGCCCGTAGCCCTTGCGCGGGATTCGTCGGCGCGGTAAAAGCGGTCAAAAATGCGGGGGACCGCTTCGGACGGAATTCCGATGCCTTCATCCTGTACCGTCAGTCTGGCGCGGCCTTCTTCACCGGAAACGGAGATCGTAATCTTTTTCCCGGCGGGGGAGTATTTGATGGCATTGTCCGTCAGAATCCGCAGGGCCTGTTTGATCAGCCCCTCGTCCGCGTTGATGAAAACGGGAGAGAGATGGGATTCGTACTCGTGCCCCGAGTCGATCATCTGTGTTTCCCGCAGCACCTCCGCGGCAAGGGCGGACAGGTCGAACCGCTCGATCTGAAGAGCCATGGTGTTGTTGTCGCCCCGGGCCAGAAACAAAAGCTGTTCCACCAGCGCCTTCATGTTTGCGGTTTCGTCCTTAATGGCGTCGATGGATTCCTGCAAGGTTTTCGCATCATTTTTTCCCCAGCGGTCCAGCAGGTTTGCGTAGCCCTGAATCACGGAAATCGGCGTTCTTAACTCGTGGGACGCGTCCGAAACAAAACGCACCTGGGACCGGTAGGACTCGTTGATCCGGTCCAGCATCCCGTTGATGGCGGATGCAAGCGTTTTCAGCTCGTTCTGCGTTTCACCCACCGCAATCCGTGTATCCAGTCTGGCGGCGTTGATTCCGTCCAGCTTGCCCGCCAGCGCTTCCAGCTGTTCGGGAGTGAGCGCGTCGCCGGTGTTGAGGTTCCTCGCGGTTTCAGCCAGTTCTTCGATCGGCCGCAGAGTTCTCCGTATCACTCTGGCTCCGCGGGAAATCCCTCCCAGAAGCAGGAGCAGCTCCAGCACGAGAAGAATGAGGAAGGCGGATTCCATCATCCGGATGGCGGCGGCGTTTGTGACGGAAATCAAGTAGGTTTGCCCGCTAATTTCGGCCGAAACCCTGTAAACGGCGCCCTCCAGATATTTCCCGAAAGGAAGTCCGGGTGCAGTCGGAAACACAATGCTGCGCACGCCCTTTGCCGTCAGCTTTGAAAAGCGGCTCTGCAAAAAGCCAGGGATTGCAAACCGAATCCCCTCTGGCTTTGCCTGATTTTCCGATACATCGATTCCCGCCTCGGCAAGCCATGCCCGATCCGACTGCTGGGGAAGCCCGTTTTTGCTCAGAATTTCGGCGGCGTTTCCAGCCGACTGCTCGCTAAGCATGGCGAGGCCCGTCGCGCAGAGAACGCACAGAAGGATGTCGAGGGTGACAAACAGGCTGAGGACGCGCAGGAAAAGCCGCGCGTTGAGCTTCAGGACAATGGAGAATTTAAATTTGTCGCCCAGCCGGCTGGCGGGGCTGGCCGGCTCACTGTTCATCTTTGATGACATACCCCACTCCTCTGACGGTCTGAATCAGTTTCAGCCCGAAGACATCGTCGATTTTTCCGCGCAGGTACCGCACATAGACATCGACGGCGTTGGTCTCGCCCGTGAAATCGAAGCCCCAGACGTTTTCGAGCAGTGTTTCGCGGGAAATCACCAGTCCCTTGTTCTTCATCAGGTAATGAAGAAGGTCAAACTCCCTTTTGGTCAGTTCCACGGGCGTGCCGTTCACCGCAACGGTGCGCCGCGCGGTATCCAGCGTGACGCCGCAGCAGGAAAGCACCGTGCTTTCCTGCTGCGGCATTGTTTTTCTCAGCGCGGTGCGGATTCTTGCGAGGAGCTCTTCAATGGCAAAGGGCTTGGTAATATAATCGCTCGCCCCGCTGTCCAGTCCGGAGACCTTATCCATCACGCTGTCGCGAGCCGTCAGCATGATCACCGGTACGGAGGAAGTCCGGCGCAGCCTGCGCAGCACCTCCATTCCACTCAGCTTTGGCAGCATGATATCCAGCAGAACGAGGTCGAACCTGCCGGATTCGGCAAGCTCGAGCCCCGTTCTTCCATCAAATGCTTTCGTTGTGGCATAGCCCTCGTAGCCGAGCTCCAACTCGACAAAGCGGGCGATTTTTTCTTCGTCCTCAACAATCAGTATGTTCGCACCCATTGTCAGTCCTGCCGTTTCCCGTTATTTTTGGTTGATGGAATTCTTGATGCTTTCCGCGGCGTCCGCGGCGCTGTCCATGGCGTGGTTTACCGTGTCACCGCTGAAATTGGGGCCGCTGAAGCGGTAGCGCAGGCCAAAGAACAGCCCCACGATCATCAGCGGGATGGTCACCCAGAACGCGAAGATGAGAAGAAGCGCAAGAACGGAAACCGGGATGCACGCTTTGCTTTCCGGCCCTTTCAGGACTTCAAAATAGTTGGTGTTGCCTATGCGGATAATCTTCATCAGAAATCTCCCGAACTTTCTCATCAGGGAAGAAAAGGATTCTCCGTCATGATATTTCGGGTCTGCATACGCCCGGCCCGGTTCCGCGCCCGCTGCCGGATTCTGGTCCTCGGTTTTCGCACTGCTGTAGTAGCCGTCGCCGGCCGGGGCCGTCACTTTTCCCTGTTTCTCCAGATAGATCAGTGCTTCCAGCAGGTCGCCGTTTGTCGCGTCCAATGCCGCTTTTGCCTCGTCATAGCTTACGTTTGCCTTTTCGCGCAGTTTTTCTACTTGCTCCAGTGTAGTCATAAAAATTTCTCCTTCGTTAGTTTGTTGGAATCCCTCATGCAAATCATTTATTTCACGATCGGTTTCCTCTCAGATGAGCATGCTTGAATTCTAACAAATAAAACTTTAAAGGGAATTTGTCAAAAATTAAAATCAGATTAAAATCATTCTATCCTATCTTAAGGCACATTTCAATACGCCGCGGCGGGAATGTCCCGCCGCTTCCTGTAGAACTTCCGCCCTGTAAAATAGCCTCTCCCTATTTTTTTCAATAATTCACGGTTTCTCTATTGACAATGCAATATAATATTGATATTATGTTGTTATAAACCAACATTATTTTAATAATAAACTCTCTAAAACCACATTATTTGCACATGATCGATCTGTTTTGCTTCCATTGTCGCTATTTTGCGGATTATATAAAGAGAGGAAGTTGTTTGTGTTGAAAAGTTTTGTAATGGTCATCGATGAAGGCACTACCGGAACCCGCGCACTGATATTCGACCAAGGGCTGAATATTGTGGCGCAAAGCTACGAAGAGTTTACCCAGTACACCCCCAGCGAGGAAAGAGTGGAGCACGACGCGGAAGAGATCTACGAGAAGAGCATGAAGCACTGTAAACTGGCCATGGAGCAGGCGGGGCTGACAGCGGCGGATATCGCCGCCATCGGCATCACCAACCAGAGGGCCACGAGCGTGGTCTGGGACAAGGCGACGGGGAAGCCACTGTACAAGGCGATTGTATGGCAGGACAGCCGTACCGGTCCGCGGTGCGCCGAGCTGAACGCAAGCGAATGGGGAGAAAAAGCCAAAAAAGCGACCGGCTGGACAATCGCACCCGTTTATTCTTCCCTTTCACTGGAATGGCTTCTGAAAAACGTACCGGAAGTAAAGGAGAAGGTTGACCGCGGCGAAGCGCTGTTCGGTACGATCGACACCTGGCTGGTCTGGAAAATGACCGGAGGCAGAACGCATGCCATCAGTTATTCCAACGCTTCCGTGACCGGCAGCCTCAATCTGGAGACCGGCGAGTGGTACAAGGAATTTCTGGATTACCTTGGCGTTCCCGTTTCCATCTATCCCACCGTGACGGACGACTCCGGGGATTACGGCATGACGGAACCCGGGCTGTTCGGAGGACCCATTCAGATCGGCGGCTGTATTGCTGACCAGCACGCCGCGCTTTACGCGCAGGGCTGCCGTACCGCGGGAACCGCAAAGCTGACAAACGGCACCGGCTCTTTCCTGGATGTGAACATCGGGGAAAAATGCGTGGTGCTTGACGGCGGCATCAACACCGTGATCGCGTGGAGAATCAAAGGCAAAACGCAGTATGCGATGGAGGGCTATGCGGCCGTGACAGGCTCCGCCATCCAGTGGCTGCGCGACGGGCTGAACATTATCGAAAAATCCGGGGAGTCGGAAGACCTTGCACGCAGCGTTGAAAATTCCAACGGAATCTTTTTCGTACCGGCTTTAACGGGACTGGGTGCGCCGTATTGGGACCCGTTCGCCCGCGGTATGATTATCGGCATCAGCCGCGGCACGACCAAAGCGCACATCTGCCGCGCCACGCTGGAAGCGATCGCGTTCAGCATCAAGGATATCACGGACTCTATCGGCGCGTACACGAAAACCGCGATGACGAACGTCAAAATCGACGGCGGCGCTTCCCGCAACAATCTGCTCGCGCAATTCTTTGCGGATATCCTCGACTGCAGGGTGGACCGCCCGGCGTCTGTGGAAGCAACCAGCCTGGGCGCCGCGGAAATGGCAGGACTGTTTGCGGGACTGTGGCAGGAATCCGATTTTGATAAGGCTGTCGAATACGACGCGACGTTTACCTGTCAGATAACGGACGAAAACCGCAGTCAGCGGTATTCCGACTGGCAGGAGGCGGTAAAACGCTCCTCGAACTGGATTCGGCATTAAAACAAAGGAAACAGCAAAGGGAAGAATACGAGACAACAATAGGAGATGAGAGATTTGACTGCAAATAAGCAGGAGATATTGGCCGCTTTTTCAGAGGGGCTGAAAAAATTTGATCTGGATTCCAGCGCAGTCTCCGCCCGTATTGAAGATGACGGAATCCTCACGCTTGAAGGCAGTACAAAAACATGGCAGACGGCTGTCGATATCGGCCATATGGCGGCAAAGCTTCCCGGTGTACATAATGTGGTCAGCGATCTGACCGCCCCCGGCGCTGTCCCCCTGAAAAGGAAGGACAGCGCCCCGTACCGGGCGATGGGGGTTGTGGACAAAGCGGACGTAGTGATTATCGGCGGCGGGGTGACGGGATGCGCCATCGCAAGGCAGCTGACGCAGTACCGGGTGAACATCCTTCTGCTCGAAAAGGAAGAGGACCTCTGTGAGGGAAGCTCCAAAGCGAATAACGGAATGGTGCATTCCGGTTATGATTCCAAGCCCGCCAGCCTGAAGGCCCGCCTCAACGTCCGGGGAAACGCCCAATATACCAAGTGGGCCCAGCAGCTGGGCTTTCAGTTCAACCGTACCGGTTCCTTTGTCTGCGGCTTCGGGGAAGAGGACCGGGCAACCATCGAAAGCCTGTATGACAACGGCGTGACCAACGGCGTGCCGGGAATCGAAATCATCAGCGGGGACCGCGCGCGGGAACTGGAGCCCGGGCTTTCCGACGGCGTTCAGTTTGCTCTCTGGACTCCTTCCGCCGGCTACGCGGAGCCCTATGAGGTCACCCTTGCGCTGGCGGAAAACGCGGTGGACAACGGCGCCCGGTTCCGCCTCGGCTGCGAGGTGGTGGATATCCTGACGGAGGACGGGCGAGTGCGGGGCGTGGTTACCAAACAGGGCGTTATTTTGTGTGACTGTGTCATCAACGCCGCCGGGCTTTACGCGGACGAAATCGCGGAAATGTCGGGGGACCGCTTTTATTCCATTCATCCGCGGCGCGGCGCGCTGGTGATCTTCGATAAGGAAAACAAGGGGAAAATCCATACTTTTTCGGGTGTTGCCCCAAACAATTATACAAAGGGCGGCGGGCCGGAAGAAACGCCGGAAGGAACGCTGCTCTGGGGTCCCTCCGCACTTGAGGTGCCGGATAAGGAAGACCGGGACGTTGACAGGGAAGACGTGGAATTCATATTGGAAAAGGGAATGCACCTGACGAAGGGTATTGACCCCAGGTCCGTCATTACCTATTTCAGCGGAAACCGCGCGGCAACCTACAGCGAGGATTTTGTGATTCAGAATTCCCGTAAAATCAGGGGCTTTATCCATGTGGCGGGCATCCAGTCCCCCGGCTTCGCCTCCGCTCCGGCAATCGCGGAGCTGGTGGAAAGTCTGTATCTCGGGCAGAATCCGAATGCCCCGATCAACACGGCGTTCAACCCCATCCGGAAGCCGGAACCCGCTTTCCGAGACTGCACGCAGGAGGAACGCGACCGGCTTATTGCCGAAAACCCTGCATACGGCCGCGTGATCTGCCGCTGTGAAACCGTCACGGAGGCGGAGATTCTCCGCGCCGTCCATGGTAAGATTCCCGCGCGGACGATGGACGCCGTAAAGCGCCGCACACGCGCCGGCATGGGCCGCTGCCAAAGCGGTTTCTGCGGTTCCCGCGTGCTGGAACTGCTGGCCCGCGAGTGGAAGCTCGACCCTTCGGAGGTAACCCTGAAAGGGAAGGGCTCTGAAATACTGGTCCGGCCTTCGCGGAATACAGGGAGGAATGCAGAATGAATACACTTTCGTATGATATCGCCGTGATCGGCGGCGGACCGGCCGGCCTCGCGGCTGCGGTAAAGGCGAGAGAACTCGGTATGGACCGGATTCTGCTGGTCGAGCGGGACTACGAGCTTGGAGGAATCCTTCAGCAGTGCATCCATGACGGATTCGGACTGCTCCGTTTCAAAAAGCAGCTTTCCGGATGCCAATACGCACAGAAATTCATCGATTTGGTTGCCGAGGGCGGCATCGACGTCCTTTGCGACACCATGGTCCTGGAGCTGACGGACGACCGCAGAATTTACGCGGTAAGCGCGCAGGAAGGACTGCTGGAAATCCGGGCGCAGGCGGTCATCCTCGCCATGGGATGCCGGGAACGCACCCGCCCCCAGGTCAGCATCATGGGTTCCCGCCCGGCGGGAGTCCTGACAGCCGGTTCCGTGCAGCGTTACATCAACATGGAAGGCTACCTTCCCGGAAAGAAGGCGGTGATCCTCGGTTCCGGCGACATCGGCCTCATCATGGCGCGCCGCATGACCCTGGAAGGCATTGAGGTGGAAGGCGTCTACGAAGTGATGTCATCCCTCGGCGGTCTGCGCCGCAACAAGGTGCAGTGCCTGGACGACTACGGGATTCCGCTCCACCTGTCCACCACGGTAACGAAAATACACGGAAACAAGCGGGTGGAAGCGGTGACGGTCGCGCTGGTCGGATCGGACGGGAAACCCGTCCGGGAGACGGAGCGCGTGATCCCGTGCGACCTTCTGGTGCTGTCCGTGGGCCTGATCCCCGAAAACGAGCTGAGCCGGAAAGCGGGGGTGCAGCTGCACCCCGTGACGCGCGGCCCCGTTGTGGACGATACGATGATGACCTCGGTTCCGGGCGTTTTTGCCGCGGGAAACGTGGTGGCCGTGTTTGACCTGGTGGATTATGTTTCGCGGTCCGGCGAAATTGCCGCGCAGGGAGCGGCGGACTTTATCCGCCGTCAGAGTGCGCAGGAAAATATGGTCGATACGGTTGCGGGCAGCAATGTGGGCTTTGTCCTTCCCCAGCGCGTGAGCGCTGACTGCCGGGGAAAGGAAATCAACCTTTATCTGCGCGTCCGCAAGCCGATGAAGGACGTCAGGGCGGATATTATGTGCAACGGGAAGATTTTAAAATCCACGCATTACGGGGTGGCAAACCCGCCCGAAATGATTGCGCTCAGGTTGGTTCCGGACGGTCCGCTGGACGGTCCGCTGACAGTCGACGTGCGGTAAGGAGGATGGAAAATGACCACAAAACAATATGTGTGTATTGTCTGCCCGATGAGCTGCTCCATTGAGCTGACCGACGACAGCGGCGTGCTGACAGTGAAGGGGAATACTTGCAAACGCGGGGAGGAATACGCGAAAAACGAGTATACGGACCCCAAGAGGATGATTACGACCACCGTGGGGCTGCGGGGCTCGCGGCTGCGCTGCCTGCCGGTGATCAGCAGGGAGGCCGTGCCGAAGAAGCTGCTGCGGGACTGCATGAAGCAGCTGTACGCAACGGTGGTGGATGCGCCCGTCCGGCAGGGGGACGTCATTGTCGCCAATATCTTGGGAACAGGTGTGGATATCATAGCTGCGCGCAGCATTACCCTTTGAGCAGCGATTTACCAGTGAAATACCAATGGCAGGAAAGGAAGAATTTGAATGCAGAAAAACACAACAGCTTTTTTTGAGAAAGTAACCGAGCAATGTCCTCAAACGGAAATACTGACACAGCCTGAGGAAAGACTGATTTATTCCCACGGATGTTATCCCCGCGAATATAAATGGATGCTTCAGGGAACGTATCCGTATCTGACCGACGGCGTTCTTCGTCCTGCGGATACCGAAGAAATCAGCAGAATTCTGAAGCTTGCCGTACAGTGCCATATCGGCGTCATCCCCTACGGCGGCGGCAGCGGCATCGTGGGCGGAACAATCCCCTACGACGGGCAGATCATGATTGATACCAAACGCATCCGCCATTTTTCCATCAATCCGGTCAACGCGACCGCCGTGGGCGGCTGCGGCCTTTCGGGCGCCGAGTTCGAAAATATGCTCAATGAGCGCGGCTATACCTGCGGCCAATATCCACAGTCCTTTCAGAGCGCCTGTCTGGGCGGTATGGCTGCGACCCGCGCGGTGGGGACATTCTCCACAAAATACGGCAAAATGGACGATATGGTCACTTCTCTGGAGGTAGTCCTTCCGGACGGGGACATTCTTTCCACCCACAAAGCGCCGAAGCGGTCCACCGGGCCGGAGCTGAACCAGCTTTTCCTTGGCAGCGAGGGTGTTTACGGCATCGTCACTTCCGTTGAAATGCGTATTTTTCCGGTGGCGGAAAAGCGGATTTTCAAAGCCTATACCTTTGCCACTACGGAAGAAGGGCTCGACTCCATCCGCCGGTTTGTCCAGAAGGGTCTGCACCCAGCGGTCGTCCGCCTGTACGACGAGGTGGAGGCACAGGGAAAAATCAGCCAGTACGGCCTTGAAAAAGGCTTTGCCCTCCTGATCCTGGTATTTGAGGGAATCGACGAAATGACGGAGCTGGAGGAACGGCTGACGGACGAAATCTGCCGTGCGGGCGGCGGACGGCCAAAGACTTCCCAAATTGCGGAGGACTGGTTCGCCACACGCTTTTCTACGAAAAAAATGCTTGATTATGACGCGGTAAAGGGCGGAACGGCGGATGCCATTGAAGTGGCCGCCCCATGGGACTCCATCGCGGCCGTATGGAAGGAAATGCGCAGCGCGCTGGCTCCCTACTGCGAAGTGATAGATTGTCATTTTTCCCATGTCTACCATACCGGCGCGAGCGTATATGTCATTTTCCACGCGAAGACAAACGGCGACGACAAGGCGGGCGAGCAGAGGTACCTTGACTGCCTGCGCATTGCCTTGGAAACAAGCCTGAAGTATGGCGGAAACGTTTCCCATCACCATGGCGTGGGAACGGCGAAAGCGGAATTTCTTCCCCTGGAGCACGGCGCAGCCGGCGTAAAGGTGATGAAGGCGATCAAAGACGCGCTGGACCCGGACGGCATTTTGAATAAAGGAGTACTTGGATTATGAGAGAGTTTTCGTTGGATGCATACCGCTTTCAGGTAGACAGACAGTCGGTCCACATGGATCAGGGCGCCTGCTACTGCCCCGAATACCTTGCCACGAGGGCAATGTGCCACTATCCTTCCCGTGTGGCCCAGATTGCACGAGCCGTCTGGCTCGGGCAGCTTCCGGCTTCGGAATACGGCGCGGACATTGTTTTTTCTTCCATCCTTTCCGGACAGGGAGAGCGCTGGCAGAATTTCGGGGAAGACCAGAACGATTACCTTCTGTGCATGATGCTGTTCAGGGAATTGTTTGTCAATCAGAATTTCAAGACCGACGCGGTGGCTTCCCTTCACGATACCGTGAAAAAGAATGACGGGCATATCATAAAGCGCGGGGAAAACGCGTACGAACTCTGGAAGGAAGCCGTCCCCGTTGCGGACGGCAGCACGACATGCCTTTTCGTGGATGACGCCACCTTTGCGTTTACTTCCCGCTGCGCGTATGATCTGGGCGTTTTCCTGAAATCGCGCGGAATTGCGGTGCAGCCCCAGTTCGGCCCGTTCTTCGGCGGCTTTGAGTATTTCGCCGCGGGGCTGATCGACGAAGGGTATCGGCATCTTTCGGGTCTGGTGCAGGCTCTGCAGGAAAAAGGCGTGCGCAGGGTCATCACGCTGAGCGGACAGAGCCAGTACCTGCTGACGACACTGTGCGATAAGCTCGGAATCCGCCATGATCTCCACGTGGAAAGTATCCTTTCCCTTTGCGGCAGCCTTGCCGTCGACAAAGGATATCTTTACGGCGGAAGCTTTTTCACGCGCTACCTGCGCATGGACGGACTCCTTAACCGCCTGTCCGGCGTTCCCGGCGAGCGCGACGTTCCGAACAGCTGGGAATTCGTCCCTCTGGTGCAGGGCGGCAAACGTACCAACAGGGTCACTATCTGGCAGGCTCCGGTTTCTGCCGAATATGTTCCCTTTGGAGCGCAGCAGGAAATTCTTGAAAGAATCTATGAAGCCGGTGTGGAGGAAATCCACAGGGCGAGCCACCGGCAGCTGGTCGTCTGCGACCCGTATGCCTATGATGCGCTGGTGAAACACGGCTGCACGGATCACCTTGTTTATTTCACCTCAATCTTGAAATAAATTACCCCTAAAAGTTCCGATCATGGAAAAAGCCTCCGGCCGCACGGTTAGCACCTGCGGCCGGAGGCTTTTTCAAATTTTGAAAAACAGTCTAGATGACTTCAATCCCATTTAACGCCATATATTTGCGGTAATTCTGAGGGAACACGTCGTCCACAATAAACGCGTCCATTTCCTCCAGCTTTGCCATTCGGACAAGGGACTGTTTGTCAAGCTTGGAGGAATCGGCAACGACATAATTTTTGGAGGAGACGGAAAGCAGCGCGCGGTTGCTTTCCACTTCCTCCATGACCGGGTGGGTAATCCCGTGGGAAAGGTTGATTGCCGATACGCCGAAGAAACATTTGTCGATCGTAAACGTGCCGATGAAATCCGTGGAGGACGGCCCGACGGTCATCCCCGAGCTGCTGCGCACCCTTCCGCCGGGAAGATAAATGTTGATGCCGGGAATAGCCAGCGCTTTGGACGCGACATTGACGTTCAGCGTGATGATGTTCAATGGCGTTTTTCCTGCAAGGTAATCGAGGATATACTCCACCGTGCTTCCCGAATTCAGTGCGATGGTATCGCCCGGGGAAACAAGGGCCGCGGCCTTTCGGGCGATGATCTGCTTTGCTTCATAGTTTTCACTGCGCTTCATCGCCATCGTCTGCTCGTGAACACTGATGCTGTTTGTGGCGTTTTTCATATATGCTCCGCCGTAAATCAGCTCGATATCCCATTCCGCGGCCAGAGCCTTCAGATCTCTGCGTATCGTTTCGGCTCCCACTCCGAACTGGTCGGCCAGCTCGGAAACCTTGACGGACCCTGTCCGGTAAAGCATGTCCAAAATATTTTTCTGACGATCTACGTTTAACACGAGAATAACCTCCTGGAATTGTAATGCAGTATAATTTTAAGATTATATGAATATGCTGTTTTCGTTTTTGTCATTATAGCAGATTATAGCCTGAAATACAACAAGATTTGATGATGAATCAGGGAATGGATTCCAATTTCAAGCGCAATTCGATATATTCAGACATAAAATCTGTAAATCAACCATAAAAATAATATAAAATTATTATAAAGCCTATAAATACTCTAAAATTATTAGTATAAAATTTATATAATACTCAATAAACCAAATAAATTATCATATATTTTTATGAAATCTTATTGACAACGACCTAATTTTAATATAAAATCAAATTATCACAGAAGTTATATGCAATATTTATATAATTATAAAAATATAATAAGATATTGTATTAATATTATAGACGTTTCAGACCCTTTCCAATTGATCTGTCTCACTGTTAATCAATCATAAAGGAGGTAAGGAGAGAAGTTTGACATTGGGCAGATGATCAATAAATTTTCCGTTTATGCTGTTTGACGGCAGAAACGGAAACAGGATCAATGATATTGATACCAGTTGAGAATGAAAATTTTGGGAGGATTGAAAATGACATTGATTATGGTCGTGCTGGCTTTTTGCGGCGGCGTATTCGGCGCTATCCTCGGTGCGCTGGAAGCGTTTATCTTTACCGGTATTACCGGCCTGATCGGGATTGCTTTAGCGTGCGCCGGAGTGCCGTTTGATTTTTTGGGAGTCATTGCGTTCGGGCCGTTCTTTGCCCCGAACATCGCTTTCGCCGGGGGTGTGGGCGCCGCGGCGTTTGCAAAAAAGATCAAGGTGCTGGATTCGGGCAAAAACATTTCCCTGCCGCTGCTGAGCCTTAAAAAGATCAGTGTGCCGCTGGTCGGCGGCGTGTTCGGTGTATTTGGGTACATTGTCGCCTATGGTGTGGGACAGGCCCTGCCCGGCCAGATTGATGCAGGCGGCTTTACCGTGGTCGTTTCGGCGATCATTGCCAAAATCGTGTTTTCAGGAGAACTGTTCGGCAAGGTCAGCGAAGAGGATAAAAAGCTGGGCGGCAGATACAGCCCCCTCGCGAAAACGGCGTGGGTCCCCTACATGACGGCCGCCGCGGAAAAAACAGTTTTGTCCGTAGCGGTGGGCGGCCTTTCCGCCTATGTCACCTATCAGATGCTCCAGAATCAGCAGACGGCGGGGGCCGCACCCTTTGTGGGCTTCTGCATCTCGGCCGTTTCCCTGATTTTCTCACAGTTTGGGGCACCCGTTCCGGTGACGCACCACATCACCCTTTGCGCGTCTTATGCCGTTCTTGCCAGCGGGAATCTGTACTGGGGAATCGTAGCGGCAATTTTTGCGGCATTTGCGGGCGACTTTCTGGCAAGAAGCTTGTACAATTACGGCGATGTACATATCGATCCCCCGGCAATGACCATTGCGTTAACGTCGTTTTTGTTTTTGGGGCTGTTCAAAACGGCGGGGCTGTATCAGATTCCGGGTGAAGCCGCTGCCGCCGTTATTCTGATCGTTGCGGTGATTTACAGCTTTCTGGAGTACAGCTGGATACAGAAGAAAACCGCAGGCCATCAGGGAACAAAATCTGCAGCTTGATATTTTAATGGATAAAAATAAAAAAGAGGCTTTTTCGCGGCTGCGAAAAAGCCTCTTTTGCGTCGGCGGACACGCTATAAAATGGCGATTTGATCCATCAGCCGATATTCCCGGAATTTATGGAAAAACTGATAGGGTTTCATCCATAAAAGAAAAGGAGGGACAACAGACAGCGATATGTATATTTATCAAAAATCCGAACCGGGAATCTGGGCGGTGGGATATTATACGGATTCCGGAACCTGGAAACAGGAAAGCAAATGGAACAGCGCGGCGGAGGCCATGGAACACGCCCACAGCCTCAATGAAGGAGAAAATTCCGACGATACGGAAAACGCGAGAATGAAAGGAAGAATATAGGCTTATATCGGCGGAAGTTCTGCATTTTTAGGGTACGTAACAAAATGTAAAAAATTTATTTTTGGCCGTACATCGGAGAGGAAATCGTATGGACTGCATTTTATTTTAAAAATGGAGAAGATATAAACAGAAAGGAGGGACAATATGAAAAAACAAATGGTTTTCCTGTTGATCATCACAGTTCTTATCATCTCCGCATTTTCCGGATGCCGGTATTTGCCGGGCGCATCCAGCGGAGCAAATCTGAACAGTACGGTGTCCGGTGTTGTGTCGAAAGTGGAATCCGATACCAAAGGTCTGGGCAGTCAGGTTTCCGAAGTGGTTTCCGACGTGCAGTCCGGCGGCCAGGAGCTTGCCAGCCAGGCCTCCGGAACGATTTCAGCGATGACATCCAGCAAGTAAATAAAATGATTGAAAATGCTGTTTACAGCTTAAGAACGCCCTCTCAGAAAAATGAGAGGGCGTTCTGCAAACACAGCGGGTTTCCGTTTGATTGGGATCGTTTGAAAAATCCGCAATAAAAAAGCAGAGTACAAAAGCACTCTGCATCGGAAAATCAGTCTGTGGGGGAGTAAAAGAAGGTGCTGCCGTCCACGATCTTACACCAGCTCTGATGCTCCAGCACATGGAGGATGTCGCTGCGTTTCACACCCTTTCCAAGGTCCTTTGTAATTTCGGAAATATGGATGAGCTTATTGGCATTCTGCTGAAAAACGACCAGCAGACGGTCCGGCAGGTCGTCCATTTTCGAAGAAGCCCTTGCTTTTGACGGTTTTGAAGCGGCGCGGCATTCCGGATGCTTTTTAAAATAAAGGACGCATATGGCCCTGATGCGGCTGAGCAGGATAGAGGAAATGCCGAGCAGCTCCGGCAGCTCTTCAAACCGGCAGCTCATCAGGTCGGACATGCGCTTGTAATTGTGAAGCTCGCAGTAATCCAGAAACGGGGTATAGCTGTCACCACAAAATATTTCGTTAATTTCATCCATCGAATCAATCCTTTCCACTATGTGACACGAAAAATAATTATACCCGAAATTTTTTCCCGATACAAGGCTTGACTTTTGGCTCAAAGGTGCTTTGCCGGTCGGTTGGAGCCCTGTATCAGTCCCGGCTGCCGCAGGAAGAAATCCCCCATGGCTCTGTGGACCGCAACTTTGTTTCTTGAAAATGATATTCTATTAGAATATACTAAATACAAAATGGAAGAGGATGTATAGAAGGGTGATTCTGAAATCGAACGGATGAAATTCGTTCCGCAAAGATGTGCTGAATGAGGAGCATTCATCTGATGGGAGGAAAAAATATGCTGGTAATAGGCATCGATATCGGGGGAACGAAATGTGCCGTCAATCTGGGAGAACTCTCGCACAACGGCGCCGACGTCTTACATAAGTGCGAAGTCAGGAAAACAGCGGCGTATTCCCCGGCGGAAATGCTGGAAGCTTTGGCGCGGGACGTTCGTTCCTGTGTGGAAAAAGGAAACGGACATAAAATCGAAGGGATTGGGATCAGCTGCGGGGGCCCGCTCGACAGCCGGACGGGGACCATCCTTTCCCCGCCGAATCTGCCGGGTTGGGACAAAATTCGCGTTACGGAGTATTTTCAGCGGGAAACCGGGATTCCCGCCTGGCTCTGCAATGACGCCAACGCCTGCGCCCTCGCGGAATGGA
>CCFG01000016.1 GCA_000752215.1 bacterium MS4 | reverse complement strand
CCCATCTATCGGCCATATCCGCCTTTCGGACTACGGCCCGGCGGGATACGGAAAAATGGGGTCGTTTGAAGGCTTTTGCAGCGGCGGGGGCATCGCCCAGCTGGCCCGGTCCATGATCCGGGAAGAGCTTCAGGCAGGCGGGAAACCGGAGCTTTGCGGAGGCCCAGAGGAGCTTGAGCGGATAACGGCGGCACAGGTCGGAACAGCCGCGAAAGACGGCGACCCGCTGGCAAGGAAAATTTTAAAGAGGGTTGGATTACAACTGGGGAAGGGCCTGTCCGTCTTAATGGACATTCTCAATCCGGAGTGTATTGTGATCGGAAGCATTTTTGTACGGAACTACGACGAAATCTGGCCCTACGCACAGGAGGTAATCGAGCGGGAAACGCTCCCCGCAGTCCGCGGGGCGTGCAGAATCCTACCGAGCCGGCTTTCGGAATCGGTCGGGGATATCGCCGGCTTAGTCGTCGCCGGCTATCATTTGGGATGGGAGGAATGGATATGAAAGAACGTACACTGGAATTTTGCCGGCAGTTTTTTGACCGGCATCAGGATTTGCTGCCTTTGCAGGAAAATATCCGCCGCGTCTGCGAAACCCTCGTGGGGGTGTATCGCAGCGGAGGAAAGCTTCTGGTCTGCGGCAACGGGGGAAGCTGCGCGGACGGCGGCCATATCGTGGGCGAGCTGATGAAGGGCTTTCTGCTGAAAAGGCCGCTGGACCCGGACACACAGGGGCGGCTGAGGGAAGATTTCGGCAAGGAGGGGGCCCTGCTGGCGGAAAAGCTGCAGGGCGGGCTTCCTGCCATTTCGTTGAACGCCCATGCCGCGCTGCTGTCGGCTTTCAGCAACGACGTGGACCCGGAGCTGGTTTACGCGCAGCAGGTGATGGGCTACTCGAAAAAAGGGGACGCGGTCATCGGAATCAGCACTTCGGGCAACGCGGCCAATGTGGCCTACGCGCTGATGGCGGCAAAAACGGCGGGCGCGGTATCGGTTGCCCTGACCGGGCGGGACGGCGGGAAAATCGCCCGGCTTGCCGACTGCAGCCTGATTGTCCCCGCGCAGGAAACCTACCGCATTCAGGAATATCATCTGGCCGTTTACCATTTGATCTGCGCGGTCGTTGAGTCGGAGCTGTTTTCTTGCTGACGGTCATTTTTCGGGCGGACAGAAGGAGGAAGGTATGATAAAGGTCATTATAGCGGACGATGAGGAAAATGTATGCCAGTTGATTCGCGGTCTGATCGACTGGGCTTCGCTGGATATGGAAATCGTGGGAATTGCGCATAACGGCGTGGAAGCGCTGGACATGGTGGAAAAGCTTCTGCCCGATCTGATGATTACGGATATCCGCATGCCGGGCTACGACGGGCTGGAAATGATCCGGCGCGCCACAAACGTCAAGCAGGATCTGGACTTTATTATTATCAGCGGATACCATCATTTCGAATATGCGCAGAACGCAATCAAGTACGGGGTGAGCGACTACCTTTTAAAGCCGATCAGGAAGGAGGATTTTCTGGCCTCCCTCAACAAGATGCGCGACCGGTACCTGAAGCGCACAGAGCGGCTGAACAATGAGGAGCAGCTGAAAAAACGCCTGAAAAACGACGTAAACAAGCTGCGTACAGGCCTGTTTACGGAACGGCTGCTGAAAAAGGGGATGACCACGCAGGACCTGACGATAGAAGAGGTCAACGAAAGCTATCATTACGTTTTTCAGCCGGGGCTGTTTCAGGTCTGCGCGGTAAAAATCGACTGCGGATTTGAAGACGAGTACAACAATACCATTCAGATTCTGGAAGAAACGATCATGAGGATTCTGAACACGCAGCTGAGAGAACTGTGTTTCGATATGGAAATGGACTTGGATGACAGCATCACCTACTGCGTTTTAAATTATGGCCCGGAAAACAGAAAGACCGTGCGAAAGCAGATCAAAGCGGTCTTTGACGAGCTGATGGTGCAGAAGACCTCGTTTGAACAGCACGACTTTACAATCGGCGCGGGCAGCGTGGTGGAAGGCGTCGGCGAACTGAAAGAAAGCTTCCGGGCGGCCCGGTACGCCGTGGGGCAAAGGTTGATCGAGGGTACAGGAAGGCTGATTGAGGAAGTAACCGTACATAAGGACCCCCAGCGAGTGGACGTTCTGCTGGCGGAGCTGAATAAAACGATGGGCGCGGCGGTGGAAGTGCTGAAAAAAGACGCCGTGCTGAACTGCATCACCGGGTTAAAGAAGCAGATCGAGACGGAAAATCTGAGCGGGGCGGAAATTTTCTCTCTGGTCAAGCACGTCTGTGAAATGTACCTGCTCCACCTTCGCAACAACCAGATTCAGATTCAGTACGGGCAGGAATTTTACGAGAAATTCTGCATTCACGCGGCCCGCTGCAGCTCCATTGACCGACTGGTTGAATACCTGTCCGTCATGGTGGGCGAATCCATGGAAGTGATTATTGAGGAGAAAGAGCAGGCGGACACCAGACCGATCCGGGTGGCAAAGGAATATATTCAGGAAAATTTCAGCAAGCCGATCACGCTGGAGGAAGTCAGCGGGATCGTGGGATTCAATCCCACCTATTTCAGCACGCTGTTTAAAAAGGAGACCGGAAACAATTTTGTGAATTACCTTTCCGAAATCCGTATGAACCGGGCGAAAGAACTCCTGCGGGAATCCAACCTGACGGTTGCCGCCATCTGTGAGCAGGTGGGCTACAGCGACCTCAAAAATTTCACCAAAGGCTTCACGAAAAGCGTTGGACTAAAGCCGAACGAGTACCGAAAACTCTACTCTTGATCCGGGGCTGATGAAATGAAAATACAAAAAATAAGGTATCTTTCCAGCCGTGCCGCGTGGATGTTCCTGCTCCTGTTTGCGCTTCTGCTGGTCTTCCTGACAGTTTTTACGGCGACTGCCGTCCGGGAGGGACGCCATCTCTTTTTTGCCGTCGCCGGGTATGCCGTGCTGGGCGCGGCGGCGTATGTTTTTTACCGTTGGATTTATCGGCCTTATCTGGAAAGCGCAAAGGTTCTGCGCCTGTTTTTAACGGGCTATACCATCGACGCCCTTTTTGACCAGAAGGTACTGCTGAGCCCGGAAATCGAAGAGATGACCCAAAAAGTGGAGCAGATCATGAATACGGACGAGCTGGTGAACGCGACCAAAAAGCAGGCGCAGTACCTTGCCCTGCAGAATCAGATCAACCCTCACTTTCTTTACAATACGCTGGAGGGAATCCGCGGGGAAACTCTGAACGCCGGTCTTGAAAACGTGTCCAAAATGACGGAGGCTCTGGCTACCTTCTTCCGCTATACCATTTCCAATGTGGAAAATCTGGTGACGCTGGAGGAGGAGCTCACCAACGTCAACAATTACTACATCATCCAGCGCTACCGTTTTGGGGAAAGGCTGAACCTCAGCGTGGAATACGACCCGGAAAGCGAAAGGGAAATCATGTCCTGCAAGCTGCCGAAGCTGACCCTTCAGCCGATTGTGGAAAATGCGATTTACCACGGGATCGAGCGGAAAATCGGGGACGGCAATGTGAGCATCAAAATAGAAACGACCGCGACCCGGCTGATTATCACGATCTCCGACAACGGAATCGGCATGACGGAGGAACGGCTCCGGGAGATCGACGACAAGCTGAGCCGCACGATTCTGGATTACATCAAGCCGGACAGCGAGGCCCACGGCGGAATCGCCGTTGTCAATGTCAACAACAGAATCAAGCTCCTGTTTGGGGAGGAATACGGAATCTGCATGTACAGCACGCTGAACGTGGGCACGGATGTGGAGATTACCCTTCCGCTGGTGAAAAAGGATACGGGAAAATAAAATGAAGAATGAAATTTTAAGGCTGGAAAGGGTCACCGTCATCCGGGACGAGGTGACCCTGCTGGATAATTTTAACCTGCATATTTTTCAGGGTGAAATCATGGGGCTGGTGTGCATCAACGCGAACGGCAAGGAACCCCTCATTCAGCTCATCAGCCAGAATCTGCCCATTCATTACGGCCGCGTCTATTTCAACGAGGTGCTTGTGAACAATTATCAGCACAGCCCGATGACGATGAACAAGGTGGCCGTTATCGAGCAGAAAAGCAGGCTGATCGAAGATCTGAGCGTTGCCGACAACGTTTTCGTTTTACGCAGGGGATTTCGGAAATACGTCATCAGCCCCCGTGTTCTGAACGAACAGTTCCGTCAGTTTGCACAGGAAATCGACGCCGATATCGACGGCCGGGACCTGGTGGCGCATTTAAGCCCTTACCAAAAATGTGTCGTAGAGCTTCTTCGCGCCGTCATCATGGGCGCGAAGCTCATTGTCATCAGGGATGTCAGCAACTGCATCGGCGCGGCGGACCTGATCCGTTTTCACGAGCTGCTTCGGTATTACTGCGGAAAGGGCTTTTCTTTCCTGTACATCTGCAACCATCACGAGGAAGCGTTTAAAATCTGCACCCGAATGTCGCTGATGAAGGACGGAAAAATTCTGCGGGTATTTGACCGCAATCAGTTTCAGAACGACAATATTGTTCCGTATTATGTCGGGGAATTTTCCGACCTTGCCGCCCTGGAAACGGACGGCGGGAGAAAAGACAGCATCCTCGCTTTTCAGAATGTCTGTACGGAAAATCTTAGGGGCATGACGTTTTCGGTGGCCAGGGGAGAGTGTACGGTGCTGTTCGATATGGACAACACCGTACTGTCGGATATTATGCAGATTATGAACGGCAGGCTGTATCCGGACAGCGGGACCGTTTTTCTGGAAGGCGCCGTTTTTACGCAGGAAGCGGCGCAGCATGCGCTGGAGGGCGCGGTAGCTTTTATCGGAGAGGACCCCATCCACACCATGCTCTTTAAAGAAATGAGCTATCTGGACAATCTGTGCTTTCTGCTTGACCAGAAAAACAACGGGGTGCGGCTGAACAAAAGAATTGTCCGGAGCATTGCCCGCGAGTACGAACCCGTGATCGGCCCGGAAATCTATGAGACCAATATCATGAATCTGAAAATACAGTCGCTTTACGATCTGATCTATTACCGGATTCAGTTGTTCCATCCCAAAATCGTGTTCTGCGTCCAGCCCTTTGCGGGTGCGGATATGTATCTGCGTCGGCACCTGATCGAGCTTATCAACAGGCTGAAGCAAAAGGGCATCACGGTCATTTTCCTTTCGGTCAATATCGCGGACTCCCTTGTGGTGGCGGACAAGCTGATCCGGCTGGAAAAAGGACGGTTCAGCAGCGAATATCTGCGTTCGGAATTTAACATCTTTCAGTCGGAAGGAATCACTCTGGAAGAATTGTTTAAATGATGCATAAAATAAGGATCGATTTTTGATGGTTTATGGTGATTTAACATAAACCATCAAAAGAAATACCCCCTTATTCGAAATGTAACCCCCTTATGAAAAACAAAAGCCAATGCTATACTGGTCACATGGAAACGAGTTCCACAGATAAGGACGGGTGAGTTTAAATGGGGGAATACATAGCAGAACTGAATCATATCCACAAAAGTTTCCCCGGAGTCAAGGCATTGGACGATGTGTCGTTTGATCTGAAATCCGGAGAGGTTCTTGCATTGCTGGGGGAAAACGGTGCCGGAAAGTCAACACTGGTAAAGGTGCTGAGCGGCGTTTACACAAAGGATGAAGGCGAAATCAAAATCTTCGGTCAGACAGTCGAGGATTTAACGCCCAAAAAGGCGCAGGAGCTGGGGATAGCGATTATCCATCAGGAACTGAACATGTGCGCGCACCTTTCGGTGGCGGAAAATATTTTTCTGGCGAGGGAGAAAACACATTCCGGCATCCTTTCCAACCGGGAGATGAACAAAGACGCAGCGGCGCTGCTGGCCCGCCTGAACATTGACATAGACCCCACTACGATTGTCGGGGATCTGGCCGTGTCCAAGCAGCAGATGGTGGAAATCGCCAAAGCGCTGTCCACCAACGCCAAAATACTGATTATGGATGAACCGACCTCGGCGCTGACTTCCAACGAGATTGACGATTTGTTCAAAATCATCCGCAAGCTGAAATCGGAGGGCTGCGGAATCGTATACATATCGCACCGGCTGGAGGAGCTGCAGAACATTGTCGACCGCGTCATCATCATGCGCGACGGCAGATACATTACCTCCATGGATTTCAAAGACACGACGATGTCCGAAATCATTTCCTACATGGTCGGACGTGAAATCAAGGAAAAATTCCCGCGCGTCACCTGTGAACGGGGGAAAAAGATTTTTGAAGTAAAGAGCCTGAACGCGGGCAGGATGGTCCGGAACGTCAATCTCGAACTGTACGAAGGCGAGATCGTCGGTATCGCGGGGCTGATGGGCGCCGGTCGGACGGAAACCACACGCGCGATTTTCGGCGCGGACCCCAAAGAATCCGGTCAGATTTTTGTGGACGGCAGAGAAGCGGTGATCCGCCGGCCGATTGACGCGATCCGCGCGGGAATCGTCCTTGCGCCGGAAGACCGGAAAAAAGACGGCCTGTGCGTCAAACTCAGCGTGGAGGATAATATCGCTTTGCCCAATCTGGACCTGCTCTGCAGCAAATTCGGCGTGGTGGACAGAAAAAAGGAAAAAACGATGACCGACGAAGCGGTCAAGAGCCTGAGCATTAAGCTTGTCAGCGCGGACATGGACGCCGCGACCCTCTCCGGCGGCAATCAGCAGAAGCTGGTGGTTGCCAAGTGGCTGGCGCGCAATTCCCGCGTAGTGATGTTCGACGAACCGACACGGGGAATCGACGTAGCCGCGAAGGTCGAAATCTACAGCCTGATGAACGAACTGAAAAAGCAGGGGATCGGCGTACTTTTCGTATCCTCCGAAATGCCGGAGATCATGGGGATCAGCGACAGGATTCTGGTCATGTGCGACGGAAAAATCACCGGCGAATTCGCGGCGGGCGAAGCGACTCAGGACCTTATTCTGCAGTACGCGACAAAGTTTGAATCCAAATATGAGCAAAAAGAAGCCATCTAGCAATAAAGAAAGTCGGGAGCGTTTGAAATGGAAAATAGAGAGAAACAGAACGCATGGAAAAAATTAATGGCTATCCGGGGCATGGGCCAGGTGGTCACCGTTACGGCCGGACTGATCGTCCTCTGCATTGTGTTTGCGGTTTTGAATCCGTCCTTCTATTCGGGGAGGAATGTCGGGAATCTTCTGCGACAGGTTGCGCCGATCCTGATTATCGGCATCGGCCAGTCCTATGTCCTGATTACGGGAAACATCGACCTGTCGATCGGCTCCGTCGTCGGCATGAGCTGCATGATTTCCGCGACGCTGATGACCAAGGGGATGAATCCGTGGGCCGCCATGCTGCTGACCCTGGTCCTCTGTGTCGGCGTGGGCGTCCTGAACGGCTTACTGGTGGCGCAGTGCAAGCTGCCGCCTTTCATCGCCACGCTGGGCACCATGACGGTCGCCAGAGGCGTCGCCCAGATCGTCAACAACAACTACAACACGGACGCTATCGGGGAAGCGGCACAGGGCTACCGGAATCTGTTCTACTACGGCAGCACGTTCGGCCTTTACAACACTATCTGGATTGCACTTGTTCTCTTTCTTGGATTCAATTTCCTGCTCAGCAAGACGCGCACGGGGCGCCATATTTACGCGGTGGGCAGCAATATTGAGGCATCCAAGCTGTCGGGCATCAACACGGACAGCACGACCATCAAGGTGTATATTGTGAGCGCGTTCTGTGCCGGTGTGGTCGGCCTGATCACAAGCGCGACGGCCGGTATGGGAACCATGGACGCTGGAAACATGTATGAAATGTACGCGGTCGCGGCTTCGGTCATCGGCGGCGTTTCCACTCTGGGCGGCCAGGGCCTTCTGGTCGGTACGGTCGTCGGCGCGGCGATTTGGGGTGTACTGCAGAACGGTCTTCAGTTCGCGGGAGCGCCGGTCGCCATGAGAAATATCGTGATCGGCACCATCGTGGTCATCTCCGTTTTGCTGGATGTTGTCATCCGCACCGGAAAACCGAAGAAGGCAAAGAACAATACCAAACTGGTAACGGCACAAAAAGAAAGTTAAAGCAGATGCTTTAATGTATAAAAATTAGGGAGGCTTAATGTAATGAAAAAGAAGATCTTGGCTATTCTACTTTGCGCGGCAATGGCAGTAACTGTATTCGCCGGCTGTGGTCAGGCGGCCAACCCGGCATCCGCGGAGAACAACGCTTCAGCGGGAGATGCGGGCTCTGCGGCGGCTCCGGCTTCCGACAAAAAGATCAAAGTCATTTTGATTACCATGGACAGTCTGGATCAGCACTGGGTTTCTGTCGACAAAGGCGCGCAGAAGGCAGTTGCCGAGCTCGGCAACATCGAGTACAAATGGATGGCTCCAGACAAGAAGGATGACGCGCAGCAGATCGAGCGTGTCAACAATGCGATCGCCGACGGCGCGGACGCGATCATGATCGCCGCCAACGGCCCGGACGCTATCTCCGCTTCACTGGAAGACGCAAAGGCAAAGGGGATTAAAATTATCTATGTGGACTCCCCGGCAAAGACCGAAGGCATCGCTACCTTCGCAACGGACAACGAAGCAGCCGGTAAGACGGCGGGCGAGGAAATGCTCAAAGCGCTGGAAGCGGCCGGAAAGAAAGACGGAAAAATCGGTATCGTCAATGTCAACTCCGCCACAGCTTCCACTGTAGCGCGTGAAAAGGGCTTCCGTGCGGCGTTCGAGGGCAAGGGCTACACCCTGCTCCAGACCCAGTACGGTGAAGGTGACGCAACAAAATCACAGGATATCGCAGATAACTACATAACAGAGGGTGCTGTCGGTATCTTCGGCTGTAACGAAGGCAGTACCGTCGGTGCCGGAAATGCCATCAAAGGCTCCGGCAAGAAAGATATTGTCGGCGTTGGCTTTGATAAGTCCGACTCTATTTTCTCTCTGATTAAAGACGGTTCCCTGCTCTGCGCAATGGCTCAGAATCCGGACGTCATGGGATACGAAGGCATGAAGGCCGCCGTGAAAGCGGTCAAGGGCGAAACCATTGAAAAGACCTCCGTTGACACCGGTGTTTCCGTACTGAACAAAGATACGATCAAATAAGAGTTTAAAAATGCATAACAGGGTCGCTGTTTGCCAGTGGCCCTGTTTCTGTATTGACCGCCCGTATTGATGCTGTTGAAAACAGGCCGGGCTGTTTCTGAAAAGGAGGGATTGTAAGATGGAAGGAACGGAATCATTACCGGCTGTTTACCGGGTCGGAATCGACCTTGGCGGGACCAATATCGCGGTGGGGGTGGTGGATGAGGACTTTCACATTGTCGCCAAATACTCCACCCCGACGGGGGCGGACCGTCCTTATGAGCAAATTGTCGGGGATATGGCGAAAGCCGTAAGAAAGGCCCTGCACAATGCCGGGGTTCCCGTGGAACAGTGCTGTTCTGTCGGAATCGGCAGCCCGGGCATCTGCGATTCCGGAACGGGTACGGTGCTGTACTCGAACAATCTTGGCTGGAAGGGAGTCCCTTTGACCTCCGCCCTGCAAAAATGGATCGACCTGCCCTGCCGTCTCAGTAATGATGCGAACTGTGCGGCGCTGGGAGAGGTTGCGGCGGGCGCGGCAAAGGGCTGCAAAAATGCCGTCCTGATCACGCTGGGGACCGGCGTCGGCGGCGGCGTGGTGCTGGACGGCAAAATATTTTCCGGCTGCCATTCCGCGGGCGCGGAGCTGGGGCATACGGTTCTTGTCAAGGATGGGGAGCTCTGTACCTGCGGGCGGCGCGGATGTCTGGAAGCGTATGCGTCGGCCACCGCGCTGATCCGGCAGACGAAGCGCGCCGCGCAGGAGCACCCGGAGTCGCTGATCTGGAAGCTGTGCGAAGGGGATCCGGAGCGTATCAGCGGCCGGACTTCTTTTGAAGCGGAAAGGCAGGGCGACGAAACGGGACGGCGGGTGGTGGAAAGCTATCTGTCCTATCTCAGCGAGGGAGTCGTCGATTTTGTCAATATTTTCCGCCCGGAGTGTGTCATCCTCGGCGGCGGAATCTGCAACGAAGGGGCGCGTCTGCTCGATCCCATCAACGCGTTTGTCCGTCATTTCTGCTTTGGCGGGGAACTGGTGGAAGCGCCCGCGGTGATTAAGGCGGCTCTCGGGAACGACGCCGGCATTATCGGCGCCGCGCTTCTGTAGCGAAATTTTATAAAAAATAAATTTGCATGGCGATAAAAGCGCATAAAAATTTTCAACCGTTGATTTTGAATTTTACCGCTTGACAGATGCTCCAAAATAGATTAATATATTTTGGTAATAAAGGCGGCTATGAGCAGAAGGCTGCCTGCCGACGCGTCTTATTGGCAATGAGGTCAATAAAGCTTTACTTTGTGTATTGCTTTATTGGCCTTTTTATTTTCTGCAAAAAACAAAAGAATAGGGGTTTGAACATGGATCATGGCGATGTGGCGTGGATGCTGACCTCCTCAGCTCTGGTACTTCTTATGACACCGGGCCTGGCATTTTTTTACGGCGGCTTTGTTAAGCGGAAAAATATTATCAATACGTTGATGTCTTCGGTTATTCTGATGGGGGTGGCTTCCATTTTGTGGGTGCTGGTCGGCTTTTCCCTTTCCTTCAGCGGGGATATCGCCGGTATCATCGGAAATCTGAAATGGGTGGGAATGAATTTTGACGGCTTTACGGACACAACGCTTCCTTACCCCAACACGCTGACTTTTGCCGTTTTCCAGATGATGTTTGCCATCATCACGCCCGCGCTGATGACCGGCGCGGTTGCCGAGAGAATGAAGTTTTCCTCTCTCGTTGTTTTTACGGCCATCTGGTCCGTGATCGTTTACTATCCCCTTGCACACATGGTCTGGGGCGGAGGCTTCCTGTTCGACATCGGTTCCGTGGATTTTGCGGGGGGCAACGTGGTACATATCAGCTCCGGCGTCAGCGCCCTTGTCCTTGCCATCTTTCTCGGCAAGCGGAAAAATTACGGAAAGGCGACTTACCGCCCGCACAACGCGCCGATGATTTTTATGGGAGCCGCGCTTCTGTGGTTCGGCTGGTTCGGCTTTAACGCGGGAAGCGCATTGGCGGCGAACGAGCTTGCCGTTCACGCTTTTCTGACAACAAATACCTCGGCTGCCGCGGCGATGCTTTCCTGGCTAGTGATCGAAGTGATCACGAGCGGAAAACCGACGATTGTGGGCGCTTCCACCGGCCTGGTGATCGGACTTGTGGCGATTACCCCCGGAGCGGGCTTTGTCCCCGTCTGGGCGGCTCTGGTCATCGGGGCCATGGTCAGTCCTATCTGCTATTTCTTCATTACCGTTGTGAAGCCGAAATTCGGCTATGACGACGCGCTGGATGTGTTCGGGTGCCATGGCGTCGGAGGAATATGGGGCGGTATTGCGACGGGCATTTTTACGCAGAAATCCATTAATTCCGCGGCGGCGTGGAACGGGCTGATATTCGGCGATGCAAACCTGTTCCTGCGCCAGCTTGCGGCGATCGCCATCACCGTTGTCATCGCGGTTGTCGGTACCCTGATCGCCGGCAGCATCACTTCGGCTGTTACGGGCGGCATCAAGGTTTCCCAGAAAGACGAGAATGTGGGGCTCGACGCTTCCCAGCACGGGGAATCCGCTTACCCGGCGTTTAACGGGATGGATTAAGAAATGAGAATGGTGAAGATATGAAAAAAATTGAAGCGTTTATACGTCCGGATCAGCTGGAAGATATCAAAGAAGTCCTCGATTCTCTCCAGCTCAACGGCCTGAGCATTATGCAGGTCATGGGCTGCGGCAATCAAAAGGGCTGGAAGGAATTTGTAAGGGGGACGGAGGTCGACTACCAGTTCCTGCCGAAAATCAAAATTGAAATGATCGTTCTGGACGAACAGGCCGATACGGTTGTGGACAGCATCGTCGAAAAGGCGTACACCGGAGAATACGGCGACGGAAAAATCTTTATTTCCGACATCAGCGACGCCGTCCGTATCCGTACGGGGGAACGCGGCAGGGAGGCAATCCAATAGCGTTCATAACCGGGTTCCACGGGATAAAAAGTTCGCCGGACTGCCGGTTCCCTTCCGTTTACGGTGTTCCCTGCACCAAAGCGGCATGGAAAAATACGGACGGAAGACGGATTGACAGGCATTCCAATACAGTATATAATAAAAGATAACTGGGGGAACTCATGGAGTTGAGAAGGTAAAACCTGACCCTTTGAACCTGTCGGCTAATACCGAAGTAGGGAACGTTGATTGATCCGCGTTCACCTGTTTGGGTGGACGCTTTTTTAATTGAATAGACGCGGGGGGACTCATCCGAGTTGAGAAGGTAAAACCTGACCCTTTGAACCTGTCAGTTAACGCTGTCGTAGGGAGCAAAATCCGATGTTTTATGCTCGCCTTGACGGTGGGCATTTTTTTATTTCAGAAGGAGGAGTTAGCCATTAAAAATTTACTGACCATTGCGGGTTCCGACTGCAGCGGCGGAGCCGGAATCCAGGCCGATCTGAAAACTTTTGCCGCGCACGGGGCCTTTGGCATGAGCGTCATTGTTTCGGTGGTGGCGGAAAACACCAGCCGCGTGATTTCCATTCAGGATATCCCGCCGCGGATTGTCGCCGACCAGATCGACGCCGTGTTTGAGGATATCGCGGTGGACGGGGTAAAAATCGGGATGCTTTCCGGCGCGGAGCAGATGAAGACGGTCGCCGAAAGGCTGCGTTTTTACCGGCCTGGCGGCGTGGTGCTGGACCCGGTGATGGTCGCGAAGGGCGGCCGCGCCCTGATGCACCCGGATGCGCTGGAAACGCTGAAAGCCGAAATGCTGCCCCAGGCTTTTCTGCTCACACCCAATATCCCGGAGGCGGAAGCGATCACCGGCGTGGAAATCCGCACCGTCGGGGATATGGAAAAAGCCGCCGCTGTTCTAAGGAGCATGGGCCCCCGGTATGTGCTGGTCAAGGGCGGACATCTGGAGGGCGACGCGGTGGACATTTTGTTTGACGGAGAAGAAAATCGTGCGTTTCGGACAGAGAGGATTCCCACAAAGAATACCCACGGTACGGGCTGTACCCTTTCTTCCGCCATCGCGGCAAACCTTGCGAACGGAATGGGAGTCCCCGAGGCCGTCGGCGCCGCGAAAGAATACGTTACCACAGCCATCCGGCACGCGCTGCCGATCGGCAAAGGCCACGGCCCGACCAATCATTTTTACAATTTGTATAAAAATGGAGGATTATTACAATGAGAACATATCAGACGCAGATGGAAGCGGCTAAAAAAGGCATTGTCACCAAGGAGATGGCCGTGGTGGCGGAAAAAGAATCCATGGAACCGGAAAAGCTGCGGGAGCTGGTAGCGTCCGGGCAGGTCGCCATTCCAGCCAATATTCATCATACGGCCTTGTCTCCGGAGGGAATCGGCGCGGGACTGAAAACAAAAATCAACGTCAATCTGGGGATTTCGGGCGACTGCAAAAATTACAATGTGGAAATGCAGAAGGTGGACATGGCGCTCCGCTTCGGCGCGGAAGCGATCATGGACCTGAGCAATTACGGCAAAACCAATACCTTCCGGCAGGAGCTGATTGCAAAATCCCCCGCGATGATCGGCACGGTGCCAATGTACGACGCGATCGGGTATCTGGAAAAGGATTTGCTGGAAATCTCCGCAAAGGATTTTCTGAAGGTGGTGGAGGCGCACGCGAAGGAAGGCGTGGACTTCATGACGATTCACGCGGGCATCAACCGTCGCGCGGTGGAGGGCTTCCGCAGGGAGGGCCGCACCATGAACATTGTTTCCCGGGGCGGGTCTCTGCTTTTCGCGTGGATGGAGATGACGGGCAATGAAAACCCGTTTTACGAGTACTATGATGAAGTGCTGGAAATCCTGCGCGAATACGACGTGACCATCAGCCTTGGCGACGCGCTTCGTCCCGGTTGTCTGGACGACAGCACCGACGCGGGGCAGATCGGGGAACTGGTCGAGCTGGGAAACCTGACCAGACGCGCGTGGGAAAAGGACGTGCAGGTCATGGTGGAAGGCCCGGGCCACATGGCCATGAATGAGATCGCGGCCAATATGACGCTGCAGAAGCGGCTTTGTCACAACGCGCCGTTCTATGTGCTGGGACCTCTGGTTACCGATATCGCTCCCGGCTACGACCACATCACTTCCGCCATCGGCGGAGCGATTGCGGCGGCCAGCGGCGCGGACTTCCTGTGCTACGTCACCCCGGCGGAACACCTTCGCCTGCCGGATCTGAGCGATGTCAAGGAGGGAATCATCGCCAGCAAAATTGCCGCGCACGCGGCGGATATCGCGAAAGGCGTTCCCCATGCGCGTGACCTCGACAATCAGATGGCGGACGCGCGCCACAGGATGGACTGGGACGAAATGTTCCGGGTCGCCATAGACGGGGAAAAAGCAAGGGACTACTTTGAAAGCACCCCTCCCGCCGACCGCCACACCTGCTCTATGTGCGGAAAAATGTGCGCCGTCCGTACGACCAACCTGATTCTGGAAGGCAAAAAAGTAGAATTCTGCTCTGAAAAATAAAAGAAAAAATAAGATATCCGGAGGATGAAACAATGAATCAGATCACCAAAGAAGTATCAAACGCAATCCGTGTCCTGAGGGAAAAGGTTCCGCTGGTACATAATATCACCAACTATGTGACGGTCAACGACTGTGCAAACGCGCTGCTTGCCATCGGCGCTTCGCCCATCATGGCGGACGATATTGCGGAAGCGGCCGATATTTCCGCTATTTCTTCCGCGCTGGTGCTGAACATCGGCACACTGAACCAGCGCACCGTCGCTTCCATGCTTGCGGCGGGGAAAAGGGCGAACGAACTCGGGATTCCCGTTGTGTTTGACCCGGTCGGTGCGGGCGCGTCCAAACTGCGCAACGACACGACCAGAGAAATTCTGGAGCAGGTCAGGCTTACGGTCCTGCGCGGGAATATTTCCGAAGTCTCCTTTGTCGCGGGGCTGGCCGCTTCGACAAAAGGAGTGGATGCCTCCGAGGCCGACGGCGGCAACGACGCGGCTGCCGTTGCAAAAGCCGTTGCGGAAAAGCTGGGCTGTACGGCCGCCGTTACCGGTGCGGTCGACGTGATTGCCGACGGGAAAAGAGTCGCCCAAATACGCAACGGACATCCCATGCTCAGCAGGGTGACCGGTACCGGCTGCATGACCTCCTCGCTGGTCGGCGCCTACGCGGGCGCGCTGCGGGACGGATTTACGGCGGCGGTCGCCGGAATCGCTTCCATGGGAATCGCGGGAGAGCTTGCGTACGAAGCGGCGGGGCAGACCGGCACCGGCAGCTTTCATGTCGCGATTATCGACGCGCTGAGCCGCCTGAATCCTGTTTTATTGGAAGAGAGGGCGAAGGTGGATGAAATCTGAAATCGATTATTCCCTGTACCTCTGTACGGACAGGGAACTGATGAGCACCGCTGCGGTGGAGGAATCGGTGGAACAGGCGATTCAGGGGGGCTGTACGGTCATCCAGCTGAGGGAAAAGAATATTTCTTCCCGCCTGTTTTACGACACGGCCCTTGCGGTGAAAAGGGTGACGGAACATTACGGCGTCCCTCTGCTTATCAACGACCGGCTGGACATTGCGCTTGCGGTCAATGCGGACGGCGTACACGTGGGGCAGAGTGATTTACCCTGCGGCGTGCTGCGCCGTATTTTGGGGGAAGAAAAAATTATCGGGGTATCCGCGTCCACACTGGAAGAAGCCGTTCAGGCTGAGAAGGACGGCGCGGATTATCTCGGCGTAGGCGCCATGTACGCGACCGGGACGAAAACGGACGCCGAAATCGTCTCTATGGAAGAATTGCACGCCATCCGCAGGGCGGTTCAAATCCCGATCGTCGTCATCGGGGGAATCAACCGGGAAAGCGCCCCCGCATTCTGTAAGATCGGTATCGACGGCCTGGCGGTGGTTTCCGCGGTGATCGCACAGCCCGACATCCGCGAAGCCGCCCGCGGGCTTTTACAGATTTTTCAGGGAGGGAATCCATGAAAGAATTGAAAGGCGCGATTTTTGACCTTGATGGCACTTTGCTGGAGTCCATGGGGATCTGGGCACAGATCGATCAGCGGTTCCTTGCGAAACGGGGAATCCCTCTGCCGGACGACTATGTCGAAAAGGTCACGCCCATGAACTACAGGGATGCGGCGGCGTATACCATCGCGCGGTTTTCCCTGCCGGAAACGGCACAGGAGGTCATCCGTGACTGGATGGAAATGTCCGAACAGGCCTACCGTTTTGAAATCGCATTGAAGCCCCGGGCCGGGGAATTCCTCCGGAAATTAAAAAGCCGTGGAGTCAGGCTGGCGGTCGCGACTGCGCAGGCTCCGGAACTGTACGAACCGGCGCTGAAAAACAACGGCGTTTTTGACCTGTTCGACGCTTTTGCCCATCTGGGCGAGGTGGAGAGGGGGAAGGGCTTCCCCGATATCTATTTTCTGGCGGCACAGCGGCTCGGCCTTTCCGCACGGGACTGCGTAGTGTTTGAGGACATTTCGGCGGGAATCCGGGGAGCGAAGGCGGGCGGTTTCCGGACCTGCGGGGTTTACGACCCGTACTCGGACTATGAAAAAGAGACCATCCTCCGGGAAGCGGATGAGTATATTGATTCGTTTGCACAACTGCTGGAACCGGACTGAATGGATACGAACAAAACGGAGAGAGGCTTTTAAAGCCTCTCTCCGTTTTGTTCAATCGTTTTTTGGTACCAGTAAGCGCTGTCCTTCGGGATTCGCTCTTGTGTTTCGTAATCGACATAGATGATGCCGAAGCGTTCGTGATAACCGGAATCCCATTCAAAATTATCCATCAGGGACCAGACGAAGTAACCTGCGACATCAATACCCTCATTTACCGCCATCCTTAAATAACGGAGATAGCGGCGCAGATAATCGATCCGGTTCGGGTCGTGTACCCGCCCGTCCAGTGAGATGGCGTCGTGAGCGGACATTCCGTTTTCGCTGATAATAATTTTTTTGCGGTATTCTCCATACAGGAATTTACTGCACCAGTACATGCATTCCGGGGTAACGGGCCAGTTCATGGCCGTTTTTGTCATCCCCACGGGGAACGGCACAAGCTCCCAGCCGCCCTTCGCCGCTCGGACACGGGCGGCGTGGTAAATATTCTGCCCGTAAAAATCGATTGGCTGACGGATAAGCTCCATGTCCTCCGCGCTGATTTCGGGCAGCACATCGGAAAATTTCTGCAGGAAGTCTTTGGGGTACTCCCCCTTCAAAATCGGGTCGCTCCAGAGGGAGACGCTGAAAAGCGCGTCAAGATAGTCTCCCGGGACCTCGAAGGTAGCGCGCCGCGCGGCTTCGGCGTCCTCGGTCCGGTCGGTCTGCGGAACAAAAATCCGCCCGCACTGCGCCAGCCCCACACTGACAGGACCGCCATATTCCCTCAGCGCGCGGACAGCTCTTCCGTGCGCCAGCAGAACGTGGTGGACCGCCAGAAAATTATCCGCGGCGGAAAGCTTCAGGCCGGGCGCGTGCGTGCCGCGGCCGTAGCCCAGTCCGATAAAGCACTGCGGTTCATTGATGGTGAAATAATGCCGGATTTTGCCTTTAAACCGTCTCGCGATGGTTTCGGCATACTGTTCGAACCACAGCGGGCTTTGTGGGTTCAGCCAGCCGCCCTGCTTCTGCAGGACGGCCGGATAATCCCAATGAAAAAGAGTGGCATAGGGTGTAATCTGATTTTGCAGGAGTTCCTCTACAAGGTCTTCATAGAAACGCATTCCCGATTCGTTTACTTTCCCCGTTCCGTCCGGCAGAATGCGGGGCCAGGAGAAAGAGAAGCGGTAAGCGCGGATACCCAGCTGCTTCATCATGGCGATATCTTCCCGGAAACGGTGATAATGGTCGCAGGCGGCGTCGCCTGTCTGACCCTCGAAAACAGCGCCCGGAACACGGCAGAACTCATCCCAGACAGAGTCGCTTTTACCCCCTTCCCGCGGGGCTCCCTCAATCTGGTAGGAGGCGGTTGCGGCGCCCCAGATGAAATTTTCAGGAAATCCCATTTGCTTCATCCCCAGCTCAGTTTATTTTGCGGCGAACCGGTTATCCCTTTACGCCGCCCAGCGCAACGCCGCGCACAATATATTTGGAGAGAATCAGGTAAATAATGATGACCGGAATGATCGCGATGGTGACCATCATGTAGACCTGCCCCATGTCGAATTTGAGGAAATCCGCGCTGCGCAGCTGCGCAATCAGGATGGGCAGCGTCTTTTTGTCGGATTTGTCAATCAGCAGGGCGGGAATAAAGAAGTTATTCCAAGCGGTTACAAAGGTGAAGATTGCCTGTACGGCCATCGCCGGTTTCATGATCGGCAGCACGATGGTGTTAAAGGTGTGGAACTCGCCGCTCCCGTCAATGCGTGCGGCTTCCACGATTTCCATCGGCATATTGCTGTCGAGATACTGTTTCATAAAGAAAAACACAATGGGCGAAGCAATGGAGGGCAAAAACAGCGGGATCAGGGAATTACGCAGTCCCATTGCCTGCATCTGATTGACGAAGCCCACCGCCGAAATCTGCGTCGGCATCATCATAATCAGCAAAATAACCGTGAAAGCGGCTTTTTTAAATCTGAAATCGTAAGCGTAAATCCCATAGGCGGTCAGCGCCGAGAAATAGGACGCCAGAAGCGCCGTCAGCGCGGAGACGACAAGGCTGTTATAAATACCGCTCAGCACGGGGATGTTCGCGTTTTTCAGAAGATTTTTCAGGTTTACCACAAAGGATTTTCCCGGAAGGAACGAGAACCCCTGCTGAATCTGATAGGTGTTCCGGGAAGAGTTAATCAGCAGCATGTAAAAGAAAAACAGGCACAAAAAGCAAAGAACAGCCAAAACAAGATAGCAGGCGCCCCGTGTGACGGAAAGTCCGGCTTTGCCGGATTTAGAACGGTTATTCATCCATGGACACCCCTTTTCTTTTTGTTTCCGGCAGCGCCATCCTTGTTTGTCATCATGAAATAGATCAGGAAGCAGAGCGCCGCGCAGATCAGGAAAAGCACGGTGGAAACCGCTCCGGCCATCCCGTAATTTTTGCTGTACATATGATTGTTCAGGTACATAATCATCGTGGTCGCGCTGCGGTCCGGATTGCCGGAGCCGTTGGTCAGAATCTGGGGCACATCGAACATCTGCAGGCCGCCGATGAGCGAAGTGACCAGGACATACGCCATAATGGGACGGATCAGCGGAATGGTGATCCGCCAGAACATCTGGTTGGAGGAGGCGCCGTCAATTTCGGCCGCCTCGTAAAGTCCGGGGTCGACGCCCATAATCGCCGCCATCAGCAGAATCGTGGTATTACCGAACCACATCAGAAAATTCATGAAGCTGATCAGGCCGCGCGTGCCGGCTATGCTGGCCAGAAAACGGAAGGGCTGGCTGAAAATACCGAGGGACACCAAGCTTCCGTTGACGGGGCCGTTGTCGGAGAACAGTGCGAAAAACAGCATCGCAAAAGCGGAAGCCATGATCAGATTCGGCATATAGATCACGGTTTTAAAGAATCCCTGCCCGCGCAGGTTCAGGCGCTGGTTGGTAAACCACGCCGCCAGAAGCAGCGAGATAATGATCTGGGGGACAAAGCCGATGAACCAGATCAGAAGGGTGTTTCCCAGATAATTCGGCAGGTCCGCTTGAAATAATTTGACATAATTCGCCATGCCCGTAAAGGTCGGCCCAATGATTTTCAGCCCTTGGCGGTAATATTGAAAGAAGCTGTAATAAATGGTGGAGCACAGAGGGATCAGTGAAAAGACAATAAATACGATAAAAAACGGGGAGATGAAAAGATAACCCCATTTTGTGTAGCGGCTGCGCTTCCTCTTTTTCGGCGTACTCTCAGCGTTCATGAAGTCGAAGCCCCCTTTCCCTAATAAAGCCGCACGGCCGCGGTCCGGGGAAACCCCCTTTGGCAGCCGTGCGTCCGGCTTAAAAAATCTTTATGATGGCCATTTTATCTCTGTGATTTCAGGATATTTCTCCTTGACTGTCTTTTCAAAGTTTGCCTTTGCTTTTTCAAGGTCGACAGTGCCGTCGAAATAATCCTTAAAGCATTTCTGCATGCTTTCGTTCATTCCCTGATCGTAGGGACCGGCGTTGCTCATGTCGATCTTCGGCGCCACTTCGGCAAAGAGCTTAATGTGGTTCTGGCCGCCGAGGAACGCGGATTTGAAGTCGCTGTTCGCGATTTCTTCCATGGCCTCTTTGTTATTGGTATAATCCTGTGTGTCGGTTGTGATCTTCTTCATGATCGTGCTGTCGCTGGTGAGGGACTTCATGACATTCTTGATCGTGCCGATGTTGTCGCTTCCCTTGGCGCCGCAGATCCATGTGCCGCCCCAGTAGTAGCTCTGCGGGCCCTGGCAGACGGCATAGTCGCCGTAAACGCCGTTGCCGACTTCTTCCTTGCCGCCTTCCGCGACCGGTGTTTTCAGGGAGTTGCCCAGCAGGGTAAAGTTAATGCCCCAGGTGGAGTAGAAGAATCCGAGTACTTTTCCGCTCGGGCCCTGGTCGGCCTGCCACTTGTCGTCCCAGAGGGAGGTCTTGTTGTTATAGCCCTTTTGCGCGTATTCTTTCGTCTGTTTTACCCAATTCATCAGGTTGGCGTCAACCGTGGCCGTCGTGTCCGTTACCCACGGAGCGGATACGTTGTTGGAGAAGGTGCGGTAGCTGTCGTCATAACCGGAAAGCATCTTGTAGCCTTTGGCGCTGGCCTGTGCCGCTACGCTGTTGAACTTATCCCAGTCGGAGAGAGATTCCTGTACCTTTGCGGGGTCGTCCGTGCCCAGCACCGCTTTGGCGATGGAACGGCGGTAAGCGAACAGACCGGGGGTCGCCTGCCAGGTGGTGCCTTTCAGGGCGCCGCTTTTGTCGGTGACGATATCCTGTGTGTACTGGTATTGGTTGGACAGGTCGCTGTCCGTCAGCCCTATGTCTTTCTTTACATCCAATGTGTATTCACTGTCGACGTACTTTAATGCGTAATCGGCTTCCACCAGGAAAATATCGATTTTGTCGTCGGCAGCGGCGCTTTCCTGAGAAAGCAGCGCCTGATCCAATTTGTTCTGATAGTTGTTGTTGTCATTCGGATTGATGGTCCATTTGACGACGGTGCCGTCGTTTAAGGTAGTGGTGGATTTGTCGCCGGCCACTTCCTTTACTTCCGGATAATAATCGTTGAACCTGCTTTGGAACTCATCGTTCCAGCACCAAATGTTGAGCGTTTTTCCTTCCGCTGCCGGAGCTTCGCTGTTTGCGGCTTCCTGGCTTGCGGCGGGAGCTGCCGACGACGCGGCCGGCCCGCTCTGGCAGCCGGAAGCGGTTGCCATGACGCCTGTCATCATCGCGACAGCCAGAAGCGTTGCGGTGATTTTTCTTGCCTTTTTCATGTTTACGAAATCCTCCTTTAATCTGGCGGACAATCCGCTAAAATTTATCAGCATGGCAGTTACTCTGCCAAAACTTACTCGATGGAGGGATCCACCCTTCCGACGGACTGGCCTTCTATCAGCTGGCCCATCACCGTAACGTTCTCCGTTATGGTGGTAAGGGGATTCTCTATTTGGCCGATCAGCCTGCGCGCGGCTTCGCGGCCGAGCATTTTTGTGTCCTGTTTCAGCGTGGTGAGCCTCGGCTTGATTACCTGGGAAAGGGAAATTCCGTCGTATCCCGCAATGGAAATATCCTCCGGAATCCTCAGCCCCGCGGCCTCAATCGCCTCAATGCCCCCGAGCGCAGCGTAATCGTCGGGCATGACGATGCAGGTCGGGCGGTTCGGCAGGCTCAAAAGCTGTCTGACACTGTGCCGGGTGGCGGCAGTGTCGTGGTAGGCCGCACGTGCAAGATATTCCTGGGGAGTCTCGATCCCCAAATCCATCAGCGACTTGCAGAAGCTGGTCAGACGCTGTTCGGTGACCGCCGATCTTTCGCCGTGTACATAGGCGATTCTCCGGTGGCCCATGTCATATATGTACTGTACAAGCTCGTGCATCCCCCGTACATTCGCCGAATTGATGCTTGTGTGGTTGTTGAACACGTGGTCGATGGTCACGACGGGAATACTGCTGCTTACCAGCTCGATGACCTCCGGTTTCTGGAAGTCGATACAGGCGATGCACACGCCGTCGAAATTGCGGTATCTGCAGTGCTCCAGAAAAGTCATCGGCCGGTTTCCAATGTTGATATTGTGATTGATAAAGGTGATGTCGTAGCCGTGCTTCTCCGCTTCCACCTTAAAGCTGTCCAAAACGGCGGCAAAATAATCGTGCGTCAGTCCGCTTTGGGCGTCGTCCACAAACAGCACTCCTAAATTATGGGTACGGTTCGTTTTCAGGGCCCTTGCGTTGGAATTTGGGAAGTAGCCGAACTGCTCTGCGGTTTCCAGAACGCGCTGGCGGGTTTCCTTGCTGATGTCGCTGTAGCTGTTCAGCGCTTTGCTGACCGTTGAAACGGACAATCCGCATTTCAACGCAATATCTTTTATGTTTGCCATATGACTTTCTCCTGTCTGAGAAATTTTCTAAATCGTTTTCGTAAGTTATTATAATCCATAATTAACAGTTTTTCAATAGTGATTTAAATTTTAATATTAAATTTTTAAATAGAATTCATTTTATAATATATTTTAGAAGAAAACAGGCTTGTTTTTTTCTAACAATAATATTATATCCGAAAATGTTTTCGTAAAAATTGAGATTTTTTAAAAAAATACGAAAATTTCTGTAAATTGGCTATTTTTTCTGTTCTGGTTTAAAATTGTGTGATCTATCGATTGATATTCGTATAATATGCTGAATATTAAAAAACACTTGATTTTATCTATGATACCTATTACTATAAAGAAAATGGATTTCGTGTTTTGTGAAATTACTAAATCGTTTTCGAAATTTGTAGTCAAACAAAGCATTGGGAGGAACTTGCCTATGAAATTCGGATATTTTGACGACGTCCGCAGGGAGTATGTCATTACCCGGCCGGACACCCCCTATCCCTGGATCAACTATCTTGGAAACGAAGACTTTTTTTCACTGATCTCAAACACATCGGGGGGATATTGTTTTTATAAAGACGCACGCATGCTCCGCCTTACGCGGTACCGGTATAATAATGTTCCCACGGATGCGGGAGGGCGCTACTTTTATATAAATGACGAAGGAACCGTCTGGAATCCGGGCTGGGCGCCGACGAAAACGCCGCTGGACTCTTACGGGTGCCGCCACGGGCTGGGATACAGCATTTTCGATTCCAGCAAAAACGGCCTGCAGGCGACGCAGACCGTTTTTGTCCCGATCGGCGCGGACTGCGAAGTAACCCGCCTGACGATAAAGAACACCTCCTCAGAGCCAAAGAGCTTTCAGGTGTTCTCTTTTGTTGAATTCTGCCTTTGGAACGCGTACGACGACATGACGAACTTCCAGCGCAATTTCAATATCGGGGAAGTGGAAGTGACCGGAAGGGCGATCTATCACAAATCGGAATACCGCGAGCGGCGCAACCATTACGCGGTGTTCGGCGTGAACACTGCGATCGACGGTTTCGACACGGACCGGGAATCCTTTTTAGGGGCCTACAACGGCTTTGACAGGCCGGACGCGGTGCTTGCGGGGAAGCCCCGCAACTCCGTCGCAAGCGGCTGGGCGCCCGTCGGCTCCCACTGCGTCCGTATGACCCTTGCCCCCGGAGAGGAAAAAAGTCTGATTTACGTTCTGGGCTACTGTGAAAACCCGGAAGATCAGAAATGGGAATCGCCGAATGTTGTCAATAAAGCACCGGCAAAGAAGCTGCTGGACGCCTTTTCCACAGACGCGCAGGTGGACTCCGCGCTGTCCCGTATCAAAGAGTACTGGGACGGCCTGCTTTCCAATTTCCGCCTTGACAGCCGGGACGAAAAGCTGAACCGCATGGTGAATATCTGGAACCAGTACCAGTGCATGGTGACGTTCAACATGTCGCGCTCCGCCTCCTATTTTGAATCCGGGATCGGAAGGGGAATGGGCTTCCGGGATTCCACGCAGGACCTTCTCGGCTTTGTGCATCTGATTCCCTCCCGCGCAAAGACCCGTATTTTGGATATCGCCGCCACACAGTTGGAGGACGGAAGCGCCTACCATCAGTACCAGCCGCTGACCAAACGCGGCAATCTTGAAGTTGGCAGCGGGTTTAACGACGACTCCCTGTGGCTGATTTTCGGGGTGATCGCGTATCTGAAGGAAACGGGGGACTGGCCGGTTCTGCAGGAGCAGGTTCCCTTTAACAACGAAGAAGGCACAGAGGTTCCCTTGCTGGAGCATTTGAAACGGTCATTTGACCATGTGCTGAACAACCTTGGGCCGCACGGGCTTCCGCTGATCGGCCGCGCCGACTGGAACGACTGCCTCAACCTGAACTGTTTTTCCAAAACGCCGGGGGAATCCTTCCAGACCTGCGCGAACTTTGAAAGCGGGATCGCGGAATCGGTGTTTATCGCGGGGCTGTTTGTTTCGGTCGGCCCGGCGTATGCTGAAATTCTGAGCCGGTCAGGGTACGCGCAGGAAGCGGAGCGCGCGCTTTGCGAAGTAAACAATATGACCGACGCCATCCTCAGGGACGGTTGGGACGGCGAATGGTTCCTGCGCGCCTACGACGCCTTCGGGGACAAAGTCGGCAGCCGGGAATGCGACGAAGGCAAGCTGTTTATCGAATCGCAGGGTTTCTGCGTCATGGCCGGAGTCGGCGTAAAGGAAGGCTTGGCGCAGCGCGCGCTGGATTCTGTGCACCGCCATCTTGATACGGATTTCGGTTTGGTTCTGAATTGGCCGTCCTATACCTCTTACCGGCTGAATCTGGGTGAAATATCCTCCTATCCTCCGGGGTACAAGGAAAACGGCGGCATTTTCTGTCACAACAATCCCTGGGTTTCCATTGCGGAAACCGTTCTCGGACGCGGCGATCTGGCGTTTTCCGTTTACAAAAAAACCTGCCCCGCCTATACGGAGCAGATCAGTGAAGTACACCGCACCGAGCCCTATGTTTACGCGCAGATGATCGCCGGGCGCGACGCGCCGCGGCACGGCGAAGCGAAAAATTCCTGGCTGACCGGTACGGCGGCCTGGAGCTTTTACGATGTCTCCCAGTTCATTCTCGGTATTCGGCCCCAGTTCGACGGACTGGAAATTGATCCGTGTATTCCCGAGGATTTCGGCAGCTTTACGGTGGAACGCAAATTCCGCGGCTCCACGTACCGGATCGAAATCGACAATACGGCGGGGAAGAGCAAAGGCGTAAAAAGCATGACGCTTGACGGCGAACCGGTACAGGGTAACGTCCTTCCGGCGTGCGGCGACGGGCAAAAGCATGTCGTCCGTGTATGCATGGGCTGACATTTTCTTCAAGCGGGCAATATAGTCAATTAACTTCAAAACCATCCAGTCTTTGCGGTCTATTTTCCGTGCTGTTGCGTTATCCTCCTCGTCAGGCGCCAGCCTGACTTCGTCGTCTGCCTTACAACACGAAAAGTGTCCTCGCAAATCCTTAGCCATTTTTAAAGTTAATCGACTATACAGAAATTTTTCATTGCGGCATAGGAATATAAAAACAGGCGGATCGCCCGGAAAACGGGTCGGTCCGCCTGTGTCTGTTTTTCTTTATTTCATGCCCGAGATCGTAACGCCCTTGATAAACTGCTTCTGGAAGCAGAGCAGAAGGATGGTCACCGGGAGCATAATCAGTGCGGAGGCCGCCATGACGGCGCTGATATCGGTGGAATGCGCGTCGGAGAAGTAGGTCAGCGCCAGAGGAAGCGTCATGCTCTTCAGTGTGGAGAGCATAATCAGAGGGTTCAGGTAATCGTTCCAGATATCCAGGAAGGTGAAAATCGCCAGAGCCGCAACGCAGGGCCGCAGCTGCGGCAGGATGATGCTGGCGTAGATGCGGAAATCTCCCGCGCCGTCCAGCTTCGCGGCTTCGCAAAGACTGTCCGGAATTTCGTCGCAGAACTGCCGGCAAAGGTAAATGCCGAACCCGGATACGATCGCCGGAATGATCAGCGCCTGCAGGCTGTTGTACAGACCGACCTGATTGATAATCAGGAAGCGGGGGATCATGGTGATCTGACTGGGAACCATCATAGTGCTCAGCACCAGCCAGAAAAGAAAGTTCTTCCCTTTGAACCGGTATTTGGAAAACACATAGCCGGTGATCGTGCTTGTAAAGATGACCGCCGCCGTTACGGTCACGGACACGATCACGCTGTTTTTGAACCAGCTGAAGAACGGCGATTTTGTCAGAACGGTGATGTAACCGGAAAGCGTCCATTTGATCGGCATGACTTTTCCGGGGTTGTACAGAACCTCGCGGGTGCTCTTGAACGAGGTGAGCATCATCCAGATGTAGGGCGCAATAATGAGCAGGGCGAAAACCATCAGGATGACGGCGATCACAACATACAGCTTGTAGTATTTTCTGGAATTGCTTGCCATCTTAATACCCCCATTCCACGCGGTTGAGCCGCTGCTGAATGATTGTGACGATCATAATGAGAACGAAGAGTACGACCGCGATTGCGGACGCGTAGCCCATATCCTTGGTCTGGAAAGCGGTTTTGTAGATGTAATAGGTAAGAACGTTTCCCGAGTTTTCCGGGCCGCCCAGCTTGGCAAGAACCTGGAACTGCGCGAACATCTGGAAGTGGGAGATAATCGTCATGGCCACGACGAAGCTGACGGTTCTTCCCAGAAGCGGCAGGGTGATATAGAAGAACTTTTTCACCATGCCCGCGCCGTCGATTTCGGCCGCCTCATAGAAATCCGTGGGGATTCCGTCCATGCCAGCGGAAAACAGGATGATGTTGTAGCCGATATCGGCCCAAAGCGTGAAAATAATGATGGCGGGCATCACGTAGCTTGCGGTTCCCAGCCAGTTTACCGGGGAAATCCCGAAGAAGGTTTTGAGCATATTGTTGATCAGGCCGTACTTGGTGGCATAGAGCCCGCCCCACACCACGCTGGAGGCGATCAGCGGCGCCACGCAGGGCATGAAGAAAATTACCCGGAAAAAGCTCCGGAATTTCGGCCACGGCAGCATGCTGATCAGCTGCGCGAGCACAAGGGTGAGGAATATATTCAGAGTAACGGTAATGCCGACAAATATAAGCGTGTTTGCGGTGGATTTCAAGAAGATTTTATCCGACATCAGCTTACCGAAGTTTTCAAATCCAATAAAATGGTTGATGGCTCTGAGCGGGTTGTAATCAAAAAAGGAAATCGCAAGGCCGCCTACAATGGGAAGTACGAAGAAGACTGCCAGCAAAATAAAAATCGGGAGCAGCACAAGGTAGACAAAACGGTTGTTTTTCACGAGTCGATCCTCCTTAGAGAGACGGCGGGCTCTCTCCTTTGTCAAAAGCCCGCCGTATTTTCATGTGCAGTTATTTTTCCGCGTTCATTGTGCTGTCAAGTTTTTCAAGCGCTTCAGCCACAGGGGTCTTGTTGTTCACGATATCAATAAAGGTGTTTTTTACATTTTCCTTCAGCTTATCCGTGTTGAAATAACCGATGAACTTGCCGCCGTCCAAAATGTTTACCAGCGGCTCAAGATAAGGCATCGCTTTCAGCAGCTCCGGATTGTGGGCTGCGGTTTTGGATGCGGGTACCATGCCGCAGGCAATGTTGTAATCCAGCACTCTGTCGGGGTCGGTCCAGAATTCAACGAACTTCCATGCCGCTTCCTGATTTTTCGAGGAAGCGTTGACAGCCAGCCCCCAGCCGGTTTCCGCCGCGAACAGCTTCTGCGAGCCGTAGAACGGCATTGCAACGTACTCGAAATCCTTGCCGTATTCCAGACCGTCAACATGGATGCCTTCCGAGACCGTCCACGGTCCGCGGGGAACCATCAGCTCCTCGTCGCTGGTGAAAAGCTTCTGATAGGGCTCCGTGTCGCTGGCGTTGGTCAGGCCGTCGAGGTTCGTGATTTTATCAACGGCAACGTAGTCCACCAGCTTCTGCATGGTTTCGACGCCGACTGGATTGTTAAAGTTGAACTTGTCGCCTTCCATGTATTTGCCGCCGGAGGAAAGAATCATGGACAGCCAGGTGTAGGGAAGTGTATCCCATCCAACGAAATCCAGTCCGCGAAGGTGATACACCGCGCCGTCGGAGGAGGAATTCTTCTTGGCGATGTTAATCATATCGTCCCATGTGGTGGGGTACTGAATGCCCAGCTCTTTGAATTTCGGGGTGTTGACCAGCAGCCCGCCGTATTCGATGTTGAACTCCAGCGGAACGCCGTAGTACTTTCCGTTGTAGCCGAAGGACCCGATCACAGGCTCGTAGCTGTCCGCCTTGACCTTCTCCATGTATGTATCCGGTACAGGAGAGAAAGCGCCGGTCTTGGCGTAATCGATCGCCCAGCCGCCCCACAGCTGATAAACATCCGCTCCGCCTTCCTTGCTCAGCAGGGAGGTCTGCGTCTTGGATTCAAACTCGTCATAGGGAAAAGATTCGCGTACCACTTTAATGTCGGGATTCGCCGCTTCAAAATCCGCGATCATTTTGTCCTGAGCGGGGTTCCAGTTTTCGTCAATATGGGACCACAGGGTAATCGTGGTGGTGGCGCCCGATTTGCCTGCGGCCGAGGAATCGGAGTTTGCAGCGGGTGCACCGCACCCGGTCAGCAGGGAAGCTGCCAGAGCGACGGCAAGTACACAAGATGTAAACTTTTTCATTTCAATCCTCCATTGTTTGAATTTTATTGTATCTTACCTGCTGCGGAGCAGGGTGAGCCAAAATAAATCGATTTAAATGGCGAGCGATTTGAAATAGGTCAGGTATTCTTTGTTTTTATCCAGCATTTCCTGGACCATCTGTCTGGTTTCCGCCATGGAGAGCACGGCGGAGGTAAGGGGATCGAACAGAACCGCCTGGAAAATTTTCCACGGGTCCCCTTCGATCGCGCCGTCGATCGCCAGCTCCTCGCAGCGGGAAGAGGTGTTGACCAGAATCGCGAGGCCGTCGGGCAGGTTACCGACGTGGAAGGGGCGGATTCCCGCGCGGGAGGCCAGAACGGGTACTTCTACACAGGCTCCGGCGGGAAGATTGTCGACAAGGCCGAAATTCCTGAGGTTGCCGTTAAACTCGAACGGAGTGTGATCGCCGAAAACGGCGTTGAAAATATTGGAAGCGTATTCGTCGCCCCTGCTGAGATCGAACTCTTCCTCTTCCAGCATCTTCTGGAATTCGCTTTCCCAGGAGCATTCCCTTTTCAGATACTCATCCAATATGTAGGCGTGGGCGCCCGGGTTCCAGCCCGTGCCGTGCGTGCAGTATTTTTCAATTAAATCCGGACGTTTGCGGAACCAGGCGTTGTACTCGGAATTGTGTCCGGACGACTCCGTCGGGTAATAGCCCAGATTGAGGAACATTTCGGACCTGACCGGTTCTTCCGCCGCGACCTCCGGCTTTTCCAGCACCGCTTTTTTCAGCAGCGGCAGCGCGTCCTGTCCCTTCCAGTCCATTTTCAGGTAAAACGCCTGATGGTTGATACCGGCACAGGTGTAGGTCAGTTCCTCCGGCTTCGCGCCGATAAAGCCGGCAAGCATTTCCGCGGTACCCTGTACGCTGTGGCACAGGCCGGTCACGTTTACCTTGGTCTGGCGCTGCAGGTATCCGCACAGAAGCGCCATGGGGTTTGTATAGTTCAGAACGATTGCGTCCGGGCACAGAGCTTCCACGTCGCGGATGATCTCCAGCATAACGGGCGCGGTCCTTAAAAACCGGAAAATACCGGACGGTCCTCTCGTATCGCCGACACAGATATCGACCCCGTATTTTGCGGGGATTTCAATATCGTGGCGCCACACGTCGACCCCGCCCTGCAGAATGGTGATCAGAACGCCGTCCGCTCCCTTCAGGGCCTCGCGGCGGTCCAAAGTCGCCGTTACCTTTGCGGGGTAGCTGCCTTTTTTAATTATTTTTTCCACTGCCTTCCTGGAATAGGAAAGCCTTTTGGAATCGATATCCATCAACGCGATTTCACAGTCCCGAAAATCGTCAAAGGTAAGGATATCACGAACCAGGTCTCTTGTAAATTCCAGGGATCCCGAACCGATGAAAGCAAATTTTTTTGACATATTACATACTCCTATCCGCGGTTGTAAATGAATCGATTAGTGAAACAATAATTTGTTTTCTTAACAACCTGAAAGTATTGTAGCATTGAAAAATTAATTTGTAAATCATATTTGTCAAAAATATCTCATTGAAATGTATTTTTGTGATTAATTTTAATAAATATATCTTAGCTCTGTGAAATATCACAAGAATTTTTTTAAAAATTTGCGGCAATATTTTAGAAAAATAAATTATTTTTTTAGTAAACAAGGCTTAACGGCTATGATTTTCAGAGTCTCCTGCTTTTAATTTGTCCTCATTCGGCCGCCAATATTGCAAAATAATCTCTCCTATGGAAAATTTACAGAAGGATAACTTTCCTTTTTCTGTTTTTTTACTTTGGATTGACATTTTATTGGCGAATGTTTATAATTTGTTTGGCAAACAACTGCGCATTGATAGGAGGAACACGATGTCGACAATCAGGGATGTGGCAAAATATGCGGATGTGTCCATTGCCACGGTATCGCGAATTTTGTCCGGGGACGCGAATTATAAGGCGACCGAAAAGACGCGCAAAAGAGTAAAGGACGCCGCCGTCGCTCTCAATTATTCTTATAAACGGCGGATGCCGAAGGTGCAGGCTAAAAATATCTGCTGTATTTTGTCCATGACTGCGGAAAAATACGCAGACCCGTATTTTTCCTCCATTTTATCGGCGCTTGAAAGCAGGCTGCTGGAGCATAACTGCATCATTACCACAGTGCGCAACTACAGCGAGCTGAGCGATCCCCAGAAGCTGGATCTCACCTTCGGGCGGGACCTGGACGGGCTGGTTATCATGGACGACCTTCCCGAGGACGCCTTCCGCTACGTCTGCAGCCGTGTCAGGTATGTGGTGGGCTGCGACACGGCGTACGGCAATCTGGATAATATCGGCTTCGATCTGTTCAATGCGTCGGTTCAGGCTGTCCGCCATCTGATCGACCGGGGGTACCGCAAAATAGCCTATGTCGGCGGCGCCAATTTGAAGGATTTCCGCAGCGACAAGCGGCAGATCGCCATCCGTTCCACGCTGGAGCTTGCCGGGCTGGAGTACCGTCCGGAGTGGATGCTCGACTGCAAATGGGACATCGGCGTTTGCCTGAATGATGTCCGCGGGCTTTTATCGCTGCCTGCGGAAGACCGCCCCGACGCCATCTTTGTCGGAAACGATACGCTGGCGTCCGCCGTGCTTCCCCTGATTAAGGAAATGGGACTTACCGTTCCGCAGGACGTCGCGGTGATCGGTTTCAACAACGACTCCATATCCTCCTATACTTTCCCCGGCCTTACGACGATTTCCGTACCTGTTCAGGAGATGGGGAAAACGACGGCGGATGTTTTGTACAGCCGCATCTGCGGAGATACCGGCATGGTCCGGAACATTGTGTTTCCAACGGAGCTGGTGATCCGGTCCTCCACCTGAATGCGATCATAACATAATAAAAACGGTGCCGCAGAAATGCGGCGCCGTTTGTGTTATAATAAGAAAAAATTGTTTTCGGAAAAAAATCGGCAAAACGGGGGTGCAGCATGAACATACATGAACGGGTAAGCACCGGGCTGGGCGGCTTTGACCGGGTGATCGACAGCCTCAGGCTGGGGGACAACGTGGTCTGGCAGGTGGATACTGCGGACGATTATCGGAAAATGGCGGAACCGTTTGTCGCACAGGCGAAGCGGGATCACAGAAGACTGATCTACGTCCGTTTTGCCGGACACGAACCGATTCTGCAGGACAGCCCGGAGATCAGGCTCTATCGGATCGAGGCGAAGAAAGGCTTTGAAAGCTTTGTCGCGGAAGTATACAGTCTGGTGAAGCGGGAGGGCAGAAAAGCTTTCTATGTCTTTGACTGTCTGACCGATTTGCTGGAATACTGGCATTCCGACCTGATGATCGAAAACTTTTTTAAAGTGACCTGCCCGTTTCTGTACGAGCTGGACACGGTCGCCTATTTCGCGATCATTCGCAATATCCACACCTACGGCACCATTGCCGGAATCCGTGAGACGACGCAGCTTCTGCTCGACCTGTATCAGGTCGGCGGCAAATTCTATATCCATCCGCTCAAGGTGCTCAAGCGCTATTCCCCCACCATGTTTTTTCCCCATCTGATTCAGGAGGGGGAGGCGGTCTCCATCACGTCCAGCGCGGACGCCGCCGAGCTTTTTTCCGGAATCAGCCGCGGGGAAGAGCGGCTTGACTACTGGGACGTGATCTTCAACCGGGCGAAAGAGGCCGTCCACCTTGCCCCGGAACGGCAGGAAGAGGTCAAAAGGGACCTGATGTCCATGCTGATCGGGGAAAAGTCCAGAATGTTTGAACTGTGCGACCGCTATTTTACCCTGAACGATATCCTGATGATCTATGCCCGTGAGGTCGGGACAGGGTTCGTCGGCGGCAAAAGCGTCGGCATGCTGCTCGCCCGGAAAATACTGGAGAAGGACTGCGGAAGCCGGTTCACTCCCTTTCTGGAGCCCCACGACTCCTATTACCTCGGTTCCGATCTTTTTTATACCTATCTTGTTCAAAACGGCCTGTGGAAGCTGCGGATGAAGCAGAAAACGGAAGGCGGCTATTTCAAATACGCCCCTGAATTGAAGGAAAGGCTTCTGCACGGCAGATTTTCGGAAACGATTCAGGAGCAGTTCCTCCAGATGCTCGAGCATTTCGGACAGTCTCCCATTATCGTGCGTTCCAGTTCCCTGCTGGAGGACAACTTCGGCAATGCGTTCGCCGGAAAGTACGACAGCATCTTCTGCGTGAATCAGGGCACCCCCGAGGAACGCTACGAAGCCTTTGAACGGGCGATCCGCACGGTTTACGCCAGCACGATGAACGAAGACGCGCTTTCCTACCGGATCAGCAGAGGGCTTTCCGAAAAGGATGAGCAGATGGCCATTCTGGTCCAGCGCGTTTCCGGAGATTACCACGGGGAGAACTTTTTCCCGCATCTTGCCGGCGTAGGGAACTCCTCCAATCTTTATGTCTGGGATAAAAGCGTCGACATGGAGGCCGGCATGCTCCGTCTGGTGTTCGGGCTCGGTACCCGGGCGGTGGACAGAACGGTCGGCGACTATGTCAAGATCGTCTGTCTGGACGATCCCCTGCGCACCCCGCCGACGGATTACGACGATCAGCAGAAATTTTCCCAGCACTTTGTCGATGTCCTTTCTCTTCCGGAAAACGCGTTGACCGGCAAGGGACTGGAAGAAATTTTGTCGCATGACATCCATACGGACAGGGAACTGTTCGCCGGACAGGACTTCCGGGCGGCCGCACGGCTGCGCGAGCTGGGGTACAGCGACAAAAAAATACCGCATATCCTCCACTTTGAAAAGCTGCTGAAAACGACGGAGTTTCCCCGCTTCATGAAAGACCTGCTGGCGCTTCTGTCGAACGTATACAGCTATCCTGTGGATGTTGAATTTACGGCGAATTTCAGGCAGGACCGGTCCTTTAAAGTGAACCTTCTGCAGTGCCGTCCGCTGCAGACGCGGGGGCTGGGAAAATCCGTGGAAATTCCCGCACTCACGGATGAACACGACTGCTTTTTCGCTTCCGAGGGGAATTTCATGGGCGGGAACGTGCATTTGCCCATTGATTATGTCGTTTATGTACACGCGCCCGCGTATCTGAATCTGAGTGAACAGAATAAATATATGGTCGCGCGGCAGATCGGCATGATCAATACCGCACTGAAGGGGAAGAATGTCCTGTTGATGGGCCCCGGACGTTGGGGGACGACAACGCCGTCTTTGGGCGTCCCCGTGCATTTTTCAGAGCTCTGCAACATGGCGGCGATCTGTGAGGTTGCGTCGCCCGCGGAGGGACTGATGCCGGAGCTGTCCTATGGCAGCCACTTTTTTCAGGACCTTGTCGAAACGGGGATTTTTTATGTGGCGATTTTTAACGGCCAAAAAAATGTGATTTTTCATCCGGAGCGGATTTTGGAAAAGGAAAATATCCTTTCGTCCATTCTGCCCCAGAGCGGCCAGTTTGACGATGCCGTCCGGATTGTGCGGACGGACGGGATGGAAATCTTTTCAGATATCCTCACACAGCGCCTTTTGTGCAGATGATTCCGGAGAGGTTCGCGGCTTTCAACACCGCCCCGGTGCATTCGGATTCCCTTGAACTCCCTGTGGTCATCTGCTATAATATGGTAGATCGCCGAATGATTATCGGGATTTGATCCGGAGACTTTATAAACAATAGAAAAATCATTTCAGGATACGCGAAGAGCCGATGGAAACAATAAGACAGGAGAATGATTTATGGATAATGAGTTTATTACCTTTACAATCGGAAAGCAGAAAAAAATCGCGCTGATTGCCCATGACGGAAAAAAACAGGAACTGATTGAGTGGTGCGAGAAAAATCAGGATGTTCTGAAAAACCATTTTTTGTGCGGTACCGGAACGACGGCAAGAATGGTGACCGACCGGACAGGCCTTCCCGTAAAGGGCTATAACAGCGGCCCGCTTGGCGGCGACCAGCAGATCGGCGCTAAAATCGTGGAGGGAAATATCGATTTTGTGATTTTCTTTTCCGATCCTCTGGAAGCACAGCCGCATGATCCCGACGTAAAGGCATTGCTGAGAATCGCCCAGGTGTACGATATTCCGATAGCAAATAATAAGGCGACCGCCGATTTCATGATTAACTCCAGCCTGATGAATCAGGAATACGAGCATCAGGTCATTAATTTCCGGCAGAAGGTAATCGACAGGGCCAATAACCAAGGAAAATCCATTCAGTAAGGAGATAGGAAATCAGATTATGATGACTGTGAAAATACTTTTGGACAGCATTGAGAAGGTAAAAAAATTCACTTCCAGCATCAGCAATGAGGAAGTGGACTTTGAAATTATTGAGGGAATGCATATTGTGGACGCCAAATCGATTATGGGGATTTTCAGCATCGATTTGTCCAAGCCTCTTCAGCTGAACATTCATTCCGACGATCAGAAAATTCTGAATAAAATTAAGGATTTTATTATTGAGAAATAAAAAGACGGCATGAATATTCATACGGAAGCTACTTTCAGCCGTTTCCGTCAGAAATTATCTGAAAATAAGCAGTACCCGAAAAGGCGATTTGGCCTTTTCGGGTACTGCTCTTTTTCGGTCGGCGTTATTCTCCGCACTCATCCGCGTGCTGATGCTCATGGCAAACCGAACCGGAAGATTTCAGCGTGCCGTTTAAATAGCTGCCGACCGCGGCTTCGGTCTCACCGGTCACTCCGGTAAAGATTTCGATCCCTTTCTCTTTAAAAATCTCCGCCGCCCCGTCGCCCATACTGCCGGAAATGACGACCTTTACTCCGCGGTCGTTCAGAAAATTCGGCAGAAAACCGGGTTTATGGCCGGGATTCGGAACAAATTCCCTGTCCGTGATCTGCCGGTTTTCCGTTTCAAAGAGTGCAAATCCTTCACAATGGCCGAAGTGCCCCGTTACCAGCCTGCCTTTGTCGTCGCTTGCAACTGCAATTTTCATTTTCCGTTCCTCCTGATTTTTTGTAATCTGTAACATCGCGATTTTTTGAATTTTGGTCTTATGCCCATAATTATAATATGATTATGGGCATATGTCAATATTTGCTGATGAAATCGCACAAAAGAAGGCCGAAGGAAATTTCCTTTGGCCTTTCTGTATATCGATCGTGTTTTATTCGTTGTTTTCGCCGAACCGGCAGCAGTTTCTGCGGCAGAATTTCCCTTTGCAGCTTTTACCGCAGCTTACTTCCTTTGAGCCGCAGGAGGGGCAGGCGTAATCGCCGTTCCCAATCGGAGCAAGGCTTTCAAAGCTTTCCATCCACTCTTTGCCGCAGCTCCGGCACTTTACCGGGCAGATATTACGTGTGAAGTTTCCGCCTTCCACATGGATGGTTTTCCCGTTAATCAGGCTGTCCGCGATCTTTTCCCTTGCGGAAAGCAGAATACGCTGAAAAGTAGGGCGGGATACTTCCATTCTTTCGGCGCATTCGCCCTGCTCCAGCCCTTCCAGGTCTTTCAGGCGTACGGCTTCCAGCTCTTCCAGCTTGAGGATGTTTTCCGGGACTTCCGCGGCCTCTGTCTCGGAGGGGACAAAATAGGGGATAGCAGGGATATTTTCAATTTTTCTCCACTTGGTTGGTCTTGCCAAAACGATCAGCTCCCTTTCGGGCAAATTCCCCGACTTGCCTGACAACATGCCCGGTTTCTCCACCAGTTTACAGTCAAGGGGGCCGGATGTCAATATCCCGCAGAAATCGGGCCCGGCAAGGAAAAGGCCGTCAGACGCCGAAAAGCTCCGCCAGCGCCGGGCGGTTGAGACCTACCCCGATCACGCACAGGCGGCCCGTATAGTCGGGGGCGATCGGACGAAGCTCGAACTCCTCCGGGACGAAATCGAACTGTGTCCAGTCTTTTTCATCCATGGGCACAATCCCCTTTGCGCGCAGAACCGTGCCGTATTTTTCGGAATCGGAGAGCATTTTCAGCATATCCCTGATTTCTTTTTCGGAGAAGGTGCGCGGCGTTTCCACACCCCAGTTCTCAAACACATCATCGGCGTGGTGATGTCCTTCGCAATGATGATCGTGCACATGTCCCTCCCCGTGGTGGTCGTGCACATGTCCTTCCTCGTGGTGGTCATGCTCATGTCCTTCACAGTGATCTCCATGGTCATGCTCATGGTCCCCGCAGTGGGCGCCGTGCTTGTGCGGAGTTTCCTGCTCAATCAGCGGAACGGCGCCTTCCTGTTCCGCCGCGGTGATGATGGTCTCCGCGGAAAGCTCCTCCCACGGGGTCGTCATGATCTTGGCGGAAGGATTGCGGGCTTTGATATCCTTCACCACTTCCGAAAGCTTTTCCGCTTCGACTTTCTGAGTCCGGCTCAGAATGACTGTCTTTGCGCATTCGATTTGATTGCTGAAGAATTCTGAAAAGTTTTTGATATACATTTTGTATTTTATAGGATCAACAATTACCGACTGTATATTGATTTCGCTGTCCGACTGAGCGATGACCTTTCTACAGGCCTCTGTAATGTCGGAAAGCTTGCCGACACCGGAGGGCTCAATGATGACCCTGTCCGGTTGGTATTTTTTCAATACATCCTTTAAAGCGGCGTCGAAGTTCCCCAAAAGGGTGCAGCAAATACAGCCGGCGTTGATCTCTCTGATCTGGATTCCCGTGTTTTTCAGGATTCCTCCGTCGATCCCGATCTCTCCGAATTCATTTTCAATAATGACCACTTTTTCCGAGGACAGCTTCTCGTTCAGCAGTTTTTTAATCAGGGTCGTCTTTCCGGAACCCAGAAAGCCCGAAATAATATCGATTTTTGTGCTCATTGAGTTTCCTCACTTTCCTGTCATGGGATTTTTGCCAGCGTCCCGAAGCCGGTGCCAGCCATCCGCCGGGAACGCCAATGGCTGATGCGTCAGTAGGTGAAATAAATATACTCCTGCTTCGCCTTTTCCGCTTTTTCGATTTTGGTCACGTAACAGACGGGCATCGTCTGCCCCTGGTAGTTTTCAATCTTGATTTCCCCGGTCACCCAGAGCCATTCGCCGTCCTGATACTGGGAAGCCGCGCTGCTGCGGCACAGAACCCCGCAGGGCTGCAAATCGGCGGCACAGCAGACCATGGCGTAGCGCGCCGGGACAAATTCGCTGGCTCCGAACGTGTTCATGCGGAAAACCTGTCCTTTCATCTTCAGGGTCTTTCCCTCGTACTTTTTCATATTTTCATTGATGTCCTGATACCAGCTTGCGAACTGTTCGTCGGTGACGGTAATGACTCCGTTTTCGTCCTCTCCCGGCACGTTGGAGGAAGGGGAGGAAACCTCGATTCCAATATCGTCTTTGCTGGTTGTGGTGTCCGGTATCACGGTCCCTTTGTCCGGAGCTGAGGAAGCGGGGTTTTGTGCGGCAGTGCTGTTGTTGAGTGTGCTTCCGGCGGAAATTCCGAAGGAAATCGCCTGACTCTGGACCGCTCCCACCGGGATCAGGACCGCGGTGAGGATGGGAATCACCAGAATCATATTTTTGAGCGGTCTGGCATTGTGTTTCGGCGTTTTTGAGTAACGCAGCATAACGACGCCGATCAAAAACAGAAAGGCGGCGGCAAACCACAGAAACCCGAACAGCCGGGGATGAATATAGTTGGAAGCCTTACCCGAAATCAGCGCAAAGACAAACAGGACGGAGAGCGCCATACAGATCAGCGCCTGAAAGATCAGTTCGGAATTCGCTTTTCGTTTCATCATTTGCCTCCTATCAGGAAAACGGAAAACAGTAAGAAGACGGGGTAAGCAATCGTCAGCAGAGTGCAGGCCAACCTTACGATAAAGCTCTTTTTGAAATTGCTGCCCAGCATCAACAAGTTGGAAAGGTCAAGCATGGGACCCATTACGATAAATCCCATGACCGCCGCCATAGGAAAAATATTCAGAAAGCTTCTGCCGATAAACGCGTTGGAGGTGGAGCAGACCGACATAAAAAAGGCGGCCAGCAGCATCAGCAGCAGCGGAAGAATGATCCGGGAGCCCGTATTGCTGAAGTAGGAAACGGGGACCACCTGCTGCAGCACGGCGCATACGAAAGCGCCGGCTACGATATATTTTCCCATCGTGAAAAATTCCTGGCCGGAAATCAGAAGCACCGACTCGGCTTTTGCTGCCGCGCCGCTTCCCTGTACATTGACCGTCGCCACGGAGCAGGAGCAGGACGCGGAGGAAGAGAGAAAGACGTCTTCGGTCCGGACATGCGTCAGATTCAGGACCAGACCCGCGAGCAGCGCCACCACCGTTCCCAGCAGGACGCGGTACAGCGCGTATTGCGGCTGCCCCGGGAACGCGTAAATCGTAGACAGGATCGTAATGGGGTTCATGGCCGGGGCCGCCAGCATAAAGACCATGGCCTTTGATAAAGGGACGCCTTTCTGGGTCAGCCGTGAAGCGATCGGAACGATTCCGCAGTCGCAGATGGGGAAGAAAAAGCCGGATACCACGGCCAGCGGGTACCCCAGCCACTTATGGCCGGTAAACATCCGCACAAGGGTATCGTCCGAAACAAAAACCTGCAAAAGTCCGGAAACAAAAGAGCCGACCAGCAAAAACGGTACGGCCTGCATCAGAATGCCGATGAAGATCATGTTGATGCTTTTTATATAAGGAGGCGCGTTCAGAAAGAAATGGATGGCAAGGAAATACAGGGCGACCAGCGCAACTGCCGTGCCCATTTGCTTTTTTTTGCGCAGGCTGGTTTCTTTGCGTACTTCCTCCGGCTTGAGGACCCGTGCGGCGTACTGTTCCGCCGCTGCCTCCGTAAAGCAAAGCTCCGCCGTGCGGTTGCAGCTTTTTACCGTTGCTTTCAGCGCGTCGGTATCCCCGCTGCAGCGGTTAAAAAAGACCGCGTCCGCGTTGCTCAGCTGGTTCAGCATCATGCTTCCCGTATTTTTCATATAGAGGGGAAAGGTGGAAGCCTCGGCGCAGAACAGGATCTGGTCGATCCGGTAATCCTCCGGCAGCCGCACGCGCAGCAGCTGCTCGATCGGCCATGTCCCGTTGTATTCGATCAAAATGAGGTCGGGGTCAAGCTCTTCCTTCATTTTGCTGAACAGCCTTTTCCGAATTTTTTCCGGCTGTTCGATCTGTGCCAGAACAACGTCTTTGTTTGCCATTGCGGAAGCTCGGAATTCCGTCAGCCCTTCTTCACACTGGAGAACCACAATTCGGCGGTACTCTTTGCAGTATTCCTGTTCCAGTATCTTTTGGATCAGCGTGGTTTTTCCGCTTTCCAGGAAACCGCAGATGATTTCAATTTTCGTCATCTTCAGAGCCCTCCGCGGAAATTCTGTTTGCGGAGCTGCCTGCGTGCTGTTTTTATCATGATACCTTCCTCCGAACAGAATGATATGGTCACGAAATATTGGGAAATAATAAGTCCATATGCAAATGATTTTCATTTACATATGGACTTATTGTAATAGCGGTTTTCTGTTTTGTCAAGCCGCCCGGTCGGATACACAGGTTGGATTGACGAAGTGCGGAGGCGGTTTTATACCTGAAGAATAAAATGCTGTACCGCCAGAGAGGTGACCGAAAGGACCGCCCAGCAGAGAAAACCGAGCAGAATCGGTCTGCCGCCGCTTTTTACCAGCTTTACCAGATTGGTGTTCAGCCCGATTGCCGCCATAGCCATCACAATAACGAATTTGCCTGCCTGCGATAAAAAGCTTCCCACTCCGGCGGGCAGGGGCAGAAAGGTGTTGGCGACAGAGGCAAGAATGAATCCCAGCACGAACCACGGGAAAATTTTTGTGATGCTGTAGCCCCCCTTCCTGCTTCCGGCTTCCTTTCTGCCGGTATAAACCGCCAGCACAAGCGTAACGGGGACGATCATCAGCGTTCTGGTCAGCTTGACGATGACCGCCAGATTGCCAGCCGCGTTGCTGAATGTGTACCCGGCGGCAACAACGGAGGAGGTGTCGTTGACCGCGGTACCCGCCCAAAGGCCGAAGCTCTGGTCGCTCATGCCGAGAGCATGTCCCAGAAAGGGAAACAGGAAGGCGGCGATGACGTTGAACAGAAAGATCGTCGAAATGGAATGCGCGACTTCGTCGTCGTCCGCGTGAATGACGGGCGCGGTTGCCGCAATCGCCGACCCGCCGCAGATGGCGGAGCCGACCCCGATCAGCGTTTTGGTGTTGCCGTCCAGCTTTAAAAGCTTACCGGCAAAATAGGCGGTCAGAAAGGCCGCCGTAAGCGTAAAGGCCATTAACACGAGCGTTTGCTTCCCGACCTTAAAGACGTTGAACAGGTTCATTTCAAAGCCCAGCAGAATGATGGAGTACTGCAGCAGCTTTTTGGAAGTGTAGCCGATGCCGTCGTCGAACTGCCGCGGCCTTTTCCAGAAAGCCAGCAGCATGCCGAACAGGATACCCAGAACGGGGCTGCCCACAACGGGAATGATTTTTCCGATCAGCCACGCGGGGATGGCGATCACCGCCGTCAGGGCAATGCCCGGCAGCTTTTTGAGCAATTTTTTCATTTCATTCTCTCCTTCGCCGTTTATCATACGCCTTGACTGACGATTAGTAAAATATTATTATCTTATTGATACTATTAGAGAATGGTTATGATTACAGCAATTCCATTTCCATTTGTGAGACAAAATATGTTCCTTTCCCGCCTTTAACAGGGGAGGAACACAACCTTGTTGCAGAACCAGCTGAAAATGCGTGGAGGAGAAAATATGACGTTAAGGCATTTTAAAATCTTTGTCGCGGTCTGCGATACCATGAATATGACAACGGCGGCGGAAACGCTTTTTATCTCTCAGCCCGCGGTGAGCCAGGCGATCGCGGAGTTGGAAAACCACTACGGGGTCCGACTTTTTGAGCGGCTGTCGCGAAAGCTTTATCTTACGCAGGCCGGTCGGAAGCTTTTGGGCTATGCGCGCCATATGTTGCGCATGAACGCCGAAGCGGAAAACGATATGAGGGCTCTTTGTCACAGCGAAACCGTCCGCCTCGGCGCGAGCGTCACCGTCGGCGCCCATGTCCTGCCGGAAGCCGTTTCAAGGTTCCAGGCAATCAATCCGGCGGTAAGGATGGAAGTGGTCGAGGACAATACGGCGAAAATAGAGGACCTGATTCTGAAGGACGCTGTTGACCTTGGACTGGTCGAGGGCGAAACCGTTTCCCCGGACATTGTCAGCCGCGCTTTTATGGACGACGAGCTGGTTCTGATCTGCTCTCCCCGTCACCGTTTTGCCGCCTGCGGCGAAGTCGATCCGCGGGAACTGGGAACGGAAAATTTTATCATCAGGGAAAAAGGAAGCGGAACCCGAAAAACCTTTGAGAATAAAATGGCCGAAAACGGATTTCCCTGGGAAGCCGCCTGGACCTGCAACAACGCGGATACCATTAAAAACGCCGTGGCGGCGGGGCTGGGCGTTTCCGTCATCTCCGCACGGGCCGTCCGGAATGAAGTGAAATCCGGGCTGCTGTGCCGCAGGGATGTGAAAGGCATCCGCTTTCAGAGGCGGTTTAAACTGATTTATCATAAAAACAAGTACCTGACGGAGGCCATGAGGAATTTTATGTCGATGCTGGAGCAGGGGCCGGAATCATAGGCCTTTCAGAATTTTCTTGTATTTGAGGTTAGCATATGCTAACATAAAACTACGTCAATTGCATTTCAGTTTGCGAGACAAAACACGTTCCTCCCCCGCCGAAGGCGGGGGAGGAACGTGACCTTGCTGCAGAATCAACTGGAAATGCTGTAAATCATTAAGATTGTTCCTGAAAGCGGGGGAATGAGATGGTATCGAGAACAAAACAGGCGTTTGGTCCGGAGGTAAGCATGGAGTCTCAGAGCGGAATCCGGACGGTTTATCATGTCGGGTATGAGGACGGGGAAGGGACCATGACGGTCCTGAGCCTGTTTCCGGGAGTGGACCTGATTTTGAATGATTTTTCCACGTTTCATTGCTTTCAGTCCGCGTCGCCCCAGCCCGGCATGATGGAAATCAATCACTGCCGGAGGGGCCGCTTTGAATGTGAGTTCAGGCGCGGTACCTATGCCTATATGGGAGAAGGGGACCTCGCGGTCAATATGCTGGAAAACGCCGCCAGCGGCAACTGTTTTCCCCTAAAAATGTATCAGGGCGTGTCTGTTTTTATGGACCTTTGGGTCGCCGAAAAATATTTTGAAGCACAGCTGTTCGGCTTCCAGATTCATCTGGACGGACTGCGCGAAAAGCTCTGTCCAGAAAACCGGTGCTTTGTTCTGAAATCCCCGGAACGGATACAGCGGATTTTTGACGAAATCTACCGGGCGGACTGGGAAATACAGGCGGGATATCTGCGGCTGAAAACGTTGGAGCTGCTTTCCCTGCTGGCAGATTTACCGTCCTCCCCTTATGAAACAGTCCCTTATTATGATGCGAATCAGGTGCGGAAGGTAAAACATATCCGGGACCACCTGACGCGCTCCCTCGAAAAGAACATCACGCTGGCTCAGCTGGCGCGGGAGCACAAAATCAGCCTGACAGGCTTAAAAAACTGTTTCAAATCCATTTACGGAAAGGGTGCTTCGGCTTACCGGCGGGAATACCGCATTCAGACCGCTGCCGAGCTGCTGCGCGACAGGGCGCTT
>CCFG01000015.1 GCA_000752215.1 bacterium MS4 | reverse complement strand
TTATGATGCGAATCAGGTGCGGAAGGTAAAACATATCCGGGACCACCTGACGCGCTCCCTCGAAAAGAACATCACGCTGGCTCAGCTGGCGCGGGAGCACAAAATCAGCCTGACAGGCTTAAAAAACTGTTTCAAATCCATTGACGGAAAGGGTGCTTCGGCTTACCGGCGGGAATACCGCATTCAGACCGCTGCCGAGCTGCTGCGCGACAGGGCGCTTACCGTAGCGGAAATCGCGGGCCGGGTGGGGTACGAGAATCCCAGCAAGTTTTCTTCCGCCTTTAAAGAAATCATGGGGATGAGTCCCTCGGAATACCGCAATAAATAGCTGGCCTTTCGGAGCAGGCGGGGCTTTTTGGAGTGGAAATCCCTTTTTGCATCTTTTACAATAGCTTGTAGTTAGCGCACACTAACCGAATACTTTGTATATTGAAGGAGGAAATTTATGCATAAGCAAAAAACGGGGATTCCACGGCTGCTTGAGTTTGCGGGAAAGTACAAAGCTCTTGTTGTGACGGCCTGTGTCCTGTCGGGAATCAGTTCGGTATTTATGCTGCTGCCGTTCGTCTGCATTTGGTTATGTGTCCGAGAGGTTCTGCGTGCTGCTCCGGACATGTCCGCGCTCAACGGCGGCATCCTTGCCATGTACGGCTGGTGGGCGGTGGCCGCTTTCGCGGTGGGCTTCGTTCTCTATTTTGCGGCGCTGATGTGCTCCCATCTTGCGGCGTTCCATACGGCCAGAAATATGAAATCACAGGCCCTGCGGCATCTGGTCACGCTTCCGCTGGGCTTTTTTTCGCTGAACAGCAGCGGAAAGCTGAGGAAAATCATCGATGAAAACTCCGGTCAGACCGAAACGTTTCTGGCGCATCAGATTCCCGACCTGAGCGGGACTGTTGTAACGGCGGTGACCATGCTGTTCTTATTGTTCGTATTTGACTGGCGGCTCGGCCTTATCTGCCTGATTCCTATGGCCGCCGGATTTGTGATTCAGATGAAAATGATGACCGGGGAATCCATGGATTTTATGAAAGTGTATCAGGATTCTCTGGAGGAGATGAACAATGAGGCGGTGGAATACGTCCGCGGAGTGCCTGTTGTAAAGGTGTTCCAGCAGACCGTCTATTCCTTCAAGAGCTTCTATAGCTCTATCATGAAGTATAAAAAATACGTCTCCGCTTACGCTCTCTCCTTTAAGAAAGCGATGAGCGCTTTTACCACCATTCTGAACGGAACTTTTTTCCTTTTGATTCCGGCGGGATTCCTTTTCGCCGTGTATGCGCCGGACATCCGCCTGTTTCTGCAGAACTATATTTTTTATCTCCTGTTTACTCCGGCCTGTTCCGCTATGATCAATAAGATCATGTATATGGCCAGTTATAAAATGATTGCGGAGGAATCGGTGCGCCGCATTGATTCCCTGCTGCAGGAAAAACCGCTCCCAAAGTCGGACATGCCGAAACTGCCTTCCGGGTCGCAGATCGAATTTTCCCATGTCTCCTTCACCTATTCCGGTTCGGAAATCCCGGCTCTGAACGACGTCAGCTTTACCGTCCCGGCCGGCTCCACGGTCGCGCTGGTGGGCCCTTCCGGCGGCGGAAAGACCACAGCCGCCAGCCTGCTTCCCCGTTTTTGGGATGTAAATGCCGGAAGTGTCAAAATCGGCGGAACAGACGTGCGGGACATCGAGCCGGATGTGCTGATGAAGCAGATCGCGTTTGTCTTTCAGGATTCCCGTCTGTTTAAGGATACTGTTTTCAACAATATCCGCGCGGCAAAGCCGAACGCCGCTGCGGCGGAGGTGGAAAGGGCCGCCCGGGCGGCTCAGTGCGGCGATATCCTTGAAAAGTTGCCGCAGGGCCTGCAGACAGTGATCGGGACCAGGGGCATTTACCTGTCCGGAGGCGAGCAGCAGCGGATCGCTCTGGCACGTGCGATTCTGAAGGACGCGCCGATTATCGTTCTGGATGAAGCTACTGCTTTTGCCGACCCGGAAAACGAGCATAAAATTCAGGTGGCCTTTGAAAAGCTGACGAAGGGAAAGACGGTGCTGATGATTGCGCACCGGCTTTCCACGGTGAAAAATGCGGACGAAATTCTGGTGCTGTCCAACGGCAGAATCGAGGAAAAAGGCCGGCACGAAGAGCTTCTCAAAAACGACGGAATTTACGCTTCGCTGTGGCGTGACTATCAGAGCTCCGTTTCCTGGAGCGTCGGCAAGGAGGTTTCCTATGTTTCGTAAGATATTTGCCCTGAGCGAGCAGGGCGCCAAAGACCTGAAAAAAGGGATCGCCGCCAGCGCCGTGGCCGATATCAGCCTGATGCTGCCGGTCGGCCTGCTGATCCTGACCCTGCAGGAGCTCCTGAAACCGCTCTTCGGCGGCTCCTCCGATACCGGAAAGGTCTGGAAATACACGGCGATCGCCGTGGGGCTTCTGGTTATTATTTTTATTCTGCACTACATTCAGTACTGCAACACCTATGTTTCCGCATACGAGGAAAGCGCGAACCGCCGGGTAACGCTTGCGGAAAAGCTGCGGATGCTGCCGCTCTCCTTTTTCGGACAGCGCGACCTGAGCGCTCTTACCATCACGCTGATGGGCGACTGTACGGAATTGGAGCACACCTTTTCCCACGCGGTTCCCCAGCTGTTCGGGTCCGTTATTTCCATTGCGCTGGTGGGAATCGGGCTGTTCGCCATGGACTGGCGGATGGCGCTGGCTACGCTGATCGTCCTTCCCGCGGCGCTGATTGTGACCGTCGGGAGCAAAAGAATTCAGGATAAATGGGGGACTAAGAAGGTCGATATCAAGCTGGCCGCCGCCGACGGCGTGCAGGAATGTCTGGAGACTGTCCGCGATATCCGCGCGTGCGGACGGGAAGAGGAATACCTTTCGGCGCTTGACCGGAAGCTGGACAGGGTCATTTCGGCGTCCATCCGTTCAGAGCTGATAACGGGTGTTTTTGTTTGCTCGTCCCAGCTGATTCTGAGGCTTGGATTCGCCATCGTTATTTTAGTGGGGGCCAACCTGCTTTCGCAGGGACGGACCGACTTTCTGACTTACCTGATCTTTTTAATGACGGTTTCCCGCCTGTATGATCCCCTGTCCGTCTGCCTGATGCATCTGGCGGAAATATTCAATGCTCAGATCCAGATACGGCGTATGAAGGAGCTGGAAAATCATCCTGTTCAGGCCGGAAGCAGCCGGTACAACCCCGATGGGTACGATATCGTATTCGACCATGTCGGATTTTCCTACAACGACGGCGAAACGGTTCTTGATGATGTATCGTTTACGGCGAAGCAGGGGGAGGTTACGGCCCTGATCGGCCCCTCGGGCGGCGGCAAGAGCACGGCTGCCAAGCTGGCGGCCCGGTTTTGGGACGCGGACCGCGGGAAAATAACGGTCGGCGGCGTCGACGTGACCGGGGTGGAGCCGGAAACGCTTCTGAAAAGCTTTGCCATCGTCTTTCAGGACGTGGTGCTGTTCAACGATACGATCCTCAACAATATCCGTCTGGGGCGGAAGGGAGCGACGGATCAGGAGGTGTACGCCGCGGCCAAAGCCGCCAACTGTGACGAGTTTATCCGTCGCTTCCCCGACGGGTACCATACCGTGATCGGGGAAAACGGCTCCACCCTTTCCGGCGGGGAACGCCAGCGCATCTCCATTGCGCGCGCGTTGCTGAAGGACGCGCCGGTCATCCTGCTGGATGAAGCGACCGCCTCCCTCGACGTGGAAAACGAAACCCAGATTCAGACCGCAATTTCACGTCTGGTCAAGGACAAAACCGTGCTGATTATCGCACACAGGATGCGGACCGTCGCGGGCGCGGACCATCTGGTCGCGCTGGACAACGGCGTCGTGGCCGAACAGGGAAAGCCGGAGGAACTGATGAAGCGCGGAAAGCTTTATCCCCGAATGGTTCAGCTGCAGCGGCAGAGCGCGGAGTGGACCTTGAAATAGCAAAAGAATTTTCATCAATGAAGGGGCCGTTGCAAAACGGCCCCTTCATTGACTCACCGAAAAAACGGGGTTATAATTTATTTATGGAGACAGAAGGGGCACACAGCCTCTGAGTATGACGATTATTTTGAGGTGATCGGATGGAGCAGGCCTCCCTTTATTCGGAAATCGCGGAGCGCGGTACTGACTGCATCCGGAATTCCAAAGAACAGATTGACCCCTGGCTGAAGCACCCGGAGGACGACACCCGCAGGGGCATCGCCCTGCTGATTCGTATCCCCGATGAAGCGAAGGAACAAATTTTGCGGATGGAGAATGCGCTTCGGAAAGCGGAGCCAGATCAGTACTATTACCCGGCGTCCGATTTTCACATTACCGTGCTGGATATCCTTGCGGCGAAGCCCGGCTTTCCCTGTACCCATGCTCTGGCGGAAAGCTACGGCGGGGTTCTGGCCGAGGTCTTATCCCGGTTCCAGCCGTTTTCCGTTTCGCTTCGCGGAATCATTCCCAGCGAGAGCGCGCTTCTGGTAAAGGGATACAGTGAAGAGACGCTTGCACAAATCCGATGGGCGCTGCGGAATGGACTGCGCAGCCATCACTTGGCGCTGGATGAGCGCTATGAAACGGTCTCGTCTCATATCACCTTTGCCCGATTTATGGAACAACTGCAAAACAGGCGGGAACTGCTCCGCATTCTGGAGAAAAACGCCGGGCGAGGGTTTGGGCGTTTTGAAGTGAAGAGCCTGCAGCTGGTTTATCACGACTGGTACGATTCCGGAAAAACTGTTCTGGCAGAATACAGTCTGTAGATGCTGCAGAAACAAAAAATAATGGAGTGAAAATAGTGCCTAAAATACTGTTTGTCTGTCACGGCAATATTTGCCGCAGCCCGATGGCTGAATATGTTTTAAAGCATCTGGTCGCCCAGAGAGGACAAAAAGAGGATTTTACCATTGCCTCTGCCGCGACCAGTACCGAGGAAATCGGGAACCCGGTTCACCGCGGCACAAAGCGGAAGCTGAGCGAGGTTGGTATTCCCATGGACCAAAGGTCGGCTGTTCAGCTCCGGAAATCCGATTATCATACATACGATTATCTCATTGGAATGGACAGCCACAATATCAGAAATATGCTGCGGATTCTGGGCGGCGACCCGGAAAAGAAGGTGTATCGGCTGCTGGATTTTACCTCCTCGCCGCGGGACATTGCCGATCCTTGGTACACCGGTAATTTCGATATTACCTATCATGACATTATGGAAGGCTGCACATCCCTGCTGGAGCAGATAGGAGCAGCACGAAAGGGGAATCGCCACTGAATTTCTCAGCCCCGATAAGGGGACTTGTGAATGATGTGCCGCAGATATGGGAATCCTTGGGATATGGTCTGAAACCAAAAAATTACGGAACAAGGTTATTCTGTAAAGGGGGAATTCCGTTGAGCGAGGAAATCAACAACAGAGAATATCGTCAGAAAGTTTTAAAAGAGCTGATTGCGCAGCTGCACGACGGCAAAAGCGTGGATGAGGTGAAAGGCGCGTTCGCCAAAGTTTTCGGAAATGTGTCTGCGGAAGAGATTGCGCAGGCGGAGCAGGCCCTGATTGCAAACGGCATGCCGGTTTCAGAGGTACAGCGCCTCTGTGACGTTCACGCCGCGGTCTTTAAGGGCTCTATCGAGGAAATCCATCAGTCTTCGGACCAGTCGGAAATTTTAGGCCACCCGGCCAATACCCTGAAACTCGAAAACAGAGCCCTGGAAAGACTAATGGACGATATCCGGCAGCAGCTTGCACGGCTGCCCGACGATGGTGCACAAAAGAAGCTCAAGACCGATCTGACAAATCTGCTCGAAATCGACCGCCACTATGCGAAAAAGGAAAACCTGCTTTTCCCTTATATGGAGCAGTATGGGATCACTGCCCCGCCCAAGGTGATGTGGGGCGTGGACGACGAAATCCGTGCGCAGTGGCGGGAAATTACGGAAAAGCTCCGGACGGAGGATGCCGCGCAGCTGAAGGAGCGGATCGAATCGCTGCTGGACAGGATCGCAGAAATGATCTTTAAAGAGGAAAATATCATGCTTCCCATGCTGCTGGAAAATCTGACGCAGGACGAGTGGAAAAGCATTGCCGACGAAAGCGAGGAGTTTGGATACTGCCTGATCGGCCGGGTGCCGGAGTGGACGCCGCCGGAACAGAAGCAGGCCGAAGCCGTACAGCGGGAGGCGGCCGCTGCCCCGGGAGTGATTTCCTTCCCGACCGGCACGCTCAAAACAGAGGAGCTTGTGCGTATGCTCGATACGCTGCCCATGGACATCACCTTTGTGGATAAGGACGATACTGTGAAGTATTTTTCCCGTGGTACGGAGCGCATCTTCCCACGTACAAAGGCGGTCATAGGCCGCAAGGTCTCCAACTGCCATCCCCCGGCAAGCGTTCATATCGTGGAAAAGCTGGTGGAGGACTTTAAGGCCGGCAGGAAAGATCAAGAAGATTTCTGGATCAACATGGGAGGAAAATATATTTTGATCCGTTATTTTGCCGTTCGCAGCGATAAGGGAGAATATCTCGGCGTGCTGGAGGTAACGCAGGATATCCGACCGATTCAGGAAATCAAAGGGGAAAAACGCCTGGTTTCGGAATGAAATTTCAAAAGCGACCCGGAGGAAACTGTCGCGAGTGTGCTATAATAAGCATAAAAAGCTGTCAGGAGGAAAATGAGATTGGAAAACGAAGTTTTAAAACAGCTGCGGGAGAGAAAATCGGTGCGGGTCTTTGAAAACCGGGAAGTTTCTCAGGAGGTGAAAAACGAAATCATTGCCTCGGCGTTTGAGGCGCCTACGGCCGGAAACATGATGCTGTACACGATCATCGATGTGACGGACAGCAAGAGTAAGGAGCAGTTATCCGTCCTTTGCGACCATCAGCCTTTTATTGCCAAAGCCCCGGTGGTTTTGGTCTTTGCGGCGGATGATCACAAGTGGTATAAAATGTTCGGCGCCGCGGGCCTGTCCCCCCGCAAGCCCGGACCCGGCGACCTGCTGCTCGCCTGTTCCGACGCCCTGATCGCCGCGCAGAATTCCGTAACGGCGGCTCATTCGCTGGGGCTTGGCTCCTGCTATATCGGGGATATTCTGGAAAACTGTGAAAAGGTCCGGGAGCTTCTCTCTTTGCCCGAATATACGCTCCCGGCCGTCATGGTGGTCTACGGATATCCCACTCAGCAGCAAAAAGAAAGGGGAAAGCCCGGACGTTTTGCAAAGGAACATATCGTCCACACGAATTCGTACAGGAAAATGCAGCCGGAAGAACTACTCCGTATGTACGGTGAGAATGGCTCGCGGGAGAGTCTGGAGGCTTTCTGCAAAAGAAAATATATGTCCGATTTTTCACTGGAGATGAACCGGTCCGTTTCGGAGTATCTGAAAAATTTCATCGACCGCTGAAAATTTTATATTGATAAAAAAGCGGCTGACGAATGCCGTATAAAATCAGTTACATAATTGTTGCCTCGTGGTCATACAAATTGATAACGAAGGTGATGATAAAGATGTACAGGCAGAACAGGACCGCTTATCTTTTTGTTTTGATTTTATCCATTCTGTTTCTTTACGGAGGAAACCGCATCGCGGAGCAGCATAAACTCAGCATTATCGTTCAGAGCAGGGATTCGGAATTGGACGATCAGGTCTTTGCTCAGGTCACAGCCGTAAACAGCACCCGGCCGGATCAAAACGATTCCACAAGAAAAATCGTGACGTTTACTGCAAAAATCACAAGCGGACAAAACAAGGGTGAAATGGTACAGGCTACCCAATATTCCTATATCGATAATCCGACAATGCCCCCCGCGGTCAGCCAAAACAACAAAGTGGTTCTGGGAAAATTGACGCAGGACCAGAGTACGGAATGGGTGTTCGAAAATTATGAGAGAATCGATCAGATCATCCTTTTGTCCGTTATTCTGGCGGCGCTGATCCTGATTTTCGGCGGAAAAAAGGGAGTGCATACCGTCATTGCCTTGATTCTGACTTGCCTGTCCGTCTTTTATGTTTTTCTTCCGATGATTCTTGCGGGGTTCAATATCTACCTCTGTACGGTGCTGGTCAGCGTGTATGTCATCTGTGTGACGTTCCTGCTGACGGGCGGGATGAACCGGAAGAGCCTGGCCGCGGCGCTGGGCTGCATCGGAGGTGTCGTTTTCTCTGGGGGCATTTATCTGGTGTTCAACCATACCATGAAGCTGACCGGCTTTTACAACGATCAGTCTTCCCGGCTGATGGAGCTTTTTGCGAACCAGCCGCTCAATCTTCAGGCGGTCGTTTTCGCCATGGTTACCATCGGGGCGCTTGGCGCCACCATGGATGTGGCAATGTCCATCGCTTCTTCGCTGGTGGAAATAAAATCAAACAGAGGCAGCCGTATTTCGCGGTATATCCTGATAAAATCGGGCCTGACCATCGGACGGGACATCATGGGGACCATGATGAATACGCTGATCCTGGCTTACGTAGGAAGCAGCCTGGTTACTCTCATCATTTATGCCGCCTCCGATTATCCGATTATGCAGCTTGTGAATCAGGAGGAAATCATCGTTGAATTCCTGCAGTCGCTGGTCGGCAGCCTCGGTATGCTTCTGACCATTCCGTGCACCACCTTTATCTCCGCAATGGTTTGGTCGGAACCGGGAGCACCGGAACCGGCAGCCCAAAATCAACGCCGCGGCGGCCCTTCTGTGCATAAAAGGATATCTTGAATTTCCGGATGTTTGTATTTGTAAGCGGCCATCAGAAATTCTACAGCAATTCCATTTCAGTTTGCGAGACAAAACACGTTTCTCCTCCGCCTTCGGCGGGGGAGAAGCGCAACCCTGTTGCAGAATCAACCACGTTTTTGTAACTCGGGACAGGAAGAATTTGTATATAAAGAAAGCCCTCTCAGCAGGAAAAAACTGAGAGGGCTTGAAATTCCGGGAATATATTTATGGTTAAACCATGATACTCGAATTGCTCAAAACGGAGTTCAGCTCTTTATTCCGTTTTTCTCCATTTTAAAAGCAGGGAAGAATTGATAATGACGGCGACTGACCCGACATTGTGGACCAGGGCGCCGACCACCGGATTCAGAACGCCGGTGATGGCAAGGGCAATCGCGATGAAATTCAGCGTCATAGAGGCAGTGAGATTTACTTTGATCGTCTTCATTGTCTTTTTTGAGAGCTGTAAAAGGTGAGGAATCTCCTTGATATCGTCGCCGACCAGCACGATATCCGCCGCGTCAATGGCAATGTCGCTGCCGATGCCACCCATGGCAATCCCCACGTGGGCGGTTTTCAGCGCCGGGGCATCGTTGATACCGTCTCCCACCATGCAGACCGGCTCGCCCTTTTCCTGATACGCATGGATTTCCTGCAGCTTCTTCTCCGGCAGGCAATCCGCCCGCACATCCTGGATGTTCGCAGCCTGGGCAATATGAAATGCAGCCGGTTTTGCGTCTCCGGTCAGCAGGACGGTTTGAACCCCGGTCCGGTGAATGGCTTCCACCGTCCGGGCGGCGTCCGGACGAAGGGTATCGGAGAGGGCGATCATACCAACGGCGCTTCCGTTTCTTGCAAGGGAAATTACGGTGCAGCCGTCCGATTTGGCCTTTTCCTCCGCCTGCAGAAGCTCATCCGGAAGAATGATCCGGTGTTCCGCCATCAGCGCCTCGTTTCCCGCAAGAATATCCTGCCCGGCGTAACGGATGGCTACGCCGCGCCCGGCCAGCATTTTAAATTCCTCCGGCTGCTCCGGCGGGGTTCCATGCTTTTGCAGGTAGTCCGCGACGATTGCCCGGCCAAGCGGATGTTCGGAGCGCAGTTCCGCGGCGGCCGCCAGTTCCAAAAGCGCCGTATCATTCAGCGCGGGATCGATGCTATGTATCTGTGTAACCGCCGGCTTGCCGTAGGTCAGAGTTCCGGTTTTATCGAAGGCGATCCGCTGCACCTGCGACAGCCGTTCCAGGGCGTCCCCTTCCCGGACAAGGATGCCGAACTTCGTCACGTTTCCGATTCCGGCCATGATCGCGGTAGGGGTGGCGAGTACCAGCGCACAGGGGCAGAACACTACCAGAATGGTAACGGAACGGATGATCTCTCCGGTGGCAAACCAGGTGATGAAGGCGGCCAGCAGTGCGGTCACGACAATCCAGGTGGCCCAGCGGTCTGCGATTCCGACAATTTTTGTTTTTCCGGCGTCTGCGGATTCTACCAGGCGGATCATACGCTGCAGGGAGCTGTCCTCTCCGACCTTTCGCGCCGTCATGTCGAAGGTGCCGAACTGATTGACCGTCCCGCTGAACACCTCGTCGCCCTCGCCCTTGTCTACCGGCAGGGACTCGCCCGTCATGACGGACTGGTCGATGGAGGTTTGTCCTTTCAGAATCGTACCGTCCACGGCGATGGTTTCTCCGGCCAGGACGCGCAGGATATCTCCGATTTTCACCTGTTCCGCAGGGATATTCTGTTCCCTTCCGTCCCGAACGACTCTGGCGGAGGCGGGGGTCAGATGAACCAGCTTCTCGATTCCCGCGCGGGCTTTGGCTACGGTCCGTTCCTCCAGATAGCCGCCGATCGCCATGATGAAAGCCACCTCGCCGGCCGCGAAGGTTTCCCCAATAAAAATGGATGCGATCAGGGCGATGGACACTAGAACATCCGCTTTGATATCAAACTTTGTAATCAGCCCGACAAGGGCTCCTTTCAGAATCGGGAAACCGCACAACAGGATTGCCACCCATGCCGCGTCGATCGGAAGATTGCCGATATGAAAAAAACTGATAATCAGCGCGGGGGCGGAAAGGCAAAGAAAAAGTACGTCCCGTCTTTCCTTATCTTTTAACAGAGCCAAGCGAACACTCCTTTCTATACCTATGGGGGTATAGGTTTATTATACCCATGGGGGTATCTCCTGTCAATAAAAAAACAGCCGTTTTATACAAAACAGCTGTTTTTTGTTGTTTTTGATGGCTTCTATGACATCCTTGAAAAATGCTCCACCGCCTTGGCAAAATCCGCGATAGTCTTTTCCGCGTCGCCGTGCTCGATGCCCTCCCGGACACAATGGTTCAAATGACCCTCCAAAACGACCTGCCCCACCTTATGCAGAGCGCTTTTTGCGGCGTTGATCTGGATCAGAACGTCTTCACAGGGGACGTCCTCATCCACCATTTTGTCGATAGCCTTGATTTGCCCCAAAATCTTGTTCAGCCGTCTGTGCAGATTATCGCAATCCATGCATTTGCGCATAATCCCACCTCCTTTATACCCATAGGGGTATGAAAATACTATATCATCTTTATTGCTTATCGTCAACCTGCAATCAAATTGCGGGCAGCCGATCCTGCCGGAGAAAAAACAATTCTGAAATTAAAAAAGCCGCTCCGTTTGGAGCGGTTCAGAAGAGAGGGGGGTAATGAAAAAGAATTTATATGAAGCCCGCAAGGGGCAATTGCTGTTTGTCTGCCACCTTTTTATGGTTCGGTATTCCGTCCATACCCATCAGTGTGACAGTTTTTATTTGATGTGCTTATTGTACCCGTTCTCTGTTAAGATAAAATGAACGTCCTGTCAAAGTTATGTTAATTCGGGTGGCGAAAATCCAAAGTTTCCAGCCATTGGCATTGCCATCTTGGTTTTTTAATGGGTTTATAACGCAATCTGAACATGCTTCGCCTATGATAGGAAATGAGGTGATAGCAATGACAGAGCGTTTGGATGCAATATGGAATGAAAAAAAACAACGGGTTGACGAACCTGCGCTTGTCAGGAAAAACATACAGAGAATCCTGAATGAATGGAAGACCTTAAAAAGGGTCCAGCTGCAGTCCGGCAAAACAGAGGATTATCCCGAAATCGCTTTTCTGAATAAAAAGATTCAGGAATTCGAAAAAGATTTACGGACTCTGCAGACCAATTCATGACAGCGCCCCGTTCGCTTTTGCCCGAAAAGATCTCTGACAGTAGGGTAAAAGCAAAGCACCACGGCATCACATAGAAATGTGTGGTGTTTTTTTATTCGTTAAATATTTCCTTTCAGGTCTCAGGCTGCGCTCCCTATTAATTTTTATTTTGGAGGCATTCTAATGCAACAAAAAAACGGAAACAGGAAAAATTATGTGCTGGATACGAACGTTTTGCTGCACGATCCCGCGTGCATCCATAATTTTAAAGGAAATAACGTCATTCTTCCCATGGTTGTGCTGGAGGAAATCGATTCTCTGAAATCGAGAGACGGGCTGTGCGGCTGTCAGGCGAGACAGGCCGTGCGGGAGCTTTCCCAAATGGTGGAGGGGAAGGCGCAGCAAAGCATTCAGGACGGAATCGAGCTTGAGAAAAATATCATCCTCAAAATTGAAATGAACGGCTATCATAATATGACGGAAATAACCGACGAATTGGACTTGAAAAAAAATGACAACAGAATCCTGCTTACTACGCTGAGCATTAAAAAAAAGGATTTGGAAATCCCAACCATCCTTGTCTCCAAGGATATCTGCATGCGGCTCAAGGCGCAGGCCTTCGGCATTGAGACCGAGGACTACGAAACCGACCGGATCGCGCTTGACGACCTGTATCGGGGCTATGTGACGGCAACGCTTTCCTCGGAGAATATTGACAAAATCTACGATTCGGGGCTGGCCTGCCCGAAAAAGCTCAGGCTTTTCCCGAACCAGTTTCTTTTGATTCATGCAAAGGATTCCCCGGCGCGTTCGGTTGTCGCCCGGTTTGACGGTGAGAAGCTGGTCCCGCTTCAGTTTGAAAACAGGACCGCGTGGGGACTTACGCCGCTGAATCTGGAACAGAAAATGGCCTTCGAGCTGATGATGGACGACAGCGTTAAATTTGTCTCCCTGACGGGCGGCGCGGGTTCGGGGAAAACGATTCTCGCCACCGCCGTCGCGCTGGAAAAAGTAATCGAACAGCATGCNGGAAAAATGAATCGACCAGCAGGCGTACCGCAAAATCGTGTTTGTCCGTCCGGTGGTGCCGGCGGGGGACGACATCGGGTTTTTGCCGGGGAATGAGGAGGAAAAGCTCCGGCCCTGGATGGGCAGCTTCTATGACGCCTTTGAAAACCTGATGTACTGCGGCCGCAACCGCAAGCCAAGAAAAAATTGTATGGAGGACAACACCTCCGTCGACGCGATTATCGAAAACCTCAAGTGCGCGGGTACGATCGATATGAAAACCTTTACCTATATGAGGGGAAGAACGCTGACCGACGCGTTCGTCATCGTGGATGAGGCGCAGGAAACGACGCCTCATATCGCCAAGCTGATGATGACACGGGCCGGGCAGAATTCCAAGTTCGTCTTTATCGGCGACCCGACGGATAATCAGATCGACAATGCTTTGGTCGACTCACGGTCCAACGGATTGGTGTATCTGGTTGAAAGGTTAAAAGAGTCCGCGCTGACAGGCCATGTGACGTTGAGCCAGGTGGAACGCAGCCCGCTCGCGCGCCTTGCCGAAAACGCGCTCTGAGGCGGAACGCCTTTGTAAATTCCAATTTAAACTTTATTTAAGCTTCTGCGAATTCATTGAAATCGTCTGATTGGGTTCGTATACTGAAATCGATGACGATGTCAAATTTAACCAATGAATTTAAGGAGGGCAATATGAGACAAACATCCAGAATGATTTTATGCGGCGTTTTGGCGGCCGGTCTGGCAATGTCTTCCGTTACAGGCGCTTTTGCCGCAACGGAACACTTCTCCGACGCAACCACCGACCAGTCGTGGTCCGGCTGGACACAGCAGTGGGAAACGTCTGTCAGCACCAATTACGAGCAGGTTTCCCTGACCCCCGGGAGAAACCAGAGCGAACTGAATTTCGGCTGGTACTCCAATACGGGCGCCGCGGCGACTCCGGTTGTCAAGCTTGCCGCAAAGGAAGATATGAGCGATGCCAAAAGCTTTCAGGGAACGGCGGGCTCCGCGATCGACGGCTACCGCAGCAACAAGGTGACCGTCACCGGCCTGAAGGAAAACACCGCGTATTATTATACCTATCTGACAAATGGGGTGGAAAGCAAACCGGCAAAGTATACCACAAAAAGCTTTTCCAGCTTTAAAATGCTGTTCTTCGGCGATCCCCAGATCGGCGCTTCCAAAGGGCAGACGGTTTCTACCGGCGACAAGCTTGAAAACACCTCCAGTCTGAACACTGCCGCCAGAAACGACGCCTTTAACTGGAGCACCACGCTGAATGTCGCGTTAAAGGCCAATCCGGACACCAGCTTTGCCCTCTCCGCGGGTGACCAAATCAACAAAAACGTGAACGGAATCGACCCCGGCAACGAGATCGAATACGCCGGCTACCTGTCTCCGGCCGCGCTGAAGTCGCTGCCTGTCTCCACAACGATCGGCAACCACGACGCCACCAACAAAAGCTATGCGTTCCATTTCAACAACCCGAACTCCTTCACGGCGGAAACAAGCCCCTCCGCAGCCGGCAACGGTTACTACTACACCTATGGGAATGCGCTGTTTGTCGTACTGAACACCAACAACTATAACTGCGCGGACCACGAAGCGCTGATGAAAAAAGCGACGCAGGAAAATCCCAATACCCGCTGGAGGATCGTCATGTTCCATCAGGACATCTACGGCAGCGGCGCCGACCACTCCGAGTCGGACGGAATGGTTCTCAGAACCCAGCTTACTCCCATTCTGGACAAATATGACGTGGATGTCGTCCTTCAGGGCCATGACCACAGCTATTCCAGAAGTTACCTGCTCCAGGGCGACGGAAAGGTCCATGCCGCCTACGACGCCAATAAAACGAGCACCGGAGAATTTGACTGGGACAACGTGGTTGACAAGGCCACCGGAAAGGTGTACCCGTACTACCCGAAGGCGGACGATGCCGCCGGTAAAGCCGCCAACGCCGCTTTCATTCAGGGGAATAACTGCTATACGATCAACAATAACAAATCCGCCAAGGTGGTGAACCCCCAGGGCACCCTGTACATGACCGCCAATTCCGCCACGGGCAGTAAATTTTATGAGCTGATTTCCCAGCAGCAGAACTTCGTCGCTTACAGAAACCAGAACTGGAAGCCGAGCTATTCCGTCATTTCCATCAATGACAAGGATTTCAGCATCTCCACCTACAGCATTGTGGACGGGAATACAAGCCAGATCGATTCCACCTTTACAATCGAAAAAACCGTCAACAGAACGCCGGCCGCGGTCAGCAATTCAAATACAGGTACAAAAGGTCAGGCGCCTTTGACCGGTGACACAAACGATCTGACCGGAATGATCGCGCTTGCGGCTCTTGCCCTTCTCGGTCTTGTACCGGCGGTTACCGCCGCCGTAAAAGACAAATGGGTCAAGGCTGTCAAATAATCGGAACAACGATGAACAGAACTGTTTCACGGGGGGCGTAAGCGCAGGCTTTCGCCTCCCTGCCTGTCGGTGCCGAAATGCCGCCGTAAGAAAAAAACGGCCTGCGGCACGACTGAAAACTATAAAATCAGGGGATTGAAGAATATGCTGAAAAAATTGTTTGCAGATAAGCGGGCGAACGCGCGCAGGGCGGTGATTGCCGTACTGGCGGTGGGATTCCTCATTTTCGTCTATTTCATCAATCAGGTGCAGAAGCCAGAGCTTGTCACTACGGTGGGGCGCACCTTCGAGCGGGCCAAAGTGGTGGAGGTGGTGAAAGACAATCTGCAGGAGGACGGCCGGCGTTACGGCGAGCAGACCGTACGGCTTCTGATGCTCAGTGGTCTGCAGGAGGGCGAGACCGTGGAGGCCACCAGCTCGGCGGGGTATTTGTTCGGCGCCGGCTGCATCCCCGGCATGGAGGTCATTACAATCCAGAGCGTTTCCGGCGATATTTCCGTTACCTCCGTCTACAGCGCCAATCGAGAGCCGGTTGTTTATGCCTTTGTGCTGCTGTTCTTCCTGATTCTCTGTGTCATTGGCGGAAAGCAGGGAGTCAAAGCGTCCATCGGGCTTATTTTTACTTTGGCCTGCATCATTCTTCTCTATATTCCTCTGATCTTCCGCGGATTTTCCCCCTTCTGGGCGGCTGTGCTGGTGGCGATTGTCACGACGCTCGTCACCATGTACCTGATCGGCGGGCCTTCGAAAAAAACGGCCTGCGCCATTGTCGGTTCTATTGCCGGTGTTATCATTGCGGGCTTGGCCGCCACCGGATTCGGCTATTTTGCGGGAATATCCGGCAACAACGTATCGGATATTGAAAATTTACTGTTTCTGGGCGAAAATACAAAAATTCAGGTCAGCGGCCTGCTGTTTTCCGGCTTGCTGATTGCCTCCCTCGGCGCTGTGATGGATGTGGCGATTTCCGTCGCCTCCACCATCAATGAGATTCAGGAGCAGAACCCCAGCCTCAGCCGGATGGAGCTTTTCCGTTCCGGTATCAGCGTTGGACGCGACATGATGGGCACCATGTCCAACACGCTGATTCTCGCCTTTGCGGGCGGTTCCGTCAGTGTGCTGGTGACAAACTATGTTTATAATCTTCCTTATGTACAAATTATCAATTCTTACGGAATCGGCATTGAAATCATGCAGGCGTTTTCCGGCAGCATGGGCGTCGTTCTGACGGTCCCCATCGTGGCCGCGGTTTCCGCTTTTTCCATGGCCTCCGCCCATACCGGCGCTGTCCCGGCGGAGGGGGAGGGCGCCGCCGGCGCTTTGATACAGGCGGAAGCGTTCGCCGCGCAGCCTGAGGAAGAGGTTTTGCAGGTGACGGAAAAACCCGCACTTTCTGAAAATCCGGCCGCCTTTGGGGAACTCTTTATTCTTGTAAAACGGAAAGCGGCCCCCGTTATCCGCGGATACTGGAAACCGGCAGTCGCCGTGATCTGTCTGCTGATTCTGGTGTTTTGCGGGTCGCGGTTCTACGCGGTTTACAGCGATTATGAAAACGGAAGAAAAGAGTATGAAAAGGCGGCTCAGACCATGTCCGAACCGTCCCCGCCGTCCTCTTCCGCCGCCGTACGGCAGAGCGGTGTGCCGGTGACTCCCGCGGCGGACGGCTTTGCCTTCGATTATCAAAAGCTGACCGCGCAGAACAGTGACGCCGTCGGCTGGCTGCGTTTGCCGGAAACAAACCTGAGCTACCCCATTGTGCAGGGGAAAGACAACGCCTACTATTTAAATCATACTTTTTATAAAAACAACAGCAGCATGGGGGCGATTTTTCTGGATTCCCGGATTGAAAACGGCCCCGGCGCAAAAAATTCGATTGTGTACGGGCACAATATGCGCAGCGGCGCCATGTTTGCCGCGCTTTGCAATTTTCGGGACAAGGGCTACTATGAGCGGCATCCGGAAATGGAGCTTTACAGTAAAGCGGGAAAGGCCGACTGTAAAATCTTTTCTGTCCATGAAGCAAAGCCGGACAGCGAGACCTACACGTATTCCTTTTCTGACCAAAGCTCCTACGGCAGCTACCTGCAAAAAATGAAGAAGCTTTCTCTGTATGATACCGGAGTGGAAACGAACGCTGAAAGCCGCATTCTGACACTGTCCACCTGTGTGAACGATGCGCGCGACATGCGCTTTGTGGTGCACGCCGTCATTCTTTAAAATATACGGGCTTCCGTTCGTGAGACTCCCCATGTTTTGAAAGGAATATATATTTTATATATGGACGAATAGTAAAACTGGAATATTCACCATATTTACACCATTTTACCACTATTTTTGTTGTGGTGCAATAAATCCACTATAATTGAACCATAATGACGCTGAAATAGTGAAAAAGGAGGATTTATGGAGGATAAATTGTTAAGGTATACCCTGCGTGTAGATCGGGCGTTTTTTCAAAAATTCCGTTATATTGCAGAATCGGAAGGCCGCTCTGCCAATAAGGAGATAGAGCAGTACATCAAAAAACGTGTTTCCGAATTTGAATCTATTCACGGCAAAATTGAAGTTGGCGATGAAAAATAAAAACTTTTTTATCTCATAAAGTAAAAGAAGACAGACGATGAGCGAAATGTCATCGTCTGTTATTTCTTTGTAAGGATTTCATATGCACAATTCTCTCGCACCCTGAGACCTACAGAAACAATTCCATATACTGGAAGAAACCGGTTGAATAAGATGAAAAATCAAAGTATAATAAAAAAGGAATATGCGGTAAATTCAAAATACGATGGAACAATAATTTATATCGGCGTCGCTCCGTCGGACGGTTTATGAGATAAGGCCTTATCGATCACGACACCGATGATTACCAATAAGATGCCGAGTATTTTGAAAGGAACAATTTTTTGCGTAACGATAGAATCGATCATCAACCCGGCGCCCAGCTGTCCGACCAGAACGATAACGGTCGAATAAGCGATCTGGCTCTTGTTCATGCCGATCAGGATCAAAACCATGGAGAACAGGCCCAAAAGACCGCCTGAAAGGGATAGCGGAGGAACCGTATTCAGGTAAGATAAATCCATCAGCCTGGAACCGCCATAGAAAAACAGGACCGGCATGGAAATAACGGTTCCCTCCAAATAATTGATGAGCGTCCCGTTTGCCGTGCCAAGCGTGCGCTTTGCCTGTAAATTGATCATTTTGTTAATGATGTTAATCATGCCATTGAAAATGGCGATTACGATAAAAACCAATATGTCAGCCCTCTCATGCATAAATCATAATCAATAAGCCGGCGGCGATGATCAGAAAAGCGGGGATCCGCTTCCAGTTGAACAGAACGCGCGGCACATGGAAAAATCCAAAATGGTCTATCACTGCGGAAATAAGCAGCTGTCCGCTTACCGACAGCGCCATCGTCAGGGTGGCCCCGATCTTTGCGGCGCTGATACTGCCCGTGGCAACAAGAGCCACGCCGAAGAATCCCACAAAATAAACGTAACCGGGAGCTCCCCCGATGCGGAGCTTTTCGCCTTTTTTAAAAAGGATATAGCCTAGCAGGATGACCGCCCCGATTGCGTGGACAAGGAAACTGATTTCAAATACGTTGAAATAAGAAGCCAATTGGCCGTTCATACTTGTCATCAGCCCCAGACAGATTCCACCCAACAATAAAATGAACAGACTCATTATGTACCCTCCAAAAGCCGGACAGATTCGTTGTTTTTAACTGACTTTTATGTCCTTGTATTGATTATTGCACAAAATGCTTTGCGTGCAGTATGACGGATGTCATAGTTGGTAAGGTTTTTATGGATTGGAAACGGAGAATGAAGAGACCATGGAATATTTGCAATCGACCGATTTTCCGGAATTGGAATCAAAGCTGAAATTTCTGCGTCAATGCTTGTCCAAAGAAGTATATGAGCAAATGCGTTTTTGCCGCTTTCAAACCGGCGAATATCTTTTCAGGGAAGGAACAGAGTCGGATTATCTTTATATCATTTTAGACGGGAACTGCAAAGTGTTTCGGACATTGGAGAATGGAAAAACGCTCTTGGTATGCTGTTATCAGGATATTCAGCTCTTGGGAGAATTCGAGATTTTCGGTGATTCCGTAGGGAAAACAAATATACAGGCTTTGAAAGAGACCTATTGTCTTGCAATATCCGCCCGCAGGCATAAGGCTTTGCTGATGTCCGACAATCAGTTTTTACAGTTTGCCTGCAGCCAGATCTGTGAAAAAATCGAACGAAATAACAGGAATACCGGAATTAACCTGCTCTATCCGCTGGAACAGCGGCTTGCGGGATACATTCTTATCATGCAGAATGAAGACGTTTTTTCCGGCAACTATACCATGCTTGCCGAGTATTTAGGCTGCAGCCACCGGCATCTGCTAAGAACTTTTCATATGCTATGCGATAAAAATCTGCTTGAAAAAAGGAATACGGCCTATTGGATCAAAGATAAAAATGCATTGGAGCGCCTCGCAGGCGGAGTATATCAGTAATCATAAAACCAGTATCACACATCCGGAAGGGAGATCAGGAACATCGATATCAATCTGAAATATACCATGAAGTATTCGGCTGCCCACAGCTTCTATTGGTCGGTTATGTGCAGCAGTATCGGCTTTGCATCCATATTTTTATTATCCAAGCATTTCAGCAACAGCCAGATCGGTCTGGTGCTTGCGCTGGCTAATATTTTCGCGGTACTGCTGCAGCCCGCGGTGGCGGCGTTTGCCGACAGAACCAGAAAAATATCGATGAAGGGTTTAATTGTCGTCCTGACAGCAGCGGCGGGAGCGCTTGCGGCGGCCCGTTCCTTTTCGACGGGGAGCTTTTTTGTGCTTGCGGTTCTGCTCACGCTTGAATCCGCCGTTCTGTATACGCTGCAGCCTCTGGTCAATTCGCTCGGAATGCAGTTCATTAATAAAGGGGTCGGAATCAATTTCGGCCTTGCCAGAGGAATGGGTTCTATTTCCTACGCGGTATTATCCGTTTTGCTGGGAATCTTTGTGGACGGTTTCGGCACCGACCTTCTGCCGGTTATTTCCACGGGCTTCTACATAGCGCTGGGAATCGTCATTTATACGTTTACGAAGAAGCAATCCGCTGATACCGAAAGCGATACGGTTTGCCCGGAAAATAGGAAGCTGACAAGCGGACCGAAAAACGCCGATACGAATCATCTGGTTTCCTTTTTTACGCATAACAAAAAATTTGCCGCGCTGATGATCGCCGTATCCCTTACGTTTTGTTCGCATACCATGATCAACAATTACCTGATACAAATTACCGAAAATGTGGGCGGCACTGCAAAGGAAATGGGAATCTCCACCGGAATCGCGGCGGCGATAGAATTGCCCGCCATGATTTTATTCGGATTTTTGGTGAAAAAGATTCGATGCAGTTCCATCCTGAAATTTTCCCTCTTTTTCTTTACCTTGAAAGCGGCGCTCACGATGTCGGCAACCAATGTGTGGATGCTGTATGTGGCACAAATATTTCAGTTCAGCTCCTATGCGCTGTTTATTCCTGCTTCCGTCTATTATGTAAATGAAATTATCTGTAAAGAGGACCTGGCAAAAGGGCAGGCTTTTATGACAAGCGCGATCACGCTTGGCGGTGTGGCCGCGAGTCTTCTCGGCGGATTTCTGCTGGATAATTCCGGTGTGAGAGGAATGATTTTTGCGGGATTGATCGCTACGGCGCTGGGTCTGGTCATAGGGCTTTATGGGATTGAAAGAGTAGAAGTAAAAGGATGCAGATCAGAGGAAGCCTCCTCTCAGGAATCCTCTGTATCATAATATTTCAATTCAGGCGGCTCCCGGCTTTACAAAAGTCGTAACCTTTCCTGAGCATAAAAAAAGCGGCAATGGCTTTTTGACCATTACCGTTGCCTTGTGTTTTCACCCGGCTCTTTTTATCATTTCCAAAATTTCTTCAGGGCTTTTACCTGATTTAGAAATGAATTTTTGCAGTTCCTCCAGCTTTTTTTGTTTTTGCTGATTTAAAATAGCTTCTTTTCGTTTATTGAATCCTTCGATTTTTTCATCCATTTTTATTTTTCTGGATTCCAGTTTCGCAATTTCTTCATCCAGAATTTGAAGCCTTTCCTCATCTGTTTTTTGAGTTCCGCGGGACATAACAATCAGCTCCTTGATTTTAATTATTTCCTTAAATTAATTATATTCAATTCTAAGCAGGTTTATACATTTCAGAAAGTTGTTCGTGGAAAGGAAATCGCTGAAACAACTATTTTCGAAAAAACGGTGATCAGCTGAAAAGAGGGAACTTCCATTTATGAAAATTTTAGTTTATGGCGCCGGGGTCATCGGCAGTTATTTAGCCCATGTGCTCTGCACGGCGGGACATGACGTTTCCCTGCTGGCCAGGGGAAAACGCAAAGAAGAACTGCAGCAAAAAGGACTGGAAATTCACCATTACCTTCAGCATAAAATTACAGTCGATCATCCGCAAATCGTGGGGCGGCTGAAACCGGAAGAGCATTATGACGCCGTTTTCGCCGTCATGCAGTACCAGCAAATGTGGGCAATATTGAATGACCTGGCCGCCTGCGACAGTCCTCTGGTGATGCTGGTGGGCAACAATCCTTCTGCGGCTCAGATGGAACGGTACCTACAGCATCATAGTCCCACACTAAAGACCGTCCTTTTCGGGTTCCAGGCGACCGGAGGCCGTCGGGAAAACGGCGCAGTCATCTGCGTCCGGCCGGGTGCCGGGGGATTGGAATGCGGTGCCCTGCACAGCGAGCCGGATGAAACGGATAAAGCCAGACTGGCTAAAATCTTTGCCGGAACAAAATATCAGCCGTCGTATTTCTCCGACATGGACGCCTGGTATCAGTGCCATCTGGCCATGGTCCTGCCCGTCGGGTATGTGTGCTATGCCAATGGATGCGACCTGAAAAAAGCTTCCGCGGCTCAGCGGCGGCAGATGGTGACGGCTGTCCGGGAGGGCTACGGTCTGCTTCAGGCTCTGGGGTATCCCGTTCTGCCGGAGGGCTGTGAGAAGTATCTCGAGAAAGGCCTCCGGCGATGCTTTTTGTCTGTCTTGCTCTGGATAATGGCCAAAACCGGCATCGGCCGTCTGGCCGCCAGCGATCACTGCCGTTCCGCCTTAACGGAAATGCAGGCGCTCGACAAAGCATTTCGTGCCATGCGGACCCGAAAGCCGGATTTTCCCATGCCGGTGTGGAGTGAACTGGAGCGGTACATGCCTTCAAAAAATCAATAATATCAGATATTTATAACAAACCTCCTTTTGCTTTCGTGCGGTTGAAAAAACCGCACTGATTTCGGCAAAGGGAGGTTTTTTTCTATTCAGGCTGCCGATGAAGTCGCAGTCCCCAAATTACTTTGCAGTTTATTTGCTGTAATAAAAAATAATGATTTAACGGCAGCGCTCTTTTTGAACGGATACATGTTCTGACACGATTTAGGAAAGCTGATGGTAATATCTCAAATTCATCTTTTCGCAATCTTTATATAATTGGTCAAATCCTAACGGCACCCTTATCATCCCAATGCTATACTGTCAAAAGAAACGGAGGGATATCATTTTGCAGGTTATTGTTGGAATAACGGGATTCATTTGTGCGGCACTATTGATTTATCTGGTTACTATTCTGTTTAGGAGCGATAAAGTATGAATGGAGAAATACTGCAGGCGGTGCTTTGCCTTGTCCTTGTGATTGTTCTGGCCATCCCGCTTGGCGGCTATATTGGAAAGGTCATGAACGGCGAAAAAGTCTTTTTGTCCCGGATGATGCAACCGGTGGAGGGCTTTTTTTACAGAACACTGAATATCGACCGGGATGAGCAGATGGGGTGGAAAAAATACGCCGGAGCAGTCCTCATTTTCAATCTCTTCGGGTTTCTGGCGGTATTCTTACTGAATCTTTTACAGGGCCTTTTCCCGCTGAACCCGCAGCATTTTGGAGCGGTCCCATGGGACCTGGCATTTAACAATGCCGTCAGCTTTGTTACCAACACAAACTGGCAGGCTTATTCCGGGGAAAGCTCCATGAGCTATTTCACGCAGATGCTCGGCTACACGGTACAGAACTTTTTATCCGCCGCGACGGGGATCGCCGTTCTGTTTGCCTTGATCCGCGGCTTTGTGAAGGTGCAGGAAACCGGGCTCGGAAGCTTCTGGACGGATCTTACGAGAAGCGTTCTGTATATTTTGCTTCCGCTTTCTCTGGTCGTATCCGTTGCTCTGGTTTCACAGGGCGTCGTTCAGAATTTCAACAGCTATGACCGGGTCGACCTTGTGCAGCCGATTACCCTTGCGGACGGCACCGTCATTACCACTGAGGTGGTTCCGCAGGGTCCGGCGGCAAGCCAGATTGCCATTAAGCAGTTGGGGACAAACGGCGGCGGCTTTTTTGGCGTGAATTCAGCGCATCCGCTTGAAAACCCGACGGCGGCATCGAATTTAATTGAATTGATTTCCATCCTGCTGATTCCCGCGGCGCTGTGCTTTACGTTTGGGCGGAATGTAAAGGATAAGCGGCAGGGGAGGGCCCTGTTTCTGGCAATGTTTCTTGTTCTGTCCGTGTGCCTGGGCGTCGTTCTTTTCAATGAAATGCGGGCGACGCCTCAGCTTGCCCAAAACGGGGCGGTGAACACCTCCTTTGCCGGTCAGTCGGGCGGCAATATGGAAGGGAAAGAAACACGTCTCGGCATTGCCGCTTCCGGCACGTGGGCTGTCTTTACCACGGCGGCCTCCAACGGCTCCGTCAACGCCATGCACGACAGCTTTACGCCGATCGGCGGGCTGGTTCCCATGCTGCTGATCCAACTGGGAGAAGTGATTTTCGGCGGCGTCGGCTCCGGCCTGTACGGCATGCTTGGATTTGCGATCTTTACCGTTTTTATCGCCGGTCTGATGGTCGGCAGAACGCCGGAGTATCTGGGGAAAAAGGTGGAACCGTATGAAATGAAAATGGCGGTTCTGCTCTGCCTTGCGACGCCGGTCGCCATTCTGGTCGGCAGCGGGGTGGCCTGTATGGTTCCCGGTATTTCATCCACGCTGACTAACACGGGGGCGCACGGATTCTCGGAGATTCTGTATAATTTTACGTCGGCGGGCGGAAACAACGGCTCCGCTTTCGCAGGAATGGCCTCAAATACGCTGTTTATGAATCTTTCCACCGGAATCGTCATGCTTTTTGCCCGGTACGTCCCGTTGGTGGCTGCGCTTGCCATGGCCGGCTCTCTGGCGCAGAAAAAGAAGGTAGCGGTTGGCGCGGGGACTCTGCCCACTCATGACGCCATGTTTGTGGGATTGTTGATTTTCGTCATTCTTCTGATCGGCGCGCTCAGCTTTTTCCCTGCGTTGGCGCTTGGGCCGGTGGCCGATTTTTATCAGATGATTGGCTAAGGAGGTTGCCGTATGAGTACAAAACAAAAAAATGCTTTTGCAGATAAAAAGATGGTCGGCCGGGCCGTTCAGGATTCCTTTGCAAAATGCAATCCAAAAATACAGGTACAGAACCCGGTTATGTTTATTGTTTATGTCGCGGCGGTCCTGACAACGGCTCTTTACTTTGTCTCGCTGTTCGGGGTGAAGGACGCGCAGCCGGGCTTTATTCTGGCGATTGCCGTCATCCTTTGGTTCACCGTGCTGTTCGCGAATTTTGCGGAAGCCATTGCGGAAAGCCGCGGCAAAGCGCAGGCGGATTCGCTGCGCGCCGCGAAAAAGGACGTTCCGGCCAGCAAGATCCCATCGCCGGAGCAAAAAGACCATGTTGAAAAAGTTTCTTCGTCTGAGCTGGTCAAGGACGATATCGTGATTGTGAAGGCCGGGGAGCAGATTCCCGCGGACGGTGAGGTGATCGACGGCGCGGCCTCGGTGGATGAAAGCGCGATCACCGGAGAATCCGCCCCGGTCATTCGGGAAAGCGGCGGCGACCGCAGCGCTGTGACGGGGGGGACCACCGTTATTTCCGACTGGCTGGTCGTTCGCGTCACCAGCGAGGCGGGGGAAAGCTTTCTGGACAAGATGATCGCCATGGTGGAGGGCGCGTCCCGCAAAAAAACGCCGAACGAAATCGCGCTTCAGATTCTGCTGGTCGCTCTGACGATCATCTTCCTGTTGGTCACGGCGGCGCTGTACCCCTATTCGGCGTTCGCCGCCGGGCAGGCGGGAATTCGGAACCCAAGCTCCATCACCGCGCTGATTGCGCTTCTGGTATGCCTTGCCCCGACCACGATCGGCGCGCTGCTTTCCTCCATCGGCATTGCGGGCATGAGCCGCCTGAATCAGGCCAATGTGCTTGCCATGAGCGGCAGGGCGATTGAAGCCGCGGGCGACGTGGATATCCTGATGCTGGATAAAACCGGCACCATCACGCTGGGAAACCGCCAGGCCGCGGAATTTATTCCCGTAGACGGGGTGGAGATCAGGGAACTGGCCGATGCCGCGCAGCTGTCCTCTCTGGCGGATGAAACGCCGGAGGGCAGAAGCGTTGTCGTTCTCGCGAAAAAGGAATTCGGTATCCGCGGGCATGAGTTCGGAGGCCAGTCCCCCAGGTTTGTCCCGTTTACCGCGAAAACAAGAATGAGCGGCGTGAACCTTCCGGGCATGGAAATCCGCAAAGGCGCGGCGGAAGCGGTAAAGGAGTATGTGCGCGCTCAGAACGGCATCTACTCCAAAGAATGTGAGGAAGCGGTCAGAAAGATCGCCGACAGCGGAGGAACGCCGCTGGTTGTTGCCAAAAACGGTAAAATCATGGGGGTCATCCATCTGAAGGATATCATCAAAAGCGGCGTAAAGGAAAAATTTGCCGACCTGAGAAAGATGGGGATCAAAACGATCATGATTACCGGCGACAATCCCATGACCGCGGCGGCTATTGCCGCAGAGGCGGGGGTGGACGACTTTCTGGCGGAGGCGACGCCGGAAGGCAAGCTGCAGATGATCCGTGATTTTCAGAAGCAGGGGCACCTGGTCGCCATGACGGGCGACGGTACGAACGACGCCCCCGCGCTCGCTCAGGCGGACGTGGCGGTGGCCATGAATACCGGGACACAGGCGGCGAAGGAAGCGGGCAACATGGTTGACCTGGATTCCTCGCCGACAAAGCTGATCGACATTGTCCGCATCGGAAAGCAGCTCTTAATGACCAGAGGCTCGCTGACGACCTTCAGCATCGCGAATGACGTGGCGAAGTATTTCGCCATTATTCCCGCCATGTTCATGACCCTGTACCCCGGTCTCGCGGCGCTGAATATCATGGGACTTCACAGCGCGGACACAGCGATCCTGTCCGCGATCATCTACAACGCGCTGATTATCGTCGCTCTGATTCCGCTTGCGCTGAAGGGCGTGAAATACCGCGAGGTCCCCGCCAAAAAGCTGCTTTCCCGGAACCTTTTCCTCTATGGGCTGGGCGGTCTTGCGGCGCCGTTTGTTTTTGTCAAGCTTATCGATGTTTTACTGACTCTGTTCGGCGTTTCTTAAGGAGGAATCTTTTCATGAAACTGATAAAATCCGTTTGGGCAAAGGCGTTTGGCGCGTTATTGCTTTTTACCCTGCTGTGTGGGCTGCTTTATCCGCTGGCCGTTACAGGAATTTCACAACTCCTGTTCCATAATCAGGCAAATGGAAGTATAATTGAAATTAACGGAAAGAAATATGGCAGCGCGCTTCTGGCGCAGCAGTTTACGGGCGACGGTTATCTTTGGGGCCGGATTATGAATCTGGACACAAAGACGTACACCGATTCCAGCGGAAAAGCAATGCTGTACGCTTCGCCGTCAAATCTGAGCCCGGCCAGCGACCGGTATCAAGAGCTGGTAAAAGAACGGGTGGAGAAAATCCGGGCCGCGCATCCGGAGAAAGCGGACACCCCTGTTCCGGAGGACCTTGTCACCTGCTCCGGCAGCGGGCTCGACCCCGATATTTCCCCCGCGGCGGCGGAGTATCAGGTAGAGCGGATCGCCAGGGCAAGAAACCTGCCTGTGCAGCAGGTCCGCGACATTGTCGCCAAATATACGAACGGGAAATTTCTGAAGGTGTTTGGGGAAGATACGGTCAACGTTCTGAAGATCAACCTGGCGCTTGACGGTATTTTAAAATAAAACGAGGTGGATGGAATGAGCGACGAGCGTCCGACTCCCGAAACTTTGCTGAAAAGGATCAGCGATCATGAGGGGAAAGCCAAACGGGGAACACTCAAAATCTTTTTCGGCTACGCGGCCGGCGTGGGAAAAACCTACGCCATGCTGGACGCCGCCCGTTCCGAGCAAAAGGCCGGGGCGGACGTGGTCCTGGGATATATCGAACCGCATTCCCGCCCCGATACCATGGCTCTGGCGCAGGGATTCGAGGATATTCCCGTTAAAAAGGTCGCTTACCGGGGAATCGTGCTGAATGAATTCGACCTGGACGCGGCGCTGAAGCGTAAGCCGGAACTGATTCTGGTGGACGAGCTCGCCCATACCAACGCGTCCGGATGCAGGCACGTCAAGCGCTATGACGATATCGAGGAGCTTTTGAACGCCGGAATCAACGTTTATACCACGCTGAACGTGCAGCATCTGGAAAGCCTGAACGATATTGTCGCCTCCGTCACCCACATTACGGTGAAGGAAAGGGTGCCGGATTTCATCTTCGACAGGGCCACACAGGTGGAGCTGGTCGACATTGAGCCCGATGTTTTGATCGAGCGTTTAAACGCCAGAAAAATCTATAAGGAAACACAGGCGAAACGTGCGCTGCGCCATTTCTTTACGCGGGACAACCTTGTGGCCCTGCGCGAGCTCGCGCTGCGCAGGATCGCGGACAAGGTGAACAGGGAAGTGGAATCAAACCGGGCGGAGGTCCGGGACACTCCCTATTATACGGGCGAGCACATCCTTGTCTGTCTGAGCAGTTCTCCCTCCAACGCAAAGGTGATCCGCACCGCGGCCCGGTTCGCAAGCGCGTTCCACGCTTCGTTTACGGCGCTTTTTGTGGAAACGCCGCACACGAAGGAATTAAACGACAAAAACAGGGTGCGCCTGCGTGAAAATCTGAAGCTTGCCGAACAGCTCGGGGCGAAAATCGCAACCGTTTACGGCGACGACGTGGCATACCAGATTTCGGAATACGCCAATGCCGGCGGCGTTTCAAAAATCGTCATGGGGCGCTCCAACAATAAGCACGGGCTTTTTTTTGCCAAACCGAATTTTGTGGAGCGGCTTACCGCGCTGGCGCCCAATATGGACGTATACATCATTCCAGACAATTTGCCGCCTCACCGTCCGGAAACGGCCCAAAGACACATCCAGGAGCATTTTTATCTGTCCGACCTGCTGAAAATGGCCGGAATTTTAGCTTTGTGTACTTTGGTCGGGATTCTTTTTTCCAGCCTTCATTATGTCCAGATCAATATCATCACCATTTATATTTTAGGCGTCCTCATTATTTCCAATCAGACGAACGGAAGAATCTACGGCTTGGGCTCCTCTGTTTTAAGCGTGCTGATTTACAACTATGTGTTTATCGAGCCGAGGTTCACCTTCAACGCCTACGGCCAGGATTACCCGGTCACCTTTCTGATTATGCTGATTTCGTCCCTCATCACGAGTTCCCTTACCATGAGGGTAAAATATCAGGCGAAGGCGGCGGCCGTCAACGCGCACCGTACGGGGATTCTGCTGGAAACCAGCCGGAAGCTGCAGCGCGCGAATGAATTCCATGAAATTGTCGAGAAATCCTCTCAGCAGATATCCCGACTTCTGAACCAGTCGGTGATGTTTTTTGCGGTAAAGGACGGGGAGCTTCAAAAACCGTGGATTTACAGCGCCGACCCATCCCGCCCTCTGCCGGCGGAGTATTCCGGTGAGGAAGAATATGCCGTCGCGGTCTGGGTTTACCATAACCGGAAGCCGGCGGGGATTTCGACGGATACGCTTCCGGGTGCAAAATCCCTGTATCTGCCCGTCAAGGGAAAGGATACGGTTCTGGCGGTCATCGGCATCCCGATGTGGAATGAGGAAGGACTGGAGGTTTTCGGGCGTTCCCTTTTGGAAGGAATGATTTATGAAATTTCCTTCGCGATTGAAAAATATAATTTGAATGAAAAACAAAATCAAGCGTCCATGAAAGCGGAAAAGGAGAGGCTGCGCGCAAATCTTCTGCGGGCCATTTCGCATGACCTGCGCACGCCGCTTACCAGCATCTCGGGGAATGCGAGCGTCCTTTTATCGGACGAAACCCAAATCGAAGAAGAACAGACGCACAGGCTTCTCGAAAATATTTACGAGGATTCCCTGTGGCTGATCAATCTGGTTGAAAACATCCTTGCCGTCACCAGAATCGACGACGGACGGCTGAGCATTGAAACGCAGCCGGAGCTGGTACAGGATCTGATTGCAGAAGCGCTGCTCCATACGGACAGGCACAGCACGGAGCATCAGATCAGTACGGTTCTGGAGGATGACATGCTGATGGTCCGGGTGGACGCCCATCTGATCGTCCAGACGATCATCAACATCGTGAACAACGCGATCACCTATACGCCGGCCGGTTCCCAGATCGTCATCCACGCGTTCCAGCAAAAGCAGTGGGTGATCGTTGAAATTTCGGATAACGGGAAGGGAATTCCGGACAAGGACAAGAAACAGATATTTGACATGTTTTATACGGCCAATAATGAAATTGTCGACAGCAGAAGAGGGCTAGGGATCGGGCTTTCCCTGTGCAAATCGATCATCAATGCCCACGGCGGGGAAATTTACGTCAGAGATCATCAGCCGCACGGTACGGTGTTCGGTTTTTCTCTGCGGCTGGAGGAGGTAGATCATCATGGATAAAACTTCGATTTTGGTTGTGGAAGACGATAAGGCGGTCCGCAATCTGCTTACCACCACTTTAAACGCGTCCCATTCGTATTCGCTTCTGACGGCTTCCACGGGGGAATCGGCGATTTCCCAGGCCGCCTCCAAAAATCCGGACGTCATGATTTTGGATCTGGGACTTCCGGACATAGACGGCATGAAGGTGATCCGGAAAATCCGCACGTGGTCAAACCGTCCGATTATTGTGGTAAGCGCCAGAAGCGAGGATCGGGATATCATCAGAGCCCTTGACGCAGGCGCCGACGATTACCTGACAAAGCCCTTCAGCGTGGAGGAGCTTTTGGCAAGAATCCGTGTCGCGGTCCGAAAAATGCAGTATGACAGCCGTCCCGTTCTGGATGAGGCGTCCTTTGAGAACGGAGCTTTGAAAATCGATTATTCCGCCGCATCGGTTTTTGTGGACGGACGGGAAGTGCACCTGACTCCTATCGAATATAAGCTGCTGTGCCTTCTGGCAAAAAACGTCGGCAAGGTGCTGACCTATCATTTTATCCTGACAAATGTCTGGCCAAATCCTCTGGAATCCGACTCTTCCCTGGTCAGGGTATTCATGGCGACGCTCAGGAAAAAAATAGAACCAGACCCCTCCAAACCGGTTTACATCCAGACCCGCATTGGGATCGGTTACAGGATGAGCCGGGTTATGGAGTGAAATCTGGTTTTAAAAAAGCATCTTTTAAAATTGATGTACGCATGATACCGGAAGAAGAGGACAGCACAGGAAGAAAGCGGTCAGGACGCCATTACGAAATATGGATGTTCACGCCGTTTACCTCGACACCTTCGTCCGCGCGGATCAAGATGTATTTGGTGCCGTCGATGATCCGCGTTTCAACCAGATCGTTGCGCTCCGGATTTACACGGATCGTCACGTCGGGAGTACGGACCTCCAGCTGTTTTGTATCGATCAGGTTTCGCGGACTGATCTCGGTATCGGCGCCGAATTCCGTGTCGAATTTTTCTTCAAAGGCGGTCACGCGGTCTTCGGAAACGCCGCAGGATTCCAGAATCCCCTTTACCGTTTTTTTGGAGACGACCAGCGGCTCTTCCTCTTTATTGTTTTTGTGTTCCTCGATCATTTCGGATAATTGCCCCTGAACCGCCTGCACGACGTCAAAGCTGCAGTCTTCGGCGACGGTCTCCTCCAAAACGGCCTGGAAGGTTTCCTTCTGTGCGGCGGCGGGCATCGGGATTTCGCTTTTGAATATGGTGTCGACAAATTCCGTGTGGCTCTCCGCAATGTTGCGGGAGTAGTAAAGGGCGTTGTAAATGTTGGCGCTGCGGTCGTTGAAAGCCGGAAACAGGAATCCAAGCTCCGGCGCCGACACGACCCAGTCTGTCCTGATGTTGCGGAAGCTGTTTTCGGAAACATAGTAGCCAAGCGCCGGTTTTGTTAATTTTACAGGACAGACGCTGCACAGAAAGTACGAAAACACCTCCGAGGAATCCTCCTGCTTTTCTCCGTCTTTTGTATAGTAAGGAACGTCGTATTGATCGTAAGCCAGAAGAATCAGATAATGGCCTTCCATGTCGAGCGTCTGAATTACGCGTCCGTAAAATTCCCTCACGGCATCATCGCTTTCCAGCGAGGAATCTTTGAGCGTCATCAGCAGCTTGTGCTCCTCGCCTTCCAGAACCTGCTGAGTCGCAAATTCAATGTCGATCAGGTTCTTTCCGATCGCCCCGGACAGCGTCTTTTTCAGAATGGCCAGCAGCTCCTCGGATTCCTCCTGGGGCATTAACCCAAGCGGCTGGCTGAACTCCGAAATAATTTCTCTCTGATCGTTCACGTAGCAGCCGCGTATCCGGGTAATATTGCTCTTTTCCGGACGGAATCGGCGGCGGATTTCTGCAATTTCTTTTTCGTTCATAGCATCCTCGTTCAATTCTATATGTAATTTGGTTCCAGTCACGTATTTTTAATTATATCACGGAGGAATGTGGTTGTCATCCTAAGAATAGGGGGTTAATTATGAAAAGTGATCTAAGAGAAATTCCCGGCGTGGGAAAAAATATTGAACAGGATTTGCTCAATATAGGGTACGGCAGCATTGCCTCTCTGGTCGGTCAGAACCCGGAGGAGATATACTGGAAAGACTGCCGATACAAGGGCTTTCAGGAAGATCGGTGCCAGCTTTACGTATTTCGATTAGTGGTTTATTATGCCGAAAATGAGATACGGGAGCCGGAGAAATTAAAGTGGTGGTATTGGAAAGATAAAGCATATCAGTCCAACCGGTCAAAATGATGCAAGGCTTCCCGGTCACTATCGTTTACAATGGAAGCGTTTCATGAAAAGCCCGTCATCCCTATGTAATCAGGATGACGGGCTTCTGTAATCTTATTTATGTTGAAAATCCACTGTCGGCTGTTTTGAGCGGGCTCCGGATATGTGGAACCGTCACCCCTGCGCGGAGGACTATTCCTGTGTGGATGTGCTGATCACGCCCCGAAGCGCCCAGCGGTACTGCTCCTGGGAAGAAAAAAGGTTGAGCTTTGCCTGATCGAGCGCGGTCTGTGCGCTGTCCAGGTCCGTCTGCGCGTTTTTCAGTTCGAGTGCCGAGGCGACCCCCAGCGAATTCTGCAGCTTTACGGTGTCGAGCGCTTTTGCTTTCGCGTCGTAAGCAGTCTGCGCCGAGGTAAGGCGGCCCTGCTTTTCCGCCACATCGTTGTATACCTGCTGGAAGGAAGCGTTGAATGTGTTCAGCGCAAGGCCGTAATTCAGCGACGCCGCGCGATAGTCGTCCACCGTTGAATCCAGGTCGGAATCCTTGTTGTCGTCTGCGATTTCTTTCGCCAGCTTCTTTTCTTTCAGCGTCCAGTTTGCGTCCTGTGCCGTCTGCCGGTCGGTAGCCTCATTCACTGCGGCGGAGAAGTTTGCAACCGGCGACGGTGCGGAAGAAATCGAGAGGTCGTAATCGAACGAATATCCCAGAAGTACCTGAAGATTGTTTTTTACCGTCCGCATCTGGTTCGCCAGAGCGGTGAGGGTATCTGCCAATGTGTTTTTCTGCTGTTGGGCGTTGAGCAGGTCGGTCTGCGTAATGAGGCCGAGGTCTGCTTTCAGCTGCGTGATTTTCAGCGTGTCGTCCAGTGCCTGCTGCTGCTTGAGCAATTGATTACGCTCGGCGTTCAGGTAGTGAAACGTCACATAAAGCTTTTGCGCCGCCACGACGATCTGATCGGCGGCGTCGTCCATCTGCAGCTCGGTCTGGTCGATGGTGTCCTCGCTCACGTCGAGCTGATCGCTTTGGGCGCTCAAAATCGAGCGGATCGCTGCGATTGACGCGAGACTGCCCTGTAGCGATGAGGCTATGGCCTGCCGCTCCGGCGAGGAGGACAGAGCGGCGACGGCATTGTAAGCGCTTTGGAGCTGGTCGCTTACGCTTTGCAGGGAAGCGCGGCTGGCGGCGAGCTCCTGCTGCTTCTGTTCGGCCGCATCGTTGCTGTTCAGACTGTCCAGCGTTTTTTCGTTTGCGCGGATGGTCTGATTACCCGAGCGCACGAGAAACTCGATGTCTGCGTAATTTACATTTACGATCTGGGGAGCGGCTGTGACCGGGCTGGAAGCCGTATCGGCGAACGCGGGAACCGGGGCCCCGGCCAGAAGAAGAACGGACAGCAGCCCTGCGGTGATTTTTTGAAAGTTCATAAGGTTTTCTCCCTTTGTAATAAAACTTTTTCTTGTCTGATCGCTGTGAAAAAAATCATTCCGGGAATCTTTATTTTGAGAAATAAACATCCGCCGTATAACCCGGTTTCAGCAGACCGTTCGGGTCGTCGGGTTTTACCAGAACGCGCACGACGCGCTTGCCGTCCTTCTCCACGGCCAGGTCGGGAATCTGCGTAACCGTGCCGGTAAGCGAGGCGTCCGGAGCCGAAGTCGGCACGATCCTGACGGTTTCGCCGACCTTTATGCTGCCGATAAATTCTTCGTCGACCTCCGCGCTGATGGTGATGGAGTCCGCGTCGATGATCTGGAGCACCTTGGTCGGTGCGCCCTGCACGCCCAGATGGGCCGCGTTGCTGACTGTGATATTCTGTACGATCCCGTTTTTGATATCGGAGATGATCTGGTTCCCCTTGAGATAGGTTTTTGCGGTTTTGGCCGTCATGGCGTCCAAATCCACCTGTGCGGCGGAGACGCCGCCCTGCTGCTTTACGGTGTTCGCGGTGTTGCCGAGCTTTAGCTGGGCGAGCTGCGCCTGCTTGGATTTGAGCGAGACGTTCAGCTGGTCAAGCTCGTCTTTCAGGGCGTTTTTGGTTTTTTTCAGGGTTTCTGTGGCCTGGGTCACAGCGTCCTTATACTGGTTCAGCGTTTCCTTTGAGGCTCCGCCCGCGTTGTAGAGCGCCTGGTAGTTCGAGAGATTGCGCTTCGCGGCGTCGAGCTGTGTTTGGGCGAGCGCCAAATCGGGGCTCGTGCCCTTATTATATTCCGTTGTCTTGCGCGCGATTTGGCTCTGTGTCTGGGCAATGTCGGCCTCCAGAGCGGCGGTGTCCTGCGCGGCGGCGGGCAGCGCCGCCTGGTTCGCGGCAAGCTGCTGTTTCAGCTTTTCGACGTTCCCGCTGTATTCGGAAAGGTCCAGCGTTACGAGCGGCTGGCCAAGCGTGACCCGCTCGCCCTCCTTCACCAGTACATCCGTCACGATCGACGGGAAGTCGACGCTGATGTCCTCCATGCGGGTGTATTTCACCTCGCCCCACGCGTCGATCTCTCCGGACTGATTTGCCGAAGCCGCGGAATCCGTCTTCTGCGGAGCCGCGGGGGCGCTTTTCTGGTGAAAAAAGATTCCGAGTACGACGAAGAGTGCGGCGAGTGCGCACGCCCCGGCCAACGCCGTTTTTTTATGAGATAAAATCCAGTCCTTCACTGGTAGAAGCCAATCCTTCATGGGTTCCTCCATCTGTTTTTATTCGACGCTTTTCAGCGCTTCAAGCATGTCGATCTGTTTCATTTTCCGGGCTACGACGTTGTTGATGATCCAGGCGAAGCACAGGGTTGTCACTCCGGCAATCAGCACGTCCGGCAGCGTGATGTTGCCCAGAAGGTCCAGCCGTTCGTCCAGGCTGCTGGCGATAATCCAGGAGATGAACCTTCCAATGGGGATGCCGGCCAGCATTCCGAGCAGTACGGAAAAATAATTTTCGATCAGCACCAGATTCCGGATTTCCCGGTGGCGGAAGCCGAGTACCCGCAGGGTCGCAAGGTCCCGGACCCGCTCGACGAAATTCAGGATACTGGTGTTGTACAGCACCACAAAGGCCAGCGACGCGCCCATAACGATCATCATGATCACCGCGAGGTTTACCACCTGCATGCTGGAGGACAGGCTGGACTGCTGGCTTTCGCGTGTCGCGGAGTCCGCTACCGCGTCGCTGGCAAGGAATTTCTCATCCGGCGTACCGTTCCATTTGACGAGCAGTGCCGTCGGCTTGAAGGTCTCCCCAAGGGATTCCCAGTAGGTGTCTGTCATATAAATTCCCTGACCTGAGGCAAGATAGGCGACCTGAACGATCGGTACGGAAACATAGCCGTTGTTCGTGCGCTTGATCCGGACGATGTCCCCGGCCTCTACCCCCAGTGATTTGCACAGCTTGCGGGTCATGAGAATCCCGTTTTCCGGCAGGGAAATCGGGTTCCCGGCGACATCCTGCATATGAATCAGCGGGCTGTCCTTTGGGGTGATGGTGACCGGCTCCATTTTCTGCTCGCCGTTCGGGTATACCACCTCAAGGGCGGATTCCTCCGCCTGCTGTGTGACGCCGTCCAGGTCCAGATTGCTGAGGTAGCGGGAGTCGGCCTTTTTCGTATCCAGAATGATTTTTTGGTCATAAGTGAATGTCGTCCCGTACATCTGGTCGGTGATCCCGGAAAGCGTACTTTTAATGGTCAGCGCCGAGATGATCACGCCGGTGCAGCCCATGACGCCGATGATGCTCATCAGAAGACGGATTTTATTCTTCACGGTGTTCCGCGCAATCAGCTTGCTGCTGAACTTCATTTTCCGCCAGAGGGAGGGGAGAGCTTCCAGAAAGATGTGGTCGCCTTTTTTCGGCGGTTTTTCCCGGAGAAGCACCGCGGGGGTGTCCCCCTGAAGCTTCCAGCAGGCGTAAAACGAAACGCCGCCCGTACAAAGCAGAATCAGAAGAAAGACAAAAACGAAGTGTCCGAAATTGATGCTGAGCTTATAGTCGCTGAACGCCAGCTTCAGCTGCGGAACCAGAATCCGTCCGAACGCGTTCGGGCCGAGCAGAAGGCCGAACACGGAGCCGAGCACGCCGACCATGACCCCGTAGGAGGTGTAGTGCCAGAGAATGCTCCGCTTGCTGTACCCCAGTGCTTTCAGGACCCCGATTTGCGCGCGCTGATTTTCCACCAGCCGCATCATCGTGCTCTGCGTAATCAGCGCCGTCACCAGGAAAAACAAAAGGGGAAATACAATGGAGAGCGTTTTGAACTGCTGGATCCGGCCGTTTACACTGCTGACGCTGCTGCTGTCTTTCTGCAGAGTAATGCCGATCAGCTCCCTGCCGATCTCCGCGTCCGCCTGTTGCACCACCTGTGTAAGGTCGGTGCCCGGCTTGGTTTTTACGCTGATCTGGTTGTAGACCTTCTGTCCGTACACGCTTTCCAGCACGCCGGTATGGACTACCACGAAACCATAGGTGGCCGGGTCCGGTACCAGGGTGGCGGAGTTTTTGACGGCGTGGACCTGTTCGCTGCTCAGCGCCAGCCCGTCAATGGAAAGGCGCAGCCAGACGCCGTTTAGCTTGATGGAAACCGTATCGCCGACTTTCAGGCCGTGTGCCTTTGCAAACCCGCTGTCCAGCACCGCCCCGCCGCCGCTTTTGGCAAACTTTCCCTCCTGTAGCTCCGGCTGGTCGAGGGTACTGCGGTCATTCAGCGCATAGACGTGGAGGGTGGGTCCGCCGGGCAGGTCCGTGTCGGCGTCGGCGGAAAAGCGTTTCTCCACCTGCGTTACCCCGCCGATCTGACGGATGCCCCAGAGCTGCTGTTCCGAGGGATTCTGCACGGTCACCCAAAGGTCCGACAGGTTGGCCGCACGGTACATGGCGTCCGCGTGATTCTGGACGGTGAACCAGATGCTGTCAAGGCCCGTCATAATGGAGACGGCCAGAGTCGCCATGATAAAGATGGACAGGAACTGCGATTTCGACTTTTGCATATCGCGCAGGGATTTCCTGAACAGGGCACCCTTCACCATAGGATTTCCTCCACGTCTTTGGGGTGCTCGTGGAACTCCATTTCGGCGATTTTTCCGTCCCTCATATGCAGCACCGTCTGAGCCATCTCAGAAATCGGTGCGTTGTGTGTGACAATGATTACCGTCTTGCCAAGGTCGTTCGCGACGTCGCGGATGAGCCGCAGAACTTTGCGCCCCGTCTCGGAATCCAGCGCGCCGGTCGGTTCGTCACACAGCACGATCTGCGGGTTCTTGGCCAACGCCCGCGCGATGGAGACGCGCTGCTGCTCGCCGCCCGACATCTGGCTGGGGAAATTGTCCATCCTCTTTTCAAGGCCGACGCGCCGCAGCATTTCCCGGGCGTCAAGCGGGTCGGTACAGATTTCCTCGGCAAGCTGCACATTTTCCAGTGCCGTCAGATTCGGGACCAGATTGTAAAACTGGAATACAAAACCGATCTGCGTGCGGCGGTAGTCGGTAAGCTCCTGCTCCGACATACCGGAGACCTCGTTTCCGTTGACAATGATCCTGCCGGCAGTCGGCGAATCCATGCCGCCCAGCATGTTGAGCACCGTGGTTTTTCCCGCGCCGCTCTGTCCGAGCACCACGTTGAACGTGCCGCTGCCAAGGCTGAAGCTGACGCCGTCCACCGCCATGATAACGGCGTCTCCGACGTGATATTCCCGTTCCACGTTTTCAAATGTAATAAAATCCATGAATGGTCTCCCTTGTTATGTAACTGCTTCTATTAAAATATCGGACCCCTTTACACCCTGACCCGGGTGGGAGCATTGCAATTCTATGGCCCGACGTTGAGACGCCCGATCCCATACCCTTGCACATTATGATTGTTTCGACCGGCAATATTCCAAAATTCTTCCTGAGATTCTTGACATTCGGCTAGGAACTCATTATAATGACACTGTGTTTATTTTGCAACCATCAGATGCTTATAGATTGTAATGTTTACAACAAAATGCCGTGCAACTGTTGATTTCAGAACAGAATCCATTGCATTCAATTGTTGACTAAGGGGGAGAGACGCGCTTTATGAAGGAAATGAAAGAGAGCCGAAAAACACGTTATACGCGCATGACTTTGCAGGACAGCCTGTTTGAGTTAATGGAGAAAAAGCCGATTACAAAAATCACCATTAAAGAGCTGTGTGAAAACGCGGACATCAACCGTACGACTTTCTATGCGTATTATACCGACCAGTACGACCTTCTTCGTAAAATTGAGGACGAGACGCTTTCCTGGGTGAAGGAGGCGCTCACCAATCTGATCGGTAAAACGGACAAATACGAATCGATGGAGGTTCTCGAAGGAATCTTCCAATATTTTGCTGAGAACAGGAAGCATATTCAGGTCCTGATGAGTGAGCAGGGCGATATCGATTTCCAGAAGCAGCTGTTCACCCTGATCTATCAGGAATGTGGGATTTCTCCCTCGGCCACAGCGGATGCGGGCGTAAGCACCAAAGAAGATTATTTCGTATTTGTCGTAAACGGAAGCATCGGGCTGATACAGTACTGGCTTAAAAACGGTCTGAGCAGGTCCGTGAAAGAAATGGCTGAAATTATTTACAGCATGTCTTCCAAGATCAGGTAAGCGGCTGTCATCCTACAGCATTTCCAGTTGATTCTGTAACAAGTTTACGTTTCCCCCCGCCTTCGGCGGGGGGAAACGTGTTTTGTCTCGTAAACTGAAACGAAATTGCTGTAGATACGGGCCTCTTTAAGAGAGAATCCGTCGGAATCCAACAAATCAATTCCCAAAAAAGAGCTTTAATCTGTTTTTTCGACTATTTACAGAATTTATAAAAGAAATTATACTATATTTATCCAGATTAATTGGATGATCATCTTTTAGGGGTAATTTTACAAATGAAACATTTAAAAACCAGGCTTTTGCTCTACATTTCCTTAATACTTGTTCTTACCATTCTTTCCCTTACGCTTATTTCTTCCGTCCTTTACTATCAGAGTTCGATGTCCCAGCTGCAGCAGAATTCTTCCTATCTGGCAGCGGCGTATAAACAGGGGATCGATTCGGTGCTGGATTCCTACCGCGACGAATTGAAAATCACCGCGTCAAAGAGTTATCTGACAGACGGCCAAACTGCTTCCGGGGAACAGAAGCGGCTTCTGGACGAGGAGGCGAAGGCGGCCGGTTTCAATTACATAGCGATCGCCGACGCGCAGGGGAGCAATGAAAGGGACGACAAGATCGGGGAGCAGACCTTTTTTCAGGAAGCGAAGAAAGGCGAAACTTCTCTCTCCAGCCCCGCGCTGAACAGCTCCAAGCAGTTAACGCTTCTGGTTGCGAGCCCAATCGCGGACTCAGGGAAAATACTGTACGGAGAATTTTCTTACGAGGCTCTCGGCAAAGCGCTTGACCAGATCAAGATCGGGGAAAGCGGATATGCGTTTGTGATTAACCGCGGCGGCTACACCGTGCTTCATCCGGAGCAAAAAAATGTTGAAAGCCCGACGGATTATATCAAACTGGCGGAAAAGGATTCCTCTTACCTTCCCATTGCCAATATCTACCGTCAGATGATCGCCGGAAAAACCGGATTCGGCTACAGCAACTACAAGGGAGTGCGGCGTCTTGTCGGCTATACTCCGCTTGACGGACCCGAGGGCTGGTCGGTTGCGGTTACCACGCCGGTTACGCAGGTTGAGGAAAATCTGCGCAATTCCCTGATGCTCTGTGTCGGCATGGGACTTCTGCTGATTCTCGCCGCCGTTTTCGTCACCGGTATCTTTTCCAAAAAGATCACCGACCCGATTGTCTCAGCAACCCGGCGTATTGAACTGCTGGCGCAGGGAAACCTTCAGGAGGACATTCAGCAGGTGAAAGGCAAAGACGAAAGCGCCCGCCTGATGCTGGCCCTGCAAAACACGATTCACAGCCTTCGCTCCTATATCATGGATATTTCCAACGTGCTCAACGCGGTTGCCGAAAAAAATCTGACCGTCAAAAGCTCGGTCCAATACACAGGCGACTTTGTCTCCATCCAGACCTCGCTGGAGCAAATCGTCCAATCCCTCAATACCACGCTGGACGGGATCGCTCAGGCCACCGACCAGGTCCGTTCCGGTTCGGAGCAGGTCGCGCTGGGCGGACAGAATCTGGCCGAAAATTCTTCCGAGCAGGCTTCCACCACGGAACGTCTGACAAGCTCTCTGGAGCTCGTCTCCCGTCATGTCCGGGAAAACGCTGAATATTCCGCTTCCATGCAGAACACGGCTCAGGCCGCTCTGTCGGAAACCGATCAGGGAAATCAGGAAATGCAGAAGATGCTGCAGTCGATGGCAAGCATCGATTCCTCCTCTAAAAAGATTCAGGATATTATCCATATGATTGACGACGTTGCTTTCCAGACCAATATTCTGGCGCTGAATGCCGCGGTAGAAGCGTCCCATGCCGGAGAAGCCGGGAAAGGGTTCTCCGTTGTGGCCGACGAGGTCCGGCAGCTGGCGACCCGGAGCGCACAGGCCGCAAAAAGCACGGCTGAGTTGATCGAAACCACGATTCAATCGGTTTCCCAGGGAATGCGCAATGCTGAGCAGACTGCCTCTGCATTCGGAAAGATTGTGGAGCAGACCAACAGTATCAACGCTCTGATCGCTAAAATGTCCGAGTCGCTGAACAGCCAGTCCCAAAGCATTACCGAACTGAATGAGGGCATGAAGCAGATTTCCTACACTACACAGGCAAATTCGGCGACAGCGGAGGAAAGCGCGGCGACCAGCGAGGAGCTTTTGAGCCAAACGCAGCTGCTGAAAGAAATGGTCGCGGAATTTAGGACCGCGGGGCAGACTGAGCCGCCGGTCCTATCATAAGAGTATTTTTTGTCCAGTGTTTTTTCCGGCATAAAACAGCACCCCAATCGTTATTCAGTATGTCATACTGTCTAACGATTGGGGTGCTGTTCAACAAGGCTGTTCCGGGTGCTTTTCCCTTCTTCTTCAACGCCGCTCAGCTTAGCCATTTTTGCTCGAGGGCAGTCATCATTTCTTCGTATTGCTCCGCGCATTGCCGCGGATTTCCGTCCTCCAGTGATTTCAGACAGGGGAATAGGTGATTTTCCCAGATTTCCCGGTAGACGGCCTGACGGTTGTCCGCCCGGTCAATTCCGCTGACAATCATCGGGGCGAAAAGATAGTATTCGCCGATTTTGGCTTTGCCCTGCGGCGTGGCCGCAAGCCAGCCGTCGCGGAAGCTACGGAAAGCGTTCAGCTCCGGGCAGTCGTCCCCCTTGGCGAGCGAGGTGCAGACCGCGGTGGTGATAAAGCACAGCTTTTTTCGAAAGCCGCTGCTAATGGTGTCATAGCTCGATTTCCCGAGCGGATTTTTTGGGTAATGTTCGTTCCAGACCTTTAAAAAGCTGTCTGCAAGCGCTTCGGCGGCGGGAGTGTGCTGTTCCAGAATGGCGGGCACCGTAAAGGCCACAATCATGTAGCGGTATTCAAAAAGCCGGGCGTCGCTTTCCTTTTTGATTCCGCTTTCTTCAATCTTTTTCTGAAAGCGGTCAAAGAGAACGTTGGCAAAAAAGTCAGGCGCTTCGTCTTTGCCCGCTGCGGCAAGGCAGTATGCTTTCAAAGCGGGGGAAATCAGTTTGCTGTATTTTTCAAACTCGGCGGGATAAACGTTCTGCTTGACATTTTTAAACCCGTTTTTCACGATGAAGCTCTCGTCCTTTAAGAGGGAAAAGGCTTCCTTCATCAGTCTTTGATAGTCGTCGTCCGCTGCCGGTTCGGTTTTCGAGAGCAGCGATTTCACATGAATGGGCTGTGCGCAGTACATGCACACAATATCTTCTGCGTCCTCCGGCAGCTGCAGTTCTTTTTTGCAGTGGGGGCACAGTGCGGTGATATAATTCATTCGGCACCTCCGTCGCGGCTATGCTCCCGCGTATATTGTTTGATACGGTCGAAGCTTTCTTCACTGATAATATGCTCAATACGGCAGGAGTCCTGCAGCGCGATGTCGCTGCTGACCCCGAGGGTCATCTCCAGAAACTGCGCAATCAGGGTGTGGCGTTCGTACACGGAACCGGCCTTTGTGCGTCCCAGCTCCGTAAGGACCAGGTTGCCGTTCGGCTCCATGGTAAGATAGCCCGCCTCTTTTAAGATGCTCATGGCCCGGCTGACGCTTGCCTTGGTAAAATCCAGGTAATTGGCAACGTCAATAGAACGGACATATCCGTTTTTATTCTGTAAAATCAGTATTGTTTCAAGATAATTTTCGCCCGATTCCTGTATTTTCACCGGTATACCTCCTAATTGGCGCGAAAATGCGGTCCGTATTTTTCATATTGTAGCATTGTTCCTCAAAAATGACAAGCGTTATTGCGATTAGTTCATAATTTCCGCTATATTTTTCTGAGCGGTTTTATGCTAAAATATTAAAACGTATACTTTTCTATTTTCACATTGGAGGAACTATGATTACTGTATCCGATCTTGGCCTTGGGTTTAACGGCCAAAACCTGTTTTCACACGTCAATCTGCTTTTTACCGCCGGGAACTGCTACGGTGTCATCGGGGCGAACGGCGCGGGAAAATCCACCTTCCTAAAAATTCTTTCCGGCGAACTGGAGCCCACGAAGGGCGAGGTTGTCATTGACTCCCGTCTGCGGATGTCCGTACTCAGTCAGGACCACCACGCCTACGACTCCTATACCGTTTTTGAGACCATCCTGATGGGCAACGCCCGTCTGTACGAAGTAAGGAAACAAAAGGACGCCATTTACGAAAAAGAAGACTTTACCGACGAGGACGGGATCCTCGCCGCGGAGCTGGAAGCGGAATTTGCCGAGCTGAACGGCTGGGAGGCCGAAACCGAAGCGGGGAAGCTTCTGCAGGGGCTCGGCCTGGACAATGCGCTGCTGGATTCCGTGATGGGCACCCTCACGGGCACGGAAAAGGTCCGCATCCTGCTTGCCCGCGCGCTGTTCGGACAGCCGGATATCATTCTTCTGGACGAGCCCACCAACGACCTTGACAACAAATCCATCGCCTGGCTGGAAAGCTTTCTGATGGATTATGAGGGAACGGTGATCGTGGTGTCCCATGACCGTCATTTCCTGAATAACGTCTGTACCCATATCGTCGACATCGATTTCAATAAAATCAGGATGTATGTGGGCAACTACGATTTCTGGTATGAGTCCAGCCAGCTGATGCAGCGCGTCATGCGCGACCAGAACAGGAAGGCGGAGGATAAAATCAAGGAGCTGCAGAGCTTTATCCAGCGTTTTTCCGCCAACAAGTCGAAATCAAAGCAGGCGACTTCCCGGAAGAAGCTGCTTGAGAAAATTTCCGTCGAGGAAATGCCCGCCTCTTCGCGCCGGTATCCCTATGTCGGCTTTACCATGGACCGTGAGCCGGGCAAGGAAATTCTTGAGGTCACGGACCTTTCCAAAACCGTTGACGGTGTGAAGGTGCTGAATAACGTCAGCTTCCGCGTAAACAAGGGCGACAAGATTGCCTTTGTCGGCTCCAATGAAATCGCCAACACCACGCTGTTTAAAATCCTGATGGAGGAGCTGGAACCGGACGAAGGTTCCTTCAAGTGGGGCGTTTCCACCAGCCAGTCCTATTTTCCCCAGGATAACTCCGCTTATTTTAACGGCTGTGAGGAAAGTATCCTTAAATGGCTGGAGCAGTACTCCAAAGATACAACGGAAACGTATCTGCGCGGCTTTCTGGGAAAGATGCTCTTTTCCGGCGAGGACGTTTTAAAGCCGGTGAACGTGCTTTCCGGTGGTGAAAAAGTGCGCTGCATGCTTTCGCGCATGATGATGTTCGGTGCCAATGTCCTTGTAGTGGACCAGCCGACCAACCATCTGGACCTGGAATCCATTACCGCCGTGAACAACGGCCTGACGGACTTTAAAGGCGTGGTGCTGTTTGCTTCCCACGACCACCAGTTTGTCCAGACGATTGCAAACCGTGTGATCGAAATTACGGAAGAAGGCGTCATTGACCGTGTTTCCACCTATGACGAATATCTGGAAGCACGCGACGGCATCCTCTCTTAAATCTGTCTGTGAAAAGCCGGGGTGGACAAACCCGGTTTTTTGATTTAAACTGTTTTTATCAGGCCGGGGGTCCCGCAAAGAAAATCCGCCCGGCCATACCGCTGCGGAAGGGGACGGAAAGATGGCAAGCGGTGACTTTCTTTTAAAAATCAATGCCCGGTACAACCTTTTCACAAAGGCCGAAAAAAAGGTGGCCGATTATGTTCTTCAGGACCCGAAACGAGTTTTGTTCCTGTCCATTACCGACCTTGCGGAAGCGTGCGAGGTGGGGGACACCAGCGTGTTCCGGTTCTGCAAAACCATGCAGCTCCAGGGTTACCAGGAGTTTAAAATGCTGCTTTCGCTGAGCATCTCGGAGGATGAGGACAGCAGCCGGATTGCGTCCATGCTGTCGGGCAGAATCACGCAGGAGGACACCCTTGAGGACGTAGCCAAAAAGGTGCTGCAGACCAATATCAACGCGCTGAATGAAACGTATTCGCTGCTGGATTTTCAGGAGCTGTCCTTAACCATCGATTATATGATCGGGGCGAAGCAGATTTATTTTTTCGGAGTGGGATCGTCCCTGCTGACCGCTATGGACGCGGTGGACAAATTTGTCCGGATTACGCCGAAGGTCCACAATTACGCCGACGCGCATTTACAGGCGATGGCGGCTTCGATTCTTTCGCCGGAGGATTTGGCGTTTGTCATTTCCTATTCCGGCGCCACAAAGGACACCATCCAGGTGGCGCAGCAGGCGAAAAAAGCGGGTGCCAGGGTGGTCTGTATCACCCGGTTTGCAAAATCGCCGCTGACCGCGTATTCCGATGTGGTGATTTTGTGCGGTACGAACGAGGGCCCGCTTCAGGGCGGTTCCACCTCGGCCAGAATCAGCCAGATGCTCCTGATCGATCTGATCTACATGGAGTATTTCAAACGAACCTATGACGAGAGCAGCGCCAACAAGCAGAAAACCTCCGGTTCCGTTTTGAAGAAGCTCTATTGAATAGAGGCTCTATTGACAGAATACCTTCGCCGGGCTGCGGGGGTATTTTTTTACCCTTTTCTCAAAATTAACAGCACGTTCACAGAATTTTGGTTGAAATCCGGCCTCCAAAAAGTTATACTATGAAAATATCAACAAATGTTTATTATCATGAAAAGTTTATTAAGGGTGTGTAAAATGGCGAATCAGCAGGCCGATGAAGATATTCTTCATTTTCTGGTTTGTGTCCATAGGGCCTTGACAAAGCCTTTTGAAGATCATTTCAGGGGAAAATTCACAAGCCTGCAGCTGAACGCACTGTGCGTTCTGTGCGCAAACGGGCCGATGACGATGAGCGAGCTGGCCGCCAGCCTGCATACGCCGCGCCAGCAGATGAGCCGCATGATTGAAAAGCTGTATGAGGAAGGACATATTGTGCGGAGCCTGGACACAAGGGACAGACGAAAAATACGGATTTCCGTTTCGGAAACCACCGCGAAGGAAATCAGCAACGGACGCGAAAAATTTGATAAAGCGTTGAAATCTGCCATGAATGGCTTCAGCGAAGCAGATTATAAGGACTTTAACGCCGCGGTTCGTATTGTTAACAGAATTCTCACCAAAATTCCCCAAAAGGAATAGCGTATAATGTAAAGAAAAGGAGATATGAAACATGGAGAAAAAAGCAAATGCAGACTTTTTCACGGTAACTCCCGAAATTCTGGAGCTGACGGACCTTTGTAAAAGCCACAGTACGATCAACCCCTCCCTGTTTGCCCAATACGACGTGAAGCGCGGTCTGCGCGATATTAACGGAAAAGGCGTCCTGACCGGTTTAACCGAGATATCGGATATTATTTCTTCCAAGGAAATAGACGGAAAAAGTGTGCCCTGCGAAGGGGAACTATATTACCGCGGCATTAATATTCACGATATTGTACGCGGCTTTATCGCGGAAAACCGCTTCGGATTTGAGGAGACGACCTATCTGCTCCTGTTCGGCGAACTGCCGGAGGAGGACAAACTGCAGGAATTCAAAAGGCTCCTTTTCAAATACAGAACTCTGCCCACCAATTTTGTGCGCGATATTATTATGAAGGCGCCGTCTTTCGATATGATGAATACGCTGGCGAGAAGTGTCCTCACTCTTTACGCCTACGATGAAAGGCCAAACGATACCTCGCTGCCGAATGTGCTGCGCCAGTGCCTGGAAATGATCGCACTTTTCCCGCAGCTCGCGGTTTACGGTTATCAGGCCTACGCCCACGACATGGACCCGAACTACAGCTTTTTCATCCATGCGCCCAAGCCGGAGCTCTCCGTGGCGGAGAATATTCTGTACATGCTTCGAATCGACAATCAATACACCGCCCTGGAAGCCCGTATCCTTGACCTTGCGCTTGTTCTGCACGCCGAGCACGGCGGCGGCAACAATTCCAGCTTTACCACCCATGTGGTCGCGTCCTCCGGTACGGACGCCTACTCGGTCATTGCGGCGGCGCTCAGCTCGCTCAAGGGGCCGAAGCACGGCGGCGCAAATATCAAGGTCATGATGATGTTTGAGGATATGAAGCAGAATATCGACGATTGGGAGGACGAGGACAAGGTAGCCGACTATCTGAGCAGGCTGCTGAATAAGCAGGCGTTTGACCGGGCCGGCCTGATTTACGGGATGGGTCACGCTGTTTATTCCCTTTCCGACCCGCGCGCGAATATTTTCAAGAAGTTTGTCAAGAGCCTTTCCGAAGAAAAGGGCCTCACCAAGGAGTACAAGCTCTATTCTCTGGTGGAGCGGCTGGCGCCGGAGGTGATTGGGCGCGAGCGCAAAACTTATAAGGGCGTCAGCGCGAACATCGACTTTTACAGCGGGTTTGTCTACCATATGCTTGGCCTGCCGCCGGAGCTTTTCACCCCTGTTTTCGCCATGGCGCGTATCTCCGGATGGAGTGCCCATTTACTGGAGGAGCTGATCAACGTCGGCAAGATCATCCGCCCCGCATACAAGAGCATATCCTCCCACAAGGACTATGTTCCGCTCCACGAAAGATAAGAGTTTCTTTACGGATAAATCCTGAGAAATTTAAAACGGCTGACCTTCCGCAAACCGGAATGTCAGCCGTTTTTGTACGATGGGGTTTTGTCCGCATGGGAAGTCCCCGAAAAAGTCGGGGAAGAGACTTCTCGGCTTTATCGGCCGGTTTCCGTTTCTTCCGCTTCAAATTTGATCTTGTCTCCCATGACCTCGTTCTGAAGAAAAGCCTTGCAGCGGCCCGCCGTGGGCGTGCAGTTGATCCCGCAGAGAGGGCCGCAAAGCTCCCCCGGTCTGCTGCTGCGGAAATTCTTTTCGATCGCTCCCAGCACTTCGTGATAGGGAACGAGAGGGTCAATTCCGCTCAGAGCCAGATCCGCGTAAAGGGGCGCGGTCACCGCTGCGCGAATCGTCCGTGTAATACAGGGAAATTCAAGACCGCCGGGAATGGGGTCGCAGGGGATTCCAAGGTTCGCCTGCAGCGCCATGGAGGCGGCGTGCTCGACCTGGTTTCCGTCGCCCCCCGCCATCCAGGTGACCGCGCCGGACGCCATTGCGCAGCAGACCCCGGATTCTCCGACACAGCCGACCTCGCCGGTCGCGTTGGTGTGCGTATAGGCCAAAGCGCCCAGCCCCGCCGCCACGACCAGTCCCTCGATCATCTTCCGGTGGGAAAAACCTCTTGCCTCCCGCACGGCGTCCAAAGCGGAAAACAGATATCCTCCTCCGGTCCCCATGGGGCCGGGTACAATCCGTACACCCGGCAGCTTTGCGTTGGTAGAAAAGGCGTGCACCAGAATATGGCGTGTGATCGGGTCCGACAGCGTCTGATGGTTCTGCATGTATGTATTCCACTGTCTGCCGTAAATAGGCAGCATCGGAGTGTCCTTCGCTTTGTCGTAGCCGATGGTCTCCAGAGCATGGATTTGGTGATTTAAAATATCCGCGATATTTTCAAAATACTGCCAGATGGTTTCGTCCGTCCATCCGGAAAAATCCTTTTCGTATTCAATGGCGGCCTGAACAAAGGAAATTCCCCGCTGTTCCGCCACCCGGCGCCATTCCTCCACTGTTTTAAAAAGCTGCGGCTTTCTTTTCGCGGTGGTGACGACCGGAAGAAGGGCGGGGAATACCCTGACCTGCGTGTCGGGACCGAAATGCCGGAGCAGCCCGCCGGGCTCCGGGTTTTCGGAGAGCTCAAGGAATACGGCGCTCGCGCCGTCCGGGCGGGCGACGCGTTCCGCCGTAAGGAACGCTTCCCCCGCGCTTTGCTCAAAGCCGCGCAGCTGTTCCTCCGGAATGTCCTGTCTGGCATTTTGCAGCAGCACGCCGAAGGTATCCGCCCGCCAATGGATGGGGAAGCCGGAAATTTCATAGGTCGCCACCATGCCGCCGCCGACCGATTTTGCAGTGAGGGAAGCGGTGTCCCCGCCGGTTCCCGTCAGCTCGAAGTGGACGCTTCCGGGATAAGCGTTATCGGTTTCCAGCTCCCCGAATTCATACGATATCTTTTTTTTCCGGGCAAGCTCATGCGCGGAAAACAGGCGCACGTCGTCCGTGGCAAAATCCTGCAGGCCGCCCAGATAGCCCCGGTCGTCCATCATATTTCCGAGATTCAGCATATGGTGGTCGCCGGGATTGAACAGGATGCGCACCCGTTTCGGTTCACTGAGCAGCGTATGCCGTGCAATCCGGCCCACCCGGCTGGTACCCGCGAAGCTTCCGCTGGAACCGGGCTGCATAATCGGCCCGAATACGTCGTTAAAAAAATCAGGATAAAAAATCTTTCCCATGTTACCTGTCCTTTCCGCTGTTGATTCTTGTAAGCGCCCTTTCCCCAAGCGCGGCCAGCAGCTTTGCCGCGCCCGTCAGCCCGCTCCGGTCCGCTTTGAAGGAAGGATTGTGCAGCGGGGCGGTATCGCCCACCCCGATCATCCAGAACGCCCCTCTGATTTTTTCCTGATAGCAGGAAAAATCTTCGCCTCCCATGGAGGGGACCGCCTCCTGTGGGAGCAGTCCCAATGACTCCGCGGTGTCTTTTACAAAAGCCGCCAGCTCTGCGTCGTTGTTTGTGGAGGGACAGCCGGGGTACCAGTGAAACCGGATGGACGTGCCGGATACCGTCGCGATTCCCTCACAGATTTCCTTCATCCGGCGGACGATCTTTTGCCGGACCGTTTTGTCCAGCGTCCGAACGGTTCCCTCCAGCTGGGCGGAGGACGGGATTACATTCCACGTGCTGCCCGCTTCCACTCTGGTTACGCTGATGACGGCGCGGTCGAACGCGGAAAGACTGCGGCTCACGATGGTCTGAAAAGCGATGGTCAGCTGGGAAGCCGCAAGAATCGGATCAATAACCAGCTCCGGGTGCGCCGCGTGGCCGCCCAGACCAGTTACATCCACAACAAACCGGTCGACCGCCGCATGGTCGGCCCCCGCCGTCACCGCAACCGTATCGGCTGGCAGGTCCGCAGCCACGTGCAGTCCGTAGATTTCCTCCACGTTGTCCAAAGCTCCCATTTTCAGAACATGCTCCGCTCCGTGCCCCGCTTCCTCCGCAGGCTGAAACAGAAGCTTTACGGTGCCTTCCAGATTCGCTTCCTTCCGTTTCAGAAGCAGGGCGGCCCCCAGCATCGCCGTGGTGTGAAAATCATGCCCGCAGGCGTGCATTTTTCCCGGGTTTTCAGACCGGTATGGTACATCCGCCGTCTCTTCGATCGGAAGAGCGTCGATATCACAGCGCAGCGCCACTACGGGCTTCTCTTTTTTTCCCCGAAGGACGGCGACAAGACCGGTTTGCAGTCCGCTGTCCAAAATTTCCACGCCGTTTTCCGTCAGAATCCGCTTGATATACGCCGTGGTTTCAAATTCCCTGAGCGCCGTTTCGGGGTGGCGGTGGAGCCATGAAAAATGCTCTTCCAGCGTATTCTGTAATGTCTTTTCGTCCATGTTTCTTCCTTTCCTGAATCTGCATGTGCTTTCCTATATAAAAAGCCGATAGGAGATTCTCCTACAGGCTTTTAAAATGATTTTTTCGTATCGCTGTCCGGTTTCCGCCTTTTCAGCCGTCAAGGCAGGCCTGTGACAAAAACTGCTTTGTCCGTTCGTTCTGCGGGTTGCGGAAGATCTGTTCGGGGGTGCCGTCCTCCTGAATCACGCCTTCATCAAAAAACAGGACGCGGTTGGACACGCTCCGCGCGAAACGCATTTCGTGCGAAACCACCACCATCGTCATCCCTTCCGCCGCAATCTGGTTCATGACCGCCAGAACCTCGCCGACCCATTCCGGGTCCAGCGCGCTGGTCGGCTCGTCGAACAGCATCACCTTGGGGTCCACGGCAAGCGCGCGCGCAATACCCACACGCTGCTGCTGCCCGCCGGAAAGCCGGGAAGGATATTGGTCATGCTTTTCCTGCAGGCCGACCTTGCGCAAAAGCTCCATGCCGATTTCATCCGCTTCCTTTTTTGGAAGCTTTTTCACGTAGATTAGGCTTTCCGTAACATTTTCCAGGACCGTCTTATTATGGAAAAGGTTGTAATGCTGAAACACCATGGAGCTTTGCGCGCGAAGATGGTAAATCTCTTTTTTGGTCGGGTTTTTCGCGTCAATAGCGGCGTCCGCAATCCGGATGGTGCCTTCGTCCGGCAGCTCCAGCCAGTTGAGCATCCTCAGCAGCGTCGTTTTTCCCGCGCCGCTGGGGCCGATTACCGTCACGATTTCCCCTTTTTTTATCTGGAGGCTGACCCCACGAAGCACCTGATTGGTACCGTAGGCTTTTTTAAGATTTTCAATCTGTATCATCGGGCAACATCTCTTTCATATCGTCTTACATACCGTTCGATTATCCACAGAATCCGCTCAATTACAAAGCAGCACGCCCAGTAGATCAGCGATACCACAATGTAAATTTCAAAGAAGCGGAAGGAGCGGGCGCCGATCAACTTCGCCTGAGCCATGATGTCCACAATGGAAATGCTGAAAGCCAGCGACGTTTCCTTTACCATGGAGATAAAGGAATTCCCCAGCGGGGGAAGCGCGACCTTGAACGCCTGCGGGATGATGATGCGGACCATCGCCTGCCTTGTGGTCATGTTGACGCTGTAGCATGCTTCCAGCTGTCCGGAATCGACCGAGAGCATGGCGCTCCGGATGGTTTCGGACATATACGCGCCGGAATTGAAGGAAAACGCCACGACGCCGAAAACCAGCGTCGGGATCCCGTCGACGTTCAGATTCCATTGGAACTGCTCGTTCAGCGCCTGAAGAAGGATCGGCGTTCCGTAATACACGAGGAAGAGCTGAACCAGCGTGGGGGTTCCGCGGATAAAAGACACATAGATTTTGCTGATCGGCTCCAGAATGCGGATATGAAAATAGCGGACCAGGGCGATCCCCAGCGCGATCATCAGTCCGATCAGGGAGGAAACCACGGCAAGCCCGAGGGTAACCGGCAGATAGGACACAATTTCAGGCACGGTGGAAATCATAAATGTGGGGTCAAATAATTTATTCATAGAAAGTCAAGTCTCCTTGCAGATCTTTGCCAATTTCCTTTTCCGGTGAAAAGGCCGGCAGAAGGAACGCGGGCCGTTGCACCGTATTCCTTCTGCCGCCTGTATCTGAAAATTAAGAGGTCCGGTCGGTAATGGCTTTTTCCGTTGAATAGTCCTCGCCAAGATACTTTTTGGAGATTTCAACAAGCGTTCCGTTGTCAGTCAGGGTTTTCAGTGCTTTATCGATCAGTTTTTTATATTCGGTTCCCTTTTCATTTTTGGAGAAAAGGAAAAATTCCGGTTTTATTCCCAACTCTGGCGCCAATGCGTAACCCAGATCAAGGTTCTGTTTTTCGGCAATCAGCTTTGTGGTCACCTCACTGTTGATGGTGGCGTCCACACGGCCGGAGATGATGTCCTGAAGCATCAGGGTAACATCGCCATCGTAATATTTCAGCTTAATCGCGTTATTGTTTTTCTTGTTGTAGTCCTCCAGCCAGACTGTATTATTGGAACCGACGCCCGCCGCTACTGTTTTCCCATGAAGGTCTTTCAGGGAATGAATGTCCGTGCGGCCGCCTTTATAAATAATGGAGTTCCCGGCATAAGAATAGGGGAGCTCTGAAAATTGATATTTTTCTTCTCTGGATGGGTTTTTGGCAATTTGACTGGCAATCATATCGAATTTTCCGGATTCCAGCGCGACAAAAATAGAGTCCCACGCCGTAGGCTGAAATTTGAATTCCACTTCGGGAATCAGTTCGTCCAGCGCGCGGACAACCGCAATGTCGTACCCGTCGACGGTACCATCCGAATTTACGTAGTTAAATGGCGGGTAGGCCCCTTCTGTTCCAACGACCACGGTTTCCACCTTGGTACCGGAAGAAGCCGGTGCTGCTGCGGCAGAGGATGCGGACGTGTCTGCCGCCGAACCGGTGGCTGCGGGTGCTGCGGTATTTGCGCAGGCGGCGGTCAGCAGAAGCAGAAGAGTAGCCAGGAAGAGAGAAATTGATTTTGCGCCCTTTTTCATATGTAAAACCTCTTTCATTTTTTAAGTATAAAACTTGGATTCTATTTTCCAATATAACAGCGGCTGCACCTTCTACACATTCGCGTATGGCGATGGATGCAGCGAATCATTTTTCCCTTCAAGCAGTTCATAAGTAACTTCCTTTCCCAAAATCTCATCCCTGTTTCATAAGCACCATATGCTTTTATGTAATAAAGCATACTTTTCATATAATTATTATATGAAATAGGGTTGCAATAAGGATAAAAGATTTTCACCTTTTTGTCAAGAGACTTTTTATCACTGAAACAGTTAAATACCAATTTAAAGCTCTTTCCTGCTGTTCTCCGGCATCCATATTTCCATAAAGAGTATTTTTTGGACCCTTCGGTGAAACAAAATGCATGAAAAGAAAAATACAGAGATCGGAAAAACCTTACATTTCCAGAGCTTTACTCCCAGATAACAAAAAAGCGCAATGCCTGCATTCCAGACATTTGCGCCTTTTTATTGAATTGTGATATTCCCGGAAGTATAATAGGATTGATAAAAATTGATGGCTGTCATGCTGTTGGAAAACATGAAAAAATTTGCTGCGGGCAGCCGGGAACAATCGCCATTCCGCTTGCTTATGACTGTTCAGAACGGGAAATGGAAGGTAAATTACTCAGATTGTTGCCGTCGCTTCCGTCGGGAATGGACTTGAGATATTCGGTGTCGCCCCGATGGGCGATCCCAACGCCGGTTATTCCGCCCTGTCTGGCCAATTGAACGGCCTGTGCTTTATCAAGGACCGTGTTGTCGGAAAGCTGATAACCGGTCACTCTGCCGCTTTCTTTTACCAGCCCGGTGATACTGCGGGCGTTGGGCGCGGGCGATGGAATATTGTCCAGCGTGTTCTGGGCAAGCGTGTTCTGCTCCTGATTTTGTTCCACTTGAGTTCCTCCTTTGCTGTTTTTGATTAGTTTGCTCAGCTATTCAAAAATTATCGATTTGAAGGAATTCTTTCATCAGGGAACCTGACCCTTAAAAGTGAATGCAAAACAACCATAAAATCCGCGTTCCGTTTAAGATCAGTCCTATATAGTTTGTGAAAGAAATTGGGCCATGGTCGCAGAAAGGATATTTTTATTGAATAAGGAACGATATGACAAAATCAGGCAATGGTTTTTACTTCACCCGGTATGGTTGAGCAGTATGAAGCTGCTAAACCTCTGGCTGCCGCGAATTGTTTACTGCGCATATCCCGTCCTGCTGGCGGTGCTGGCCATTCGGAAGGATGAGCGCTTCTTTCAGGTGCTGCTGATACCGGCTTTCGTTTTCGGCGCAGTGACCGTGATGCGAAAGCTCTGGAATCTGCCGCGGCCGTATGAAAAACTGGGGATAGAACCGCTGATTCCCCGCGAAAAGAGGGGGCATTCTTTTCCAAGCAGACACGTAGCTTCGGTGACCATTATCGCGGTTGCCTGTTGGTATATCTGGCCTCCCATTGGAATTGCAATGTCGGTGATCGCGCTGCTGATCGCCGTTATCCGGCCCCTAGCCGGAATCCATTTTCCCAAAGACGTGATTGCCGGTATGGTGTTTAGCGTCCTGACCGGCATCATCGGATTCTGGCTTGTGTAATCCGTTGTGGAAATCCGGTGTTTCTTTCCCGGCTGACCTGAACGCTGTCTTTCAAACCCTTTGCCTGCCGGCTTTCTCAGTAAACCATAGACTTTTACAGATTTGATACGGTCAGAAACGCCAGCAGGGCGACGGTCAGCAGTGTTCCGACCAACGCAATCGTGTTTAAAACTGCGTTGGTTTTCCGCTGTGTTTTCAGCAGCCTGAGGGCAATGGCATAGACCGCGATCCCAAGGATTCCCCCGAACGTGTTGCCGATCAGGTCGGTGATATCGGACGCCCCGACTGCCAGAATAAACTGCATTGCCTCATAAAAGAAGCTTACACTGAAGATCGGGATGACTTTCTTCAGAAAAGACCAGCTGCTTTTCAGCATACTGATATAGAGGCCGAACGGGGCGAAAATCAGGATATTTCCGTAGATTTCCGACCATTCAATCCTGCCGTTGACGACTACCGACTGATAAAAAGGGATCAGGTTGATACTGCGGAAGGGATAAAACGGCCCAAAAGGCGACTGCATCTTGAATAATATGATCCAGGTCATTACGAGCAGATAAACAGCCAATAAGCTTCCTGTCAGAATTTGCTGCCTGCTTTCTTTTTTTTCCATAGAGACCTCCTTAAACTTTTCTAATATGATGATCCTTCGATTATTTTTTCAACTGTATTAATAATACTAATACAGTAATACAGTTATGTCAATACGAAATTTGGCTTACAGCATTTCCGGTTGATTCTTCAACCAGGCTGTCGATAAAGTTGTACAACCGCAAAATTATGAAACAATTTCGCTTACTGCCGTTGGATGCACTTGCCTTGTCTTGCACGATTTCTCGACTCCTGACAAGTTTCTAGACACTCTCTAGCCATAGGAAGAATTATTTGAAATCAGCGAAAGGGCCGGAATCCCGCATTGAACAGGATTCCGGCCCTTTTATCAGTCTTATTAAGTTTTCAAAGTAATTTCAAAATAAATTTTTATCTTTTTGCGGCTTTCACCAGATCAGCGTGCGTTTCGCACAGAGTCCCGCTGGTTTCCGTATCCAGCTGTTTTTGAAAGCATTTGGATATGATTCCTTCCGGAAATTTTATCATGGATACCCCGCATTGTTTCAGCTCCCGGAACATTTCGGGGTCGACCAATTCCGCGGCCGCGGCAGGGTCGATGCTGTTCGCCGATTTTTTACGAAGGTAATCGTTGTAGCTCATTTCGCGGCACGGATATTCGGCTGTCATGTTTTCGGCGTCTTCAATGAACAGAAGATCGGTGAAATCGCAGATGCCGAGGTCCAGCCCATTGAAATCCCGGCCGGAAACCGCGTGATAATAATCGCATAATTTACAGTCCAACATAGAAATCCTCCTTTATCGAGTGGATAGATTTATCTTACAGGCGCAAATTCACTGATTTCTCTGTGTGCCTGCTTCGCGTAATTGTCGATGTTCATTTTATTTTTAACCGCGTGGTTCAGGCTGATGCAGGCGGCTCCGCCGGCGCATCCGCCGACGCAGGCCATTCCTTCTATGAAGTTTTCATCCAGCTTCCCCTTGGAGGCTTTGATCAGCGCGGCGCGGCATTCCTCCAGCCCGTCGCAGATCGCCGGGTCTACCTGGAAATCGATATGCTTTTCCTCCAGCGCGTTGGAAACCGCCTCCGTCACGCCGCCGTTCCTTGCAAAAATCCTGCCGAAGTAGGAAGCGTCGCTCAGCTTCCTTTCTTCCAGCTCTTCCAGACGGATATCCAGACCGCCGAAAATCGCCTGCAGCTCTTCAAAGGTGATCACGCTGTCGACGATACCTTTGAGCTCTTCCTTCTGAAATTCCATTTTCTTTGCGATGCAGGGGCCGATGAACACGACCTTCGCCGTTTTGTCGACCGTCTTGATCAGCCTGGCCGTCTCGACCATCGGAGAAACATTGCTCGAAATATTGTTCTCCAGTTCCGGGAAATTTGCCTTGATATACTGGACAAAGGCCGGGCAGCAGGAGGTCGTCAGAAACTCCTTTTCCACGAGCTCCTCCGCTTCCTTGTGCGCCACGATGTCCGCGCCGAGGGCCGCTTCAACGACCCGGTTAAAGCCCATTTTGTACAGGCCGGCCGCCACCTGACCGACCTTCGCGTAGGAGAACTGGCTCGCAATCGCCGGCGCGACCGCGGCGTATACCCGGAAGTTTTCCCCGTTATTCGATTCTTGTATCATTCGCAGAACGTCCAGAACATACGATTTATCCACAATGGCGCCGAACGGGCACTGACGTACACATGCGCCGCAGCGGATGCATTTGTCCGGATCGATATCCGCCTTGTTCTGCTCGTCCAGTAAGATCGCCTTTGCTTTGCACGCGTTGATGCACGGCCTTTCCTGCTCCGTAATCGCGTGATAGGGGCAGGCTCTCATGCACTGGCCGCACCCTTTGCATTTTTCGGGGTCGATGACCGCTTTATGGTTTACAAACGTGATCGCCTTCGCCGGACATGCGGATTGGCAGCGGTGGGCAATACAGCCCTGACAGGTTTCCGTGACCAGAAAGCGCTTGCTCGGACATTCTTCACAGGCAATATCGATGACCTCTACAACATTTTTGTTGTCCGGGCTGCCGCCCATCGCCATCTTTACGCGCTCCTCCACAATTGCCCTTTCCCGGTAAATGCAGCACCGCATCGTCGCTTTGGGTCCCGGAACGATTGTGCGCGGAATATCATACAGCTTTGCGGGAAGCTCGTTCCTTGACGAAAGCCGGACCACCTCTTTCAGTACCCTGTATTTCAGTTCCTGTACGTTGGAATCAAAAATCAACAAATTACACACCCTCTCACAAGTCAAACCCGGATCATTCGGAAAACAGGGGCCGGTCAGCAGGGGCCGACTGCCTGAAGAACATATTCTCCGAACACATTTTCCAGATTTTCCGCTGAGACATAATCGGTAAATTTCTCTCCAAACCTGACCGGAATCCCGGACCGGCCGAAATCCCCGACACAAAGCGAAGCGTTGAGCGAGACACTGTTCTCCAGATGATTTTCTTCAATCAGCCTGCGGAACCCTTTTAATACATCCAGTGCCTTTTGCCGCAGCTGTTTTCCAATGTATACTTCGATCACCATATAAAACCCCACCTATTCTTTATGAAACTTTAGTTACAATTGATAAATTATTCACACGCTAATAGTGTAAAGGTAGCACGGCAGGAAAAAACCGTCAACAAAATTGGAGCCGCAAGATATTTCTGAGAGTGGAAGCAGTGGTTGGCGCAATTTGTCTATGGACGAAAAAGCCCGATCAGCCGTGGGGTTTTCAGGGGTATCGCATCCTTTTTTCGGCGGGGAAATCCCTCAAAACAAAAAACCATATTTACAATACAAGGAATAAAATTGGGTAACACTGACGTTGCCTTTTCAAATGTTTTGTGGTAGGATAAAAAAACATGAATTATAAATTGGATTTTCTTATTTATTTGGAGCATGCTTGATGGAAGAAATTATTGGTTTAAATCAATCAAACTGTAAGAACTGCTATAAGTGCATTCGCAACTGTCCGGTAAAATCGATTGCCTACCGGAACGAGCAGATTCATATTATCGGCGACGAATGTATCTATTGCGGAAACTGCCTGCTGATCTGTCCGCAGAACGCGAAATATATCAACAGCGATCTTTCCAAGGTGAAACAGGCGATCCGTGCGGGTGAAAAGCTGTATGTGTCCCTGGCGCCTTCCTATATTGCAGCCTTTCCCGAAACCGGCATCGCGAAGATGTCCGCAGCGCTGAAGCAACTGGGGTTTGCCCATGTGGAGGAAACGGCGATCGGCGCCGAACAGGTTACCCGGGAATATGAAAAGCTGATCCGCGAACACAAAATGCAGAATATCATTACCACCTCCTGCCCGTCGGTAAATTTGCTGATCGAAAAGAATTATCCGTCGCTGATTCATCAGCTTGCGCCGGTGGTGACCCCTTTGATCGCGCATGCGCGCATGATCAAACAGATTTACGGTATCCGGGCCAAAATCGTTTTTATCGGGCCGTGCATCTCCAAAAAGTACGAATGCGTGGACCCCGATAACGGAAATCTGTTGTTTTCGGTCCTGACATTTGACGAACTGGAAAAATGGTTTCGCGAAGAAAACGTAAATTTTTCACAGGACGACCATAACAGCCGCACTCTGAAAAACACCTTGCCCCGCTACTATCCCGCGCCGGGGGGCATTATCAAAAATCTTCACCGGAAAGAGCGGAGTACTTACGAATGCCTGAGCGTCGACGGGGTGGATCGCTGCATTGAAATTCTGGATTCCGTCGTGCACGACAACCTTTCCGGCTATTTTCTGGAGTTGAACGCCTGCTCCGGGGGATGCCTGGGAGGCCCGATTCTCAAGCTGATGAATCTCAGCTTTTTAAACGCCAAAAATGTGCTGGTCGATAATGTGAAACGGGCGAATGAAGCTCCGCCCGCCCTTACGGAAGGGGTTGCGTCCCAGTTTACGAAAAGGTTCCGGAACCGCTCGGCGAAAAAGGAAATCATCGACGAGGAGAAAATCCGCAGCGTGCTGGCTTCAACCGGAAAAACCTCGCCGGAGAAGGAATTGAACTGCGGCTGCTGCGGGTACAACACCTGCCGCGAAAAAGCGATTGCGGTGCTGCAGGGAAAAGCGAACATCAACATGTGTATCCCTTATATGCGCGAGCTGGCCGAAAGCATGTCCAATACAGTCGTGGAACACACACCCACCGGAATTCTGGTCATCAACGACCATCTGCAAATCGAGCAGATCAATCCCTCCGCCACTCAGCTTTTGAAGCTCGGAAAGGACTGCGTCGGGCTTCCCGTTGAAGAACTCCTTCCCAGCAAGGATTTTGAGGAGGTCCTTCAAACCGGCAAAAACATTTTGAACCATAAGCAGTATTACAAGGAACTCGGGCTTATTCTGGAGCAGACGGTGGTTCATGTGAGCAATAACCAGCTGATTTTTGTGCTTCTGAAAGATATTACCCAGCAGGAGCAGGTGCTGGACGAACAGCGGAAGGTGACGGAGAAAACCGCCGCCTTTGCCAGGGAGGTCGTCAACAAACAAATGCGGGTAGTGCAGGAAATCGCCGACCTTCTCGGGGAAACAACCTGTGAAACAAAGGTGGCGCTGCTTCAGCTGACCGAAAATATCGTTCCGGGAGCGGAGGACAAAAATGGACATCAGCATTGAGACGTACAGCGATTCCGTTCCCAAGTATCATGAGGGCCTTTGCGACGATCAGATCAGAATCGTACGTGATGAGTCCGGCGTCGCGGCGATTCTTGCGGACGGAAGAAACGGCGGGGCGAGGGCAAGCCTCCTGACCTCTTTTGCCGCAAAGATGATGGTGGCGATGCGCGGCAGCGGCGCATCCATCGACCGGGTCGCCGATATGATTGCGGAATCCCAGCCGTCCGGCGGGAAAAAGGGGAAGGCGGGGAATATCGCCTTTACGCTGATCCTCGCGCTTTTCGACGGAACGATCCGGGTGGAGCAGTTTGAAACGCCCGACGTGATCCTGCTCCGCAGGGGCAGACCGGTTGAGCTGCAGACGACCCAAAGGGCCGTGCAGGGCAGAACCATCCGCAGCGGGAAGATAACGGCAAAAAAAGCGGATATGATCGTCGCGGTCGGCAACGGGATGCTGACCGCCGGAAAGAACAGAAAGCTGAAGGACGGCTGGAATTTAAAAAATATAGAAACCTATATGGCGAATGCCTACGATTCCCGGATGTCGGCCGAAGACCCCGTCCGGCTGCTTCTTGCCGCGGGCAGTTCCCTTTCTTCCGGAAAACCGGCGAGCGATCTGTCGGCGCTGGCCTTCCGGATCAGCTGCCTTCGCGCGACGTAAGATGACTGCACTTTTTGAGGATGAAATGGCATGATGATTTTTAAAACGCTGATGCTTCAGCTTTATAAGCCCGGAAAACAGAAACGGGATTTGATGGATACGGCCCTGCTGCGCTATTCCCAGGCTTTGCAGTTCCTGATGGATACCTATCGAAATGAAATTATAGAGCTCTCTAAATCGGAGACCGATATTACCCAGCATCTGATCCTGAAAATGATCGACAGGGAAACCGCCAAAAGCCTGAACCGCTTCGACATACAGCCTTTTAAGGATTCCCTGCTGCTGGAATTTTCCGCCGTCGCCGCCTCCTATCTTGCGCGCAGGCAAAATCATCCCCAAACCGGGTATCCTCTTCCTTTTCTGGACGCCCAGAGCTATTCCCGCGCAATGTCGGACTGCGTTGCGCAGTTTGACAGCGGAGAGATCGGCCCGCAAAGGTTTCAGCACCGCTCCTTTAAGCTGGTGGATAAGGCGGGAAAGCTGCGGTCCGTCTATTTCGGCCGGTACGCAATGAACCGCGATTACTGCCTGCTTTACGATGAGTTTAAGGACCGTTTCTATGCGAAGCTGTATCTGATGAACCGGGCGAACAGTATTCCGGGCGGGTATTGCGCAAGCGGGCTCAGCCTGAAATATGTCTGGGACGGGATGCCCTTCATGAGCAATCTGCCCGGGCAGAGAAGATATATCGTCGTTCCGCTGGCCTTTGGAAAAGAGCAGTACGCCGACCTGAAGGAAGCGTTGAAAAATCCGCGCCTGCTGCATTCCTCCCGGCTGGTCAAAAAAGACCGGCAGTATTATCTGATGGTCAATATCGAGTGCCGTCAGATCACCAGGGAAGCGGTCACGACCATGGGGGTTGCGCGCGGCGTTCATGGGGGATTGAGTTATACGATCTGCGATAAAGGCGGCGGCGTCAGGGAAAGAAAACGGATTTCCGCGTGCCGGAAGCAGAGCAACTCTCCCGACTTGTCCAATACGATTGCGGAAATCGCGGCAAAGAACCGCGCTCAGGTGGTGCTGGAGGCAAACGGCGGAAAAAACGACCGGATGCCCGTTCCCGCACAGAACCGGGAGCTTTGTTTTTCAGTCCGGGATTATCTGCTGCTTGCTCAAAAATTGAAATACAAGCTGCCCGGCAAAGGTCTGCCGCCGCCGGTCGAGGTGAGCTCGAACGGCCTTTTCCTCACCTGTCCCCGCTGCGGGACAAGGACGCAGAGAAACCGTGTAACTGAGGAGCTTTTCGCGTGTATCCACTGCGGATACGCGGCTGAATTTGAGACGGTCGGAAGCGAGAACCTTGCGAAAAGGCTGGACAAATATCACAGCGACAAGGTCCCCATCACGGTCTCGAAAAAAGAGGACGGTTTTCTTTGCTGCAATAAAATTCTCGGCTTCCGGTGCGAGCTTCCGCCGGACACGACGGATTATACGCCGATGTTTGAGGAGCTCGGCCGTTTTATCGGCAGAATGCGGGAAACCTATATCGACGATTCCAAAAGGTACGCCGTCTGGAAAAAGCTTGCTCAGGCGCCCGACCTGCGGAAATCCGTTCACCTGCTTTTGAGGTGAATTCCTGTTTTGGGTGCATTAGCTACCGCATCATGATTCCGCACATGCGGGCAATCCCGTGTGCAGAGCGATTCCGCTGAGCGGAAACGGGTAACCGTTCAAGTGTAGCTATTTAAATAAAGCCTGATCCGGAAGGAAAGTTCCTTCCCGGCTCGGGCTTTTTCTAAAAGGAGTGGAAACAAATTGGCTGAGACAATATTAAGAACCGAGCGGCTGATTTTAAGGCCGTGGCATATGGAGGACGCGCAGGCGCTGTATGAATATGCCCGGGACCCCCGCGTGGGGCCGATCGCCGGCTGGCCGGTACATACCGGCGTTGATAACAGCAGAGAGATTATCAGGGATGTTCTTTCTAAAGAGGAAACCTATGCCGTCGCCCTGAAAGGGGACAGCCGCCCGGTCGGCAGTATCGGCCTGATTTCCTCCGAGGAGGATGGGTGGACTCTGGAAACCGGCAGCGGAGAGATCGGCTATTGGATCGGCGTGCCCTTCTGGGGAAGAGGGCTTATCCCCGAAGCCGTGCGGGAACTTATGCGGCACGGTTTCGAGGACCTCGGGTTGAAAACCCTCTGGTGCGGCTATTATGAGGGAAACGACCGCTCCCGGCGGGTACAGGAGAAATGCGGGTTTGTCTATCATCATACCGAGCATAGCAGGCTATGCCCGCTGATGCATGAAACCCGTATAACGCACTTTTCCTGCATTACAAAGGAGCAGTGGCGTCAAAATATCTCAGGCGGCCGGCGCTGAAGGCGGAAAACCGACGGCGGACCTGCCTTTTTAAAGCGTATAAAGGGATGGAGCAGATCGGGAAAAACCCGGTCTGTTCGTTTTTTATCAATAGAAATGAGGGGGTGATAATTGCCCTGTCGGCGGAAAAGCTCAGGCTGCAGGATGAATGGCCCCAGGTAAAGGCTTTGTATAAAAATGTTAAAATTTTAAGTGGATATAATGTCTGGATTTTTCACTAAAGTTGTCATGCACTCATTTTTCTGGTTTGGAATTTATTGCTTAATGGTTTGGATTTCGCTCCCTGCTCCGTAAAGAATTCTATATAATGATAGATGGCAAGTAGTCTTGTATATAGAAGAAGTGTTTCATTTTGTAAGGGAGGTCAATAACGTGTTAGAAAAAGGATTTTCCAAACCGACCGCCAGAGTAGAACGTCTGAAAGACATGATTATTCATGCCAAACCCTGTGTGGAATCTGAGCGCGCTATTCTGATTACCGAGTCCTATAAGGAAACAGAGGGACTCCCTATCATCATGAGGCGTGCAAAGGCAGCGGAGAAGATTTTCAACGAGCTGCCCGTGACGATCCGTGACGACGAGCTGATCGTCGGTTCCATGACGAAGAATCCGCGTTCGGCGGGAATCTATCCCGAATTTTCCTGTGAATGGGTGGAAAAGGAATTTGATACCATGACCGACCGTCTGGCCGATCCTTTCCTCATCTCCGGGCAGACCAAAAAAGAGCTCCATGACGTTTTTACCTATTGGAAAGGCAGGACGGTCAACGAACTGGCCGCCTCCTATATGTCGCAGGAGGCAAAGGACGCGATGGCATCCGGTGTATTTACCGTCGGAAACTACTTTTTCGGCGGAGTCGGCCATGTGAACGCCGACTATGGCAAGGTGCTGAAGATCGGCTTCCGGGGAATCCTTGCGGAAGCGGTCAACGCGATGGAAAAGCTGGATAAGCTGGACCCCAACTATGTAAGAACCCAGCAGTTCTACCATGCTCTGATCATTACATATTGCGCGGCGATCACGTTCGCCCACCGGTACGCGGCTAAGGCGAAGGAGCTGGCCTCGTCCGAATCCGACCCCGTCAGGAAAACGGAGCTTCTTCAGATCGCCCGCAACTGTGAGCGGGTGCCGGAATACGGTGCGACCAATTTCTACGAGGCCTGCCAGTCGTTCTGGTTTGTTCAGGCCATGATCCAGATCGAGTCCAGCGGCCATTCTGTTTCCCCCGGGCGCTTCGACCAGTATATGTATCCGTATTACGCCGCGGATAAATCGCTTACCGAGGATTTCGCGAAAGAGCTGATCCACTGCCTGTGGGTCAAGTTCAATGACGTCAGCAAAATCCGCGACGAGGTTTCCGCACAGGCGTTCGCCGGTTACGGCGGGTTCCAGAACCTTTGCGTCGGCGGGCAGACCCCCGGCGGGATGGACGCATCCAACGAGCTGTCCTACCTTTGTATGGATGCCTGTGCCGCCGTGAAGATGCCGCAGCCTTCCTTCTCGATCCGCGTATGGCAGGGGACTCCGGACGAATTCCTTTACCGTGCGTGCGAGCTTGCCCGTCTCGGACTCGGTGTGCCGGCCATGTATAATGACGAGGTCATCATTCCGGCACTGGAAAACAGGGGCGTTTCTCTGGAGGACGCCCGCAATTACGCCCTGATCGGCTGTGTGGAGCCGCAGTGTCCCCACAAGACGGACGGATGGCATGACGCCGCTTTCGTCAATGTCGCCAAGATACTGGAAATCACCCTCAACAACGGAAAAGCCGGCGGAAAACAGCTCGGGCCCGTCACGGGGGACCCGACCGAATGGAAATCCACCGACGACCTGTTCGCGGCGTTTAAGAAGCAGATTGAGTATTTTGTCTATTATGTGGCGGAGGCGGACAACTGCGTGGATGTCGCACATACGGAAAGATGTCCGTTGCCGTTCCTTTCCGCTTTGGTGGATGATTGTATCGCCAGAGGCAAATCGCTGCAGGAGGGCGGAGCCGTTTACAACTTTACCGGTCCGCAGGCATTCGGCGTTGCCGACTGCGGCGACTCCGTTTATGCGATACAGAAAAATGTTTTTGAAGATAAAAACATTACGCTCTCCCGGCTGAAGGAAGCGATGGACGCGAACTTCGGTTATGGCGACGGCGGCGTGCGGCCGGCCTCCTCTTTGACGGAGGAGGAAATCGACAGAAGAATGTACCAGGCTCTTGCAAAGCTGGCGGGATGCCACTGCGGAATTGATCTGGCCTCTCTCAGAGACCGGGTAATGGCGGAGATCCAAGCTCCGCCCGCAGGGGATTATGAGTATATCCGCAGGCTGATGGACAGCACGCCGTGTTATGGAAATGACATTGACGAGATCGATATGATCGCCCGCAAGTGCGCGCTGCTCTACTGCAAAGAGGTTGAAAAGTACCGGAATCCGCGCGGCGGTCTCTTCCAGCCGGGGATTTATCCGGTGTCGGCAAACGTCCTGTTCGGAAAGGACGTCGGCGCTATGCCGGACGGCAGGCTTGCAAAGCAGCCCCTGGCGGACGGCTGTTCCCCCAGACCGGGCAAAGATGTCAAAGGGCCCACAGCGGCGGCGAATTCCGTTGCCAAGCTGGACCATACGCTCGTTTCCAACGGAAGCCTTTACAATATGAAATTCCTGCCCTCAGCCATTGCGGGGGATACGGGACTAAAGAATTTCGCCTCCGTTGTCAGAAGCTATTTTGACCATAAAGGTCAGCACATCCAGTTCAATGTCGTAGACAGGGAGACCCTGCTGGCTGCTCAGAAAAATCCCGACGATTACAGGGATCTGGTGGTGCGTGTCGCCGGTTACAGCGCGCACTTTGTGGTACTGGCAAAAGAGGTCCAGGACGATATCATCAGCCGTACGGAGCAGACCTTCCGCTGACATCCTTTATTGATTCCTTTACAGGCAATGTGAAGTGTTTGTGTTTTCTGTGCCGTAAAACGCGGCAGGAAAACCGTCCCGCTTTCACATTGCCTCCTTCTTTTTTGCGTTTATTTGCCGGTTTTTTGGATATTGGTTGAAGGAAGGGGAAAACATCGGTATAATGGAGAAAAAGACAGCGGCAGGCTGGAGCAGCTTTCCATCGGCCAGCCATCAAAATTTGAAAATCCGGTCAAGGTGATGAAATGACATTACAACAGCTTCGATATGTGATTACAATCGCGCAGACGGGGTCCTTTCACACGGCCGCGAAGCTGCTTTTTGTTACGCAGCCCAGCCTTTCCAAAGCGATTGCAGAACTGGAAAAAGAGATGGGTGTATTCCTCTTTTTCCGCAGTAACCGAGGGGTTCTGCTGACGGAGGAGGGAACAAAATTCTTATCCTATGCCCGTCAGGTGGTGCAGCAGGCTGAGCTTCTGGAACAGCAGTATAAACACGGAGCGCCTGCGCGCAGAATGTTTGCCATTTCCGCCCAGCATTACGCCTTTGTGGTCAATGCGTTTGTGGCCCTGGTCCGGGAATACGGAAAAACCAGGTATGAGTTTTCCCTCCGGGAATCGCGCACCTATGACATTATTGAAGACGTGCGCACCCGCAGGAGCGAGCTCGGCATCCTCTATCTGAGCAACTTCAACAGGAAAGTAATCCTGCGGATGATCCGTAACAACGAACTGCGCTTTGTTCCGCTGTTTACGGCGAGTCCCCATGTTTTTGTCAGCAGAAAAAATCCACTGGTCGGAAGAGCGTCCGTTACGCTGAATGATCTGGAGCCATATCCGCGGTTAAGCTACGAACAGGGCAACAATTCTTTTTATTTTTCCGAAGAACTGCACAGCGTGGAACTCAGCCCGAAAAACATTGTGGTGACGGACCGGGCAACGCTGTTCAACCTCCTGATCGGACTGGACGGGTACACCATTTCTTCCGGTATTCTCAGCAGCGACCTTAACGGGAACGAGATCGTGTCCATTCCGTTGGAGAGCGGGGAGACGATGGAAATCGGCTATCTCTGTGAAGAAGGCTACCCGCTTGGAGCGATTAGTGAACGGTATATCGCCCTGCTGCGGGACTATATTGCTTCTTATAAGCAGCGATAGCTTTTGTCTATTACAAAGAATTGAAATTATCAATTAACACATCACCGGGTATTTTGTGTATTATTAATTTAAATCCAATGATAAGGAGACAGAAATTATGAGTACACAGTTTACCGCACGTACGACCGCGCCGTTTCGATATGATATTGTCGGCAGCTTTTTGCGCCCACAAGCTTTAAAGGAAGCCAGAGCATCTTTCACCGACGGTACATTATCAAAGCAGCAGCTTTCCGCTGTTGAGGATGACTGCATCCGCACGCTTGTGGAAAAGCAGATTGAGGCCGGACTCCATTGTGTGACGGATGGGGAATTTCGCCGCAGCTATTGGCATCTGGACTTTATGTGGGGGCTGGATGGAATCGACCATGTGGTATTGGAGCATGGGTATTTTTTCCACGGGGAAGAAACCCGGGCGGATTCCGCCAGAGTCAGTGGGAAAATCCGCTTTTCCCAGCATCCTTTTATTGCCCACTACCGGTTTTTACGGGATATCGTTGGCGATCGGGCTCTTATCAAGCAGACGATTCCCGCTCCCGCCCAGTGCTTTGCGGAGCTGGTTCGCGGGGAAAACGAACGGTTCCTGGACGCTGTCTATCCGGATCGGGAAGAGCTGTACAGGGACTTGTCCGCCGCATACCGTGATTTTATTCTTGCCCTGTACGAGGCCGGCTGCCGCGTTCTGCAACTGGACGACTGCACTTGGGGAATGCTCTGCGATGAGAAGTTCTGGAGCGGCATGGCCGGCAGCGGATACAGCCCGGATGCGCTGCAAAAGCTTTACCTGCGCCTGAATAACGATGCCATTGCGGATTTGCCCGCCGATCTTACCGTTAATACGCACGTGTGCCGCGGAAACTATCACTCCACCTGGGCTACCAGCGGCGGTTACGCGCCGGTAGCGGATATCCTGTTCGGCGGCGAAAATGTCGGTGCCTATTATCTGGAATTTGACGACGACCGTTCCGGGGACTTTGCCCCTCTGGCTAAAGTCTCGGGGGAAAAGCTGGTGGTATTGGGCCTGGTTACTTCAAAAGGCCCCAAGCTGGAAAATAAGGCGGCTGTTATCGCCCGCATTCACGAAGCTGCTGCCTATGTGCCTCTCGACCGCCTGTGCCTGAGCCCGCAATGCGGCTTTGCCTCCACCGAAGAAGGCAACATCCTCACCGAGGAGGAACAGTGGTCCAAAATCAGATGGATCAGAGAAATCGCCGAAGAAGTCTGGGGACCATTCTGATTCCATAATTGCATCTGTGCTCAGCACCTCTTCGGAGGTGCTTTTTGTATTTCCGAAATAACCCCAGCAATATGCCTTTTTTCTGATTTCAGTATCAATGTTTTCTTTACCGGAATGTCAAACGAAAATTCAAAAAAAGGATTGACCCTGACATCGTGTCATAGTGTAATATAAAACCAGACGGACAGGAGGTGAAGCTTGACGATGAAAACGATTAAACAGGTCTCGGATTTAACGGGGATCAGTGTTCGTATGCTGCATTATTACGATAAAATTGGCTTGTTAAAACCTAGTACGACAACAGAAGCGGGCTACAGATTATACGACAACGAAGCCCTGGAAACTTTACAGCAGATCCTTTTTTTCAAAGAGTTGGACATTCCGCTGAAAAGCATGAAAGAAATATTGGAAAGCCCGCGGTACGACAAGGTACGGGCGCTCCACGAGCAGAAAGAACTGCTGATGCTGAAACGGGACCGGCTGAACGAACTGATCGCACTGATTGAAAAGAAATTGAAAGGCGGCAGCGCAATGAGCTTTAAAGAGTTTGATATGGGCGAATATTTCAATACACTGGAAACCTTTAAGCAGGAACATGCGGATGAAGTTGTTAGGTATTATGGCAGTGTGGAGGAATTTGATAAGAATATCCGGAACATGAAAACAAAGGAACTTGAGATTGCAAAGATGGCTATCAAAGAGTTTGGCAGTATTGAAAAATACACCGAAGCGATGAAAAACAATCTTGATCATCTGCCGTCCATTATGGAAGGGTTTCAGACAATAAAAGAGAATGCCGATGTTTATTTGGCTCAAACAAATCAGTTAATGGAACGTTTGACATCTGATATAAATAGAGACCCTTCTTCTGCGGATGTTCAGAAAATCGTAAAGGAAATGGATGATATGGTCAGGGAACACTATAAAATTCTCAAGATGGACATGGGCGAAAACTACTGGGGCATGATGGCAGACCTGTATCTAACAAAGCAAACGAAAGTCCATGATAAAAAGTATGGGAAGGGTGCGACAAAATTCATAGGGGAAGCCCTCCGATTTTTCAGTGAGAACAACAAATAAAAAGACGGAAGAGCTTTGGAATCCTCCTGCCGCAGTCCGGACCTTACCTTAAGGGGATTTTTCGCAATACCCTTTCAAGGGGTTCTGTTCATATGCAGATGAGAGATAAAAGTTTCAATAAAAACATCTGCAGATTCGTGCAACAATCATGGTTGACTTTTTTTACGACTTCCTATATTATATAACATATATAATTAGTATGTTATATATAAATTACAGCAATTCCATCCCAGTTTGCGGAACAAAACACGTTTCTCCCCCGCCTTTGGCGGGGGAGAAACGCAAACTTGTTGCAGAATCAACTGGAAAAGCTGTAAGAGGATAATGGAAAGAGGGATCATTTTAGCGTACTGTTTCCAAACAGGGCTTGAAACCCCTGTGTTTTTTGCTATAGTATTCAGGAATGTTGAACGCTGAAGGAATGCCTTGGCCATTACGGCCGAACGCCAAAGACAAGGGAAAAAGACAAGTATGAGCTGGAGCATAAAAAATCAGAAAAAACGGAATTCTCACAGGAGGAATGGAAATGAACTGTCAGTTTGATCAGGTAATAGAGAGAAAGGGTACGAATTCCCTCAAATATGATTTTGCCGCCGAGCGCGGAAGACCGGAGGATGTTTTGCCCCTTTGGGTAGCCGACATGGACTTTAAAACGTCTCCTTTTATTGTTGATGCTTTACAGAAAGCTGCCGGGCATGGAATTTTCGGTTACTCCGAAAGCAAGTCGGGCTATTTTGATGCCCTGCAAAGCTGGTATGCCCAGTATTTCGGCTGGAAGCTTCAGAGCGACTGGCTTGTAAAAACGCCGGGCGTTGTTTTCGCGATCTGTATGGCCATCCGTGCCCTGTCGAAAGAAGGAGACTCCGTCCTAATCCAGCGCCCGGTGTATTACCCGTTTTCCCAGTCTATTCTGGACAACGGCCGAAAGCTGGTGAATAACCCGCTCGTTTATCGCGACGGGAAATACGGGATCGATTTCGAGGATTTTGAAGAGGAAATCGTTCGGAACAAGGTGAAAATTTTTATTCTTTGCAATCCTCACAATCCGGTCGGCCGCGTGTGGACAAAGGAAGAGCTGATTCGCTTAGGCGATATTTGTATAAAACACGGGGTCTATATTGTATCCGATGAAATCCATGCGGATTTTGTTTTCGAGGGACACCGTCATTCTGTTTTTGCAAGTCTGAAACCGGAGTATCTGGAGAGAACCATCACCTGCACGGCGCCGAGCAAGAGCTTCAACCTGGCGGGCCTGCAGGTATCCAATATTTTGATCGCCAACGGGGAGATCAGAAAAAAATTTCAGCTTGAGATCAACAGGTCAGGTTATTCCCAGCTAAACACGATGGGACTTGCCGCCTGCCAGGCGGCCTACGAAAACGGCAGGCCGTGGCTTGAGGAGCTCAAACAATACCTTGCTGAAAATCTCGCGTTTATCAGGAGCTTTTTATCTGAAAAACTACCGCAGATCGAAATGATCGAGCCGGAGGGGACTTATCTGGTATGGCTCGATTTCCTCAGGCTCGGTCTGGATGACAGGCAGCTTGAAGACCTGATTGTGAACCGGGCAAAGCTGTGGCTGGACAGAGGTTCCATTTTCGGACCGGAGGGGAAAGGCTTTGAGCGGGTCAATATCGCCTGCCCAAGAGCGACCCTGCAAAGTGCGCTGCTGCAGCTTGAGCAGGCGGTAAATCAGCAGAAAATCTGACACCCATGCGTCGGAAGGAAAATATTATTCAGCACCTCTTCGGAGGTGCTTTTGTTATATCCTTTTCATCATACCAACCCGAGAAGCCTTACCGTATTGGCGACGAGGAAACAGACCACAATCCCTGTTACTGTCGGAATCACAAACGACAGCAGTGTCCATTTCAAGCTCTGTGTTTCTTTTTTAATCGTAAGACAGGTGGTGCCGCAGGGCCAGTGCAGAAGGGAGAAGAGCATGACGCAGACAGCGGTCAGCCAGGTCCATCCGTGACTGACAAAAAGCGAATGAAGCTGTGTAAGGCTTTCAAAGTCGGTCAGGCTTCCCACCGCCATATAGCTCATAATGATGATCGGGATGACGATCTCATTTGCAGGGAATCCCAGAATGAACGCCATCAGAATATAGCCGTCCAGCCCCAGCGTTCGGGCAAACGGGTCCAGAAACCCCGCGCATTGCGCGAGAAGGCTGATGCCGCCGACCTGAATGTTGGCGAGCAGCCAGATCACAAGACCCGCAGGGGCGGCTACGACGACGGCGCGGCGCAGGACGAACAGCGTTCGGTCGAAGATGGAGCGGACGATTACCCGGCCGATCTGCGGGCGGCGGTAGGGGGGAAGCTCCAGATTAAACGAAGACGGCATCCCTTTTAAAAT
>CCFG01000014.1 GCA_000752215.1 bacterium MS4 | reverse complement strand
GTCGGGGTAGGGGCGGAAGCGGCGGGCGGGAGGGGCCCCGCCACCGCCGATGCAAAAAACATGGTGATGACGGCGATCAGGGTGGGAAACCTTCCGTTGCAGGGAACAAAGTTATTGGTCAGAATGGCGATGAGCCGTTCCCGGGGAGAGTCGATGATGCGGCAGCCGATCACGCCGCAGGCATTGCAGCCGAAGCCCATGCACATTGTCAGGCTCTGCTTGCCGTGCGCGCAGGATTTGCGAAAGAAGTTGTCGAGGTTAAAGGCAACTCTGGGCAGGTATCCCAGGTCTTCCAGCAGGGTAAACAAAGGAAAAAAGATCGCCATCGGCGGAAGCATGACCGAAACGACCCACGCCAGGGTCCGGTATACTCCCTGAACCAGCAGCCCCGTTACCCATTCGGGTGCGGATATCCACTGGAAAAATTCCATCAGTCGGTCCTCCACCCAGAACAATCCGTCCGCAATCAGGCCGGACGGTACGTTTGCGCCGGTAATGGTGATCCAGAAAATACCGAGCAGCAACAAAATCATAATGGGAATGCCGGTTGCCTTTGAGGTCAGAATTTTATCGATCTTCTGGTCCCGCTGTGCGTATTCCGCCTTTTCATAAACAATTGTTTCGCTGCCGATTGCTTCACACAGCTCTACAATCCCGGTAACGATCCGGTCGCGGAAAGAATCGTTGGAAATCCCCGCGTCTTCCAGAAACTCTTTTGCTTCTTTCAGCCGGTCTGAAATCTCTTTTTCCGATAAGATGTCTGTTCCGAGGAAATTTCTCATGGACTGCAGTAGGCTTTCATCGCCGTCCAGCAGCTTGAGCGCGACCCAGCGGCTGTTCAGCCTGCTGTCCAGCGCGCTATCCAGAACGGGCTGAAGCATTGCCGCCGCCTGTTCGATTTCATCCCCGTAAGTAATGGAAAGCGGACGCGTTTCGCTTTCCTCCCGCGTCAGACCGGCAACCGCATCCATCAGGTGATTCAGCCCTTTTCCGTTTCGGGCGCTTGTTCCCACGACAGGGATGCCCAGCTTCTGGGAGAGCGCTTCCAGATTGATTTTGATTTTCTTTTTTTTCGCCTCGTCCAGCAGGTTGACGCAAAGCACGACCCGCTTGGATATTTCCATGGTTTGTAAAACCAGATTCAGATTGCGTTCCAGACACGTGGCGTCCGCAACGACGACGACGGCGTCTGGATTTCCAAAGCATATGAAATCACGCGCGATTTCCTCTTCTTCCGAATTTGCCATCAGAGAATAGGTCCCCGGAATATCGACGAGGACAAAATTCGTCCCCTGATGTCTGTATTTTCCCTGTGCGTTGGCCACTGTCTTTCCGGGCCAGTTGCCCGTATGCTGATTCATTCCGGTCAGGCTGTTGAATACTGTGCTTTTTCCCACGTTGGGATTTCCGGCCAGTGCGACCACTTTATCGTCCGCGGTTTCCCTCTCAATTTGGAAAGCTCCGCTGCAGCCGCACAAAACCCCGGCGCCCGTGGATTCTCCCGTGAGCCCCATAACTTTCCCTCCTGTATTCTAAAATAGAACTTATTTGTGCAGAGAAATAGGGTGGGGCCAGAGAGCGCATATCAACAGGAGATATGCCTTCTTTCGGTCCCACCGGTTCTACCTTACGCAGTAACCAGAATCTTGTCGGAAACATCGGACCGCAGCGCAATCACTGCTCCGCGAATCCGGTAAGCGGTCGGATTTCCGGACGGGCTCTGGTAAAGCGGCTCGATTTCCGTTCCATCGATCACACCCAGATCAAGCATCCTTCTACGGACCGTGCCGTTGGCATTTAAAGATGTCACGCTGCCTCTGACCCCCATGGGCAGTTCATTCAGCGGTATTCCTTTCTCACTCATAGCAATGACCTCCCGAAAACTATTTTTAAACCGTGTGACGGATTGATAGAGACCCTTTAATTTCTTGCACTAGGCTAATATATGGTTCTTTCACTGAAAGTGCTACAAAATTGTATTCGGACAAAAAAATTAGCCCTGCCGAATAATTTTTCCTTCCTCTAAAATTAGTTCTTATGCGGGAGCGATTTTGAATATATTATCGTAGGCATTGTTTGTAAGTTCAAAGTCCTGTCTTCTTCGGCCAGACCCGCCCCAAATGCCAGGAATACGGCGGGCTGAGCCTGCATGCACATTTACAGACAAGGTCCAGCTTTCAATAAAAGGAAGGGTGCCCTTATGAAAAAATCGGAGAATCGCGAATTTCGGACTGCGCGCGGATATCAAATACTCAACCAGCGGGAAGGAATGCTGACCTCCTCCATGGAGGACTATTTGGAAATGATCTACCGCGCATGCAGCAGCGGCGGCTACTCAAGGGTCGGGAAGGTCTCGGAGCTGCTTCACGTAAAACCGTCGTCCGCTTCCAAAATGATTTTTAAACTGGCTGACATGGGGTATATCCGATATGACCGATATGAAATTATTCAGCTGACGGAAATGGGAGAAAAAACCGGCGCGGCTCTGTTGAACCGGCATATGATTATTGAGGAATTCCTGCAGCTGATCGGAAGCCCCGATGCTTTGGAAGAGACGGAGCTGATCGAGCATTCGCTAAGCTCGTCCACTGTCGAAAATCTGCAGTCTTTGATTGATTATTTTAAGTCGGATCCTCAGGCGGTCGATCAATTTGAAAAAATCAAACAAAAAACAGTCGCTTTGTAAATCAGTCGACGGAAATCATCAGATCAGCCGGCACCTCTTCGGAGGTGCTTTTGTTGTATCCGGAAAACCACTCGCTTTTATCTTCACTCACAAAGCGTGGATTTTTGGAATCAGCGTATCACAATAATGCAGGGGGTAAACACTGCCGAGAATTACTACGGCATTTCCAGTTGATTCTGCAGCAAGGCTGCGTTCCTCCCCGCCAAAGGCGGGGAGGAACGTGTTTTGTATCGCAAACTGAAATGGAATTGCTGTAAGAGACAGTTTGCAGGGTGGTAAATATTGGAGTTGACCCCGGGTTGAAATTGACGGTAAAATGGTATTGAAAAATGCTCCGCTTGCTGATGTCGCGCAAATGATCAGTCGAAAGGCTGCGCGTTCAAACTGCGGGAGCTATCTTTGCACATTGAAATCGGTCTTTTACGGGCCTCCAGAGATTTAGAATACCAATTGGGGAAGATGTGTTTCTGAACATTTCTTCCCCTTTTTTAGCAGAACAGGACGTTTGGGATGGAAGGCTGTTCCGTTGGGGGTGCTATATACTGGAACGCAAACCGCATAAACTTTACCGAATTTTGAAAGTATTTGCCATTGTCAATCGTATCTATGGGTGAAGGGAGGAAAAGAGATGGAAAAAACATCGTCCGGTACCAACGATGTTGTAACAGAAGCTCTCGACAAATATTCCGATATGGTTCGAAGAATATGCTTTATGTATCTGAAAAATGAAGCGGATGTGGAGGACATCTTTCAAAATGTCTTTTTAAAGCTGCTGCAAAATAAAAAACCGTTTGAAAACGACGCGCATGAAAAGGCATGGCTCTGCAGAGTTACCATAAATGAATGCAAGGATTTCCACAAAAGCTTTTTCCGTAAAAATACTTGTTCCATCGACGACTTAGAGATTCCCATAGAGGATAAATCCGAAGAGGGTGTGCTGCGTGAAGTGTTGTCGCTTCCACAGAAATACAGGAATGTAATTTATCTCTTCTATTTCGAGGACTATTCGGTTCCTGAAATTGCAGTGATTCTTGGAAGAAATCAAAATACAATTCACACACATCTGCGAAGAGCGAAAGCAATTTTAAAGAACAAATTGAGAGGTTTTGATGATGGAAACTATTTTTAGGGCCGCTATGAACCATATCCGTGCCAAAGAAGATCTGAAAAGGAAAACAAGGGATTCCCTCATTGCCAGTTTAAGCACGACACCCGCTGCGGCGCAGAGCAGGCACAGGCGCTCCATGAGGCAAAGAGCCCTTATAGCGGCCTGTACCGTCGTTTTTGTGTGCGCAATGTCTGTTGCCGCGGTTTCCTACTATAAAACTCCCGCTTCCTATTTAAGCCTTGACATAAACCCCAGCGTTGAGCTGGGCGTCAATGGATTCGGAAGGATTGTGTCCGCGACCGCTTATAACAGCGAAGGCACAGCGATTCTGAACGGGCAAAACATCATGGACGCGGATGTCAAAAGCGCTGTCCATACTTTGGTTAAGTCGGCCGCGCAGAAAGGCTTTGTCGCACAGGATGGCTCAACGGTAATTTCCGTGACCTCTGAAACCGACGATACCTCGGACGCGATCGAACTGGAAGACGCCGCGGCACAGGGCGCAGAAACGGCAATAAAATCAGAAGGGAAGACCGCAACAATCAGCAAGGACCACATTCCCCTGGAAAAGCGGGATGAAGCCAAAAAACTGGCCATTACTCCGGGCAAGCTGAGCTTGATACGAAAGCTGCAGGCGCTCGATCCTTCCGTTACGGTCAGCGAATACAAGAATGCCAAAGTAACGGATATCATGAAAAAGATCCACGAACTGAAAAATTCGGCGAATACAGACGGGAACGATACAAAGGACAGCTCTGTTCCGACGGATAACAGCAGCGCCCCCGATGAAACGGACGGCGAAGATACACCGAATTCATCCGGTACAGCCGTTGACGGCAATCAACAGGCTGATGAGAGTTCCTTGGTTTCCTCGGGTGAAGCCGGCAAAGACAATGTCTCCGATTCATCCGATGACCCGGAAAAAGAAGACACTGCTTCCAGCCAAAAGGGGGAAACGTCCTCTCAGGCACAAAGTCACTCCAGCAGTTCAAACGGCTCAAAAGTCAACCGCCGTTCCTCTTCCTCCCCTTCAAGTCAGCAGAAACGATAAAGACTTCCATACGGCGAATCGAATCAGCTGACACATGGAACACGGACACGGCATGAAACCTGCTGCCGAAAAATCATCACCGCACTTTCACCACTGAATTCGCAAAAACATCACTCGATTAGGAGGATTCACAGAATGAAAAAATTTACAGCTAAGGTTCTTTCTCTCGTACTTTCATCTGCGCTGGTTATCAGCAGCTTTGCGACCGTCGCTGCCACGGCGGCTGCAAAGTCATTGACCGGCGTAATCAGCGGTACCAATCAAGATGCAATTTATCTTGTCAACGGCGGTACGGCAAATACCGCAGACCTTACGGATTTTCTGCTGGACAGCGGCAGCGATTTCCGCTTTGAAACCGCGGACCATCAGTCGGTCAGCGACGAGAAGATCAGCGCCATCGCCCATGTTTCCGGCGACAGCCTTGTTTCGTTAAAGGTGGACAGCTCCACCGACGCGGCGACTCTCAAGCTGAAGAGCAGCTCGGTTTCCGGCAAAGAAGTGATTTCCGTTCTTTATGAGGGCGGCTACACCGACGAAGACGGAAATGATTACACGGTGAAAGCAAGGAGCAACCTTACCGTATATGTCTATGACAAGGATCAGATCGTCTTCGGCGAATACGACTCAGGCTTCGCGTCCAAAGAGCCCGGCACCGGTTTCTCTGATTTCGAAACCTTTGCTCAGACCGCCAACTATACAAAAACTTTGGGTATTTATAAAGCGAAACCAGGCTCCGACTCCGCGCTGGCTGTTTATGAGGCTGCCGACTTAACCACGGCAACCGCCGGCATCACGGATAAAAACGCCTACAGCTTCAGCATGACGGGCAGCGACGTGCATGTTTCGGTCGCAGATACGACTTCGGCATTTACCCAGTCCCCGGTTGCTGTCGTAGGAAAAAATTTGTCTGCTGAAACGCACCTGTACACACAGGATGCCAATACTACGAACGTAAGCATCACGGTGAAGAAGCTGGTTTCAGACGGTTCCACCTACAAGGCATCCAGCAGCTCCGGCGACTCTTACACCCTGAAAACAAAGATTGAAAAGAAAACCGACGCGGCGACCCTATTGCCCGGCAGCAAGGTTTTTACCATTAAGAGAACGGACGGAAAAACAATGCTGACCGGCGACGCAAATCCCGGGACAAGCAATGTTACAGACAGCGAAGTAGTATTCCCGCAGGGCACCACACGCGTGAGTGTCGGGGAGAGCACCAATGTTAAGAAAATTTCCGGCTATGTCGGGGATCTCCAGATCGGCGGCGGGAAAGTCGGTTCCGTCGATATAAAAAGCGGTACCGTTGAGGTTGCGGACGGCACCGTCGGCGACGTCAAAACGAGCGGGGCACCGTTCACGACCGACGGAGACGCAGTTCTTGTAAGCGGCGGTAAAGTTGGAAATATCGACGTTACGGAGGAAACTCTGGATTCGGACAGCAATGTGACCGTAAACGCGGGAACAACCGGAACCATCCATGCCGACGGTACGGTTACCGTCAGCGCGAATGATTCGGATACTCCGGTTGTTACGGGTAAGATTACCGCACAGGATATCTTGATGTACTCTAAGGAATCCAAAATCACCTGTGCAGGCGTTCAATCGGGCGCGGACGGTTCCATCACATTGTCCGGGGACAACACCAACGTGAATGCCATCGACCTCGATTTCCGCGAGACAACGGTCTATGTCGGCGACGACAGAGAAGCCTTCACCGGAAAAATCCCCGCTCCCTCCAACGCGAAAAACGGAATGCTCTATACCCAGAACGAGGACACAAGCGCAACCGTCAGCGGTTCCGTTACGGTTGACACCATTTCCCTGGATTCCGATACCGTCCTGACGTTTGACGGTATGGTCACGGCGGATACGATTGAAGGGGACGGCACCATGAGGATTGCTGCCGGAAACCTGTATGTAACCGGCAGTGTCTATAATGTCACCCTGAAGCTGACCGACAAGACCTTTGCGGCGGGCACCACCGTCTTTAAGGCCGCTTCGGATGCCGTCGATGTGGATGATTTCAATACCTTTGGATTCACACTCGAGAAAACGACGGGCACGGCAATCGATACTTTTAAAGTCGCATCCCTTTCTTTCGCAGGCATTGCAATCAATAAGGACTCTTCCAGCATTGCCAAGGGCTATTCCGAGACATTCACCGCAGCGGCCTATCCGGCCGGCACCTCCCTTCCCGCCGGGGCCAGAGTGGTCTGGGAGCTTGACGGGGGCAGCAGCGACGTCTTTGAGCTCACTTCCTCGGACGCTTCCGCAACTGTAACGGTAAACAGTATCGATCCGGTTTTCGCGTCGGAAAATAAAACGACTCTGACCGCGGTCCTGTATGACGCGGACGGTTATGAGATGGATGACTATGGTACGGCCAGATGTGATATTACCGCCGTTGCTGTTCCGACCGCGGTTTCCGACACAAACGCCGCCCTCTCGGTCGAGAAGGGTTCCAGCTATATCATGAAAGTGACCGCTTCGGCCACACCTTCTGTTACAGCCGGTACAAGCGGCGTATTCACAGTGGCGCCGGTTTCCCAGAACGGCAATGAATACCTCTACAGGCTTTCTGCAGTCGGCTCCGTCGGCTCCGCGACAGGCATCTACCTGAACGGGAATAAAATCTTTGTCGCGACGGTAAAAGGGATTGCTTTCACAAGCGATACCACAATGGACGTATCCGTGAATGGTTCTTACACCTTTAAGATTACTTCAGCGGTGGCTCCGACCGTTACGGTTGGTTCTCCCTCGTTCCAGCTCTCCTATGTTTCCAAATCCGGCAATGATTATTTGTATAAGATTACCTCCGCCGGTGCGGCAGGCTCGGCAGCCGGAATCTATGTAAACGGTACGAGAATTTTTGTAGCTACCGTAAAGGGGACTTCTTTCACGAGCGATACGACGATGGATTTGACCGTGCATGGTTCCTATACTTTCAGGATTACCTCGGCAGCGGCTCCGTCCGTTACCGTCGGGTCCCCTGTCTTCAGCCTTGTTTATGCCGGCAAATCCGGCAATGACTATTTCTACAAAATCACCTCCGCCGGCGCGGCAGGTTCGGCAGCCGGAATTTATGTAAACGGTACAAGAATTTTTGTTGCTGCGGTGGGATAAGGATTTCCCAGCCGTATTCATCACAATAAAATCGGTCTTACTGCGAGGCATCGGCTCCTGTTTACTCTGAGCCGATGCCTCTTTAGGCTAATGCATATTGCATTTTATTGCAAATTCCATTTCAGTTTGCGAGATAAAACACGTTCCTCCCCCCGCCCTTCGGCGGGGGAAGGAACACAATCTTGTTGCAGAATCAACTGGAAATGCTGTAATTGACTTTTTCCATATTTTATATTAAAATAATAATGTTAACAAAGTCATGAAGGCTTTAAAATCTTCACTTATTTATTAGCACACAACCATGAAGGGATGCCGTACGAAACGGCTCTTTTCATGGTATTTTTATTTAGGAGGATAGTAAAGATTTGTTTGCTCCAATGATAACTTGTTAAGGAGACTACCATGAAAAAAACAACGACAGTAAATCTGACCGGAACGGCGCTCTGTATCGCGCTCGGAATTCTGCTTCCCACCTTTTTCCATATGATCGGCGCCGGACCGACCTTTTTGCCAATACACATTCCCGTCTTACTTTGCGGATTGATTTTCGGATGGCCGTATGGAGCGGTATGCGGGTTTATCGTACCGCTTTTCTCTTCTGTCCTGACTGGCATGCCTCCCATTTTCCCGACGGCTGCGGCCATGATGCTTGAGCTTTGCGCTTACGGCGCGCTGACCGGATTCTTTTATCAAAAGCTCCGCTGGAATGTCTACCCCGCGCTTATTGGCGCAATGCTTGGCGGACGGATTGTATCCGGTCTGGCAAACGCTGTGTTTATGAACATTGCAGGCAAGCCTTACGGCTTTGCCGCATTTATTTCAGCTTCCTTTGTCGTGGCACTGCCGGGAATTATTATCCAAATGCTTCTGATTCCGATCTTTATTCTGGCCTTGGAGAAGGCTAAAATGATACGGAGGGAAAGAGCGTAAAACATGAGCGAATATTTAAATCAACGAAATGAAATCAAACAGTTCTTTGACGGATGCGCAGAAAATTGGGACAATCATTGTACGTTCGACAAAGAAAAAATTGCATCGATCGTCACCTTGTCGGCAATAAAGGCCGGGTCGCGGGTGGTGGATATCGCCTGTGGGACCGGCGTATTGTTCCCCGAAATCCTTTCACGCAACCCCGCTTCTGTTTTGGGTATTGACCTTTCGGGCGAAATGATATCCAAGGCTCGAAGCAAATTTGCGGATTCCCGTTTGCGGCTGCTTGCCTCGGACTTGTTTGACATACATGAGACCGGATTTGACACAGCTCTGATATTCAGCGCCTATCCCCACTTTCCTGATAAACCAAAGCTTGCGGAGCATCTGGCAAGTATGCTGAGGCCGGACGGAAGATTCGTCATTGCTCACAGCGAGGGCAGAAGCTCTATCAATCACTGTCATTCGGGTGATACAGTGAGCCGGATTTCGTGGCCTTTGCGTCCTGCGAAAGAGGAAGCCGAAGTATTTTTCCGCTGCTTTCATGTGGATATGTTAATCGACACTTCTGAAATTTACCTCATTTCCGGTACAAAAAAATCAGATCCGAAGGATTAGGTCATGCACGAACTTCCGGACAATATCAATGCACCCCAAAGGTATTCGGCATATTTTGCCGTTTGGCCTTTGGGGTGCATTTCATCTTCAGGATGGGTTGGTCAGGGCTGCTTTTCAATCGTAAAGAGGCAGAAAGAATCGTTCATCATCCGTATGCTTTCCTTCAGCCGGTCCTTCACCGCGACGCTTTTGCTCCCGGTAACAGACAGACCGGTTAACGAGTGATCGCTGATCCAGTTGTTATGCTGCCCGTCAACATAATACTCAGTCAGCAGATAGATTCCTTCCTTCAGACCGAAAATCTCCAGTTCATAGTCATTGATCTGAGCTCCGGGATTGGCTGCCAAAATCTGAATAGCCCCCTGCCCATCCATGGTTGCTACGCAGTTGTCATTGACGTAACCTTCAATCAGAAGTTCCCTGTTTCCAAGCATATGGAGCATTTTCATCACATGTCCGCTCGGGGTCGGAACATACTGATTCTGATCATTCAGGACAAACATCGTGCGCCCAAGCTGCTGATTTGGATTGTGGAAGGAGCACCATGGAAACATCTTGAGATTCTTGCAATAGGAGCCTAAAATCATTCCGGCGATCTCTCCGCTGGCATTTTGAAGGTTGTTCGGTCTTCCCGCGTCGCCCACTCCGGTTCTCAACCCATATTCCGTCATCAGAAGCGGCAGATCAGGCAGGTTCAGTTCTTTGATCTTCGCTTCATGACGGACATAGAATTGAAGAATTCTTCCGGGATTGGTATGATACTCGTGCATGGAATAAAAGTCAATTTTACGGTCCTTATCCTTTGCAAGGATCTCTAAAAATTCATCCCAGTATTTCCAGTTTGTCATTCCCGCGGACATCCCGAAACCGCCGACCAGCAACGGTGTCTCGTAGGAGTGTTCTGCATTCAGTTGCTCAATCGCCCGATAGGCTCTCTTGTACAGATTATAAAATTCCGGCATGGTCAGTTCGCCGAAATTTGGAATTTCAACTTCGTTACAGCACTCAATATAGACAATATTTGGACACAGGGCTTTATAGTGCTCGACTACTTTCTTAAATACCTCTTCATATTGATCAAACGAAACAAGGCCGTCGGTCACCTCCCGCTCATATCTGCGGATATTCAAAAGGACCGTGTCCGCACAGGCCGCGTGAGACGTCAGATATTCTTCAACATGAACTCCCAGCGGGGAAGGAACGGTTAGAGGCCAGTCGTAATGATAATGATTCGGGTCGTCCTGATAGCGGTTTTCTCCAATCAAATAATTCCAGTGATAGGTATTATCACGGTAGTCCCATACCTCATCCAATGTAATGAACAGGCGAATCATCTCGGGGCGTCCGATATATGCCTCCATTGCCTCCGGAAAACGTTTATCCGGGGTGTACCTTAATGTGGTGTTATGGTACTTTTCGACGTGTGGCCACTCTCTCATGACTCTGTTTGCGTCCACCTTGATCTCCATATTTTTCTCCTTTTACATAAAATTTAATTTCGTTACAGCATTTCCTGTTGATTCTGCAGCAAGGTTGCGCTCCTCTCCCGCTTACGGCGGGGACGTGTTTTGCCTCGCAAACTGAGATGGAATAGCTGTAAATAGTATAGAATAGTAAAAATTCAGCCGGTCTATGTGTTTTTGATAGGGAACCGGAACCGGATACCAGTGCTTGAACGTGATGATTTGAAAGGCAGGCTCCAACCAATTTTCAAAGCTATTATAGCATGGATAGAATAAAATTTCATCAATATATAAAACAAAATTCTATTTTATATGCTGTACGAATTCAACAAAATAAATCCGTTGCCTTCCTATCCGGGGGACATGGCGGGGAAGAAACATAAGCTTCCGGGTACAGCACCCGATGGCCGGAAAAAGAAAGTGTGCATAGATGGAACTATGTTCGAATTCAGGCAGAAAATACCGACCGGAGCAGAAACAAAAGATCCAAATATAAAATAAAGTTTCACAAATATATCCCGCAAAAACTGATTTTACAGGACTAATTTTAAAAATTAGATTTATTTAAACTGAAATATGTGGAAAACGACCAATGGACAAAATAAAATTTTGTTTCAATTCATAATGGAATTCTGTTTCATAAGTGTTATAATATATGCGAAGGGCGGTTCCCGATCCGATTTTCAATTACATAGTTGTAGGGAGGAAAACATATGGAAGCAAAGACCTTAGCACAGGAAATTCTGGAATGTCTTGGAGGAGCGGCAAACATCGCAGAACTGGAAAACTGTATGACCAGACTGAGGGTACAGGTTCGGGACGCCGACAAAGTGAAAAAGGATGCTCTGCTGAAGATCAAGGGAGTGATGGGGGTCGTTGGGACGCCCGAAGAGCCTCAGGTAATTCTCGGTCCGGGCGTGGCGGACAAAATCTGTACGGAACTGAAACAGATGGACGGGCTGAATTATTCGGAGGCAAAACAGGATGGAGCGCTGATGCACAAGAAAAAGTCAAAAGGCATTTTTGAATTTTTCTCCAACGTATTCGTACCCCTCGTTTCGATCTTTGCCGGAGCCGGTCTGCTTTACGGTATCAGGCAGGTTTTCGTGCTCATATTCACCCTCACGGGTACGGCTGCCTTTAACCCGGCTGCGGTCGCGGACGGCGGCTCCGTATTCATGGCGGCGCTGACGGTTCTGTGCTCCACGTTCTTTACGTATCTGAACATCGCGGTCGGCTGCCAGGCGGCGAAAGTCATGGGCGGCAATCCGTATCTCGGCCTGATCGCCGGCGGCATCGTCACAAACGTAGGGAATCTTGCGGGCGTTTCGATGGGCTTTTTCGGTCTTGCCTTCACCAACGGCAAGGGCGGTACGCTTGCGGCGCTCGCGGCCGGTGCGCTGATTGCCGTTGTGGAAAAATGGATCAAGGACCACTGCCCGGATTCCCTGAAAATCCACTTGCCTTCTCTCGGGGCGATCCTGGTCGTCGGTCTTGCAACGCTGTTCATCATCCAGCCGGTATGCGGCATTCTGACAACCGGCATCACCAATGTGCTGCTGTGGCTGGTAAACAACGCGGGACCGCTTGGCGGCGCGGTGATTGCCTTCACGTTCCTGCCGCTGGTTATGACGGGCATGCATCAGGGTCTTACTCCCATCCATCTTTCCCTGATCCAGCAGCTTGGCTACACACCGATTTACGCCTTCGACTCCATGGCGGGCGGCGGACAGGTGGGTGCAGCCATTGCCCTGTTCTTTAAATACCGGAAGAACAAAAGCCTGCACAATGCCGTAAAGGGCGGTCTCCCCGCCGGTATCCTCGGCATCGGTGAACCGCTGATTTTCGGCGTCAGCCTTCCGCTGGGCCGCGTATTCTTTACGGCCTGCGCCGGCGCCGCTCTGGGCGGTGCTCTCCTCGGCTTCTTCCCCCACTCGGGCGCCGTTACCGTCAGCGTTTCCGGAATCCTCGGCGTTCTTGTCAACACCAATCCATTGGCGTACCTGGCCGCCTATGCTCTTTCCATCGCCGGAGGCTTCCTGTTTACCTGGTCTGTCGGTGCGAAAAAAGAGGCGCTTGACGCGTTCGGCGGAGATCGGTAAAGCCGGAACTGAAATATTCTGTGGCCCAATGCCGGAACGGGAGCCTTCGGGAGCTCCTTTTTCCGGCAGCGGGCTTTCCCGGCAAGCCACTGAAGTTACAGTCAACAACCTGATATCATATTAAATTGAATTTAGAAAGGATTTTGCAAAGATGAGTTTTATGTTCAAACCCCTGGCCTATGATGACCACACCGCAATCAACCGTCCCGACATCCCGGCATCCGTCAGGGAGGATCTTGTTTTCGGTACCGTGCAGTCCGCGAAGCGTATTGCTGAAAAGGCCGTTTCCCTGCTGGAAAGCGGAAAATCGGGATGTGTCGTGGCCGTGGACGGTTACGCCTCCGCCAAATTCAGCGACCTTTCGGGTGCGCTGTCGCAGGCCGTACGGCAGCGCGGCTACCGGGTGGTCCTGCGCACCATGGACGAGGTTTACAAACCGGTCGAAGAACTGGACGCCATGCTGGCGGAGTGTCTTCCCCTGAATTACGAGGAAGACCCCGTTCTGCTGTTTGGCAAACTGTACGAGGGAAGCTTCTCCGATTTTATCGACAGGGGAAAGGCAGAAAAACTGTTGGAGGAAATGCGGAATCTTCCCGAAAAAACGTTGATGATTTTTATCGGGTACGGCAGCACGTCGGAGACCTTTTTGGCTCTGACAGACCTGAAGGTCTATATTGATGTGACCCCGAAATCGGCCGCCGTCCGCGCACGCGAAGGGAAACTGATCAACGTGGGGGACAAAACCCCGCGCCCGTTTGAGGAACTGATGCGCCGCAACTATTTCGTGGATTTTGAGATCATTCTGAAAAACCGCAAACGTCTGCTGACGCAGAATGAAATCGATTTTTACATCTGCGGCGACCATGACGAGGATTTTGTGCTGATGAGCGGCCGGGACCTCGAAACGATCCTGACCGGCCTGGCCCGCTATCCGTTCCGCACCAAGCCTGTCTATCTAGAGGGCATCTGGGGCGGCGAATTTATCCGTAAGGTCAGACGGCTGCCTTCCGAATACAAAAATATCGCCTGGGTATTCGACATGATCCCGATGGAGGTCAGTGTCGTAGTCGACGCGGACGGCCGCGAAGTCGAGTTTCCGTTCTTTACCTTCATTCAGAAATGCCCTCTGCCGATCATGGGTGAAAAATGCACCGAACGGTTCGACGGCTATTTCCCCATCCGGTTTAATTACGACGATACCTACCACAGCAACGGCAACATGTCTGTTCAGGTTCATCCCTACGAATCGGTCTGTAAAGAATGTTATAATGAAAAAGGCAGTCAGGACGAGGCCTACTACGTTATTGCCACCGGTCACGGGGCGAAAACATATCTCGGCTTCAACAAAGATGCCGACCCCGCCGAATTTGTCGCGCTGGCGAAACAGTCCGAAAAGGACGGCAGCGACCTGGACTATGCCAAATATGTCAACCACATCGACTCCGTTCCCGGCCGTCAGGTCATGATTCCCGGCGGAACCATCCACGCCTCCGGCCGCAACCAGCTGATTCTGGAGCTCGGTTCGCTCACCATCGGTTCCTATACCTATAAAATGTACGATTATAACCGGCGAGATGCCGAAGGCAACCTCCGCCCGATTCACAGCGCGATGGGTGAGAAGGTGCTTCGTACCGAGCGCACCTCGGATTGGGTACGCGAAAACATCGCCATTGAGCCGATTCCCGATGGGGAAGGCGACGGGTGGAAACAATATATTGTAGGAAAAACCGATTTGATGTATTATCAGACCAAGCAGCTTTATCTTGAAAAAAAGGCGGAATTCTCCAACGACGGCCAGTTTACCGTTCTCACCTTGGTGGACGGCGAGGAAGTGAAGGTCTATTCCAAATCCAATCCCGAGTTCTGCTACCGGCAGAAATTCCTGGATATCGTTGTGGTTCCGGCTTCCATCACCGATTATGTGATTGAAAATATGGGCTACCAGCCGGCTGTTGTCCACAAGACCATGCTCAGAACCGATGACTGAAGAATTCAGAAAGGAACGGAAAATCATGAGGGAAGACTTTATCCGCGAACCGAAGGGAATACAGAAATGGTGGGAAGACTGCGAGCTTTCCGGCCAGAACGTTGTCTGGCGCCAGAAAAAAATCAGCGAGCTGAAGGGCATTTACAAAAATGAGGATGCCCTGGCGGCGTTCGGCGACCAGCTTGCCTACCGCGTAGCGAATCAGAATTTCCACCGCACCGACTACGTCAAGGGCAATCTGCAGTGGGGCATTACTTATCTGGAAGCTTACTGCGTCGACGGGGAATGCAGCATGACGCACGGGCATTTTCACATTGACCGCGACTGCGACGAATATTACTACGGCCTGCAGGGCGAAGGTTTTCTGCTGTTCTGGGACGGCGGGGACGAATTTTACGCGGAAAAGATTTTTCCGGGCTCGCTGCACTACATCAGCGGTAAATACGCCCACCGCATCATCAATTCCGGCGAAGGCGTTCTGGCCGTGGCCGCGTGCAGCCTGCCCGCCACCAAGCAGGACCACGCCGTCATTGAACAGAAGCCGTTTCCTTTCCGCTGCTATAAGCGCAACGGAGAAATCCAGTGGGTCGGGGAGGGCTGAAAAATGGAACCGATTCTTCCCATCTCCGGTTACTGCGTCAGCGTGTGGGGCGGCAGCCGTCTTACAGATATTCGGGGCATCACGCCCCCCGAAGGACAGCAGTATGGAATCTGCCGGGAGGTGAGCGCCTACCGGAACACAACAAGCAAAATTCTCAGCGGCGAATATGCCGGCAAAACCCTTCATGAACTGATCGGCCTCCGGCACGGGGAACTGCTGGGCAGGGACCCCGCCGACCAGCTGGTGCGTGTGGCCTATATTGACGCGCGGGAGGATCTTTCCATTCAGGTCCACCCCGGCGAAGAGTATGCGAGCCGCGTGGAAAACGATTTTGAGAAGTCGGAGTCGTGGTATATTCTGGACTGCGACGAAGGCGCCTATGTGGTGGCCGGAACGACGATAACGGACAAAGAGCAGCTGCGCAAAGCCGCCGCCGACGGCACGATCGAGCAATATATCCGCAAAGTGCCGGTGAAAAAGGGCGACTTCGTCATGATTCCCGCAGGGATGCTGCACGCCTGCGGCAAAAACATGCTGGCGCTGGAGGCGGGCAGCTTTGGCGGCATCACCTACCGACTGTACGACTATGGGCGCGGCAGAGAGCTGCATCTGGAAAAGGGATTTGATGTGCTTGACCCGGCCCTGCAGCCTGAGGTGCGGCATTTCGAGCCGGGAAGTAGGCCGGCCGCCGGCGCCAGTGTGCGGGAAGCGATCCGCCACCCTAGCTTCTGCGTGGATATCGTGGATATCGCGGACGAATGGGAGCCGGAAAACAACGGCATCTGCCTGTCGCTTACCGCCGTGGAAGGGAACTCCGTCGTGGAAACCGCCGAAGGGCGGTATCAGATGAATCATACCCACACCGTTCTTCTTCCAGCGGACCGGAAGTCCTGCAAAGTAAAAGGAAACTGCAGAATCCTGTGTTGCTGGCACCCGTTCTGAGAATATCAAAAAGACCGGCCCCGTTCGGGGCCGGTCGTATTCTCGGCAAACAGGACTACTCTTTCAGTCTCAGCAGCAGCGAACGGTAATCCGTAAGCATTTTCGCCGGGTCCTCTCCGCTCTCGTTCACAAAGTTCAGGAACAGGATGTCCACAATAAACAGCTGCGCGTACCGTGAAAAAATGGCCGCTACTTTCGTCACCTGTTCTACGTTCGGAACGAAAAGGCAGATGTCGGCGAGTTCGGAAAGGGTCGTGTGGCCGTACCGGGTAATGGCGATGACCTTGCATCCGTTTTCCTTCGCCCGCTGGACGGCCAGATTTACCTCGCGCGTGATTCCGCTGTAGGAGACGGCCACGACAACATCGTCGGGGCCCGCCATGATGGCGTTCTGGGTGCCGAAGTTTCCGTCGATGTTGTAGATACAGCACTTATGCATCTTCATCAGCTTCTGCTGCAAATCCTGTACGATCAGGGAGGATGCCCCGATACCGAAAAAGTATACCAGTTTGGCGCGGTTGATGATGGACACGGCCTCCCTGAATTTTTCAAGGCGGTTGATGTTCAGCGCTTCCTGGCACACGCTGGTGATATTGTGAAGAAAGTGCTGGTTGAGATCGTCTTTGTTATTGCCCCACTGAAGAATCTCATTGAAATCGTTTACGGTTTTCACGTCCACGTTGCGCACCAGCTCTATGCGCATTTCGTTAAAGGATTTGTATTCCAGATTGTGGACAAAACGCGTTACGGTGGAAGGGGCCACCCCGGCCGCGCTGGCCAGGCCGTATATACTCAGCTTTACGGTCTGCTCGGGATTCTGTGTAATATAATCCGCAATTCTGCGTTCCGCTTTGGTAAACGAATTGTAATATTGACTGATTCGAGTCAGGCAGTTCATAAAGGAAACCTCCGACTGGTCTTTGAATGATTTGACAGCTGGACCATCATTATTGTAACATGTTTTTAACCGGGTGTATACACGGGAATTGTTCTCTAACGGACCTATTTTAAAAAATATCAACGCAGCCTTGTTGCAGAATGAACTGGAAATGCTGTAAACAGGTTTCCACAGGTCTTGAAGGAAAGCGGAAGCCGAAGACAATTTTATCGCAAGAAAGGAAACAGGAACCATGGAAAGGAAAGTATATTCGCCGATCACCGGCCGCGCTGTCTCTGTTACTGAGGTCCCGGACGAAGTTTTTTCCGGGAAAGTGCTGGGCGACGGCGTCGCCGTTTATCCCGAGTCGCCGTTCGTGCTGGCGCCGTTCGACGGCGTGATCTCCAATATCGCCAGGACCCTGCACGCCATATGCATCACCGGCGACAACGGAATCGAGCTGCTGATTCATCTCGGGATAGACACGGTGAAACTGAACGGAAAGGGATTCACCTGCTATGTGGAAGACGGCAGCCGTGTCCGCAGGGGCGACCGGATTATGAAAATGGATCTCAAGCTTTTCAAGTCAAACAATTTCCGAATGATTTCCCCTTGTATTATCACCAATCTGGCCGACTTTACAAATCCAAAAATCCGGCTGGGAGAAGTGACCGCGGCGCAGTCGGAGATTATTTCCTGCGAATCCGCAGAGGCCGCCGATGACTGATCTCCGCGCCGTTATTACCGATCTGGACGGCACTCTTCTGAACGACCGCGGCTATGTCCATCCGGACGACCTGAAGACGCTGTCCAAGCTTCAGGAACACGGCGTACGAACACTGATCGCGACAGGCCGCCATCCCGATCTGTTCCGTTTCTATCTTCCGCGGCTTGGGACGATGGACGCAGCCGTCGCCTGCAACGGAACCCTGTTGTACGACCCTTCCCGGGATGTCGGAGAGGTTCTGGATCAGTTCACGGCCGGGCAGTTGGAGCGGCTGGATCGCTTTTGCAGACGTGAAGGGCTGTATTTCAATTATTACACTTCCGTCAGCCCGTATTTCTGCCGGCGTGACCCCAGGCTTTCAGCGGACGGCCGGTCGGTGGAAATGCATAAAAATTTTTTTATCCGCTCCGGTATCCGGTCTTATGAAGAATGGAGAGGCCTGCCGGAGGAACCTGTGGTAAAGGCATCGATTCCGACCCTTTTACCGGAGCAGATGGATAGACTGCAGAGGGAATTCGCCGACCTGACTCTGGAGCTCTATCATAGTCCCTGCTGCGTGGAAATGGAACCTCCGGACTGCGGCAAAGGGCCGGGCCTGAAGAAGGCCGCGCAGAAACTCCGTTTTCCGCTGGAAAAAACCCTGGTAATTGGAGACAGCAGCAATGACATTTCCATGTTTCGCGTGGCGGGCTTTGCCGCGGCGCCTGCGAACGTGTCCCCGGAAGCGGAACCCTACATAGCCTATCGCGGGACCGATAACAATCATGCGCCGATTACGGATATCGTGCGCCATTTTGCGCCGGAGCTGCTGCGATAGCACGGCGGAGACGGCTGGGAAATCATCAAGGAGGAAAAGGAAATGAAAACGTTTGAGTATATCGTAACCGCAGAGGAAGGGCTGCACGCACGGCCGGCGGGTCTGCTGGCGCAGGCCGCCAAAAAATGCGTGTCCAAAATCACTATGACGGCGGCCGGTAAATCGGCAGACGCCAAACGGCTTTTCGCGATCATGAATCTCGGTGTAAAAAAGGGCGACGGAGTCGTCTTTCAGATTGAAGGCGAGGGCGAAGAAACCGAAAGCAGACAGCTTCGGGATTTTTGCGAAAAGAATCTATGATTTTACGGCATTTTACATGATCATGTTCCGGCTCGTTCGGAAATCCACGGCCCGGCTGACGTCCAGCAGCAGTAAATGCCGGGATTTCCGTCGGCGGGGAAGAGAGAAAACAGCAGACACGGTTTTTCCGTGTCTGCTGTTTTTACTTATGAGCTTCGCGAAAAAGTTTCAGCGTTCAGACCTGTCCGCTTTGCAAAAGAAAAAATTCAACAGTACATTCAGATAGCTACAGCATTTCCAGTTAATTCTGCAATAAGTTTACGTTTCTCCCCCCGCCAAAGGCGGGGGGAGAAACGTGTTTTGTCTTGCAAAGTAAAATGGAATTGCTGTAGATGAAAACTGTTGACAAATTAGAAAGCTACCTTTATAATATAAGAAGGTAGCTTAATAAAACTTGAACGGCCCGATCTAAGGAGGGAAAATCATGAGCGAGAGCAAATACAGCGGGTTGGTGGAGCAGTTTATGCAAATCCAATGGCTGCTCATCCGGCATCACCACCACAACCATATGGCTTTCGGCCTGACGGGGAATCCATACCGAGGCCAGGGACGGGTGTTGAAATTGCTGAAAATGAAGCCGGAAATCACGCAGAAAGAGCTTTCGGACTTAATGGATATGCGTCCCCAATCTTTGGGGGACCTGCTGAAGAAGCTGGAGCAGAAAGGGTACATCACGCGTACGCCGTCGGAGGATGACAAGAGAGTCATGATTATCCGTTTGACCGAGAAAGGGAAAAACGCCGAAATCCAGGACGACAGGCAGCTTGGATTTGAAACATTATTCGACTGCCTCTCGGAAGAAGAGCAGACGAAGCTGGGGGAATATCTGGAGCGCATTATAGACGATTGGCGCGGCGACAATGAACAGGAGTTCGGATTCGGACATTTTGGGCACGATGGCTTCTGGAATCGGCACAGCTAAGAGGACGGCGCATACCGCCCGAACCCCGTAAGGAGGTTAGAGAATGGACAACAATACGATAACCCCTTCGCTTGAGAATTACCTTAAAACGATCTACCTCCTGCACAAGGCGGACAGCTCCGTCCGGCTTATCGACATTGCCGAAAGGATGTCCGTGTCGAAACCGAGTGCAAACAGGGCGGTTGCGGAGCTGTCGGAAAAAGGATTTGTGGAACACGAGAAATTCGGTCCCATACGATTGACCGATCAAGGAATTGCAACAGCGCAAAAACTGCTCGCCAAGTTTGACACAATCAAGCGTTTTTTAATGAATGTGCTGAACCTCAGTGAAGCTCTGGCGGTAAGCGAGGCCTGCGTCCTCGAGCATACGATCCAGGAGGTAACATTGAATCAAATGGCGGCCCTGATATGAATACGCCAAACCAGGTTGAATGCATACGTACTGTGCCATACAAATGCCCGCACGAAAGCAATGCTTACAAGCTTATTATACGGAGGTTATACACGATGTTTCCTTGGATCAAAAGGAAGACAGCCGTGCCCATCGACCCTGCGCTTCAGCAAGTATTGGAAACAAAGCGCTGTGGCCAATGTCCGCGAAATTGCAGGCTGTCGGACCCGAAATGCGGACGCGGAAAAAAACAGGCGGAAATCACGGTGAAAAATCACACAAATGAATAATCAACTACTGTCGTACCACAAAATGCCAACTGCAAATCCGCAAGGTAGCTTAGGTATTTTACACCATTTGCGCCCGGCCTCCGACATGGGGAGTATAACATCGACAAAATTCCGCCGCATTTTTGCGGCGGCGATCGACACTTCAGAGTGGAAACATGGTATAATCAATTCAAAACATAATGGTCATTTATCCATGGACGAAGTATTTAAACGATCATACTGGAGTGCCTATGAAGAAAAATCAACAGAATAAGTGGAAACGGGATTTCCTCACCATTGCCGCGGGGCAGACGGTATCGCTCATCGGCAGCGCCGCCGTGCAGTTTTCCCTGATCTGGTGGCTGGCCACGGAAACGGCATCGCCGATCATGATGTCGGTCGCCGGCATGTTCGCTTTTTTGCCGCAGTTTCTTCTCGGTCCCTTTGCGGGCGTTTGGATCGACCGCCTTCATCGAAAAGCCGTCATGATAGCGGCGGACCTTTTCACTGGATTGGCGGCCCTTGTTTTCGCCTTCCTTTTCCTGTATGGCAATCCGCCTTACTGGTCGGTCTGCGCGGTACTGGGGATCCGGGCGGTGGGCAACGTGTTTCAAAGTCCGGCTGTTCAGGCCGCAGTACCCATGCTGGTGCCGCAGGAGGAACTGGTGCGCGCCAACGGCTGGAGCCAGTTCCTGCAGTCGGGGGCTTTTCTGCTGGGTCCCGTATTGGGCGCGGCCATGTATGCCGCCCTGCCTCTTTGGATCATATTGCTGTCTGATCTGGCGGGGGCTCTCGCAGCCAGCGCCACGGTATTATTTGTTAAAATACCGGATCCGGAACGCGGGGCAAAGCAAAAACCGCGCTTTTTCCATGAAATGAAGGAAGGCGCGGCGACAATCTGCCGGGACAGGAAGCTGTGTATCGTAACGGCGGCTACCTTCTTTATTTTGGTGTTTTACGCGCCTCTCTCCACCTATTATCCGCTCATGACCAGCGGCTATTTCCGCTCCGACGCCTGGCACGCCAGCATGGTCAATTTTGCTTACGCCGGGGGGATGATGCTCTGCGCTGTATTGTTGGGAAGGTTTGGTATCATCAAAAATAAGTTCCCGGTCATCCATCTGGGGCTTTTTGTCATGGGAATATCCTCGTTACTGTGCGGCCTGTTGCCTGCGAATATGTCCTGGTTCTGGGTGTTCGCGGCATTGTGCGCGCTGATCGGGGCCGGCACCAACCTGTATAACATCCCTTATATCGCCTATATGCAGGAGACCATCGCCCCGGACAAAATGGGGCGTGCCTTTTCCCTGATCAGCAGCCTCAGTTCATCGACTATGCCTTTGGGGCTGCTCATAGCGGGCCCAATTGCCGAAAAGCGGGGAGTCTCGTTGTGGTTTTTTGTTTCCGGGATCGCAATGCTGCTGCTGACAGTTGTCAGCGCCCTGCTCGTCCTTCTAAAAGAGCCGGATGAAAGCATATTGCAAAAGTGATGGGAAGCATGGACCTGCAAATGAGTGAGGCCTGTTTTCGGTGACTTAAAATGGTCAACATGAAAGAGCCACGAAACATTTTAGCTTCGTGGCTCAGGTAATGCAGGGGGACGGGACCGCATTTCTTTCTGCGGTTCTTTATTGATTGCGAGGGACGAACCGGTTACGGCCCTTATTTGTTTTTATCCACAATCTCCTTTGCCATTGCCGTCAGATCAGTTTGCTGAAGCTTGCTGTCGGATGCCATTAAATCATAGCTGATCCCTTCGCTGTCGGTCCAGGTTACGTTCTGAACGATGCTGTTCTCTACTTTGTCGCTGCCGTAAGTGAACATAACCTCTCCGCTTTCCTGGGCCTTTTTGTCTTGTTCCGTCAATTGATAATTTGCCGGAACAAATTTATATTTCTGTGAGGAATAAGAAAGGGTCACGCCTTTATAATCCGTGTTTATCTCTTTGGAATCTGATGTTATTCCGGGAAGCTGTTTGTTGGCGTATAGGTTTACTTTGTTATCCTTGCCGAATGCATATGTGTAGGAAATAAATTTATAATTGCCCATTTTTTTGCCGTTTTCATCAACAGGGGTGGTATTGCCGATGACCGCTTCCTGAAAAGTATAGCCGTTTGAAAACGTTTCCAAATTGTTCGGAACAAATCCGAGATCCTTTTGAAGCGCTTTTTCCGTCGGAAAAGAAGTATAGGTCGGTTTGGATGACGAGGTTGACAGATACTGGCTGACTTGTGTTGCCGCGAAAACGGTAACCGTGGTCAAACAGAGGATGGCGGCCAGAATCACTGCGCTTTTTAGTGAAAGTCGTTTCTTCATCAGAAAATCCTCCTTTTGGGTCTGTTGTTTCATTGCTTTATTTACTCTGAGTCTTAATTGATCGGAAGCCTCAACCTGGTTCGAGATATTTAAGAGCGCCTCTTTTATATTTTCTTCAAATACTTTTGTGGTCTGCATAGGTCCTCGCACTCCTCTCCTGAATGGTTAACAGAATACAGCCTTGCTTTCAACTTCTTTCTTGCTGAAAAAAGTCTGGACTTTACGGTACCTTCCAGACATCTGCAAACTTTCGCGATCTCCTTTGTAGAAAGGCCGTTAAAGTAGTACAAAATGATAACTGTTTTCTGCTTTGGCTCCAAATGGTTGATTTCCGAGTATAAAAGTCTGTTTTCCTCAACTGCTGAATATTGTTCATTTAAAAGATCAAGATTTGACTCCTCGACCTTTTCCGCCATGTTATCCATTGGTATTTCACGGCTGGCTGACCGGCCGAATTTCCAGGCTGTTCTGGTCAATATTCTGAAAAACCAGGCATGGAAGCCGTCCGGGTTTTGCAGGTCGCCGATATGTTTAAAGCATTTTATAAACGCCTCTTGTGCAATATCCTCGCAGATGGACTTTCTGCCGGTAATCAGATAAGCCGTTCTGACCGCTTCATTCTTGTATTTCTCGAATATCTGGTCGAACGCATCAGAATTTCCTTGCTGCATCATTAAAATCAAATCTGAATCTTCGATTTTGCATTCTCCTTTCCCGGAATGATTCGGTGCACCTGACTATAAGAGTCCCTGAAAGATGAAACGGTTCAAAAAAGATCAGTTTTATCATAAAAATATTCGCACAGGACCTCAAGGGTAAATAAACGGCTTCGCCGCCCTTGACTTCCCGTGTGCCTGCTGTTATATTGCAGATATGGCAGCATCAGACAAAGTCGCTGCCGTCACATCTTATTTTGCTCCATTTTACACCCGTGTCTGAACTTTACACAGAATTTGCGAGACTCCCCAGACGCCGCCAGTAACATAGGGCTTTTGCCCGCATATGAAGCCCCCCCGGTTTTACCGGGGGGTAACTATTCCAACACGCAGTGATACACAATGCGGTTTCAATTTTATATTCCAGCATGTATCGAAAGAAACAATAGAGAATGATGGCTTCTCACAAGTTCTTAGTGCCTTATATTGCAAGCTGCAGATTATAGTTCGGCAAAATATTTAATTGTTCTAACCATTTGGCTTGTATACGAATTTTCATTATCGTACCATGCCACAACTTTCACTAAAGACTTCCCATCAGGAAGTGAAGTAACCTTTGTTTGTGTAGCATCAAACAATGAACCATATGTTATACCAATTATATCTGAAGATACCAACTGTTCTTCTGTATATCCAAATGAATCGGAAGATGCCGCTTTCATAGCAGTATTTATATCCTCTTTCTTTATCGTCTTATTGACTACAGCGACTAACTCTGTCACCGAGCCAGCCGGTACTGGCACGCGTTGAGATACACCGTCTAATTTCCCCTCTAATTTTGGAATCACCAGTCCGATTGCTTTAGCTGCACCAGAAGAAGTTGGTACGATGTTTAAAGCCGCTGCACGTGCTCTTCGCAAGTCGCCCTTCGCATGTGGGCCGTCAAGGGTCATTTGGTCGCCGGTATAAGCGTGAATTGTTGTCATAAATCCTTTTTCAATTGGAGCCAATTTATCAAGCACATCAACCATCAGAGCCAAACAATTTGTTGTGCATGAAGCGGCTGAAATAACCGTATCATTTTTGGTCAAAACATGTTCGTTTACTCCATACACAATGGTGGGCAGATCATTTCCAGCCGGAGCAGAGATAACAACCTTTTTAGCCCCTGCTTCAATATGGGCTGATGCTTTTTCTTTGGATGTAAAAAATCCGGTACATTCTAAAACCACATCTACATCAAGCTTACTCCAAGGAAGATTTTTAGGATCCTTTTGGGCATAAATTTCAATTTCTTTTCCTGCTACCACAATAGAGCTTTCTTTTGCTTCTACCTTATCCGCTAAAGCATATCTTCCCTGCGCAGAATCGTACTTTAATAAATGAGCCAACATCTGGGGGCTGGTTAAGTCATTAATTGCTACTACCTCATATCCCTCTGCGGAGAACATTTGTCTGAAAGCAAGTCGGCCAATGCGTCCAAAGCCGTTAATTGCGACCTTTACTGCCATAATTTATTTTCCTCCTTGTTAATTAAAAAATCATTCTAACACAACGCTAATAGTAAAAAGCTGGCTAACATGTTGATATTATATCCTTTTGCTATATTAATATTTTATTACTTGTAGCTCTGTGGTACAATAGAATAAACGAAGAATTTAACTATACTATCTGTAAGGAGAGTGTTATGCCACAAATAGACCGCTATAAAAAAAGAACTGTTAATATAGATTTTTTTGCCACGGAAGATTTTAAAGCGCTCCCATATCAGAGCCGGTTTACTATAGTATTTGTCACCAGCGGGAGCATAAAAGGAACGTTGAACAATCGACCTATTGCAATTTCTGCACCCGGAATACTCTGTTTGTCAGAAACTGATGTGATACAAGTTTTTAAAAGAGAAAAAGTATCCGCGCAATCGTTCAGCTTTGACCCGGATTTTCTCAGTACAATACCAATTTCAAAAACAGAAGATTATTTTATGCCTGATTTAAAAATACACACAGGATTATCTTTATTTCAAAGAGATAGTACACATACTGGCGTACCCGTTATTACCACAAAGGCATATTCGAAATTATTAGACTGGTTTTTTATTATTGGAACAGAAGTATTTGCTCAAAGCGATTCACTTTGGGTTTGCAGAATCAAAAAAAATCTTATTCAAATGTTAGGTTTAATCGAAAGCTTGGATTCAGAAAATGGACAGTCTCCTGTTGATACAGTTTTAGAATATATACACACCAATTACGCTAATAAGATTACTCTAGGAGATTTAACACAATGTGCTCACCTAAACCGTGTTTCACTCAATGAGATGTTTCATGAACAGTGCAACTGCACAGCAATGTCCTATTTATTATCATATCGATTAAAAGTCGCAGAAGAATTACTCACCCATACTGGTATGAACTTGAATGAAATTGCACGTTCTACAGGTTTTGAATACGACACCTATTTTATTAAGCAATTTACTACTAAAAAGATGATGTCTCCTACATCATTCCGAAACGCCTCCCGTAAACTGGCAAGTTATCTGTAGCCATGCAGGGGTAAATATGCTTCTACGAGCATGAATTCGGGATACAAAGAAATCGATATTCTGATTCCTTATAAGGGCCGGCGGCAATTCCATTTCAGTTTCCGGGACAAAACGCAACCTTGCTGCTAAATCAGCTGGAAATGCTGTCATGCGGTAATTCTGTTCAAAATTGTCTGTCTTTTAAAGGATAAAAAATATAATTGACATTGGACGAATAACATGATAATCTAAACACGGTCGTCTATATGGGACGAGAATTTACTGACCGCTTCTATTTTTTAGAGGTTCAGGGCCTACGGACAGCCCGGTCAACTGCCGACGCGGAGCGATCCGCATTATTGATTGCGTTAAAAGCGCAACTTTTATAAGCTGGCAACTTAATTGCCTGTTGGGTTCATTCGCCCGAAGTGTACTGTGGTACACACTTGTAAAACGGTCAATAAGAGTAGTAAAAGTAAGTTCTTTGCTATATAGACTCTGAAACATCAGCACGAAAGCAATCCTTCCTTACGGCATATCTATGTGAAAATCGTGGTGTTCCGTGCGGTGCTGTTTATATTGAATTGATTTTATAGGTGTGTCACAGGATACTGTGGCTCACTTATTTTTTATTTAGGGAGGAATTATCATGGCGGATAAGCTAAGCCTGTACGGTTTTAATAATCTGACAAAATCGCTCTGTTTCAATATTTATGATATTTGTTATGCCAAAACCCCCCGCGAGCAGCAGGACTATATCAAATACATCAACGAGCAGTACAATTCCGAGCGCCTGACCGCGATCCTTACCCACCTGACGGAAATGATCGGCGCAACGGTGCTGAATATTTCAAAGCAGGACTACGAACCGCAGGGGGCGTCGGTCACCCTTTTAATTGCCGAAGAAAGCATGGTGAAAAACCTCAGCGGCGAAACAGTGGTGGCGCATCTGGACAAAAGCCATGTCAGCGTACACACCTATCCCGAATATCATCCCGGAACCTCGATTGCAACCTTTCGGGTGGATATTGACGTAGCCACCTGCGGGGAGATTACGCCGCTTTCCACTCTTGAGTTTCTCATCCACAGCTTTGACTCGGATATCATCACCATGGATTACCGCGTACGCGGCTTTACCCGCGACGTGGAAGGAAAAAAGCTGTTTACCGACCAGAAAATCAGCTCGATCCAAAATTTCATTACGCCGGAAACATTAAAGAAATACGATGCAATTGACATCAACGTTTATCAGGCAAATATCTACCACACCAAAATGCTCATCAAGGATATCGTTTTGCAGAACTACCTTTTTAATTCCGATGTTTATGAAATTCCGCCAAAGCTGCGTTTGGACATTACACAGGCACTTCGTCAGGAGATGATAGAGATTTTTAGCGGCGAAAACATTTATCAGGAGGGCGGAGACCAATGAAACAAAACCAGGCTCCCCTTTATGAAGCACTGGAGCGCGTGAGGGACGGCGGCCTTGTACCGTTCGATGTTCCGGGGCATAAGCGGGGAAAGGGCAACCGGGAGCTGACCGAGTTTTTGGGCGAACGCTGCCTTTCCGTCGACGTTAATTCGATGAAGCCTCTGGACAACCTGTGCCACCCCACGGGGGTGCTCAAAGAGGCCGAAGCCTTGGCCGCACAGGCCTTTGGCGCGGCGCATGCTTTTTTTATGGTGGGCGGTACGACCTCTTCGGTGCAGGCGATGATCCTATCCCACGTGAAGGCGGGCGAACGGATTATCCTGCCGCGCAATGTGCACCAGAGTGCAATCAACGCCCTGGTACTCTGCGGCGCGGTGCCGGTTTATATCAATCCCCAGACCGACAAAAAAATCGGTATCGCACTGGGCATATCGGTTGCCGATGTCAAACGGGCAATCGCGGAGCATCCGGAAGCGAAAGCAATTTTAGTCAATAACCCCACTTACTACGGCATCTGCTCTGATTTAAAGCAAATCACCCGGCTGGCCCACGCGCAGGGAATGAAAGTGCTGGTGGACGAGGCCCACGGCACGCACTTTTATTTTGGGAAGGATATGCCGGTTTCCGCTATGGCGGCAGGCGCGGATATGGCGGCCGTGAGTATGCATAAATCGGGCGGCTCGCTTACGCAAAGCTCGATCCTGCTGTGCGGGGAGCATGTAAACGCCCACTATGTGCGGCAGATTATCAACCTGACCCAAACCACCAGCGCGTCTTATCTGCTGCTTTCCAGCCTGGACATTTCACGCCGCAACCTCGCTCTGCGCGGGGAAGAGCTGTTTGAAAAGGTCAAGCGCTTTTCGCAGTATGCCCGGGAGGAAATCAACAAGCTGGGTGATTATTACGCCTACGGAAGGGAACTGTGCAACGGCGACAGCGCTTTTGATTTTGACGCCACCAAACTTTCGGTTAACACCCGTGCTCTGGGTTTGGCGGGCATTGAGGTCTACGATATTCTGCGTGAGGAATATGACATTCAGGTGGAATTCGGCGATTTGGGAAATATCCTTGCCTACATTTCACTGGGGGATAAAAACAAGCATATCGAACGGCTCATCAGCGCCCTGGGCGAAATCCGGCGGCTTTATAAGCGCCCTGTCAGAGAGATGCCCGAGAGCGAATATATCAGCCCCGATGTGGCGCTTTCCCCGCAGGCGGCCTTTTACGGCGATAAGCAGAGCCTGCCGCTTGCACAGTGCGCAGGCAGAATATGCGCTGAATTTGTGATGTGCTATCCGCCGGGGATCCCGATTCTTGGCCCGGGCGAGCGTGTTACCGGGGAAATCATTGCATATATTCGGTATGCAAAGGAAAAGGGCTGCTTGCTTACAGGGCCCGAGAGCATGGATGTAAGCAGCCTGAACGTGCTGAAAGGAGAAGGGTGATGGACGATTTATGGTACAGCGAATATGATACGCCCAACGTGCGCTTTTCGATCAGGGTAAACGCGCAGTTACACAGTGAGCAAAGCGATTATCAGAAAATCGCCGTGTACGACTCCCCCGAGTTCGGGCGCTTTTTGACACTGGACGGCGTGCTGATGCTCACCGAGCGGGACGAGTTTATTTACCACGAGATGATTACCCACGTTCCGATGGCTGTCAGCCCGGATATCAAACGGGTGCTGCTGATCGGCGGGGGAGACGGCGGCGCGGCCAGAGAGCTCGGTAAATATCCGGACATTGAGCAGATCGACGTGGTAGAGATTGACCGGCGCGTGGTGGCTGTCTGCAAACAGTATCTGCCTCAGACCGCCTGCGGGTTTGATAATCCAAAGGTCCAGCTGCATTTTAACGACGGTCTGCGCTTTGTCCGTTCGGCAGAGGAGGAATACGACCTGATTATCGTGGATTCCACCGACCCCTCGGGACCGGGTGAAGTGCTTTTTACCAAAGAGTTTTACGGCAACTGCATGAAAGCGCTGCGCCGGAACGGGATCATGGTCAACCAGCACGAAAGCCCCTTCTACAGCGAGGATGCCAAAGCCATGAAGGCGGCGCATAAGCGGATTGTTTCGGTTTTTCCGCTGGCCCGTGTCTATCAGGCGCATATCCCCACCTATCCCTCCGGGCAGTGGCTGTTCGGCTTCGCCTCCAAGGGGCTGCATCCGCTGAAGAATCTGGACGCGGAACGCTGGAATGCCCTGGGCATTCCGACACGTTACTATAATACCAATCTGCACAGAGGCTCGTTTTATCTGGCAAATTACATCGAGGAGGCGCTGAGAGAAAATGAATAGGAATCTGCAATGCTTTTTGTCCTGCGAAGCAGAGTACGACGAAGCGGATATCGCGCTCTTTGGCGTGCCGTTTGACGGTACGACCTCCTTTCGCCCCGGCGCACGCTTCGGCCCTGCCGCAATCCGCGGCGAAAGCTTTGGGCTTGAAACCTACTCCCCGTACTGCGGCCGCGACCTTACCGACTGCCGTATCTTTGACGGCGGCGATTTAGAGCCGCCCTTCGGCAATCCCCGGCGGATGCTCGCGCTGACACAGGAATATACCGCACGGGTGCTGGAAGACGGCAAGCTGCCCGTTATGCTGGGCGGCGAACACTTGATTACCCTTGGTGCGGTGCGGGCGGCGCTGGAACGCTATCCCGGGCTGCATATCATCCACTTTGACGCGCATACCGACCTGCGCAGCGATTATCTGGGCGAGGAGCTTTCTCACGCCACGGTCATGCGGCAGATCTGGAAGCTGGTGGGGGACGGCAGGATACACCAGTTCGGCATCCGCAGCGGAGAGCGGTACGAATTTGAATTTGCAGGGGCCCATACCGACCTTCACCCGTTTAACCTGCACGATTTCGAGTCGTTTCTGCCTCGTCTGGCGGGAAAACCCGTCTACTTCTCGCTGGATTTGGATGTGCTGGACCCCTCTGTGTTTTGCGGCACGGGCACTCCCGAGCCGGGCGGAGTCGGTTTTCAGGAGCTTTTAGACGCCGTCCTGCAGCTGCACCGGCTGAATATTGTAGGCTGTGATATCAACGAGCTATCCCCCCACTACGACCATAGCGGGGCCTCCACAGCCGTCGCCTGTAAAATCGTCAGAGAACTACTATTACAGCTAAAAGGAGAAATGGAAAATGGGTAAATGTATGATCATCGGCTGCGGGGGTGTGGCGGGCGTTGCCATCCACAAGTGCTGTCAGAACAGCGATGCCTTTGAAGAGATCATGATTGCCAGCCGCACCAAATCGAAATGCGACGCTCTGAAGGATTCGCTGCAGGGCAGTACCAAAACCAAAATCCACACCGCGCGGGTAGATGCCGACAAGGTGGACGAGCTGGTTGCGCTGATCCGGGACTTTCAGCCCGATGTCGTCCTGAATCTGGCCCTGCCTTATCAGGATTTAAGCATTATGGAGGCCTGCCTTGCCACCAAAACGCACTATGTCGATACCGCCAACTACGAACCGACCGATACCGCCAAATTTGAGTATAAGTGGCAGTGGGATTATCGCGAACGCTTTCGCGAGGCGGGGATCTGCGCGCTGCTGGGCAGCGGCTTTGACCCCGGCGTAACCGGTGTGTTCTCGGCCTATGCGCTCAAGCACCAGTTTGATGAAATCAACGAGATCGATATCCTCGACTGCAACGGCGGTGACCACGGGTATCCCTTTGCCACCAACTTTAACCCCGAAATCAACATCCGTGAGGTATCCGCCAAAGGCAGCTACTGGGAAGACGGGGGCTGGGTGGAAACCGAACCGATGGAGATCAAGCGCCGGTACGACTTTGCGGGAGTAGGGCCCAAGGATATGTATCTGCTGCACCATGAGGAAATCGAAAGCCTTGCCCTCAACATTCCCGGTATCCGCCGCATCCGTTTTTTCATGACCTTTGGCGAAAGCTATCTGACCCACCTGAAATGCCTGGAAAACGTGGGGATGACCTCCATCAAGCCGATTCTGTACGAGGGGCGCGAGATCGTACCCCTGCAATTTTTAAAGGCGGTCCTGCCCGACCCTGCTTCGCTTGGCCCGCGCACGGTCGGCAAGACGAACATCGGCTGCATCTTTCAGGGGAAAAAGGACGGCAAGGATAAAACCTACTGTCTCTACAATATCTGCGACCATCAGGAATGCTATCGTGAGGTAGGCTCCCAGGCGATTTCGTATACCACTGGCGTGCCTGCTATGATCGGCGCTATGCTGGTAATGAACGGCAAATGGAACAAACCGGGGGTCTGGAATATGGAGGAATTTGACCCCGATCCGTTCATGGATGCACTCAATCAATGGGGACTGCCCTGGATCGAAGACTTTGCCCCTGTCCTGGTGGAATGATGGATCCCCGTATCTTTGCGCTCCCCACCCCATGCTATGTGGTGGATGAGGAGCTTCTCATAAAAAATCTGGAAATCCTCCGCGACACCGCCCGGCAGGCCGGCTGTAAAATTCTGCTGGCGCAAAAAGCCTTCTCGATGTTTGCAGTCTATCCGCTGATCGGGCAATATCTTGACGGAACCACTGCAAGCGGGCTTTTTGAAGCAAGACTGGGGCGCGAAGAAATGGGGGGCGAAACACATGTTTTTTCGGCCGCATATCTTGAAAACGATTTTGAAGAAATATTAAGAATCTGCGACCACATTACCTTCAATTCTTTTTATCAGTGGGAAAAGTATAGGCGTCAGTCGCTCGCTTCCGGAAAAAGCTTCGGAATCCGGATCAATCCGGAGCACTCCACACAGGAGCACGGTATCTACGACCCCTGTGCGGCCGGTTCAAGGTTAGGGGTAACACTCCAAAATTTTCGGCCGGACCTGCTCGAGGGGATTGAAGGATTGCATTTTCATACTCTGTGCGAGCAAAACAGCGATGCGTTAATGGAAACACTGGCAGCGGTGGAGGACAAGTTCGGCTCATTTTTGCCGCGGATGAAATGGGTGAATTTCGGGGGTGGGCACCACATCACCCGCCCGGATTACGACCGGGACGCGCTGATTGCCTGTATCCGGCGCTTTCGGGAAAAATACGGCGTCGAGGTTTATCTTGAGCCGGGGGAAGCGGTGGCGCTGAATGCGGGCTTTCTGGTAACCAGTGTGCTGGATATTGTAAAAAACGGCGTCGAAACAGCCCTGCTGGATGCTTCGGCGGCCTGCCATATGCCCGATGTGATCGAGATGCCCTACCGCCCGCCCCTCTACGAAAGCGGAAAAGCCGGCGAAAAAGCATATACCTACCGTCTTGCGGGGGCCACCTGTCTGGCGGGAGACATCATTGGGGATTACTCCTTCGATCATTCATTAAAACCGGGAGACCGCCTTGCCTTCTGCGATATGGCAATTTATTCGATGGTAAAAAACAACACCTTTAACGGGGTCTGCCTGCCGTCTATCGCACTGCGCAGGCAAAACGGCGAGCTGACGGTGATCAGGCGCTTCGGGTACGCCGATTTCAAAAACAGATTATCTTAATAACGTTTTATACAGACGGAAAACAAATCGGGCTCTCATTTTTATGAGAGCCCGATTTGTTTTCGTACCGGAACCGTCCCAGGGACAGCTTTTCTGCTCAGGGAAGGTTTCGCCGGCAAGTACAGAAGGCTTGCTTCTGTGACAATGTTTATTTTACCGGAATTCAGTGCGTCTGAATTCTGTGAAAGGGTCTCTGGTTCCGGCTATTGCGGGTTTGCGCTTGCTAATTTCTGTTTCTCCTTCTCCGCTTTGCGGTTGCTGGAAAAGCTGACAAAGGAGCCCACCAGGACAAACAGAATGCCGATTACGACGTTTGGCACAATTGTCTCGCCAAGCAGAACAATTGCTAAAATCGTAGCCAGGGCAGGCTTTATCAGGAACACCATGGAGGTCATGACGGGGGAAGTCAGCTTCACGGCTCCAAGGAAGAATATGTAGCTGAAAGCCTTGATAAAGATTCCCATGTAAAGAAGGATGATGACACTCTGGGGTGCGATTCCGGAGAGGATCGGCCTTTTGGTGATTACCAGTATTAAAAACAGAACAATGATTCCGACCAGGAAACAAAAGAAGTTCAGTACATAAGAACCATAGTAGCCGATTCTTGTCTTACTGCAGACATTAAAGATGGCCCATGCTACCGCGGCAACCAATGCATATAGAATTCCTATGAGGTTGCGTCCTCCGGTCATTCCGTTGAGCAGGCTTAGCGGGTTAAAGATAACGATAACGCCGACGATGCTGATAGCCATGGAAATGAGATCGGTTTTACTGATCTTGGATTTCAAAATCATGACTGCAAACGGTATGGTGAAAATTGCGTTGGAACAGAAAACCACCGCCGAAGTAGACGCCGCCGTATAGGTGACCGCAAACTGCAGGCACAGCATCGACACGGGAACGCATAAGATTCCCATCGGGATAAAATACGCCCAATCCTTCGCGGTCAGTTTCAGCTTTTCCTTCTTCATCTCCTTGAACGCCATGGGCGCCAGAATGATGGTTCCAATGGTAAATACGATGAAGGTGACCTGTATCGGATCCATTTTTCCCGTGGTCGCCAAAAATTTACCGGAAATCTCCTGCGTGCTGTACAGCAATGCCGCTAAAACGATATACAAATATCCCTTTTTCATTTCAATTCCCCCAAAAATATTTTATTTTATCCACCACTTATCAATCGATCGATTGCTCCAAAAACGGTATCAGTCCTCCTGCGTTTACCAGTTTCAGGATATGCTCCGGCATTTTTGTGGATTTATAAACTTCGGACCTGGTGAGATTGCTGACCTTCCCGTCGAAGAAATCCACTTCTATTTCATCCCCATCGGAGATTTTGTCCGTCTCCTGACACTCAATGACCAGCAGGCCCAAATTGATCGCGTTTCTGTAAAAAATTCTTGCAAAAGATTTCGCTAAGATTACTTTTACTCCTAATTCTCTAAGGCACAGCGGGGCTGTCTCTCTGCTGGAGCCTGACCCAAAATTGTTTTCCGCGACCAGAATATCACCGGGTTTGAATTTCTTGGGAAAATCTTTGTCAATTGGGTACATCGTATAGGCCGCCGCCTCTTTGATGCTGAGTTCAATATAATTAGGAGGAGATATGATGTCGGTATTGATATTGTCACCATATTTATGAACTTTTCCTCTAAACTTGTTTTCCACAGTGTTGCCTCCCTATTTTTGCTTATGCTTCAACGCTTTGTCCCTTTATAAAAACTCCCTCGGGTCGGTAATTTCGCCCGTAATTGCAGAAGCTGCAACGGAGAGCGGCGAAGCCAGATATACTTCGGAATCCTTGCTTCCCATACGGCCGAGGAAATTCCTGTTGGTAGATGAAATACAGACTTCACCGCCCGCCAAATCTCCGGAATGGACTCCCAGACAGGCTCCGCAGCTGGATGCCAGAACCGTGGCACCTGCTTCTGAAAGCGTGGTGAGAATACCTTCCTTCGCGCATCTTTCCCATATTTGCCGCGATGCCGGATTGACCAATAACCGGATTCCCTTTGCGATCTTTCTGCCTTTCAGCATATCTGCCGCTAATTTCAGGTCGTGATAACGTCCGCCCGTGCAGGAACCAAGATAAGCCTGATCGATTCTGACATGACCGACGCTGGAAATTTCGGTCACATTGTCCACTTCGTGCGGGCAGGCGCACAAAGGGTTGATTTCGGAGACGTCGAATTGATATTTGTGGAAGTAGACGGCGTCTTCATCACTTGTGAAGGTTTCGCCTTCCGCCGCACCGACTTCCTTCAGATATGCCTTCGTGATCTCGTCACATGCGATGATTCCGTTTTTCGCACCGGTTTCCACCGCCATATTCGTCATGCACAAACGCTCGTCCATCGGCAGATTTCTGATCGTGTCGCCGACGAATTCCATCGCCTTATAGGTTGCGCCGCTGTGGCCGACCGTGCCGATCGCTTTCAGGATCAGGTCTTTTGCCATTACGCCGGGCTTTATTTCGCCGCTGAATCCAAATTGAATGGTCTCGGGCACTTTCAGCCATATTTCTCCTGTCGCCACCACGCCGAGCATCTCCGTAGAGCCGATTCCAGTGGAAAAAGCGCCCAGAGCCCCATACATGCACGTGTGTGAGTCCGTACCCACGACCAGATATCCCGGCGAAACATGTCCGCCTTCCACCATCACCTGATGGCACGGCCCGCAGAATTCATAGTAATTTTTAATGTTGTATTCTTTTGCCCAGTCCCTGGTGAACTTAACGATTTCCGCCTGGTTCTCATTCGCCGGAGGAGTATAATGGTCGGAAATAATGATCACTTTATCGGGATCCCAGACTTTTTTATTCAATCTCTTCATATGTTCCGCAATTTGTACTCTCGGCCCCAGAACATCGTCCATCATAGCCCGGTCAACCTTCGCCCATACGATATCGCCGGCCCTGACATTCTCATTGCCGCTGGCTTTCGCCAATATTTTTTCACTGATTGTCATTGACATAAAATCACACCAATCTCCTATTCATTTGCCCTTGTTTACGAATTGCTTTTTTGTCCTCCCCGTTATCATTCAGACAGTTTTTTCACAAATCGGCATTCCCTCCTATTTAATCGAATCGACGTCATTGGAATTGTGCACTAACTACAATGATAGCAATTTGCGTTCCAAGTCCTGTCCAACCTTGCAAAAAATTATCAGCGCCCATGATCCGCGCCGGCAAAAAAGCCAAGTGAGGGTGCGCGTCTGCGAAATGCTTCAAAAATGTTAGACACGGTCCTTGTTGTTTGATTCAAATTGTTTTATAATGTTTATATGTTTCAGATTATTTTGAAACATTTTGTCGAAGCGGCAGATGCTTTTCTGTGTGCTCCGTTCCGACGCAATCGTAAAATAAATGTTCTGCGGCAATCGGCGCACTTCTGTTTTGCGGGAGCGTCTGAGGAATATATTCCAACGTACAGGGAGAACTAAAATGAAAAAAAATGAAGAGATCGGGCGGGCAGTGCCGGAAATATGTTTGGTTGCCCCCTCCCAGGCACTGGCGGATTTAACGGCTTCCATCGCACAAAAAAGGGGAGAGGACATCGGAATTTATGTGGGCGTCCTGGATGAAGGAGTTCGAGCCGCTGAAGAGTTGTCAAAACAGGGAGCGAAAATTTTTGTAAGCAGAAAAGGAACTGCGTCTGTGATCGGCAGAAAGGGGTTCAACGTAGTAAAAATAAACACCACGCTGAACGATTACCTTCGGCACCTGAACCTGATGCGGCAGTATTCCGGCAAAATTGCCATCGTTGAATATTATGAATTCATACCGGAACTGAAAAAGCTTTGCGACTATCTTAAAATAGAGGTGGCTTCTCTTTTGGGCTACAGCGGCACGCAGGATTACAAAGACTGCGTGGAACAAGCCATAACCAGCGGCGCCAGCATGCTGATGGGCGGGGGCGCTCAGCTCCCGGCGGAAGCGAAAAGGCTGGGAATCCCTTACACTGTTGTCGAAAACACGAAGGAGTCCATCAATGCGGCTTTGGATGTTGCCCAGCAGCTGCTCAGAGTGCAAAAAAAGGAAGCGGAAGAAAAAAAGCACTATAAGATACAGCTGGAGAAGTATACCACCGTCGTGGATTATGCCCACGACGCCATTATCAGCGTAGACAAAGAAGACATCATCACTCTTGCAAACACAGAAGCTTTCAAAATTCTGCAATGGACGGACAGCTGCGTTGGAAAAGACATTGCAAATATCGTTCCGTCTTTTGAATTCAGCGCATTGGGGCACGACCAGAAAAAGGAGCTCAATAAGATTGTTAAAATCCATAATCTCCTGATTTCCGTGAATAAAATTCCGATTATCATTAACGGAATTTTTGAAGGCGCTGTCTATATGTTTCAGGATATTAAGGATATTCAGAAAAGTGAGGAAAAAATCCGCCTGCAGCTCTATAAGAAGGGACATATCGCCAAATATGATTTCGTCAATATCATTGGAAACAGCCGCAGCATAGAGCGTACCAAGGAGATTGCCAAGGGCTATGCGAACACAAATTTCTCCATCCTGATCACCGGCGAAACCGGAACGGGAAAAGAGCTGTTTGCCCAAAGTATCCACAATAACAGTCCGAGAAAGAACGGCCCGTTTGTTGCAATCAACTGTGCCGCACTGCCGAAAGACCTGCTGAGCAGTGAATTATTCGGCTATGAGGAGGGTGCCTTCACGGGAGCCGCCAAAGGAGGAAAGCCCGGAATATTTGAAGTCGCGCACAGGGGAACCATTTTTCTGGACGAGATCGGGGAAATTCCTATGGAAACTCAGGTACAGCTGCTCCGGGTCCTTCAGGAAAGGGAAGTCAGAAGATTAAGCAGCGATCGGGTGATCCCCATCGATGTAAGGGTAATCTGTGCAACAAACAAAGATCTGGCAAAGGAAGTAAAGGAGGGGCGGTTCAGGGCGGACCTGTTTTACAGAATCAATGTTCTAAAGCTGGCAATCCCTCCGCTGAGGGAGCGGGAGGAAGATATTCCGTTGATTATAGACCATTTTCTGCAGCGGCTGGCCGATCAGAATTACCTGTTGATCAAAGAATACATGCAGACTTTGTATCCTAAAATTGCTGGGTATTCGTGGCCGGGAAATGTCCGGGAACTGCTTGGGATTACCGAAAGGATCGCAACTCTTCTGGAAAATAATTTTTCAATGGATATCGATTTGAATATGATTTTGGAAAATATCGATTCTACTTTTTTCATTGAGGATAATCGAACCATCGAACAGCTTCAGAAAAGCGATATCGTCGCAGCTTTGAGAAATCATGCATATCATAGGGGCAAAACTGCCGATGCGCTCGGAGTTTCTCGCAGCACACTGTGGCGACTGATTAACAAGTACCATATTTCTCAGGACTGACAGCCAATCTTCCCTTATGAAAACATCGTATCAGTTGGCACGAAAATTGCTTATTTATAAGTGATCAGCCGATATCCTCAGAAAATGAACGCGGAAGAGGTCCGGTGAAATTCAGTTTATCATAAGGAGAAGGCATATGAAGCTTGATTTGACATTAAAGCACACTCAGACTCAAATCATAAGTCCTGCATTGCAGCAGACTCTTAAAATTCTTCAGATGCCGCTTCCTGAACTCCGCGAAAAAATGGAGCTTGAGTTGGAGGAAAATCCGGTTCTGGACTGGATGGAAGACAATGATTGCGAGGATGGAATCTCCGGCTGCAGCCAGCGGGCCGGTGAGTTGGAGGGGGAGGACCGCGCCGTGTTTCAAAGCGACGGCCGCATGACGGCGGATTTCGATTCCAGGCACATTCCCGTAAAAACAGACGGCAGCCTCAGCCCCCTTGACCTGATCACAAAGGAAGAAACTTTCAAAGAGTATCTTTTAGGCCAGCTTCCGGATATTAAAGCCGATAAAAGGACATTATCCATTTGCCGCTATATGATTGAAAGCCTCAGTTCCTCCGGGTATCTGGACAGCAGCCTCCAGAATATCGCCACCGCCTTGCGATTGCCGCTCCAGCAGGTAAAACATGCGCTGAGTCTGGTGCAGACCCTGCAGCCCTGCGGCGTGGGAGCACAAAATTTAGAGGAGTGCCTCAGCCTTCAGGTGAAAAAATTCTTTGATGGTGATGAGAATTTGCTGCGGATGATTCATGAATGCCTCGAATTGATTGCAAGGAACAAAATTAAGGAGATCGCCAAAATCCTCCGGGTGGATATCGAATCGGCGGCCGGCTACTGTGCAATCATAAAATCGCTGCAGCCCATTCCTTCCTGCGGCTTCAACACGGAATCTCCTGTGGAATATGTGATTCCCGAGGCGAATATCAGCACGGAGCAGAAAAACATATGGATTCAAATGAACGATCATTTTCTTCCGAAGATATCCATTAACCGATTTTATGAAGAGATGTACGAAAAGGGAAAAGACGAAGAGACGCATGAGTTCCTTCGTCAAAAGATCATCGGTGCAAAATCGTTTTTAAACGGCGTTTCCATGCGCAATGAAATACTGACCAGTGTTTTGCGCCAAATTGTGGAACTGCAGAAAAGCTATTTTTTTGATGGGATTCTGAAGCCGATGAAACTGGCGGACATCTCCGAACCGCTTGGAATCCATGAATCCACGGTCAGCAGAGCGATTCAGGGCAAATATATCACCTGCAAACACGGGACGATCCCGTTAAAATCCTTTTTTACGACTGCCATCCGTACTGCGGAGAGTGAAAATATTTCCTCAAGTCAGATCAAAAGCACGATACGCGACCTGATTGGCCATGAAGACAGCCGGAATCCTCTTTCGGATTTTGATATCTGCGAATGTCTCAAGAAGAAAAATATTTCAATTTCAAGAAGAACCGTCGCCAAATACCGCCGAGAAATGCAGATCGATTCCTCAACCATGCGGCGAGCTTTTGCTTAATTTTGCGTAACCCTGCTGATTTGCTCTTAGCTCTGTATATCCCCGTTGCTCCGGTCTTTTTGACTGTTAATGATTAGGAGGTTCACTTATGGTAAAAAAGGTTCTGACAATAATTGGAGGATGGATGCTCGTAATTATCTTCTTCGCTATCGTTTTGCTATTATGCTCTAATCCTGGGAGGGGAAGTTTTAATAATGCGGTCTTTGACGGGGGTACCCCTAACCCTATTACTTCAAATCAGGCAGTTATGGATAGTATCATTGAAGTAAACTGTAATTGCTATCAAAATGAGAATGATCAGCGCGTTAAAAGAAATAACTATATCATTTTCTCTATATATGATGTACAGGTAAGCAATAAAACCTACCATTTGCTGGGTATTTTGGGAATATTCAGGCTATTAAACCCATAGCCGCGGGTACAGTAATAGGCCTTAGGACCAGCTGCGCAAAAGATACATTCATTATCTGCGGTACTTGGCATAGCAGGACTCGTTTTGTCAGTCATGCTGATTATCCATCATAAATTCTTGATCATACCTGCACCGGCTGTTTCTGCTTACCGATCGCTTTGCCATTAAAAAAGGGCCCGCATCTGCGGACCCTTTTTCTATGGTCGAAATAAAATTATAGGACTTGAGAAATCCAGTTAACAATGGTTTGCAGGCCTATCAAATAAGAATTATTATATCTTAAATTTTTGCTAAGGACATGGTGATGAACCGTGTCCTTTCCTTTTGGGAGGTTTAATTATGTTTAAACACATCGTCGATTTTTACTAAGTATATCCATTCTTCTTTCGGTTTCACCACAATTCGCTTTTGCTGATCCTTGGCATGGTAATATGGAGGGATGGGAAGAGCGGCACGGGTACAAACTTTTGTGATGTAAGGGTTATGGTTATAAAGACCAGTGATAAATCTGTAGTATCAAAATCTATTGATCTGACCAATTATTCCGAAAGTGATATTGATTTTCATTTCAATGGCCAGAAATACGCAATGACGGCCACAGAAGCAGCGTTATATGACCAAAAATTAAGCGGTAAGTTACGGTCAAAGATGGTTTCTTTGACCGTAACTTACCGCTTAATTTATTTCTGGAAACCTCTGATTTAGGTTTCCCGGCCTATTCCGGTCCCACGTCGAAAGCGCAGCCTGATTCCACCATTATTTCATCCCTGGGATTAGGCATCGTCAAATTCAGACCGGGCGGCGAGGATGATGAAGGTGGGGAAGAGGGAGGCAGCTCCACCAGCGCAGAGTATCGCGTAGACACCGACGTGATCACATCGATTACATTGAGCGCCGATAACGAAATCAATCCGGATAGTCCGGCCAAGGTTACGTTTTCGATCATGGGAGGCACCTACACCGTTACCAACATTGTCATTCCCGAAGGGGAATCACAAGTGGTGTGGGTAAAATGGCATACGCCCAGCTCCCCGCAAAGCGTCCATATCTCCGTGAGCGCCAACAAAGGCTCTCTTAACATTTCATCCATTACGGCCAGCATTGTTTCTCTGGACGGGAAAGACCCGCCTGATCCGCAAGCCAACGATCGTAACGACTCCTTTTCTATGCCAAGTTTACCGACAAATACGCAACAGACCGGAAATTCATGGGGAGTATGGAGCGCCGAATGGTACCCGGTATGGGTGTGGCATGAAGATTGGGACTGGATCGAAGATTCCGGCTCCCCTACGGGCGGTCATTGGAAAGACAATGGCGAGTGGATTGATGAAGGGTACTGGAATTACAGCTTCACGAACTATCAGGCCGTCCTTTCCGCTAAAATAAGCCTGTTACCCGATGATAAGGTTTGGAGCGCAAAGGGAAAACAGATGCCATCTGCTTACGGCGTGAAAATCAGCGTGACCAGCGATATGACAGCATCGTCGTCCTCGTCGCATATCACCGGCGCTCAGACGGCTGTGTCCTATTTCCCCGAGTTTCAGTATAAAACCTATTGGCGGCACCTTGCTTACTCTGCCGGTGGGGAAGATTCCTCGTTCCAGTTTAAAAATAACATCTATTCCACCTATAACCGCCCTGTACACTTCACGCCTCTTTGGTACCCGGACGGGAAGTACACCGTCTACACCTATCTGGAAGATGCATGGACTCCGGCCGGTATGCTAAGCATGAACCTGAACGACTATGTAACCATTAAAGGCTCAGTTTATAACGATTGGCATATTGGCCCTAAGCTTGAATAATGGCATATTGAAATAAAATTGTGAATAATTCTTTAACAATTATTCTATATGTGATATAATACAATAAATTTATCCACAAACAAATATAATAAAGAGGGTTATGATATGGCTGGAAAATTTCAGTGGCAGTATTTTTCTGAGATTAATCTAAGCGATCCCTTTTTTGATTCGCTAAAATCCGATTATAAAGAATTTTCTAATTGTTTCAACGAAAATGTCGTGAAAAAGAGCGTGCATTAGTTTTAATGATGAAATAGGGATTGGCGCTTTTGTTTATTTAAAGGATGAATTTGAAGAAGTTCAGCTTACAGATAATAACCTTGTTTAGTAACCGAGGTTATTAAATTTTACGGTTTTCACTTCCGCTTAAGCACGAGTCGTAATTTTGATTGTTTTCCAAGAAATATGTAAACGTTTAGTTGAGGCTGAAACCGCAGATCAAAGGTGGTAAACAATAAATGCAAACTGATTTTATAGAAAAAATCAAATCATTTTATAAAAACGGGCGAAAGGCAAGGGAAAAAGCACTTTCCCTTCTGCTTGCTATTGCCGTTCTGCTGTCAGCAACGCCCCTCATCACAGTCAGCGTATCTGCGGCAGGAAATACCTTTACAGCCGAAAACGGCGACGGCGTGCAAATTGAATATCGGATTTTGGACAGCGGCAGCGTAGAAGTCAGTGAGAATTCAGGTTATAGCGGCAGCATAACAATACCCGCAAGAGTGACTGACAGCGGGACCGCATACAGCGTCACCGCAGTCGGCGATGGGGCGTTTATGAACTGCGGCAGTTTAACGAGCATTACCCTGCCGGCCAGCGTGACGTCAATCGGCGAGGAAGCGTTTGAGGCCTGCGGTTTAACGAACATCATCCTGCCGGCCAAAGTGAACTCAATCGGCAATTTTGCGTTTTATCAGTGCATTAGTTTAACGAGCATTACCCTGCCGGCCAGCGTGACGTCAATCGGCGATGATGCGTTTGCGAATTGCATCAGTTTAACGAATATCACTCTGCCGTCCAAAGTGAACTCAATCGGCAAGTTTGCGTTTCAGCGTTGCAGCAGTTTAACGAGCATTACCCTGCCGGCCAGCATGACGTCAATCAGCAACGGAACGTTTGCTGATTGCAGCAGCTTAAAGAGCGTCAAGCTGCCAAACAGCGTGACGTCAATCGGCAAGGGGGCGTTTATGGGCTGCGGCAGTTTAACGGGCATCACTTTGCCGGACGGCGTGACGTCAATCGGCGACGCCGCGTTTTTACTCTGTACCAATTTAAAGAGTATCACCCTGCCGGACGGCGTGACGTCAATCGGCAATGAAGCGTTTTGTGAGTGCAGCAGTTTAACAAGCATCACCCTGCCGGACGGCGTGACGTCAATCGGCAATGCTGCGTTTTATCAGTGCAGCAGTTTAACGAGTATCACCCTGCCGGCCAGCGTTACTTCAATCGGCAGGGAAGCATTTGAGGAGTGCAGCGGTTTAACGAGTATCACCCTGCCAGCCGGCGTTACTTCAATCGACTCTTGTGCGTTTCAGGGTTGCAGCAGTTTAGAGAACGCCTACTTTGACGGTGACATCCCCAACATCGGAGACTACGCTTTCTCAGGCTGTTCCAACTCCCTGAATTTCCATTGCGCGGGCGACGGCGATTTTTCGGAGCTTTCATCTTATGGCGCGGTTCATAACAAAGAAAAGACCTATTCCATCACGGCTGGTCCTTTCTCGCACGGAAGCGTTACACCGAGTACGGAAAACGGCATGTCAGGTGAAACGATCAGCCTTACGGTCAAGCCGGACGAAGGCTATGCGCTGGTTGCCAATTCACTTTCTTACACAGATAGCGGCAGCCGGTATGGTATCACCGGAAACAGCTTCACCATGCCTGCAGCAAACGTGACCGTGACCGCAGTATTTAAAAAGACGTCCGGTGACAGCAGCTCCGATCATCATTCTTCTCACACATCTTCTACAACCTCGATTCCCTCTACTGTAAAAGACCCTTCGTCCGGGATGGAAGTTGACCTTTCCGGCGCGACGTTCTCTCCCAACGTAACAGGCATCACGTTTTCCGTAACCCCGGAAACAAAGGATGGAGATCCGAAAGGGGAATCGGGCGGCATAACCGATCTGGATGGTAAAGCTGCCTACAATCTCGCTGTCTCCGACGCAGATTTGGATATCATCGGCACACCGTCCCTTTACGAACTGAAACTTCTTGACCAAAATAGCAATGATATTTCCTCTTTCAGTGGCAGCGTGACCATTAAAATTCCTCTTCCGCTTGGACTTCGCGGCACACCGCGCGTTTTCCGCTATGAATCGGACGGGACGCTGACCGACATGAAAGTGACAGTAGAAAACGGGTTTCTCGTATTTCAGACCAATCATTTCAGCGATTACATTGTCGCGGGTACGGGCGATTCCGTTACGCTGGATACAAAGAGCTATCAGATGTCGGTAAACGGAAAATATCAAATCGGGCTGAAACTGACTGGAAAGAAAGCGACATCGGTGAAATTCTACTCGACGAACAACGGAACCGCGACAGTGATTAAGCTGGAAAACGGCAATTATCAGGTCACGGGAAAAAGCGTCGGAACGGTGTGGATCATGTTCGACGTGTACGACAATAAAAATCATCTGCTTATTCATGTCTCCACGCGCATCGATGTGAAGACGGGGATAAGGCCAAGGGGCGATTCGACGAGGCAGATCGGAGTTTATTGAATCATCTAATATAAAACCAATTAAAAAGTCGTAATTATTATGAAGGGCAGCCGTGGAAACTCCATGGTTGCACAAATACTTTACAATCTTGCGTTTGTAATCGCTCTTTCAGGGAGCAAAAAAATCAAGCCCCTGCCGCACGGCAGGGGCTACTTAATGCCAATATCTCAGATTTTGGAGTTAAGGAATAGGAGAATGTCCCATTCGCTGCAGATTATCGAGCTTTTTCGACAGGCTGAACCGCTCCATACGGAGCGGCTGTTGAGAGGAGAGTATGAAAAGAAAGATATATATCAAGTCTTGGAAGAGGCGTAATAGTTTGTCTGTCACCTTTTCTATGGTTCGGTATTCCGTCCATACCCATAAGCGTGACAGTTTTTTTGATGGGTTTATTGTATCTATCTTCTATTAATATAGCATGAACATCATGTCAATGTTGTGTTAAATTTCCCTATTAAAAATATAAGAAAACGTGAGAATCCAGGAGATTGTACTTCCTTAATCAAAGCACTACATATTGTAGTTTTTTGGCCATCATTTTCAACCCCGAAAATCAGCTAATTTGAAAAATTAGCCGTTTTTCGGGGTTGACTTTTATAGATGATCTGAGCGGTGCCTAATTATACAAAATAGCAGTTTGGGATAATAATCGAAAGGGGGATTTAACTTGAAAAAACAAACGCCGGAATCTCAGATAGCTGAATATGCGCTGTGCATCAAAAAGGAACTTGAGCATTGGGACCACCTTTACCAAATTGGAGGACAGGATCCATTTTGGCCTGACGGGACTGGGCTGAATTTAACGAGGAATCATATCATTTCATACAAGATGGACATTCAAAAGCTTTGTGAAGAATATGCATTGCCGGTCCCTCCGGAAGCGGATTACCCAACTCCCCGGGAAGTGGATAATAACTATATGGCTCAGGCCGATCTGATTCGGACAGAAGCGGAAGAAACCCTACAAGTTTACTTGAATGATTCTTCATATAAGAGTCTTATGAAGCTGCAAGACATCCTTTCCCCGAAACAGGCAAAGGATTGTTCCATTAACGGAGTATTAGGCTATGTGGAAGGGCTTCAGCAAGCAATTGCCCAGGATGATTTGATAACAATGAGAAGGCATCAGGATCCTGATCGATATCTGAACTCGTTTAAAGAATGCTTGAAGGCCGCTAAAAAGATCAAGGAAACCCCTGTTCCGCCAAGCCATCGAAAAACAAATTTTGCCGCAGTATCCAATTCCGCTCTGCAGGATGAGAATTTGTCTCTAAAAGCAAAAGGGCTTTACGCCCTCATTCAGAGTTATATCAATATTCCCAATTACGAACTTCATAAATGGAAGTTGATTCAGTCTTGTACGGAAGGGAAAAAAGCCTTTGACGGCGCATGGATGGAATTAAAAAAGGCCGGGTACTTAAAGCAGTATCGCATTCCAAGTGGAAAGAAAGGACAGTTTATCTATGAATATGATATTGGATACGGTGGATCTTTTAACCCCCTCTATGGTTAACCTGAGCCGAAGCGGGGAAACAATAGAACAATCTGAAAATCAGTCTGGGGATGGAGAACCCGACCATAACCCCCAAAATGGGGTATATGGTCAAAATCAGGAAAATTCGCCTGACCATCCCACCCATTTAGCATCGTATGCTTAAAGCACTGTATGCTCCGAGGATGCTATGCTTAATGGGGGTGGTAATAATAATCAGTCTAATAAGAATAAGTTTAATAATACTCAATCTATCTATCAGAAGGAAGGAGAGATAGATGAAATTCGAGAAAGTTTAAAAGAGCAGATTGAGTATGAGTACTTTGAGGAAAACTGTCCGGAAGATATCGCCGGCATCGAAACGATTGTCGGGTTTATGGCGGACATGCTTTCATCCACTTCCACCAAGATCAGCGGTATCGTTCAGAGCCGGGAAGCTCTGAAATCCTACATAGACCGGGTGGACAGCTGCACACTCAGGGAATTCCTGCAGGCCATGAAAGGCAAAGATATGTCGGAAGTAAAAAATGTCAATGCCTATTGGCGTTCCTCCTTCATCAACTTCCTCAGAGCGCAGGAACTTCTGAAACTTCAGATTTAGGGTGACTTATTAGAAATTCAATATCCGTAAGACTGCCGGTATAAAAGCCGGTATTCTTTATATTCAAAACGAAAAGGAGACAGACGATTATGAGTATTGAAATTGCGATTACCTACGAAAAAGGCGGCGTTGCCAAGACAACTACTGCTGTGAATGTGTCCGCGATTCTTGCCGACAGGGGATACAAAGTCCTGTTGGTTGACCTTGACCATCAGAGTTATGCTACAAGCTACTATGCCCTGTATAACGATACCCGGCCGGGCGTCTTTGAATTGATGCAGGGAGCTGCGGAAGCGGAGCAGGTAATCGTCCCTTCCGGAATTCCCAATTTGGATATGGTGCCATCTACCTATTCTTTCCGTGCCATGGAAACTGTTTTGATGATGAAAATATCGCGCCAGGAATACACTCTCCGAAATGCTCTGAAAGATGTTGAAAGCAACTATTGCACCTACATATCTAAAACGATTTCAAGCAACGCAATTTTTTCATGTTATCTCCGACGACTGGGATACTTATGATTACAATCCCGTAAGAGAGCGTCAATCCAAAAGAGCTTCTGAAGCAGAGGCGTGGCAGAATATGCGTCTGTACGTGCTGATGTATTTATAGATCGTCATCATACTTCCATAGAAAAAAGCAAAGTAATTGTAGAGCTGAAAGTATATTCTTCGGAAAATACAATGCCATCATCAATAAAAGATGCAATAAAAACGACACTTAAGCGTCATGCGCAATTAGCGGGTTTTCTCCAACGTCAATAGAATGCATGTTTCTATTAACAGACTATGATATTTTAATGTGCGCTAAATATAAATGACGAAAATGTTAAGAGTGCATACCCAACGTTATATGTAAACATTGCGAAATGTTATGAGGCGATGGGTGATTCTGATCATGCATTACGAAATTTTGAATTGTCGAATTCCTATAAGGATGCGCCTTCTGATGAAGGACCATTTTATCATGGCACAAAGGCGGATTTGCAGGTTGGTGATTTACTGACAGCGGGTGGAACTTCAAATTATAAACCTGAGCTGAAAATGAACCATATTTATTTCACTGCTAATGTCAATGGGGCAGGCCTTACAGCAGCATTGGCAAAAGGAGAAGGAAGAGAACGCGTTTATATAGTAAAACCAACAGGCGAATTTGAAAACGACCCAAATGTTACTGACAAAAAATTCCCGGGTAATCTAACACGCTCTTATCGTTCACAGGCACCTTTAAAAATTGTTGGTGAAGAAACAGAGTGGGCGAAACTTACAACTACGGAACGACGCGAATGGCGCGAAAATTTAGCCAAAGACAAGGGGAAAATTATTAACTAATCCTATTTCAAATGGGTAGATTATGAGCATAATCCGTCGGCTCCCTTCCTTTGAACTTCGCATAATGTTTATGATATTTTTTGATGGCATTATCCAATTATTATAATCTTGCTCGATAAATTTTATATTATAAATTTCAAAATGAGGGTACATATGGGAACATATGAAACGATTTTGGAGAGAAGAAGTATTAGAACTTTTTCAGATGTGTTGATTGATAATGATATAATTGAAAGAATATCCTGAATATTGCATTACAAGAGAAATTATGTTAAAATACCTAACAACGTTAGCTGTTTTAGGCCGTGATTTTTAACACAAACGAAAGAGGAAAAACGATGTATTATTTTAAATTAGCGCAAGAGCTGCTGGAAATCCGACGGCGTATGGCAAAAGCATCAAACTTTTCCAGATTTACAAATCCGGACAGCGGAGAAAATTTTGTACTTGCTTATCTCAGTAATGCGAAAGAACAGGTTAATCCCAAAGAAATAGGAAACACAATGCAGGTCAGTTCTGCGCGCATTGCAAAAATACTGAATCAGTTGGAAGCAAAAAAAATGATAGCTCGTTTGCCGAATACGGAAGACGGGCGTTTCACCACTATTTTGCTGTTACCGGAAGGCGAGGTGCAGTACAAAAAAAACGTGGAGCAGTTTTATAAAAACGCGGCCCATTTTTTGGAGTCTTTGGGGCCGGATGACGCTACCGAATATGTTCGCTTACAAAACAAAATTGCAGACATCTATGCTCAGACACACGATTGATGGAAAGAAGGTTCCCTATTGAACAATCCCGTAACAAAAAAAGCAAGACAAATGATTTTTATCGTACTAATGATCAGCTCAATTATTGGAGCACTATTGCAAACGTCCCTAACAACAGCTCTTCCGGTAATCATTCATGATCTGAAGGTTTCCGCTGCAACCGCTCAATGGTTAACCAGTGCATACGCGCTGGCAATGGGTATTATGGTTCCGATTAGCCCATTTTTGCTGAAACGTTTTAAGACCAAAAAGCTTTTTCTCTCAGGTATGGGAATGTATATGATAGGATTGCTGCTTTGTGCGACCTCGAATATATTTCCCACCCTGTTATTGGGAAGAATTGTACAGGCATTAGGCAATGGGATTCTGTTGCCTATGACGCAGGTCATTATTCTGACAATCTACCCACCTGAAAAAAGGGGTTCAGCTATGGGGATTTATGGCCTTGCAGTGGGCGCGGCTCCCGTCCTCGCTCCAACCATAACAGGGATGGTTATTGATATTCTTGACTGGCATGTGATTTTCTGGTTTGCACTGATTGTTGTGGCTATGAATATTGTTCTTGCCTGCGCTTTTATGAAAGATGCCTTGGAAAACGAAAAACAATCGTTCGATTTATTATCGCTGCTACTCAGCGCCTCTGGATATTCCGGACTGGTTTTCGGATTGGGAAATCTCGGTACATACAGTTTTTTCAGTATCGCTGTAGCGCTTCCGCTTCTAGTTGGAATTATAATGCTGGGGCTGTTTACGCTGCGCCAGCTTCGGTTGGAAAATCCTTTTTTGGAGCTCCGGACTTTCAAAAACCGTGAATTCCGTCTGTCTGTGATTATGAGCATGCTGCTGTATGCCATTATGATGGGAGGCTCTACTTTATTTCCCCTTTATATTCAAATTGTACACGGACTGTCGGCAACCAAGTCCGGCCTGATTATGATGCCGGGATCACTGGCTATGGCTGCCATCAGCCCCTTCGCCGGAAAGATATACGATAAATTCGGCATGCGGCTATTGGCAGTCTCCGGAAGCGCCTTCATGGTCTTCAGTTGTATTGCCACCTCTTTTGTGGGAGAATCAACCTCCATCATCTATTTGACCTTGATGTATGTAGCCCGACTGATAGCCATCAGTTTGATCATGATGCCGATTGTCACCTGGGGAATGAGTACAATGGATGAAAAATACACTTCGCACGGAACAGCACTGCTAACTTCACTTCGGACAATAGCAGGTGCTGTCGGCTCTGCTGTTTTCGTGGCAATTATGGCATTTGTAACCAGAGTTACGAGCGAGTCTGATAAAATAACGGCTAATGCTTTTGGCATAAACGCTGCGTTTATAGGAATCTCCGCACTGGCAGTCGTCTTATTTGCAGTTTCCGCATTTTTTGTAGGAAGACGCAAGAAAACCTACGAGACCGTACCGATTTTTCAGAACGAGACGAACTGAGCCCTTCCTATTGTGATAACATGAACTCTTATAGTTACTGAAGAAACCATTATCCGGACGGAGGGCTTTGACTCGGTGGTCGGACAGCCTATTTCCGCATTGCGGGAGAATATATGCTCCTTTCATGTTATTTTTATGGAATTTTTATGCAGGTACTGTGGTTCTGGTCTACTAGCAGATACAATCATTTATTACTGAGAATATTTTGTATTTTTATTCTGTCAACATTCAGAGACTTTGGTTTGTCGGGCAGTATCAGTTTATTGGCTTTAAATTTAAAGTCGGTGAATTGTAGTTTGGTAGGGCAGAATTCACAACCAATTATATTTCTAAAGAATTAAGTAGCGATGTCGTCCGAGAGATGGCGGGGCTTTTCTAGCGCGAAGCTGAGGGCAACTACCTTTAATGTTTATTGTATGCCTTTTTCGAAACAATCTAAAAGGCCCATTATTTTATAATGAAGAAAAATTCGGATTATTATTTATCTGGAATCAGATGATTGATTTAAGATATATAATAATTTTAAATGATTCGTAAGTATTCACATAAGCCAACGCACGGTCTAACCTATCTGGTTGGAGAGTGGGTTTTTCGTCTCTCCAGCAGGCATGAATGGATTTATAAGGAGAGAATGTTAAAATGGAGATCTATAAGGTGTGAGCAGTATATTTTAGCCCCTTGGAAACACAGAAAAATAGTTGTTTTTCTTTCAGACGTATCCGGAGGCATATTATATACTCCAAAAGGACTTGACGGAAATCCTACGGCTTTTTTGAAGGCTAAACCTACTAAAATAAAGGAACAGCACTTTGCCCAAACAGGCAAAGTGCTGTTCCTTTATTTTAGTACGAAAACTTTAGCGTTAATCAAAACTGCAATCTTACCCATAACCCTTCTGCTTCGTTTTCAAAGCAAAAATAGGCAGCTTCCTTAGAACGAGAGGAGCTTTGGCAGGGAGGGGACAGAGGGTGAGATGACCGGATCGCCGGAGAAGCTGGCGGGTCGCTTGTAGTCCTCCGGCAACTTCTGTTCGCCGTTCAGCGTGATCGCAAGGTCCACGGTGGCGATTTGGTTTTTTTTACGCCCAGCCCTTTGCTACCGCTCTCCGTTTCGTTGTATAGTCGGATGTCCTCGAAATGTGAGATCGCTTGTGAGCTTTTCATCAGGTCATAATTTTAATCGAACAGTTGCTTCTATGGGCGGTCACGGCTCCATTTCAAAGACAATGGAGCCGTTGTTTTTTATGCCGGAAAATGATCCACGAGTGAAAAGATGCGGGCACAGCTTTACTTTGCACCATAGTCACAGATGAGGGGGGGTCACCCAGGTGTTCCATTTTGCTTTGTTACCTTCGTCTAGAATCAGTTTGTTCCGTAGAGCAGGGTCGTTCCAGGAAATATTGCAGATTTTTGCCCGAAGCGCGTATTCCTTGAGAAGCGCATGGATAACCGTTGAATATTTTTCTATGCTCTGTTCTGTCTGGGAGTCTAAAAAATGGATGTCCCCCCACTCAGGGCGGTCTTTGATTTTCCGGACCGTTGTTAAGTTCAGCTCTTCATACGGGATTTGTCCTTGCTGTGGTGTCATCCAAGTTGCAAGCAGATAATCGATATCGTTCAGATCTGTCAATGTCTGTTGCTCCGAATAGCTGCCTTCCCGCAGATACCAGAGGGGAAGAAGCTCGTTTGAAAGGAAGTATTTTTGGTAAATGGTTTCCGCGTCGTTTCCCAAAACACGTACAAGAAGCTCATGCCAGGACGGAAGGCTTGAGCTCCCACGACTTTTCAGCAATTCCGTTAGCAGTGCGTCGTGTGTCCCCGCGCGCTTATCATCCAGGTCCTCAATCAGGTGGACAATCAGGGGAGCCTGTACGTAATGCAGAAATTCAATCTGCGCGCCGCCTTCTTCAGAGTCTCGGATCCTTTGCTCCTCCATCGGTGCCAACGCGAACTGTGCGGCGTCCTTTGTACGGATATACAGATATTTATTGAACAGCGAGGTGAACTGCTGTTCGGGCCGAATGCCTGCTAACGTTTGTATCTCCTTCGGAAGTTGTACCATGGAACGGTTCTCATAATAAGTCACCAGTCCCTCATAAAACCAAAGACGGGGAGCCTTGTGAATTTCCTGCACCGGAAGGACGGTATCGAAATAAGCGTGAAACATGCGGTGGCTGAGCAGTTCCCAATCACGCCTCTTTGCGGGGTCGAATGTCGCGCATACGGAGCCGGTGCCCGCACCGCCGATTACGGATAATCCGGATTCTCCAACGGTCGGAAGTAAAATCACCTGGTACGGCTTTTGGGGGAAGGAAAATAAATCAGCGTAGTAATCATACAAGGCGGAAATTCCTTTCGCGTCTGTGTCCGATATGGCCTTTTCATTCTGGGAGGCGGCATAGATTTTCAGCCCGTCTTTTTCGCCAATCAGCGTGCACAGACCCATAAAGAAGCTGTTGCTGTTCAGGCTGTAAGCATCGAACCAGGTAACGTTTTTCAGTTCTATGTATGGGAAAACCTGCAGCCATCCGCTCCGTGCTTTCATGGTGACGGACAAACGCCCCACTACGGCCTTGTCGGGCGGATAGCCTTCCTGATAATACTCCATCGGGAGCAAAAAGGCCTGCCCCCCGTCAAAGACGCAATAGTTTTCTGTGGAATAGCCGCGATAGCCATGCTTTCCCGCAGAAGCAATCTGCGCTTCATAAATCAAAGAGGCTTTTTTTGCGCGTCCAAGATAAAGTTCGATGGTGTCTTCCTGCTGGCTGACAGGGAACTGGAGTCCTCCTCCGTCTGTTGAGGACTTGAGGGTGACAGTTTTGTCTCCGGTGTAGAGGGTAATTGTTTTTCCCCTCGAAAACAAGGAGTTTTGAACTTCCATGGTGATGTTTAGCGTATTCGGCTTTGTTTGGGAAGGTGACACCGTGTAATGTAAATGATAGGGGAAATCGAGAAGAAGCAGAGCAGCAAAGCTTCCAAGCATAATCAGACCAACTGTAAGCAAAACAATCGTGTGACGCTTTTTCATTTGATCACCTGCCATCCATTTTATCGTTTTTATCATATACCTTTAGAATATTTATGTCAATATATACAATTTATATATTTTATAAAGCGATAATTTAAACATTTTTGTATAATATTGTAAAAATTTAACTAATATGTAAAATCCTAACAAACCCCCCATAAATCAGAATTTAGTCCCCTTTTTATCTTTCAATCAATACGATATACTGAATGCGTAAATAAAGATTGGAAAATTATGGATATATTTTACGAAATTATGAAGGCCATTGCTTTCCCTACGTGAGCACGGGACGAATTTGTCAATCAAAAGGAGAGGAACGTATGAAACGGAAGATATGGTTGACCGCCGGAGTGTCGGCGGCAGTAATCACGGCGGCCCTGCTTGGTGGGTGGCTATGGAACACAAACGGGGTGAGGAACATGGACCGGGATGTGTCACGGTTTTCCGTCGAATACCGTGTAAAGCCGGAAAATGTGGCAGGAAAGCTGCTTTCCGTCTCTGTACGGTTAAAACCGGAATACCTCTCCCCGCAGAAGACGCTTTACTTGAACAAGGAGGAGGTTGATACCTCAAAACCGCTCTGCGTTGACCAGAGCGGAAATTCCGTCGTGGTTACCGATCTGAATGAAGCCTGGGAAATCGGACCTCTGGAGGACGGCGTATCCGACGTGGATTTTTCCTACAGGGTGAAACTGGGGGAAAGCTCCGGTGACGAATCCAGGACCGTGGGGGAGCTGTATTCCGATCTTCTGGTTTTTCAGGGAAAAAATGTCCTGATGCTCCCGTGGCTCGATTCCGGTAATATGCAGCATCCGGAAAAGTATATTACCGGCCTTTCCTTTCAGCTGACGGGTGAGGAATGCTGGAATGCGATTATACCGTTCGGAAAAATCAATGGCGGGGAGAAGTCTTTCCGGCTTGATCATCCAACCTGGTATGACTTTTACGATATCGGCAATTCCAGCTTTTGTTTTGGAAGCTTTGAGCCGCTGAAGGTTTCTACCGGTGCGGCGGAAACGACCTTTTATTTGGACAGGGCTGCAAAAAACAGCTCAAATACTTACGATTTAAGCGTACTGCTTGCCTTTTATCAGTTTTATGCGGAGAAATTTGGGGAAGGATTGGGTGATTATCCGTTCGTATTGCTTCGCAGCACAGAGAACGGCAATGTGATTTTAGGAGGGGTCGGCGGGAGAAGTACGGCGCTGTCTTTGAGTATGCCGGACCCGGACGCCTGCCAGACTATGTCGCGTACGCTTTATCATGCATTTTTTGACAGTAAGGTCACCGCGCGCAATCTGAGATATCAGCCGAATCTTTGGCTCTACAACGGCCTCGCGGATTATTACGTTCAGGCTTCCGCAGATATGCTGACGCCCCAGCTCAAACAGATTTACGGGATAGAACCGCAGGATGATATGAAGAAGAAGTATTTAAGATATCTGTATTTTTCACTGACCGACCCAATAATGATGGCGCTATCCCCTGACCAGGAAGGTAATATGCCGACCGCGCAGGAAACCTTTTACTACGAGACGAAGGTGCCTCTGCTCCTGCATACACTGGAGAATTTTACAGAGCAAAACGGAGAGGGAAGCATTCTTCGCCGCCTTGTAAAGCAGAGGCCACGGGAGGACCTGGAAGTTTCAGGATTTATGAAGGATGTGCTCGGCGGCAATGAGCCGGTCCTGCGTCAATATATTTCCGGCGCTTCTTTTATTCCCAATTACTGGGGACTTTCGGGCAATTCCATGAGCCGGGAAGAGATCATTTCTGAACTATCGTTGTGCGAAGACGCCATTGCGGATTCTTACCAGCAGGAAAATATTGCCTATCCAAAGGATACGTTTGAGCTGATCGATCCGGATACGTTAAAGAAAGAGATCAGCAGTCGGAATCTTTCGTTTGCTTCGAAGGAAGTTGAAAAAATCGTGTGGGAGTATTCGGATACGCTCTATCTTCTGCTGATGCAGAATGCTTTGCGTGCGGATATCTGCGGGATTCAGGACCCCGGAGAACTTGCCTCGAAAACAGCCTTTCACACAAAAGCCAACGAGCAGAAATGGCTTGACTATGTAAAAAAGGCAGCCTGAACGCCTCAGGCACGCAAAAAGCCCGCAGATACCGTTCCGCCCCGCTTCCTGTCGGAAGGACGGAAGTCGAAGATGCCGGAGCGGCTGAAAGAAGGAAGGGGGAAAGAGAATGAAGTAATGAAGTTGGCGCAATTCCATTTGCAGCAATGCAGATGGGATCGAATCCGCAAATAAAACCACGAGACGAGAGAAGAGAGGGTAAAAATGAGCGATTGGAGAATCGGAAACCACAAGAAAATGATTTCCCTGATTTTAGCTGCAGCGGTGGCGGTTTCTTCTTTCACGAGCGTAACGGCCATGGCTGCGCCCAGAGAAGATGTAAAATCCGACGCGACGCTCGACAGCGGCTGGACCATGTATCTGGTTCCGAACGCCCACATTGACACGGCATGGCAGTGGCCGTTCGAAGAAACCGCACGGGATGTTATCAGCGCTACATTCAGCCGTGCGGTGAATGCTCTGAAGAGTAATCCGGAATACAAATTTACCATGTCGGCTTCCAAACATTATGAGTGGGCCAAGGAATACTATCCCGAAATGTATGAAGATATCAAGGAACTGATTGAAAACGGCCAGTGGGATAATCCGGGCGGTCAGGTTGTGGAACCTGACCTGAACCTGCCGAGCGGCGAGGCACTGGTGCGTCAAAGCCTGGAAGGTCAGCGATTTTTCCAGAAGGAATTCGGCAAGATGAGCACGGTGGGATATGTTCCGGACACGTTCGGCTTTAACGGACAGTTTCCACAGATTTTGAAAAAAGCCGGAATGAACAGTTTTGTGACCACAAAACTGAACTGGCAGGACACCAATGTAGAACGCGATTCGGACATATTCAAATGGAGCGCGATCGATGGAACCCAGGTGCTTGCCTACGCGCCCATGCGCGACTACGTCAATATGTACACCGACAGCCAGATCAAAAGCGCTTTGAAAAGGAATGCCCAAGTGGACCATGAAACTGGAGTCAAAGAAGCCTTGGGGATGATGGGGGAAGGCGACCACGGCGGCGGGCCGAAACAAAACGAGTACGCCGATGTCCTGAAAAAGAACGGTTCGGCGTCTGTTGACGGCGTGCAGGTGAAATTAGCCACCATCAGCGAATATTTTGATGACGTCAAAGAAAAGGAACAGGAGAATATTGAGGATAATGTCCGTACGGTGGAAGGGGAAATGTATTTTGAGAACCACCGCGGTACCTACACCTCCTGGGCCAGACAGAAAGAGTACAACCGGAAGAATGAGATTCTTGCCGAAAAGGCTGAGAAGGCGTCGACGCTGGGCAACTGGCTCGGTGTTCTCCCCGAAGCGGACAACGAAAAAATCAGCAAGGCGTGGGATAAGATATTGGTCAACCAGTTCCACGACATTCTTCCCGGTTCCTCCATTCCGTATCAATATCAGGTTACATATAATAATCAGGAACTGGCTAAGAACCTGTTGAACAATGTGCAGAGCAGCGGATTACAGGCAATCGCATACCGGGCCGATACGAAAAACGGCGTAACCGGGATTCCTGTAATGGTGTTCAACCCCCTTTCCTGGGAAAGGGACGATACCGTTGAGCTTGCGCTCCAATTCGACGACAGCGTTCCGGAAAAGCTTACGGTATACGATGTGGCGGGCGACATCCCGGTCGCTTCCTGTATAGTATCAAAAGATCAGGAGGCGAAACAGGCTATTATTCGTTTTGAGGCGAAAGAGCTTCCCGCCATTGGATACAAGGTATTTGACATCCGGGCGGAAGATGCTCCTGTGGAAAACGGTCTCACCGTGAAGAAGGATTCGGATACCTTTATCATGGAAAATAATTCTCTTAAAGTCATGATCAACGCCAAAACCGGAAATATTGCGCAAATCTACAATAAGGGCGACGATTCCAGACAGGTGTTTGCCGACGGTTATGAAGGCAACGAGCTCCAAATTCTGAAAGATACCGGCGGAAGCAGTTATCCTGCATGGGACCTGGTCAAATCGGAAATGAACGCCAGCCCCGTTGCAACCCTGAACACCACGCCGGACTCCATCAAAATTGTGGAAGACACCCCGGTCCGGAAAGTAGTCCGTGTTTCCAGGGCTTGGTCAAAGTCCACCTTTGTGCAGGATATTATCCTGAGCGCCGACAGCGAACGCGTCGACGTCAAAATGAATGTGAACTGGAACGAAGATCAGCGTATGCTGAAAATTGCGTTCCCCTTTGCAGCGGATGCCAGTAAGGCTTCTTATGAAATCGCTTATGGCAGCCTGGATCGTCCGACGACGCGTGATAACGTCGTCGACGCGGCGAAATTCGAGGTCAGCGGGCATAAATGGGCCGATGTGACGGATGACAGCGGCAGCTTTGGCGCGAGCATTCTCAACGATTCCAAATATGGCTGGGATGCCCTCAGGATTACAAATGACGCCGGAGGCCCGGCCACCCGGCTCAGGCTGACCGCATTGCGCTCCCCCATCGGGTCGACCGTCCGCAATTCCGGAAGCTGGGGGCCTCAGGCCTACTACATCGACAAAACGGAGCATAACTTTACCTATTCCATCTATCCCCATGCGGGAACGTGGCAGGATGCCGATACGGAGCACAGGGGCTATGAGCTCAATTACAGGACGGAAGCGGTTCAGGCGGATCCTCACGAATCCCGTGGACTGGATATTTCCGACTCCTTCGCATCTTCTTCCGAAGACAACGTGCTGATCTCCGTTCTGAAAACCCCGGCGGATGAGCCGGATTCCAAGGATCAGATGATTGTACGCGTTTACGAAGCGGAAGGACAGGACGATACGGACGTTACGATTACTCTCCCGTCCAATGTGGTTTCAGCAAAGGAGGTCAACCTGCTGGAGCAAGAGGATGAAACTCTGGACAAAGCAATTGGAACAGACGGAAACAAGCTCAAATTTCATATGGGAAAATATGAAATTGCCACCATTGCAGTGGAGCTGCAGCCGTATGAGCGGGAGGAGGCCGTTGCCCTGCGGGATTCTTCGGTCGACCTGTTCGATTATTACAATGTGGACGCAGTCAGCTTCAACGAAAAGAAAAAGGACGGAAACTACGACGGCAAGGGCGACACGATTCCGGCGGAGCTGTGGCCCGACACCGTTTCTTTCCAGGGCGTGAATTTCCAGCTCGGACCGACCAATAATGGCTATGATAATATGGTTCAGGCCAACGGCCAAACCATCGTCCTGCCGGAAGGTAATTACAGGTATGTGTATCTTCTGGGCGCCGGAGCGGGCAGCGGCGGCAAAAACGGTACATTTACCGTGAAGCAGTCCGACGGAACAGCGGTTACAAAGGATTTGAGCTTTGCCGACTGGGATACCAATCTTTCCGGCTGGGATCGCTTTACAAATTCGGATATCCATCCATATGTAAAGGATCAGGTGGGGTATTTCTTCACCCATTTCCACAACGGTTCCACCGACCGGATGACGGTAGACAACTATCTGTTCGTTTACGCGATTCCGGTGGATCCTGAAAAGACGCTGGAATCCATTCAGCTTCCGAAGGCCAGTGGAATCAAGATCGCGGCCATTACCGCGGCGGACAGTGATTTCCTGAGAAACTGGAACGAGGGCGTTTCGGAAAGTGGCGAACAGGCTTCCCTTCCGGCGATTACAGGAGTCTCGGCGGAGCTTGTCACAGGCGAGGACGCTTTGGGTGATCAGGCCAGAATCGAATGGGACCTGAGGGATGGAATCTCTCTCTACCGGATTTACAGGGGAGTTACCAGTGACTTTACGCTGGAAAATGCCGAATATCTGGGAATCGCCGGCGACACGCAGAACAGTTATATCGACACTCTGCCTTACAACGGAGAATTCTATTACAAGGTAATCGGTATAGACGCTTCCTCAAACCGCACTGTGCTTTCAGAAGCCTCAAAAGCCGTCCGGGGCGGACTCGACAATGCTTTCCTCACTGTGCCGTCCAGCCGGATTACAGCTCCCGGTGGCTACCAGAATGAGGAACCCTATCGGGCCTGTGACGGCGATACGGGTACGAAGTGGTGCTATCGTGCGGATGGGCTGTATCTGCAGGTCGATCTTGGCGAAGAAAACGACTGGGAAATTTCCAAATTCACTCTGGTGAATGCAGGAAACGAAAGACAGAGTTATATTACCCGTGACTTTTCAGTTCTGTCAAGCAACGACGGCAAAACCTGGAAGCTGGAAGTCCGAAAAACCAACAACACATCCAATGTTGTTGAGATGGTTCTGCCCGAACCGGTCAGCGCAAGATATTTTAGGCTGGTTCCGGATTATGCCGGGCAGTCTTCCAGCGATTGGAACTGTCCAAGAATCTACGAATTCCAGGCGTGGGGGACCTCAAGCCAAATTTTCGAGCCGTCGGTAAAAGATGTTGCGATCAAAGCGTATAAGGACGAAAATGATTCAACAAAGGTAACGTTTACAGGCGATTACGGGTATGTCAATTCCGGTGTGGCCGGAACGGAAGGCGCGACAAAGTTCCAATGGTTCCGCGGCAGGGACGGCGGTTCGTACGAGGAAATACCCGACGCCACGGGCAAGACACTTACGATGGATGCGGGCGAAGCTCTGAAAGTCTCCTCGTTCCAGTTTAAAGTGACGCCTGTTGATAAGTACGGTACGGAGGGCGAACCGGCGCAGGCGATTTATATTTTAAACGAGCCGGGCAAAGATATCCTTACCGGAAAAGAGGCAGTCGCTTCCCATCAGTTCAAGGATGAGGAAGGCGGAGCTATGCTTACGGACGGAAATTTTGCGACGAAATGGTGTGCGGACGGCGTATATCCAAATGATCCGAGATATGCGGTGATCGATTTGAACGGCGTTTATGATCTGAGCCGTATTCAAATCTGGCATAGTACCGCGCCATCTGAACAGAATATACCCGGTGACTTCTCAAGCGACAATAAGCCGGAGTGGAACACAAGGGACTACAAAATTTATGTCAGCGACGATAAGGAAAACTGGCATGAGATTACTTCCATGACGGGGAATTCGAACGGGATAACGGAACATCTGTATTCCGATGGAAAGGCCGTGGGTCGCTATCTGAAGCTTGAAGTGAGTAAAGGGGTCGATTTCGGCAGCGATAATACGCCCGCGGATGGAAACAGCTGTGTGCGGATTTACGAAGTCATGGGGTATGGGAAACTGATTGATTTTATAAACGAACCGAAGGAAACGGTTGTCGACGACGTTACCGCGAAGAACGTCTCCGTTGAAAACGACAGTGAGGATCGGCTCCCGGCCGCAGGAGACCAGCTGAAAGCAGGCTTTGATCTGGACTCGGAATATGCGGGCCTGGCGAGAATGAGGTGGCTGGTATCTGACGCAAAGACCGGACCGTTTACCCCGATCCCCAATTCGTATTCGGAAACACTGACAGTAGGAGACGACTTTGTCGGCCGGTGGGTCCGTGTGGAAATCAAGGTAGATCAGGGTGCTGTTGTGGCAAGCGAACCGGTTCAAATTCTGGACGGTACCGTCCGCAGGTGGAATATCCATCTTGACCCTTACCGTGAAGAATACCTGATTGTTTCTGTGGACAAAACAGCTGCGGCCGCAGGCGAAAGCGTCAAGGTCACCGCCAGCCCGATCACACAGGACAAACGGGCAAAGGTCACCGTTGACGATGCGCAGGGCAATTCGGTTCCAGTGGATGCAAAAGAAGGAAACGTCTATTCTTTCGTCATGCCAGACCGTGCGGTCACCGTGACAGTGACCGCAGAAGAGATTGCGCCGCAGCCCGTTGCAACGGGCATCCGGCTGAATCCGTCGTCCGTATCAATTTCTGTAGGAGGGTCACAGACAATACAGGCAACGGTATATGATCAGTTCGGCAGTGCAATGAGCGGAATTCAGGTAACCTGGTCAAGCAGCAATACAAATATCGTAACCGTGGACCAAACTGGCAAAATAACGGCGGTTAGAACGGGGACGGCTGTTGTCAGTACGTCGTATGGCGAATTAAAGGCAACGGCAAACATTACCGTAAAGCCATCTTCCGGAGGAAAGCCGTCTTCGTCCAGAAACTCCCGGGCTTCTGATACCCCGGAGGAGCCGATTGTTCAGCTGGATACCGGCAGCCAATTGTCGGTGGAGGTAGGAAAAACGTATCAGTTTAAGATCGCCGCTTCTTCCAAACCGACTTTTGTCTGCGGCAGCGATGCTGTATTTCTTGTCGATTACGCCGGCTCCGTCGGAAACGACTATTTCTTTAAGGTGACTGCAATCGGAGCGGTCGGACAGTCGGCCGGATTCTATGTGAACGGCGAAAAAACACCGCGCACGGTAGGAACTATCGTTCCGGCGCTCGACACAGGCAGATATCTCGATGTGCAGAAAGGCGGAACATATCAGTTTAAGGTCACCGCTCCCTTCAAGCCGGCCTTTGTTTGCGGAAACGGTTCGGTCTTCCGCGTCCTTTATGCCGGATCCGTTGGGAACGAGCATTTCTTTAAGGTAACGGCAATCGGGTCGGCGGGTCAGTCAGCCGGGTTTTACGTAAACGGGGAAAAAGCGCCGAGAACGATCAGTACAATCCGATAATCAAAAAAAGTTCCTACGGTTACTGAATGATGAAATGTGTCGTTCGAGTAGTTAATAAATTAATGTTTTGATTTGGTTTATAAGATAAAGGCTTTGATCATTTTAATAATCAAAGCCTTTGCACTTTCAATGGGATATAAAACTTGGTGGGTATGATTTATTAAATATATATATTAAAAGTGACTAGTAATATTTTTGAATAAAATAATTAAATGTTATATATTGTAAAATTTTCAAAAAAGTTGTAATATTAAATTGCATAAAAGAATTTAGAGAGGGGATTTAGAGGATGAAAAAAGTAACGGTAAAGGCGCTGGCATTGGTTTTATCCTTGCTTTTGGTAATCCCACAATGTATTAACATTGCGGCTTATGCGGCAGAAACTGACGATTTCACAATTGAAAACGGTGTTTTAGTAAAGTATATAGGCTCCGGCGGGGATGTAGTAATCCCGGATGGGGTAATAGAAATCGGAGAAAAGGCATTTTCAAGGTGTGACTCTCTAACTAACATTTCAATACCCGAATCTGTGACAAGTATTGGTGACAATGCTTTTGCAGGGTGTAGCGGACTGACAAATGTAGTTGTGCCAAATTCTGTAATCAACATAGGTGAAGGGGTTTTTGGGGGGTGCAGTGGCCTGAATAAATGTATTTTATCTACATCCCTAACAAAAATAAAAGACTATTCTTTCGCTGACTGCCGCAATTTAATAGATATTTCTATCCCCAATAATGTGACGAGTATTGGGGAGTGTGCCTTTGTTGGATGTATAAGTCTAAATAACGTTTCCCTGTCGGAAAACATTAAAAGCATAGAAAACTGTGCGTTTCAAAATTGTTCAAGTCTTGAAAAGATAGAGATACCAAGTAGTGTGGTTACTATTGGATACGGTGCCTTTATGAGTTGCAGTTCTCTATCCAGCGCAATAACATGTGGAACAATTAGTTCAAATGCATTTCAAAGTTGTACAAATCTACAAAATATAAAAATATATGGCACCGGTAATATTGAAGAAGGAGCGTTTTATAACTGTAATTGTCTTAATTCTGTTGAAATACACCTTAATGGAGAAATTAAAAATCGTGCATTCTTTACTTGTGCAGCACTTAATAATTTAATATTATCGGAAGGCATAACAAAAATAGGAGAAATGGCATTTTCAGGGTGTATCAATTTGAAAAATGTTATCATTCCAGGTAGTGTTGAAGAAATAGAAAACCAAGCTTTTTATAATTGTGTTGGCCTCGAGAACGTAAAAATATTAGAAGGTGTTAAAAATATATCGAATCATGCGTTTTTTGAATGTACAAATTTAAAGTATTTATCATTACCAAACAGTTTGGAAAGTATAGGCTACGTGGCGTTCTATCATTGTTCTAATTTGCAAAATTTTTTATTACCAAATTCTGTTAATATTGAAGAAAGTGCATTTTTTGGCTGTCAAGGATTAACTGAAATGACTATTCCAGAGTCGGCAACTCTTGGACAAACAGCATTTTACGGCTGTAGTGGACTCGTAAGTTTAAATGTTCTTGAAGATGCCGTATTAGGTGAAGCAGCTTTCATCAGCTGTGTTAGTTTAAAAAATGTGAAAATTATAGATACCAGTATTGGTAATTCTGCTTTCAATGGTTGTTCTAATCTGACAGATGCTGTTATTTTGGATTCGTCAATAATTGGTCGTTATTCTTTTTCCGGTTGTCCGAACTTGAAAAGAGTGTCGATCTCGCCTTTAGTTACAAATATTGGACAAGATGCATTCGGCGGCAGCCGTAATGTAACAATCCATGGGTATAAGGGTTCTTACGCTGAAACTTATGCTATTAGCAATGAAATTCCGTTTGTGCCAAATTATACTGAACCTGCAACTTATGCCGTACGAATTGAAGAGAAGGTTAGCGGCCGGCCGATTGCGGGTGTATCTATAGGATATAACGGTGACACCGCTGTTACCGATTCCGACGGGATAGCGCTGCTGGAACTATCAGATAACTATGTAGAAACTTTAACGTTAAGTAAGGACGGGGACGGTATTCTTGCAGAAAGCAATGCAAAAACGGCAAATGCAAGTGCGTATGACGGTCAAACCCTAAATGGAGTTTATCTGCAGACAAATAAAGTCAATACGTTCTCCCTTTATAAGGAAGGAACTCAACCCGGTAATATGAAATTTACCGATCCTCCAGAATCCAGCGATACAATGGACGGCCCAAGTGTGGATTTTATGGGTTATCATTTTCCATTATTCAAAACAGACATTTCAATGGCACTTCCAGTGTTTAAAGATCTGCAGTATCAATATGACGAAGAAAAGAAGACCATTCGGGTTCTCTTAGGTTTTGATGAAGAAGCTCCAAATAATTTCGGTTCGGAATATGATGACGTAAAACATCTTGTTCAGGAATTATCGAAGGGAACAAGATCCACAACTTGGGGAAATCTATATTCTAATCTGCAAAATAAAGCAACAAAATCGTCTGTCAAAACGGCTTTTTCCGCATCATTACAAATTATGGGCTACATAGAATACAGCTATGCCACTGGGCAAATGGTGTTAACAAACGGCGGCCTTTTTTCGTCCGGAGGAGTCGGCTATACCGGGTCCAGCCCTATATCTCCATTAATTTATGTTAAATTTGGGATAAACGGCAAAATAGAAGCAGAAGGTTCTCTGATTTATAACCATGCCACCAACAGTACAGAAACAGGCCCCGGACATTTCGCTATGACTCTATCGCCATCTATAGGAATTGGTGCCGGAATAGATAAAATTGTTGGCTTAGAAGGTGGAATTAAGGGGGACATAAAAGGAACTATAAATATGCCGTTTCACAGCCTCTCTGAAAATTTTATCGCTATTATGAACGCAAAATTATATTTTAAAGCACAATTGTTACTTATGGAACAGGAAAGCACTGTCAAATTTTTAGATTATCAAATATATCCAAATACACAGGCCACCATGCGAAATAATTTTAAAATAGATAAAGACAGCATGCATCTAGTCCCGAGAGATTATCTGAATAAAACGCAGAGTCTGACACTTCGTACACAGAATGCTGGTGAATTTGAAAGGTCAAACGTTTATCCATATGGAGAACCTCAGCTGATAGAAATTGATAATAATCGGAAATTGTTGGTTTGGATAGATGACAATGCAGACCGTACCTCGGAAAACAGAACGGAACTCTATTATTCTATTGAGAACAGTGGGGGAACATGGAGTGCAGCTACTGCTGTAAGTGACGACGGTACTGCAGATTTTTCACCACGCCTCTGTAAGGATAACGGGAAAGTATATCTGGTATGGAAGAATGCTGTAAAGCAATTTGGTAAAGATGTTACTTTACAAGAGATGTCGAAGAACACAGATCTAACTTTTTCCAGCTTCAATGGGAGTCAATTCAGTACACCTGTAAATATTTGCACAGCAGGAAATAGCAAGATGGAAGCTTTGCCCAGTATAGCTGCAGCAAACGGCAAGGTTTGTGTGTCATGGATTGAAAACTCCGAAGACGATCCTTTTATGCTGGAAGGAACAAACAGTATCCGCAGAGCACAATACTCCAACAATGTATGGCAAGCGCCGGAAACAATATCCTCCGGGTTGCATCCGATCAGCGGTATGGAAACTGAGTACGTAGGGGCAACCCCGATCATTGCTTACAGTATGGATAAAGACGGTGATATTTCAACGGAAGAGGATTCCGAAATATTTCTCATAAATGATACAATAGCAACACAGATTACAGACGATAATACGGATGACCTGGGTGTACAATTCCTTAATGGCAACCTGTATTGGTGTGCAGGCGGAAGCTTAAAAGAAATGACAGGGCTGAATGTTTCTTCCATCCAGCCAGTAGGATTGGACTGCCCGGCAGATTTTACAGTTCTTGAAAACAATGGTAAAAAAGCGGTGTTGTGGCTGGAATCCAGCGGTTATGTTAAAGACGCTGTGATCTCTTATGAAAGTAACGGCGCTTGGAGCAATCCCGTTCCGGTTACAAACTATCAGAAGGCAATTAGTTCCATTTCCGCTCTCTTAAACGCAGACGGTAATGTTACTTTAGCTTTGGATCGCCGCAGCATCAAAGAAAATCCGTCGGAAGGTGAATTCCCTCTTGGAAATACGGATTTGATTGTTATGGAAGGCACTCAATGTCGCGACACCTCAGTCGAACAATTCGCATCATATAATAAAAACGAGGTGAAACCCGGTAATAATATTCAACTAATAGTCAAGGCCACAAACAACAGTATCAAACCTATCAGAAACTGGAATTTGTATCTGAAGGATGAAAACGGTCAAATAATTTCATCTAGTATGGATTATAATGAATATGTCGGCCCCGGAGAAACGGCTGAGCTCGATATGTATTATACTTTGCCAAGCAATCTTACTCACCATAATATCCAGTTTATAGCGGAGCCCGCTGATTTTACAGATGCTGATCTAAGCAACAATGCAGCAACTGCCGAGTTTGGGTTCGCTGATCTAACTGTCAGCTCAGTAAATGTAGAAAAAACAAGCAGCGGTGCAACAATAACTGCGGTCGTTTCAAATAACGGTTATGATGTAGCCCAAAATGTACGTTCTCAACTATACCAAGATGGAGCCATCGGAACCGAACTCGATTCGCAGGAAGTTGGAACGCTTGTAGTAGGCGAGAGTAAAAATATTACTTATTATCTTTCAAGGGAGCAACTGACTATTCCAGATGAATTAATAGCAGACCAATTCTATTTGGATATTACATCGAACTCGGAAGATGCGGATTTCAGTAATAACGGAATGAGTGTTGTAATCGACAACCGTCTGGAAAGGGTATTGCTGGACAATGAAACTGTCCAGATATCCACTGAGAGTACCATGCAGCTTACCGCTATAGTTGAGCCTGACGATGCAGCCAATAAAAAGGTGGTTTGGCTGTCAAATAATACGGAAGTTGCAACGGTAGATCAAAATGGAATGGTAACGGCAATAAAAGAGGGAACGGCAACAATATCTGCCAGCGCAATAGATGGCGGTGCCTTTGGGGTATGCGAAGTTACAGTACATAACACCAAGATTTTAGAAAGCATATCTGCACCCAAAGCTGTTACGGCAGACAATGGAACTGCAAAAACGGCGAAAGACCTTGGCCTGCCTTCCACTGTAGAACTAATTACAAATGAAGGTACCGTTAACGCTGATGTTAACTGGGACGTGAATGGCTGTCCATATGATACGGCTATAACAACAGAACAGAAGTTCACAGTAACCGGCGCTGTAGTACTTCCTGAAGATATTGGCAATCCCAATCACGTGTCCTTGACAACTACTGTTGAGGTCACTGTAAGTGCAGCAGATAGTGGAGATGTTCAGACAATCAATGCTTTCGAAGAATTGGACTCTTCTGTCAAGTCTCAAAATGTATCCGTCGGTACCCCCCGATCTTCTCTGAATTTACCGGAAACTTTTCGAGCGATAGTGGATAGGATCTCCGGAGTTTTTGTTAATGTATCAGAATGGATATCTGATATAACTTACGATCCAACAGCAGAAGGTACTTATATCTTTAGCCCTGTTCTTGACAGCGGATATGTCCTTGACAGCGGGATCACTGTGCCACAAATAACGGTTAGGGTTGCGGCTCCTTCAGCCACAGACAAAATTATTCATTCCTTTGAACCATTAAATAATTCAATAAGTACACAGGATGTGGACTATGGTACTCCTCGCTCCCTCCTCAATCTTCCTAATGTCCTTAAGGCAGTTGTGGATGGAGTATCCGGTGTTTTTGTCGATATTTCCGAATGGATATCCAACATAACTTATGATCCAACAACAGAAGGCGCTTATATCTTTAGTCCTGTTCTTGACAGCGGATATGTCCTTGACAGCGGAGTAAGTCTACCCGAAATTACGGTCACAGTTGGAGCCCCCTCAACGGCAGATAAAATCATTTCCTCTTTTGACGAATTAGAGCCTTCCATTAAATCACAAAGTGTCAGCAAAGGAACCGAGTTTTCCTCTTTGGACCTACCGCAGGCTCTCAAAGCGGTTATCGATGGGATTTCTGGTGTGCTTGTCAAAATCTCGGAGTGGGTATCCAGTATCAATTATGATCCAACTGCAGAGGGTTCTTATGCCTTTACTCCTGTTATTGACAGCGGTTATGTTCTTGATAACGGAGTAAACCTTCCTCAAATAAAGGTCACGGTAACCGAAAAATGAAAGTTTTTAATACCGACCCATAATTGCCCATCAATGCCATCTTTGTAAAATATGTGTTATACTAATAAACGTCACCTGAACTTCGGTACGTTTGTATTTTTCATGGCCGCAACTGTCAGTTGACAAAAAACCAAGCGCGGATGGTGGCATCGCAACCACCTTTTTTGTTATCATGACACTACCAAAAAAAGAAAGGTGTGTCGGTTATGAATATAGCGGACAGAATACAGAATTTGCGAAAGGTAAAAGGGATATCTCAAGAAGAACTTGCGGATAAAGTCGGGGTTTCCCGTCAGGCCGTATCCAAATGGGAAAGTGAACAAAGCGTTCCGGATATCGATAAAATCATCCTTATGAGCGAATACTTTGATGTTACAACAGACTACATCCTCAAGGGAATAGAAAACCAAAAACAAACAAATGAAAAAACGGTAAACGTAAACGTTTTTGTGATCGTCGCCACCGTACTGAACTTTATCGGCTTGATTATTGCAAGTGCGGTGTGGTATCAAGAACAGGTTCCAATGGCGCTTGTGATCGGGCTAATTTTTATGGCGCTCGGCAGTATGGTCTTTGGGATTGGCTTGCTCGGTTCCGCACAGCACACGAAGGAAAAGGCGAAACAAAATTTCTGGATAATCAATATCTGGCTTTTGTGCNTCCAATGGCGCTTGTGATCGGGCTAATTTTTATGGCGCTCGGCAGTATGGTCTTTGGGATTGGCTTGCTCGGTTCCGCACAGCACACGAAGGAAAAGGCGAAACAAAATTTCTGGATAATCAATATCTGGCTTTTGTGTTTCATACCGCTCTCCTTTGTTTATAATGTGCTGTTTTCAGGTTTGTCGGCACCTTACCCGTTATTAGTAAACCCGCTGGTGGCATTCCTGGTTTTCTGGCTGGTATATATTGCAATCTGCATTAGCGTGGTTTTCGTTCAAATAAAGAGCAGGAGAACAAAATGAAATCATACAAAGCTGATGGATTTCGTTTTAGCCTCCGGTATATAAAGATGCCCGTTGGAATTTAATCCAACGGGCTTTATTTCTATAACAAATAAAATAATATTGCATATATTGAAATATGCCCTCTGTTTTAAATGCATATTTTTTCCACCCATCGTTCCCCGTTGGCATGTTGGCTGACGAGGCTCTGCTGCAAGCAACCATAGGCCCACCGGATTAACCGGCGGGCCTAAACTCATTTATTGCGGCTGAATCTTTTAAATCAGATAATTATTATCCTTATTCGCAACTTCTAAAGTGCGTAGTTCAAATGTCTTGTATCCTTCAGAAATAAATGGATCAGATTCTGCAATTTTTTTCGCTTCCTCGAAACTGCCTGCAACCAATACCTCAATCCCTCCAGCATAGTCTGTGAATGGACCACAAAGATAAAGTTTTCCATTTTGCTCAAGAGATCGCAGATGATTAACATGCTTTTGTACTATTTCTAAATTCAGATTCCTTCTGTTCTCCATTAGCATAACATAAAGATATTTCATAACTTTCACCACATTTTTGTTTAGTTTCTTGAATTGAGAATATCTAATGCTATACCGTTTGTCAATATATTACATGGTATATAATAAAAAATCCTCCGTTAGTCAATAGGCAAGCGGGGGACCTTTTTATCCTGGCTTATTTTGAGCTGCATTGATTTTCTCCCTACATTCACGACAAATACTGTAGCCTTTGAATGTCGTGAGTTTATGCATGCTGTTACAAAAGACACATGAAGGCTTGTATTTCTTCAAGACAACTCTTCCGTTCTCAACATAAATTTCAAGGGGATCCTGCTCTTTTATTTTGAGTTTTATTCTTAACTTTTTTGGCAATGCAACGCGTCCAAACGTATCAGCATAACGGATCGCCCCAGTAGATTTCACTTATTTATCGCCTTCGTTTCAAATTATATTTTTATGTGTGCTATTATATAATTCGATGGACTAAGACAAATTTGTGGGGCAATCAATCTAAGCAAACTGAAGGTTGTATCCGAATTTGTATAAGCCATAGACATGGATAAATGAACACGTAAATACAAATAGCTTGTTGTGTCTGTTGTGGTCGGTGGTGAAGTATTTATATTTGCATTGGTGTAATAATTCGTGTAAGGAATGGCTGTACTCATAGAGGCAGCTGAATGGTTATGAATTGGATGCAAATCATCCCCACTATTAGAATGAGAGAAATATGCAGCAGCGCTGCCGGTACATCCTCTTCCGGCTATGCCGGATGCCGTGATCGCTAAAGGCTGTGTTGAAACTGGATTTAATTCGCCTGCATTAAAAGTTAACGAATTAGAGAAATTGAGTAAAAATGAAATCCATCCGTCACCGTGTACTCCGCTTGTATTCACTGTTACCAAACGAGAGGTACATGTTAACCCTGTAGGTCCTACAGAATAATTGATCGTAAAACCAGAATCGCCCGATTTAATTGTGTTGGAATATACCGCCAGAACACCCGAATCAAATATCTTCGTATTAACCCCCGACATCAACCCGTATCCGTTTTTCATTTTGGTATTGACCCCGGACATGAGGCCCCAGACCGATTTCTGCTTTGTGTTCACGCCTGACATAGGCGCATATAAACTCGGCATATCACATCACCTCAATTCGGGCTGAAATACAGCTCGCCCTCGGCAAGTGTATAGCTCGGTGTGGCAGTGGTGGATTTCGTGATTTTGTGGATAGATATTGACAGTGCCGCCGCGCCGGTATAACTGCCTGAAACGCCGCCGTTACCGACCGCAACGGATAAAGCATTCGGGTTTGGCAGGGCGGTCGGATACGCCGGAAGCTGCAGCGTCGTTCCGCTCTTAGTCACCACCGCGCCGCCGATGGTGGCGGAATCAACGGTATCAGCGAATCCGGCATTGATTCTCTGTTCCAGATCATTCATTTCCGTAGCATTGAATTTATTTCCCTCGGCGGTTATAGTGCCTTCCGCACGGGTAACGTCGTATGTATTCGAAATTCCCGTGCTGTCCAGCCTGCGCCGGTTCGGAAACTCGGAAAGCCGGTCAACCCACGTTTTTATTGAAAAAGCCATCTTATATCACTCCAATCAGCTGGCCGGAATAGGCTTCCCCGGCATAAATTACGTTGCTTTTATTTGCGTCGTATATCATCTTTAAATCGTTCAGAATCCGCTCTATGTCATTTGCCTTTCGGTATTCGTTCAGCGGCACAGACGGCGTGCTGGGCGTTGTCTGATACACTATGTAGGCCGCACGGAGCGTTTCAATGTTGTTTCTGATTCTCTCCATTTCGGAAGCTGTGGGGAAATCCGTGCGGGTCCATTCTCGGGTACTGATGGTCGCGCCAAAAATCCCAGCTAGGTATTCGCAATCCTGCTCAATGCGGTTCAGGTCGTCGGCGTTGTAATGCCCTTTTGGGTCCTGATCGTCAATATCGCTCTGCGTCCGGTCATAAACCGGTTGTATCCACATCACAACACCCCCATATCCTGCCCGGCATAGAGCTCACCGACATAATAGGCAAGTACGATATCCTTTCCGTTACTGAGAGTGGTGATCCGTGCCGTAAATCCACCGGTCAAGTCGATTACCATCTTTTCAATAGAGTCCATCGTATATCCGGTGCCGGTAGGGCGCTGTAGAGCAACTTTTTCGCCGGACTTCTCTTGACAAGAATGATTTCAACTTCGGTCTGGAATCGGAGCTGGTAGTAGTCAAACAGCGACTTTGCAATATCAGCCACATTGCCGCCGGAAATCAATGTGGCCTGCTCAATTTTTACCGAGTTCCGAATTGCGCCCGCCGGAAGCTTATTGACCGGGGTTTTACTGGACGCGGTAAACACCCAGCAGCCTTTGCACTCGTCGCTGAATGGCTGGCCGTCAGAAGGCCGGACGCCGTCGCCATCGTGTACACTGACTTTCGGGGTAGCGGGGAACGTCTTGCCGTATTTCTCAATAGCTTTCTGCGTGGCCGCGGCAGCTGCAGCGTCGATCAGCGCCCTGTTGTTAGCCGGGTTCTTCGGTACCAGGACGGTCGCCGAATATTTGGGTTCCTGCCCCGGCTGTGAGGCGTAGGGCTTATCCAGGTGCGTGTAAGATAGGCGGACGTTTCTCAGGACAATATGTGCGGTGTTTGTATTAGGCATAATTCAGTTCTCCTTTATGTTTGTAAAATCTTCTTCTGCTGAGGGTTTCAGTGTAATAGCTTCGCGGTTGTCAGACTCCGGCGCTAGGGTAGGCTTGCCGGTGGATACGGTGACATGGCTGCCCGCGATTTCCGTAAACCGGCCCTTGCCGAGTAATTTCTCAGTGGCCGCCAATGTCAGCGGCTTACGTTCATACAGCATAGCTTCGTCGATGCCGGAGGCGGTGATATCCGCGAATGCTGCGTCAGCGTCATCCTATGCTCGTGTCTTGCGGCCTTCGACCGCTTTCCAGCCGGGAATTTCCTTGCCCTCAAGACAGGCGGAAAGCGCGTATTCTTTCAAGGTCAGATACCCATTTTTCAAGGTCAATCGCCTTTTTGAGAACCTCACCGATTTCTGCATCGGAGAGCAAGGGCGGCACCGGTAACTTGCCTGTTTCCGTCTTACTGTTCGGGCTTCCGAAGTCTTCCAATACGGTATACTGTCCAGCTCTAGCACGGCATGTATTCCGTGCCCGGCAGAACCGGCACCAGCCACCACTGCAGAATTCCCCTTCACCGGCGAAAGCCTTTTCTGCTATCGGCCGGACCGTAAACACCCCCCAGTCAAGCAGCTTGTCCCGGTCAATCGTCCACTCTTTGATGGAATCATCGTCCGCGCGCGGCTGAATGACGGTCAGGCCGACGTGCTTAATGTTGTATAGTACGTTGTAGGCTTCCAGTGCGCCGAGGCCGTAAAGCATAAGCTGCGGGTTATTCTCCACATCCACAACGACGCCCTTGCCGTGCTTGTAGTCAATGACGTGCAGGGTGTCGCCGCCGATGATGATACAGTCGCCGGTACCGAAGCCTTCGGGGACGTACCGGGAAAAGTCAAGGCACGCTCTACCGCTATGTAAGGGCGGGTAGGATAGGACATTGCAATGCCAGTGATGTAGTCCAGGTATTCGTCGGTGGTTGTCTGCATTTCAGTTTGATAGAGCGGGTCGGCTTCAAGCTTCTTCATTTTGCTGTTAAAGCTACGGGTGCCCATAGCTTCAACGAACATCTTCCGGACCTTTAGCTCTGCGATACTATGCGCAAGTGTTCCCTCTGCGGCGTATTCGCTGGTGCTGTCCGGCAGGGTCTCTTCCAGCCGCGCCGATGGGGTGCAGTGCATCCACCGATGCGCGCCGGAAGCTGTCAGGAGGGCATGTTGTGTTGGCATTACAGCTTTGCCCCCATCTGCCTCAGTGATGTGGCGAATGTGCCGAACTGCTCCGGCTGAAGCTGTGTAAGAGCCTGTACCTTGAACTGCGCCAGCAGATTAAGAAGGTCCTGCTGCTTCCCCGCGTCCATGAGCTGCGCAGCCGCTCTGGCGAGATCATCAGCCTGGTATGCCGGGGCCGCCGCGATGGGTGCCTGTTGAGTAGGGTCAGTTGGCTGCGGTGCAGCATTCACACTGTTCATGGGCGGTACTGCATGGGTCTGGATCGGGGCGGTCGGAATAGGGTTTGCCCGGACAACGGGCTGTTGATACTGCTGGGGCGCGTATTGGGGTTGCTGAGCTGTCGGAACGGCAGGCGGTGCGTAGACAGGTGCAGGAGAAGGTGTGGGAACAACCTCCTGCCGTACTGCCTGTTCGGCAGGGGTCTGCGGTAAAGTCTGATTAAAGGTGACTGTCTTAGGAGACAACACCTCGATCAGTTTCTCAATGACTGCAACGATGGTGGGGGCTACGATTTCGATAGATAATGACGCCATAATATTTCCTCCTTATTTATTGGGTTTGTACACGTTCAATCCGATTTTGAAATCCTCCGTACCGGGAACGGTTTTGTTCCCCTCGGTGGATGCGACTGTAATTGATTTGCCGCTGGACGACTGGCCGAAGCTCTGTGAAAGATCGACCTCGATCAGCAGCTTGTTATCCGTGACGGACATTTTTACGTTTTTCATTAGGCATACCTCCAATTAACTTTTTGAATTTTGAGTCTCGGATTTTATGGAACTGTTTGGCGTCCATCAGGAGCGAACCGCCGGAATATTTAATACTGACGACGGACCCCGGTGGAAATTGGAGTAGAGCATCGGGGACAGATTCGCTGCCGCAATGCTGACAGCGGCCGGCAATGATATCGATGCTTTCGCAGATCGGGCAATGTTCTGGCATTGACAATTCCTTCCTTTGTGTTATACTGTTGGTGATTGATAAGGTCGGTCGTTTCGAGTGTTCGCAGCACTTGAGGCGGCTTTTTTCTGCTTTCGGCGGTCGGATAATGCGGCAAGATAAGCGGTATGATTACGCTGATACCATTCACGACGGCGTTGGTTATACTGCTCCCGGTGCGTCTTCTGATAAGATTTTTCATACTCCCGTTTGTTCTTTGCGGCCCGCGGGCTGAGACGGGGTGATTTCTTAGGCAGATAAGCGGCTGTATTCTCGGGGGCCACATGATCGAGTGCCTCAATCTCCGCATCATACCGGGCCATGTCAGCGAGTTCTTCGGGTGTCCAGTGAATCACTTTTTTCTCACCGCCTTTGCAATGGAGTCAGATCGCTGTGCGTATGCTGATTTTCTGCCGAGCTCTGCAACGGCGATTTTATGTAAGGTGCAGAACTGCTTGCAGACTTCTTGCCGCAGGATGCATGGGCAGCACTCGCACGGGTCGTACAAGGCTTGTCCCTCCTTCTTGAAATGTATTTCTTTTGGCGCTATAATTTGGCAGGGGTGTTGAAATGGAAATAGATTCAAATTGTATACGCGACTTAATTATTGCAGTTAATGACATTGAATCCGGAAGCTATCAGAATGTTTGGGATAATCCAGTTTTAGCCTCATATGCTAAGGAAACCATTGTGGAATCTGCTCAGTTTTTACTGGCGATATATAAGAGCTAACTTGATGGGAGGGAGGTGATACATAATGGGAAAACCTAGGGTTACCGTAAACACAGAGGATCCAAACGGAAGAAACCAGACCTTTCATGATAATCAGACCGGACGAAATATGAATCGCGAACAGTTTGTAAAGTCGATTAATAACGGTCGTTACGAAGATTATCATGTCAGGAACATTAACAACGTTGATACTCCGTGTTCAAATCCTGACAGCAGCAAAAATAATAATTTAGGATAGTGTGACTTTGTAACCGCTATGCTCAATTATTTCGCTGTCTGAAACCACTGCGATCACTTCGCCGCTATCGGAAGTAACGACGACTTGGTCGCAGTCTTTTCACCTATTTGCAATCCTGTTCCCCTCCTTCCTTAATAATCCCCGCCCTAACCAGCCTGTCCCTCACGGCACAGTGTGGGCATATGTAACCGCTCCGGGGTATGTGCTGCAGGATACTGATGATCCAGCGCTTGCCGCAGCGGGCGCATAAGGCGGTCATGCGTACAGGTCATATATTTGCCGCCGGGGTTGTTCCTGATATCCTCGACCAGCCTGTCCAAAGGGAGCCCAAAGAATATCCTTGCCATGAGGTCAGGGGAGGGGGCTTCGCGTCATTGCGGATCATAATGTTGCTAGATGGGGTTTTTGATTTCGCCGGCATATGGTTGTCCTCCTTTCGCGCAGTACCCAAAATGGGGCTATAAAATTTTGAGGGATTGTAAAACAGAACGTTTGTGCTATGCTGTTTTTACACAGATCGGTCAAACTTCATGAATCTCGATCTGCTCCGCGGCTTGTACTACAATTTGAGAAACAATTCTGCGAGCGGATAGCCCTGTTTCCCCTGATTAGCTGGCGGATAATTATTTCAGCTTCGGGGCTGATACGGATATGCCCGCTCAAACCTTCGCTGGTGTCCGGCGTTTTGTGTACTGTTAATTTAATAGCCATCCTTTCACTCCTTTCTAAGATTAAAATTGTTGCATTTTTGGGACAAATTGGGTATAAAAATTTCTTTCGGATCGAGTATGTCAAGGTAAAGACATAACTTTTGAATTTCCGACAACCGAAATTAACGCTTTCCAAGCAGCTCCTACTCATAGAATTTTCAGAAATGCCTATAGCTTTAGCCACTTCTGCTTGTGTTCTTCCCAGTTTAACCATTTGGGCTCTAAGCAGATTCGCATTCATTATTGCTTATCTCCTTTAGTTGCATATTTGGGACGATTACATAACAAAACATCTGTTATTAAAAGTCGACCCATTTGGGCAACAATTTTAAAATAAATGTTGCATATTTAATCCGATTGGTGTATTATATGCCCATGAAGGAGTGTTGCAGAGATGAATGAATCTTCAATGATTGATATTGTAGAACGTATTAAAAGCCGAAGACAAGTCTTAAACCTGAGTTTTCAGGATTTAGCGAATTTGACCGGGATGAGCAAGTCAACTTTACAACGGTATGAATCAGGAGCTATTAAGAACATTCCTTTAAGTAAGGTTGAGATTCTTGCCTCAGCTTTGCAGACGACTCCTGAATATTTAATGGGGTGGGAAGAAATTTCAACTAAAGATAATAGGGATATCACCTTTGACGATTTTACTTATGCGCTTCACGCGGAAACACAGGATCTTACGGAAGAAAACAAGCAAAAGCTTTTGGAAATGGCTCGGCTGTTTAAACTGAGTCAAGAGCATAAAGATAAGTAATAAACGGGGGACAGGGAATGGTCGAATTGTGGGCTATGTATAAAGATATTGAAAATAAGGGCATACAGTTGTTTACCCAAGATATTGGTTTTGCAGATGCGGCAACTATAGAATTAGGTGGAGAGTACGGTATCTTTTTAGATTTATCCTGTTTTGACACGATTTCAAAGTATAAGGGCATATTGGCTCACGAGTTGGGTCATTGCGCTACTGGTCGTACGCAAAAGGTTAGTAGTCCGCTGGACCTGATTGAGAAGCATGAGTATAAGGCCAACCGATGGGCGATTGAGAGATACATACCGTTTGAATCTTTAAAAACTGCTATGGAGGACGGATATTCTGAGCGTTGGCAGTTGGCCGAATATTTTGGTATGCCGGAGTCATTTATTGAAAAAACTTTGGATTACTACACCATAGCAAAGCAAAGAAAGTTGGCATAAAAATCCCGCATATATAGTTATGCAGTTGATAAGCTTGAGAATCTTTGGTTTATGCCGATCGTAAAGGTACAGACCGGAGATATACAGGATATTATCAATGCCCTGGCCGAAAGGAACCCGAGAACCGGGAAACCGACCGCTAAGAAAACTCTGATTGACGTCAAGAGCGCCGCGAAGTAGATATTTCAAATGGCGATTGAAGCCAGGGTGATCGAATACAATTCGGCAGAGGCCGTTAAGATACCCAAAAAGGCGCCGCAGAGTGAGCGCAGGGCATTGATCATGGAAGAGCAGCAGTGGGTTATCAATACGCCTCACAGGGCACAGCGCGGAGCTATGATAATGATGTACGCCGGTCTTCGCCGCGGGGAGTTGATTCCGCTGCTTTGGTCGGATATTAATCTCAAGGCGAAAACGATCGATGTAAACAAATCGGTCGAGATCATTGACGGGAAAAGTATATTAAAGGATGGAGAGGCTAAAACAGAAGCGAGCATCCGTACAATCGATATCCCGCAGCAGCTTGTTGATTTCCTGACGTTTGAGCGGGCGCGCAACGGAATTACCATGGAAACGGGGGATACTCTCGTCATACGGTCAGCAAAAGGGAAGATGCTCACCGAAAGTGGGTGGAAGAGGTTATGGGATGCATACTGGAACGTCCTGAACCTTAAATATGGGGACTTTACGACATATAAGAAAGCACACCCTGAAATTGATTTTGACAAGCCAGAATCCGTACATAATCCTCACGGGGTACCGCCGATGATCCCACCGATCACTGCTCATTGGCTGCGGCACACCTTTGCCACGCTTTTGTATTTGGCCGAAGTGGACGTGTTGACTGCACGGGATCAGCTTGGACATGCCGATATCAAAACCACATTGGAGATGTACACACACCTTGATAAGGTATATAAGCGACGCAGCATGGACAAGCTGAGCCGGTATATTTCGGGCGAAAAGTCAGAAAAGGAATCATGCGTAGATACCATGAGTTCAAGTGCCACATAGGTGCCACATTGTTTATGTTTTTTCGTGTTTTTTACGCGCGAACGCGCGAATAAGAAATAAAAAATCCCGCCTGAATTACTGGAAAATCCAGTATTCATGCGGGTTTCTTCGTGGTCGGAGTGAAATTATAGGACTTGGAGAAATCCAGTAATACCAATGGTTTGCGGGCAATCTGCAAGCAATATTTACAAAATTTCACCTGAAATTTGCTTTGAATTTTTTGATCAAGTCATCAAACTCAATCTGCTTTATTGAAATATACATATTTTTAATGTACTCTTGCTCGAATCGAACAATTTTCTTATATGACAGCTTACATACACGTAACACAGTTAATCTATGTTTACGCTTAACCTTTTTATCTTTTGGCTCTTTGAAACTCATTCTTACAAATAACATTTCGTATTTTGCATATACTGCAAACCCATAGGCAACGGGTATATACAACGCTGAAAAAATAATAGGTATACAAAAACTTACTAACAAATCTATAGCACCAAGCGTTTGGTAAGAACTAATGGCTTCTTTAAGCGAAAAAGCGATAATAGCCAAACCCGGCTGAAAGAATTAAAAATGAAGTTAGCTTTTTCACCAAGGCATATTCAGGTTTTGTACTTGCAACGGCATCAAGTAATGCTAGAAATGCAATAGAAGGAATAATAAGCAGTTCTGCTATAAGACTAAAGGTGAAAGTAGCAACGATAAAATAAATCAAAGCAACAAATTTCAAATTAACCAGAAACATATTACGAAAGTAATGCTCATCAATTTTATCCCCAATTGCTTTATAGCAGGCTGGAACACCCGCAAAAATTACCCATATAGAAATATCTTTTATGTATTTCCATTTCCAAAATGACGTAAATGTTAACAGAAAAACAAAAAAGGCGGCGTAAGCAAGCATACCGATAAATGGTATAGATAGTTTTGGCGTGCAAGCAGTTTTAACTATGCCCAGTAAAGCCTTGCGAATTTGGGGTGAGAATAGGCAAAGTATAAGTGCAATAGCAATCCAAATTGCCGTTGATATCTCTCTTGTAGAAAATACAGTTAACATTTAAAGCACCTAAATTACAATTTGCATATATTATATCAGTCAATATTGATCTTGTCACTCTATTTTGCTTTCGAGTGTCCTTATAGGACTTGCTTCTCGCAAACCCGCATAAATATAGTCAAAACAAAAGGCCGTCGACAAAAGTCGACGGCCTTTTCAATGGTCGAGGTGACTGGATTCGAACCAGCGGCCTCTACGTCCCGAACGTAGCGCTCTACCAAGCTGAGCCACACCTCGAAAAATGCGGCCCCAAATTTGGGGCCATGGCTGCGGAAGAAGGATTCGAACCCTCACAAACAGAGTCAGAGTCTGTCGTGCTACCTTTACACAATTCCGCATCAAAATATTTCAAACAGCAAGAATAATTATACCAAAAACCAGAAATTTGTCAATCCTTTTTTAAAAATAAATCTTTAGGTTTTTTAATTTGTATTTAACACAAATGGATTGATAAATAATCGAAGGTAAGATATAATTGAAACAATTTATATTAAAATGGATTGTGTGCCAAACGGCATACGAGTGATTAAGGAGGAATTCACAGTGATACTCAACCATACCATAGAGGCTTTGCTCGACAGGCGGGCGGTTCGCGCTTATCGGCCTGAGCAGATTTCAGAGGAAGAGCTGACAGATATTTTACTCGCGGCAAAATTTGCCCCGTCAACCATGGGGATGCAGGCAAGGCATTTTACCGTGATTCAGAATAAACAGCTGCTTGCGGATATTGTCTCCGTCGCTGTGGAAAACGGCGCGAAATTCGTTCCGGGCCATGTCCCGTTCTACAACGCTCCCACCGTCATTGTTTTGTCGGCCCCGGAATCGGCGAAATATAACCGCGAGGATTGTTCCTGCGCAATTATGAATATCATGCTTGCCGCTCAGGCATACGGGCTTGGAAGCTGCTATATCTGTTCGGTCAACGACGGCCTGCGCGACGAGCGCATCATGAAGCGTCTCAAGCTGCCGGATCAGTGCATTCCGTTTGGCTGCGTTACCGTGGGGTATCCGAGTGAAAATGCACCGGCTCCCAAAGAGCGCCGTGACGATGACATCAGCTACGTAAGATAATTGTATTATTATATGAAAATATTGGTGATGCATACGGGCAAAATCCGCTTGCTTCAACGGCAGCCATAACATTTTGATAGAACCCTTCCTGTTGCCGGAGAGAAGCAGCTTAGCTCTTCCTCTACAATAGGGAGGGTTTGTTATTTACGGCTTTTTAGCCTTTTCTCGATTTTCAAAACTCCTTGACAATAGGGTATAGCAGGTATACAATTGAGAACATGGAAAAGCAATACGATGCGCAGAAAATCTCAAGGTGTCTCCTGGATGCTGTGGAACAATTCAATAAATACGATAGAAGATCCCGCACCTTTGGCACGGATCATGAGCTTTTTATTGCCGAAATACATTTGATTGATTTTATCGGAAGCAACGAAAGTTACTGTATCTCCGATATTGCCAAGTCCATTCGGGTGACAAAGGGCGCCGTTTCTCAAATGGTAAAAAAGCTTGAGGAAAAAGGGTATCTGATGAAGGCGGCGGATTCCGGCAATAAAGCGAGGGTCATTGTGTGGCTGACGCAAAAGGGTCAAAAGGCTTTTGAAGAGCATCGCCGCTATCACAAAGAGCTGGACGGGAAAGTTTTTGACGTAGTGCAAAACTATGACGGGCAGAAGCGCGCGCTAATCTGTGAGTTTTTAGAGGAGATTCAGAAAAAATGGGAATAGTGCTGCAAAGCGCTATTTTTTTTGCAAAATCGTATAGTAGCTAAACGGTTAGGAAGGGGCAATTTTTATTGAATAAAAGATTGGCTATGATGGAGAGCGGGAAAGTGAATACCGCTTTGCTGTACTTAGGAATGCCGACGATCGTCGGGCTGCTGATGACAGGGTTTTACAATTTTATCGACAGCTTCTTCGTGGCGCAGCTGGGTACCACGGCGATGGGGGCGATTTCCATTGCCTATCCGCTCGTCACGTTCATTCCCGGAATCGGGCTGCTCTTTGGAAATGGGGCGGCGGCGTATATCTCCGAGCTTCTCGGGGCGGGCGAGAAGAAAAAAGCGGAAATCGTGCTTTCGTCAACTCTTTTTTACTGTGTTCTTGCAAGCGTAGGGTTTCAGTTCGTCCTGCTGTTCCTGCGCCCGCTGCTCAGGGCAATGGGCGCCTCCGCCGAGGTGATGCCCTATGCGATGGATTATACGGGAATCCTGATTGTCGGCTTCCTGTTTCAGATCCCGTCCATCTGCCTGATGAACCTCGTGCGCGCCGAAGGTGCGGTAGCGCTCAGTACGTGGTCCCAGATCGTGGGTTCCGTGGTAAATATCATTTTGGACCCGATCTTTATCTGGCCGCTGAAGATGGGGATTTTGGGCGCCGCCGTGACCGATGTCATCGGGCAGTTCATCAGTGTTGCGATTCTGCTGCCGTATTATTTGAGAGGGAAAAGTTACTTGACCCTTTCCGTCAAAAATATCCGCTTTCAATCGTGGTTTATAAAGCCGATTCTCAAAACGGGGATTCCCATCTTTACGATCAACCTTTTTCAGAGCCTGTCCATCAGCGCGGCAAACGTTGTGGCTGCTCCGTACGGCGACAACACCATTGCCGCGCTGGGAATCGCCAACCGCATGGTGGGGATGACCACGTTTGCCATTACCGGATTTTCAAGAGGGTATCAGACCTTTATTTCCTATAATTACGGCGCGCGGCATTTTGACCGTATTAAAGAGGCAACCCGAAAGGCATACCTGTGGGCGATTACAGGCAGCGTGATTCTGGCGGCTCTGCAAATTCTGTTTGCGCAGCCGATTGTTGCCGCGTTTTCCAGAGATCCTGAGGTCATTAAGCTGGGGATACGGGCAATGATCGGGGCAAGCGTTTTGTTCTTTACCTATGGCTTTCAGGCGATGGCGATCGTATATCTGCTCTGCATCAAATACAGCAAGTCCGGATTTGTATTCAGTATTTCCAGACAGGGGATCATCTATCTTCCGATTCTGATCCTGATGGAACGTCTGTGGATGGAAAACGGGATTTACTACGCACAGGCGGTCGCCGATCTGATTACGACCTTCGTGATGCTGGTCTTTTTTGTGTGGACCAGACAGAAACGGACGGACGCTTTGCGGGAGTCACCCCTTCGGGCAGACGCCTTATCCCCGGCACAGGACAGGGAAGCTTGCTCCGGGGCTGTGAATGAGAAATACATAGATGCACCGGACTCCGCTGCGGATGACAGGGAAGGGAAGAGCTGAGAACAAAGAAATGCCTTGATCGGATTATCAAAGCCGATCAAGGCATATTTTATGCATGGTTTCTTTTTGATTATTTGGCGTTGGCACCCTGTATCAGCTGAATCAGGAGCTTTTCTGCTTCCGTCGCGTCCGCGCGGCCCCGTGTCGCTTTCATAACGGAGCCCAGAATGGCCTTGAGCGCCTTTTCCTTGCCGGAGAGGTAATCCGACACCGCATTGGGATTGGAGGCGATAGCCTGCTCGCAGGCGGATTTAAGAGCATCCGCATCCACACCGCCCATATCGGCCTCACTGATCAGCTCGCCCGGAGCTTTCCCGGTGTCGAGCATTTTTTCAAGCGTCGCCTTCAAAAGGTTCATTTTGATTTTGCCTGCGTCCAGCAGCTTCACAAGCGCGTTTAAGTTTTCGGGCGTTACGTTCACCTGAAAGCCTTCTTTCGCGCTGTCGCCGTCCAGACGGCTGAACATCTGTCCGATCATGCAGTTCGCGACGACCTTTGGATTCTGAACGCCGTCAATGGCGGCTTCAAAATATTCCGCAATTCGGCGGTATTTAATCAGCTGCTGCGCGTCGGCTTCGGGAATTCCGAATTCGGCCCGATAGCGCTCCAGCCTTTGATGAGGCAGCTCCGGCAGGTTTTTCCTTAATTGGGCGACCGTCTCTTCGGAAACCTGAATGGTCACGAGGTCCGGCTCGCGGAAATAGCGGTAATCGTGGGCGTCTTCCTTGCCGCGCATGCTTTCGGTGCAGTCGTCCTCCTCGTTGTAGCGGCGGGTCTCCTGTACGACCTTTTCGCCGCTCTGCAGCAGGTCGATCTGGCGGTTCACCTCGTATTCCATCGCCTTGGCCATGTGGGCAAAGGAGTTCATATTTTTTATTTCGGTCCTTGTGCCGAATGCTTCAGTCCCCTGCGGACGCACGGAAACGTTCACGTCGCACCGCATGGAGCCCTCCTGCATTTTACAGTCCGAAATACCGAGAAAGCGCATGATGAGCTGCAGCCTTTCCAGATATTCCCTCGCTTCGTCAATGCTGCGGATATCGGGCTCGGTAACGATTTCAATCAGCGGCACGCCGCCGCGGTTGTAATCCACATAGGTACTGCCGCGCTGGTGGACCAGTTTGCCGGCGTCCTCTTCAATATGGATGCGCAGGATACGGACCTTTCTGCCGTTGCTCAGTTCCACATATCCGTTTTTGCACAGCGGCATATCGTACTGTGAAATCTGGTACGCCTTCGGAAGGTCAGGGTAGACGTAGTTTTTGCGGTCCATTTTGGAAACCGGGCTGATTTCGCAGTTTGTCGCCAGACCGGCCATAACGGCGTATTCGACCACTTTTTTATTCAGCTTGGGCAGCGTGCCCGGCAGCCCGATGCAGACGGGGCAGCAGTGGGTGTTCGGGTCGCCGCCGAACTCTGTGGTGCACGAACAGAAGATTTTCGTTTTGGTGGATAATTCAATATGAGTTTCCAGTCCGCAGACCAGCTCGTAATTGCTCATAGCTTCACCCCCATGTCCGCGCGACGGAAAACCGTGTCTCCTACGGTCGATTCATACTGATGCGCAATATTCAGGATGACCGCCTCGCTGAAGCTGCTGCCGATCAGCTGCATGCCGATGGGCAGGCCCGCGGTGTCAAAGCCGCAGGGGATGGAGACGGCGGGCAGGCCCGCGATGTTCACCGGAACGGTGCAGATATCCGTCTGATACGTTTCCACCGCGTCCTGTGCGGTAAAATTCAGCGGGAAAGCCGTCATGGGGACGGTGGGGGCGAGAATTGCGTCGCATTTCCCGAAAGCGTCCTGAAACGCTCTGACCAGCGTGCCGCGCAGGTTCTGTGCCTTTTTATAATACGCGTCGTAATACCCCGCGCTCAGCACGTAGGTGCCCAGCAGGATTCTGCGCTTGACTTCCTTGCCGAAGCCCTCGCTGCGCGTTTTGCAGATCATTTCATTGCGGTCGCCGTAGTGCGGGGTGCGGTAGCCGTAGCGGATGCCGTCGTACCGGCCGAGGTTGGAGGAAGCCTCCGCGCACGCCAGAATATAGTACACCGGCAGGCTGTATTTTAAAGCGGGCATATCGAAATAGACGATCTCGGCGCCGAGCGATTCGTAGACCTTCAGCGCGTTCTGTACGGCGCCGTTCACATCGTCGCGGATGCCGTCGAAGTATTCCTTCGCAATTCCGATTTTCATACCCCTGATGCTGTTGTTCAGGCTTTCGCCGACCGGTTTTCCGGTGTTGCCGCGGCAGGTCGAATCCTTTTCGTCGTACCGGGAAATCGCGTCGTAAACCAGCGCGGCGTCCTCTACCGTTGCGGTGATCGGCCCGATCTGGTCAAAACTGGACGCGTAGGCGATCAGCCCGTAGCGGGAAATGGAGCCGTAGGTCGGTTTTAAGCCGACCAGACCACAGAAGCTCGCGGGCTGACGGATAGAGCCGCCCGTGTCGGAACCAAGCCCGTAAACGGCAAGGTTGCCGCCGACCGCGGAGGCAACGCCCCCGGAGCTGCCGCCCGCCACGCGGGAAAGGTCGTGGGGATTCAGCGCCCCGCCGAAGCACGAGGTCTCACAGGAGGACCCCATGGCGAACTCGTCCATATTTGTTTTTCCGAGCAGCACGGCGTTCTGCCGTTGCAGAATGTCCCACACTGTAGCGTCGTAAATCGGGTAGTAGCCCTTCAGTATATTGGAACAGCAGGTGGTTTCAATCCCTTTGGTGGAGATATTGTCCTTGAGGGTCATCGGAATTCCCGCAAGGGGGGAAAGCTCTTCACCGGAAGCGATTTTTTTGTCCACCGCCTTCGCCGTTTCCATTGCCAGCTCCGCCGTTGGGTTGACATAGGCGTTGATTTTTCTGTTGTCGCGTTCCATCGCGTCGATATAGTTCTGTGTAAGCTCCTGACAGCTGATCTGCCGGGACTGCATCAGCCCGTGCAGCTTTTTGATCTGACTTTCCATCCGTACCTCCTACACGCGTTTTTTGACCAGAAAATATCCGTCGTCCCGACTCTCGGCGTTTTTCAGTATCTCTTCCCGGTCGTAGGAAGGGACGACGGTGTCCTCCCGGAAGACGTTGGAGAGGTTATTGATGTTGTCAAAATCGGAAGCGTCGGCGCTGGCGGCGTTGATCGTGTCGGCAAAGCCGATGATTTCGCTCATATCCTTCGTCAGCTCGTCCAGCTCCTCGTCACTGACGGAAAGCTTCGCCAGATTGGCGATATTCAATATTTCCTCATGGGTAATCATGAAAACCCTCCTTTGGGCCGGGCCAAACAGGCTCCGGGCTTATTTTCTCAGCTTAATGTGAACCTCGCGCAGCTGCTGCTCGGTGACTTCTCCGGGGGAGCCCATCAGCACGTCCTGTGCGTTGGAATTCATCGGGAACGCGATCACTTCGCGGATGTTATCCTCGCCGGTCAGCAGCATCAGCATGCGGTCCACGCCCGGGGCCATGCCCGCGTGCGGGGGAGCGCCGTACTGGAACGCGTTGTAGAGCGAGGTGAATTTGGTTTTGATATCCTCCTCGGTGTAGCCCGCGATTTCAAACGCCTTGACCATCACGGCGATGTCGTGGTTGCGCACCGCTCCGGAGGAAAGCTCCACGCCGTTGCAGACGATATCGTACTGGTAAGCCAGAACCTCCTCCGGCTTTTTGGCTGTCAGCGCCTCCATTTCGCCCTGCGGCATGGAGAACGGGTTGTGGGTGAAAACGTAGTTTCCGGTGTCCTCGTCGATCTCGTACATCGGGAAGTCCACAATAAAGCACAGCTCAAATGCGCCCCTGTCGATCAGGTCAAGCCTTTCGCCAAGCTCCGTGCGGATCTGTCCCGCAAGCTTCGGGGCCGTCTCGCGGTCGTCGGCGATGAAGAAGATCACGCAGCCGGGCTTCAGCTCCGCGCGGCGGGCCAGCTCCTCGCGTTTGTCGTCCGGCAGATATTTGTTGATCGGGCCCTTGTACTCGTTTTCAGCGGTGACGCTGATATAGCCGAGGCCCTTCATGCCGATTCCTTCCGCGAATTTCAGCATGTTCTCGAAGAAGCTCTTTGGCTGGGCAACGCAGTCCGGCACGTTGATTGCGCGGACGGTTTTGCCTTTGAACGGGGTAAAGGCGGTATCTTCAAACAGGTCGGTAATATCGATAATGTTCAGCGGGTTGCGCAGGTCGGGCTTGTCGGTGCCGTATTTCAGCATGGATTCCTCGTAGGGAATGCGCACAAACGGCGCTTTGGAGACCCTTTTATCGGAAAATTTCTCAAAGGTTGCGCCCAGCACTTCCTCCGCGACTGAAAAAACGTCCTCCTGCGTGGCGAACGCCATCTCAAAATCGAGCTGATAAAATTCGCCCGGAGAACGGTCGGCCCTCGCGTCCTCATCGCGGAAACAGGGGGCGATCTGGAAATAGCGGTCAAAGCCCGACACCATCAGAAGCTGCTTGAAAATCTGCGGAGCCTGCGGCAGGGCGTAGAATTTGCCCGCGTGTCTGCGGCTGGGAATCAGATAGTCGCGCGCGCCCTCCGGAGAAGAGGCGCTGAGAATCGGCGTCTGGATTTCCAGAAAGCCCATTTCCGTCATCTTGCTGCGCAGAAAAGAAATCAGCTGGGAGCGCAGGACAATATTCTCGTGTACCTTCGGGTTGCGCAGATCGAGAAAGCGGTATTTTAAACGGACATCTTCCTTGGTTTCCTTCGACAAATCCACTTCAAACGGCAGGCTGTTCAGTGTTTTGCCCAGCACGGTGAGGGCGGAGACCTTTACCTCCACCGTGCCGGTATTAATTTTGGGATTAACAGTGTCTTCGTCGCGCAGTATAACGGTGCCGGCGGCGGTAATGGTGCATTCTTTCGTTACATTTTCCAGCAGGCTTTCGTCGTAAACAACGATCTGAACCACGCCGTAGTGGTCGCGCAGATCCAGAAATTTTACGCCGCCGTGGTCGCGGATGTTTTCCACCCAGCCGGCAACGTGCACTTCGCTGTCAATGTCCTTTTCGCTGACTTCCCCGCACAGATGGGTGCGGTACTGGTTCACACAAATCATAATTCCGTTAATCCCCTTTAAGCACTTTCTTAATTTAAAGCATAATTATACCATAAAATGCATTTTTCGGCAACGGGAACTCCGCCGTTTTTCCGCCGATTTGCACTTTATCACTTTACTATATCATATTTTGCAGGGAAATGCGATACAAAATTCATTCCGCCTTTACAATATTCAGGAGTACGTCCGCCATGCTGTCCATGGACTGGACCGGGATATATTCGAACCGGCCGTGAAAATTGTGGCCGCCGGTGGAAAGGTTGGGGCAGGGAAGACCCATATACGAAAGCCTTGCGCCGTCCGTGCCGCCGCGAATAGCCACGATCTCCGGCTCCACGCCCGCGTCCTTCATGGCCTTTTTTGCCTTTTCAATGATAAACATATGCGGCTCTATTTTTTCCTTCATATTATAATAGGAATTCTGAAGGGTGAGCTCAATGGTATTGTCCCCGTATTTCTCGTTGAGATAGCGGGCGGCTTTTTCAAAACGGGCTTTTTTCTCCGTAAACTGGTTCATGTCGTGGTCACGGATAATATAGCGCAGAACGGTTTTTTCCTCGTCGCCCTCCATATGGCTCAGGTGGTGGAAGCCCTCGTAGCCCTCGGTACAGGCTGGAATTTCGTTCGGGGGAAGCATGGAGTTGAATTCAATGCCCATCAAAAGCGCGTTCTTCATTTTGTTTTTCGCGTCTCCCGGATGAATGTTCACCCCGTTTACCGTGACTGTCGCGGCCGCCGCGTTGAAGTTTTCGTACTCAATTTCTCCCAGCTTTCCGCCGTCCACCGTGTAGGCGTAATCCGCCCCGAAATGTTCGACGTCGAACCGGTCGGCCCCGCGCCCGATTTCCTCGTCCGGAGTGAAGCCGACCGCGATTTTTCCGTGCTTTACCACGCCGCCGCTCAATTTTTCCAGAAGGGTCATGATCTCCGCCACACCGGCTTTGTCGTCGGCGCCCAGCAGAGTGGTGCCGTCGGTGACGATTAAATCCTTGCCCTTGTAATCGCGCAGGCTTTCAAATTTCGCGGGACTCATCACGACCTGTTTTTCCTGATTGAGGACGATGTCCCCGCCGTCGTAATTTTCCACGATTTTCGGCCTGATCCCGGCGCCGCTCGCGGACGGGCTGGTGTCCATGTGGGAAATCAGCCCGATTACCGGCAGCTTTTCCTCACAGTTTGCGGGAAGCGTGCCATAGACGTAGCCGTTTTCGTCCATGTGGGCGTCGGAAAGGCCCAGACCCTTCATTTCCTCCACCAGAAACTTTGCCAGCGCCTTCTGTTTTTGGGTGCTGGGGCAGACGTTTTCCGGGGCGTTTTCGTCAGAGGTGGTGTCAAAGCCGACGTATTTCAGAAATCTTTCATATGCTCGCATGTTATGCTTCTCCTTTATCCGATGGAAATCCGCCGCATCGGCGGGATGCGGACTAGAGCGTGTATGTAAATCGGAAAAACGACGGATATTTCGCTGAGAAGGAGGGACTTCAAGGAAAAAAGCACCCGAATCCTTTCCGTATTCGGAGCATTTTTGACGACTAAGGAACCCTTCTCAGTAGAAATAGACTAGATTTTGGAGTTTGCATACACGCTCTAATTCCATTATTTGTTAATGTACCCTATTTTACTACGATAACCCGGAAAAAACAATCAGTTACCGACGGACCACGCGCTTTTCAGGCAGTCTACCGCCGCGCCGATTTCCCCGAGGGGAACCCCGGCAAAGCCGAGCCTGATTCTGGAGGTCCCCTCCTGCGGCGGCATGGTCCGAACGCCCTTCTCCGCCGCAAGGGCACAGAGCTCCTGTGACACCAGCCCGGTTTTTACGTCCAGAATCAGATACAGAAACGTCTCCTCCAGCAAAATATCGACGCTGTCGCCGAAAGCGCTTTTCAGGGCTTTGATCAGCGCGGTGCTCTTGGCGGCGTACAGCTTTCTCAGCCGGCGCAGGTGGCGCTCCAGCTGTCCGCTTTTCACGTACCCGCTCAGAGCCAGCTGTTCGATTTTGGAGGCGGTCTGGTTGTAGCGGCTGGCCCGCTCGCGGTAGCGTTCCAAAAGGTTTTCCGGCAGCACCATATAGCCGATACGCACCGAAGGAAGCAGAAGCTTGGAGAAGGAGCCGATGTAAACGATGCTTTCTCCGCCCGCCATGCTCTGCATGGCCGGAATCGGACGCGCGTTGTAGCGCAGTTCGCCGTTGTAGTCGTCCTCAATGATGATCGCGTCAGTTTCCCGCGCCCAGTTCAGCAGCTCGGACCGCCTGCCCATGGGCAGGCTTGTTCCCGTGCGGACCCGGTTGGAAGGACTGACAAACAGCAGCTTTGCGCCGCTTTTTTCCAGCGCGTCCATCCGGATGCCGTTTTCGTCCGCCGGCAGCTGCAGGACGGACAGTCCGCAGTCGGAGAAAATCTGCTCGGCCTGCAGAAATCCCGGCTCCTCCATGGCAACGCGCGTATCATCCCTGTTTAATAATCCGCATAATATGGTTAACAGCGGCTGCGTGCCCGCGCCGATGACGATCTGCTCCGGGGAAGCGACCACCCCCCGGACGCTGTAGCTGTAGGCAGAAAGCGCCTCGCGAAGAGCGCGTTCCCCCTGATGCTCGCCGTATCCGGCGATGACCTCCTGACGGTTCAGCACGTCGCGGATATGGCGCCGCCAGGCCTTGATGTCGATATTGTCGCTGTCCACACAGTCGCTGCCGAAATTGTAGCGGATGGGAGGGGCGCTCGGCAGAGGGGTTCCGATGCGGCGGGGCTTCTGGCGCCCGTCGTCGTGCGCCACGGTCAGGACAAAATAGCCGCGCTGCGGCCGGGGCTGGATATAGCCTTCCACGCAAAGCTGCTGATACGCGTTTTCCACGGTCGTGCAGCTCAGTTTTAAATCCTCCGCCAGCTTGCGGATGGAGGGAAGACGCTCTCCCTTCACGAGATGTCCGGCCTCAATGGCGGCTTTCATAGTGAGGTAAAGCTGCTGATAAAGCGGGGTACCCGAATCGGCGTCCAAAATCAGATAATCGTAGGCCATGGGCTTCCTCCAAAAACTGTACTGATCATTTTTTTATTAACTGTATATTTCAACACGAACAGTTATACGCTATTATTATAGCACAGCTTTAAAGCAAATCAATCATTGGAGTGTTTAGATGATGAAAACGAACCGGCCTTCTGCGACGGGAACCTATGTCATGACGGCGCTTTTTGCCGCGATGATCTTTGTGGTTACGGCCTATGTCCTTCATATCCCTACGCCCGCGACGGGCGGATATATCCATCTGGGGGATTCCATCCTCTATCTTGCGGCCAGTATTCTGCCCGCGCCGTTTGCCATTGCCGCCGGGGGAATCGGCGAAGCGATGTCCGACGCGCTGACGGGAAGCGTAGCGTACGCGCTGCCGACCTTCCTGATTAAATCGGCCATGGTCCTCTGTTTTTCCGCGGCGGGCAAAACGATCCTTCATAAGCGCAATGCCGCGGCGGCCGTCGCCGCCGGGGTGATCTGCATCGCCGGGTACTATCTGACGGAAGTCGTTTTCCTGCACAGCTTTGTTTCTCCGCTGGCAGAGATCCCGGCCAATCTGGTGCAGGCAAGCGCCAGCGCGGCGGCTTATTTCCTGCTGGGCAACGCGCTGGACCGGCTGAATATCAAAAACCGTATCGGCGTCCTTAATTAAGAATCATTCATAGTTTGGGGGTATCATCATGAAATTCAATACAAATCAGCAAAAGACGACGGTCAATGTCGCGCTGACCGGCCTGATGGGCGCGCTTGTGCTGGTGGGAACATACTTGAACGTTCCGATTCCCGTGCTTGGCGACAAAACCATGATCGGTCTCGGCAACGTGTTCTGCATCCTGTCCGGCCTGCTTTTGGGGCCGGTTTACGGCGGCGCGGCGGCGGGAATCGGTTCGTTTATCTTTGACCTGATCGGTGGCTGGGCCTCCAGCGCGCCTTTTACGCTGGTTTTTAAGTTTATGATGGCGTTTGTCTGCGGCACCATCGCCTGGGGCGGGAACAAGTCCGCGAAAAAGCTTTCCCGCCTGATTCTCGCGGCGGTCGCGGGTTCCTTGAGCTACTGCGCCCTGTACCTCGGCTATTCCTATGTGAAGGAGCTGCTCATCGGCTCCGCGGTGCAGGTCGTCAATATTAAAATCGCGACCAAAGCCGCCGCAACCCTTACGAACGCGGTGATTGCGGACGTGGTGGCCGTACCGCTGTTCCTCACCATTCGGAAGGCGCTCGACAGAAACCATGTTGGCGGAAAACTTCAGGAATAACCACTGCAATATTGTTAATTTTTTGCGATCATGCTATAATATACTCCTTGTTAAAAAGTACAGCGGCAGATATTGGAGTATAGGATAGATGAAAGAAAAAAAAGACCGTAAAATCAGAAGTTCCATCGTGCGCGACGCACTCAGCACCTTTGGAACAACCGCATTCGGTGCGGTAATGGGGTTTATTTCCTCCCTCGTGATCACGGGGGTTCTGGACCCGGCTTCCAAGGGATATATTACACAGCTGCAGTACGTGGGAACGCTTCTGGTCACCTTCCTTTCCCTGAGCGTCAGTTCCGCGGTGATTTACTATACGTCGCGCTATGGGCTGAAGAACGTGAAAAAAGCGCTGACAAAAATCTGCGCCGGAATCGTTGTCTTAATCGTCGTCATCGGCCTTGCAAGCGTTTTTGTACTGCGTGACAGCTATTTTGCGGACACTCCTCTTTTATACAGTGTGCTTGCGGTGGTTTACGGCGTGTTTTCCTTTTTATCCACCGTCTACACCTGCATTCTGCGCGGCGAAAACAAGTTCAGCGCTTATAATATCATAACCCTGATTCAGCGCGTGCTGACCACCGTGTTTGCGTTCAGCGTGTTTTTCTGGAAAACGCCGCTGGTGATTATTCTTTCCAGCATTCTGATTATGGTGGCCATGATCGGGATGTGTATTTCCGTGCTGCGCAGAGGCCCGGAACAGGCGGTAAGCGAAGAGGACGATGTGCTGGTCGGCGCCGGTACTATGGTGAAGTACAGCCTGAAATCCCATATTTCCAACATGCTGACCTATGTGAATACTTATGCTGCCAATTTCATTGTCAAAGGATATTATAAGGTTGCCGCGCTCGGCGTGTACTCCTTTGCCTCCACACTGATGGAGCAGGTCTGGCTTTTGCCGAATGCCGTCAGCATGGTCATCATGTCAAGGATCGCCGGGATGAAGGTACAGGAAGATAAAGTTAAGCTGACGCTGATGTCCTGCAAAATCGTTACCTACATTACTTTTGTGTGCGCGTTCCTGCTGACCTGGATGGCGCAGATTTTCGTACCGGTTGTTTTTCCGAAATATATAGAGGCCATTCCGGCGCTGCGCATCCTGATTATCGGGTCCATCTTTATTACTTACGCGAAGGTGCTGGCAAACTCGATTGCGGCGTACGGAAAGCCGGAGCTGAATATCATTTCCACGGTAATCGGCGTGGCGTTCAACATTATCCTCAGCTTTGTCCTGATTCCCGGCATGGGCATTAACGGCGCGGCGGTGTCGACATCCGTTTCGCTGACGGCGCAGGGACTGACCTCGATTATCATTTTTTGCAAGTTTACTAAAACGCCTTTCTACAGGCTCCTGATTCCGAGCAAAGAGGAAATTTCCATCGTACAGAAAATTATCAAACGATAATGTGATGATAGAAAAAAGCCTGTGGGCCTCAGCCCGCGGGCTTTTTTCATTTAGCTTTAAAATAAAGAACATACAACCGTCACATTGCGCCAATATAATAACCATACGTCAGGAAGATATTTCCAATTTTTTAGAATGGAGATGCAAATCATGAAGGATCGTATGGTAAAACGGGTGGAAGCGGTGCTGCTGGCCGCCGTTTGTACTGTCGGACTTGCGGCATGTTCCTCACAGACAACGGCCGCGTCCACAACGGCGTCACAGTCGGCTTCCCAGCAGAGCGTGGACAATCAGACGACCATGTACGGAAAGGTGACAGCGGTTGACGGCAGCAAAATCACTCTTGCTCTGGGGACCCTGAACCGCGGAGAGGGCGGCGGACGTCAGGAAAGCGGGAAAGGCCAGGGCGGCGCTTCCGGCAGTGAACAAAAGGGCAATCCTCCGTCGAAAGACGATACTGCATCAGGCGGCAACAATTCCGAAGGGAAAAATCAAAAGCAGCCGGATTCCGGCGGCGAAGGCGGATTTGAAATGCTGACGCTCACCGGCGAAACAAAAACCATTACCATCTCCGACGAAAGCATCCTTACCAGACAAAGCATGCGGGGAAACCGGCAGACTCCGGGCGGAGGAAAGACGGAACAGGGGACGGGTTCCACAGCTTCTTCCGCAGGGGATACAAGTGATACATACAGTACAGAAGGAGTAAAAAATACAAATGGTAATGAAAGCGGAGAGTCCGCTTCCCTCAGCGACATCATCGTCGGCAGCGTGGTAAAGGTCACCAGCGAAACAGGAACCGACCAGCTGGTTTCCGTACAGATTCTGGGCGGGGGTACACGCGAAAAACCGGAAGAGTCGAGCAGTTCAAGCCAGTCCTGAGGAAGGGGGCATAAAAACTGCCTGCCGGAAGCAAATATTCCCAGCCGCCGCAAAAGAACCTCTGAAAACAAAAAGCGCGTTGATACGGCCCTGAAAAGGACTGCTCAAAGCGCTTTTTTTCATACAGTAAATTAAGAAGGGCTATTCGGCAACACCCTCAGACCGGGGACAGAGGCACGATTTGTTGTAATCAGCCTGAGTGTTATTGATTGCGGAAACGGGACAGAAACTCCCTGGTACTCTCCTTCTGAGGATTGGAAAAGAGCTCCTCAGGCGTGTTTTCTTCCGCTACCACGCCGTCCGACATAAAGACGACACGGGAGGAAACATCGCGGGCAAAGGCCATTTCATGGGTCACGATCACCATGGTCATGCCTTCCTGCGCGAGATCGCGCATAACCTGCAGAACTTCGCCGACCATCTGGGGGTCCAGCGCGCTGGTCGGTTCGTCAAACAGCAGCATTTCGGGCTCCATGGCCAGCGCACGCGCAATGGCGACACGCTGCTGCTGTCCGCCGGAAAGCTGGTGGGGCTTTGCGTTGATGTATTCGCCCATACCGACCTTTGTCAGGTATTTCATCGCGGTTTCTTCCGCAGTTTTCTTATCTTTCCTGAGTACCTTCGTTGTACCGGCCATGCAGTTCTGGAGCACGGTCATGTTGTTGAACAGGTTAAAGGACTGGAACACCATTCCCACCTTGGAACGGTACACGTTCACGTTGCTCCCCTTGGAGGTAATGTCCCTGCCGTGAAAGAAAATCTGGCCGGAGGTCGGCGTTTCCAGCAGGTTGATGCAGCGCAGGAGCGTGGATTTGCCGGAACCGGAAGCGCCGATAATGCAGATGACGTTCCCGTGGTAGGTTTCAAAGTCGATATCCTTCAGCACCTGATGGTCTCCGAAGCTTTTGCTCAGATGGTTTACCCGCAGGATCGGGGCGTTTACTTCTTCCATGTTTGATTGCCTCCGTGCTTCTTAACAGGATTGTGGCCGCAGGGGTCGGCCATCATGTCGATCTCTACCAGAGAGTAATAGCCGGAGCCGTCGATCTTGCGCTCCATCCAGCGCAGCAGGCGGGAGCAGGTAAAGGTCATGATAAAGTAGATCACACAAATGATAAAGAATACTTCAAAATACCGGAAGTAGGCGCCGGCGGCGGAGTTTCCGGAGAAGAACAGCTCCGTGACGGAAATGATGTTCAATACGGAGGTATCCTTGATGTTGATAATCAGATTGTTGCCGATCTGCGGAAGGATGTTGCGCAGGGTCTGCGGCATAATGACGCTTACCATGGTCTGCCAGTGCGTCATGCCGATCGCCTTTGCGGCCTCCGTCTGACCCACGTCAATGGAGTCGATGCCGCCGCGCACGGTTTCCGCCATGTATGCGCCGGTGTTAATGGATACGATGAAAAACCCGGCGAACATTGCGCTCATGTCCACGCCAAACATCTGCTTGGAGCCATAATAGAGCACCATGGCCTGAACGATCATCGGGGTTCCGCGAAAGACTTCTATGTATACGGCTAAAATAAACTGCAGGACCTTATACAGAATTTTGATAATCGGATTGGCTTTTTTATTGTAGGGCAGGGTCCTTAATACGCCGACCAGAAGGCCGATCAAACATCCGATCAGGGTGCCGACCAGCGCCAGCATCAGCGTTACGCCCGCCCCGCGCAGAAAAATCATTCCGTATTTGTCGAGCAGATACAGTACCCAACCGAAAAAATCGGCTTCGTTGGGGAGATTCATAGATTACACTCACTTCCTGCCTGAACGCAGTCAATCATTATTGAGCCATCGGCTGTTTTGAAATCGCATCCTGCATGATTTTGTCGCGGTCGGCTTCGCTGACTTCCGCAAGGGCTTTATTAATGGCTTCTTTTAAGTCCGTGGCGGATTTTGAAACCGCAATGCCGAGATTGACGTCTTCGTCAGACGCCTTAAAATCGTCTCCGCCGGCGGAAAAGTCGAGCATGACAAGATTTTTATTCGTAGAGGCGGCGGCCATGGCCGTCGGCTTGTCTGTCACAAAAACCTCGGTTTTGCCGGAGGTCAGGGCCACGATCAGCGCGGGAACATTCTTCATGGCCGGCTGGATTTTCGCGTCCGGGATCTGCTTGAGCATATCGTACCAGATGGTGTTCTGCTGGGAAGTGCAGGAAGCACCCTTCAGGTCGGCCACACCCTTGGCGGAAGCGTATTTGCTGTCGGACTTTACCAGAGCGTAAATGGAGGCTTTGTAGTAAACGTCCGTGAAATCGACGGTCTGCAGACGCTCCTTTGTAATGCTCATGCCCGCGATCGCCGCGTCCAGCTTACCGGAGGAAACACCGGGGGCAAGACCGTCCCATTCGGTCTTGACGATTTGCAGGTCGTATCCGATTGCGTCGGCAATCTTCCTGGCCATCATAACGTCGTAGCCGTTGGCATACTCGCCGCTGCTGTTGGAAATCGGGACCGCACCGTTGGAATCATCCGCCTGCGTCCAGTTGTACGGGGCAAACGCGCACTCCATACCAACCTTGAGCACCTTTTTTGCAGCGGTGCTTTCCGCGCCGGATGCGGCGGGAGCGGGGGACTTTGCATCACTTTTGGAACAGCCCGCCAAAGAAAACAGGCTGATCGCCATCGCCGCACAGAGCACGGCGGATAAAATCCTTTTGGTCTTTTTCATAATAATACCCCTTCCGTTAAAAAAAGCAATACCGGCAAACCGCCGGTGAAATCCTAAGTAAGCAGATTGATATGCAGGAAAAATGGATGAAGACTGCAAAAAAACGCCGCTTTATCTGTTAAACCTGCTGAATTATTGCAAATTATAATATGATTATAATGAAATGTCAATGGCTGTTTTTTGAAAAATCATGCATCAGATTGGGCTGTTTTATGCATTTTGCACCTTGTTAGAGCGTTAAAGCAACATCCTCTGAAAAAATATTTTTATGCTGACCGTTCAACCCTTTTTCCTGAAACTGCATCGTCAAAAAACAGCGCGGGGAAATACGCTTTTCCTGGGCTTTCAAAAGCCTGCTCCGGACGTGTTTTTTCGCGTCTTAGCATTCCGATTTATTCCATTTGTGTCATAAATTCATTTTGCGGCAGTTCTTTTCATTATGTAAAACGGATTTTCAGAACAGCTGCTTTGCCAGAACGCAGAAGAAAGGCATTGTCGCCACAGAAAACAGGGTCGTCAGCGCCACGGACTTGGAAGCGAGCTTTGCGTCCCCGCCGAACTGGACCGCAAACATCGCGGTGGCGGTAGCCGACGGAGCGGCGCAGAGCAGTAAAACGGTGGAGGCCACGGTTTTGTCAATGCCGAACGGGAGCATCAGCAGAAGGGTCAGACCCGGGAGCAGGACCAGCCTCAAAGCGGAAAGCAGGTAAAGGCTGCGGTCCGTGAACAGCTCCTTCAGGTTGATTCCGGAAATGTAGATTCCCACCACGATCATGGCAAGCGGCGTGTTCATCGAGGCCAGGGAGCCGATGGGGGATTCCAGAATTTCCGGCAGCCTGACGGAGAACGCAAAAAGCGGAAAGGCAACCGCCAGCCCGATGATTCCCGGGTTGGTGGCGATCTTCTTCCAGCCCGGAGCGCGTTTGCTGCTGACGCTGGTATAACCGTGCGTCCACATAAAAAAACTGAACACGGCGTTGTACATGGAAGCGTAGGCGACTCCTGCGCTGCCGAAGACGGCTTCCACAAGCGGGATTCCCATATACCCGCTGTTGGAGTAAGCGGCTGCGAAGCGCAGGATTTTTTTTTGGTAATCGGGGTTTTTCCGAAAGAAGAGCATGCTGGCGAGAATCGCCAGGCCCATGGCAAAAGCCGACCAGAACACGGCGGAAATCAGCTCTTTGATCCCGATCTGTCCGATGATGCTCTGCAGCGAGGCGATAATCAGGCACGGCGTTACAACATATAACAGAATAGAAGTAATCTGCTGCGCGCCGCGCTTCGTAACCATCCCGGTTTTCCCGCAGAGATAGCCGATGAAAATCATGATAAACAGAATCACGACCTTCTCAAAAATGGTCAAAAAGGAAATAAGCATCAGAAATCCGCCCCGATCTTTGTCAGATGGGTCTTTGCGCGGGCCGGGGATAATTTGATGGTGTAGAAATGATTCAATTCAAGCGTCCTTTCCGCAGAGATATTATATTGAGAGGGGCTAAGGGAGCTTCCTGGCATGGAACAGCTTTTCTATGGTCCTGACAACCGCGTCGCTGTCCTGACTGCCGATGAGCTGCGGGGCCGCTTTCTTCAGGCTGTCCGCCGCGTTGGCGACCGCATAGCCGTAGTCCGCCGCCGCGATCATGCCCGCGTCGCTTTCGTCGTCGCCGAAGGCGGCGACCTTTTCCATCCCGTAGCGCCTTTTCAGTTCCAGTACGGCGTTTTCCTTGGAGGCTTCCACGCTGTAGATTTCCAGAAAATAGTGCCCTTCGTTGTTCCGGTCGGGGTAATAGACCGCGCTGATTTGTCCGGCGCAGCTCAGGCTCAGAATTTCTTCGCGCAGCTTCCGGATGGTTTCCAGCCGGTCAACCGCCATGATATAGACCACGTCGCGGTTTTCGGGCAACGGGTTGCAGATATAATTTTTTAAGGGCCGCAGCTTATGTTCGTGGTAAAAGCGCTCCTCCGCCGCGTTGGTAAAATCGCCGTAATAAATATGAAGGATATCGTTGATGATCGTGTGCACAAAGCAGTTCAGCCCGTATTTGTCAAATACCCCCAGCACTTCCTTCGCCGTCGCGTAAGGGATGTTTTTGCTGTAAAGATAGGTTTTTTTCCTGATATCATACAGTGCTGCGCCGTTCATGGCGATCACCGGAAGCGAAAAAGAGATTCCTTTCAGGATCGGCTCCATGGAAGAGGACGAGCGTTTGCTCGCCACCGTGATCATAGCGCCCCTTTGCAGGAGCTGATTCAGCTTGAAACGGGTGAAATTGCCGATCTGCCCGCCGGAATTGGTCAGTGTGCCGTCCAGGTCGCTTACGAACAGCAGATCGCCGTTTTTTCTGCGGGGAAGATGGAACGCGTTCACGCCCAGCGACACGAAAATGCCGATCAGTGTGTCTAATATTCTGTTCAGCGCGAAAAAATAAGGACTCGCATCCTGGCCGTGAGAAACGGTAATGCTCATAAAGACAACGCAGGTAATATAGGAAGCGGAGGTCTTTTTCGCGAGTACGGTAAGATAGATCAGCGGGATAATTACGGCGGAAATCAGCAGATATTTCAGCACCGGCACCTCCGGCGGGATAAAGCTCCTTTCCGCCATCATGACCAGCATGCCGGCGGTCCCTCCGATAAAGGTGCCGATAATGCGGTTAAAGGCGACCTTCCGGCTGTTGGAGACATACGGCTGCATACACAGAATTGCGGCGATTGCGGAATAAAACGGAATTCCGTCTCCGCGGACAAGATAGATCGCGAAGCAGAGGAAAACCGCCACAGAGGATTTGATGATTCGCATTCCGATTTTGGGCATTTGCAAGAACTCCTAAAACAATATTCGTTTTTATTAGTTTACCACAACACTGAAAATTTGCAACGTTCATCTTTTGAAAAATGAATCCTTATATATTGTTTATACTTTTCTGCAATACCCAATATCATCTTTGTATAAACCATAAAAATTCCCGAAGTCGGGTGTAAGTCTTAAAAAAGGAATGCGCTCCAAACCGACTTTCGCTAAGTCCGTTCGAGGCGCATTTTTTGTATAATGATAAGACTGTTTTATAACGGCCTCCTGTTCCGAATGGTATGGTGTTTTATTCCTTTCCGTAGCCGGATAGAATTGCCGCAGTTTCATCCGCTGTTTCCTCTTGTTCAATCCGCTCCTCCAGAATCCGGGTAATGCTTACGCATGTATCCACGCCGAGTTCCTTAAAAAGCACCTGGTTTTTCGGGTCGTTTACGACGGAAAATGTTTTCAGGGTGTGAAAATATTTCTTCGCTATTTCACAGACAAGCAGGTTAAACGCATCCTTACTGCTGAGCGCGGCAATCAAATCCATTTTATCCGCCTCTGCTGCTTTCAGTATGGCGGGATCGGTTCCATCACCGCAGACGGTTTCCACTTCGTATTCATCCGTAAGTTTTTTACACCAGCAGAAGTCTTTGCCGATCACTTTAATGTGATGTCCGTGTTCTTTCAGTGCTCCTGTCAGAAAACGGGTTTTTGTTTGTTCACCCACCAATAATATATTCATAAGGCTTTCACTTCCTTATCTCGAAGTAACACTCGCTGCGCTTCGCAGACAGAAAGAGCGGCGGGACAGAGCACGGTAATATTCATTTCAGAACAGGAAATCGCTTTTGATATGTCATTGATGTACGCAAGAATATTTTTTACAGGGTAGTGACAGCCGGCAATCTGAGCGATCATAATATTAGTGGCATCATCATCGGTCGCCGCCACCAAAGCATCGGCCTTTCGTATTCCCGCAAATTCCAGGATATCGCTGTCTGTACCATCCCCCAGAAGGACGGAACCGCTGTAGGAGGAAGGCAGCCTTTTGAGTGCAGTCTCATCAAGGTCAATTACGGTGACGTCCCATTCCTTACTGGACATAGCGCACGCCAGGGAATTGCCCAGGCGTCCGCAGCCGATGATGAGAATCGTCCCTTCTTTTTTGCTTTCAAACAATCGCATGAAGATTCCCTCTTTCTGCTGCTTATCTTAGCACAACGGATATTATCGTGGCGTTAAGAATGGCGGAAAAACGTTAAGATTCCGTAAAAGGGTTCGGTCCCCATTGCCGAACGGCGGTGTTCGCTTCCAAGATAACGCAGCACGGTTGGGCGGATTCTTGCCCGATATTCGCAGGAAAAAGCGCGGAAACTGTCTTGCGGGATTTACCATTGTTTTGTTAAAGAGAAGCAGAATTATTTTTTACCTATTGACAAAAACTAAAAATATGTTTATAGTAGTAATACACCCCCCAGGGGTGGAGTGAGGTGAAGCATGAATAAAAAATTTAATGTAACGGGCATGACCTGTTCGGCGTGCTCGGCCAATGTGGAAAAAAGCGTCCGGAAGCTGAACGGAGTCAGCTCCGTCAACGTCAATCTGCTTTCAAACAGCATGACGGTGGACTACGACGATACGGTTGCCAATGACGCTGAGGTGATCCGGGCGGTGGAAAACGCGGGGTACGGCGCTTCCGTATATTCCCGTAAGGCGAATACAAACGCGAAAAGCCAGCCGCAGGAAAATCCGGTCCAAAAAGAACTGCAGTCGATGAAAACGCGTTTGATCGTTTCTTTTACATTTTTGATTCCTCTTTTGTATCTTGCCATGCATCATATGCTGAAGGAATGGATTGGCCTGCCGGTGCCGGAATTTATCAAAGCGGCCTTCCATGGTCCGGAAAATGGCGTGGTGTTCGCGTTTGCGCAGTTCCTGCTGCTTTTGCCGATCGCCTATGTCAACCGCAAATATTTTCAGGTCGGATTCAAGACGCTGGCAAAACGCGCGCCCAACATGGATTCCCTGATCGCCATCGGTTCCACGGCGGCGATCGTTTATGGAATCTTCGCTATTTTCAAAATCGGCTACGCGCTGGGACACGGCGACATGGAGACGGCGGACCATTTTCTGATGGACCTTTATTTTGAATCGGCGGGAACCATTCTGGCGCTGATTACGCTCGGAAAATACCTGGAGGCCAGGTCAAAGGGCAAAACCTCGGAAGCGATTACCAAGCTGATGGATCTGGCGCCGAAAACCGCGGTGGTGATCCGCGACGGCGCCGAGGTTGAAATTCCGGTGGAAGAGGTCGTTGTCGGCGATATCCTGCCGGTCCGCCCGGGCCAGAGCATCCCGGTGGACGGAATCATCGTGGAGGGCTCTTCCTCCATCGACCAGTCCGCCTTGACCGGCGAGAGCATTCCTGTGGAAAAGCATGTCGGCGATAAGGTCATTGCCGCAACCATCAATAAAACAGGATATTTCAAGTTTGAGGCGCAGAAGGTCGGCGACGACACAACGCTGGCGCAGATCATCGATCTGGTGGAGGAGGCAAGCTCTTCCAAGGCGCCGATCGCAAAGCTTGCGGATAAGATCAGCGGTATTTTTGTTCCGGTCGTGATCTGTATTGCCATTGTGTCGGCGGCCGCGTGGATGATCGCCGGCCAATCGTTTGAATTCGCCCTCTCCATCGGCATCGCGGTACTGGTTATTTCCTGCCCGTGCGCGCTGGGTCTGGCGACTCCCGTCGCCATTATGGTCGGCACGGGAAAAGGCGCTTCCAACGGCATCCTGATTAAATCCGCGGAGGCTTTGGAAACGGCGCATACCGTGAATACGGTGGTTCTGGATAAGACCGGCACCATCACGGAAGGCAAGCCGAAGGTGACGGATATCCTGACCACCGGTCTGGCTTCGGAGAGGGAGCTGCTCACAATTGCGGCTTCCATGGAAAAACCCTCGGAGCATCCGCTTGCGGACGCCATTGTGGAAAGGGCGTCCGAACTGGGGCTGGAAATCAAAGCGGTCGACCAGTTTGACTCCGTTTCCGGCCAGGGCGTTGCCGCGGTGCTGGGCGGCAAACAGTATTTTGCCGGGAACCGTGCGATGATGGAAAACAGAAAGGTGGATATCTCCTCCCTGCAAAGCGCCTGCGACGCGCTGGCGGAGGACGGAAAAACGCCGCTGTATTTTGCGCAGGGGCAGAATCTGCTGGGCGTCATCGCGGTGGCGGACGTTGTGAAGCCGACCAGCCGTCAGGCAATCGAAGAATTTAAGGCAATGGGTATTGACGTAGTCATGCTGACGGGCGATAATAAAAGAACAGCCGAAGCGATCCGCCGCCAGCTTCACATTGACCGCGTAGTGGCGGAAGTCATGCCGCAGGACAAGGAAAGCGAGGTCCGCAGGATTCAGGACGGCGGTAAAAAGGTCGCGATGGTCGGCGACGGCATCAACGACGCGCCCGCGCTCGCAAGAGCCGACGTCGGGATCGCCATCGGGGCGGGAACGGATATCGCCATTGAATCGGCCGACATTGTACTCATGAAAAGCGATTTGCTCGACGCCGTGACTGCGGTGCAGCTAAGCAAGGCCGTCATCCGCAACATCAAGGAAAACCTGTTCTGGGCGTTCTTCTACAACAGCATCGGCATCCCGCTTGCGGCAGGCGTGTTTTTCTCCCTGCTGGGCTGGAAGCTGAACCCGATGTTCGGTGCGGCGGCTATGAGCCTGAGCTCCGTGTGCGTTGTTTCCAACGCGCTGCGGCTAAAGCTGTTTAAACCGCGCAGAATATCTGCGGGGCAAAAACAGAACGAAATTGAAAACCCAATCAAAATAGAAGCGGAAGGAGATCTTTCTGAAATGAAAAAAGTCATTACCATTAACGGCATGAGCTGCGAACACTGCAAGGCCAGGGTCGAAAAGGCGCTGAATGCCATTGGGGGCGTGGAAGCAAAGGTGGACCTGAAAAAGAACAACGCCACGGTTTCACTGAAAACGGAGGTTTCCGACGAAGCGCTGAAGAACGCCGTGCAGGAAGCCGGTTATGAGGTGGTTTCCGTAGAGGAAAAGAAGGGCCTGTTCGGCAAATAATTTTACACGGAGGGCTGCCATGAAAGCAGACAAAGAAAAGGTGACCCGGCTGCTGAAAACCGCACGGGGACAGCTTGACGGACTTTTGAAAATGGTGGAAGAGGACCGCTACTGCATCGACATCTCCAACCAGCTGATGGCCACGCAGGCGATCCTGAAAAAAGCCAACATTGAAATTATCCACGCGCACCTTGGCTGCTGTGTCAAGGAAGCGTTTGAACAGGGAGACGCCGAAGAAAAGATAGACGAAATCCTGGCTGTCATGGATAAGCTTTCAAAATAGCGGAATATCAGCGCTCTGAGCGGCTTTCAAACCGTTTCGGGGCGCTGTTCTTTTATTGTAATACGAAAAGCGGCGGCTTTGATTTTATTTCAAAGCCGCCGTCAGGCTGTTTTTTCTGTCTAGGCGTATCAGTATCCGCCGCCGAAACAAAAGACGATATCAATTTTTATTGGAATAATTCGCAAGCAGCATGGCTGTTCCTTCAGGCATAACCTGAAACCCCAACTTTTTATAAAATGAAACATTTTTCTTTTCTTCCGGCATAAGCTCAATATATAAAAAGTTTTTGTATTTGTCTTTGACCCGATTCAGCAGCTCTTTGGCAATTCCGTGCCCCTGAAATTCAGGATGCACCAGAACATAGTGGACATAAGCGACTAATTCGCTATCGTCCAATGCCCTTGCCAATCCGACAAGTCTGTCTTCGTTCCAAGCGGTTATTACAGTGGATGAATTCCGGAGCGCTTTATGGAGCCGGTCCGGATATTGTCCGGACACCCAATCGACAGACAAAAATAGTTCTTGTACCTGATCCTTGGTGAAATTTTTTTCTTCCGTATATCGAATTTTCATAAATTTCCTTTTTTGAAATTAGAGGCCCAGCGCATTTTGACCTTCACTTACGTTTTTGCAAGGGTTGTCAGATGGATTTGCCGATGTCGGGGCCCGGCGTACAGACGATGACCTCTCGAATCTTAAGGCTGACAGCGCCCTTGGTGGTCAGCTGAAAGCCGGAGGTAATACTGTTGCCTGCGGCAACCAGCGTGGCGTCAGTAGTATAGGCTGCATCACCTTTTATCTGGTACCCTTCCAGTGTCTCGTCATTATAGACGGAGATGGCTGCCTCGCCGCTTTTCTTGATGTTTGCGATCGTCGTGTCCATAAACACGTCGAAGAGCACCAATTCATCGTCTCCCACGACTTTCTTAAAGAGAATCGGCACTGCGTTGGGAGTTTCACCTTGGGTAGCAATTACCCACGTTTTCGCTGATTCAAGCAGCTTTTTGACCGCGTCATTTAATTTTGGCATCTTTCATCGCTCCGTTTCTTTATTGTACCTTATTGGTTCCGAATGGGTTAACCATAACCGCAGTATAACAGAGCAGCTTGAAAGAGTACATATATTAGGAAATTTATAAGTAACTAATAAATTTATTAGTATCAAAATTACAGTTGGTTGCAAGTTCTGCAAGGGGGTAATTTTTTGCCCAAGGCTTCTAACGTATGGCTCCTCGACCACTGACAAATACTTTGAAGAATTGGGAGTACGGATTTTCCTTTTAAGGTAAGAGAATATTCTACCTTAGGCGGGATTTCATTGTATTGAGTTCGATCGATCAGTTCATCCGCAATCAGTTCCTTTAACGTTGCGGCAAGCACCGCGTCAGTAATATTACCGAGTTCCTTTTTTATTTCGTTATAACGCAAAACATCGTTTGCGGATAACACACATAGAATCCTCGATTTCCATTTGCCGCCGAAAATGTCAAGGCCATATTCAACAGGGCACATAATTTCTTTTTCGAGTTTTAATTCGTATTTCATTTTTATTCTCCCCCAATCTCGCTTTCCTGCCGCGATTAACTATATCAAATAAAAGTAACTATGTCAAAAGAAAGCGAAGCCATTCCTAATCTTTCCCGCTTTTCGCATGAATGAAATAGGCAGCTTTCATAAAACGGGAGTGGGCAGGGGGTGAGAGGTGCTGCTGCAAGTATGAGAAAGCTGCAAGCGCTCCGGGGTGCCGCCGATAAAACAGGGCTTTGCCCGCAGAAAAAGAATCCCCGGCTCTCCCGCCGTCCCGATTGCAGGATGAAAATTTGAAAAAAGAAGATTTTTGCTGGAATATGGATAACATTGACAGATTATAAGATTTGAAATATAATAATATTGTGTATAAAAGAGACATGGAATGAAAGTAAAGAAGTAAAATTTTATCAGTTTTGAACTGAATTTTTTGATTGCTGAGGCGGTAGAAAAATGAATTTTACATCGAAACGGTCTGTCTTTATTTCTGCAATTGCAATCCTCATTCTTCAGGCGGCAGGACTTTTGTTCCAATTCCACGGGGTGGGCGGCTTTCTCTATTCCGTGATCGGGAGCATTCTGATTCTGGCTGCCGCCGACGCCCTGTTTGGAAAAACCGGCGGGGAACCCCACCCTGTAAAGCAAAAGGACCATGAGCAGGACGAGCTGGGGGAAAGGCTTTTTCAAGTCGCGGAAACCATGGGCTTTGACTCCCAGCAGCTGATCTGGCTTTCCAAGGACAACATGAAAACCTTTGAAAAGGTTGCAAAGATTTCTTATGAGATTGAAAAGCTCAGCGAACAGAATGCGGCCAGTTCGGAAGAAATCAATGCAAGCATCAATGAGCTTGCCGGAGCATGTACCAATCTGAATTCCGGGATTATAAAAATCGAGGATCATTCCAAAACCTCCATTGAAATGCTGAACAAAAATGAGCGGACCATCCGGAGCATCGGCAGTTTCATCCTCGACCTTACGTCGGTCATCAAGGTCGCTTCCGACAGCAACCTGGAGCTTCAGGAATCCTCTGCGAAAATCAATGAAATTGTGGACTATATCAGAAAGATATCCAGCCAGACCAATCTTCTGGCGCTGAACGCAGCCATAGAAGCCGCGCGGGCGGGGGAGGCCGGCAGGGGCTTCTCCGTTGTTGCCGGGGAAATCCGGCGGCTGGCGGTGCAGACGGACGACGCGATCTCTGTCATTGAGGGTGTGGTCAGGAATATCGTCGATAAAATACAGACATCCAACACGGCCATGACCGAAATCGGCGACAAGATGAAAAATGTGGACGGCATTGTCACGGAATCCTCCCAGATCATTCAGGAAATCAACTCGATTCTGAAGGATGTCCAAAACGCGATTTCCGGCCTTACCCAGGAGTCACTGATGCAGAAGAATACGGCGGCTGAAATTGAAAAGGCAGTGGAAAATGTCGCGGAGGCGGTACAAAAGACCCACGATGTTTCCTGCTCCGCCATTGAGATGGTTAACGTCCAGCAGAAGAAAAATGAAACCATTCTTTCCTTCTGCAACAAGATCGGCGAAACCGCGGAAATGCTGCAGCAGGACGCCATGGCTTTCAAAAAGCAGGACGAGATCATCTTCGGCGTCAATCCCTTCGTCGAGCCCGACCGTATCCGGAAAACCTACGTGCCCATTCTTGAGCGGGTATGCGCCAGCGTGGGGCTGAAATGCCGCACCCTGATCGTCAGAAGCTATGACGCGCTCAGTGAAAGCGTGGAGAAGGGCATCATCGACGTCGGCTGGTTCTCTCCGTTTGCGTATGTCAACGCGCATGAGAAGTGCGGGGCGAATGTGCTGGTTACACCGAAGGTCCAGGGACGCTGCTCCTACAACGGGTACGTTGTAGCCCGCAAGAACGGCAGGGTGCATTCCCTTAATGACTTGAAAGGAAAGACCTTTGCCTACGTCGATGAAAAAAGCGCGTCGGGGTATCTGTACGCCCGCGATATGATAAAGCAGAACCATATGGACCCCGATACCATTTTTGAAAAGGTCGTCTTTTTGGGCAACCACAATAATGTTGTCAACGCCGTTCTGGCCGGGGAGGTGGACGCGGGCGCGACCTATGACGAGGTTTACAATCAGGCGCACGCCGACGGGCTTTTCACGGACGAGCTGATCATCGTCGCCCGTACGGAGGAAATTCCGAAGGATGCCCTGGCCGCCGGAAAGGACATGCCCGCGACACTCGCGGAAAAGCTCAGCGGAGCCTTCGTGGACTTCAGTGATTACAGCGGGATCGATACGACGGTTCAGGGCTTTGTCAGGAATGAAGACAAGGCGTACGATATTATCAGAAGATTAAACAATTAATTTCCAAATTCATAATTTTTCCAGTATCTTCATTAGTTTACATAATTTTCAGTATTGTTTTCTTCATGCATCGGTGTTACGATAAGTGCAAGAAAAGTTACAAACCTGTAACAATTCAAAATTGAGAAGCATGAAAAGGAGATAATACATGAAAACGAAAATACTTGCGTTAATTGCATGTGTGCTGATGTCAGGTACGGCCGGCGCGATTGTAAACAGCGGCAATACCGCGGCTGCACCAAGCGAAAGCACCACCACAAGTACCGTTTCTGTCGATTCTCAGGCGGAAGCCGTGCAAGTAACCAGCGAAGCACCGGCGGCGGACACACAGGAAACAGGCAACACTGTTGCCGATATCGTTAAATCCGGTACCTCCAGCGTTTGTCCCAAAACTTCCGCTTCCAGCGGAACCGTGGCGGGAACCGATTCCACCAACTGCAAGGTTGGCAACAGCTGTGCCAGTAACCAGATCTGCAGCGCGGCAAACGGCTGCACCAACAACTCCAACTGCAAAGCAGGAACCACCTGCACAGTCAATTCCAACTGTCTGACCAATTCCTCAAATGGAAACAAATATCAGATCACGATTGGCGGAAAAACATACACCTGCCCCAATACGAACACAAGCTCTAAGCCGAGCTCCAGTTCAAAACCGAGCTCAAGCTCCAAGCCCAGCTCCAGTTCCAAGCCGAGTTCCAGCTCTCAGGGCAGTACTTCCAGCACACCGGCCACCACGGGCGGAAGCTACGCTTCCTTTCAGAATCAGGTAGTTCAGCTTGTCAATCAGGAAAGAGCCGCAAACGGGCTCAAAGCTCTTACCGTCAATTCCTCTTTGACAAATACCGCGACCTTAAAGTCGCAGGATATGGCGAAACTGAACTATTTTGACCATCAGTCTCCTACCTACGGTTCTCCGTTTGATATGATGAAGCAGTATGGAATCAGCTACAGAGCCGCCGGCGAAAACATCGCTGCAGGTCAGACATCCCCGCAGCAGGTTATGGAGGGCTGGATGAATTCCCCCGGACACAGAGCGAACATCCTGAATGCTTCCTTTACCCAAATTGGCGTGGGCATTGCCCAGAACGCACAGGGCCGTTATTATTGGACCCAGCAGTTCATCGGCTAATAATTTCATTTCCTTTCAAATTATGTAAAAGAAGGCTGCCGTTTATCGGCGGCCTTCTTTTTTTGCTGCCATGGAACGTGTCAGAAAACGTTGGAACAAGATGGAGAGCACCGTCATAAAGTGTTTACTGGAGGCCTGGACAACAAACCACACAGGGCTGTTGAGAAGGCCTCCAACAGGAGGAATGAATATGAATAACTTTTTCACCTGGGAAACGCTGGCTACCTTTGCAGGATGCGCCGCTGCTACTGCGGTGATTACCCAGTTCTTAAAAAGCGCATCGTTTTTTAAAAACATTGCCACCCAGTGGGTGTCCTATTTCGTTGCAGTAATTCTTTTACTGGGAGCAACGTATTTTACCGGCGCGCTGACATGGTCGTCGGGCGCATTGATACCGTTTAACGCGGTCATCATTGCCCTTAGTGCCAATGGGGCGTATTCCGCTGTATTAAGGGCCACCGGGACCAAAGAAAACAAATAGACGAAGTAACGTTCCGCTGTGGAAAGGAATGTCCTTCCGGCCGGATGGCCGGAAGGATGTTCTGAAAATCCATGTGGTTCCTGGGTGTACCCGCTCCCACTACACAGGCGTATACTGCACTTTTCGCGGGTCACCACATATTATATTAAAAAGCGTAAAGTGTTTGTTCATGCTAATGTTCGTAAACAAATTTGATACATGGGAGTTTTGATTATGTCAAATAGCAGAAGATGCCCGCCTTATGATGCGGGTGACGGGTTTAATCCAGAAATGACAATTTATCATAACGGATGCCTGGATAACTGTTGCAAAGACCCGTGCGGCTGCGGCTGCCCGGGTCCCACCGGCCCGAGAGGCCCGCGGGGCCCTGCTGGACCCATGGGCCCTATGGGCTTTAGCGGTCCCACCGGCCCAACTGGCCCCACAGGTCCTATCGGTCCGTCTGGCGGTCCCACCGGCCCAACCGGTCCGACTGGTCCAACTGGCGATCCAGGTCCGACAGGTCCGACAGGCCCAACTGGAGCAGCAGGCCCAACTGGCCCGACAGGAGCACTTGGTCCGACAGGTCCAACCGGAGCAGCAGGTCCCACCGGCCCGACAGGGGCGGCAGGTCCGACAGGCCCAACCGGAGCACTCGGTCCCACCGGCCCGACAGGTCCTACAGGCGATCCGGGTCCGACAGGTCCTACAGGCGCGTTAGGCGCTACCGGCCCAACAGGGGCTACCGGTGACACAGGTCCGACAGGGATAGCAGGCCCAACCGGCCCAACCGGAGCACTCGGTCCCACCGGCCCGACAGGTCCAACCGGCGATCCGGGTCCGACAGGTCCTACAGGCGCGTTAGGCGCTACCGGCCCAACAGGGGCTACAGGTGACACAGGTCCGACAGGGGTAGCAGGCCCAACCGGTCCAACCGGAGCACTCGGTGCTACAGGTCCGACAGGCCCAACCGGCGACCCGGGTCCGACAGGTCCTACAGGCGCGTTAGGCGCTACCGGCCCGACAGGAGCTACAGGTGACACCGGCCCAACCGGCGCTACCGGTCCTACGGGCGCGTTAGGCGCTACCGGCCCGACAGGAGCCACAGGTGACACAGGTCCAACCGGCGCTACCGGTCCTACGGGCGCATTAGGCGCTACCGGTCCGACAGGGGCTACAGGTGACACTGGCCCAACCGGCGCTACCGGTCCTACGGGCGCGTTAGGCGCCACAGGTCCAACAGGGGCTACAGGTCCCACCGGCCCAACGGGTGACACGGGTCCCACGGGCGCATTAGGCGCTACCGGCCCGACAGGAGCCACAGGTGACACAGGTCCAACCGGCGCTACCGGTCCTACGGGCGCATTAGGCGCTACCGGTCCGACCGGGGCTACAGGTCCAACAGGCCCAACGGGTGACACAGGTCCTACTGGCCCGACGGGCCCGACAGGTCCCACCGGCCCGGCCGTCGCTTTGCTGGGAATCCAGGCACAGCTTCTTGGAGATGGTGTAGGTACCGTTGCCGACGGAGCCAATGTGATTTTTGATACGCTCACAACTGACGTAAGCCCCAACATCACCTATAGTGCGGTAACTGGTGAATTTACGATTACCGCCCCCGGAAATTATTATGTAGCTTGGTGGGTGGCAACGGATGGTGCGGAAGCCGCTACGACTGTATCCTTTGCAGTAGAGTTAAATGGTGGAGGCGGTGTCCTTGGCTCGTCCCCGATCGTAACAGGGCAGCTGAATGGAAGCGTATTGGTAACCGTAGGAGCAGTCCCGGCTACTATTGCACTTACCAATGTCACTGGAGCGACCGTTGGTTTTGCGACGACACCTGTTCAGGCCAATATCGTTATCACTGAGGTAAGCCTGTAAAGACTGCCTCGTTGTGCAAGAAAGTATTGGAGGATTTTAATTGAGCAATATAGCACTGCAGATAGAACGCACAACAGGCGGCTCAGTGGCAGTCGCGGCTAATGTGGTTTTTGACAGCGTAGTTTATTCGGCAGGAAATATAAGTTATAACCCGGCAACCGGAGAAATTACTTTTAATGAAGCGGGAAGATATGAAATAAATTGGTGGGTAACATCCCAATCCTCTCTGACAACCAATGGAATCGTATTTGCGCTTTCTTCTTCACAGGGGGATTTTCTGGAAGGCAACTCACCGCTGAAAACGGGAGAAGTTGTAGGGTTTGGAATTGTTGATGTAGCCGCGGCGCCTGTGACAGTGTCGTTGGTAAATGCCAGCACGCAGGTTGTTTTCTATGCGCCGATGGTGCCGTTAACGGCGACTCTCGTCGTAATTGAGGATGATATTGTTACCCCAACAGGTCCAACAGGTCCAACAGGCCCGACTGGTCCGACTGGTGTGGCAGGCCCGACAGGAGCAACCGGAGCTACTGGTCCAATGGGAGCAACTGGAGATACCGGCCCGACAGGAGCAACCGGAGCTACTGGTCCAATGGGAGCAACTGGAGATACCGGCCCGACAGGAGCAACCGGAGACACTGGCCCCACGGGGGCAGCCGGAGCTACTGGTCCAACAGGAGCAACCGGGAATACCGGCCCGACGGGAGCAACTGGTGATACCGGTCCGATAGGAGCAACCGGAGACACTGGCCCCACGGGACCGACAGGTGCGACTGGAGACACAGGTCCTACGGGAGCAGCTGGTGCAACTGGAGCAACCGGCCCGACGGGTGCAGCCGGTGCAACTGGAGATACTGGCCCGATAGGGGCTACAGGTGATACAGGTCCTACAGGAGCAACTGGGGATACCGGCCCGACTGGTGCCGCTGGTGTAACAGGTCCTACGGGAGCAACTGGAGACACCGGCCCGACGGGTGCAGCCGGTGCAACTGGAGATACTGGCCCGATAGGGGCTACAGGTGATACAGGTCCTACAGGAGCAACTGGGGATACCGGCCCAACAGGAGCAACTGGAGCAACCGGCCCGACGGGAGCAACTGGTGACACCGGTCCGACAGGAGCAGTTGGCGCAACTGGCCCTACAGGTTCGACGGGCGCAGCCGGAGCCACAGGCCCGACGGGAGCAATTGGGGATACCGGTCCCACAGGAGCAACTGGTGACGCAGGTCCAACGGGAGCAACTGGAGACACCGGCCCGACCGGTGCCGCCGGGGCCACAGGCCCAACAGGAGCAACTGGAGCAACCGGCCCGACGGGAGCAACTGGGGATACCGGTCCTATAGGAGCAACTGGAGACACCGGCCCGACTGGTGCCGCCGGGACCACAGGCCCAACAGGTGCAACTGGTCCTACAGGTCCAACGGGAGCAACCGGAGATGCCGGTCCGACAGGAGCAACTGGAGATACTGGCCCTACGGGAGCAATTGGTGCCACAGGCCCGACAGGAGCAACCGGAGACACCGGCCCGACAGGAGCAACCGGAGACACCGGCCCGACAGGAGCGACTGGAGACACCGGTCCTACGGGAGCAACCGGAGATACTGGTCCGACAGGAGCAGTTGGCGCAACCGGTCCTACAGGTCCTACGGGAGCAACTGGTGACACAGGTCCGACAGGAGATACTGGTCCGACAGGAGCAGTTGGTGCGACAGGCCCAACGGGAGCAACAGGAGACACAGGTCCAACCGGCGATACAGGTCCGACAGGAGCAGTTGGTGCGACAGGCCCAACGGGAGCAACAGGAGACACAGGTCCAACCGGCGATACTGGTCCGACAGGAGCAGTTGGCGCAACCGGTCCAACAGGTCCGACGGGAGCAACCGGTGACACAGGCCCAACCGGTCCAACGGGAGCAACAGGAGACACAGGTCCAACCGGAGATACAGGTCCGACAGGAGCAGTTGGTGCGACAGGACCGACAGGCCCAACAGGCCCAACTGGAGATACCGGTCCGACAGGTCCAACCGGAGATACCGGCCCTGCAGGAGTAGCCGGTGTTGCAGGCCTGATTGGCAACATCGGTCCCACCGGCCCCACTGGCCCCACTGGGACTTCTTTAACCGTAAACTCCATGAGTGCACAAAATACCACCGGTGCCACGATTGCCGTGGTGGCGGGCGGTACCACAATATCCCTTCCCAGCAACCAGAACCTGGATAGTTTCACTGTCAATGGAGGAAATACAATCTTTACCGTTCCCATTACAGGCACTTATCTGGTAACTTACCAGGTTAACGTTACAGCGGGACTGCTTGTGTCCACTCAGGTACTCCAAAACAGTACGGCAATCCCCGGATCTGTTTTTTCGCCCCTCGTTTCCGTCTCAGCTTTCAGCGCCACTACCATTGTTCCGCTGACCGCCGGAGATCAGCTTCAGCTTCAGTTCTTCGGCTTGCTGGGTACAGCAACACTTCAGGGCGGTGCAGGTGCCACCCTTACTGTAATACGCCTTGCCTGATTTCCTTTGTGCGGGAACATGCCTTTTCGGGCATGTTCTCGTACAGTTTCCCAAGCTAAATGACCCTATGGATCCGAAATGGGGAATTTAGGCACAGTTTCTTTGCAATGTAGGTATGGTTGCCAATTGGGAATATGATTGTCTTAGTAACCATGGGGAGCGGTTATAGGCGCTATTACACTTACAATGCCGCTGGAGCAACCGTCGGTTTGGCGACACCTGTTCAGAAAGTATCGTTATCACAGAGGTAAGTCTGTAAAGAATGCCTCATTGAGCAAGATAGTATTGGAGGATTTTAATTGAGCAATATAGCATTACAGATAGAACGTATAACAGACGGTTCAGTGGCGGTCGCTGCTAATGTGATTTTTGACAGCATCGTTTATTCGGCAGGAAATATAACTTATAACGCGGCAACCGGAGTAATTACTTTTAATGAAGCGGGAAGATATGAGATAAATTGGTGGGTAACATCCCAATCCTCTCTGTCAGCCAATGGGACAGTGTTTGCACTTTCCTCTTCGCAGGGAGATTTTTTGGAAGGCAACTCACCTCTGAAAACAGGAGAGGTTGTAGGGCTTGGAATTATCGAGGTAGTCGCGGCACCGGTGACAGTATCGTTGGTAAATGCGAGCACACAGGTCATTTTCTATTCGCCGATGGTGCCGTTAACCGCGACCCTCGTCGTAATTGAGGATGATATTGTTACTCCCACAGGTCCGACGGGCCCGACAGGCCCAACCGGGGCCACCGGCCCGACAGGAGCAACTGGTGCCACCGGCCCGACAGGGGCTACAGGTGATACTGGCCCGACTGGTGCAGCCGGGGCCACGGGACCCACAGGAGCGACCGGAGATACCGGCCCAACAGGTCCGACAGGAGCAACTGGCGCCACAGGCCCGACAGGGGCTACAGGTGATACTGGCCCGACTGGTGCAATCGGCGCCACAGGCCCGACAGGGGCTACAGGTGATACTGGCCCGACTGGTGCAATCGGAGCCACTGGCCCCACAGGAGCGACCGGAGATACCGGCCCGACAGGCCCAACAGGTCCCACAGGGGCAATTGGTCCAACGGGTCCGACAGGAGCAACTGGAGACACCGGCCCGACAGGGGCTACAGGTGATACTGGTCCCACAGGTGCGATCGGAGCCACCGGCCCAACAGGCCCGACAGGTCCAACAGGCCCGACTGGAGATACCGGCCCGGTTGCCGGAGCGGCGATTATCCCCTTTGCATCGGGAACACCGGTTGCCCTGACGTCCCTTGTGGGCGGTCTTGCCGGACTGCCCGGGTTTGTTGGCTTCGGTACTTCCGCTCAGGGTATGACCGTGCTGGGAGCGACGATTGACCTGACGGGCGGTCCGGGTATCGGAATCAACGAGGCGTTTTCGGTTCCGCGTGACGGTACGATCACTTCCGTTGCGGCCTTCTTCAGCACCACGGTGGCATTATCTTTGGTAGGATCAACGGTGACAATTACTGCGCAGCTGTATGAATCGGCTACACCGGACAATACGTTCACACCGATTGCCGGTACCCTTGTCACTCTGGCTCCCCCTCTGACGGGTGTTCTCGCCCTCGGTACCATATCCAGCGGTATTGTGACAGGACTGAGCATCCCGGTAACCGCGGAAACGCGTCTGCTGATGGTTTACTCCATCACCGCCGCGGGGGTTACGCTTATTAATACAGTTACCGGCTATGCCAGTGCTGGTGTAACCATCGCTTAAACGCGTCTTGCCCAAGAAAAATAATTAATATTATGATCGTTTGGCCTCTCCAAAAGTGGGACCAAACGATTTACATACTTACTGAGAAGAGGGTGCGAAATTGAACCGGTATAAAATCTGCGTTTATGCCATTACAAAAAACGAGGAAAAGTTCGTCGACCGCTGGATGGACGCGGTCAGCGAGGCGGACCTGGTGGTTGTAACGGACACAGGTTCCACGGACAGAACGGTGGAAAAGCTCCGCGAAAGAGGGGCCGTCGTCTATGTGGAAGCCATCAGCCCCTGGCGATTCGACGCGGCGAGAAATCTGGCTATGGACCATATTCCTGAGGATGTGGATATCTGCGTTTCCAATGATCTGGATGAAGTGTTTGAAGCGGGATGGAGGGAGAAGCTGGAAAACGCCTGGCTTCCTATCTATACACGCGCAAGGTATCTGTTTACATGGAGCCGCAACAGCGACGGAACATACGGCAAGCAGTTCACAATGGAGAAAATTCACCGGCGGCACGGCTTCCGTTGGGTGCATCCGGTCCATGAGGTTCTGGCCTACAGCGGCGAGGATCCGGACAGAACGGTGTGGGTTCCCGGCCTGGTGCTGAACCATTATCCGGATGTCAGTAAACCCAGAAGCCAGTACCTGCCTCTGCTCGAGCTGTCCGCCAAAGAAAATCCGCAGGACGATCGGGTCGCCTTCTGGCTTGGCCGGGAATATATGTATAAGGGAATGCTCGACAAAAGCATCGAAACACTGAGCAATTACCTGAAGATGCCCACCGCTCTCTGGAACGAGGAGCGGTGCGCCGCCATGCGTTTTATCGCAAGCTGTTATCAGGCAAAGGGGGATAAAAACGCGGCCCGCCTGTGGCTGTTCAGGGCGATTGCCGAATGCCCGACGATCCGGGAGCCCTACCACCAGATGGCCCAGCTCGGGTACCAGATGAACGACTGGCCCCTTGTCTTTTTTATGGTCAGCGAGGCGCTGAAAATCACGGAAAAATCGGGCAGCTATCTGTTTGAGCCGGCCGCATGGGGATATTCGCTGTACGACCTTGGGGCGATCAGCGCTTACCGGCTGGGACTGTACCGGTTATCCTGCGATTACGCTACCCAGGCGTGCGAACTGCAGCCGGGCGACGAGCGCCTGAAAAAGAACCTGGAACTGATTAAGCTGAAGCTTCCCAAGGCTCAGCCGGACCCGAAGGTTTGAGGTGATCTTTTGAAAAAGTATCGAATTTGCGTGTATGCAATCTGTAAGAATGAGGAAAAGTTTGTCGACCGCTGGATGGATTCCATGGGGGAGGCGGACGTGGTCGTTGTGACGGACACGGGCTCCACCGACGGCACCGTTGAAAAATTGAGGGAGCGCGGCGCGGTGGTGTACACGGAAGAAGTAAAGCCGTGGCGGTTCGACGTGGCACGCAACCTGTCCCTCGATCATGTTCCCGAAGACGCCGATGTCTGCGTGTGCACCGATCTTGACGAAATATTTACCAAAGGGTGGCGCGACTGCGTGGAAAAAGCGTGGCAGCCCGACACCTCCATGGGAAAATACCTTTACAACTGGAGCCTGAAAGAGGACGGCACGCCCGACGTGCAGTTCAGCTACTTCAAAATCCATGATAGGCACAGCTACAAATGGGCTTATCCCGTTCACGAGTGCCTGAAATATGTCGGCACCGGACCGGAAAAAATCATCTACATTACCGGAATGGAGCTGAATCACTACCCGGACGCAGGCAAATCCAGGGGGTCTTATCTGCCTCTGCTCGAGCTTGCGGCGAAGGAAACGCCTCAGGACGACCGCGTGGCGTATTACCTTGGACGGGAATATATGTACAAGGGCATGTGGAAAGAATGCATTGCGGAATTAAAAAGGCATCTGGAGCTGCCGTCCTCCATCTGGAAAGAGGAACGGTGCGCGTCCATGCGCTGGATCGCAAAGTCCTACTTCGGCCTTTCCGATCTGACGGAGGCTTTCGGTTGGTATTGCCGCGCCATCGCGGAAGTGCCCCATATGCGCGAACCCTATGTGGAGTGCGCCCAAATGGCCTATCGGACATCAAACTGGCCCATGGCGTACTATATGGCGACGGAAGCGCTGAAGATCAAGCAAAAGTCCATGGTCTATGTCAACATGGGATACGCGTGGGATTATACGCCGGATGACCTGTGCGCGATCGCCTGCTACCGGCTCGGTATGTACGGGGAATCCCTTGCCCACGCAGAGGCGGCGCTGGCGTTCAGCCCCAAGGACGAAAGACTGAAAAACAACCTCAGGCTGATCGAGCTGAAAGCAAATCATTAAAAGGGGCGCGGGGACAGCTTTTCAGCAGTGGTAAATGCTCCAATATTCGCATATATAAATAAAAACAGGGCATTGACGAAGGAAAACCGCAGTTTTGCACAGAAAGACGGGTGCAGGTATGAAGGTAGTCATTCTTTGCGGAGGAAAAGGCACGCGTATGCGGGAGGAGACGGAATTCCGCCCCAAGCCCCTGGTGGAGGTGGGCGAAAATCCGATTATCTGGCACATTATGAAAACCTATTCCCATTACGGGATCAACGATTTCATTCTGTGCGTGGGGTACAAAGGCGATATGATCAAGCGGTATTTCATGGAAATGCGGTGGCGGAACAATGATTTCACCGTAAAGACGGGAACGCAGGAAGCCGTGGAATATCATACCGCCGGGGAAGAGGACTGGAACGTTACGATTGTGGACACCGGGGCGGAAACGCAGACCGGCGGCCGGATCAAGCAGATCGAGAAATATATTGACGACGATGAAGATTTTATGCTGACGTACGGCGACGGGCTGAGCGACGTCAATATCCGCAAGCTCTATGTCTATCATAAAAAAACCGGGAAAATCGCGACTCTGACCGGCGTGAGCCCGAACTCTCCTTTTGGGGTGATCGAAACGCAGGACGGGATCGTGACCGCGTTTAAGGAGAAGCCGGTATTGGAGGACACCATCAACGGCGGCTATATGGTCCTGAACCGCAGGGTGTTTGAATATCTGCCGGAAGAGGACTGCGCTTTTGAGCAGGAGCCTCTGCATAGGCTTGCCCTTGACCACGAGCTCGCCGTTTACAGGCACGGCGGCTTCTGGACGGCGATTGATACTTACAAGGATGTGGAAAGGGTCAATACGCTATGGAAAACGGGGGAGACGCCATGGAAAATATGGAAATAGACCTGAGCAGAATGTTCGGGGGCTTTTACCGCGGGAAAAATGTGCTGGTCACCGGTCACACGGGCTTTAAGGGCTCCTGGCTTTGCCTGTGGCTTTATTTACTGGGCGCAAGGGTGGTCGGCTACGCGCTGGACCCTCCGGCGGAAAACGGCAACTTCAGCCTGTGCGGGCTGCGGCGCAGAATGGTGGATATCCGCGGGGACATTCGCGACGGGGCAAGACTCAAACAGATTTTTGATCTGTACGAGCCGGAAATCGTGTTTCACCTTGCCGCCCAGCCCATTGTCCGCCGTTCCTATGAAATCCCGGGCGAAACGTTTGAGACCAATATCATGGGAACCGTGGAGGTGCTGGAAAACATCCGGCTTTCCCAGACCGTAAAAACGGGCGTGATCGTTACATCCGACAAATGCTATGAAAACAGGGAGCAGCTCTGGGGCTACCGGGAAGGGGACGCGCTGGGCGGGTATGACCCGTACAGCGCCAGCAAGGGCTGCGCGGAGCTTGTTACAGCCGCGTACCGGAGCTCCTTTTTCAGTACCCGCCCCGGGAAATGCGTCTCTACCGCGCGGGCGGGCAACGTGTTCGGGGGAGGGGACTGGGCGGAAGACCGGCTCGTTCCCGACTGTATCCGCGCCCTGCAGTCGCACAGCCCCATTATGCTCCGGAATCCCGAGTCCGTCCGGCCGTGGCAGCATGTTCTGGAACCGCTTTACGGCTATCTTCTGCTGGCGTATCAAATGGTGGAGAAGGGGTCGCGGTACACGGGGGCGTGGAATTTCGGCCCGGATGCGGACTCCGTTGTCCCGGTCGGCCGGCTGGCCGACGAGCTGATCTCGCTGTGGGGAAGCGGGGAATGGGTGGACTGCTCGGAATATACGTCCCTGCATGAGACCGCTATGCTGAGCCTTGACTGCACCAAAGCAAAAACATTTCTTGGGTGGAAACCCCGTATGAATCTGAAGAAAGCATTGGAATATACCGTGGAGTGGTACCGGGATTACCGCAGGGAGGACGTTTATGCCCTCTGCAGAAGGCAGATCGCCTCTTACTCCGCGGCGTGCATGGAAGCGGCTCCGGACTGACGGGGAGGTGAGGCTGCTTTGAAACTGTCCGATTATATCGCGGAGTTTTTGGCGGAATACGGCTGTACTTATGTGTTCGGCTATCAGGGCGGTGCCGTGACCCATCTGGTGGATTCCCTGTACCGGCGCAGCGACCTCCGGTTTATTGCCGCCTGCAACGAGCAGGGGGCCGCTTTTGCCGCGGAGGGCTACGCGAGAGTACGCAACGACATCGGCGTGGCGGTCGCGACCAGCGGCCCTGGCGCCACCAATCTGATCACGGGGATCGGCAGCGCGTATTTCGATTCCATCCCGTGCCTTTACCTGACCGGTCAGGTAAATACCTATGAATATAAGGGGGACCTTCCCATCCGGCAGAGGGGCTTTCAGGAAACCGATATCGTCAGTGTTGTCGCGCCGGTTGTCAAATACGCCGTGCGCATCACGGATCCCCCAAAAATCCGTTATGAGCTGGAAAAGGCGGTACATATCGCCAATTCCGGCAGGAAGGGTCCCGTTTTACTGGATATCCCGATGGACGTCCAGCGGGCGGAGGTGGAAACCGGCGCTCTTGAGGGATACGAAGAAACCGTGGAAACAGCTGACTCGTTCAGCCCCGAAAAGGTTGTGGAGTATTTCCGGCGCGCCCGCAGGCCGGTTCTGCTGGCCGGCGGCGGGGTGCGGCTTTCCGGAGCTCAGGAGCTTTTCAGCCGTTTTGCCGAGACGACGGGAATCCCGGTGGTCAGCTCGCTGATGGGTCGCGACGCATACGACGGCACCCATGACAATTATTTCGGGATGATCGGTGTGTATGGCAACCGCTGCGCCAATCTGGCCGTTGCCAACAGTGACCTGGTTCTCGCGCTCGGCACAAGGCTGGACACCCGCCAGACCGGCACAAACGTGAGCAGCTTTGCGCGCGGGGCCCGGCTGATCCGGGTGGATATCGACGGGAATGAGCTGAGCAGGAAGGTCAAAGAGGATGAGGTTGCCATTGCCATGGACGCGGGGCGGTTCCTTGCGGAAATGCGCGGACACATCCATCAGATACCCGCCGGGGAGTATGCTTACGGCCCGTGGATCGAGCGGGTCAAGGGCTACAGGAAGCGTTACCCGTTTGTGGAGAAGCCGGAAATGCCGGACCCAAATTATATCCTTTCCCTGATTTCCGCCATGACGGAGGAAAACGACATCCTCTGTCTGGACGTCGGGCAGAACCAGATGTGGGCGGCGCAGTCCATGACCGTTCGGAAAGGACAGCGGATGCTGATTTCCGGGGGAATGGGAGCGATGGGCTTTTCCCTGCCGGCGGCAATCGGCGCAAGCTTTGGAAAACGGAGCGGGGGAGCCGTCCTTTCCATCAACGGGGACGGCGGGCTGCAGATGAACATTCAGGAATTGGAGACCGTCAAGCGGAACCGGATTCCCGTGAAGATCATCGTTATGAACAATCGCTGCTTGGGGATGATCCGCCATTTTCAGGAGCAGTATTTTGAAAACCGCTTCTGTGCCACCGTGAAGGATTACGAAGCCCCGGACTTTTGCAGAATTGCAAAGGCCTACGGCATCGCGGGCGTCCGGGTGGAAACGCCGGAAGAGCTTTTCGCCGTCCGGCCCCTGCTGGAATCCAACGACCCCGTTCTGATCGATATCCGGCTCGAACAGAATACACAGGTGTGGCCGAAGCTGTCCGTCAACCGGCCCATTGAAGATCAGGAACCGCTGCTGCCGCGCACGGAACTTGCGGAAAATATGCTGATCAGACTCTATGACGGCGGGGGAGAGAATGACGATGCGCCATTATAAAAAGTATGTGAAAAAAACGTTGGACGCGGTCAAACGGATCAGCCCCTACGAGCCGTTTCTCTATCTTCCCATCTGCGACCGGCACGGAATCATTCAGGGGTACCTGCGTCCCATCACCAAAGAGTACCGCTATGCGATTCCGGACTGCGCCGCCCTGCTTGCCGGATGGCGCAATGAAAATTCCCATATGTCCCCGGCTCGGTTCGAAGCGACCGCTGAAAGCACCGAAAAATGGCTGAACGGGATTATTGCGCGGGAGGACCGGGTTCTGTTCCTGATTGTAGCTGCGGACGGCGCGAGGGTGGGGCATATCGGCTTTTCGTCCTTCGACTGCCACCGCCGCTCCTGCGAAATCGACGCTGTCATCCGAGGAGTGAAAATCGGGTATCCGGGGATGATGACGTTTGCGCTGAATACGCTAATCCGCTGGGGACTCGGCAAATTAAAGCTCCGGCAGGTGCGGCTGCGCGTACTGTCCGACAATACGCGGGCAATCGCCTTTTACAGGAGGAACGGCTTTTATCCGTCGGGGGACATTCCCCTTTATCGGGCTTTCACCTCACAGGGCGAATCCTGGTCGGAATCGAAAGCCAAACGCCACCAGCGGGCGGAAAAGCATTATATCCAGATGAAACTCGATATCAAAAAATGGAAGCGGCAGAACGATACCGTTTCCATTTGAAGGAGGATTTGCCTTGGGGAAAAAAATCAGCTTTGCGGGGCCGTCCATTACGGAAAAAGAGGTGGCCTACGTCACGGACGCGGTCCGGAACGGATGGTATGAAAATTTCGACGGGTACATCAGAAAGCTGGAAAGAGCGTTTGCGGATTACGTCGGGGTCAAATACGCCATTGCGACCCACTGTTGCACCCATGCGCTGCACCTTGCCGCGGCCGCCGTAGGGCTGAAAGCGGGGGACGAAGTGATCGTCACCGACTTCAGCTGGGTGGCGACGGCGTATGCCGTTTCCTATACCGGCGCGGACTGCGTTTTTGTGGACATTGACCCCGACACCTGGACGATCGATCCGGCATGTATCCGAAAGGCCGTTACGAAAAAGACAAAGGCCATCATGCTGGTGCACACGTTCGGGCACCCCGCCGAAATGGATGAGATCATGAGTATCGCGAAGGAATATGGCCTTTTTGTCATAGAGGACGCCGCGCCCGCCGTCGGCGCGCAGTACCACGGAAAGCCGGTCGGCGGCTTCGGCGACGTCGCCTGCTTCAGCTTTCAGGGCGCAAAGATGACGGTCAGCGGGGAGGGCGGCATGCTTCTGACCGACAACGAGGACATCTACCAGCGCGCAAAGCTTCTGGCAGACATGGGCCGCACCGACCGCGAGGCTGTTTTCTGGTCGGACCTTCTGGGCTTTGAATATGTCATGAGCAATGTTTCCGCGTCGCTCGCCCTTGCACAGCTGGAACGCGTGGAAGAGCTGATCGCGAAAAAAAGGCAGATTTTCAACTGGTACGATACCCGCCTGAAAGAGGTGAAAGGGTTGAAAATCGTCAGGGAAAAGCCGGGCTGCAGAAGCAATTACTGCTATCCTTCGCTTCTGCTGGAGGATTCGGTAACGGCGGACAGGGACGAAATCCTTGTCGGGCTAAGGAAGCTGAATATCCATGCGCGTCCCGGGTTTCCGCAGATGAGCCGGTTCCCCGTCTACAAACAGCGCTTTGAAAACCCGGTTGCCGCGCTTGTGGAAAAACGCGGGATTTCCCTGCCCTCTGCGGCCAATCTGGAGGAGGACGATATTGATTTCGTGTGTTCCAGCCTGACGGGGCTGATGCAGGGGGGCTGATATGGAGGAGCGTATGGAAGCGGAGCGAAAGCTCCGGCAGGAAATCCTCGACCGTGTCGCCCGTATTTATGAGCTCAGGGAACAGGACAGACCGTTTGTCCCGGGAAAAACAAGGGTGCATTATTCCGGCAGGGTATTTGATGAAAAGGAAATGCAGGCCATGGTCGACAGCGTGCTGGACTTTTGGCTGACGCTGGGGCCGAAGGGCAAAGAGTTTCTCACACAGTTTCTTTCCTATACCGGGATGCGGTACGGACTGGTGGTCAATTCCGGGTCTTCCGCCAACCTGGTCGCGGTCGGGGCGCTGTGCTCGCCCCGGCTGGAAAATCCGCTCAGGCCGGGGGACGAAGTGATTACCCCGGCGCTTGCCTTTCCCACTACGCTGAATCCCCTCCTGCAAAACGGGCTTGTCCCCGTCTTTGTCGATGTTGAAGAGGGTACCTATAATCTGGACGCCGGTCTGCTCGAAGACGCAAGGTCAGACCGTACCCGCGCGGTTGTGCTGGCCCACACGCTCGGCAATCCCGCGCAGATGGACGCGGTCATGGACTTTGCGCGCCGCTATGATCTCTATGTCATTGAGGACACCTGCGACGCGCTGGATTCCCGTTATGACGGGAAGCTCTGCGGTACCTTCGGCGATTTTTCGACCTACAGCTTTTACGCCGCCCACCATATCACCATGGGGGAAGGGGGCGCGGTGCTGACCAACCGGCTCGACCTGTACCGTCAGGCCCTGTCCCTGCGCGACTGGGGGCGGGACTGCTTTTGCCAGACGGGCGAGCAGAACCCCAACGGCGCCTGCGGCCACCGGTTCGACCACACCTATGAAAGCCTGCCGTACGGCTACGACCACAAATATGTATACGGCAATATCGGCTATAACCTGAAGCCGCTCGACATTCAGTGCGCCATGGGGATTGAACAGCTGAAAAAGCTGCCGTCCTTCAGCGAAAAGCGGAAGCGGAATTTCCGGCGGCTGTACGGCGCGCTGGAAAAATATCAGGACAGCTTTCTTCTGCCGCGCTCTCTGCCGAAGGCCGACCCCTCGTGGTTCGCTCTGCCCCTGACGGTCAGAAAAGAAGCCGCGTTTACCCGCAGGGACATTGTCCGGTTTCTGGAGGAAAACCAGATCGAAACGCGGATGCTGTTTGCGGGGAATATTTTACACCACCCCGGCTACCGGAATATCCGGCACCGGATCTGCGGCAGTCTGGAACACACGGACGATGTTCTTCTCAACACCTTTTTTATCGGCGTGTATCCGGGGCTGAGCGACGAAATGATCGAGTATGTTATCCGGACGATCGACCGGTTTATGTCATAATTTCAGCCGGGACCGGCACAAGAAAGCGGTGATGAATACGGAACCTGTACCAGCAAAACCGGAAGACCGGCACACGCCGGTCGTAAGCGTTGTCCTGCTCGCTTACAACCATCTCAATTATACGAAGCTGTGTGTGGAAAGCCTGTTCCAATATACCTCCCATATCGATTTTGAACTGATTACCGTCAATAACGGCTCCACGGACGGGACGGAAGAGTTCTTCAACAGCCTGCCCAACAGCAAAAAAATCAGTTTTCCCGAAAATGTCGGGGTGGACAAAGCAGTTAACTGCGGGTTCAGAATCGCACAGGGAAAATATACCCTGAATCTGAGCAACGACATTGTCGTTACCGCCCACTGGCTTGACAACCTGATCGCCTGTATGGAATCCGATGAAAAAATCGGAATGGTCGTGCCCGTGTGCAGCACGTCCTCCAACGGGCAGCAGGTGGACCTTCACTATCAGTCGATTCCTGAAATGCAGCGGATCGCTCAGGCGTACAACGTGAGCAACCCGTGCCTCTGGGAAGAGAAGATGAAGCTTGTCACCTATACCTGCCTGTTCCGCACAAGCCTGCAGAAGGAGCTGGGCGGATTCGACGAGGATTTTAACCCCGGGGCCTATGACGACGACGCCATCAGCTTCCGCATCCGCAGAAAGGGTTATAAACTCATTTTGGCGAAAGACACGTTTGTGCATCATTTCGGTTCCGTGACCTTTAATGCGGAATATGCAAAAAACAATCTGGCGCAAAGAAATCTGAACCTGTTTATCAGCAAATTCGGCGTCCATCCGTGGCAGGCCGCTTTTACCGACGGTACGCTTCTGACCGTGCTGAACTACGACGGCGGCAGCGGCAAAAACATTCTGGGAATCGGCATGTCCTGCGGCGCGACCCTGCTTCAGATCAAAAATTTATTAAAGGAAAAGGGCGCGGCCGATATCAGGCTGTATTATCTTTCCGGAAGGGAAGATAACATGGCCGACCTTTCCTCCATCTGCGAATATTGTGCGCATGCGGATATGGACGCTCTGGTGCCTCTGTTCGGTTCAAGAACCTATGACATCATCGTTCTGGAAAGCGAAATGGATCAAGTCGGCGACCTGGAGGGACTGATCGGTGACCTGAAAGGAATTCTGAAGGACGGCGGGCAGATTGTCTGTACCGCGCCGACGGAAGAGCTTCATGCGCGTATCAAAACGCTTTTCGGGAGTCTGGGGATGGCTGAGATAAAAAGTACCCGCGGCTATTATTATTGTTTTTTAAATCAAAAGACGGAGGTCTGAAAAGCGTTTCGCTTTTCAGACCTCCTTTACAAATGTTTCAGGAATTGCTCCATGCTACATGACTCTGACTGGAAATACCGCATCGACAATGCCGATGACCAAAGCACCCAGAATGGCGCCGATAATCGAAACGCTCATACCGGGGACTAAAAACTGTGCGACGTAGATGATAATTGCGGATATAATAAATCCTTTCAATCCTTTCCCAAAGGGAGCTGCGTCCACTTTCATCATCTTTTCCACCAGATAGTCAATCACGCTGATGACTACTGCAGCAAGCAGGAATGACCATAATCCTCGGATGGAAAAGCCCGGGGTCAAAAACGATACGACTGCAAGAACGACTGCTGTAATAATCATTCGGCCAAACCAGCGGAGAAATTCCGAACCGGTTGACTGCGTTGAATGCTCGGTATCCATATGCCCTTCGTGTGTCATTTATTCATCCCTCCTGTACCGCACGCAAAATGGATTTGGTACGGACAGATATAGTTTTGACGAAATACCGCTGCGATATCCTTTATAGCGGCTGACAGTTATTGTTAAGTTGTTATTCGTTAAAAAAATTCAATCACACAAATTTACCGCCAACATTATTATGGTATAAATAATGTTTTGGCGGTGAGTGAATTTGTATCTGATATCCGTATTATTATTTGCGCTGTCGGCAAACCTTGACAATTTTACCGTGGCAATCACCTTTGGAATGCGGAAAATTAAAATGAATTTTTTTGTTAATTTTCTGATTGCCGTTATCACAGGGGTTGGCACCTTCCTTTCCATGTGGATCGGTGGGATCATCGGCCGGTTTTTCCCCGCGTCGGTATCCAATACGCTTGGCAGCGTTATCCTGATTCTTATCGGACTTTGGTTCCTCAAGGATTTCTTTAAGAAACCGCGGGAGGAAGACGAAGCCGGGCGGGAAGAAAAGGTGAATCTCAATACCATGCTCAAAGACCCCGAAAAAGCGGATCTGGACAGTTCGGGAACGATCGATGTCAAAGAGTCCGCGATCCTGGCCCTGGCTCTGACCATCAATAATTTCGGCATGGGCGTCGGCGCGAGCATTTCGGGGCTGAACATATGTGCCACAACGATTTTTACATTTCTGATCAGTATGTTTTCCATAACCCTGGGGTATCGCGTGGGAAGGGGCTGCATTCCGAAGTCGCTTTCCCGGTTTGTTCCGCTGATTTCGGGCGGGATCGTCATTGCGCTCGGAATTTTTGAGATGCTGATCTGATCCTGTGCCGAAAATCAGCCGCCGAGGGTGACATCCTGGTCCTGATACCATGCAAGGGCCCGATAAAACTGCTCGGGCTTGAAATCCGGCCACAGCTCGTCCAGCACATAAATGTCCGCATAGATGGACTGAATGGGCAGAAAACCGCTCAGGCGGCGTCTTCCTCCCCAGCGGATGATCAAATCGATTCTTGAAATATCGGAGGACGCGATCGTATTTGCCATGTTGCCGCCGATGCCGGCCTCGCTGTTTTTCAGGGAGCAGTTTAAATCCCAGTTCCATCCGTAGTTCACAAGGAAATTGACTTTCATAAGGCCTCGGCCGAAACGCACTCTTTTGGAATAAGGCAGAAGCTCTTTCGGGAATAACGGTGACTCCGTATTGCCGACGATTAAAAGGTCGGCGTCCTGATTGGCGAGGTTCATAACCGCGTCCACACAGGCGCTCTGAAAGGCTTTTGTCTGAACGGACGGACGCTTCGTGTTGTCGATGGTGAAGCCGTAGAAAGTCATTTCCTGAATCCCGAGCTCAAGGCAAGTCTTATAGAGCTCGAATCCCGGTGTAATGCCGAATTTGTAGCCGTCCTGTTTTTCATATCCGTTCTTTTCAGCCCATCGTCTGTTGCCGTCCGGAATAATCCCAATGTGCCGGGGCAGTCTGCCGAAAGATAACCTGTTCATTTTTCTCTCCGATTCGTTTGATTTTCAGAGAATAGTCTGCATAAAACAGAAACAATTATACTCAAACAAGGGCAGAGCTTTGTGAAACTTCAGGCAATTTACATATTTTCTCACGATGATGCAATAATAAAAACAATTGTTTCACGCGGAGGATCGGATATGTTTCATTTTTCATCAAAGCGAAAAAACGCGGTTGTAACAGAGCAGGTTGAGCATCTAAATCAGAAGCTGGACGAAAATCAATTGGGCCGGTCTTTGGACACCAATGTGGGAATCGTCAAAAAGCTTTTTGCCGATGTGGACATCCTGATTGTCAGGTATTTTCAGAACAACCATGACAAAAACCTGAAATACTGCATCGTCTATTGTGACGGCGTGGTCAATTCCGAGATCATCAACGAAAATATTATCAAGCCGCTGATGCTCTCCGACGCGGCGAGCGGGCATCCGGACGGGCATCTCGTTGACGATCTGGTCGAAAACGTCGTTTTCATCAACGAAATTAAAAAGACGAAGGAAATGAAAGAAATTGTGGAGGCCGTCACCTACGGCGACACCATTTTATTTGTGGAGGGCGTGGAGGAAGCCGTTATTCTGAATTCCAAAGGATTTATGACGCGCTCGATGGACGAGCCGGAGAATGAAAAAATCCTTTCGGGACCCAGGGAAGGGTTTAACGAATCCCTGCTCCAGAACCTTTCGCTGATCCGCCGCAAAGTACGCACCAATGAGCTGAAAATGAAATTTACCACAATGGGAAGAGTTACAAGAACCAAAACCTGTATCTGCTATATCGATAAAATTGTCAACAAAAAAATTCTGAAAGAGCTTTACCGCCGTCTTGAATTAATCGATATCGACGGGGTTCTGGACACCAACTATATTACCGAGCTGACAAGGGATTCCATGTGGTCCCCCTTCCGCACGACGGGGTATACGGAGCGTCCCGACGTCGTCGTGGGAAAGCTTCTGGAAGGCAGGATCGCCATTTTCCTGGATGGAACGCCGGTCGTCCTGACCGTTCCATATCTTTTTATTGAGAATTTTCAGAGCAGTGAGGACTATTACCTGAGCTTTTATTATACTTCGTTGTCGCGCTTTGTGCGCCTCACGGGATTTCTTCTAACAATTGCCGTCCCGGCGCTTTATGTTGCGATTGTGGCGTTTCAGCAGCAGATGCTGCCTACCCAGCTTTTAATCAGTATCGCCAGTTCCAGAAAGAGCGTGCCGCTGCCCGCCGCCGCGGAAGCGTTTATCATGCTCGCCGTATTTGATATTCTGCGTGAAACCGGAATCCGAATGCCCTCCAACATCGGACAGCCGCTCAGTATTGTCGGCGCTCTTGTGATCGGACAAGCCGCCGTAGATGCAAAACTGGTGGCCGCTCCGATGATTATTGTCGTTGCGCTTACGGGGATCACCGGTCTGCTGGTTCCTAAAATGAACGCGCCTGTAATCTATATGCGCCTGTTCCTGCTGGCGATGGCTACCTGTTTTGGTCTATTCGGATTTGTGCTGGGCCTTTCGGTCGTGTTCATTCATATTCTGAATCTGCACTCATTCGGAATTCCTCAGCTTACCTTCAGCGGAGCGCTTCAGTTCCAGGATATCAAGGATACCTTTATCAGGGCGCCGTGGTGGGATATGCTTACAAGGACAAAGTCAATGACAAACAATCTTGTGCGAATGAAGAGCAGTCCCGTAGAAAGCAACGGAGGAAAGCATGAGTAAGAAGATAGTCTGCCTGATGATGAGTTTGGTACTGCTGTTTTCCCTGTCGGGCTGCTGGAGTTACCGGGGGCTGAACGAAATAACGATCGTCGCTGCGGTGGGGATCGATCTGGATCCGGCCACCCAGGAGTATTTGTTCAGCTGCGAAGTCATTGATCTGACCGCGACAGAAAAGGGAGCAGGAACCAAGGCCAAGCTTGTGGAATCAAGGGGAAAAACGGTGATGGATGCGGTCAGAAATGCGAAGAAAAGGCTGCTCAATAAGCTTTATTGGGGCAATAACGAGATCCTGATCATAGGGAATGAGGTTGCCAAGAGCGGTAAGCTGGACAATGTGCTTGTCTGGTTTTTATCCGATGAGGAATGCCGTGAAACGGTAGGCGTTATCGTGTCGGAGGAGAGGACGGCAAAAGATATTCTGACTCTCTATGGGCTTGACAATTCGGTCGTCGCCTATGAAATCAAGAAGATTCTTGATGATGATCAAAGTACCGTGGGGAGCATTGAAAGCGTCCCGCTGTACCGTGCGTTCAGTACTCTGAAAAGTGAAGGGCATTCCCTTACCCTTCCGGTTTTTCACAATGTGGAAAACGATGAGGAGATGGTCGTAGAAGCAGACGGGGAAGCGGTTTTCAAAGGAAATAAACTGGTAGGGCATCTGCCCCCGGAGGAGAGCAAATATTATTTGTTTGCGGTGGACGCCCTTCACGGCGGAATCCTGACCGTATCTTCGACAGGACAAAACATTCCGGACATATCGCTCGAAATTTCAAAAAGCACAACGAAAACGTCCTATTCTTATTCGGGTGGAAAGCTGAAGGTGACGCTTCAGATTGAGACTGAGGCCTTTGTGGACGAGTCCGAAGCGGATACGGACCTGTTGGATGAAAAAACAACCGGCAAAATTGAGCAGGAAGCACAGAAAATGGTCAAAGAGAGGACCGAGGGCGTTATTCGGAAGGTTCAAATGAATTATAACTCGGATATTTTTGGATTTGGCGAAATGATCTATAAGAAGGATTTGAAGTTTTGGAAGCAGCTGAAACCGCAATGGGACAAACTCTTTCCGACCATCCAGGTAGAGGTACAGTCCAAAGTGAATATAGTCAATACCGCTTTTCTCAAGCACAGTTGAAAGTGGGTGAGCCCCTTGATGACGTTTATTGTAATCGGTTTATATTTGGTCGTTGTTCTGGCTGATTTCATTCCTGTTGTAAAAAACGGTGAAAAAAAGATCACCTGGATTTACTCTGTGCTTCTTACAGCCAGCTTTTGTGTGCTGATCCTGTATACGTTTGATATCGTGCTTCCCGGCCCTTCCGACGCCATCCGTCATATTGTTCAGATTTTTTATAAACCGTGAAAACCCCAAATGTACCAATTAACATGGAAAGGAACAGGTTTCTATGAAGAGACAATACCTCTCAATGCGTCAGGCCATATGCGTTATTGTCGTTTATATCTGCGGGAGCAGTGTCGTGCTGGGGGGGAACTCCGAAGCGGGACAGGATTCCTGGATTTCTATGATCCTGTCGCAGGTAATTGTCATTCCAATGGTTCTGATTTACGCAGAAATCATCAAACTGTTTCCGGAAAAAAATTTTTTTGAAGTAGCGGAAATCGTGTTCGGGAAAATTGCCGGTAAAATCGTAACCGTTCTGATTACCTGGTACGCACTTCATCTGGGGGCATTGGTCCTGCGGAATTTTTCCGAGTTTGTCGAAATAACGGCAATGCCGGAGACGCCCCAGCTTGCGCTGATGATTGTTATGATTCTGGTTACCACCTATATGGCGAGAAGCGGAGCGGAAATTTTGGGGAAGTGGTCGGTGGTAAGTCTGGTCATTATTGTTTCCATTATGTTTCTTACAATCATGCTGTTGTACAATCGGCTGGATATGAATAATTTCCTGCCTGTCATGGAGCACAGTACAAAAGTGATCCTGACAGGCTCCTATGAGATTTTTACATTCCCATTTGTCGAGACGGTACTGTTTTTGACTCTGGCCGATTATATAAAGAAGGAGGACAGCCCTTTCAAGATATACGTTTGGGGTGAAGTGCTGGGGGCCCTGATTATGCTGATTGTCGCACTGAGAAATATCGCGGCGCTAGGTTCAGTTATGCTGAAAGCAGAAATATTTCCTTCTTATTCGGCCGCCAGAATCATCAACATCAGTGACTTTCTTGCAAGAGTGGAAGGCTTTATCTCGACGAATTTCATTTTGGGCGGAATCACCAAAATTACCGTTTGTCTTCTGGCTGCGTCCAAAGGGCTGGCCAGCCTGTTCAATATACAGGATTGCAAGAAGCTGGTGCTCCCGGTCAGCCTTTGTATGCTGGCCCTGTGCAGCATTCTTTACCGCAACACCATGGAAATGATTAACTTTTTGGACATCTATAAAATTTATGCCATTCCTTTTCAGATCGTTATCCCGGTCATGATCTGGATAGGTGGTGAGATAAAAGCGCGTGTAAAGGAAGGAAAGGCAGAAAAACCCGCTTAAATAGGAATTGCCGGAGGAAAAAGAATCCGATCCCCCGCTGCACGTGAAACCGCGCTCAGCGAGGGATTTTTTCAGGGATGGATTATTTTGCACAGAATTTTTAGGTGTACGGAATAGAAATTTGAAAATTTTTTTGAAGAGTTAAATTTTTATCGTATGTCTCATGATATGAAAGCGATTTCAGGGAGGAAACAATTTTACCGCCGTTTTCTTAATAAAATAATATTAATTCCTATTATTTACATTCATAAATTTGTCTCATTCGATGGTATTGCTTTATTTTTCCAACATTATAGCGGCATTATTTATCAATTTACGCATATTGACTTATTGAAATTGCTTGTTATAATATTGTCGAGGTATGTTTTATATATATTAGGATTCTTGTCAGGTTTCCCTGTAAATTATTCTTTATTTTGAAAGAGGATTGCTATGGAGAAAAAAATCGTTATTATCGGTGCGGGTTATTCGGGGCTGCTGACCGCGAAAAAATTGGCCAAACGGCTGAAAAAGCAAGAGGATGTCAGCATTACCATTATTGATAAAAATCCGTTCCACACCATGCTGACCGAACTGCACGAGGTGGCTGCCGGACGCGTAGATGAAGACAGTATCAAGATCAGCCTCAACAGGGTTTTTGCCGGAAGAAAGGTAAACGTCAAGCTGGATACGATTCAGTCCATTGATTTTGAGCAGAAGTCCGTAACCGGAACCAGCGAAAGCTACAGCTACGATTATCTTGTGCTTGCAGCCGGTTCCAAACCCTCTTTTTTCGGCATCCCGGGAGCGGAGGAATACGCCCACACGCTGTGGTCGTATGACGATGCCGTGCATCTGAAGGATCATATCCAAGAGTTCTTCAGAAAGGCCGCCCGCGAGACCAACCTGGAAGAAAAGAAAAAGCTGCTTACGTTTTATGTCGTGGGCGCGGGTTTTACGGGAATTGAAATGGTGGGAGAGCTGGCCGAGTATGTGCCGGTCCTCTGCGACAAATACGAAATAGACCGTTCCCTCGTCACGATTTACGACGTGGATGTTCTGCCTCGCATCGTGCCTATTTTACCTGACAAACTTTCCAACAAAATAGAAAGACGCCTTTCCAAAATGGGCGTTGGTCTCAAGCTGAACGCCGGCGTTGTCAGCATTGGCGAAGACTACATTGAAATCAAAAGCGGCGAGACGGTGACCCGCGAAACTGCCGGCACCGTGATCTGGACCGCGGGAATCGAAAGCGCCGAAATCGCGGGCGAGGCGGCCAAAGTGCTTCAGTCGGCCCGCCGCGGAAGAATCCAGACGGACGCTTATCTGCGTTCCGTGGATAATCCGAACGTCTATGTCGTCGGCGACGATATTCTTTATACGCCCGAAGGCGAAAAGATGCCGGTCCCGCAGCTGGTCGAAAACTGCGAGCAAAGCTCCGGCGTCGCCGCGAAAAATATCATCGTTTCCCTTACCGGCACGGGCGAAATGGAAGAGTACAAACCGAAATTCCACGGGGTCATGGTTTGTGTGGGCGGCCGTTACGGCGTTGCCCATGTCGGTCTGCCGAACCACATGTTCAACCTTCCGTCTTTCCTCGCCATGTTCGCAAAGCATTTTATCAACATCATTTATTTCATTCAGGTGCTTGGTTGGAACAAGATTTTCAGCTATATGAAGCATGAATTCTTTACGGTGCGCCACGACAGAAGCTTTGTCGGCGGCCACTTCTCCAATAAAACCCCGAGCTTTTTACTCGTCGCTCTCAGAATCTGGCTGGGTATGGTCTGGCTGTATGAAGGCGTCATGAAGATTGTGGAAGGCTGGTTTAATTCTCCCCAGCTGACCGGCTTCTTCGGCGGCGCAGCCACATGGTACAACACCATCCTGAACGGTGCGGCTGCCGGCGGCACCACACCGGACGCGACAAGCAGCGCAACCACCACTGCGGCCACCGGTGCGGTGAATGTAGTAAACGCGGTAGCCGGAGCGGCTTCCGTTGCGATAGACGCGATTTCCTCCGCTACGTCGGGTGCCGCCGATGCGGCCGGTCAGGCGGCGGGTGCCGCTGCTGCTGCGGTCGGGCAGGTTTTGATGAATTTCAGCTTCCTCGGCTGGTTCCAGGTGATCTTTGTAAGCGGCAAGGAGCTGGCGAAATCCACTCTGAATGATCTGGCGTTCAAACTTGACGTGCCGCTGATGAACTGGTTTGTCAAAACGTTAATTCTTCCAAACCCCAAAGTACAGCTTTTTATGCAGATTTTTATTGTGGTTGCGGAAATCCTGATCGGCTTGTCGCTGATCGGCGGCCTGTTTACCACGCTTTCCTCTGGATTTTCGCTGGTTCTTCAGGTCATGTTCGTCTGCACGACGGGCCTGTATCTCAACACCTTCTGGATGATCTTCGCGGCAATCGCGGTCCTGATCGGCGGAGGCAGGGTCTTTGGATTGGACTATTACGCGATGCCGTATCTGAAAAAGCACTGGAAAAATGTGAAATTTGCAAGAAAGTTATATATTTACAATGATTAATGAACACACTGCAGAAAATGCCGCAGTTGAATTTCTTACTTTCGACGACGCGGCGGAACAGGTAAAACAGGAGGTGGGCAGATTGCTGTCCGCCTCTCCTAAACCCATCCGCAATTATACGCAGCATCTGACTCTTTCATGGGGCAAGTTCCTTCGTTCCCGTGCTTTGCTTGCCTGTGCCGAAAACAGGGAAGGGCTGCTTCATCCCAATGCGGTGAAGCTCGCTTCCGCGATAGAGGTTCTGCATCTGGCCACGCTGGTGCACGACGACGTCATTGACAACGCCGATCTCCGCAGGGGCTTTGTCACTCTTCAGAAAAAATACGGAAAGCGCACCGCCGTCATCTGCGGGGACTATCTTTTCTGTCTGGCTTTGGAACAGGCTGCTTCCATACCGAACAAGAGGGACTATCTGGACTTCAATATTCCCGATTACATGACCAGAATCTGTCTGGGTGAGCTGAGGCAGAACCAGAACAATTACAATTTGGACCTTTCCGTTGCGAGCTATCTCAGGATTATCTCCGGGAAAACTGCGGCCCTCTTTGAAGCTTCCTTTTACGCGGGGGCGATCCTCTGCGAGGAGGAGAAGGATTCGGTGGAGAAATACATGCGCCTTGGCCATCTGATCGGCATGATCTTTCAGCTTACCGACGACTGCATCGACTTTGAAGCGCCGCGGCAGCTGGCCAAAAAGCCGGTCCAGTCCGACTACGAGCAGGGCGTCATCACCCTTCCGCTGATTTATGCGTTTCAGACGCGCGCCGCTTTTAAGGAAAAGGCGAGAGCGGAAAAGATTTCCAGAGAGGAAATCAATGCCGCCGTGGAAGAAACGGGCGGCCTGAGCTACACAAAGACAGTTTCAAAAAAGTATTACGACAAGGCCTTTAAAATGATCCGGGAGCTTGGCGCTTCCGAAAATAAAAAAGAAAGGCTTCAGTCTATTTTGGATAAAGCTTACCGCGGGTTATAAAAACGATGCTGAAAAGGTTTTTGAATTTTGTGGAGCTGCGGACGAAAATCACCAGCGTCTTTGCCTTTTTGATGGCGCTTGCGTATCTTTTTTACAAAAAGCAGCCGGTAAACTGGACATTGACCCTGCTCTTTTTCGGTTCCATGCTTCTCTTTGATTTAACCGCTACGGCGATCAATAATTATGAGGGGGCCAAAACGGCCGGGGAGATCCTGCCTTTCCGCCGCCCGACGGCGAAGGCAATCATTTTTTTGCTGCTTTTGGTCAGTATGGCTTTGGGGCTGACTCTGGCCTTTCTGACGGACGCGGTCGTGCTGCTTTTGGGCGGGCTGTGCTTTCTGTTCGGAGTGCTCTATTCGTGGGGACCGATTCCCCTTTCCCGTCAGCCGCTGGGAGAGCTTTTTTCCGGCGTGTTTTACGGGCTGTTCATCCCTTTCCTGTTACTGTACATCAATATGCCTGCGGGAACCTTCCTTACCTTTGCGTTTGATTTTCAAACGGTTCATCTGGATTTGAATCTTTTTCCGCTTTTTTCGCTCGCGCTGCTTTCGGTGACGCCGGCCTGCGCGACCGCAAATATTATGCTCGCCAACAACCTGTGCGATCTGGAAAAAGACATTGGGGCAAAGCGATACACGCTCCCGTATTACCTTGGCGAAAAAGCCTTGTCCGTATTCGCGGGGCTGTATTCCGTTTCGTATGTCTCGGTTGTCGGGATGGTGTTTTTGAAAATCCTGCCTTCTGTCTGCCTGTTATCCCTGTTGACGATCGTTCCCATCAGGAACAATGTTAACCGGTTTAAAAAGAAACAGCAGAAAGAGGAAACGTTTGTCCTTTCGGTCCAAAATTACGTCATCCTTGTGGGTGCCAACAGCCTGCTGATTTTTATCGGCGGTTTTTTTAACTGAGGCGGAGTTTATCGATGAAATTTGTCAAAAAAACCGATCTTGTGATTCTTGCCGTTGCACTTGTGGTCTGTGCGGCCGCGTGGTTTTCCTATCAGTCCATCGTTGGGAACAAAGCGGCGAAAGCCGAGATCTACTACAAATCGGAGCTGGTGGACACGGTCGATCTGACGGCGGGAGTGGATAAGCGCTTTTCAATTGAGCAAAATAAGAATGTGATTTTTCACGTTTTTAAAGATGGCAGCATTTGCTTTGAGGAATCCAATTGCCCGGATAAAGTATGCATCCACGCGGGCAGGCTCCACANCATCTCCGATCTTGTGATTCTTGCCGTTGCACTTGTGGTCTGTGCGGCCGCGTGGTTTTCCTATCAGTCCATCGTTGGGAACAAAGCGGCGAAAGCCGAGATCTACTACAAATCGGAGCTGGTGGACACGGTCGATCTGACGGCGGGAGTGGATAAGCGCTTTTCAATTGAGCAAAATAAGAATGTGATTTTTCACGTTTTTAAAGATGGCAGCATTTGCTTTGAGGAATCCAATTGCCCGGATAAAGTATGCATCCACGCGGGCAGGCTCCACACAATCGGTGAGAGCGCGGCCTGCCTTCCGAACGGCATCGTAATGAAAATAGTGGCAAAGGATCAACGCAGTTCGGACGATCTGGATGCTGTGATTGGATGAGGAAAACAAAGAATGGCTGAAGATAAAAATCTGACGAAACGTGAGATCAATTCCCTGAGGATCAAACGGATGGTTCTGACGGGCCTTCTTTTTGCGGTGGTTCTCGTGCTGTCCGTCGTTGAGAACCAGCTGCAGATTCCCGTGCCGGTTCCCGGCGTCAAGCTCGGGCTGTCCAATATTGTGGTGATGTATTCCCTTTTTTTCGTTGAAAAAAAGGAAGCGCTCCTTTTGGCGGTGCTGAAATCCATCTTTGTGTTTCTGACCAGAGGCACGGTTGCGGCGCTGCTGAGCTTTTGCGGCGGCCTTCTTTCCGTATTGGGCATGATCCTGTTTCTGTTCCTCTTCAAGGAAAAAATCTCTTACCTGATGATTAGTATTCTGGGCGCAGTCTTTCACAATATCGGGCAGATTGCTGCGGTTTCCCTTTTATATACGAATCTTTTTTTGTGGGCGTATGCCCCCGTGCTGTTGCTGTCGGGCGTGATAGCGGGCGCGGCGACATCCGCCCTGCTCAAGGTTACTCTGCCGGCTTTAAAAAAGGTCGGCTTCAGTAAATAAATTGAAATTTTGGAGGAAAATATGAAAAAAGCACTAGCAGCGTTTTTAGCCGCAACGATTACCGCAGTCAGCTTTGCGGGATGCGGCACAACCACCACGGCCAGCTCCGCCGCGGCTTCTCAGCCCGCCGTGAGCTCACAGGCCGCTGAATCGACCCCGGCGTCCGGTACATGGAAAACAGGTCTTGCCGTCATTACCTCTATCGCGAAATCCACAGATGTCAAAGACGGAAAGGGCCTTGCAGAGGCGGATTCCACAGTAGTGGCCGTCGCGGTAGACCAGGACGGCAAAATCGCAAAATGCCTGATCGACGCAGTCCAGAGCAAAATTGAATTTTCCGATGCCGGAAAAGTTCTGACTCCGCTTGACACCGTCGTGAAATCCAAGCAGGAACTCGGCACAGAGTACGGCCTTGGCAAAGCTTCCGGCATCAAGAAGGAATGGAACGAGCAGGCCGACGCGTTTGCAAGCTATGTAGTCGGTAAAACAGCGGACGAGGTCAAGGGCATTGCCGTCGACAGCGAAGGCAAAGCAACCGATAAGGAGCTGACCGCATCCGTTACCATCCATGTCGGCGACTTTATCGCCGCCGTTGAAAAGGCAGTCGCCAATGCAGCCGATAACGGCGCAAAAGCGGACGACAAGCTGGGCCTCGGCATTGAGACCAGCATTTCCGGCTCCAAGGATGCCGGTACCGAAGACGGCCTTGCACAGGCTTATTCCTATTACACCGTTACCACCACCGGTGCCGACGGCAAAATCACCAGCTGCATCATCGACGCTTCCCAGACCAACGTAAACTTCTCCAAAGCGGGCAAGATTACGTCCGACCTGAAGGCGGAGCAGAAGACGAAGAACGAGCTGGGCGACGCTTACGGCATGAAGAAGGCTTCCAAGATCGGCAAAGAGTGGAACGAAGAAGCCGCTGCCTTTGCAAAGTATGTAGTCGGCAAAACGCTGGACGAAGTCAAGGGGATTGCTGTTGACTCCGAAGGCAAAGCGACCGATAAGGAACTGACCGCCTCCGTTACCGTGCATGTCGGCGATTTTATCAAGGTTATCGATAAGGCTGTTTCCGGCGCAAAATAACGGGAAAGCTCAATTCACAAAGTGATTCGCGAGAGGTAGATTCATTTCTACCTCTCCATTTTTTGAGGTGGAAAACTGGTGAAAAAACTGATTTCGGCGATTCTCGCCATGGCGCTGATCGTTCAGCTTCCGGCCTGCAATACCAGTAAGAAAACACGCTATGAAGCGCAATTTTTACAGCTTTTCGACACCATGACGGAAATTGTGGCTTATACGGAAACCAAAGAGGAGTTTACAAACCTTTCCAATTTGATTTATAATAATCTAAAGGTTTACCACGAGCTTTACGATATTTATAATGATTACCCCGGCGTCAGCAACATCAAAACAATCAATGACAACGCGGGGAAGAAGCCGGTCAAGGTGGATAAGAAGATTATCGATATGCTTCTGCTGGGCAAAAAGGAAAGCGCGGACAACAGCTCCGCCTTCAATATCGCGCTGGGTCCGGTGCTGAAAATATGGCACCAGTACCGGGAAGCGGGGATAGACGACCCGGAAAACGCGGCCCTGCCCCCCATGGCCGACCTGAAAGAAGCCATGAAGCATACAGATATCAGCAAGGTCATCATCGATGAAAAAGCCTCCACGGTATACCTGGAGGACCCGGAAATGAGCCTGGACGTCGGCGGGATCGCAAAGGGCTACGCTACGGAGCAGGTGGCGAAAATCGCGATGGAACACGGTTACAAGTCCGCACTTCTCAGTGTGGGCGGCAATGTGCGGGCCATCGGCGACAAGGGCGTCAATCAGGAAGACTGGAATATCGGGATTCAAAACCCGGATAAGGAAAGCGAGAAAAAATCCCTCTGCACGATCAATATCAAGGATGAATCTGTTGTGACCAGCGGGATTTACGAGCGGTATTATACGGTGGACGGCAAGACCTACCACCATATCATAGACCCTAAAACGCTGATGCCGTCTACTTATTTTAAAGCCGTCACAATCATTACGCCGGATTCCGGTATGGCGGATATTTACTGCAAGCTGATTTTCAACGTCCCTTACGAGCAGGGGCTGGCTTATATCAGGACGCTGCCGGATACGGAGGCGCTTTGGGTGCTTCCGGACAACGAGATCAAATACAGCGACCATTTTCAGAAATATATCAAGAGCTGAATTTCACGGATTCAAAAAGTATTGAGCAAATGGGGAATGCGCGGATGGCATACAAAGGCCTTCAGAGTTTTATCAGAAAACTGGAAACGAGCGGGGAACTGAAGAAGATCGACGCGCCCGTGTCGCCCGAGCTGGAAATTACGGAGATCACCGACCGTGTTTCCAAAGCCAACGGCCCTGCCCTGCTGTTCCAGGAGGTAAACGGGTCAAGGTATCCCGTCCTGATGAATGCGATGGGCAGCTATCAGAGAATGAGCATGGCTTTGGGCGTGGAAAAGCTGGACGACATTGCGGACGATATCCAGAAGTATCTGGACATCGTTAACCGCCTGTCCGTTCCCCGGCTGATCAAAAGTGTTCCCCGGCTGTTTCGCCTGCTGAGCGCGTTTCCGCGAAAAAGCCTGTTTCGGGGAGAATGCCAGCAGGTGGTGGAAAGGTTCGTAGATTTGTCCTCCCTGCCCGTTTTGAAGTGCTGGCCGCAGGACGCGGGGCCGTTTATTACGCTTCCCGTCGTCTTTACGCGGGACCGGAAAACGAAGCGGCAGAACGCCGGAATGTACCGCCTTCAAATCCTTGACAGCACCACCACCGCGATGCACTGGCACAAGCATAAGGACGGCTCCGAAATCTACCGCGGCTACGCGGAGCAGAACCTGAAAATGCCGGTTTCGGTCGCGCTGGGGTGCGACCCCGCTGTTACCTACTCAGCGACCGCGCCGCTGCCGAAAATGCTGGATGAAATGATGCTGGCCGGATGGCTGCGCAGGAAAAGGGTCAAAATGGTCAAATGCATTACGAATAACATCTATGTTCCCGCGGACGCCGAATTTGTGCTGGAAGGTTACGTAGATCCCGCGGAAGAACCGGTACTGGAAGGGCCGTTCGGCGACCACACGGGCTATTATTCCCTTGCGGATTATTATCCGAAATTTCATGTGACCTGTATCACCCATAAAAGGGAAGCCGTCTATCCCGCCACGGTTGTGGGCAAGCCGCCGATGGAGGACTGCTATATGGCAAAGGCGACGGAGCGTATTTTCCTCCCGCTGCTGCGGATGCAGATTCCGGAGCTGGTGGACCTGAACCTGCCGCTGGAAGGGGTCTTTCACAACTGCGCCATTGTTTCGATCAAAAACAAATACCCCGGCTGCGCGCGCAAAGTGATGAACGCGGTCTGGGGTATGGGGCAGATGATGTATACGAAGCTGATTGTCGCCGTGGACGAATCCGTGGACGTTCAGAACCTGGCCGCCGTGCGGGACGCGGTGCTGAAAAATGTCAGCGGGCCGCAGAGCCTGCTTTTTTCGGAAGGTCCGCTGGACGCGCTCGATCATTCCTCCAACCGAGCGCTGTACGGGTGCCGGCTGGGAATCGACGCCGCCAGCCCCGCGAGAGGCTACAACGACGAGGTTACTGATACTTTCAGGATTCTGCCCGTCCGCAAGGACCGTCCGGGAAAGGGCAGGGAGCTGGTCGAAAATTACCTTTGGAACCACCCGGATAAGTTTGTGATCGTGGTGGACGAGGATGTGGATACGAGGGACCTTTCCACCGTTATGTGGAAGGTGTTCAATAATATAGACGCCAAAAGGGACGTTGCGGTCATTGATTTCAAAATCGGTGTGGACGCTACGAAAAAATGGAAGCAGGAGGGTCTGACCCGCCCCTGGCCGGATGACATCGTCATGACGGATGCAATGAAGCGGCAGGTCGACAAAAGGTGGAACGAATATGGGTTTGACTAAAATCATCGATAAGATTCAATCATACGGCAAGCTGGTCATGTTTTCACACACGATTTTTTCTTTCAGCTTTGCGCTGGTTTCCATGGTGCTGGCCGCGAACGGCCTTCCCGGAGCTTCCACCGTCTTTTGGATCGTGGTCTGCTTTCTGGGTGCGCGCACGGGCGCGAACGCCGTCAACCGTGTGATCGACGCGAAGATCGACGCGAAAAATCCGCGCACGGCCGGCCGCCAGATCCCAAAGGGAGAAATGAAAAAAGGCGAGGTCGTTGTGTTTACCGCGGTCTGTTTCCTCGTTATGCTGTACGGAGCGTACCGGCTGAACTGGGTCTGTTTTGCCCTGTCCCCGGTCGCTTTGTTTTTGCTGATTATTTACTCCTACTGCAAGCGGTTCACTTTTCTGTGCCATCTGATTCTCGGCGTCACCTGCGCCTGTGCGCCGGTCGGCGCGTGGCTTGCCGTCACGGGAAAACCGGCGCTGGTCCCGCTCGTTATGGGCGCCGCCAATACCCTGTGGGTCGCCGGGTTCGACATTATCTACGGCTCGCAGGATTATGACTTTGACAGGCAGAACGGGCTGCATTCCATCCCCGTTGCCTTCGGCGTGAAAAACGCCCTGCGTATTGCCATGCTGTTCCACATCATCACCCTGATCTGCCTCGTCGTCATCGGGCTTCTTGTGCCGCGGTTCGGCGTGATCTATTATGTAGGTGTGGCGGTCATCGCCGCCCTGTTCACCGCGGAGTACCGGATGGTGTCTCCCGACAATCTGACCCATGTCAATATTGCATCCTACAGCGTGAACCAGCTCGTGAGCATCGTCCTGCTGGTGTTCGGGCTTCTGGATGCGTTCGTTTAGGAAGGGATAACATGAAGAGAATCGTCGTGGGAATCACGGGGGCGAGCGGAAGCGCGTATTTTCTGCGCGTGATGGAAGCGCTGTCGCAGCAGGAGCTGGAAATCCATCTGATTGCTTCCGAACAGGGCCGCAAAGTGCTGACCTATGAAACTGGGGCGGTCCTGGAGGAAAAGGTGCGGCTTTGGAGCGGCGAAAGGGCAGAGATCGTTCTGGAAGACAACGAAAACATGTTCTCTCCGGTCGCGAGCGGCTCTTTCCGGTGCGACGCCATGGTGATTCTGCCGTGCTCCATGTCCACCGTGGCCGAAATCGCCTGCGGCATCACCAAAACGCTTCTGATCCGTGCCGCCGACGTCATGATCAAGGAAAAACGCAGGCTGGTGCTGGTCCCCCGGGAAACGCCGCTGTCGACGGTTCACCTCAGAAGAATGGCCGAGCTTTCGGAACTCGGCGTGACCATCCTGCCCGCCATGCCCGGGTTTTACGGGCATCCGCAGACTTTGGACGAGATCGTCGGTTTTGTCGCGGGCAAGGTGCTGGACAGCCTTGAAATTGAAAACGATTGTTATCAAAGGTGGAAAGGAAATCATGAAAAATAAAATCATAGCAGTTTTTGTTCTTTTGTTAATGGCGTTCACGGCGGGGTGCGCACCGCAGCAGGCAGCAGGCAGTACATCGGGCAGCGTGTCCGGCGGTAAGGAGAAACCGCTCATCCGCATCGGGATGATGTCGTCTTCCGACGTGATTCCTTATGTGCTGATCAATGAAAACAAGCTTGCCGACAAATACGCCTTCCAGCTCGATCTGGAGGTCTTTACCTCCTCAAAAGACCGGGACGCCGCTCTGCAGGCGGGGGAACTGGACGGCGTATTGACCGATTTTATCGGGGTCTGCATGTATCAGAACGCCGGACTGGACGTTAAAATCACCGGGATTACCGACGGGGACTACATCCTTGTCGCCGGTAAGGACACGGGCATCAAGGACATCAGCCAGATCAAAGGGAAAAGCATCGCGATCTCCGAAAAAACGCTGATCGAATACACGCTGGAAGATATTTTAAGCAATAATGACATGACCGGCGACGACGTTGTGAAGGAAGTGGTCCCGAAAATTCCGGACCGTCTGGAGCTTCTGCGCAACAAAAAAATCGACCTCGGCCTGCTGCCGGAGCCCTTCGCCACCCTGGCGCTGAACGACGGCGCCATTTATCTGGGCAGCGCGAATCAGTTCGGGCTGTACCCGGCGGTTTCCGCGTTTTCAAAGACCGCGCTGGACAGCAAGGCCGATGCGATCCACAAGCTGTATCAGGCCTATAACGAGGCCGTGGACTATATGAACCATACGGATATCCGCAAATATGAAAAGACCGTGATCAAGGCGGTGGGGTACCCGGAGGAAATGATCGGCAAGATCACGGTGAAGCCCTTCCGTACCAGTAAGCTCCCCACCAAAGCGGAAGTGGAGAACGCCGTGCAGTGGGCGAGCAAAAAGGGCCTCTGCAAGCCGACCCTGCAGTATGACCAAATGGTGTATGACGTTTATTCCGAATCGTAACGGCGGAATTTTATGGAGAGCAAGATGCTTGTAATCGATAAGGTAACGGTCAGCTACAAAACAAAAAAAAGCAGAACGCCGGTGATTGAAGGACTCTCCCTGCAAATAGAGGAGGGGGAGGTCCTTGCCGTACTCGGGCCTTCCGGCTGCGGCAAGTCGACGCTGATCAACGCGCTGGCGGGGATGCTCCCTCTGGACGGCGGCAGCGTAGACAGCGTGATTGAAGGAGAAAAGCGGCCTCTGAATCCCAGAACGCATAAGATCGGGGTGATTCCCCAGAATTGCGGGCTGCTTCCGTGGAAGACGGTCGGGGAAAACTGCCTGCTTCCGCTCAAGCTCCGCAGAGAGCCCGTCACCGAAGAGCGCAGGCGGGAGATCAGCGGAATCTGCGACGCGCTGGATGTTTCGCGGCTGCTGCGCCGGTATCCCGCGCAGCTCAGCGGCGGACAGGTCCAGCGCGCGGCGCTCGCTCGGGCGTTTATTTTCAACCCCGACCTGCTTTTGATGGATGAGCCCTTTTCCGCGCTGGACGCGATTACCCGACAGGACGCGCGGGAGCTGTTTTTACGGATCTGGAAGCGGAACAGGCCGACCACGATTCTGGTGACCCACAGCATTGAAGAGGCGTTGTATCTGGGAAACACCGTTGTGGTCATGGGGAATCGCCGCGGGGTGCTCCGGTATTCGATCAAAAATCCTTATTTCGGGCAATCCGACCCGGAGGCGGTGGATTACCTGACAGCGAAACGGGTTCTTCATGAAAAACTGGGGCCTGAGGGCGAAAGGCGGGGCGATATTGAACAGACTGCTGAATAAGTGCCTGCTGTTTTTGCAGGGCTTTCTGCTTTTAAATGTCCTCTGGTTTCTGGCGTATCTGTTGATGCACACAACGGTCATTCCGGACCCGGCGGTCATTTACCGGAATTTCGGCACCGCTTTTTCCAATCGTATTTTCCTCCATATCCTCGCCAGCCTGAAAAGAATCGCGGCCGGTCTGGGTCTCTCTCTTGCGGTGGGGGTGCCGGTCGGCATCCTGATGGCGTATTCCGGGAGCGCCAACAAGATTCTGTACCCGCTCATCTACTTCAGCTACCCCATTCCCAAGACGGCCTTTCTGCCGGTCGCCATGATCTTGTGGGGCATGCGGGACGGCTCCAAGGTGGCCATTATTTTTCTGATCATCGTCTTTCAGGTGATTGTTGCCGCCAGGGACAGCGTACGCAACATCGACCCTTCCGTTTATCTGGTAACCGTCAGCGCGGGAGCGGGCCCCGCGCAGATTATCCGGCATATCACGCTGCCCGCCATTTTGCCGGAGCTGTTCACCAGCATCCGCGTTTCTCTGGGAACCGCGGTATCCGTCCTGTTTTTTGTGGAGGGCTACGGAACAAAATACGGCATGGGCTATTACATTCTGGATGCGTGGTCAAGAATTGATTATATCGATATGTATACGGGAATTATCGTGATTTCCATTGTAGGCTTTGCCCTGTTTGTCGCCATCGACCTGCTTTCGGATCTGCTGTGCAGGTGGAGCCGGCCGCTCGGGTGATGAACCGGGTCCCCGCTTGGAGCATCTGTGTAGTGGAAGGCATCATTTTCATAATTCCCTGCCATCATTTACATTTGCAAACCCGCCCTTTTTTTAGTAAAATAGTGGGGTGCTATGAGAAATGAGTAATTTGGGCCCAGAGATAGTAATAAGTCTTCCGGATGAAAGTTTCTTGCGATATGCCGCTCCGTTATGGGGGCGGCATGTTTGCTTTTATTGTAAAAATTATGATCATCTGATTTCCAATTCCCTCAAATCGTGGTAAAATAAAGAAAAAAGACGCTCAGTCATCCTTTGTTTTGATAGGATCACTCAGCGGAAGGAAGAACCTGATATGGATAAAACGATCACCATTCGCATGGCCTCGGAATCGGACGCGCAGCAGATACTGGACATTTACGCGCCGTATGTCACGGATACGGCGTTTACATTTGAATATGATGTACCGGCCATCGAAGAATTTACGCAGAGAATCCGCAATACCCTGAAAAAATATCCTTACCTGGTGGCGGTGCGGGACGGCTCCGTCGTCGGCTATGCTTATGCCTGCGCGTTCAAAGGGCGCGCTGCCTATGATTGGGCGGTGGAGACCACGGCTTATATCAAAAGGGACTGCAAGGCGAAAGGAACCGGCAAAAAGCTTTATCAGGCGCTGGAAGAAATTTTGAAGCAACAGAATATCATCAATCTCAATGCCTGCATTACCTGTTCCAATACGGAAAGCGTCGGCTTTCATGAGCATCTGGGATACAAAACCGTCGCGCATTTTACCAAGTGCGGATATAAATTTCACACCTGGTACGACATGATCTGGATGGAGAAAATGATCGGAGAACATGTTGAGGACCCGGACCCGTTCATCCCTCTTCCGCAGCTCGCGTTGCTGGAACGGTAAATAAATGAACAATGGTGAAATAAGGTAGATTGGCGACAGGGGTGAGAATAATGAATATATGTTTGGCAAAAATCGATGATGAAGAAAAAATAGCCCCATTAATTGCACAGTTTCGGGTAGAGTTAAAACAATTGAAAGGAATTACATCAAAGCCCAAAACAGACCTGGCCAAGGAAGAATTTCGAGAGTATCTGGAAGCAGAGTATCCTGTTTTTGTTGCTGAAAAGGATAATGAACTGTTGGGTTATTTAGTTTGCAGAATTGATGGAAGCGTAGTTTGGGCAGAATCTATATTTGTTTCTGAAAGTGCGAGAAGAAGTGGCATAGCCTCAAAACTGTATCAAGAAGCGGAGAATATTGCAAGGGGATTAGGCGGTACAACCGTCTTTAACTGGGTTCATCCGAACAATGATAAAATAATAAATTTTTTAGCTAAGAGGGGATATAATGTTTTAAACCTCATCGAAATAAGAAAGCCATGGGAAAATGAGGTGTTTACTCAAAAAATCAGTGTTGGAAATCACAAATATAACTATTAAAACTTGCTTCTCATTTTTTCTATAGCAATTCCATTTCAGTTTGCAAGACAAAACATGTTCCTCCCCCGCCGAAGGCGGGGGAGGAACGCAACCTTGTTACAGAATTAACTAGAAATGCTGTAAAATATGCAATAAGGGAACTTTTAGCAAGTTCCCTTAAAAAATTGTATCGTATCAACATTGTTCTTTAACATGGACCAAAATAATAAAAAAAGGCGGTGGGAAAATGTCTCTGACGGAACTTCCGATTGAAAAGGCCTTTATGCTGATTGAGCCGGGACCGGTTCTGCTGGTCACCACGCACGACAAAGGCCGCAATAATGTGATGACCCTCTCCTGGCACATGGTGATGGATTTTACCCCCCAGATTGCCCTGACGACGGGCCCGTGGAATTATTCCTTTCAGGCGCTCAGGCATACCGGGGAATGCGTGCTTGCGGTTCCCACGGTAGACCTTGCGGAAAAGGTGGTCGCAGTCGGCGACTGTTCCGGCGAACAAACGGACAAGTTTGCGAAGTTCGGGCTTACGCCGCTGCCCGCGGCCCGGGTAAAAGCGCCGCTGATTGCGGAATGTCTCGGCTGTCTGGAATGCCGTGTAACGGACTATCTGGAACCCCAAGGCATCTTCCTTCTGGAGGGCGTACGCGCCTGGATGGATTACGACCGGAAAGAACGACGTACCTTTCATGCCAACGGCGACGGCACCTTTGCGGTGGACGGAGGCACGATCGATCTGCGCAGTCTCATGGAGGATAAGCTGCCGCCCGGCGTATGAAAGGAAAGTCCCTTATTTGATAATGCGGATAGTCCCTTCTTGGCGCGGCGGGGCGGCTGACTCCGCGCCGATATACCCGATCGCGGCCGCGGAGCAGATGGTGTGTTCTCTGGGAATACCGAGCTGAAACAGAAATTCGCGCACGCCGGGGTCACTTCTCAGCCAGTGCAGCTGATTGATGTAGCAGGTACCCAGTCCAATCGACTGCGCGGCTAAAAAGATGTTTTCCAGTGCAAGAGCGCAGTCCGCCATGGCGTTTTCGTAATCCGGCCGGTTCGACGCGATAACAAGGGTCGGTGCATGGTAATAAAAATTGTAGTTTTCCTTTTCCGAGCTGGCTTTAGCCCTGACTTTTCCGGGATAATTGTCGTCCGGAACCCAGTTCTGGAAGCCTTCTTTCACCACTTCGTTCAATTGAAGCAGGGTTTCTCCGTTTTGAACAGCGGTAAAAAGCCAGCTTTGGCTGTTGCTTCCGCTGGGCGCCCAGATTGCGGCGTCGAGCAGAGTTTCCAGCTGTTCGGGCTCGATCTGGCGCTCCTGGAACCGGCGGGTGCTTCTGCGCTTGTGGATGCAGTCCAGCACTTCATTTTGCATCATAGGAAATCCTCCTGACTTTTTGCATTTGTTTTGGAAGCCCGTATATCAGGAAAACCGGTTGTAAAATACGGTCTCCTCCACCGGTTTTCTGCTTGGGTGCAGTTTGGGGTTGGGTTCGGCGTCATCCGCGGGGTATCCCAGCGGGAACAGGGCAACCGGCACCAGATTTTGCGGAATGGAAAAGGCTTTTATCACGGCGTCGGGATCAAAATGCCCGACCCAGGTGGTACCCAGCCCAAGCTCGGCGGCCTGCAGCATCATGTGGGTGCCGACGATGCTTGCGTCGACATCTCCGCTGTCTTTGCTGTCGTAGCTGCGTTTCCAGCTTACCGTATTGTCGTAGCAGACCAGCAGCGCCATCGGTGCGTCGAAATGGTACCGGGTGCAGCCCTTCAGCTTTGCAACCGCTTCCTCACTTTCAATGACTAAAATTTTTTGCGGCTGATTATTACAGGCGGTCGGGGCCAGCCTGCCCGCTTGCAGCACAAGGTCGAGTTTTTCTTTCTCCACCGGTTTTTCGCTGAATTTGCGAAGGGAGTACCGGTCCTGTGCAAGTTCTATGAATTTCATCTGCATCTCCACCTTTTTGTTTATTTTTGCCGCGCGGAAGTGCGACATTCATCGCTCTGCGCGGTTCTTTATCTATTAGTATATTCAGCAGGGAACATATCTACAAGTACGCACATTTTTGTGCCTTAAAACGGGAGAAATCATATGCCAGAAGAACAGGAAAAAATAAAATCGGTTCACAGCAAAAAGTGCGCGGTGGCACATGCTCTGGAAATTATCGGGGGAAAATGGAGGCTGCCGATTATCTGGGAGCTTTCCGCGAAGGAAAGCATGCGCTACAACGAGCTGAAACGGCATCTGGACGGAATCACCAATATCATGCTGACCAGAGCACTGAACGGCCTTGAGAAAAACGGTCTGGTACTGCGTACGGAAATCTGCCAGATACCGCCCCATGTGGAGTATTCCCTGACGGAAAGCTGCAAGCAACTGCTGCCTGCGCTGGAAATCATCAATGAGTGGGGGAAGGGCAGGATGCTGGACGCCGCCTGCCGGGACTCCGCAGAAAACAAAAATACGAATTCCTGAAAATGCCCTCTCGGCCATCCGGCAGAGAGGGTAAAATTTTGCATTATTGTAAAAGGAAATAGGAAAGGCGGAAACGACACGTTCTGTTTATTTCCATATAATCAATACAAAATTTTCCAGAAATCTTGACAATCCGGCTTGATATGGGTTTAATAAGTAATGTAGTGGAAAAACGAATTAAAGATAGGTGATTATATGTTGGAAATTGCTATTTGCGATGACGATAAATACGAATTAGATCAACTAAATGCCATGATTGCAAAGTATTGCAATGAAAAAAGTATCAGAATGTTTACAAGCATATATGAAAAAGGGGAGGAATTATTACATAGCACGAAGAAATTTCATATTATTTTTTTGGATATTCGGATGGATCAAATGGACGGAATTGAAGTTGCCAAAGTAATCCGCTCGAAGGATAAGAACGTCAAAATCATTTATGTAACGAATTTTTCAAACTATCAAACAGACGCTTTTTCCGTCAGAGCTTTTGGATATGTAACGAAACCGTTTACTTATGAGACGATTTGCAAGCAATTGGATGACGCCATCGAATATACGAAAATGGAGAAAAATAAAATTACCTTTACTTTTGATACGAACTTAGGTATCAAAACGCTTAACCTGGAAGATATTTATTATTTTGAATCCTGCGATCACAAAATTGAAATTGTCGCAAAGGACAGAACTTATAAAATTAATGATAGTATTAATAATATTTTTAACAGTTTCAAGCCATATGGATTTTCTATGCCGCACAAAAGTTTTGTGATTAATCTGCTGTATATATCAAATATTAAAGGATATGACGTTACCTTGACTAGCGGCGATTTAATTCCAATATCTCAGAAAAGGGCGGTGGAATTCAAAGCGGAATTTCACTCTTTTCTGAAAAACAATTTTAATATGTTAATAAAGAGATGATGATATGTTAGAAACAATCATAAAATGGCTCTCTTACGTGATATCGTGTAGCGCCGGGGCAGCGATTTTATTTGACTTCATGAACAAAATGTATGAGCCTCAATATTTGAAAAAAAGAACAAAGATCATTTTATATTTTTTATTTACAATCTTGTGGATCAGTGTAAATTTATTGGATGCCCCATTCCTCAATTTTACATATTTTGTGGTTACCACCTTTATCGTAGCGTATCTCTATAATGTCAGGCAGATTAAGGAATGTCTCCACATTATTGTGTTTATTATTACTTTTGCGGGATGTGATACGCTCGTTTCTTCCTTACTCACGATTATAACAGGCTCGATCCCTCTTTATAATCATAATTCTGTAGTCTTTTTGTTTAATGTAATTGTTGTTCAGACCTTTATGTTTGCCGTCTGTAAGTTGTTGATTATTTGTTTTAAAAGACAGAAGATCACCTATATGTATAAAAAGCAGTATGTTTTTCTGGCCCTGCTTCCTGTCTCGAATGTTGCGATTATTTATTTTATTGCAATAATGGCTGCATATAAGATTGATCCAACTACTACGCACTTTATTATGATGATGCTTGCAGTTATTTCCATCATACTGAATCTGGCAGTGATCTATTTTTTTGAAAATGTATCGAAATCAGATCAGCTGGAGAGTGAAATTGTTTTGATTCAGCAAAGAATGGATATGCAATATAGTTATTACCAGCAGCTGGAAATAGAATATAACAATTCCCAGAAAATCATGCACGATATCAAAAATCACGTCAGAGTGTTCGAACGGCTTTACACGGCTGGACAAAATACGGACGGCATTGAATATGCTAAAAAAATATCGGAAATCGTAGATGAACTGGGAATGAAATTCAATTGCAACAACAGGATTTTAAACATCATTGTAAATGAAAAAATGAAAATCTGCCATCTGGATGGAATCGAATTTATTTATTCTGTGGAAAACCTGAATCTGAATTTTATTGATGATATCGACATTACGGCGATTTTTGCCAACTTACTGGATAATGCCATAGAGGCGTGCAACAGGATTATCGACGGTACAAAAAGAATAGAACTGCGTATTTATCAGTTTCACGATATGTTTATTATTAACCTCATCAATTCCATTCAGGAAATCCCTGTAAAAACCGAAGAAAAGTTTCTTTCCAATAAGAAAAATCATAAAGCGATCGGCCTTTCCAATGTGAACTCCTCAGTAAAAAAGTACGACGGAGATATTAATATAGAAGTTGAACAGGGCAAATTTTCTGTGAGCATTATCTTTCCTTTAAGCCGGAGAAGGTAGCAATATTATTGCATTTATTTTCCTATAGCGGCATATTCTCTGTATTTCAGCCCGAAAAACTGTAAGTTAGGTAAATCCCCTTGTGAACGTCTAAAATTCGATTATAATGGAGTCAATAAATTAACAAGGGGTGTTGAAAATGAAAAACGGTCAGAAAAATGTAAAAATGAAAGCACTGGATTTGGTTTCTAAAATCGCGATGCAGGAAGCTCGCCAGTCCGCCAATACGTCTTGCGTAGTACTTGCTCATCAGGACAAGCTCCCTGAAGCGGTAAAGAGCCTCAGAAAATTCTGATGCTGACCAATTTTTCCAACTGGATCGTAAAAGCCCTGAGCGAGAGCGGCTTGATCTCGGAAAAAGATAAGGATCTCTATTCTTTTGGAGTGCAGACCGCTCTCCTCAAAATGATTCATTTTTCCACTATGCTTATTGTCGGTTTGTTCCTCGGTATGCTGTTAGAGACTTTTGTATTTATCGTATCGTATTCATTTCTTCGGGTTTATGCAGGCGGTTACCACGCCAAAACCAAACTGGGTTGCTATGGGATGTCGTGGGTGATGATCCTTTTTGTGCTGTTGCTGACGAAATTCTGCCCGGGCTATATGGCATTTATCACGTCGATTGCAGTTCTCATTCCAGCTTCCCTGATTATTGTGATTTTAGCACCTGTAGAAAATATCAATAAACCACTTGATGATGCTGAAGTACACCACTACAGAAGGAAAACCAGAATTATTCTCTCCGTAGAATTCATCGTAACAATTATCTTCTTACTTATAAGCAGTATTCAATTTTCTTTTATCGTCAGCTTGAGTATATTTTGGGTCTCTGTTATGCTGATTCTCGGAAAGGCCCAGATGATGATGGTTGATAATGTATCAGTGTGAGGTGCCCTCTATGTATTACAGTGATTTATCCCGTGACGAAGTTACGGAAACAGAAGCACACATGCAAATCATTGAGCTATGCGAAAGATGGTATAATCTGGCTCATCCAAACGGTGATTTTGTGAAATACTTTAAGAAGCATCCCGACTTGCTGAGTATCGAGCAATGGCCGTGCTTTATGAAAATCGGAGAAACAAAAACTGTTGATTAAAAATTCTTTGCATTTATAAAACAGCCTTTTTAGCCGGATAAAAACGGTTAGAAGGGCTGTCTTGGTAACCAGCTTTTTTTCATCCTCTATAGAACTCATATGCGCCGGTCCTGACGGGTAATGCCATCGGGACCGACGCATTTATTTTTACGGATGTGCGGATGGGATATCGTATCTCCATATTTTAAGGATAGGGATTGACGGCGAAGCTTGTTAATTCCGACAAAATATGCTTTAATTAGAACGAATTATGGTCGGAATTGTATCCTGTATATAAAATTGCGGGTAAGGCAGGGATGATAGAATTGCGGACGGGAGAAACAACAAACAGTCCTTTTAAAAAACAACTGGAAAAGCAGGCGCTGCAAAAGATCATTTTTTTGGTCATTGTCGGCTGCCTGCTGTTTTGTATCCCTATTTTCGGGCTGAATTATCTCAATCAGAACTTCAATATGGAGGAACACCTGAACTTTCTGAACCGAACGTTTGACGAGGTTTATGGAGACGTTACCTCTTATCTGGAGGATGAAGAAAACGAGGGGCTTTTTCTCCGCTGTATGACCGGTGTTTCCGACAGCCGGGAGGTGCAGTACTCCCTCAGCAAGCATAACGTGGCGAGCCCGGTACGCGTTCGTATGATTCTGATGAACCGGGAAAAGCAGATCGTCTATACCAGCTTTGGGCAGGAAGCGATGAACCTGCACAGAACGGAATTCAATAAAATTGTGGCGGACAATGCCTTGAAAGCAAATCAGCCCATTTACACGACTGTTTATTATTTTTCGGGAGACAGCTCGGAGTGCGTTTTTGCAAAACCCGTTTACCAGCATGGGGTGCTGGCCGGGTTTGTCATGGCCTATCTCAACGGAAACGACTGGGGCAGCCTTTTTTCAGGATATCAGTATGACTGCATTATCACAAACCTGAACGGAGATATCATCTACTGCTCCAAAAGCGCGTTCCTTTCCGAGCGCAACACCAACAAATACAAAGCGGATCCGTCCCAGCACTTTGTGACGGTGCAGGAAAACCGGTACCGGACCGGCGCGCGGGTTCTGACGGATAAAAAAGCGGTGCTTTATTCGTTTGTGTATTCTTCGGGAAATTCGCTCTATATCATCATCGGGGTCATGACGATCGTTCTGCTGGGCTGCATCTGGCTGGTAATGTTCCGAAAGCTGTCCCAGATGATGGCGGAAAAAACCGCTCAATCCGTAGAGGCGCTGGTGGGGGAGATCCGCATCATCCGCCACGGGGATAACGAGCATATCATCCGGATCGACACCGGGGACGAAATCGAGGAGATCGCGGCGCAGATCAATAAAATGGTGAAAAGCATCAACGAGCTCAACACGCGCAACACCGATCTGATTAAATTGAACAGCATGATTGAGATGAGAAACCTGCAGACGCAGATCAATCCGCATTTTATTTACAATACGCTGGACAATATCAAGTACCTCATCCTTGGGGATGCGGAAAAAGCATCCTATCTGTTGGAGAAATTTACCCACATTCTTCGCTACAGCATCAACAATACCAAACAGGACGTCCTTCTTTCGGAGGATATCGGTTACATAGAGGATTATCTGTATATCCAGAAAACAAGGTTCGGGGAGCGTTTCCGGTGCCGAATGGAAATAGAGCCGGACTGCAGCCAGTGCATGATTCCCAAGCTGCTTTTACAGCCGCTGATTGAAAACAGCATCAAGTACGGTTTCCAGAAACAGATGGAGCTTTCCGTTCAGATCAGGGCCTGGTGCGAGGACGATTATCTGTTCCTGCGTGTGGAGGACGACGGTCCGGGGGTTCCCGTGGAGATGCTGGAACACCTGCAGAGCATGATTGTTTCCGAAGGAATCAAGACCGAACACAACGGTCTGCAGAACCTTTCCCGCCGGATTATTTTGGAATATGGGGAGGAGTGCGGCCTGTTTATCAACAGTGAGGAAGGGAAAAGCTTTACCGTTACGGCAAAGCTGCTGCGCAGGGGGAGAAAAGATGTTTAGCGTGATACTAGTGGAGGACGAGGACATTATCCGAAAGGGCATCCGTTACGCGGTGCCGTGGGAAGAGCACGGCTGTACCGTGGTGGGGGAAGCCCGCAACGGCGTGGAGGGAAAGGAGCTGATCCAAGCGCTCAACCCCGATATCGTGATTACCGATATCAACATGCCGGTCATGGACGGGCTGCAGATGATTGCCGAAACGAAATGCCGGAGCGATTATGTGGCGATTCTTTTGACCGGCTATTCCGACTTTGAATATGCCAAGGAGGCGATCCGGAACGGAGTTTCCGACTATATCCTGAAACCGCTGAATCAGGAAGAAATGATGGAAGCGCTTGACCGCGCCGCTCTGGAATGTGAAAATATCCGCATTTTACGCAAACGGAATAAAGGCGTGGCGGAGCTGAAGGATATTTCTCTGTTTAGCAATCTGCAGCTGGAGCAGCCGGAGGACCCTGTGGTTGCGCAGATTCTAGACTATATCGCGCGGAACTATACTCAAAAAATCACACTTGCCGAATTGTCGGAAAAGCTGTTTTATTCCGACCGGTACATTAACCAGAGGTTTCAGAAGGCGCTGGGGACCACGGTGATCGAGTACCTGAACCGGTACCGCATCCAGAAAGCGCTTTCTCTCCTGCAGGAGAGCCGGCTTCCGATTTCCGAAATCGGGGGAGCGTGCGGCATCGGGGATTATAAATATTTCAGCCATGTCTTTAAAAAGTATGTGGGGTGTTCGCCCAAGGAATACAAGCTGAAAATTCGCTGAGAAAAAGATACCGGATCAGAATTGTTCGGTATCTTTTCTATTTTGTTCCGTAATTCAGGTATTCATTTTATGCAATATTTTTATAAAATAAAGATACCAAAGCAAAACACCAAACTAGAGGAGGAAATGAAATGAAAAAGTTAATGGCACTGATTCTTTCCGTTGTGCTTGCCGTTTCCGCGGCAGGCTGTTCTTCCGCTCCGGCCGCTTCCAAGGCGGACGCAGCCGGCAGCGCCGCTTCCGAAGCCGCGTCTTCGGAAAAACAGGGCGGCGGCAAGCTGGTCATCTATTCCCCGAACTCCGAGGGCCTGATGAACGCCACCATCCCGCTGTTTGAAGAAAAGTACGGCGTGGATGTCGAGGTCATCCAGGCGGGTACCGGCGAGCTGATCAAGCGTATCCAGTCCGAAAAAGAGGACCCGTACGCGGACGTTATGTTCGGCGGCTCCTGGTCTTTGGCGTATGACAATAAGGATTTGTGGGAGCCGTATGTTTCCAAGAACGACGCCGGTGTGCTGGATGCCTACAAAAACACCAGCGGGTTCATTACCGGGAACGTTCTGGACGGCAGCTGCCTGATCGTCAACACCGACCTGATCGGCGACATCAAGATCGAAGGGTATGCCGACCTGCTGAACCCGAAGCTCAAAGGCAAGATCGCCACGGCCGACCCGGCCAATTCCTCTTCCGCTTTTGCGCAGCTCACCAACATCCTGCTGGCGATGGGCGGCTATGAAGACGAAAACGCATGGAAATATGTAAAAGATCTGTTTAAAAATATCGACGGCAAAATCGGCGAAAGTTCCTCCTCGGTCTACAAAAGCGTTGCGGACGGCGAAAACGTGGTAGGCCTTTCCTACGAAGATCCCTGTTCGCAGCTCGTGCGCGACGGCGCTCCCGTCAAGGTGATTTATCCCAAGGAAGGCGCGGTTTATCTCCCGGCGTCCGCTACCATCATCAAGGGCGCCAAGAACATGGATAACGCGAAGCTCTTCATCGATTTCATCATCAGCGAGGAAGTACAGAATATCTGGGGCAGCACGCTGACTAACCGCCCGGTGCTGAAGGACGCGAAAACCAGCGACTTTATGACTCCGATGTCCAAAATCCACGTCATCGAGGAAGATATCCCCTATGTCAGCTCCCATAAACAGGAAATTGTAAACAAATACACGGATATCTACACCAGTCTTCAGAGTAAATAAGAGCAACCATCGATAAGAACTGCGGGGGTATGAAATGAGTAAGATCCTGATCCAAAACGCCGTAAAGAAATACGGGAACAATACGGTTATCCCGGATTTGAATATTGAAATAAAAAACGGGGAGCTTTTTACGCTGCTGGGTCCCTCCGGGTGCGGAAAAACGACCCTGCTGCGCATGATTGCCGGCTTCAATTCCATCGAGGGCGGTGATATCTACTTTAACGATACGCGTATCAACGACATCGATCCAAGCAGGCGGAATATCGGCATGGTTTTTCAGAATTATGCTATTTTCCCGCATATGACGGTACGCGACAACGTCGCCTTCGGGTTGAAAAACCGCAAAATGGAAAAAGAAAAGACGCAGGAGCTGACGGAAAAATATCTGCAGTTGATGCAGATTGCGCAGTATGCCGAACGAATGCCGAACCAGCTTTCCGGCGGGCAGCAGCAGCGGATCGCGCTGGCGCGCGCCCTTGTGATTTCGCCGGACGTTCTGCTGATGGATGAGCCGCTTTCCAATCTGGACGCAAAGCTGCGTCTGGAAATGAGGAGCGTCATCCGCCACACGCAGAAAAACGTCGGAATTACCACCGTATATGTCACGCACGATCAGGAAGAGGCCATGGCCATCAGTGATACCATTGCGGTTATGAAGGACGGCGTGATCCAGCATGTCGGCGCGCCGAAGGAAATTTACCAGAGGCCGAAAAACGTGTTTGTCGCAACCTTTATCGGCCGGACCAATATCCTGCCGGCCCGGGCGGAGCGGGGTACCCTGATTTTCCCCAGCGGCTACCGGGTACCACTGGAATGCCTGAATGCGCTGGAGGACCAGGAGGTGCAGTGTTCCGTCCGCCCGGAGGAATTCGTTATCAGCAAGCAGGGCGACGAGGGGATTCAGGGTGTAGTAAAGGAATATACATACCTTGGTCTGAATACGCATTACGCCGTGGAGACCGAGAGCGGCCTCACGGTGGAGATCGTTGAGGAGTCTTCCCTGGAAGATGAGCTGAAGCCCGGACAGAACGTGCTGCTTCAGGTAAAAAAACACAAAATCAATGTGTTCGACAAAGAGGGCGGCTGCAACCTTGTAAGGAGCGAAGCTTATGAAAGACAATAGCAAATTCCGTCTGGATATCTGGGGAACCCTTACGCTGTGCACCATCGCGGTCTATCTGCTGTTCTTGATCTATCCGATGGCCCATTTGATGCAGCAGTCCGTTTACGACTCGCAGACCGGGCAGTTCACTATGGCAAACTTTGTAAAGTTCTTTTCAAAGAGCTATTATTTCGACACCCTGCTGAACAGCTTCAAGGTCTCGCTGGCGGCGACCGTCCTTTCCATTGCCATCGGCACCCCGCTCGCCTACCTCTTTTCCGTTTTTAAGATCAGGGGAAAGTCGGTACTGAATATCCTCATTGTGGTCGCGTCCATGTCCGCTCCGTTCATCGGCGCGTACTCCTGGATTCTGCTCCTGGGCCGCAGCGGGGTCATCACGGCTTTCTTCCGGAAGCTGGGCATTCTCCTGCCGGACATCTACGGCTTCGGGGGAATCGTGCTGGTTATGTCCCTGCAGCTCTTTCCGCTGGTGTTCCTGTACGCGAGAGGCGCCTTGAAGAATATCGACAATTCCCTGATCGAAGCGGCGAACAACCTGAGCTGTTCCGGTATCAAATGCTTCTTCAAGGTGGTAGTCCCTCTCATCATGCCGACTTTGCTCGCGGCCGGGCTGCTGGTCTTTATGCGGTCGTTCGCGGATTTCGGTACGCCGATGCTGATCGGTGAGGGGTACCGCACGTTCCCTGTCGTTTTGTATACGGAGTTTATCAATGAAGTGGGGGGGAACGACGGGTTTGCGGCGGCAATCGCGATTATCGCCATTGTTATCACCACCGTTGTCTTCCTTGCGCAGAAGTATGTTTCCAACAGGAATTCCTTTGCCCTGAACGCCCTGCATCCCATTGAAGAGAGGGAGCCGAGGGGAGGCAGGAAAGTGCTCGTGTATCTTTTTTCCTATCTGGTGGTGGCGATTGCCATTCTGCCGCAGGTATACGTCACCTATACGTCCTTTAAAAAGACCTCGGGCAAGATTTTTATCCGCGGCTATTCTCTGGGCAGCTACGAATCCGCGTTTTCCAAGCTGGGAAGAAGCATCCAGAATACCATTATCATTCCGATGCTTTCCCTGGTCGCGATTATCCTGCTCGCCGTCCTGATTGCCTATCTGGTCGTGCGGCGCAGAAACGCCCTTACCAGTACGGTCGATATCCTTTCCATGATTCCGTACATCGTGCCGGGAACCGTTCTCGGCATTGCCCTGCTGACGGGCTTTAACCAGAAGCCTCTGATGCTGAGCGGGACAATGCTGATTATGGTGATTGCCCTGATTATCCGAAGGCTGCCGTATACCATCCGTTCTTCGGTGGCCATCCTGCAGCAGATTCCCATCAGTATCGAAGAAGCGGCCATTTCACTGGGCGCTTCCAAGATGAAAGTCTTTTTCCGCGTGACCGTTCCGATGATGGCCGCCGGCATCGTTTCCGGTGCGATTTTAAGCTGGGTAACGATGATCAGCGAGCTGTCCACCGCGATCATCCTGTATACGGGCAGGACAAAGACGCTGACCGTCGCCGTCTATACGGAGGTTGTCCGCGGTAATTACGGAGTGGCGGCGGCGCTCTCTTCGATTCTGACCCTGCTCACGGTGGTTTCCTTGCTGGCGTTTAACAAGGTGAACGGTGGAAAGGATTTCAGCCTGTAACAGCATTCCATAGTATAGTAAAAAATCCGAGCTTCTCTCCGTTGGGAAAGAGGTTCGGATTCTTTAGGTTTTTAACTCCTGTGTTTGCATAAAAATAACGGCAACTGCTTTTGTATATCAAGCCGCTGCCGTCAGGTTTCAGATCCGGATTTCATGCTGCTTTCCGTTTGTAGACCCTCATTGCGAGCAGATACGCAACAATGAGGATACCCACACACCACGCGAGCGCGGCCCAAATTTCATTGCCGACAGGCTGATTAAATAATAACGCGCGGATGGCATCCACGATCGAAGTTACCGGCTGGTTTTCGGCAAAGGCGCGGACGACAGGAGGCATCGATTCGGTTGGCACAAACGCCGAGCTGATAAACGGAAGGAAGATAAGGGGGTAGGAGAAGGCGCTTGCGCCGTCCACCGATTTTGCGGTCAGCCCGGGAATGACCGCGATCCACGTAAGGGCCAGAATCACAAGCACGAGAATACCGGCTACGGCAAGCCATGACAATACTCCTGCCGATGAACGAAAGCCCATTATCAGCGCTACAAGGATGATGACGACGACCGAAATTGCGTTAGATACCAGCGAGGTCAGCACATGCCCCCACAGCGCGGCGGAACGCGCGATTGGCATGGAGTGAAACCGCTCGAAGATGCCGCTTTGCATATCCGTAAACAGGCGGAAAGCCGTATAAGAGATGCCGCTCGCGATTGCCATCAGCAGGATGCCCGGCAGCAGATAATTTACATAATTGCCTGTGTCAGCTTGAATCGCGCCGCCGAGCACGTAGACGAACAGCAGCATCATCGCAATCGGAGTGATGCAGACCGTGATGATGGTGTCCATGCTGCGGGTAATATGGCGCATGGAACGACCAAGCATCACACCCATATCGCTGAAAAAGTGGTTCTTTGTCGCTTCCATTTATTTTTCCTCCTTCTTGCCGATGATTTCGAGGAAGATTTCCTCCAACGTCGGCTGTTTTTCTATATACTCCACCTTCACGGGCGGAAACAGCTTTTTCAGCTCCTCGAGCGTGCCGCTCACGATTATCTTTCCTTCATGGAGGATGGCGATCCGGTCGGCGAGCTGCTCGGCCTCTTCCAGATACTGCGTGGTCAGGAACACCGTCGTGCCATTGTCGGCGAGCTCTTTTACAGTCTTCCAGACCTCGATGCGCGCCTCGGGGTCAAGCCCGGTGGTCGGCTCGTCGAGGAAAATGAGCCGCGGGTTTCCGATCAGGCTCATGGCGATGTCAAGTCTGCGGCGCATCCCGCCCGAATAGGTGGAAACCCTGCGGTCGGCAGCATCTGTCAGGCCGAAGCGGTTCAGCAGATCGTCAGCGATCTGGCGCGAATTAGCAAGATGCCGCAGCCTCGCGATCATGATGAGGTTTTCCCGCCCGGTCAATATCTCGTCCACGGCGGCGAACTGCCCGGTCAGGCTGATCGACTGCCGGACCTTGCTGGGTTCCTTCGTTACATCAAAGCCGTTCACTACGACGGTCCCAACGTCGGGTTTGAGCAGTGTGGTAAGGATTCTGACAACCGTCGTCTTGCCCGCGCCGTTGGAACCGAGCAGGGCAAAGATACTGCCTTTTTCCACCTCAAAATCCACGCCCTTCAGGACCTGGAGCTGCTTGAAGGACTTTTGCAGCCCTTTTACATGAATAGCGGTTTCTGTCATTTTGAAGCCTTACCCTTTCCAAGTTTTTTCAGTATGTCGCGGTTGAGTGCCTCACGCCAGTCTTCCGTATATGTCCTGGCGCTGCGCAGAAGCTCGTCGCAGAATGCGGCCACATCCTCGCCGGTAATTTCCAAAACAGGCTTGCCTTCCGCCGCGCCGGCCTCGAACAGTTCTATCAGGTCATAATGGATCTTCATCATGTCATAGCCTGATCCCGCCGCGAACATCCACATGTGACTTTGGATTTTTTTAAATACGTATTGATAGTCTTTCGGCAGAGCCTCCACCCTTGCCATCTGCTGCTTGTATTCGCGTTTGCTCTCGATTATTTTTTTGATATTGAAATAATTATCGAAAAACTCAGACATCTGATTGCCCCTCCTTTAATTGGTTGATTTTTGACGCGACAAATTCCCATTTTTCCCAGAACCTCCGCAGTTCCTCGCGCCCCGCGTCGTTGAGCGCGAAAAACTTTCGCGGCGGCCCCAAGTCGGAGGGCTTTTTGGTAATCTCTACCAACTTGCTTTTTTCAAGCCGGAGCAGGATAGTGTATACCGTTCCCTCCACAACGTCAGTGAAGCCGAGAGCGTTCAGCCGCCGCGTAATTTCGTAGCCGTAGGTTTCTTTGCGGCTTATTATTTCAAGGACGCAGCCCTCAAGCACGCCTTTAAGCATTTCCGTCAAGTTTTCCAGCATAATCCCTTCTTTACTATTATGTATGACTGGTATGAAGCGTTACTTACTACTGCTATATAGTAACACGCAATAGATGCTTTGTCAATAGCGGTTATCTTTGTAATGTATTCCATCTAACGCAGGTTGCAAAACAGCAGTCCGCCGGCAAATATCATTCCCTCACGTACCGGCATTCCCTATTACATTGCTTTTATAATTGTACAATTGTCCTGCCTTTAATATTAAAAAGTTCCGCTGTCTGTTGGTTTTCCAGCAGACAGCGGGACTCGTGCGGGTGATTGTACTTTCTTTTTCTCTTAACATCGCGGTTCAAGGCCCTCGCTCCATCAACGCCAAAACAGGGAATACCCGAAAGGAGCATTGTTAAAACCCCAATTCCTGGTCTATAAAGATGATTTCACATTTCATGCCCATCGGGGCACGGTCTATAATGGTCGTTATACGGCAAATCCGCTCGGGGCTGTTGCAATCATAGCATTTGTCCGCATTTTTGGCGCATGGGGTTTTTGCGTTCATCCGTTTGGCGTTTTTCGGGGCAGCCACGTTCTTGCAGCGGTATATTGCGTCACTCAGATTCGCTGTGATTTTATTTTTTCCCACAATATAGTAGCAGGTTTCGGGACCGAAAGCCGTCATGGAAACACGATTTCCCGTCGCATCGATATTGACGATCTCTCCGGATTCAGTCACGGCGTTTGCACTGGTTATGTAAATATTTGCGCAGTTGGCCAAGCGCCGGACGTCCCGGGAAGGCACCTTATTGTGCCATACCACGGCATTGTCTTGTTGTAAAGCCTCGAACAGTCCCATTTCCTTCAAAGTCGCGCTTCCACCGAATCCAATCGTTTGACGCTGGAGGGTGTTCACCAGATAATTGCTCGCTTCTTCTTTAGATGAAAAAAGCTGAGTCGAAAAACCATGCTTTTCAAAATTCTGCCTGATCATGGAATACTCCATTGCCGTCACTCCCAAAATCATTTTATCTCTCAAAGCTGAGAGCTTTCTTATTTATATTATACCACAGGCGTACAGCGCCGTTGTAGTATATAAATTATAAATTGGGAGGATGGCTAATACCATAAAATAAAATCGTTTTCAAAGGATGATTTCTCAATTTTTATAAAAACGATTTTATTAGAATGTTCATAGAAGAAACTTAATCGGACTCAGCTTGCAGATGTTTTGCTTTAGCCAGTTCAATGGCTTCCTTACCGGTCATGTGGTCAATGGAAAGTTCTATCATACACACAATGCTAAACTCTTTTTCAATTACCTGTGAAAGACGGTTTTCGTCATGGCCAGGGGCATATCTTACAGCTAAAATCTCAAGAGCGCTTCTTTTTTCCGCTTCATCTTCCAGAATGCGGGCTTTACCAAAGACAATAACACTGCGAAAGTAAGTGGTATACTCGTCCGGCACTACCTGATCCTTATCAATCACGCAAAACGAGACTTTCTTGTTTCTGGCGATGGCGTCCAGCTTATGGCCTGTTTTAGCACAGTGAAAGAAAATCTTATTGTCGTGATAGACATAGCTGAGCGGGACGGCATAGGGATAATCGTCGTCCCCGGACACAGCCAGCACTCCCGATGTTCCACGGCTCAAAATTTGAATACATTCCTCTGGGGATAAAGCCTGTTTTTTGCGGCGCATTTCTCGAAACATATAGACACCTCTTTCATAAATAAAACAATAAAACGCCTGATCTTCATTCCTTCAAGGGCCTAATGGAATGAACAAAAGACGTTTACCCGGCGGCAATTTCATATTACAAATACAATATAGCATACTTGCACATCAAAATGCAACACTCTCATCATGCCTTTTAGCGGATAGGCCATCCGTCAAACGGGATTCGACTGTTCCGTTATGCGTCCCATAATTTCCTGTACGACATGTGTTTTTGCATCAGCATAATCTTGAATATACCGCCATGTTTGCTTCGCAAGCTGCCGCTTGGCTTCCGCATATAAATCCCTGTCGCTCTCATGTGTACAAAGCCAATCACGGAACGCGGTCATTCGTTCTGCTTCTTCACAGTTCTGCGAAAAGACGTGTAAATTAACCGCGGGGTCTTTTCCCTTGAACATACGATGTTCAAACCATTTTGGTTCCCGAATGCGCAATAGATAACCAACTCTCTCAAGCTGCTTTCCATATTCGCTTTCCTTCGCAGAGTCTTCCACACACAATAAAATGAAATGATTGGTTTTGCGCACAAACCCGGGACAGAGGTAGAACCCACGTGTTCAATTTCCAAAGCTGTCGTGCCAAGTGCATTAAAAATTTTCGCGGCTTCTTTTTGAAATAAAACCGGCCAGTTATCATCGTATTCGCATAGTTCAATTTTCTGATTATGTACGGTAATCTCTCCAACGGTTACTTTATGTAAATATTTCTCTGAACTCATACAGTATCACCTTTCATTCATCCCGATTGACCGGTTGTATTATCGTGACCTTCAAATTTCTGTTTGTCCTTACGTATATCAGTAATATTATAACCGTTTGGAAAGTAGTCCGCACATTATTTTACAATTAATGAATCAATAATCCAAGGTATCGTTTTTGAGGGATCAAAATCTTTCGATCGTATATCGGCACTTCCATACACACTATAAGTTATATCTTCCCTATAACAATCAACGACTAAAAAAGTGATTCCTTTGGCTGTATCGGTATATGTGTATTGTATCGCTGCAATTTTACCATGCTCTCCTTTATATAATTTAAACTTTATGTCAGAAGGTTTTGCATTTACTAAGGCTAGTTCCTTTTCTACTAATCCTATATAATCATCATCCTTATTATTGAATAAATCCTTATAAATTCTCATCCTTTCCTCTCTGGGTGTTAAGGAATTTACTTTTTCATAATTTGTGATATTGATATATGGGTAGTTATCTTGATTTTCTGTGATTGCTTTAGCGGAATAAGCTCGTACTAAATACGCTGAAGGACTAACTGCCATCCAGTCAGCAGGCGCTAAAAAGGAATACGAATGATCTTTATCGCTGTCTTTAACAGTAACTGTCTGCATCGCAACTGGGCATTTTTCCAAAGATTCCAGCTTTTCTCTGTTGCAGCCTGCAACAGAGAAAAGCAAAAGTATGCAGACCAGTATAGTAAGAAGCTTTCTCATATCGCTCTCTCCTAAGCAGAATAATTATCATAAAGTGTAACACATAAATGAAGGATCGTCAAAACGTTTAGGTCCCCGCCGGGCCCTGCCGTATTGCCTTGACTTTGTTTGGTTGATCTGTTTAGCAGAAGGCCCTAAAATGCAACTTTAGTATATTGACATCAGCAAAAATCTGAGATATGATAGTTTATAGAATCAATTCTATAAACTATCATGATGAGGAGCAGTCGTATGGCGAGACCTAAAAAAGACCCAAACATAAAAAGAAAAGAATTTATAGATCAAGCTGCCGTTCTTTTCTTTGAAAAGGGATATAACGACACTTCTATCCAGGACATATTGTATGCCGTTGGCAAAGACGGGGCTTTATCCCCAAGCGTTTTTTATTACTATTTTAAATCTAAGGATGAGATATTTGAAGCGGTTGTACAGGATTACATGAATCAGTATACTGGACAGATCATGGAAGTGCTGGAGCAGGACCATCTAACCTATGCTGAAAAGATGCGAAAGTCCATAGCAATCTATCGAAACGCAATAGAGGATTTCAAAAAAATTGACGCTTACTTTGACCAGGATACGCCGAGGGTATCTTATTTCAATTATTTAATCGACAGTCAAGCAATTTCTTCGTTGATAGACCCTCTTGATCAATTGCTCCGGCAAGGGGTAAAGTCTGGCTGTATTCCGAAAACAGCATTACTTATGCAAGCAGGAACCAAAATAATGGCGCAGGTTTTTCTATCATCTATCATACCGCTGACACACCAGGGCCGTGAGAATGACGGACAGCACCATTCGGAAAAATATGCTCAATTTGTTCCTCAGATCTTTGCACAGTTATTTGATGTTCATTCAATACTTGAGGAGGAATGAGGAATGAAATTTACAATCGTGACGATTGGCTCAAGGGGGGATGTGCAGCCGTTTCTTGCGTTGGGCAAAGGACTGCAGGATAGAGGGCATAGGGTTCGTATCTGCGCCATGCATGTTTTCCAGGATGTAATAGAAAAAGAAGGATTTGAGTATGCACCTATGGCAGGTGATGCCAGGGAGGTCATGAGGCGGCTGATTGGAGAACAGGTTTCATCTTTTGAGTATTTCAGCAACTTAAAATATTTATTGAATCCTGTCAAAGAGGAATTTTTGTCCAATATGGAAACCGCCTGTACCGGCGCAGACGCTATATTATACAGCCTTCTTGGAAGCGTTGCTTACCATGTGGGAGAAAAATTAAAGATTCCCTGTTTTCGCGTACCGTTTTGCCCCGTTGACCCTACAGGTGAATTTCCCGCAATGACAGCGCCCCTTCTGCCATTGGGAAGAGCGTATAACAGGCTGACCTTTCGTGGCGGCGATCTTCTCTGGTCAAACGCAACAAGATCATTGCTAAACGATTGGCGCTCTGAGATGGGGTTGAGGAAAATCAGGCTTTTTGAGTTTCCATATCGCAGAATGAATGGAGAAACGATTCCTACGCTCTATCCATTCAGCCCTGTGCTCGTGCCAAAGCCTAAAGAATGGAGCAAGGATTGCTATTTGACCGGATTCTGGATTCGGGAAAGTACAGAAAATTGGGCGCCGGATGAAAAACTGGCAAACTTTCTCAGCAATGGAACAAAACCGGTATACATAGGTTTCGGCAGTACGGTTGGCGGGAATTTTGACCGGATTCTTCATATCGTTTTGGAAAGCATTGCAAATACAGGGCAGCGTGCCCTCCTATCATCAGGCTGGCGCAGCCTGAAAGGCGTTAAGCTGTCGGACAATGTCATGCAAATAGGCAATATCCCGCATGAATGGTTGTTTAAGCGTATGGCGGCTGTCTCTCATCATGGCGGTGCAGGGACAACCGCTGCCGGTGTACGCGCCGGCGTGCCAAGTGTGATCGTTCCGTTTGGCGGCGACCAGCCTTTTTGGGGAAACAGGCTGTTTGAGTTAGGCATAGGAACGAAACCGATCTGGACTAAAGAGCTTACGGTAGAGAACTATTCAAATGCAATCATGGAAGCTGTCGGCAATCACAGCATGAAAGAAAAAGCCGCCCAAATCGGAGAACGGTTAAGAGCTGAAAATGGTGTTCATACTGCCGTGGAAATTATCGAAAAAATACTTGCGGATAAATGACCATTCACACATCGGGCAAGCTGGCCGATGTAATGCAAGGTGCATCCTACGGTTTAAAATAAAAACGCCCTCCCGGCCGTCATGGTCAGGAGGGCGCAATTTTTATCGATTATACCGGGACAGACCCGGACAGCGGCGTAAGCGATTTCAGACTCATGTGACCGAAGCGGCCTGAGAGTATTTATAATCCTCATTCCACTGCGCGTAAGCGCTGTCCGACCGATGGTCCTCCAGATCATAATTCTCAGCGAGATAATTTCCAAAGTAAGAACTGATTTTGTACGCGCCCCAAAGATTAAGGTGCCCCGCATTGTTCATGTCGTTCGCAAAGTCCAGCCCGACCTCGTCCTTCTTATCATAGAGATCGAGGAACGGAATCCCGTTTTCCTGCGCCACATCCGCGACCGTGTTGAACAGAGCCTCGCAATCGTTCACCCAATCGCTTTCTTTTTCGGCTTCGCTGTAGTCGCAGGGCATGTTTATAAAGATGAGGTCAAAGTTCTCCGTCTTTGACAGATCGATAATTTTATTCAGGTATTCTAGGGACTTCTCCGGAATATCGATTCGGTTGTCCGTAGCCTTCCATTCGGAATTCGGTTTGCCGTACCGGTTGGTCCCGGCCGCAAACCCTTTTGAGTAGTACAGAGACGCGACGTCAAAGCCGAAGTCCTTTTCCTGCAGAGACGACCATCTGAAATGATATTTCAGGACCGGCAGAAGATACGCAATCCGGTCCTGCGGAGAGACGCAGTTCCAGATAGTCTCCAGTTTATTTCCTGAAAACTGCATATTGTCCACAGTGTTGCTGATTAACCCGGATTCTCCATATTGGGTTGTCATGCCGAGATAAAATAAGTCCACAACGACAAAAGGACTTTTGTGCGTCTTTAAGACTTCTTTTAATAAATAGTAGGTCACATCAAGCGACTGCCCACCCGTCGCATAATTAAAGCTGGGGATGCCCTGCTGGTTCCAGATGACGTTTGGGTCCAGCCCGCCGTTCATATGGCTGGAACCCATAAAAATAACGTCATACTGGTCGTCGGACAGGTACAGGCCCTCTTCCAGCTTTGCCCGGTGCTCCGTTTTGTAAACGAAGATCGGGCTGAGCGCGGCGAGAAGAACAGCCAGCAAGGCGGTAAAGAGCAAACTTTTCCCAATCATTTTTTTACGCATTCGTTTCCTCCACTTGGCTCTGTTCGTAAATTGAAAATTGGCGGATTTTAGGACACAAAGTGCCTTACCCGCCTACGGCGTCCACAATGATAACCTATTCCATACGGGTTCTGTATTGCTTTGAATATACTTCAGAGCAACCGATGTGCGAGACGTGCATGCAGGTTCAGCCTGCCCGTATGCCGGGCATTTTTGATGCGGTCGGATGTGTAAATTCATCCGAAACAAGAATCCCGATTTGCGAACGGGGCCTAAAATTTGGTATAAATAAACTGCTGAGCGTTGTATTCCGACCCATAAGTGCCGAAGACGGCCAGCATCAGGGCAGCAGTCAGATACACTGACCACCGCACAGCGGCATTGCTGCCCAACACGACGCTGCGCAGATCCCATCTCCTTTTTATGAAGTCCACCGCGGCCACGACGAAAATCCCGAGGACCGCGGCCAGGAATTCCGGCTGCGTAAGGCCGAGGCTGAAAAGAGAACCGTCCCACAGGGACGCCGGATTGAAGCGGAACAGATTCCCGATCATCGCGGCTGCGTCGGGCAGCGTTTCCGCACGGAAAAAGATCCATGCAAAGCTGACCAGCAAGAAGGTGAAGGCGGTCTGCAAAGCCCGGTACCAGGCGGAACTCTCGCCGATTCCCAGACGGTCCCGGACATTTTTCCTCAGCCGCTTCGACAGCAGCCCCGCTACCTGATACAGCCCGTGCAGGGCGCCCCAGATCAGAAAATTGACCGAATCCCCGTGCCAGAGGCCGCAGACCACAAACACGGTCATCAGATTCAGGCAGCGGCGGAACGCGGAGCATCGGCTTCCCCCGAGCGGGATATACAGGTAATCCTTGAACCAGGAGCCCAGCGAAATATGCCAGCGCCGCCAGAACTCCTGAATCGACCTTGAAAAATACGGCCGGTCGAAATTGGTGGTCAACCGGAAGCCCATCATTTCCGCCGCGCCGATGGCAATATTGGTATAGCCGGCGAAATCGCAGTAGATCTGGAACGCGTAAAAGATGACGGCAACGATGGAGGCGAGTCCGTAATACTGCGCCTGATCTCCGTATACCGTGTCAACCAGAACCCCGAGCCGGTCCGCTACGACCATTTTCTGAAAATAGCCCCACAGCATCAGCAGGACGCCTCTTCTGGCCCGGTCGTAATCAAAGATATGTACCTCGTCAAGCTGAGGGAGAAAGTTCTTCGATTTCTCAATCGGGCCGGAAGTGACCTGCGGGAAGAAGGAAACGAAGAGCGCGTATTTTCCCAAATGCCGCTCCGGCGGAACGTCCCCCCTGTAAACGTCCACCGTATAACTCAGTGCCTGAAAGGTATAGAAAGAGATTCCTACCGGCAGCAGCAGATCAAAATGCGCCGCGGCTGTGGGAACACCCGTCAGGGAAAGAATGCCCGCGCCGATCTCACTGAACAGGTTCAGATATTTGAAGACGGACAAAATACCGATATTGATGCAGAAGCTCAGGGCGACCCAGATTTTCTTCTGCCGCGCTGCTCTGACGGGATCCGCCAGCCGGGCGGACTTGCCGATCAGCAGCCCGCTCGCGTAGGTGACCAGCGTGGAAACACCCAGGAAGATGGCGTACCACGAATTATAACACAGGTAAAAAAAACAACTGGCAGCAAGCAGCCAAATCCATCGGAATTTGTGGGGGAGGACAAAATATACCACTGCCGAGACAGCGAAGAACAGAAAAAATTCCAGCGAGATGAACGACAAAAAAGCAACCCCCTTAACCTGCAATTGGCCCATATCCTGATCTGATTGGTTTCTTTATTATTAAATCATAAAAATGCAAACATTTTGTTAACAATTGTAATCTTTTTGTAATCTTTTTTAAAGATGTTTTGGAAATAAAAGAAATTTCCCCGTCAGCCAATAGGCCAGCGGGGGAGAATTGGTTGTCAGCAGTTAATAATCTGTTGATCGAGGAATTTTTCAAATTTTGCCGGCCCCAAAATCTCGTTGGTCACAAAGTCGCCGTCATAGAAAAGGCTGTAGGTGGTAAAGGGCGTGGGGGCCGACTGTGCCTGCCCGGTCGTCTCGATCTTGTGGATACTTATTTCCGTTCCGCGTTCCTTTGCGAGATTGACGATGATCGGCACATATTTGTCGGTGTGCGGACACTGGTTGGTGTAGTACAGCACCATGCCCTTTTCGGCGATTTTGCCCCGCTTTGCGCAGTCCCTGAACCTTGGAACAGGAGCGTCCCCGGTAAACGGCAGGCAGTAGAGAAGAAAAAAGGGCGCGGCGGTATCGGCAGCTGAAAAGCCTTTGTATTTCAAATAATCCGGGTCGGACAGAAATGGACGCTTTTTCTCCGAGGCGACAACGGTGAGGCCGCAGCAGCCCTTGGATTTGGCATCCTGAATGCACTCCTCCAACAGACGGTCGGCGTAGCCCTTTCCCTTATACTGCCCCGAAACCCAAAAGCAGTTGATGTGCATATATCCCTGTGCGTCGATGGGGCACCATGCCTTCTCTGCGGGGATGTACTCAATAAACACCTTCCCCCGGACATCCAGCTTCCGGAACACCAGGCCATCCGCAAAGCGTTCTCTCATCCACGCCTTTTTGGAGGATACACAGGTTTCGCCCTTCTTGTCGGAGATGGCGCAGCAGATATGTTCGCGATCAATGTTATCCGCTGTTACGGCGATGATGTTTTCCATTACTACACCTTCTTTTTGATATTTCACATTCCGGCACGGCTGGGCGGAACAACGGCCGTAGCCGTAGCTTGGCCCAGCTAATAATCTTATTTCTGCGCCGCAAACAGGGTCCCCACTTTTTTTCGGATTCATCAATATATTCAATTTTGCTGATCAATTTAGCAGTTTTCGATAGTCTGGGGTCTTTATCATAAAATCCATCTATTTCTGACAGAATTACCAGTTTATCGGCGCGACACAGCGATTATATTGCTCTGCAAATATCTTTGCATTCCCACAAGTACATAACTTTCTGCGGGCACTTCGACGCCCGTTTTTCCAAAATGATTTCTGATCCAAAAAGCTTCGCTTTGATAATTCCCCTTAACATATGCAAGTTTTGCAGCAGTAAAGCCTATTTCTTTGAGGTAATGACAAACTTCGGTAATGATGGCGGTCCCGACGCCTTTTCCCTGCACTTGCTGATCCGTCATAAAGAAACCTATAAATGCTGTTTCTGGATTGGGATACCCGGATATCAAATCCATTATTGCGACAAGCGATCCATCTTCATAAAAGCCAATGTAATATTTATCTTCCAGGGTTTTACCCTTTGGCAATATTATCAGATCTTCTTTTATGCTGTTAATTGTTACAAATGGAGGGCAATATTGATAATATAATGGATTGCTTTTGCAGAGTGTATATACTTCCGGTATGTCGGCTTCCTCAATTTGCTTTACCTGATATTTCGTAGAAAGTAACTCGATTTTCATTTTCTTACCCTCTTGCGGATTAATGTATGTGCAAAGTTCTAATCAGTGACCTCAATTAGAATAGTATTTTTTCAGCTTCTCAATATCAATGGATTATCAATCCATTCCTCTGTATATCCGCATGAGGTGCATAAATATCTTGTTATTTTCACTGCACTAAAAATAGTACATCCAGCTTTAATATTATTACCTGTGCCATATGCTCCGACATTTCCAGGAATGCTAATTATTTCACTGGAATGACATTTAGGACAAGTACCTTTGCTTTTCAGAATGCTTAATCTCCTTATAAAACATAAGCTCAAAGGGCAGGGGAGACGCAATCAAGAAGCATCTGAACATGGGGGATTCCATCCTCAAGAAATATTCCTGAAACCTGTTTAAATCCTTGCTTTTCATAAAATTCTTTTGCATATGTTTGCGCTTCTATTCTTATAGCAGTCGCCTTTAATTTGTTTTTCGCAACCTTTATCCCTTCTGAGAGAATTTTGCTGCCTATGCCATGCCGTCTTTTCACGGCAATCACTCGGCCAATCGATACCTCATCATAGGACACACCTTTATCAACAACTCTTAGGTATGCCTGTATTCCATCATCATCTTTTAAATACACATGAAATGATTGTTTATCCTTGCCATCGATCTCCTGATACGGACAATTTTGTTCAACAACAAACACGGAAACTCTTATCTTAAGAATCTCATACAATTCCTCAATTGTTAACTCTTCAAATCTTTTTACTATAAGCTGCATTTTGATCTATCCTTCATTTCAAATTTTTGTTTAATAAAATGTTTTATAAATAATTTAGCCAAATCTTCATTCAGCCAATTTCCGAGGCAACCAACCGATCAAGTTCAACGGTCAAATAAAAAAGACCAAAATAAATTGAATCTGTCTATATTTTATCACTTCCCTTTATTTTCCTCAATGGCAACTTGCCCAAAATGATGGAGTAGATGAAAGGAACCGTGCTCAAGATAAAGACGTAGATTTTGAATTTCCGATAACCGAAATTCTATTATTTCAAAGTAAAGGCAGTCGGTGATGTTGGGGCTACCTCGGCAATTTATACAACTGAAATAGATCGGCTCCGTACCCGCAAAAGTGAGTTGGAGGGCATAATTAATTACAAAGAGAACAGTGGTAAAAAAGTTAATCCAGATAAAATAATAGCGCGGTTTAACCGCGCTATGGACCATTGGGATACTGAATTGAAGCGGATTGTGCAGGAATTTGTGACAAAAATATACGCCAATCCCGACGGATCTTTCACCGTAGAAATTGGCGTACATATTGATGCTACGAGTGTTCATAACGACAAACTCGGGAGCCCGCATAAATAAAGGTTTTCGGCATCAGGCAAACGAACATTACAAATGGATAATAGCCAATTTGAGCAAATTGCAATACGTCTATCAAAATGATGCATTTTATAACGGCTCATCAAGCGTAGTATATACCTCGACTGTAGCCATGCTATACATTGTTTTCTATCATTCATTGATACCGCTCATGAATAGCCATAAGCACATTTTTTCTGACAGTTCATAGCGGTCGACCACTTGATATTTGCTGCCACAAAATTTTCTATGCCTTTGCTTACTTGCTCTATGTATTTGGCAATTGCTTTTCGCCCCCTTATCTTTATTTGCAAATAGTTTTTCAACTCGTTTAATATGTCAGAAGAATATAGCTGATCCGAGAGAGACTGACACTTACTGTTTCAACTGCTTCTCAAAATAGATTATTTCGATTTTCCTGATAAGAGCATGCTAAGAAGAACCACTACTATAGTACTTATAATTGTTGCGTAGTTAGCTAAGAACCAATTCATAGGAGTAAGAAATAGAGTAGCCTGATTCACAGTCGCTTCTCGTACATTCCCATTAATTTCAACGATATTGTTATCTGCTTGTGAAAAATTAAAATTTAGCCGAGAATTTGATTCGGAATAAAAGCCGAAATTTTTATAGTCCATGTGAACCGAACTACTCTGTACTTTTTGGTCAAATGTCAGATTGCCATTGGTGGTCTCTCCAGCAATTTCAGAAGCAATTCCTTTCATAGATATATAATTTCCACTATCGAGAAAGAACATCATTGCATTACTTGTTTTAGAGAAATTAAAAATAGACAAGTCATTAGGTGAAGTTATATCTAAAATATACACTGGATAACCTGGTTGTACAACTTTCGCACCATCAATATAGATGTTAACATTTCCCTGAACAGTAAGCTTATATTTTTTTTGCTGCGAAAATACAGAAAAATTATTTATTTCATTATCTAAGCTCAAATTATATGATGTATCATGATTAATACTATAAGGACTAAGATTTCCGCTGTTACTAAAATTTAGATTATAACTTTGGAGATTTATATCACACTGAAGAGGCTTATCACAAGATAGCACGCTCGCATATGGTATTCCGTATTTTGACATATTTGATGATTCACCAAATACGATTTTCAGCTGAAACTGATCTACACTATACGTTTTATTGTTTATCTCTACTTCGAGAGGAGTCGTATTCGTAATATTAGTATTAATAAAATTCTTTGAATCAACGATTGAGTGAAAATCGCCTAAAACTTCCCCTGTAAAATTGTTTAGTTCCAAATTACTGGGAGTCGCTTTTACATCGATATTGGCAAATTTAGGAATTATCATATAGGAAAATAATAATATTGAGATGCCGATAAATATAGGAGGTAGAGTGTATTTTAAAGTATTGAAAAGAAAATCTCTTAGAGCTAGTAGTGATTTTTTTCTTAAACATCTTATTTTATATACGCTAGATTTATTATTCATCCATCTATCTCCTAAAAGAATTTTAGTTCAATATTAGCGAATTTATGCGCGCGAGATTTTCCTTTATTATATCATATTAATGTAACATCACAAACAAAAACAAAAACAGACTGACACATCGTCAGCCTGTTTTTGTCGTTATGACCACTCGAGAGTTATTTGCAGTGGTGCCGGTGGCCGGACTCGGGTGTTGGCACGCTGAACCCGCGTTCCGCGAGTCCCTGCATTTATCCCGGAGAATTTGATTTCCGGATGTTTCTCCAAACCTGCACCGCGGTTCGGGGAATGGAGCCATCAACGCGAAAAAGCAGCCCAGCCCATAAGGGCCGAACTGCTTTTTGGTGCCGGTGGTCTGCGTACCTTAGTATGTGCCACCTTCAAATACCCAGCAGCGTAGCCTTGAAAGATACCTGTTCATTGCGGGGGATTGCAAACAGAGCAAGGATCATAACCTTCGGCCTGTGCATCATCCAACGAGATTGCGATTTTGCTTTGCCTCAAATATCGGCAACCGTCGCGGTGATACTTTTTACCTGTTTTTGTAATATACACGGTCACGCTCTGTGGGGTCTGTACGGGTTGTGTCTCAGCCTGTACAACAACTGGTTTCGATGAAACTGGTGCTTTAGATGGTGTTTTAACTGCAGGAGCCTTTGAAGATACCGGCGGAGCTGAAGATAATACTGGAGAAGAAGCAGTCGATTGCGTAGAAGACACCGCGGATGAAACTGCACTGGACGGCTCAGACGATACGGCGCTAATTACTTGGCTTGATTGAGCGATACTGGCCGGCGGCGTTGCGTATGAGCTTTGCGCCAAACTCGGAGGATTTGAAGAAGCAACCGCTCCAATAAGCATTAGAGGTAGCAAAACAGCACACGTCTTAATCCACCATTTGCTGACATACCCATACCGTTCGTGCAGAAATTCACTTGATTTGGGATTGAACAGTAGTGCGGGTATAATTAGCAAAATAAATGCCCATCCTCCAGCTTCAGGCGCAAAGACTCCGTGAAGTGCACCAAGGGCGAAAAATATTGACAATACCCACATTCCAATTCGCGTATTACTTCCCTTCACTATTTTCCCCTCCTTCAATTTATAATTTTATCATAACACTATTTTCTTCTTTATCAATACAAAATTTTACAATTTTAGATTGTTTATTGACTATTTGGTATTAATTGTATAAAGTGGGTAGGGTAGGGGAGGGAAGTTTCATGACCCGCGAGATAATGATGTTCATAATGGTTATTTCCGCTGCGCTACTCGCTATCGGCCTGTCCCGTATCGTAATATGGATATCACGCAAAGTACATAAACCCGAATCGGCCTGTATGATCAGTGCGCTACTTGGGGTGGTACTCGCCATTATTCTGATGATTATAGCGTACTGGGTGCTGCCGGCGATGAGTAGGGCGATGATGATTGGGGTGGCGGTTTGATTCAGTACGATACTGCAGCATGAGGCTATAGATCATAGCTTGATTGGCTACCATTGCATTAAGGTTCTGGTTTATGTTTTTAATCAATTTGTGCATTTCCGACATCGTTATTCCTCCAAATAATTATTTATTATAATTATAAAGCCGAAATATTTCGAAAATCGATTTCGTGGAGATTGCTCACATAAAACAGCCCGCTGAATAAAATCAGCGGGCTGTTTTTAGAACTAATATTTCAGTACTATAAAGCTGGATATCTTATCATATGCTAAATAATCAGTATGACTGGTATAGGGGCCGAGATCTGAAGTCTTTTCAAATGTGAACACAGGGGATTCTGAGCCCTTACTATTAAACCAAGCAATAAAACTCTCAACGACTGTTGAATTCACATTATATTCTTTGATTTCCCCGGTTACCATTGTTATTTTAAGCGTCGCATTATATCCACCGCTCGAAGGAGCTGTTGGTGTGGCCGAGGCCTCATTAGAAGGTTGGCTCTCCGTTCCGGATGAGTCAATAGCTGTCACGTAATAGTAATACGTAACCCCGTTAGTTAACCCGGTGTCGGTATAGGTGGTTGAGGTGACATCGGATGCGATCTTAGTATAGCTGCTGCCAGAAGTTGTTGATCTGTAAATATTATAGCCGGTAGTTCCAGCGACGGGAGACCAGGATAGTGATACTTGCTTGTCTCCGGCTACCGCGGTTAAAGTTAGGTCGGTTTGAGTGGGGGTGTATGCTTCGACTGAAGATAAATATGTATTTTCGCTATCAACCCCACCAATTGCATATATTGTTCCATTGATTGCAGCCGTATTGAAAATGGATTTTGAAGTTAACATTGATGCTTTTAGTGTCCATTTATTGGTCACTGGATTATATTCTTCTAATGTTGGTAAATTATTATAGTTTCCAATTACATAAATTTTTTCATTAATTACTTCTGAATACGAAATAGCGTTTACAGTAGACATTGCCTTTTGTTGCCATGAGTTTAAAACTGGATCAAATTCATCTATTGAAGATATGTGTTTACTTGGACTACCATAGTAATAGCCATCAAACAAATACAGTTTTCCATTTATTACTTGTGTTTTAGAAGCTATTCTTGTGTTAGTCATTGGGGCCTTAGTTGTCCATGTATTTTTTGCCGGATCATATTCATCTAAAGAATATGTATAGTCCATGGCTCTTCCTATATCGCCACCTATAGCATAAATTTTTCCATTTATTACTTCTGTTTGAAACCAGTTTCTCTGAATCGACATTGAAGCCTTGGAAGTCCATTTATTTGTAGATGGGTCATATTCTTCGACTGTTGGTATGACACTGTTTCCATTGAATCCACCAAGTGCATAGATTTTTCCGTCAACAGTTGCTGTTTGAAAATTAGTTCTTGCAGTAGACATTGAAGCCTTGGAAGTCCATTTATCTGTAAATGGGTCATATTCTTCGACTGTTGATAGAAAGCCACCAGGGCGATCTCCACCTATTATGTAAATTTTTCCTCCAACTACTTCTGTCTCAAAATCACGTCTTGGGGCTGTCATTGAAGCCTTGGAAGTCCATTTATCTGTAGATGGATCGTATTCTTCGACTGTTGTAAGCAAACCATCTCCGCCCATTACATATATCTTACTATTTACTACTACTGTTTGAAACTTAGTCCTTGCCGTAGACATCGGTGCCTTTTCTACCCACTGATCCGTCGCTTCAGCAAAAGCCATAACAGGCATTGTCGACATGATTAACGTCAGAATGAGCGCAAAAATAAAACAACCTTTTAGTTTAAACCTGTTTTTCATAATAAATCTCCCATTCGTTTTATTATGTAACCGGTCACATTGTAACAATTGTTCATTATAATTATCGTCCGGAAGAAACCATTTATTAGAATTGGAAATAAAAAAGTCTTCTCACTCCTTTGCGACGGTTTCTCCAGGAAGCTTGTAATATGCTTTGTACTCCGCTTCGCTGACGCGCTTTAACTTAAACCACTTGCGAGGTTGTAGAATGGAGTAATACAGATATTCCACCTGCCCGTTAATGATGCATTCGTAACGGTCGCCCACAGTTCCACTCTTCTGTTCTGCATCAGGAATAATATCCGGCTTAACGTCTGCAATCTCTACATGGAGTGTTTCACCGGTACTCTTTTCCACCCAGTCAAATGCTAGTGGCCATGCTTTCCCATTGCGTTCCGTCAGCTGGATCATATCAACGGGTATTCTTATTTCATAATTTTCGTCTTGTATCCGCCCCATGTGACACTGACACCTCCGTTAAACACACCAACAGGATGAATGGTGTGGTCTTTCTTCGCATCCATGCCCGATAGTTCCTTGTCCGTATACATAATCGCTCGCTGAATAATTTTGTTGCCATACCGGCCGCGCAAGGCGTTGATCACTCGTTCCAATGCCTCTTTATCTGCTGCTTTGACCGCATCCTCAAAAATTGTCAATTGCCGGGGAACATCCATCCCTATCAGGTCACAGCCTCTTACACCGACCTTTCGCAATGGTTTCGACCAGTGGCTGTAGGATTTCTTAAACAATCTGAAAGCGACATCGGCGATCTCACCAGATATATTTGTGGGAACCGCCAGCTTACATTGCCGGGAACCATAATTCTGCAAATCACTGTCTAAAAATGAAAATTCAACGGTAGAGGCGTACATTCCCATTTCCATCAACCGTCCGCCGATGCTCTCAGAAAGGGCGTAAACCATAATTTTCACATCTGTGTCGGTGGTCAGATCACGGGGACACGTCTGCGAGTTGCCAACCGACTTGATTGGAGACTCAAATCCGGCAGGCGCAACCATCGAGCGATCCTGCCCATTCGCGAAGGCGTGAAGCACAGGACCAATTTTTCCGAACCAGCGTTCCAGGCGTTTGATATCAGTTGCGGCTAAATCACCGATTGTGTGAATAGCATAGCTTTCAAGCTTGCGCTTCGTTGCTGTGCCGATGTATAGAAGGTCGCCAACAGGTAGCGGCCACACGACCTCTTTAAATCTGTTCCGTGGAATAACCGTGCAGGCGTCAGGTTTTTTCATATCACTCCCGAGCTTTGCAAACACTTTGTTGTCCGCGAGACCAATACTGACAGTCAGACCAATTTCTCGTTTGATCCGTTCCCGGAGTTCCTGTATCAACAGCTCGCCCTGTGCAAAAGAGGATACGCAGCCGGTCAGGTCAAGCCACGATTCATCAATCCCGAACGGCTCTACGCGGTCAGTATATTTGGTATATAGCTCCCGGACAAAGTTGGAAAATTGCATGTAATCGTTGTATCTCGGCGGAACCGTATAGATTCCAGGGCAAGCTTGACGAGCCTGCCAGTTAGCCATGCCCGTTTTCACTCCAAGTCTTTTTGCGGGGTAGTTTGCGGTCAGAACAATTCCGCGGCGCTCCTTGGTACTTCCACAAACAGCCATCGGGACATCGCGCAGGCGTGGATTCCGTAACATTTCTACGGAAGCGTAATAACAATTTAGATCGCTATGCGCAATGACCCTTTCCACCGCTATCACCCCGAACTCTTGTTCTATTGTATGCTAGAGTAACATAGAACATGTGTTCTTTTCAATGGTAATGTATGGGTGCAGATGGAAGGCGTCTCGAGATACACATCAATTCAGAGATAACATTTTAATATGTTCTCTGAAAACTTATCTATTTTTTCCACTTCCAAGCCATGTACTGTTCCATCAGATCATGAGTGGACAGGCTGTTTTCTTGTGCCCATTCTATCATAAGTTTGCGCAGTTTCGGAAAGCCGCTGCCAAACGGGTCAACAATTTGCTGCACTCGCTTATCATAGCGTTTCAAATCTTCTGTATTCACGTTATTACCACCTTGTCAATATTCTTTATAGATATTATACTACACAATTCGACAAAGCGTAAGGAAATAAAATCCCTCCCAGCCGCTACAAAGCAGCTAAAAGGGCTTCCCCCGCGAGGCTTTTAAATTACAATAGACCCGCGTAGGCCCATTACCGAATTTTGACGAGGAAGATCAATCATATTTCAGCCCATTAATGCCATCTTTGTAAAATATGTGTTATACTAATAATAAATGTCACCTGAACTTCGGTCCGTTTATATTTTTCATGGCCGCAACTGTCAGTTGACAAAAAACCAAGCGCGGATGGTGGCATCGCAACTACCTTTTTTGTTATCATGACACTACCAAAAAAAGAAAGGTGTGTCGGTTATGAATATAGCGGACAGAATACAGAATTTGCGAAAGGTAAAAGGGATATCTCAAGAAGAACTTGCGGATAAAGTCGGGGTTTCCCGTCAGGCCGTATCCAAATGGGAAAGTGAACAAAGCATTCCGGATATCGATAAAATTATCCTTATGAGCGAATACTTTGATGTTACAACAGACTACATCCTCAAGGGAATAGAAAACCAAAAACAAACAAATGAAAAAACGGTAAACGCAAACGTTTTTGTGATCGTCGCCACCGTACTGAACTTTATCGGCTTGATTATTGCAAGTGCGGTGTGGTATCAAGAACAGGTTCCAATGGCGCTTGTGATCGGGCTAATTTTTATGGCGCTCGGCAGTATGGTCTTTGGGATTGGTTTGCTCGGTTCCGCACAGCACACGAAGGAAAAGGCGAAACAAAATTTCTGGATAATCAATATCTGGCTTTTGTGCTTCATACCGCTTTCCTTTGTTTATAATGTGCTGTTTTCAGGTTTGTCGGCACCTTACCCGTTATTAGTAAACCCGCTGGCCGCATTCCTGGTTTTCTGGCTGGTATATATTGCGATCTGCCTTAGCGTGATTTTCGTTCAAATAAAGAGCAGGAGAACAAAATGAAATCATACAAAGCTGATGGATTTCGTTTTAGCCTCCGGTATATAATAAAAAATCCTCCGTCAGCCATAGGCCAGCGGGGGATTATTTTATCCTGGATTATTTTGAACTGCATTGATTTTCTCCCTGCATTCACGACAAATACTGTAGCCTTTGAATGTCGTGAGTTTATGCATGCTGTTACAAAAGACACATGCAGGCTTGTATTTCTTCAAGACAACTCTTCCATTCTCAACATAGATTTCAAGGGGATCCTGCTCTTTTATTTTGAGTTTTATTCTTAACTTTTTTGGCAATGCAACGCGCCCAAACGTATCAGCATAACGGATCGCCCCAGTAGATTTCACTTATTTATCGCCTTCGTTTCAAATTGTATTTTTATGTGTTCTATTATATAGTTCGATGAACTAAGAAAAATTTGTGGGGTAATCAATCTCATCTCGAACTAAAAAGCCCTCTGCCGGCTAATTCAAGTCAGCAGAGGGTTTTTAATGCCTATTCCGTTTTCTCGTCCTCAGGCAATGCCTGCGCCGCCTTGCTCTCGACCTGATCGCGTACCTTATCTACAATGCGCTTCAAAAATTTCGGGTACCCGACTCCAATGTCGGCCATGTTCTCAAGGATACTGATGATCTCGTTGCAGATCAACCACACCGCCACAAGGGACGCGACTGCATAGCCGATGTGCAGCACGATCCCCGCTTGCTCCGCTCCATATGTAATCAGCATATCAATAATAGCGCCAATACCGACCAGCAGCCACATGCAGACTTTTTTGACAATTCCCTGGAAGCCTTTATAGCTGCTGATCTTCTGGTCCCGATACTTCGCCGCGGCAAGGCCGGTACCGTAGTCAATCACATTGAGCGATACCAGCGCAAGCATCGGCCACGCCAGCACGCCCAGCCAGGCCGAAAGCGCAGTGAATACCGCTATAAAGGTTGCTTTGAATTTGTCCATAGATTTTTACCCTCCGTTTTTGTTTTTATTTGACATTGATTGCGAACTGCTTTTGCCCGTTGACATAGATGCCTGTCCCGCTGCCAGCGGGGCCGACCGCGCAAAGGTAAATGTAATAGTCGTTGCCGACCACATTCCGCGGCAAGATTGAAATAACATCCGGGGTGCCGGTATAAACCTGCGGCGCACTACCGTCTGACACAGTTACTTTCATCTGATAGAAGGCACCGTGTTTCATTTGCATATCGCTGGTGGTGTCACACTTAAATGCTGCAGGGGCAAAGTCCCGATAAGATACATTCATGTCCAAGCCGCTGCTGGTGATGCCGTCCGCCTTGCCGTCACTCGCATACTGCCACATGTCGCACAGCGTGGACCGGTCGGTATTGTCCGGCGTCGCCTTGCTGTACCACGCCATCCAGATCGGGATCCCTGCAGCTTTGATACGGGCGACATCAATATATTTCGCGACGTACAGCCAATTGTAATTGCTGTAGATTATCGGCTGGTATCCTGCGGCCTTAATCCTCCCGCAGAAGTCAAGCACCATGTCGGTCAGCTTGTCGCGTCCGAGTTTGGACAATTCCGTGGTTCCTGGGGCATCCTCCACATCCACGGCGACCGGCCAAGTTATCTTATATGGCTTGATCGCGGCCAAGCAATCCCGTACCTGATCGGCTACACTCCTCGCACGAAGGAAATGGTATACGCCAATCGGTAACCCTGCGGAAATCGTAGCCGCGGCATTGGCCTTGAAACACGGGTCTATGTAGTTGACGCCCTCGGTTGCCTTAAGCATCACAAATCTGATTCCCGCCGCCTTAACTCGCTTGAAATCAGGGTTGCCCTGATATCTGGAAATATCTATTCCTCTGATCGCTGTCATGCGCTATACGCCTCCCCGGTAATCTGCTGGTATTCGTCGGCGGATATCCATTTCAGGACAACCGCCTTTTGCAGTCCGTCTATGGTGAGCGGCCCCGCACCGCCGTTGTAGAGCCGATTGAGATTCTGCGCTGCTATACTCATGATTATCCCTCCAATGCTCTTAATGTCAGCAGGTCGATCATAGCCTGCTGCGCCGCCTGTGTGACCTCCAGATAGGTGAGCTGCGCCAGCGTGACGCACAGCCTGTCCTCCGTAACCGCCGGGGCCGTGTCGGTGGCGGGCGTAATCTCCACAGCCTTGACGGCCAGCTCCTCGCGGATACTGTAATTGTCATGGACATATTGCTTGTCGCCGTCGATCAGCGTCAGCTTGGCAGTGTTTGCACTGTTAGCGGTCAGAGCATCCAGCGCGTCGAACGTAGCCGCGTCTTTAGCCATCTGGATTTCTATGGCTTTCCGCTGCGCTCCCTGCACATAGGTATTGACGGCTATTGCCGTGATGATTGGCAGCTCCGCGCCGCTCGTAAATTTGATTGTTGACATATTTTACCTCCTGATTAATTAGATTTTCCTGTGCTATTGAGCAAGAACGAATCTCCACCCAGCGGATTGATTGTTACTGCAGCATTCCAAAGATTCCATGCCCCTGAGGCGGCTTGCCCGTAAACGCTTGCTGTTATAGTGGACACTGTAACTGCTGAGGGCACAGTATAGGTCTGAATGCCAGCAATGTTAGAAATGCCTGCTATTCCTGTAGTCCACACCCGGATCCCGTTAATGTATAGAGAATAGTTACACACATTCTCCATAAGACTTGCGGTTATGTTAATAGAGATAGTTGACCCCGCCGGAAGGCTGAATGACTCTTTAAGCGTGTAAAGTACATCGCATGTAGCATAGGCGGACCCGGTTGAACCATCAGCGTCTATACCGATATAAGCACTTTCCCCTTCATTAGCCCCATAAGTGTATACATAGAATGTTTTTCCCGATACGGATGCTTGGTATGTCCACTCCACTGCTCCGGAAAACGACTGCCGCCATACCCCGGCAATGTTATCGTACCGCTTGTTTGCGGGCCGCCATACCCCGGCAATGTTATCGTACCGCTTGCTGACCTTGTGCTGCACTCCGCCTATGTTGTCATATCGTGCGCCCATCGTCCGGCCTCCTTACGTGCATATGTCCCACCCGTCACCGTCTGAGCCGCCCGATGGGCTGCCTCCGACCGTAGCGGTGTTGTTGCGCAGGGCCGCGCCGCCGGAGCCGACCGCGTGGCTGCTGTAATGGGCGTAATCCGCCGTACCTCCGTTGGCGGGAAGGCTGCTGGGGATGGCCGGATACGCCGGAAGCTGCAGCGTCGTCCCGCTCTTAGGCACCGCCGCGCCACCAATGGTGGCGGACTGGGCGGTATCGGCGAATCCGTCATTGATTCTCTGTTCCAGATCATTCATTTCCGCCGCATCGAATTTATTTCCTTCGGCGGTTATGGCACCTTCCGCGCGGGTCACATCGTATGTATCCGAGATCCCCGTACTATCCAAACGGCGGCGGTTTGGGAATTCAGAAAGCCGGTCAATCCATGTTTTTATGCTGAATGCCATCTTAAATCACTCCAATCAGCTGGCCGGAATAAGCTTCCCCGGCATAAATCACATTGCTTTTATTTGCGTCGTATATCATCTTTAAATCGTTCAGAATCCGCTCTATGCCATTTGCCTTTCGGTATTCGTTCAGCGGCACAGGCGGCGTGCTGGGCGTTGTCTGATACACTATGTAGGCAGTGCGAAGCGTTTCAATATTGCTTCTGATTCTCTCCATCTCGGAAGCTGTGGGGAAATCCGTGCGGGTCCATTCTCGGGTACGGATGGTCGCGCCAAAAATCCCAGCTAGGTATTCGCAATCCTGCTCAATGCGGTTCAAGTCGTCGGCGTTGTAATGCCCTTTTGGGTCCTGATCGTCGATATCGCTCTGCGTCCGGTCATAAACCGGTTGTATCCACATCACAACACCCCCATATCCTGCCCGGCATAGAGCTCACCGGCATAATAGGCAAGTACGATATCCTTTCCGTTACTGAGAGTGGTGATCCGTGCCGTAAATCCACCGGTCAAGTCGATTACCATCTTTTCAATAGAGTCCATCGTATACCCGGTGCCGGTGGGGCGCTGCAGGGCAACCTTTTCGCCAGACTTCTCTTGATCAAGAATGATTTCAACCTCGGTCTGAAAACGTAGCTGGTAGTAATCAAACAGCGACTTCGCGATATCAGCCACATTGCCACTGGAAATCAATGTGGCTTGTTCGATCTTAATTGGATTCCGAATTGCGCCCGCCGGCAGCTTATCCACACCGTAGTTATAGACGTACGTCTGATCAGTATATTTTTTGCCAGTGAGCGTTACATCTCCGTCAGCCGGGACAGAAATAATCGCGTAATTCGTGTGCTGCTCCGTGATCGTCGCGCCGGTCGCGGACAACTCCGCGTATGCCGCATCGAAATCAATTTCGTACTGGCCGGCCGGATACGTTCCGTTGATGATCTGACTTGATTCCGCACTCAGAACATAATTATGAGCGGTCATTTTTACGTCTGAAACATAAGAGAGCAGCTTAGTTGACCCGCCGTCAAATTTGCGGCTGCGCGGAATGATTCTGCCGAATGACTGAGTGCCCTTATAAATCCGGATTGTATCGCTGCGGATGTCGTCCACAATGGCGCCAAGTGCAAACGCGACCTGCTGCAGTGCTTCGCGGTGTGTGCAGATTTTAATCCATCCGGAGAGAGGGATGGATTTCAGCTCCTCCGCGATCTCATATTTTGTGAATCCAGCGGAGGCCATGATTTCGTCAATGATGTTGCCTGCCGGTTCGTTGTCGTAAATCCGGCCAGACCTAAACTGTGTTTTATCGAGCTTTCCGACCGAATCATACGACGTGAATTGTCCGCTATTTGAATCAGCGCTATCCCATGTATCGAGGAAGAACGTTCCAAACTGTGTTATTCCTGCGTCATCTACGCGGCGTATATTAAGCTCCTGAGACTGCTGAAATAATTTGAACATACCTTGCGGGTTTATTAAATCAAACGCCCCTGTGCGGCTGTGGAGCGTAAAATCAGCTGCGTTGATCGATATTGTGTTTGACACCGGGTCGACTTCCTCGGTAATCGTACAATCAATTACGTCCTCATCGATAAAATCTTTAATCACACCGTATTTGATATCTGCCAGCTTGATGTAGCGGTATGGGTGCAGCGTGTGTATGAAATCAAGTTCGATTTTACCGAAGTCCTCCACACTGCTGTCACAGAAGTAATAGAGCGCGTCCGGGTGGAATGCCTGAGATAAAATCGTTTCGCCAGCCAGTGTAAACCATCGGATTTTTATTTCATCAGGGTAATCGTGCAGGAACGTCAAAGTCAAACCGGCCGCGGTGTGCTGCTCGGTAAAGTTGATTGTGATTTTTGGGTTTTCCGTAAAGTTCCCGTTTTCATCAGACTGCGAATTGCTCCAATACCCCATGCTCTGGAATCCCGGAGCGTCCGGGAAGGGGAGGAACGATCCATCAAGCAGGAAAAAGTTATCTTCCAATGTGGCGTATTTCGGAATGGACATATCGTCATTTTTCAGCTGTATCAAATCAACAAAATCCTGCTTATCATCCGTGGACAGTTCGCTTTCAGCCTTTGCTGTCACGTCGAGCAGCTTCAATGTAATAGCGGTATATTCCATTCCGATCACTTCCTTTTATGGTTTCCGCGCCGGTGACTTCGCGGTGAATTTTACGGTAAGGTTTTGCCAATAGCTGCGTTCGTTGTAAATCCGGAGCAACTCGTCACCAAGGCTGGAAAAATACGAGATGAACTGATAATTCCCGGTTTCATCCGGGACGATTACCGTGTGAAATTCAACCGGTTCGGAGAGTTTTTCCCATAATCGTGCGTACTCGTTGTGGTCCGTGGTGATCCCGAATTTAAGGGTGTAGTTAAAATACACACCGATCAGCTTACGCTGCAGATCACCATCCTCGGTACGCTTTGCGTACTTGTCGAAAAAATCACCTGTGCGCTTCACGCTGATAACAGGAACGTAGAACGTAATGCCGTCAAGGATAACGTATTTGCTTATCATCAGCGTCCGCCTCCTGTTACCATAGAGATGCCCACACGGTTTTGTTCCCTTGTTATTTCAGGATTGAGAACGCGGACCAGGGCGCCCATAGTGCCGCCAAAATTAACATTGATATTCTGGTCTGCCACGACTTCCGCAACAGCCTGCTTGATTGTTTCAAGCGGGGCCTCGATATTCGTGCCGTGCTTCTGATCTCCTACCATCGCGAGATATTGATTGTTCGGTGGGAGCACGGCGCCATCAGCAAGACGAGGAATAGAAAGTCGGCCCATTTTGGGGATGCTGAATCCAAAGGACTGTCCCCGCATATCTCCAAAAATATCCCAATCCGGAATGTCGATATGAATTCGGTTCAACAAGCCAATAATGGCATTAATCCCATCAATAAAGCCGTTTATAAATCCCTCGACCAGCCCGATCATGAAATTAATTGAAGATTTAAACCCGTCTTCAAGGGGAGTAAGCACATTATCCTGAAACCATTTTGCAGCTGAATTCCATGCGTTTTGAATCCATGCCCATGCTGCGGCGCCAGCTTCTTTAACTTGATTCCAGTGTGTAATCAGCAGCACTACAATTGCGATGATTGCGGCAATGGCGAGGATCACAAGACCGATAGGGGAGGTAAGGAAAGCGACGGCCGCACCAAAAGCAGTGGTTACGGTAGTGGCAATAACGCAGATTGCGTTCCATGCGGTAACTGCAGCCGTAGCTGCCCATTGTGCAACGGCATCGGCTATTTTGGCGGCAGTTGTAACGGCCCACTGGGCTGCGTTGGTAAGCAAGGCCGCGGTACTCTGCGCTACACTGACAACGAAATCTTTTGCATACATGGCGGTCAGCGCAATTGTTTCAGCCTTGTCTGTTAATTTGGCAACGGTCCCGGCAACTACGGCCCCAGTAATGCCTGTCAGAGCAGCGATTACTCCGCCAGACATTTGAACAAAAGCTAATACTTCCGTGAGTTTCCAGGCCGCGAAGAACAGACCAACCGTCACTGTCATCCCTTGAACAAGTCCTTGATTTTTACTAATCCAATCAGAGATATTACTGAGCGCATTCTTAATGTCAGTTAACACCGTGGTAATGATCCCCCCTGTCCATTCAGCAAGAGGCTTTAAGAATTTATCAAATAGCCAAAGAGCAAGGGGCTGCAGAGCAATTATTACCTCGTTGATTGTACGAATCGCCGCGGCCAGAATATCCAGAAATAGGGGGACGACATTATTCATCGTCCAAGTTCCGAGAGGTACGAGGACGTTTTGCCAGAACCACAGCAGTCCTTCGCCTACATTAATGGCGAACGGCGCGAGGGAAGACCACAACCCATATAAAGAAGTATTGATCTTGCCCCAGTCGATTTTAGACATTCCATCACGCATAGCACTGATGAATCCAGGTAACCCGGTCCCTAAAGTCCACTTCCCGACAGGTACTAAAAATAGGTTGTAGAAATCAAGTAAGCCCTGCCACACAAACCCGTCAAGTCTCTCAAACTCTGTCCACAGCCCTGCTAAAGCAGCTTTCGTAGGCTGAAATGCGGCAGTGATATTATCGAGGATACCCATAATAGTATCAGCTGCCGCCTGCACCTCAGGACTGACGGTCACACCCGCCCCAAGTTCTCCACCGGTTGCGATATCTCCCGCTCCTGTGCCAACCCCGCTTGCCACATCTGTTGAGTCCGTAGCGTTGGAAGCCGTATCTTTTTGTAGTACATTAAGATCATCAAACGCCGCTACCGCGTCATCTGTGGCCTTAGCCTGTTTTTTGGCTGCGTCGGTTGCATTTTTGGTGGAGCTTGCAAGGCTGTCCTGCGATTTCGCGGCGGATGCAGTTGCATTCGCCGTATTCTGAATTTGTGAAGCCTGTTTCCCAAATATCGCCGTTGTGACCTGCGCGAACAAGTTGAACACTCGCGTGAGTGTATTGATGATCGCGTTCAAGCTCGGCAATACCGCCTGTGCAATCGGGATTAAGGCATTTCCGAGAGCGATTTTAAGATTGTTGAAATTATAGGTGAGCTTTAAAACTTCACCAGAATAGGTGTTCGCAATCTTCGCAGCATCACCAGTCTGAAATCGTGTTTCCTGCATGATCCCGGTCACTTCGGCCTGAATTTTTTGCTGTTTTGTCAGGCTCTGTACGCCCACACCGATACTGGCGGCATAATCGGCCCACATAACGGAAACATTTTTCGTAACACCAGCGTTGTCAACCAGAATGCTATTTTCGTTTTTGAGACCCTCGGACGCGGAGGATACCGCTTGACCAAGGGTAAGGCTTGCCTGCCGCCCGAATGCCGCACTGTCTTTTAGAGCAGTTAATGTAGATTGAATCTGAGGGTCAGTATACCCACGCATTGCGAGATTCTTATATGCGGTTACCGCATCCGTAGCAGGAATAAGACCATCGGAAATATAGCTCTGCAGAAATTTGTTCGCGGCTGCAAAACTACGTCCTTGACCATCTACGATGCTTTTCAGCCCGATCATAGCGTTGGTTAAATCGGTGGCCGCTTTAACTGACGCTTTTCCAAAATTGACAAGCGCACCAATCCCAAAAGCAATACCAACCGCAGCGGCCAGACCGGTAAGAGACGATTTAATTGTGTCCAGTCCCGAGGTAACAGATTTCAATCCTTTGGTCATGCCGGATGAATCCAGTTTAGTATTTATTCTGATCGAGCCGTCGTAGCCACCGTTTGCCAATGATATCCCTCCTTAAAAGGCGATAATCATCGGCACATAAGGGCTCTACTTGATTATTTGTATTGATTCAAGTTTTGTTTCCAACCAATCTAAAATCGGAATGAACGGCTGGCTAATAAGACCAAATAACTGCTGATACGCTAAATCCAATTTCATCCTGCAATAATCAAAGTCATTATTCGGATTCTCCGACGGGTCCATCTTTTTCACTTCCAATTCTGATCTCAAACAGCCGCTTACAGTTGCGGCCTTTGCATCGAACTATCACACCGTGGCATACTGAATTTTGATCGTAGGTGATCGGCATTTCATATCCACAATAAGGGCACTTTACTTTTTTGATATCTAACCACCGCCTTTAGCTTAACTTTACCGCATATATACAGGCGGTTGTCCGCAAGATCATTTATTTGGATATTTGAAATTCAGAATAAAAGTGGTATTATATGGTAAAAAGAGTCGGGAGGCGGTTTTATTATGGGCGAGCAAGGTCATCCAATAAAAATTTGTCTGAATTGCGGCGAAAAGCTGTTATGTCAAGCCGAGAAATGCCCTTCTTGTAATGCAAACACCAAAGAATGCCCTATTATTGATTCAAACGACAATCAGAAAATTAATGAAATCAGAGAAAGCGCCCCACATGTTGTGTATAAAAAGAGTTTTTGGCAGCGTGCAGCAGAAGAGGGCAGGGAGTATAATACGGCTAAGTTAGCGCAGCCCAAACCATTATCAAAGAAAGAGCGTATCAAGGAAAACAAGGCTAACGGTATTGCCTGTTGCCCTAAGTGTGGATCCACTTCGTTAAGTGCCAATAAGAAAGGCTTTGGCATTGGAAAGGCCGTTATGGGGGCCGCTCTTACAGGTGGAATCGGACTTGTCGCAGGGAATATAGGGGCGAAGAAAGTCATTGTCACTTGCCTTAACTGCGGCCACCAATGGAAGGTATAATAAAAAGCTCGCGCCAATCAAAGCGCGAGCTTTTCCATAAATTCTTTTTCGTCTTCGCTTTCCGGCTGCGGAAGTGCAAAGCGGCGTTTCATTTTGTTGTACGCCGCCCTGGTTTTTTTGTCCATCCCGGAAGTATCTGCCGAACGGTACCCGACGACCTGAGTAAATGCGCATTCGCCTAAATCCGCCATCATAGCGACAAACCGGAACCAGTGCATATGCTCTCGGTCAATGTCAATCCCGTACATACGTCGGAACCCGGAATATAGGCGGGACGCATCATATTCAAATGAATAATATGCGATTCCGTCTGACTCTTCCTGGTCTTCGCTCCGCTCTGTCGAGTCAGCTCCGCAGCGCATGAACCACTGTAAAGCCTCATATGCCGTTTTATAATCCGGAGGTCCGTTGCCGAAAAGCAGATTAAACGCGATTTCAAGCCGCTCGTATGGGTTTAACTCTTCGTCGGCCAGCGCCTGAGATATCTGAATCCCGATGCGGTAATCGGTGCGGATAAGATACCCTTCGTATTCCTCTGGCAGCCGGTCAAGCAGGATGTTAAACATTCCCGCGCCGCCCCGCCGAATACTTCTTCATCTTCGCCGCACGCTCTTTTCCGTATTTTTCGAAATACGGCTTCAGCAGGTCAAAAAATTCAGCGTACAGCTCGATACCGGGAACAATATCGCCAAATACTTTTCGGCATGTGTCCGGCCCAAAAATGCGGTCGACCTCAGACCTGAAATACTGGTGGATTTCAAGATTGAGCTGCGTACCGGCCTTTGCTTTGGCCGTGTCTGAATCGGCGCTGCTGTCGATTTCTTCGGCACGTTTTTTATAGTCTTCCTGTCGCGCTTCGAAGTCTTCCATCATGGAAAAGAACCGTGTTGGAAAGGTCTGATCTCCGAACGGCAGCGTAATGTAATCTCCGTCGTCGTTCACTTCGATTTTGACCGCGCCGGTGTTAATTCTGATACTATTAGGCATAAGTTCCGTCCCTCCTGAATCAAGCTGCCGTGAAGGTCTTTGTGGTCGGATTGAAGGTGCCCATGGTCCGTTCCCCGGTAAAATGGAGCGTGCAGGGAGCATTTACACCCTTCGTATCGCCGCCGAATCCGGTCAGCTCCACAACTGCGGTCTGTTCCCAAGCGACATAAGCATCTTCACCGCTGGTCTTGTACATCTTGACAAACAAAAATGTTCCCACTGCATCGTCAAGGATCGCATTGGTTTCTTCCAGATTGTCGAGGAATTCCGGGAACTTCTCGCCGCCGTGTATATAAATCGGGTCGAGGTCCATTGACTTTTCGTAGCCACTCAGTGTGGTTTCCGCCGCGCCGGTAATATCGTTTACGGTATCCACGGTTGCGTTCGGGTTGATGCTGGCATCTTCAATACCTTTGCCAATCAGCTCGTAGGCCGGGGTTTCACCAGGTGTTTTGAAGAACACAGCAAAATCTTTTCTTTTTGCTTTTCCTGCAACATAAGTAACTGCCATATTATCCCTCCTGTTCGTATTTCAGGACATACAAGCCCTGGTAATCTTCGTTTCCCGCGTCGTCGCGGTATGCAAGCCCCGGCGTACTTGTCCGGGATATTTCTATTACGGTCCGTCCAGTGCCGATCTCCGGATAATCGGATTGCTGCTCCATCCATTCGCCGAAATCATTCAGGATAGATTGAGCATTCAGCCGGGCGTCGTCGTCCTTCGGAATCACACGGTAAACAATTGCAAACGGGTACTGCGCTTCGTAGTTTCCATCGATATACTCAGCTGTCTTTACCGCTCCGGCCAAACCTCCCATGCTCATTGCAGGGCCGGTTTTCGGCAATGACTGGAAGGATAGCTTTTTAACGCCCGCAGGAAGCTCAGGAAATGAATTAAGCCAGATAATCAACGCTCTGGATATTTGCGTCTGTTCCGCTACGCTGAGCGGTGTAGGCTCTGCCATTATCCACCTCCTGCGAGTTTTTTCGCACCGTTAATCCAAGTCTGTTTATGCACTGCTTTGGCCGCTTCAAACCACTGTGCTTGAGCCTGCGGATGACTGCTGCGGTCAAAATCGAAACCCAACCCGTAGTACATTTTACGAGCGTATGGGGCGATATAGCCGACTTCTCCGCTGCCAATATCCGTACCTAGCTTTGCAGATAAATCCAACTCCCCGGTACGGAACGGCACAAACGGATCGCAGTCTTTTATGACCTCGTTGTCAAGCCATTTCTGCGCTGCCGAGTATTGCCCATTAAAACGCATTATTTGTGGATTCCATTCAATTTTAACAGTCCCGGCTTTTGTCTGTACAATGGACCCGCGCGGAGTGGTAAGAAGAGGATTGTCCGCCATCAGTTCGCACCAACTTTCCAGTGTTGCAGGCCACCAAAGTCGAAAGTATCCACTGTGGTGATCTGGTACACGTCGCTGTATTTTGCTTTCAGTGCTTCCGGGTTGATGTCTTCATCCGTGACAGCACTCTTGACCACAATATTGCCCTCTCGTAATGTCCAGTGACCGGCGCGATTTTTGTCCCAGTCAATGGGGGAGAGATAACCGGTATGGCTGTCAAATGGAATTGTGATCCTTACGGCGTCCGCGTCTTTCATCCCGGTTGTGTCCACGTTAGTTCCTTTGGAAGAAACGAACAGTACGCCGGTTAAAACGGTGCGCTGGTACCCGGAAGTGTAATCATCTGATTCGTATTTGTTATATAGCGTGATCGTGTGGGGAAACATTACAAGCGCCCCCTTTTGAAATAGAGATAAGCTATAAAAGCCGCAATCCCTATTAAAAGAGAAATCGATCCCGTAATTATTTTGTAGTGGATATACCACACAATTAAATCATTCATGCTCACCACACCCCCGCATAAAGCAATCCAGTTCCGTAAAAATACGGTTCAATTGCTTCCAGAATCCGCGCATTGTCAGATCGGTTCATACTCTCAGATCGGAAATAACTTTTAGACCACGAATCAACTGATTCTGCTGTAACCGTCTGCCCTGAGTGTTCCCGCTCGATTTGCTGAATTACCTCGGCCGCCGCGCAGGTTGCATCCTTTACGTCGGTATTGTCATCCTTTGCGCGGTCGTGAGTAACGCCACGAATAACCCGGGATGCCTTTAAGGCCAGGCCGGGGAAATCAGCTTCGCTGACGGCGCTGCCGTGATACGTACCTGTGTAGTATGCATAATCGACATACGCCGTCATAATGACTGCCTCCTTAAATTTTGATATACCAGTCCTCCGCCAAGCAGTCCCCAATCGAAGGAACCCAGCCGGGTTGCATATTGCCCTGCGAATTTTTAAGACCAAAGCAATCCTGCATATCGTGACCTTGAAACATAGCGTTTCCTGCTGGAATCAAAGTAACGTACTGATCTTTTCCATTCCAGCCGACACGCGCAATTTTGCAGCCTTTTTTAACTGCTTCGAGTGCAAGCCCCAAAGTAAGGTTGTTGTTTGTGCGGTATGCTTTTTCAAATATATCTTTTGGAGACCATGATTCATATCCGTCAGGATAGATTACACGGTATCCCTCTCGTCCGCCGTTGGGCGCGGTGATTCCGTCGGCAATTTCAATACTTCCGTCCGTCCGTTTATAAGCTGGCTCTGCTTGAACAATTTTCATGCCAATATATTGATTCATAAGAGTCCTCCTTTTAACCGTTGGTGATGATCTGTGCCATCGGGATAGCCTTTGGATCAAACTTGATCGCCCAGTTTGCCGCGGCCGCGAGCTGCGCGTCGGTTGGGGAACCAGAGAATCCGGAAGAGGGAGGCGTAAAGCTGAATCCGTTCGGGTGATATGTCTTGCGGGTGCGGGTGTAAAGCGTGTCCTGACCGCCGTTGGTCTTAGGATCACGGAACACCTCGGAAGGTACATCCACGCGACCGGGAGCAGTACGAATTACGCCGCCGCCCAGCAGATAAGTGGTGTACTTCACAAGGTCCTTATTTTCGCCGCTGCCGCCAACAGGAGCCGCCGGAACGCCGTCGTCGATAATTACCGTGTAACCATTCACAGAGCCAATCGCAAGACTTTTCTGAACGCCGTTTGCGTCGGTCTGCTTCCAGTATTCAAGCACCTGAAGGTTTTCGAGTGTCTTTGCGACGTTGGAGTGCATGATTGCCAGCGAAAACAGCGATTTATTATCGCCCATAGCCTCAGTTGCGAGGTCGTTCAGGTCGGTAACACCGATCTTATACGGTGTAGCGGTTGCAGAACCGAGATCCACAACATGGTTATCATGCCATTTCTTCGGGTTACCGGATGCACCAGTTACAGCAAACACACCGGCCAGAATCTGCAGCAGACGGATTTGATCCTGCTTCTGCCAGTAGGTGGCGATATTGCGGGTAATGCTACCCATCGGGTCAGAACCGGTCAGTTCGGCCACAAAATTACGGGCGGTGAAGCCTTTCGCGCGGCCAAACACAACGCCGGACTGCGAATCGCCGGAAGTTTCGGCGGTATTGATGTCGGTCTGTCCGTCGTAGTTGTCAGGGTCGCCGCTGAGCACGTTATAGAACGGGATCGTGTAGAAATTACCGTCGTTTTGAATCATCGATGCAATCTGGGAGTCTTCCACCAGTGCACCGCTGTTCAACATAGCGGTTTTTACCGGGTCAGGAGCATCGCTCCAAGTTTGATTAAAGAGCTCCTCGTCAAACGGGAAGCCAAGAAAAGTACCAGGCATATGTTGTTACCTCCTATTTTTGTACCAGCCCTTTGTAGATTTCGGGCTGCTCTGTTTTGATTTTCAATTTCTCCATGTAGGACATTTTTGCAAAAGCTTCTTTAGTGACTTCGGGCAGAGGTGCACCGGTAATGGGGTCAGTGAATTTAGGTGCTGGCTTATCACTGGCAAAGGCGGTTGGGTCGTCAGCCTTTGCCTGATCCAGAACATCGTCGAATCCGACCAGTTTTCCGTCTTTGAGCTGCAGCGGGTTTTCTTTCAGTGCCGCCATAAAAGCCCGTTCGGCGGCTTTGGACGTGAATTTCACATCGGACAGAGCAGCGCGCGCGGCATCTTCATAATCACGCTCGGCAAGCTTTTTCTGGTAATCCGCTTCGGCAGTTTCATACTTGGTTTTCCAGTCATTTGCAGCCTGCTGAATCTGCTCCACATTCAGCTCTTTGAACTGCTCAATTTGCTTATTCGCCTCGTCAAGCTGAGCCTTATACGTCTCGGCGGCCGTCTTATGCTTCTGCACGTCGGCATTGTACACTTCGGCAGGTTTGAACTGCTTCGGGAATTCTGTGGTAAGTTTGCTTTCCTGCTCTGCGGTCAGTTCGATTCCGCAGCCGGACAATAATTCTTTGATGCTCATAGTACCCTCCATACTTTTTTATACCGGTTAGTGCCGGTTAGATTGGCAGTATATACCGGCTGCGGCGGTTCTTTGTAATTACAGTGTAACGCGGAAATACAGGCGTTTGTCCGCAACATTAAATAAAAAGAAGCCACCAGATTCGGCGGCTTGGATATTGAGATTGTCGAAAAATACTGTTATTATGATTAAATGGGGTGAAATAATATGTTTGCTAAGATTAAAAATTTTTTTCTTTCACCTAAATTTTTTGGATTTTTGTTTCTAATATTATCTTATTTCGTTGCTATCCCAGCTATATTGAACCATGACATTAGAGCTTATTTATTATCATTGATTCTATGTGGGGTTACTATATTGCTTTTAATTATTCCTAAAAGAATGTTAAATAATCCAATGGTTTTAATAGCTTGGTTTTTATGTATACTTCCTTTTGTCTTTGCTTTTCTAGTTGTATCTTTCGCATCAGATAGAATTATTTGGTTTACGGCAATAAGATCAGATCAATGGGTTAATATATTCGGAAGTATTTTAACGTATTATGGAGCGATTATATTAGGTACAGTCAGTATATGGCAAAATAATAGATTACAATTATCAAATAAAAAACTTCAAGAAAGTAATGAAAAATACCAAAAATTATCAATTGCACAATTTCTCAGTTTTATGAATGTTTCCTCCCCATCTTTCAGTATTTGCAAAAATGACCGTTATGAACAATTTTATAAAAGAATAGACAAAATTGAGTTAAAAGATAAAAGTATTACCGATCCATCGTCACAGTCGTATTTTATTTTTGATTTTATGGCTAATAATTCAAGTGAATACACTATTACAAGTTTAAAAATTAATTTTGAGATGCCTAAAAGAGCATATTGTTTAAAAAATAGTACTTTGATACCGATTTACATCGAATCAAAAGGAACCAAAGCCTTGTGTATTGCGGTTGCTATTGATAAAGAATCTGAGGATTATTGGAAAAATAATGATACATATATTAAAGTAAAAGTCTATACAACTAATGTATTTCAATTTACTACTTTAGGCGTATTTACTATATCAAAAAGTAAAGATAAGCCTATTGTAAATTATCAAATTGCACAGTTTTCGGACATCAATGTTTTTGACAAAGGTCAAAAAGCAGAGGATTAACCCTCTGCTTTTTTTCTTGCCGCCGCCGTTGCCCGACTCGCTTCGCTTCGGCTGAATCCCGGTATCTGCGTCCGTTCGGCCTGTGTCTTGAGGTTATTATCGCGGCAGAACGCTTCATATTCGATGCGTTGCCGTTTCAGCTTGACAGCCTGATTCTGATAAGCTTCTTTCAGTTTGGCGGCCACGTCGCCGGACGCCGTCTTGCTGGCCGCGTCGGTAGCGTTCAGTTCGCGCTTTGTGTTCCTGATCCGCCGCTCCATGCCGCGCTGCTTCTGCGATAGGTCATAAGCTTTTTTGACTTTTTCCGGGTCATACTGTGTCATACTTGGCTCAGAAACACCCTCAAGAAATGGGTAAAAGGAATGCCGGCAGTTCCACCCGCATAGCCCCGGCCCCGTGCCGTATCCGGTATTGCTTATGAAATCTGGATATTTCCGGCTCGTTCCGCTGCGACTATATATTTTGCCTTGCCATACCGCATGTTCCGGACGGGCGTTCGCGTGGCTGGTTACTTCGACCAGATCACAGCCCATTTCATCCGCGAGTGCTTCAGTCAGCTTCGCGGCACCTTGGTTTACGCCGGTCAGAACAGCGCGGCGTACGCCAGCCTCAACGCTGATACGGGAACCGCTGGCATAATCAATGACCTGTATACCGTTGGCTGCTGTTTCTCTGACAGAGCGAGAAATAGCGGATATATAATCACTCATGCCACTTGAAACTTCCATGTACGCCTTGTCTGATGCAGAGAAGAACGTCCGCTGTGAATCCAAAGCAATTGACCGGGTGAAGTTTCGAAGCTCCCCGTTTGTCTGCTGGTAGAGCGCTTCGAGTACAGATAGCATTTGCGGCGATTGACTGATAGGAATAGGGGATAGACCGGCACGACGATAAATTGAATCGTCGAATTTTAAAGACTGCGTTCCGGCTTCTTCAAACAGCCGTTTTACTTCCGTTTGTGACATGCCAGTTAGTTTCGAAACTCGCTTAAGAATTTCCTCGTAATGTAACCCGGCCTGCTGTGCCTGCCAGATTTGGAATCGTGCAGTGTCGGTTATCGTCCCCATCTTCGCAATGCGCCGCGCTATGTCGGTTACGGCGAACGTTTGGAGCTGCTCGTAAATTTCTACGATACGGTCAGTACAGTTGAATAAGTAATCGGGGGTGAGCATTATTCCTCACCCTTTCCGTCATCTAAATTCAACCCTCTTGCAGTGCTTTCGTTCTGTGCTTCCTGATACAGTTTGCGGGCCTCGTCCTTGCTCATGCTCTCGTAGTTCATTGCGTACCAGTAAAACGGCACTTTGCCCTGTAGGACCATCTGCCATGCTCTGGCGCGGTCCTCTGTGACATTGACGGACAGATCCCGCATGGAGTAATTTTCTTCGTACGTTCCGGCCGGCGCCAGATTGTACAGTGTGGCATATGCATCCAGTCCATAGGTAAGTCCGCTTAGTGCGGTTTTCAGGGCCTTTTGGATATCCGTTGCAGTGGAAACAGTGCGCTGCTGGTCAGCTTCTACCTGCGTGGCTGTGACCATACCGGTTTGCTCATCAAAGCTGAAATATCCGTTGGAAAAGCCACATTGATTGCCAGCAATGTTAAGAAATGTCTGCATACTTTGGCGGTACTGTTCGATGCGGATTTCAGGATTAAATTCATGGTAAGTATTCTTTTCATCGACATTGTATTCAAGCCCTTGAATCAGGTCTGGAATAGGGTTTCGCATCACTTTCCCTTTATCGTCACGGCGCAGAATCTTATCCGAAATGAATACTTTCCGGTCCGCTGTCTTAATTTCGTGCCGAAGGCCGCGGGCAGTAAAGTCAATGTCCTGAATTGTGTCGATCGCTTTTGCAAAGATGGAACAACCGAGCGGGGAAGAACTGTCAACCTGATTTGCCCAGGGCATTTTCAAGTATGCGAACAGAGGACGTTCCAGATTGTCGATACCGACTTCCGGCTGAATATTCGCCCATTCACGGACAGCGGCCAGCGACACCGGGCGGCCGATAGTTTCGGGGCTGTCACTGATATAAGCTTTGTTGCTGATTTTGTAGGTGCCACCCCCGAACCGCTGATACTCAAAGCGTGTAAAATACTGATTTCCAAGTTGTTTCGCAGAGGGAAAGATAGCCCCGGCAATATCGCCGTTGCTATCCAGATCAACCGGGATGAATTCGCCCTGCTTGATGAAATCCACGCCGTCACCGTTGGGTTTGAGCATCATGCCGCCCAGAGCACAGGCGTATTCCAACTGGGTACGAATTTTGTCCTGCAGTATGGACATACGCTGCTGCAGATAATCGGCGCGGGCAGAGCCGGTAAGCTCAAAACTGAGCTCAATGGTTGCAAGGCGGGCGGCTTCGCTGGATACGATAGCCGCGAATTGGGCGGAGCGCATTTCCTGATCGTCAGCCAGCCAACAGGCACGGCCCTCATAGATATCCTTCCAGCTTTCAATTGCCCCCATCATCACAGAGGACGCAGCGGGCTGGACGTTGAAAATTTGATAAACTTCTTCAGGTGTAAACATTCTTCGCAGCATCCCCTTTATCCAGTTAATCAGGCCCATGGTATCACCACCATTTATCTAAGTACCATTCGTTCCTCAGAATGGTCTGAACAAAATATCTTGTGTCGTCCATTGCATGGTCAAATTCTTTTATGACTGCGTCGGTCGGTTTGTCCGGGTCCCATGAATATGCCTCAAACTCCCGGATACAGTCGGTGCAGCTCTCGCAAATCTGAATCTTACCAGCAGAGAGCAGGGAAGAGACGTTCGCAATGCCGGGAATCACGTCATTATTTGCCTTGTCGACAGGAAACCGCCCGTGCCGGTAAACCGTTTCGATGAAACTACTGGCGGACGGGTCTACAACCACACGATCTATGTATCGGTCGCCGGCAAGCTTCTCAACTTCGGCGTAATGTTCCTCATCTGTGCGCTGCCGTTTCACCTTGCGGCCGTCGTAGTAGTATTCGGCGATCCGCGTTGCAACTCCGTCACGGACGCACCAGAGCCCAGCAGAGAACGGGTTAAGGATACCATAGTCGATAGATATCCAGTAGCGGCCAGATCCGCAGAACTCGGAAACTACATTCTTTTCCCGGCTGAACATAGGGTAGACGAGGCCAGTTGCCAGGCACCACATCCCGAGAATAAAGCGATTATAAAACACGCCGACGTACTGGCTGCGGTATCGGGTTTTGATATCCTCGGACAGTGAAAAATTGTCATCCATTGTGAAATGCAGATACAAAAGCCGGCGCTTTTTGCTTCTCTGAATCCAATTCGTGTAAAACCAGTGCTGCGGCCCTTCCGGGTTGCAGTTAAACCAGAACTTAGACCCGGTGACAGAGCAGCGGGCGGTTGCTTGGTTGACAAACGATTCTGGCATCAGCGCCACTTCGTCGAAAAGAACGCCGGCCAGTGTGATACCCTGAATCAAATCCTGCGACCGTTCGTCCTTCCCACCAAACTGATAAAAGTAATTCAATCGGTCGCCACGGCGGACAACCATTAGATTTTCTGCGCGGCGATCCTGTACAGTATAGCCACGGGATCGGAGCATCAGCTTCAGCCAGAACATAACGTTGCGCCGCAGTGAACCGATCGTTTTGCCGCAGATCGCAAAGTTCTGTCCGTCAAACACCTGCATTGCCCACATGACATAAGACAGGGACATGCAGAGCGTTTTACCCGATCGGATTGAACCGTCTGCAATGATTCCCTCTGAACCCTTTACGGGACTGCTCGGGCACCACCAGGTGAGGACCATCTTTTGTTTCGGTGAGAAGGGTTTGAACTTGAAAAATCCCTGCTTAACCTGATGCCGGAGCTTTACGGCGTTGTTGGACAGCGCTTCGCGATACGCCGCGATCTGTTCATCAATCTTTGTCCAGGTCGTCACTGCTCTGATCCTCCCAGTCAGGGTTTGCGTTGTCGCCATCCTGCCAGACGTCGGCAGCCTGGCCATTCAAAGCTTCCGTAAACCCATCATCCGGAATGGCGTTATCGCCTGTGTCCTTTATGGATGACTGCGCTTTAAGCAATTCGATTTCCAGACGACGCTCGTCGAACTCTTGCTTATGTTTATCAGCGGGGTTCATTTCGAAATAATCAGACAGCCATTTTAAAGCATCCATACGGCTTTCAAGCTTTATAGCCATGCCTTGCTGTGTCTGTCGGACCTCTTTAATTACGCCTCCGTCAACCATCTGCGAATCGCGGAATTGTAAAAAATCCTGCTCAGTTGAACCGGCCACTTTACCCTCATCGTCAATAATCGGAATGACTTTAGTTCCATAATCCACAAAGTCGGTCATATCGGCAAATGCAATGTGCATGAAACGCTCGACTATATCGATAGGCTGCAGATTCATAGCTTCGCGCTGACATTCTCTGAGATAATCAAGATAGGCTTTAATCTTCGGTTTTCTTAGCATATTGCAAGATGTTGTCATAGCCGAGTTATAGGAACAGCCATACACCTTCAAATAAGCCTGAGTCGCATTTTTATTCCTGCTGTACACCTCGCAGAACAGGCGTTCGTTTTCTGTCAACGGCTCTACCAATTCAGCGGGAGGCGTTTCGGGTTTAGTTTCTTTCGTTGCGTTGCAGCGTTTTTTTGCAACGTTGCGTTGTGTTGCAACATTGCTGACCCAGCCGCCGCGGCTTTTCCAACTGCGGACAGTTCCGGGGGATATGCCTAAAATTTCGGCGATTTCGGAAAGAGACTTTCCTTGTTTCTCAAATAATTCTCGCGCCTGTTCTTTTTTATCCAAAACCACCACCTGCCTATAATCTGCTTAATTGGTGCCAGTGTCCGGCTCTGACCCGGTCAGCCCTCGGCAGTTGCCGCGCTCACTGGCATATAGCGCCCGGAGAAAGAGAAAAGCCGGGCGCCTTAAAAAGGGAGGATAGGGAAGGAAACTCACCCTGATTTTATTATAAAACCAAGTTGCCCGCCGTTGTGCGCGACCTGACGAAAGAATTTGCCCCGTAGCCTGTTAAGCTGAGACACGCTTATGTAATAATCAATCGATACCTTTTTTGAGTTGTCGGTTATCAGATAAGCAAGCAGCGCTTTTGAATTATACTTGTCCGGCCAGCATACTTCCTCGCACAATGACTGTATTTTTTCTTGCGTTTCCCGCGGAAGATTCCGGTAATTCCTGCAGGCGTAGTAAATTAATCCTTGTTTTTCCTCTGGCATATACCGTCGCATTTTTCCAAGAGACATTCGATCACCTCTTTTTGCGAAACATATCGTGAATAGCTTTCATGACGACAAGTATGAAAAACCAGCAAACAACCGCAAGGAGAAACAAAACCGAATTGCATAGAAACGTCAACATTTCTTATCACTCCTTCCCAGTAAATAATCCGTCGTAACGTGGAAATAGTCGGCCAGACAGCACAGCATGAACGATCTCGGGTCCGCTTTTCCCCGCTCGTACAGTCTCAAGGTGTTCTCATGGATACCGACGCGTATTGATAGCTGAGGGATGGTGAGTTTTTGGGCGGTGCGGAGTTGGTGGAGGCGAGAAGGGAAATCTTGTTCATCCATCGTTTTCACTCCAATCTCTGACCGCAATTGTCACAGTATTTACCATGACCATATTCTCCGCTTAAACAATTCCCGCAAGAAGGGCAACTTTCCCAGCCGTCTTTGCGCATGATCTTTTTCGGTATCTGTTTTTCAAGGGTTTTAATGGCTGTCTTACCCGCCTTTTCAAACTCAGGCACAAATCCGAAAGTGCCTCCCTGCTTTATAGCACGTTCTAATATTTCAATCTCGCTCACTGTTTTCACTCCTTTTGAATAATTTTGAACCATTCAGAAAAAATAGTTCCGAGGTGATTACTTTGGAATTTCCTAACGGATTTATGATGCCGGTTGGTATACAACAGTTTTTTAATGGCGACTCTGATCTTGAAGGTTATTTCTATTCTCTGCCGGAAGAAACTCAGAAAGCTATTATCAACGAAGATATCCATTCTGAAAAAAGTCTCCGTGATTGCATAGAAAGGTACAAGCTCAAGGAGTAATCGTTGTGTTTCTTGCTTTACAGGGGCCTAGTTTTTAATAGAATCTGCCTTTCTGGATAAACTAAGCCCTAAAGGGAGATGATTTTATGAATGATAAATCGCCAATGCCAAAATCTAATAAATCTGCATCGACATCGTCAATAGTTCCGCCCATTCCAACTACCGGCCCTAAGTACAGTACTTCTACAAAAATATCAGCTGAGCCAAAATCTCGTCCTAAAACAAATCATGAAACTGAATCAAAAGAATATGCAGACTATAATATCAATCCGACACCGTAATCTCATGCCGTCCGATTTAGGGCGGCTCTTTTCATTTCGGCTCTTGCTTTATGGCAGGAGCCGATTTTTTATTTTTCCTCCTTTGCTTTCTCAATTCTTACCCGTAATGCTTTCAAAAGGCTTTCCTGCGTTGTGCTTTTTCCCTGCAGTGCGTCCATAACGTCCTCGTCCATACTGCCTTGCACAATCAGGTTGTGAATAAATACCCGTTCTTTCTGACCCTGCCGGTGAAGTCTTTTATTCGCCTGCTGGTAAAGCTCCAATGACCAGTTCAGCCCGAACCAGATAATATGATTCCCGCCGTCCTGCAGGTTCAGTCCGTAGGCGGTGCTGGCCGGATGTGCCAGAAGAATGTCGATTTTATGGTTGTTCCAATCTGCTTCATCCTGTGCATCCTGATACACCCGGACCCGTAAGCCGGACTTTTTGAGTGCCGCCAGAAGCCGGTCCCGGTCATGCTTGAAGTTATAAAACACAAGTACCGACTGGCCCTGTAATGCCTCCACGGTCTCCATGAACGCTTCAATTTTGCACTGATGGATTTCCACCACCTGTCGGTTTTCGCCGTACACAGCACCGTTGCCAAGCTGTAACAGTTTTGTCCCCAGTGCCGCGGCGGTAGTAGCTGTGATCTCCTCTTCATCGATTTCCAACAGCATGTCCCGTTCCAACTTCTTGTAAGCTGCCTGCGCCCGAGAGTCCAATATCACCGGTACATCCACGGAAATGCATTCCGGCAGTTCCAAGTAATCCTCCGCGCTCATGCTGATGCAGATATCGCTGATTTTATCCTGAATGGTATCTCCTGCGCCATCCTTCGGTTTGTATGAAAACACCTGCTGCGCGTTGCGCTGATCCGGATCAAAATACCGCTGACGGAACCCGCCGATTGTTTTGCCTAACCGTTCGCCGCCATCCAGTAAGTACACTTGCGCCCACAGGTCAATCAGCCCATTCGGAGCCGGAGTACCGGTCAACTCCACCAGTCGGGAGATTTTGCTGCGGACCCAGGTAAGGGACTTGAATCGCTTTGCCTGATGATTCTTGAAGCTGCTGCTTTCATCAATAACGACGAAATCGAAAGGCCAGTCGTTTCGGTAGTAATCAACCAGCCATTGGACATTTTCGCGATTGATGACGTACACATCAGCGGGGGTGTTTAATGCCCGGATTCGCTGCTTCAGGCTGCCAAGCACCGGGATAACCCGCAGCAGTCTCAGGTGTTCCCACTTTGCAGCCTCTTTCGACCAAGTGGCTTCGGCAACTTTTTTCGGGGCAATCACCAGCACCCGGCGGACGACTAACCGGTTGTATTTCAACTCGTTTACAGCGGTCAAGGTAATAACTGTCTTGCCTAATCCCATACCGAGATATGCCCCCAGCCCGGGGCCCGGAACCGGCATGTTCACAATTCTGCTTGTGACATAATCCTGGTAGTTGTGTGGTGTGTAAATCATTTCCCAACCCAATCCTTACAGCATCGAATAAAGACATCCACGTTCTCTTTGTTATCAATCACCCAAGTACTGAATCCCAAATCACTTAACCTGCGTTGCTGAATTTGCTGCAGCTTTGTCGGTTTCTTCCCTGGCGCTTTCAGCTCTACGAACACCACGCGCCCGCCGGGTAAACAAACCAGCCGATCCGGCACCCCGTCGTTACCCGGCGAAACGAATTTGTATGCCTTGCCGCCCAGGTCCTTCACCCGGTCGCGGAGATATGCTTCTATCGTTGATTCACGCATTTTTATTTCCTCCATACTCCATTCTCTGTCTCAGTCCCTAACGCGCGCCCGTCGCGCGGATACATTTGCGCAATTAGGCGCATTAGGCGCATTAGGCGGGTTTTATACTCTCTAATCTATCTATTTAAACATTCATATTAGAAAGATTGTCACATTGTCACAAAAGGGGTTTTACCTAGAAATAATGCGGATTTTCTTGTTGACAAACTTTGTCACTCGATTGTCACTTTGTCACAACAAACTTTTTGTGTGACAATCAGTTTGTCACGGTTCTTTCGAAGCCTCTTTGCCATTTGCAGTATCCAAAACGCGCTGCATTTTTCATATGTTTCCAACCTCTCTGCATTGCAATAATCGAGTTAATTTCCGCTGAATCCGAATTTCTGATCACCCGGATATCGTTTCCCAGCGCTTCGCACCAGATTTCCAAAGCGCATACCCGGTGCCGCTCTACAAGCCGCAGCTCACCTTTTTCGCCGTTGTTCCAAAACATCAGCCGCCTTTGCAGATCCCATGTATCCCAGTCTGCGGGCACCTGCTGATCGAGGAAGTCACGGATAAGTCCCTCACGGGTACTGTGTTCCCGGTGGCTCTCCTGTTCTTCCTTTGCAGCGGCTTCCAGCTCACCGGATAAATAAAGGGGCTCCCCGAGTTTCCAGCGGGTAACTGCTTCTGCCCATAGCTGGTCTATTTCGTCATCAAGGTCTTTGAATACGCTTTTTGTTGGCTGCATGACCGCCAGATCAACCGGCCAGAACCGCCGGCCGCCAGTTGGGTCCCGCAGGTATTCACCATTATTAGACGTGCCGAAGAACACGCAGCACCGCGGGCACTCCTGCACATGCCGGCCATAGGCCGCGCGGAACCGGTCTATGCGCTGGCTGAGGAATTGCTTAATCCGTCCGACTTCTGATTTATTAAAGGCTTCCAGTTCGCCTATCTCAACGATCCAGACACCTTGGATCAGCTCGCAAGCTTCTTTTCCTTCGAAGGTTTTCAGGCCGTCCGTGAACCACTTGCGGCCCATCTTATTGAGCAGAGTAGATTTCCCGAGGCCCTGCGGGCCCGTCAGAATAGGCATTGTATCGTATTTGCATCCGGAGTCCAAAGCGCGGGCTACGGCGGCAGTGAAGGATTTACGGGCAACGGCACGGACATAAGGCGTATCAGCTGCACCCAGGTAGTCAATGAAAAGAGTATCCAGCCGTGGAACCCCGTCCCATGAAAGACTGTTCAGATAGTCCTTGACCTCGTTATATGCATGGTTATTTCCACAAAGGCCGAGTGCGTCGGTGACCTTGTCCCTGCCAGTAATGTTATAGATTTTCTCCATGTACCAGCGGGCACCCTTGTCGTCGTTGTCGTTCCAGACACGAAATCCGGGATGGGTTAGGTCCCATGGCATGGTCTCCGAGACAATACCCCTTTTGGCGAATTCATCATAGAGGATTCTGCCTTTCAGCAGCGGATCGTTTTCGAGGATGACCAGCACGTTGTCTGCCGTCTTTGCGGGAACGCCTGTCTGCGGGCTCACCTGCAGCAGCTTCATCCAATCCTCGGGTGCGGTGTCCAATTCTTCCGACGCGGTGAAATCTTTCGTCGCTTCTTCGTAGCGCTCTCGGTTAAGCAATGCTGCGACTCCGGCGTCCGCTACGGCCAGCTCACACATAGCCGTATAGGACGGTAGCCGGTTGGTCGGGGTGCCCGGCTGTACCGTGTCGTCTTTGTCGGCGAACAGGTGGTAGCGGACCAGGTCAAAGGCGTTGCAGAGCTTCCCGCCCGCAGGATCGGTGGCGTGGTGGCTGAATATGAAGTTGCCATCGTCGTACACCACCGCGCCGCCGGTCGTGCTTCCGCCGGTGAAGGTGTAACGGTCGGACCCGTTGTCCACCGGCTCATAGATGCTTGGCAGGAATTTGTCCATAGTAGCGTAAACGTTGTATGTACGGCAGAATGCACCGACCACTCCGCTTTTCTGCGTCGGGTCGCCCTGTTTGGCTGCAAGGCGCTTGTGTGCGTCCTGGATGCCCGGCACCTGTGGCCAAGCGGTATAGTCGTGCCAGTCAGGATACAGCCCGAGTACGCCGTCAGCGGAGAGAAACGGCTTATCTCCGTAGGTGTAAACAAATTGACTATCAGAGCAGCAGGACGGCCAGTACATGAGCCGCGACGGCTCGAAGGTGGACGGGTCGCACATTTCAATACCGATCAGCTTCGCGGCCATCCGGGCAATCGGTTCATATTCGTCTGCGGTGACTGTGCGGTCCAGTGGCAGAATGATGCGCAGACGGGGGACGTCCGGGGAGTGCTTGCGGGTGGAGTATACTGCATACCCGCAGCCGAGCCCGTCCACCCGGCGCAGTACGTCGTCTGTCCCGCCGGCGGGGATGTGGTCAAGGTCGAGGGTGAGGATATCGCGTCCGTCGATAGCGTTACCCTTGCGCCGGCCGCCGCCATGGACGATGCCACCCACGAACCCGCCGACGTCCTTCAGGCTATCCTGCTGGGGTTTATTCAGCCGCAGGTAGGCCGTGAGGGTTTCGGTACTGCGCAGCGAGGTGCGGAGCTTATCGTACAGATCAGATATGTATAGGGCCTGCGCGGGCCAGCGGGTCGCGTTGCGGCTGCCGGCGGCGCTGATGGTTATTTGTCGGTCATATTGGAGCATTTCAGGGAGCCTCCTTAATTGCTATTGTCAACCTCAAACAAGGTACCGCACCGCGGGCATTTCCAGTGCTCCGTCCAGTATTGAGCGCCCTCATATCCATAGTGAATATTAGAGGCGCCTATATAACAGTCGTCGTCTAATTCCGCATCCGTGCTATCCCAAAAGCAGGTTGGGCATTGGTAATAGCACGGTGATTCCCAGAGAGGAATATCTTTTCGATATAAGTACCATAAACGGATTCTTGTATATAAAAACCAAAATAATTTTTTCATTGTTCTCAATCCTTTACAGAATGAAAAATATAGAATAAAATGAATAAACATAGGGGGTGTGAGAGTGTTATTATCTCAAACAAATAGCATGCAGGGATATATTTTATCGGGGGTATTCGCACTAATTGGAGTTGCTTTAGGTTCTGTATTAACCTTCTTACAGCAGAATTATATTCAAGAAAAGCAAAAGAAAGATATAAGAGAAAAGGATGCAATGGATGCGCGCAAAGCATTATATATTGAAATTATGCGAGTTATAAAATCCTCTGTGTTTGCAGAAGCCAATGAAAATCTTTCTGATAAAAATCAGGTTGTTAAAGACGTTAGTGAATTTTTAGAAGCTGAACGGAATTTTATTAACGAAAATTCAATGTATATGCAACTTTATGCAAGCAAGGAGGTGATGCGTCTATTTATGACGTGTGCTTCTTTGACAAGTGATTACTTACATGAAATTTTGAAAGAGGATCTAGATGAAGAAAAGGTTAGGACTTTACGTATGGCCATTAGGCTGGCACGAAATGATATAATAAGATTGATTAAAAATGAAATTGGATTATCGGATTAAATACACACCTGATTAGTCCTTCGTATAATAATCTCCAACCCAGCCGTCGGCCTTGAGTGGAAGCCCGGGCGCCCATGGTATAGGTTGCCCCATGATTTGGCAGACCGCGTCAAGGTCTGCCTTTTCGTTTTCTATGTCAATTACCACTTCATCATGCACGTGAAAGACAACGGGATATCCGGCAGCTTCCAGCCGTTCGATGTTTTCGGCCAAACAGTCGCGTGCAATGGCCTGTACGCAGTTTTCAACAAGCTTCCCGCCGTATGTATCAACGACTTCCCATTTCTTTGTTGTCTGGTTCATACCATAGTAATGAAGGGAATCGTTGCCCCACTGATTCGGAGAGAGGAATGGTTTTGCATAGTAGAGTTTCCGACCGGACGGCAGTGTAATTGTCAGGAAGTATTGATCGGTGCCATGGTCCCCTTCCAAAGCAAACATCAGGCCGTGTACTCCTGCCGGCCGCCCTGTCTGCACGACACCGATTGCGGTGTTCTCGACCGAATACCAAAGATCAACAATGCGTCGGTTGCTGTCCCGCCAGCGGCGGACGATATCGGGAAGGTCTTCTTCGGGGATTCCCATTTTCAGAGCACCCATGTTGATCAGTGCTCCGGCCGCGCCCTGATATCCCAGTGCGAGGGTTGCAACCTTACCTTTCTGCCGCAGGGCATATTCCGATTCGCCTTTCACGATTTTCTCAATTGGCACCCCGAACATCTGCGACGCTGTTGCTTCATAAATTTTGCCGTGACCGCGGAATACGTTCAGTACCCAGTCCTCACCGGCCAGCCAGGCAATCACGCGGGCTTCTATGGCACTGAAATCTGCGTCGACGAATTTATGCCCCGGTGCCGGAGTCAGTGCAGTGCGGATAAGCTGCGAAAGGGTATCCGGCACACTGCCGTAAATCAGCTTCAGAGTATCGATCTTGCGGCCTTTGACCAGATCGCGGGCAAGATCGAGCATACCGTCGTAAATATGGGTCTGTGGAAGGTTTTGCGGTTGGATAATACGCCCCGCCCAGCGCCCGGTACGGTTGGCGCCATAGAACTGTAATAATCCTCGTACACGTCCATCGTCGCACACAGCGTCGGTCATGGCCGTGTATTTTTTTACGCTGGTCTTGCTGAGCTCCTGCCGGATTTCAAGTGCCCTGCGGGCATCGTCGCTTTCAAGGACGCCGCCCAGCATTGTTTTTACAGTGTCTTTCCGCAGGTCGGCAATATTTTCTCCGGTTTCTTTGGCCAACCAATTGGAGAGCTGCGCGACGCTGTTCGGATTATTTAAGCCGGTAAGCTGTACGGCCTCTTCGGTCAAAGCGGAGGTTACCGTATCGGAGCATTCCAGCGCTCCATGGATCAGGTCAAGGTCAACGGCCACACCTCGGGCATTAATGCGCAGATCGGTTTCCCACTGGCGCTGCACTTCCGGTGGCACCGGGAATGGGGATAATCGGCGTTCGATCTCCTGTTCGGCAACGACATCACCGGCGTTATAGGTTTTAAACAGGCCCCATTTCTCCGGCTCATGGTGCGGCATTGTTCGGGTCCTGCCGCCATTACGCGCTGTCGGGGTCGTAGGTGTGCAGAACAATTTAATAAGGGCTTTGCCGGTTGCCAGCTTGCGCTTGTCCTCTGGGAGTCCCAGCGCTTTGCCGGTGGCGTCCAGACCGGCGGTATACCCACAGTAAAGACCATGGAGCATTGTGCAGCGCCATTGGGAAAGCCAGTTATTTATGTACCACAAGCCAGGGATCAGTCGATAATGCTTACTTAGGCAGTACCACTCAAAAGCTGCGTTGTATGCATGTTTGATGCAATGACTATCAAAGAGTAGAAGCCCGATATCATTTGGAATTTGAGCGCCTTGCGTCAAATCCAGCACAACTGGCGGCGTACCATCGAGCGAATAGCCAAACAGCAGGATTTGAAAATCTGGGGACTGCACATATTTGTACAGCCCCGCCTTGCCGATCGGGACGGAAGAATAGGTTTCAAGGTCAACGTTCAGATGATGGATCATGGATCAGTCTTCTCTCGTGTGGCATTCCCCGCGTTGTACCAATCCGTATATTCAATTGCTTTGTCGTATGGATTTGCATTGTTCAGAGCTTGATCAGCCATTTCGTCAGCAAAGTCATAGACAGTTTTCAGCTCGTCTTTTAGATTGGCATTTTCTTTTTCTAAATCAATAATGCAGTTGTAGCAATCACGTGCCATAAAATCCACTCGAATTTCTCCCACGCCGACCCGCTTTCCGTTGTATATTTCAATGGCACCCAACAGATTGGCTTTTAGGTTTTGTAAAGTCAACTTGATCCCTCCTAAAATTAAATTTTCGGGGCGGGGCCTTATACGGTGACCCCGCGAGGAACGAGCTGCGGTGTTATCTGGTGAGGGGTACGCCGGTAATCGGGTCCACGGCGGGGTATTGCGGGTAACCCTGCGGCATATCGGGGTATGACTGCGTCGGCGCCGGTGTGTACTGGGGATATGCGGGGGCTACAGGCTGCTGTGCATATTGCGGATACTGGGGAGCCGCCGGAGCTTGCGCGGGGTACGGAGGAATGTAAGGAACGGATACCTGCGGCTCTGCGCCGCCAAAGTCATCCTCCGCACTTGCACGCTGGCCGCCGAGGGGCTCACCGTCCGCGGTTTTCTGGACATTGTCGAGGGCTACGCCGATTCCCTTGTTCTGCGGGGCATTGTAGCCGAAAAACGTAACGCCGACATTGGCGTACATACCGGAATAAATCTGTGTGGCGTCCAAGATGTCCTGCAGGTTGAGGTCAACAATCTTGACCGGGGTTTTACTGGATGCAGTGAACACCCAGCAACCTTTGCACTCGTCGCCGAATGGCTGGCCGTCAGAAGGCCGGACGCCGTCGCCATCATGCACACTGACTTTCGGCGTCGGGGGGAACGCCTTGCCGTATTTCTCAATTGCTTTCTGCGTGGCCGCGGCGGCTGCCGCGTCGATCAGTGCCCTGTTGTTGGCCGGGTTCTTCGGCACGAGGACGGTCGCTGAATATTTCGGCTCCTGCCCCGGCTGTGAGGCGTAGGGCTTATCCAGGTGCGTGTAAGATAGGCGGACGTTCCTCAGGACAATATGTGCGGGATTTGTGTTTGGCATAAAATGTTTCTCCTTTTTATGTATGTTTTTATAGTGACCAACGGGGGCTCTCATATCGAGCATGCGGTCGATATAGCTATCTGCGATATCACCCAATTCGTTCGCCTCCAAAGTCTTCTGAGGCACTTGGCTTCATTGTAATTGCTTCGCGATTATCAGATTCCAGCGCGAGGGTAGGTTTGCCGGGTGTTTTAAGAACATGGGCCCCAACGAGGTCATTAAATGTCTTTTTACCAAGTTCCTTTTCAATCTGTGCCACAGAGTATGGTTCACGGTGCCAGAGCATCGCTTCTTCTATCCCTCCGGTAGAAAGAACATTGAATGCTTCATCTTGGTTATCCCACGATCGAGAGCTACGGCCCTCAACTGCTTTCCAGCCGGGGATTTCCTTACCTTCGAGGCAAGCAGTAAGCGCGTATTCTTTGAGATCTGAGACCCACTTCTCAAGGTCGACTGCTATTTTGAGGACTTCACCGACTTCGGCATCGGACAGCAGCGGCGGTACCGGTAACTTGCCGGTATCTGTTTTGCTGCCGAAGTCCTCCAGAGCGGTATACTGTCCGGCTCTGGTCCGGCAGGTGTTCCGTGCCCGGCAGAACCGACACCAGTCACCGCCGCAGAATTCCCCTTCACCGGCGAAAGCCTTTTCCGCTACCGGACGGACCGTAAATACACCCCAGTCAAGCAGCTTGTCCCGGTCAATTGTCCACTCCTTGATGGAATCACCGTCCGCGCGGGGCTGTACGACGGTCAGAGCGACGTGCTTAATGTTGTACAGTACGCTGTAGGCTTCCAGCGCGCCGAGACCGTACAGCATAAGCTGAGGGTTATTCTCTACATCCACAACGACGCCTTTGCCGTGCTTGTAATCAATGACATGAAGGGTGTCGCCGCCGATGATGATACAGTCACCGGTGCCGAAGCCCTCCGGGACGTACCGGGAAAAGTCAAGGCGGCGCTCTACCGCTATGTAAGGGCGGGTAGGATACGACATTGCAATGCCAGTGATGTAGTCCAGGTATTCGTCGGTGGTTGTCTGCATTTCTGTCTGATAGAGAGGGTCGGCTTCCAACTTCTTCATTTTGCTGTTGAATGACCGGGTACCCATAGCTTCAACGAACATCTTCCGGACTTTCAGCTCCGCGATACTATGCGCAAGTGTTCCCTCCGCGGCGTATTCGCTGGTGCTGTCCGGCAGGGCCTCTTCCAGCCGTGCCGATGGGGTGCAGTGCATCCACCGGTGCGCGCCGGAAGCTGTCAGGAGGGCATGTTGTGTAGGCATTACAGCTTCGCCCCCATCTGCCTCAGTGCAGTGGCAAACGCTCCGAACTGCTCAGGTTTGAGGTCGTTCAGCCCCTGTACCTGAAACTGCGCGAGCAGTGCGAGGCACTCTTTCTGCTTCCCCGCGTCCATGAGCTGCGCCGCTGCTCTGGCAAGGTCGTCAATTTGATAGGTGGGAGCCGCCGCGACGGGCGCGGAGTTACCCGGCGTTACTGTAGGAGCACCGTATGTTGTAGCAGGCGCGGCAGGCATTGCCGAAGTCACTGCATTGGGGGGCGTCGGGGCAATCGGCGCGGCAACTACAGGAACCGCAGGCGCGGCCTGCTGCAGCGCAGGGGTAGGGTTTACGGGTGCGGCATACCGGTACTGCGGTGCAGGGGCGGCATACGTTGGCGGCTGTGGTGCGGGCGCGGGAACAACCTGCTGACGTACTGCCTGTTCGACGGGAGTCTGCGGTAAAGTCTGATTAAAGGCGACTGTCTTAGGAGACAACACCTCGATCAGCTTCTCAATGACTGCAACGATGGTGGGGGCTACGATTTCAATTACAAGGTTTGACATAATATTTCCTCCTTATTTGTTGGGCTTGTACACGTTCAAGCCGATTTTGAAATCCTCCGTACCGGGAACGGTTTTGTTCCCCTCGGTGGATGCAACGGTTATAGACTTGCCGCTGGATGACTGGCCGAAACTCTGGGATAAATCAACCTCGATCAGCAGCTTGTTATCCGTGACGGACATCTTTACGTTTTTCATGGTTCTCTCCTTTCTTGGCCGGGCTGCCGCAATGCTGACAGCGGCCGGCAATGATATCGATGCTTGCACAGATCGGACAATGTTCTGGCATTGACAATTCCTTCCTTTGTGTTATACTGTTGGTGATTGATAAAGTCGGCCGTTTCGAGTGTTCGCAGCACTTGAGGCGGCTTTTTTCTGCTTTCGGCGGTCGGCTAAAGAAGCAAGATACGCCGTACGGTTTCGCTGATACCATTCACGGCGGCGTTGGTTATACTGCTCCCGGTGCGTCTTCTGGTAAGCTTTTTCATATTCCCGTTTGTTCTTCGCAGCCCGGGGACTGAGACGGGGCGATTTCTTAGGCAGATAAGCGGCTGTATTCTCGGGGGCCACATGATCGAGTGCGTCGATCTCCACGTCATACCGGGCCATATCAGCGAGTTCTTCGGGTGTCCAGTGAATCACTTTTTTCTCACCGCCTTTGCAATGGAGTCAGATCGCTGTGCATAGGCTGATTTTCTGCCGAGCTCCGCAACGGCGATTTTATGTAAGGTACAGAATTGCTTGCAGACTTCTTGCCGCAGGATGCACGGGCAGCGCTCGCATGGGTCGTACAAGGCTTGTCCCTCCTCTCCGTGTGGTTGTAGCCTATCGATCCAATCCCCGCAGCAACGGTGCAGATTAATGCAGCGAGCGCACACGGGAGAAGCGGCTGAACCTCGGCTGCTCCGGCAGATATGTATAGACCGATTAAACCGGCGCCAAACAGGGCGGCGTAAAAATGCTTCATGGGGTGGGCCTCCTTTTCTTCTTTTTCTTCGCTTCCTGTTTGGCTATGTCTTCGGCAAGCGTTTCCGGTGTCCAGTGAATGCCAATATAATCCAGCACAAGGCCCCACCCATATGTAATGCCGTTTTCATCAGTGCAACACCGGTTCATCCAGTAATCCCATTCTTTCGGGTTGTCCTCATACAGCCGATCGAAGCGGTTAGGGCGTTTTTCAAGCTGAATACCAAATCCGCACATACTGCAGCCTGTCCGTTGAGCGCGCGTCGTGTAAAGCGTGCCATCCGGCTTTCTTTCAATGGTTCCGTAAATCTTTGGAACCGGGACGTCCAGATCGATTGCGAGCTGCAAGATGTCCTGGCGATTAAAAATCGCAAATGGAGCAGACCGTATAACGGATTTTCCAAAATAGTTGCATCCGTTTATCATGAGGGATTTCTGTCGGCGTCCTCCCTCTGATGCCATCAGGCCTAGATAGGGAACGCTATTGTGCTCTCTCGCCCAATCGTCGCACGGCTTTTCTTTCAGGTAATAACAACATTTGGACGATACTAAAAATGGGGCGCATTGATAATTGACATTCTCCCGCTCATTTTCACCACCGGCAAAGAGATTCAGCCACTTCTGAGCCATCTTCATGCGAGTGCCCTTTCTGTTCCCGCCGTAATCCCCGGTTTCTCCTGTTATGATCGCGTGCCTTACTGTGGCATTGTCCGGTGTGGGATGCTGGAGCAGTTCAATTTTTGAGGCGGTTTCTTTTGAGAGAGCAGGGAACCCAAACTGTTGAATGACCTCTGCTTTATTCCAGTGGCCTCCGTGCGGTTTTGGAGCGGATTTTAAGCATTCAATTTTAAGTTGATTATGTATCGCTTGAATACTCTTGTCTTCCAGATAGGAAGCTGATATCCCGGGCACGTGTAACCCAATACTTTTCAAGAACAAATATAGCGTGATACTGTCAAGCCCTCCGATCGAAACGTGATAATTAAGCCCTCGCTTATCACATTCTTCAGCGAACTCCCAGGCCCTGCGATATGCGTAATTCTTTTTGAATTCATAAGGCTGTTTCTGCTTGACATGAAAATCTGCGATTTTCTTTTTGGCGTTAATTGATTTCATGCGTTCAATACAATTCTGTGGCATGAGGTTGTCCCTCCTTCTTGAAATATATTTCTTTTGGCGCTATAATTTGGCAGGGGTGTTGAAATGGAAATAGATTCAAATTGTATACGCGACTTAATTATTGCAGTTAATGACATTGAATCCGGAAGCTATCAGAATGTTTGGGATCATCCTGTTTTAGCCTCATATGCTAAGGAAACCATTGTGGAATCTGCTCAGTTTTTACTGGCGATATATAAGAGCTAACTTGCTGGGAGGGAGGTGATACATAATGGGAAAACCTAGGGTTACCGTAAACACAGAGGATTCAAACGGAAGAAACCAGACCTTTCATGATAATCAGACCGGACGAAATATGAATCGCGAACAGTTTGTAAAGTCGATTAATAATGGCAATTACGATGACTATCATGTTCGGAAGATTAACAACGTTGATACTCCGTGTTCAAATCCCGATCGGAGCAAGGGAAACAATTTAGGATAGTTTCACTTTGTATCCGTCGTGTTCGATAATTTCTTTGTCGGACACCACTGCGATCACTTCGCCGCTATCGGAAGTAACGACGACTTGGTCGCAGTCTTTTTCACCTATTTTCAATCCCGTTCCCCTCCTTCCTTAATAATCCCCGCCCTAACCAGCCTGTCCCTCACGGCACAGTGCGGGCATATGTAACCGCTCCGGGGGATGTGCTGCAGGATACTGATTATCCAGCGCTTGCCGCAGCGGGAGCACAGGGCGGTCATGCGTACAGGTCATCATATTTGCCGCCGGGGTTGTTCCTGATATCCTCGACCAGCCTGTCCAAAGGGAGCCCAAAGAATATCCTTGCCATGAGGTCAGGGGAGAGGGACTTCGCGTCATTGCGGATCATAATGTTGCTAGATGGGGTTTTTGATTTCGCCGGCATATGGTTGTCCTCCTTTCACGCGGTACCATAAACGGGACTGCAAAATTTTGAGGGATTGTAAAACAGAACATTTGTGCTATACTATTTCACAGATCGGTCAGCCTTCATGAATCTCGATCTGCTCTGTGGCTTGCACTACGATTTGATTTGTTGCTCATTTGGTGACTTACAACGCAAAAAAATTTGCGCTATTTCTCCGACGGATTTGTTAAGCGCTTTTGCAAGAACGCTTAATTCATCTATGTTTGGCTCCTTAGTCCCATTAGTAATTTTGTTAACTCGCTGTCTGGGCCACCCAATGGCCTTTGCAAACTCGGTTTCAGAATCAAATTGACTATAGATAAGACCGCGAAGCTCTCTAACTTTTTGCACTACTGCACTTCCTTTCTGTCAATCGTTTGGTGACTAACGTAATGATATCATCTGTCATTTAATTTGTCAATACTTTGGTGATTTATTTTTGAAAATAATAAATTTTGTCTTGAAATTGGTGACAAAATATGCTTTAATATAAGCATCAAAGAAAAATAGGTGATAACAATGAATAATTCATTTGGTGACCGTTTAAAGCAAATTCGATTAGACCGCAATATGTCACAAGAAGAATTGGCTCAATTGTTGGGTACATCAAAACAGGTAATCAGCAGGTATGAAAAGAATCAGCGAACTCCTAAAATTACTGTCGCAAATGAATATGCGGATAAACTGGGCGTACCACTGAATACATTACTTGGTGATGATTCTGTTCAGTCTGACAAGGATATTACCTTTGACGATTTTACTTATGCGCTTCACGCAGAAACGCAGGATCTTACAGAAGAAAACAAACAGAGGCTTTTGGAAATGGCTCGTCTGTTTAAACTGGGTCAAGAGCATAAAGATAAATAATAAAACGGGGGACGGGGAATGGTCGAATTGTCGGCTATGTATAAGGATATTGAAAACAGAGGCATACAGTTGTTTACTCAGGATATCGGTTTTGCAGATGCGGCAACTATAGAAATAAGTGGAGAGTACGGTATATTTTTAGATTTATCCTGTTTTGACACTATTTCAAAGTACAAGGGCATATTAGCTCACGAGTTAGGGCATTGCGCTACTGGTTGCACGCAAAAGGTTAGCAGTCCGCTGGACCTGATTGAGAAGCATGAATATAAGGCCAACCGGTGGGCGATTGAGAGATACATACCGTTTGAATCTTTAAAAATTGCTATGGAGGACGGATATTCTGAGCGCTGGCAGTTGGCTGAATATTTTGGTATGCCGGAGCCATTTATTGAAAAAACTTTGGATTACTACACCATAGCAAAGCAAAGAAAGTTGGCATAAGAAATCCCCTCCCGCTACTGCGAATAGCGAAAGGGGCAAAATGAAAAATTCCGGCGTGGAATTCTCTAAAAATATTATATCTTATTGACAAATTTTGTCAATAGAAAGAGGGACGTAAATGAAAAAGGTTTTGGCACTAATTTTAATTGCGGCAATCTCTGCATCTTTAGTAGCTTGTTCAAGCACCCCCACTAGTTCTTCATCCCCTTCGAGTTCCACATCTGAAAGTTCGACACCGCCGCCGTCTTCTGATGTATCAGCGTCATCTATAGCCGCAGCTTCTTCAGCAGCATCTGAAGTTCAAAATTCTGACAGTGGTACTATTGGAGATTATAGTGTAACAATTGAGTCTGCAAGATTAGCGAAAGATTATCAATCAAAACCTGTCGCTATTATAAAATATAAATGGACAAATAACAGCGATGATGCAAACTCTTTTGAAGGTGCTCTTAACCAACAAGTGTTTCAAGATGGAGTTCAGCTGGATCCCGCATTTAGCATCGAGGATAAAGCCTATAATACAGACGACGGCCTTCGTGAAATTAAAAAAGGTGTTTCGCTTGAGGTCGAAAAAGCATTCGCACTTTCAAATACATCTTCTCCAATAGAAGCTGATGTTACGGATTTTCTAGGTCTTAGTGAGCAGAAAGTTACAAAGAACTTTGATATTACAAAGTTAGGATAAAAAAAAGCCGCCCGCCCCGGCTGGTACCCGGAACGAGCGGCTCACCATCAGCAGGGCTGACAGTACGATAAACACGCAACCATATTGTACCAGTTCAGCCCTCCAAAATCAATAGGGGGCTATATTATAATGAAAGCGGCTGCATACGCACGATTTAGTACTGATAAGCAGACAGAAAACAGTATAGCATATCAGTTTAACAAGATTCAGGAGTATTGTGCAAAGAACAGTATTCAAATTGTTTCTTTCTATAGCGACGAGGCGGAGTCCGGAACCAATATGGACCGGCAAGGATTTATTGATATGGTGGCTGCCGCGGTCCGACATGAGTTTGATGCTGTTATAATTTACGATATTTCCAGAGGCTCCCGTGATGTAGGGGATTGGTTTGCTTTCCGAAAGCAAATGCTCCGTCTTGACATCCAAGTGATTTCTGCAACGCAAAAGCTGGGGGACATTACAAACCCGAATGACTTCCTTGTGGAACTGATCAGCGTTGGCCTCGGCGAACATCAGGTGCTTGATACTCGACAGAAGTCGATTGCAGGAACGGCCGAAAGGGCAAAGAAGGGAATTTTCTGCGGCGGGCTTCCCCCTCTGGGATATGACGTCATTGACGGGAAGTATGTAATCAATGAGCAGGAAGCCGAAACGGTGCGGATTGTATTTGAAGAATACACTGCCGGCGCAAGCTACAATGCAATCGTGGACAAGCTTAACGGTAGGCCGGGGAAGTATGGCAGCCCACTAGGAAAAAACAGCTTGTGCGACATCCTGCAAAACGAGAGATACATAGGGGTATATACCTGGAACAAACGCACTATGCGTATCATGAGAAAATACGCTGGGGGGAAACTTAATCCAAATGTTATCAGAATTGAGGGGGTTATCCCGCCAATTATAGATATGGAAACATGGGGGAGAGTGCGAAGCAGAATGATTCAGAGAAATCGCAGAGCGGAAAATAAGGCGACTCGGGAATATCTCTTATCAGGCCTGATTGAGTGCGTAGAATGTGGAGCTACCTTTGTTGGGCATACCAGCATTAACCGCCGTAAAGACGGAAGTAAGCGTGAAACCCGTTATTACGAGTGCGGTAATAAATATCGTACCCACAATTGTAAAGCGAAGAATATTAATGCTAATATGATAGAAACCTTCGTCGTTCAGCAGTTAAAAGCTTATCTACTGGAGATCGATTTTAAGGAAACCGCCAATCGGATTGCAGACGCGGTGAATTCGGCTGCACCAGACTGTGCCAAAGAAAAAGCAGAACTTACGGACATATTGAAGAAGATTGCAAATGGGGTAAGGGCTGTTATTTCCGGTATGGATATTCCGGAGCTGCAGAATGAAATAGATCGGCTCCGTACCCGCAAAAGTGAGCTGGAGGACATAATTAAGCATAAAGAGAGCAACGGAAAAAAAGTTAATCCAGATAAAATAATAGCGCGGTTAAACCGCGCTATGGACCATTGGGACACTGAATCAAAGCGGATTGTGCAGGAATTTGTGACAAAAATATACGCCAATCCCGACGGGTCTTTCACCGTAGAAATCGGCGTACATATTGATGGTGCCGGTGGCCGGACTCGAACCGGCACGGTATCGCTACCGGTGGATTTTGAGTCCACTACGTCTGCCAATTCCATCACACCGGCAAATCTATTTTCAAATCTCCTTGAAATTCAGCCCTCAGATAATTAAGGGATGGAAGTAAGGGATGTTGAAAGCAAGATGGTTTATTCACTTTTTAGGAAATCAGGAACCACGCGGGTTCGTGGCGTATTAATCTACTTCCGGAAAAAATGGGGATAACGGATTTTGAGTCCACTACGTCTGCCAATTCCATCACACCGGCATGAACAACGTGTTATATTATATAATAAACTCATAGAAAAAGCAATATAAACCTTTATGAAAGTTGAATAAATTGGGGTGCATCCCGGCTGGCCGGGTTACACCCCGTTTTTCGTTCTATTGTTTACACTCCGAACATGGTAATGCAATGCCTTGGGCAAACGCCGGCGCACTCGCCGCAGCCGACACATTTAGAAGGATCGACGGCTGCAAGGAAATTTGCGACATGGATGGCGTCGTACTGGCAGGTTTTTTCACATTTCATACAGCCGATACAGCCGACCTTGCAAACTTTGCCGGTCAGGGCGCCCTTATCGCAGTTGCTGCACCGGACCACCGCCTGCTTTGTTGCGGGGACAAACGAAATCAGGTGTTTCGGGCAGGCTTTTACACACATGGAACAGCCTCTGCACTTGACCGGATCAATTTTGGCAACACCGTTGCAAACGCTGATCGCGCCATATTGGCAGGCATTCATACAGTCGCCCAGGCCCATGCAGCCGTACTGACAGCTTGCCACGCCGCCGGCGACGATCGCCGCCCCCGCGCAGGTCGCAATTCCTTCGTACTCCACCTTATCGGTCGTATTGTCATAGCTGCCAAGGCAGTGGACCAAGGCCACCTTTGCTTCCACGTCACCCGGGGCGCAGCCAAGGTATTCGGAAATAGTTTTTGCTACCGCCGCGCCGCCCACAGGACAGAGTCCGGGTTTCGCCTCGCCCGAGGACAACGCCTTTGCGTAGCCGTCACAGCCGGAATATCCGCAGGCGCCGCAGTTGGCTCCCGGGAGCATGTCGCGGATTGCTTCGGCTTTTTCGTCCTTGGGCACGGCCATGACGATCGACGCAATCGCAAGGATGAGGCCTGACAAGAGGCCGATCCCGGCCACAATCAGGACCGGAGTCAATATTTCATTCATATCTGCATCTCCTAACCCAGCATGCCGTCAACAAGGCCCTGAAAGCCGAGAAACGACACGGCTGTCAGCGACGCGGCAACCAGTGTGATCGGCAAGCCCTGAAGGGATTTCGGAATATCGTTGTTTTCAATTCTTTCCCGCACTCCCGCGAAGATGACCATGGCCACCAGAAAACCGATACCGGAGCCAAACGCGTTTACAAGCGACTGGATAAATCCAAAGGTCGGGTCGGACTGGCCTTTCTCAATGACCAGCATGGTTACGCCGAGCACGGCGCAGTTGGTGGTAATGAGGGGAAGGTATATGCCGAGCGCATTGTACAGCGATGGAATATATTTTTTCAGTACCGTCTCAATAAACTGAACGAGGGCCGCGATAATCAGAATAAAGACGATTGTCTGCAAATACGCAAGGTTGAGCGGAACCAGTACATAGGTATAAATCGGCCATGTCACCGCGGTGGAAATCACCATGACGACGGTAACCGCAATGCTCATGCCGGTTGCGGTGTCTAGCTTTTTGGAAACGCCCAGAAAGGGGCAGATGCCCAGGAATTTATTAAGAATGTAGTTTTCGGTTAGTATGGCAGCCAAAAAAATGGCGACTAATCCCTTGATCATTTTCCCGCACACTCCTTTTCTTTTTCAGCCATCATTGAGCAGCTTCCGCAGAGAGGACAGTTCTGGCAGCCCAGCTCAGCCGGTTCGGCGCCCTTTTCAGCAGCAAATTTGTTTGCAAGCGCAATCATCATACCAAACACGAAGAAGCCTCCCGGAGGGAGAAGGAAGATGATAATGGGTGACACAAACCCGGCAGTAATCGGAAAGCCGAAAACCGTTCCGGCGCCCAGAAGCTCGCGGATGATACCCATCACCAGCAGCGTGGCGGTAAAGCCGACGCCCATCCCCAGGGCGTCCAAAACGGACGGAAGGACTTTATTTTTGTTCGCGAACATTTCGGCCCTGCCCAAAATGATGCAGTTGACAACGATCAGAGGCAGGTAGATGCCGAGCGCCGCTTTCAGGCTCGGGGAATACGCCTCGATCAGCATCTGCACAATGGTGACAAAGCCCGCGATCAACGTGATATAGCAGGGGATACGCACCTTGTCCGGGATGACCCTGCGCAGTAGGGAAATAACCGTGTTCGATCCCACCAGCACAAAGGTCGTGGCAAGGCCCATGCCGATCGCGTTGCTTGCGGAGGTACTCAGCGCAAGCGTAGCACAGGTACCAAGCACAAGGCGAAGAACGGGATTCTCCTTGATGATACCTTTGCTGAATTCCTGCCATGGAGTTTTCGCCATTTTATTCGCCCCCCTTTACTTTCTGATATTGTTTGATTGCGTCGTTCACGCATGTGGTGACAGCTTTGCTCGTAATGGTGGCGCCCGTCATCGCCTCGATCTGTGTATCCGACGCGGTACCGGATTTAATCACTTCAAACCCGTTTTCGGGGACGGCCTTTTTGTACTGATCGCGGAAGCTTTCTTTTTCCGCATTCAGGCCGAGGCCCGGCGTATCTCCGATGGTCAGCAGGACAACGCCGGTGATTTTGCCGTCCTTGTCAATGCCGGTCATTACCTTCAGATCGCCGCCGTAGCTTTTTGTCTTGGTGGTAAACACATATCCGGTAAGCTCGTTTCCGTCTTTGCCGATGGCGTAGGAACCGTCTTTTGAATTCTCAAAAGCCTTCGCGGAAGGAAGTACAAGCTGGCGGGAAGCAGCTTCGGACTGTTTGTTGATCTCCACGATTTTATCGCGCGTCATCAGGTTTGTGCCAGCCAGCAGAACCGCGGTGACCAGACAGATCACAAACAGTGTGAGGGCGGGGGTGAGCACCTCTTTTTTGTCAATCCTCAACTTTCACACGCTCCTTTCCGAATGCCGTAGGACGTGTTAAGCGCTCGATATGCGGTACCAGAAGGTTCATAAGGATAATGGAGAAGGACACACCCTCCGGAAGCTGTCCGAAAATACGGATCAGCATGGTAATGATGCCCGCACCGACGGCAAAGACGATCTTGCCCTTCAGGTTGATCGGGGAGGTGGCGTAATCGGTTGCCATGAAGATGGCGCCGAGCAGCAGGCCGCCCGCGAGCAGGTCGAACAGAACATTCCTTCCCGCGATCAGAGAGATCACGGCAACGGAGCCGATATAGCACAGCGGGATGACGGGGCTGATGACCCCGCGCACCACCAGATAGATACCGCCGAGAATCAGCGCCACTGCACAGGTCTCCCCAAGGCATCCCGCGCGGACGCCAACCAGCATATTGAGCAGCGTCGGCATGGTGCCGCTTGCGCCCTCCTTCAAAATGCCGAGCGGGGAAGCGGTGGTCATCGCGTCGGTGCTGTGCAGATAATAAAACGGGGTGTTCCAGCTGCTCATCTGGGCGGGAAAGGAAGACATCAGGATGATGCGCGCGGTCAGCGCCGGATTTACAAAATTCTGTCCGATTCCGCCGAACATCTGCTTTACCACCACAATGGCGGCAACTCCGCCGAAGATGACAATGAACGGGCTGACGCCCACGGGTACGTTAAACGCAATCAGAATTCCGGTTACTGCGGCGCTCAGGTCGCCGATGGTATTTTCACGCTTCATGACCTTTCTGCAGATATATTCGCTGAGGACGCAGGAGGCAACGGAGCAGAGGATAAGCACGAGGGCCTTGAATCCGAAGATAATCACGGAAGCGATTGCCGCCGGAGTCAGCGCCAAAATAACGTCCAGCATGATTTTGGGGGTCGTTACGCCGCTTCTGATATGGGGAGAAGACGATACGATCAATTTCTCTGTCATTGTTTTTTACCTCCCGCTTTTACCAGTCCCTTGCCGAGCCGGATGGCCTGTACCAGAGGCCTGCCCGCCGGGCAGTTGAAAGCACAGGTGCCGCATTCCATGCAGGTCATGACGTCGTATTCCTGAAGCTTTTCAACATCCTTGGCATTGGAGTATTTTTCAAGCTGCGTGGGGATCAGATTCATAGGACAGCCGTCCACACAGCGGCCGCAGCGGATGCAGGCGGTCGGCGCGTTCATCCGGGCTTCCTTTTCCCCGAACGCGAGGATGCCGTTGTTCTGCTTGAGAACGGGCAGTCCGTCACTAGCCAGGGCAAGGCCCATCATGGGGCCGCCCATCAAAAGCTTTTTCGGTTCCGACTGGTATCCCCCGCAGAATTCAATCATGTCGGCGATCTTTGTGCCGATCGGGACAATGACATTTTGCGGATTCCGGATCGCCGACCCGTCAATGGTGACCCTCTTTGTCACAAGCGGCATCCCAGTTTTCAGGTATTTGGCAATAAATGCAACAGAGGTAATGTTCATTACGAGGCAGCCCACGTCAGCCGGCAGTTTTCCCATCGGGATTTCGCGGTCCGTACAGGCCTTGATAAGCACCTTTTCAGCACCCTGCGGATAACGCGCATGCAGAGGAAGAATGCGCACGCGGTCGTCCGGATCGTTTGTCTCGCTGTCCGCGATTTTTTTCAGAATCTCAATGACGTCGGGCTTGTTGTCTTCAACGGCAATGATCACGCGTTCCAGCTTCAGCAGATCCACCACGGCGTAAATCCCCGAAAGCACGTCCCAGGAATTTTCAATCGCCTCGCGGTTGTCCGCTGTTATGTACGGCTCACATTCCGCCGCATTGACAATCATGGTGTCGAGCTTTTTATCCTTCGGAACATGGAGCTTTACGTGCGCCGGAAACCCCGCGCCGCCAAGCCCTACCAGCCCTGATTCCCGGATCGCTTTCGTAAACGCTTCCGGTGTTTCCATTACCGGCGGTTTTATGTCCGGGGAAACGGTCATCTGGCCGTCGGAGTCGATGACAACCGCATCGGTGTACTGCCCTCCGGGCAGCATGACTTTTTTGATCGCGCTGACTCTTCCCGAGACACTCGCATGAATCGGAGCGCTGATGAATGCGCCGCTGTCTGCAATTTTCTGTCCCACCAAAACGGTTTCGCCAACTTTTACAAGCGGGGTGCAGGGAGCGCCTGCATGCTGCTGCATGGGCAGCACCACCTGCGCCGGAGGCGGCATCACGGCAGACTCAATTTGCGCCGTGTTCTTATGGTGGGGAACGTCCGCACCGCCATGCGTTTTGAATGGCCTGGCCGGAAATGTCAATTCCATGTTTTTTCCTCCATATAATTTACTCAATCTGCTATCAAACCGGAAAACGGTTCTGATATATAAAGAAAACACGCCTGCAAAGTTTGTTCACAGACGTGCCGCGGGAAAACCAATGCTGCCGGAACATACTTAAAAGGAGAAGAAAATTCTGATATTCTAATTTTACTCAATCTATATCAAACTATATTTCTTTTGAATAATTTTAAAGCAATTTGCAAGATTATCCGTTACGAATACCTGATGATCACTGTTGATAAAGATTCCGCCGGCGTTGAATTCTTTCAGAAGGGCGGTCCCTTTCTCTTTTCCCAAAACAAAACAGGCGGTGGAGAGCCCGTCGCTCAGCGCGCCGTTGTCACAGACCACTGTGACGGAAAGCAGGCCGTTGTTTTCCGGATAGCCGGTTTTCGGGTTTAAAAGATGGTGATAGGTAACGCCGTTTTCTGTAAAATTTTTTTCATATGTACCGGAAGTGGACACAAAGCCGGAGGCCAGGTCAATCGTACCCATGGAAGCGCTCTGTGTTTCGAAACTGTTGGGATCGCGCACCGCCACACGCCAGGGCGATTTGTCTTGCTTGGTTCCGAATACTCCCACGCTGCCGCCGACGGCGATGATTCCGCAGTCCGCTCCGGCCTGCCGGTAGGCGGCGACTGCTTCGTCACAGGCGGCGCCCTTTCCGATCGCGCCCAGCTCGACCGCGGTGTAGTGCAGCTTCAGGGACGCGGTGGAATCCTGTTCGTTTACTCTTAAATTGTTATAGTCCACGTATTTTAAATAGGTATCGATTTCCGCCTTAGAGGGAACACGCTGATTCTCTCCTCCGAAATCCCATAGGGAGGTAATCGGCAGGATGGTAGGGTCAAAGGCTCCGCCGGACTTCTGAGCGACGGTAAGGCTTTTTTGAAGCAGAGCGACGGTCCTCGCGTCGAGCTTGACCCAACTGGAACCGGAAGCCTGATTCAGCTTGTCGATATCAGAGTCCGCGATTCTCCATGAAATCAGGTCTTCCAGTTCGCCTATTTTTTTAGCCGCGGCGGTTGCCGCCGTTTCCGCATTTTTTCCGTAAACGGTCTGCTGGACATAAGTTCCCATTGCGAAGTTCGTACATTCGTAGCTGTCCGCGCGCTGTCCGAATCTGATCCAGAGGAAGGCCAGACAGACGATGACGGCGGCTAGCAGGACGCTGAGCGTCAGAATAATTTTTTTGTTTTTATCCATTGTTACCTCCCTTGCATAACTGCTTACAGCATTTCCAGTTGATTCTGCAACACTAAAATGGAATTGCTATAGAATTATATCACGATTTGGGGTTATTTCAAGGATTTCGGTGATTTATGAAAAGGGAAGCCGGTCGCCGGCGCAGTTGCCGGAAGCTGGCTTCCTGTGGTTTCCAATGGCTTTTACTGAGGGGGATCATATTGTTCGGGTGCGCCGTTTATGTGCCCGGATGTTTCAAGCTGGCTGTCAAAAACGACAAACCGGCTTCTGCCGCAGCGCTTCGCTTCGTAAAGGGCGGCGTCCGCTTTTTTGTATAAGTCCGCGTAGGTTCTGCCGTCTTTCGGATAAATTGCGATACCGATGCTGCCGGAGATGGAATACTGTTTCGGCCCGTTTTCGAAAGTCTGCTGCAGGCTCCGGTGAATGGCGTCCGCCTTTTCGGCCACCAGGGACAGGTCGCCGATGCTTTTCAGAAGCACCATGAATTCATCCCCGCCGACACGTCCCACCACATCGGAGGTACGGAACAGCTTTTTCAGCTTGCCGCCGATTTCCGCCAGCACCGTGTCGCCGAACATATGGCCAAGGTGATCGTTGATATCTTTGAAATGATCGACGTCGATGATATACAGTGCGCAAAGCTCGTTGCCGGCCAGCGCCTGTTCAATATACACTTTTGTGGCGGATTTGTTCAGCAGCCCGGTCAGCCCGTCGCGCTGCGCTTTCTGCACCAGCTTTTGGGTGGCTTCCTTCTGGCAGGTGATGTCGCTGATCCTGCCGATGGCCCGGACCGGCTCGCCGTTCTGATTAAAAATCGTAGTGATCTTCATGCTGTACCAGAGATAGGAGCCCTGCTGGTCCTTCAGCCGGTATTCGCCTTCCGCGCTGTGCGCTCCGTTTTTGACGCTGGTAAACATGGAGCGGAACAGGCCGAGGTCGTCGGGGTGAATCCTTTCGCTTTCCAGCACACTTTCAGGAAAGTCCCGGATTGCGCTGCCGCCGCCGAACACAGAAAGGCCGCTTGTGCTGTTGGATACCGTCCCGTTGACGATATCGTATTCAAAAATCATACTGTCCGACTGGTCCAGTACGATTTGATAGCGCTCATTGCTGATTTCCAGCTCCTGCATGATTTCCCGCTGGCCGGTAATGTCCGTCAGCAGGCAGTAAAGCTCGGGCTCCATGCCGCTTTCGGCCATCAGCTGTCCCTTGTCGAGAATCCAGATCAGGGAGCCGTCCTTTCTTAACAGGCGGTACTGCACGTCGATGACGCTGCCGTTCTGAAGCTGGGCGTCTATGCTCCGCTGAACGACCTCGCGGTCGGGCTCATAAATCATGGGGAGAAACCGGTTGTGAAAGCACCGCCCGATTTCTTCCGTGGTATATCCGGTCAGCTGCGGAAAGCCGTCGCTGCAGTACACGATCGTAAGGGAGCTGTCGTATTTGCAGTGCTGCACGCAGCCGGGGATATTGGCGGTCAGCGCTTTCAGCTCCTGAATCCCTTTTCTGACGTCGGCGTTTTTCCGGCGCAGGAGAACGACAAAGTAAGTTCCGAGCAGAAGAAAAGTCAGCGCGGTCCCCGCCACAGGAATTGCGCACAGCAGCAGAATACGCCCGAATCTGGAAAAAACCGCGTCACCCGGAACCGAGGCGGCCAGGTACCAGTCCGTCCCCGTAACGGGAGCAAAGTAAAGATAGCCGTAAGAACCGCCGGTCCTGTACTCTACGGTACCGCTTTCCGAACGGTCCATAATCCCGCGGATGCGGTCAATGCTGTCCCGGTTGCCCTGGCTTCTGTTCAGCAGACAGGAGAACAGATTTTCGCTTTTGCTGTCAAACGGCGTGTCCGACTGAAGAATGACGCTGCCGTCGCGCCCGAGCAGAAGGCGGGAGCCGGAGCCGCCGTACACGGCTGTGCTGAGGGCGTCCGTCAGCGGCCCGGTGTCGGAAATCCCTATCAGGACGCCGGTTACGGCTTCTTTTTGATAGACCGGTACGGAAAAAAGCAAGCTCTTTTTTCCGTAAAAAGCAAAGCCGCAGACTGCTTTTTGACCAGTTAAGGACTTTTTAAAAAAATCATATTCCGCCACATTGCTTTTTTCGCCGCTGTCCGAAGTGCTGTCTCCGTTCAAATCCGCAATGGCGGTCTGTACGAACGCGCCGTTTTTGGCAAAAGAGCGCATCGCTTCTGTAACAACTGCATCGCTTTGGACCTCCCTGCTGCCAATCAGAGACGCCAGGGAACCTAAAACCGCAAATTTTTCGCTGAACTGGCCGGACAATGCCTCGGAATTCTGCTGTTCGCTTTCTTCAATTTCCTGATCGACAAAATTCCGGATATCTTTTTTTAGCTGAAAGGCAAATACAGTGAAGGAAGTGGTCAGAACAGAGCAGGAAATGGCAAGAATCAAAACCGTTTTCAGCTTTGGATTTGTTTTCACATGCTCACGTCCTTTCCAATAGCATTATTGAAAAAACAGCAGATGACATTAAATAAAATATACACTATTTTATTTTCGTGTACAATGATTTATTTTCATAAAAATAATTATATATAAAGAATAAATTGTAATAATCTAACGGAAAAAGGGGATTCAGGGTACACCCTGCGCTTCGCGAGTGATAATCTTTATGCAAATGACGGCGGCATTATGCGATGTCCGGCTTACCGCCAATGCGGGTTGGGAAGCGGAAATCCCCGGATTTTCGGCATAGGGAAACAGATACATAAAACGGGAAAAGAATCCAGTGAAATTTGTGTCTTATTACAAATTTGAATAAAAATACTTTTTACTTTCACGCAGTATGCTATACTATAAGAATTCAGTAATTTATCAGGATAGAGCGGGGGAATCCTGCGATTTTCGACAGTCCGCATGTTCGACATGCTCAGATAGATACCTATCAATTATTTGGAAAGCCGGAGGAAATGATGTCGGTTCAGAAAGTAAAGGATTATTTAAAATTATACGGGATGGAAGAACGCCTGCACGAGTTTTCGGTTTCGAGCGCGACGGTGGAGCTGGCCGCGCAGGCGCTGAAGGTTGAGGAAGCGCGCATTGCAAAATCGATCTCTTTTCACAGCGACGGCGGCTGCGTGATTGTCGTCGCCGCGGGAGACGCCAAGGTGGACAACGCAAAATTCAAGGCGGAGTTCAACACAAAGGCGAAAATGCTTGCTCCCGACGAGGTGGAGCAGCTGACCGGGTACCGGGTCGGGGGTGTCTGTCCGTTTGGAAATCCGCCCTGCGCAAAGGTGTACTGCGACGTTTCGCTGAAACGCTTCTCCAAAATTTTTCCCGCGGGCGGCAGCGCAAGCTCCTGTGTGGAGCTGAGCTGTGATGAGCTTTTCAACGTTTCCCAAAGTGTAAAATGGGTGGACGTCTGCAAAAACTGGCAGGATCTACAGGAAAAAGAATAGGGGTTTACCGTCATGAGAATGCGCAATAAACCGTGGGCCGCGCCGGAACTGGATGCGTGCGGCTTTTTTGTCCGCGATCCCGCACAGTATATTGGAAAATGGCACAGCTTTTTCCGTCGGCGGCAGCCCATCCACCTGGAGCTCGGCTGCGGTAAGGGCCTTTTTATCGCCGGGCTTGCCCCGCAAAATCCGCAGATCAATTATATGGGCATCGATTTGAAGGATACCGTTCTCGGCCCGGCCAAACGGAATATTGAACAGGCGTTCCGGGAGCGGAACGCGGAGCCGGACAACGTCGTACTGATGGCGCAGGATATTGAGCGGATTCTCACCGTGATGAATGCCGAAGATACGGTGGAGAGAATCTATATTCATTTTTGCAATCCGTGGCCGAAGGCCAAGCATCACAAACGGCGGCTGACCTATCCCCGCCAGCTTGAGAATTACAAGAAGATTCTGGAAAAGGGCGGAGAAATCCACTTTAAAACGGATGACGACGTCCTTTTTGACGATTCGCTGGTGTACTTTGAAGAAAGCGGGTTTACGATTCTGTCTGTGACCTACGATCTGCACGGCGGCGGTCAGCAGGAAAATGTGCTGACCGAACATGAAAAAATGTTCATGGAAAAGGGCATAAAAATCAAGGCGCTTGTCGCCCGGTGGACGGGAGAATAAGATTGTTTTATTTATTTTTGCAATATGCATTGACAAATTATGCAATATTCACTATAATTCCTATATGTTTAGTAATGTTATTTGAGGGGGTGTCGGCTTGGGCGAGGCGATCATCGAAATTCAATCGTTGAGCAAAACCTTCCACACGAAGGACTCCGAGGTGCGGGCTTTGAGCAATATTGACCTGACGATTGAAAAAGGCGATATTTTTGGCATTATCGGCATGAGCGGCGCCGGTAAGAGCACGTTGGTACGATGTATCAACATGCTGGAAAAACCGTCGGAGGGAACTGTCCTGTTCGACGGGCGCGACTTGTCCGCCCTTTCCGACAAGGACCTGCGCACGGTTCGCCGGTCCATGGGAATGATTTTCCAGCAGTTCAATCTTTTGATGCAGCGCACGGCGGAGCAGAATATCTGTTTTCCTCTGGAGCTGGCCGGCGCTGACAAGGCATCCGCAAAAAAAAGGGCGAAAGAGCTTCTGGAGCTCGTCGGCCTGGCCGACAGGGCCCGGGCTTACCCCGCCCAGCTTTCCGGCGGCCAGAAACAGCGTGTGGCGATTGCCCGCGCGCTCGCGACCAATCCGAAGGTGCTTTTGTGCGACGAAGCCACCAGTGCCCTTGACCCCACCACCACCACGTCGATCCTGGCGCTGCTGAAGGATATCAACCGCCGGATGGGCATCACCATTGTCATTATCACGCACCAGATGAGCGTAATAGAGGAAATCTGCAACCGCGTCGCCATTATTGACGACAGCCGGATTGCCGAATCCGGTTCTGTGGAGGATATTTTCCACAGGCCTCAGACGGCGGCGGCGCAGAAACTGGTCTATCCCGAAGGGAAACATCCCGATAAAATGATCAGCAAGCGATGTATGCGCATTGTGTTTGATGGAAATTCTTCTTTTGAGCCGATCATTGCGAATATGGTCCTCGACTGTAAGGCGCCCGTCAATATCCTGTACGCAGACACCAAAGACATAGACGGCAAGGCATTTGGCCAAATGGTGGTCCAGCTGCCGCAGGACGAGGCTCTGGCGCAGAAAATGTTTGACTATGTACGCGCGAAGGGGCTGTCCGCTGAGGAGGTGAACGGTTATGTGGGATGAGTCGACGCTGAGCATGCTGCTGCAGGGCATTGGTGAAACCCTGTATATGGTTCTGACTTCCACACTGTTTGCCTATATTATCGGATTGCCTGTGGGAATCCTGCTGTTCACCAGCGCAAAGGACGGGATCCGCCCGCACGCTTCTCTGTATAAGGTGCTGGATGTGATCGTCAATCTGACCCGTTCCATCCCGTTCCTGATTCTGATGATCGCCATCTTTCCGTTTACAAGGCTGGTGACGGGCAGCGCCATCGGCGCCACGGCGACCATCGTTCCGCTGACCCTGTCGGCGGCGCCCTTTATCGCGAGGCTCGTCGAGTCCTCGCTCAAAGAGATCGACATCGGTGTTATTGAAGCCGCGCAGTCCATGGGCGCGTCCGACTTCCAGATTATCTGGAAGGTCCTGCTTCCCGAATCCAGACCGTCCCTGATTGTGGGCTGCGCCATTGCGGCGACTACCATTCTGGGATATTCCGCCATGGCCGGCGTTGTCGGCGGCGGCGGGCTGGGTACCATTGCAATCAATTACGGCCTTTACCGCTGGCAGGGCGAAATGATGCTGATCGCCACTATCCTGCTGGTTGTGATCGTTCAGGTGCTTCAGGGCATCGGGATGAAGGCGGCCGGACTGAGCGACAAAAGAAAAAATTAAACGATAAACGGTTTCTATCTGAATTTTGGAGGTTTTATTAATGAAAAAGTTATTATCAGCGATCTTAATTGCGGCGCTTTCTGCTTCCGTATTTGCCGGCTGCTCGACTTCCGCACCTGCTTCCTCTGCGGCCGCTTCCTCGGCTGCTGCCGCCAGCGAAGCGGCAAGCACGGCGGCCGCCAAGAAAATTGTCATCGGCGCGTCCCCGACACCGCACGCGATTATTTTGAAGGAAGCCGCCAAGCTGCTGAAAGACAAGGGATACGAGCTTGAGATCAAGGAATTCTCCGATTATGTTCTGCCCAATAAGGCTCTGGACAGCAAGGATCTGGACGCCAACTACTTCCAGCATCAGCCGTATCTGGATGAATTCAACAAGGAAAATGGAACCAAGATCGTTTCCGCGGGCTCCATCCACTATGAGCCGTTCGGCATTTACGCCGGAAAAACCAAAGCCCTTGCCGATCTGAAGGAAGGCGCCACCATCGCGGTTCCGAACGATACTTCCAATGAGGCCAGAGCGCTCCTGCTGCTCCAGGATCAGGGACTGATCAAGCTGAAGGACGGCGCCGGGATCACCGCTACGCAGAAGGATATTGCAGAAAACCCGAAGAAGCTGAAGTTTACGGAAATTGAAGCCGCTCAGCTGGTCCGTACCCTGCCCGACGTGGATCTGGCCGTCATCAACGGCAACTATGCGCTTGAAGGAAATCTGAAGGTTTCCGACGCGTTGGCAGTGGAAGCGGATGACTCCCTTGCGGCGACCACATACGCCAACATTATCGCTGTCCGCGAGGGCGACGAAAACCGCGAGGACATCAAGGCGCTGGTAGAAGTGCTCAAGAGCGAGGAAATCAAAACCTTTATCACCAATACGTTCAGCGGAGCTGTTGTTCCGGTAAAATAAGCGAAAGCAATGATAAGAAACACCTGCGCGGAGAAATCCGTGCAGGTGTTTTAGCGTTGAAATAAGGAATGTATTTTGCTACAATAGGATTAATTCCATCGAAACCCGCCGCTGCGAAACAGCCGCAGAAGAGTGGGAAAAGAAAAAATAGGGAGTATGGCTATGAAGTGTTATCGGATTACGAAAGAAACGCTTGAGGAAGCGGAAACTCCGTTTACGCCGGATACCGTCTGCGTCTGTACGCCGGAGGAGTTGCGCGCCGGTCATTTCTGCGCGGCTCCGCACACGTTCGACGAGTGCGGGAACCCGGGACCCGCCAAGCTGGAAGCGTACGACGGGTATGACTTTATTCTTCTGAATGTCGTCAACGACAACGAACGATATCTGACCCACCGGATCGGGCTGTATATCATGCCGGACCGGATTGTCTTTGTCGGCAACAGGGAAAATCGCGCGGTACAGGATGTGCTGGATGCGTTTGCGGGCGGCAAAACATCCAACCTGAATATCACGCGGATTCTTTACGCATTTTTCAACAACCTGACCATTCATGATTCGGAGGAGCTGGAAGCGCTGGAAGAGGAAATCTCCGCGCTGGAGGAGCGGGTCATGGAGGGCGCGAACGAGGATTTTATCAAGGACATCATCGCGATGCGGAAAAGGCTGATGTTCTATAAAAAATATTATGAGCAGCTGCTGGATGTCGCGGAGAGCATCGAGGAAAACTCCAACGGGATTCTGTCCTCCGGCGCGCTGCGCTATTTCAAGATGTTTACGGCCCGGGTGGACCGACTGAACCGGAGCGTCCTCAACCTGCGCGACTATATCACACAGGTGCGCGAGGCGTATCAGTCGCAGGTGGACATCGGGCTGAACGCGATTATGAAGCTGTTTACCGTTATTACCGCTATTTTTCTTCCGCTTACGCTTCTGGTTGGCTGGTACGGCATGAATTTCAAGTATATGCCGGAGCTTCAGTGGCCGTACGGCTATGTTTTTGCCGCGGGTCTTTCAATTGCTTTTGTGGTCCTCTGTATTCTTTTTTTCAAAAAGAAGAAAATACTGTAAAAACCTTCTTTTGAAAATAATTTCAAAAAGTACTGGAACTATTTTGCTCGCTGTAATATAATTATGAGGAATCAGACAGTTTTCGCAAGATAAAAAAGCTTGTTCGATGGTCATTATAAACAAAAAACATTGTTAGTGTGAAATAATATTGACAATCAGATCACTTTGATGTAGAATGGAAATACCTTGAAACCGGTTTCAAAATTGGAAAGGAACAAGGTCCGGTTCAACCGCATTTTTAACAGGAAAGCTATGGTGATGATTTTGGCTCAGATCAGTGATGTGGCGAGATTAGCCGGTGTTTCGTCGGCGACTGTGTCTCGTGTCATCAACGGGACGGCAAAGGTAAGTGACGAAAAAGTAAAACGCGTTTTGGAAGCAATCGATGCAACCGGTTTCAAACCAAATGAAATCGCGCGTTCGCTCTATAAAAAGTCTTCTAAAATCATTGGTTACATTGTGCCGAGCATCCTGAACGTTTTCCTGACCGAGATCGGCCGGGCGATTGAGGACGAGGCGTTTCAGAACGGCTATAAGATGATTCTGTGCAATTCGGACGAAAATCCGAAAAAGGAAGTCGCCTATATCAATATGCTTACCGCCATGAATGCGGACGGCATTATTATTACCGCCAATAATGATAATCTGGACGAAGAAATCCGCAACTGCCCGCTGCCTGTTGTCGCTCTGGATAAGGACGCAGGCAGCCGTTATACTGCGGTGGTCCAGTCCGACAATTATTCGGGAGGGCGCCTTGCCACCGAGCATCTGATCGAGTGCGGGTGCCGCCATATCGTCCTCATGCGCGGGCCGCAGAAATATTCCAGCGGAAGCCAGCGCTTTCTGGGCTATGTGGATGTCTGCAACGAACACGGCATTCAGCCTTTGTTCATGGAAAGCCAGTACAGCTTCGACGCGGTCGAAAGCTCGCGCGAGCTTCTGAAACGCTTTCCGCATGTGGACGGGATTCTGGCCCTGAGCGATATGACCGCGCTGTCCCTGTATAAGGTGCTGTGCGAGCAGGATAAAAAGGTTCCGGAGGACATCATGATTGTGGGATACGACGGAGTGGAGCTCAGCTCTTTGATGACGCCTGCGCTGACCACCGTCGTACAGCCGATTGAGGAAATCGGGCGGCTTGCGGCAAAACTGATTATCGATCAGGTTGCAAATGGGAAGCTTAGCTCCAGAGAGAACGTGTTGCCTGTTTCTCTCAAAATGGGGCAGACGACAAGAATGCGCAAATGAAGAAAGGCGGATACTATGAATAAACGTGTTTTTTTGATTGTACTCGACAGTGTCGGTATCGGCGAAGAGCCGGACGCCGCGGAGTACGGCGACGAAGGGAGCAATACGCTTGCCGCCGCCGCGACAAGCAAGTATTTTGATATGCCCAACATGCAGAAGCTGGGCCTTTTCAACATCGACGGCGTCACCTGCCGCCCGGGGGCGGAGCATCCCGCGGGCGCGGTTGCGCGCATGAGGGAGATTTCCAAGGGCAAGGATACCACGATCGGCCACTGGGAAATTGCGGGAATCAATTCGCCCAAACCGCTGCCGACTTATCCGGACGGCTTTCCGCCGGAGGTCATCCGCGCGTTTGAAGAAAAAACGGGCCGCAGGGTCATCTGCAACAAGCCCTATTCCGGCACCGATGTCATCCGGGATTACGGCAGGGAGCATGCCGAAACGGGCGCGCTCATCGTTTATACCTCCGCGGACAGCGTATTCCAGATCGCGGCGAATGAAGAGCTCGTGCCGGTGGAAGAGCTTTACCGCTACTGCCAGATCGCAAGGGAACTGCTGGCGGGCGAGCACGGCGTCGGCCGGGTGATCGCAAGGCCCTTTGTCGGGACCTATCCGGATTACACCCGCACCACGAACCGCCACGACTTCTCGCTGCTTCCCCCGAAGACAACAATGCTGGACCAGCTGAAGGAAAGCGGCTATGACGTGATTGCCGTCGGCAAGATCAACGATATTTTCGCCGGCAAGGGGATTACCCGGTTTATGAGGACAAAGGGCAACGCGGAGGGCATTGACCGCACGATCGAGCTGACAAAGGAAACCTTCAACGGCCTGTGCTTTATCAATCTGGTCGATTTCGATATGCTTTACGGCCACCGCAACGACGTGGACGGTTACGCCAAAGGCTTGACCTATTTTGACGAAAAGCTGCCTGAAATTCTGGCGGGCCTTCGCGAGGACGACCTGCTGATGATTACCGCGGACCACGGCTGCGACCCGATCACGCCCTCTACCGACCACTCGCGCGAGTACACGCCTTGGGTGATTTACGGCAAACAGGTAAAGGCAGGTGCCAATCTGGGGACTCTGCCGACCTTTGCCGATATCGCGGCCACGATTCTTGATTATTTCGGGGTGAAGCCGGAAATTACCGGCACGTCCCGGCTGAAAAATATTGTCGACTGAACAGGAGGAGACTATGTCTAACGTACCAACGCCCCATAACGGGGCCAGAGAAGGAGAAATCGCAAAAACCGTCTTGATGCCGGGCGATCCGCTCCGCGCCAAATTCATCGCCGAAACCTATCTGACCGACCCGGTCTGCTTTAACACCGTGCGCAATATGCTCGGCTACACCGGAACGTACCGCGGCAAACGCGTGTCCGTCATGGGCGGAGGAATGGGAATCCCCTCCGTGGGGATTTACACCTACGAGCTTTTCAATTTCTACGGGGTGGAAAACATCATCCGCATCGGTTCCGCCGGCGGGATCGCCGACAATGTGCATGTGCGCGACGTCGTGGTCGGCATGGGTGCCTGCACTAATTCCAACTATGCGGCGCAGTACAATCTGCCGGGTACGTTTGCGCCCATTGCCAGCTATGGCCTTCTCAGAAACGCGGTTGACGCTGCGGAAAAACTGGGCGTGCATACGGTCGTGGGCAATGTGCTGTCTTCGGATACCTTCTACGACGACAACGAAAATGCGCTGGCTTCGTGGAAAAAGATGGGCGTGCTGGCGGTGGAGATGGAAGCCGCGGCTCTCTATATGAACGCCGCAAGGGCGAATAAAAACGCGCTCTGCCTTCTTACGATCTCCGACTGCCCGTTTACCGGGGAATCCCTTTCGGCACAGGAGCGCCAGACCGGATTTACCCAGATGATGGAAATCGCATTGGAAATCGCCTGACTTCATAGAAAAATTGATTGCAAAATGCGTTAAAATAAAGTAAGATAATTTTCGGCGCGAAACGAGAATGGGAGTAATATCACGTTTACGTGGTATTCCATATATCCAAAAAAATAATCAGGAGGAAAAATTAATGAAGAAGATTGTAGCACTTTTTCTTGCAGTTATGATGGCAGTTTCTGCGACCGCCTGCGCTTCCAACGCACCGGCAGCCAGTTCAGAAGCGGCCAGCTCAGCTGCCGAAAGCAAGGCGGAATCCGCGGCAGCGACCGATTTTAAAATCGGCATGGTAACGGATACCGGCGGTGTCAACGACCAGTCCTTCAACCAGTCCGCGTGGGAAGGCCTTCAGAAGCTTTCCAAGGATACGGGCGTCACAGTCAAGTATTCTGAATCCAAGCAGGAGTCCGACTACGCGACAAACCTGGACAAAGCTGCCGACGACGGCAACAATCTGATCTGGGGCATCGGCTTTGCAATGGCCGACGCCATCCTCAATTCCGCAAAACAGAATCCGGACATCAACTATGCGATTATCGATAATGCATATGAAACCACCCCTGCAAACGTAACCGGCGTAATGTTCCGTGCTCAGGAGCCTTCTTTCCTGGTCGGCTACATTGCGGCCAAAACAACAAAGACAAACAAAGTCGGTTTTGTCGGCGGCATGACCAGCGCCATCATCGACCAGTTTGAGTACGGCTACAAAGCCGGCGTTGCTTACGCTGCAAAGGAACTCGGCAAAACCATTACTGTTGACTCTCAGTACGCGGAGAGCTTTACGGATTCCGCAAAAGGCAAGGCAATTGCGACAAAGATGTTCTCCAACGGCTGCGACGTTGTGTTCCATGCCGCGGGCGGCGTCGGGGTCGGCGTTATCGAAGCAGCCAAGGAAGCCAAGAAGTACGCGATCGGCGTTGACCGCGACCAGGCTTATCTTGCACCCGAAAACGTTCTTACCTCTGCTTTGAAGCTGGTTAACCAGGCTGTCGAGCTTGTTTCCAAGGAAGCTATGGACGGCAAGGAAATCGGCGGAAAAACTTACACCTACGGTCTGACCGAGGATGCTGTCGGGATTCCGGAAGAGCACAAGCTCATGGGCGACGACACCTATAACGCGGCAATCGCGCTCGAAAGCAAGATCAAGGATAAGACGATCACTCCTCCGGCGAATAAGGATGAATTCGCAGAGTTCGAAAAAGGACTTAAATAATTATTACTCTTTTATTCTTTTGGGCAACGGGGCGCATAAGTGTTATTGCGCCCCGTTGCGCTTAAAAAGAATTGATTAACGGGCAGGGGGTCTGTTGTAATGGAAGTCAACCGGGAATACGCGGTGCAGATGCACGGTATTACAAAAATGTTCGGCTCCTTTTGCGCTCTGAATGACGTCAGTCTCGATGTTAAGAAGGGTACGATTCATGCCATATTGGGCGAGAACGGCGCCGGAAAAAGTACATTGATGAATGTTCTGTACGGCCTGTACCAGGCCGAAGCGGGGGAAATCTTCCTGAATGGGGAAAAGGTCAATATCAAAAACCCGAATATTGCCATTGAACACGGAATCGGCATGGTCCATCAGCACTTTATGCTGGTAGACAATTTCACCGTAACCCAGAACATTATTCTGGGCAACGAAGTGACCAATCAGTTCGGCGTATTAAACATGAAAAAAGCACGCGAGGAAATTCTTGAAATCGTAAAGAAATACGGGCTGGAAGTGGATCCGGACGAAAAAATCGAAGATATTTCCGTTGGTATGCAGCAGCGTGTTGAAATATTAAAGGCACTCTACCGCGGAGTCGACCTGCTCATCCTGGATGAGCCCACGGCGGTCCTTACTCCGCAGGAAATCGATGACCTGATTCAGATCATGCGCAATCTGATAGCGGATGGGAAAACGATCATCATCATCACTCATAAGCTAAAGGAGATCAAAGCCTCCTCGGACGTCTGCACCATCATCCGCCGCGGCGAGTATATCGACACAGTAAACGTCGCCGATGTGGACCAGGAGGAGCTTGCCACCAAGATGGTCGGCCACGCGGTCCAGCTTGTGGTCGAAAAATCTCCGGCAGATCCGGGCGAGGTCGTCTTTGAAATCGACAATCTGACGGTCAGGGACGAACGGAAGCTGGAGGCGGTCAAAAATCTGTCGCTGAAGGTGCGCAAAGGCGAAATCGTAGGCGTGGCGGGCATTGACGGAAACGGCCAGAAAGAGCTGGTCGAAGCCATCACCAACCTGACAAGGGCGGTGAGCGGCACCATCAAAATCAACGGCGCCGAAATCCAGAACACAACGCCGCGCAACGTTATCGACCATAAAATCTCCACGGTGCATGAGGACCGGCAGAAGCGTGGACTGGTGCTTCCGTTTACGGTGGCGGAAAATATGGTGGTCGAAAAATACCGCCGTCCGCCGTACAGCAAAAGCGGTATGCTCAACAGGAGCGAAATCCTTTCCTACACGAAGAACCTGATCAAAGAATACGATATCCGCCCGGATAACTGCGAAAGCCAGCCGGTACGCGGGCTTTCGGGGGGAAACCAGCAGAAGGTCATTCTTGCTCGTGAAATATCGAACGAGCCCGATCTTCTGATCGCTGTCCAGCCGACCCGCGGGCTGGACGTAGGGGCGATTGAATACGTACATAAGACGCTGATACGCGAACGGGACAGGGGCAGGGCAATCCTTCTGATTTCCCTGGAGCTTGACGAGGTCATGAATGTCGCGGATACCATCGACGTGATTTACGCGGGAACGATTGTCGACAGCTTCAAGCAGGGAGAGGTCGACGAAAAAACGATAGGACTTTTGATGGCGGGAGGTAAGCTTGATGAAAACAACAGTCAAAATTCTTAAAAAACCGATTACCTCCACCTTTATTGCGATTCTGTTCGGTTTTCTGGTTGCCGCGGTCGTGCTCGTCTTTGCGGGCTACAATCCATGGGAGTCCTTCGGGGCGCTGTTCCAGGGAATCTTCGCAAAGCCGAAGTACATTTCCAACGTCATTATCAAGGCCACACCCATCATATTGACCGGACTGAGCGTTGCGTTTGCCTTTAAAACCGGCATGTTCAATATCGGTGCCGAGGGCCAGTACATAGCGGGGACCATCGCCGCCGTCTGCGTCGGCGTCAAGTTTAACTTTGCCCCCGTGATTCAGATTCCGCTTGTGGTGCTTTCCGGCGTGCTTGCCGGAGCAATTTTCGGCGGGATCATCGGCTATCTGAAGGCGCGGTTCGGCATTCATGAGGTCATTACCAGCATCATGCTGAACTGGATCGGCCTTTACCTTTCCAACTTTATTGTCAATACGGCGGCTTACCATCAGCCGAATTCCACAAGCTCCTTCGCGGTGAACGACTCGAGCTTCACCATGCTCCTGCCGAACTGGAAAACCTCCAAGGCTGGCATGGCCGCGCTGAAGCCGCACCAGTGGCTGTATGAAATGATGCTGAAAACCGATGTGAATTTCGGTATTCTGATCGCCGTGGTCATGGCCCTCGTTATCTGGGTGCTGCTTTACCGCTCCACAAAGGGCTACGAGCTGCGCGCGGTCGGCTTTAACCGCGACGCCGCGGAATTCGCCGGCATCAACGTGGGCCGCAACATCACCCAGGCGATGCTGATTGCGGGGGCGCTGGCGGGCCTTGCGGGCGCGCTGGCGATTACGGGGACCTCGCCGCACAAAATTTCCCAGATGGCGGCGTTTGAAAACAACGGCTTCAACGGCCTGTCCGTCGCGCTGATCGCCGGTTCCTCTCCGATAGGCTGTATCTTTGCCGGGCTTTTGTTCGGCGGCCTGCTTTACGGCGGGCAGAGCGTACAGCAGGATGTCGGAGCGCCGACGGAGATTATCAACATCATGATCGGCACCATCGTATTCTTTGTGGCTCTGACGAAAATTGTGCCGTCACTTGCCGACAGGCTTGAAAAGAGAGGTGCTCACCGTGTTAAGTAAAATTCTTCTGTTGCTCGGTATTACGCTGATGTACTCGACTCCCCTGGTGTTCGGCGCTTTGGGCGGCGTTATTTCGGAGCGCTCCGGCGTCGTCAACATCGGGATTGAGGGAATGATGACGGTAGGCGCGTTCACGGCGGCCGCGGTCAGTTATTTTACCGGCAATCCGTGGCTCGGCCTGCTTGCGGCCGGTGCGGCGGGCGGCCTGATCTCCCTTTTGCACGCGGTGGCTTCCGTCACCTTTAAGGCGGACCAGACCATTTCCGGTATCGCTATCAATCTGATCGGGCCGGGGCTGGCGCTGTTTTTCTGCCGCCTGATGTTCGACGACGCGACCATGACGCTTCCGGCAAAAACACTGCCGAAGCTGTTTGGAGAAAGCGGGTTTGCCGACAGCCCTCTGAAAAATCTGAACGTGGACGTCACGGTCGTGCTTGCGCTGGCGGTGTCCGCCGCCATGTGGTTCTTCCTTTACCGGACCAAATGGGGACTCCATGTGCGCTCGGTGGGCGAGCATCCCGCCGCGGCCGACACTCTTGGCATTAATGTCAGCCGCGTCCGTTACCTGTGCGTGTTCGTATCGGGCATTCTGGCCGGTTTCGGCGGCGCTTCCATGACGCTTGCCATCATCTCTCAGTTTACGCCGACCGCGATCAGCGGGCAGGGTTTCATCGCGCTGGCAGCCGTTATCTTCGGAAAATGGACTCCGTTCGGCGCTTACGGCGCATGCCTGCTCTTCGGTTTTGCACAGGCTCTGACGATTGTGCTGGGCGGCGGCGACTTTGCCGTTCCGTCACAGATTCTTGCAATGCTTCCGTACATTCTGACCATTGTGGTCCTGATTCTGTTCGTCGGTCGCTCGGTAGCCCCGAAGGCGGACGGCGAGCCCTATGAAAAGGGCGTAAGATAACGCAGCATTGAAAATAAAAAAGGAGATCATGAAAATGGATCACCAGGAAATACTGGAGAAAGTAGATCATACCCTGCTGACACAGACCGCGACATGGGAAGAAATCAAGCAGATCTGCGACGACGCGGTCAAATACCGCACCGCGTCGGTCTGCATCCCCGCCGCGTACGTGAAGCGCGCGAAGGAATACGTCGGCGACAAAATGGCGGTCTGCACCGTGATCGGTTTTCCGAACGGCTATTCCACGACGGCGGTCAAGGTGTTTGAAACGAAGGACGCGATTCAGAACGGCGCCGATGAAATCGATATGGTCGTCAATATCGGCTGGGTGAAGGACGGGCTTTTCGATTTACAGCTGGACGAAATCCGGCAGGTAAAGGCCGCCTGCGGCACGCGCATCCTGAAGGTCATTATTGAAACCTGCCTGCTGACGAAGGAAGAAAAGATCAAGATGTGCGGGGTAGTGACCGAATCCGGTGCGGATTTCATCAAGACCTCGACCGGCTTTTCGACGGTTGGCGCTACGTTTGAAGACGTCGCGCTCTTTGCCGCCCATATCGGGCCGAAGGTCAGAATCAAAGCCGCCGGCGGCATCAAAACCATGGACGACGCGGAGAAATTCGTATCGCTCGGGGCTTCCCGCCTCGGCACGAGCAGGATTATCAAAATCATAAAAAATGAAGAGGCGCACGGATATTGACCGGCTCCCGGCAAATATGAAAATTCTGAGGAGCGGCGGCAGCCGTTCCTCAATTCTATCTACAGCAATTTCATTCAGCTTGTGAGACGAAACAATTGGAAATGCTATAGGAAGAAAGGTGAAGAGATGGACGATTATAAGGAATTGGTTGCGGCGGCTATTTCCGCAAGGGAAATGGCTTACACCCCCTACTCGGGATTCGGAGTGGGCGCGGCGCTGCTGGCGAAGAGCGGAAAGATTTACAAAGGTTGCAACATTGAAAACGCGACCTTTACCCCCACGAACTGCGCCGAGCGCACGGCTTTTTTCAAAGCGGTCAGCGAGGGGGAGACGGAGTTCGACTGCATCGCGATTGTCGGCGGCAGAGCTGGGGAACCCGTCAGCGGGCTTTGTCCGCCCTGCGGGGTCTGCCGTCAGGTCATGATGGAATTCTGCGACCCGGCGACCTTTCGGATCATTCTCGGGAAGAATCCGGAGCAGTGGGAGGTTTTCACGCTGAGGGATTTGCTTCCGCTCGGGTTCAGCAAGAAAAATATGGAGGAATAGAATGATAAAAAATATTGTTTTCGATATGGGCCAGGTGCTGGTGGATTTTGATCCGGACTTTTTCGTCAGCCATTATACCAAAGATCCGGAGGATATCCACCTGATTCGTATCGCGGTGTTTGAAACGAGCGAGTGGACGGAAATCGACCGGGGCACCATTACGGAGGAGGACCTGATCGAGCCGGCCTGCGCGCGCCTGCCGGAGCGCCTGCACGGTGCCGCGACGAAGCTGCTGCTGAACTGGATGGACCATATGCGGATCATGGATAATATTCTGCCGCTGGTGCGCGAGCTGAAGGAAAACGGTTATTCGCTGTATCTGCTGTCCAACGCGGGAAAAAAAATTCACAGCTTGACGCCCAGAATTACGGCTCTGCAGTATTTTTCCGGTATTTTCTTTTCGGCGGATCACGATTGCATCAAGCCGGATGAGGAAATCTATCGGAAGTTTTTTAAGGAGTTTTCACTCGATCCGCGCGAGTGTTACTTTATCGACGACCGCGCGGACAATGTGGAAGCGGGAAGAAGACTCGGTATGGAAGGGCACTGCTACGAAGGGGACCCGGACGTGCTCCGTACGGCCCTTCAGGAAAACGGAATCTTCCTGCCGGATAAAATGATCGTATGAAGGTGACTGAAAATGAGAATGTATGATATCATTGCGAAAAAGCGCGACGGCGGGGCGCTCTCCGATGAGGAAATCCGGTTCTTTATCAACGGCTATGTCAAAGGGCAGATCCCCGATTATCAGGTATCCGCTCTGCTGATGGCGATTTATTTTCGGGGGATGACGGACAGGGAAACAGCCTCTCTGACCATGTGCATGGCCAACTCTGGCGAAACCGTGGATTTGTCCTCCATAGACGGCATCAAGGTGGATAAACACAGCACCGGCGGAGTCGGCGATAAGACCACGCTGATTATTTCTCCGATCGTCGCGTCCCTGGGGGTGCGCGTCGCAAAAATGAGCGGGCGCGGGCTGGGACACACCGGCGGCACAGTGGATAAAATGGAAGCCATTCCGGGAATGCAGACCTCCATTGACCGTGAAAAATTCTTCGATATTGTACGGAAGGTGGGCGTCAGCGTGATCGGCCAGTCCGGCAATCTGGTGCCCGCGGACAAAAAGCTTTACGCGCTGCGCGACGTGACCGCGACGATCGAAAGCATTCCTCTGATTGCTTCCAGCATCATGAGCAAAAAAATCGCGGCCGGCTCCGACTGTATCCTGCTGGACGTCAAAACAGGGAGCGGCGCTTTCATGAAGACGGTGGACGATTCCATCCGGCTGGCGCAGGCAATGGTGGCGATCGGCGAGCATGTCGGGAGAAAGACCATCGCGCTGATTACCGACATGGACCGTCCGCTCGGAAACGCCATCGGCAACTCGCTGGAAATCAGGGAGGTGTGTGAAACGCTCAAGGGTCACGGGCCCGGGGACCTTACGCAAATCTGTCTGGAGCTTGCCGCCAATATGCTGTTTCTGGCAGGCAAGGGAAGTATGGAAGAGTGTAAAAAGCTTGCCGGACGCCAGATCGACAACGGCGAGGCCTTTGCAAAGCTGAAGGAAATGGTCGCGGCGCAGGGCGGCGACACTGCCGTTCTGGACGACGGCGCAAAATTTGAGCAGGCAAAGGTCAAATATGACGTTCCGGCACTGAGCGAAGGATATCTGTACTCCATGAATACGGAGCAGTGCGGGATCGCTTCCGTCGAGCTGGGCGCGGGGCGCGAGAAGAAAGAGGATTCCATCGATTTCAGCGCGGGCATTCTGCTCCGCAAAAAGATCGGGGATTATGTCAAAAAAGGCGAAGTGATCGCGGAGTTCTACTCTTCCTCTCCGGACAAGTGCAGGGAAGCGGAGAAGCTGTTTGAAAGCGCGGTTTCCATCCGCCCGGAAAAACCCGCGTTTGTCCCGGTGATTCACGGCCGGGTGACCGTGGACGGCGTAGAAAAATAGGAAACAAATTCAGGGCCCTTACTGAATTTTTCAGTAAGGGCCCTATAGTAATTCCATTTCAGTTTGCGAGACAAAACGCGTTTCTCCCCCGCCCAAGGTGGGGGAGAAACGCAATCCTGTTACAGAATCGACTGGAAATGTTGTAATAGTAAGGCTGGGAGTGGGGATTTTCCTTATTTTTTGATCGATTCGATTCCGGCAGCCAAAGTCGCCTCGTCGATCGCTCCCTGATAAGCGTTTACAATATAGCCGTTCCGGTCGATAAAGACCGTGTCCGGGATGGCTGAAATTCCGTAAGTATTCGCGGCTTCCTGCTCCTTGTCAAAATAAACGGGAAACGCAAATCCCTGCTCTTTTACATAATTCTGCCCTTTTTCCTGTGTTTCCCGCTGACCGTCCACCAGATCGATCATCAGAAAGACCACGTTGTCTTTTTCCTTCTGGTACTGACTGTCGAAATGCGGCATTTCCCCCTTGCACGGCGGGCACCAGGAGGCCCAGAAGTTCAGCACAACGGGTTTTCCCTGGAAGTCCGACAGCTTGACCTTGTTGCCTTTTTCATCGTATACGGTAAAATCGGGAGCCTGTGTTTTTCCGCTTTCTCCCGCGGAGCCGCCTGTTTCGGACGATGCCGGCAGATTTGGCCGGAACCGGCTGGATAACGTGTTGTAAGCATAGTATACGACGGCGAAAAACACCACGAACGCGAGAAATCCCAGCAAAATTTTTCCGTTTGTTTTCATATCGTTCTCCTCAAAAAGTAAATAAGGACAAAAAGTAGCCCATGAGCCCGGTCGCTATCATCAGGCCGACGACGACGAGCAATCCGCCCGAAATCAGGCTGATGATCCGGTAGTTCCTTTTGATAAAGTCGAACGCGGACATCAGGCGGTCGATCAAAACGGCGCTGGCAAGAAACGGAATCCCCAATCCGAGCGAAAACGAGAGAAGCATAAAAATGCCTTTCATACTTTCTCCACTCGACGCGGCAAGCATCAAAGCGGAGCCTAAAAACGCGCCCACACAAGGGGTCCAGCCAATGGAAAAGATCACGCCGAACAGCACGGAAGTCCCGAAATTCATATTCGGTTTTTTAAAGTTCAGCTGCCGGTTTCCATTCAGAAAAGGGATTCTGATCAGCCCCATGAAGTTTAACCCGAATAGGATGACGACCATACCGGTGACAAGATTCACCGCGGTATGATATTCTTTCAGAAAGCTCCCGACCGTTCCCGCGAAAGCCCCCATTGCCGTGAATACCAGGGTGAAGCCAAGCACGAATCCAAGGGAATTCCGAATCACCGGGGCCTTTTGCTTCTGAGTTTCCTGTCCGGCAAAATAGGAGATGTAGATCGGTAGCATGGGCAAGAGACAGGGAGAAATAAATGTGATGATCCCTTCCAGAAATGAAATCAGATAATCCATGGCCTCTCCTTTCTTTCCTACAGCGATTCCATTTCAATTTGCGAGATAAAACATGTTCTTTCCCCCGCCGAAGGCGGGGGAAAGAACACAATCTTGTTGCAGAATCAACCGTAAATACCGTAAACTTGTATTTTCCATTTAGTTCTTTTCCAAAGTATGTGTATTCATAATAACATATAAAACCTTCCGATTCGGTGATCAGGTCACATTCCGGTCCCAATAAAACGAAAAAGGTATCCTCCACTGGCTGCGGGGGATACCTTTTATGCTGTAACTGACAGCCTGTGGCGGGAAAGGCCGGAGGGCTTTAAGCGTCCAGCCCTTCAAACTGCATATTGTAGTATTTTGCGTAGATGCCGTTTTTCTCAATCAGTTCCTGATGGGTGCCGCGTTCCTCAATGCCTTCGTCGCCGATCACAATGATTTCATCCGCGTTGCTGATGGTGCTGAGCCGGTGGGCAATCACAATGGTGGTCCTGTCCTTGGACAGCTCCTCCAGCGAATTCTGGATATGTCGCTCGCTTTCGTTGTCCAGCGCGCTGGTCGCTTCGTCCAGAATCAGGATTTTCGGATTCTTCAGAAAGACGCGGGCAATGGCCAGACGCTGCTTCTGCCCGCCGGAAAGGCGCGTGCCGCGTTCGCCGACATAGGTGTCGTAGCCGTCGTCAAGCCCCGCGATAAAGTCGTGGATATTCGCGCTCTTTGCGGCGGCGATGATTTCCTCCTCCGTCGCGTCCGGTTTGCCGTAGGCAATGTTTTCTTTGATGCTGCCCGCAAACATGTAGACGTCCTGCTGGACGATCCCGATCGCGCTGCGCAGGGATTTCAGCTTGATATCGCGCACATCCGTGCCGTCGATCGTTACGCTTCCGGCGGTCACGTCGTAAAAACGGGGCAAAAGGGAGCAAAGGGTGGTTTTGCCGCCGCCCGAAGGCCCGACCAGCGCCACGGTTTTTCCCGCCGCAATCGAAATATTGATATTTTCCAGCACGTCGTTCGTGGAATCGTAGCTGAACGAAACGTTTTGATACCGGATGTCGCCTTTCACGTCCTTCAGCTCGGCCGCGCCGGGCCGGTCGACAATCTCCGGCTCCGTTTCCACCACTTCGATAAAGCGCTTGAAGCCGGAGTAGCCCTTCTGGAACTGTTCGGTAAATTCGATCAGTATGTCAATGGGGTTGATAATAATGTTGATGTACAGGGCGTAGACGGCCAGATCGACAACGTGCAGGGAACCCTGCGCAATAAACAGGCCGCCGCTGACCAGTACGGTCAGAAAGAGAAGTCCCTCGAAGAACGAGGTACCCGCGCGGAAGCTTCCCATCACCCGGTAGCTGCTCTCTTTTGAGTCCAGAAATTTCAGATTGCTATCGTTGAATTTTGCCTGCTCCAGCTCCTCGTTGCCAAAGCTTTTTACCACCCGGATGCCGGCCAGACTGTCCTGCACGCGGGAATTGACACCCGCGATTTTTTTGCGGTTGTCCATGAACACCGCACGCATTTTCCGGTTCTGGTGGATGCTGAAAACAATCATAATCAGCGTTACTCCCAGCAGAATCAGGGTCATCGGGACGTTGATGATCATCATCAGCGCAAAGCTTCCCACAATTTTCAAAAGCGAAATCAGAATGTTTTCCGGCCCGTGGTGGGCAAGTTCGCTGATGTCGAACAGGTCGGACACAAGCTTGCTCATCATTTCCCCGGTGTTGTTGCGGTCGTAATACGAAAAGGAAAGGCGCTGCAGGTGGTCAAACAGGTCCTGTCTCATGTCACTTTCCATTCTGGCGCCCATGACGTGGCCCCAGCTGGTAATGTAGTACTGGCAGCCGAGGCGGATCAGCTCCATGACCAGAAGGCCCGCGGCAATCCATGGGAGATTCTTCAAAATGGTGTGCGCTTCCTGTGCAAACAGACCCTTGGTCAGAAAGTTCAGAATCTGCGGAAACGCGACGTCAACCGCCGACACGATCAGCGCGCAGAACATATCGAAGTAAAACATTCCCCGGTACGGTTGATAGTATCTTATAAATTTTTTAAAAATCGACATTGCATGCTCCTAATATCATTTCTTCCGTTACTGTTTTTCGGGTTCGCCGTATTCCTCTCCGAACGTATCGACAGTAACGCTCTTCATCATTTCGTCTTCATACGGCTTATCCCTGTAGTCGCGGCGAACCGACACAATGCGGTCCGCTTCCTCCATTCCCTCGATCACCTTGCCGAAGGCGGCGTATTCCCCGTCAAGGTGCGGCGCGTCGGCGACCATGATAAAGAACTGGGACCCCGCGCTGTTCGGGCTCATGGACCTCGCCATGGAAATGACGCCCTTCGAGTGCTTCAGGTCGTTCTGAAAACGGTTGGAGCGGAATTCGCCCTTGATGCTGTAGCCGGGGCCGCCCATTCCGGTGCCTTCCGGGTCGCCTCCCTGAATCATGAATCCGGGGATCACGCGGTGAAAGATGGTTCCGTCATAAAATCCTTTTTTGACAAGGGAAATAAAGTTCTTTACGGTGTTCGGAGCAATTTCGGGATAAAGCTCCATTTTGATCGTGCCGCGGCCTGTTTGAATGGTAACAATTGGATTTTTCATAATCTTCCTCCATCAATTCTGTAAAAAGTCATATCCCTATTATAGCGGGAATGCAGGCTTCGTTCAAGGCATATTTTTGATAGAAGAAGTATTGCGCTTTCACCGCCTCTTATGCTTTTCACCGAAGGCCTGAGGAAAATTATTTACTCTTTTCGATATGAATATGGTATAATACTCAAAAAGTGTTTGCTCAACCGAAAATGAATGGTTCCTCCGGCAGGCCGGAGACGGAAATAAAAAATGGGAGATGAAGGATTGAAGCTGATATCATGGAATGTCAACGGGCTTCGCGCCTGTTTGAACAAGGGCTTTACGGACTATTTTCAGTCGGCCGACGCCGACGCCGTGTGCATTCAGGAAACGAAAATGCAGCCGGAGCAGGCGGAAATCATTTTGCCGGGTTACCGGCAGTACTGGAATTCCGCGGAAAAGAAGGGCTACTCCGGCACGGCTGTTTTCACCAGAATAGAACCTCTTTCCGTCGGTTATGATATCGACGACCCGGAGCATGTCGGCGAAGGGCGTTCCATCACGCTGGAATTTGAGGATTTTTACCTTGTAACGGTGTATACGCCCAATTCCCAGCGGGATCTGGTGCGCATTGAGTACCGGATGCGCTGGGAGGACGCCTTCCGCGCCTATCTGAAACAGCTCGACGCGAAAAAACCGGTCGTTGTGTGCGGGGACATGAATGTGGCGCACAATGAGATCGATCTGAAAAATCCGAAAACCAATGTCGGCAACGCGGGCTTCTCCTTCGAGGAACGCGAAAAGATGTCGGAACTGCTTGCCGCCGGGTTTACGGACACCTTCCGTTACCTGCACCCGGAGGAAACAGGCGCCTATACGTGGTGGTCTTATATGTTCAAGGCAAGGGAGAAAAACGCGGGGTGGCGGATCGATTATTTTCTTGTGTCCGACTCCATCCGCGACAGAGTCGAGGCCAGCAACATACACCCGGAGGTGATGGGCAGCGATCATTGCCCGGTCGAGCTTATTTTGTCCATGAAAAATACACAGACAGGAGAATAGAGGATGCAACTGATATTTTACGGTGCGGACAAAGAGGTCACCGGAAGCTGCCACTGCTTACTTGTAAACGGAAGAAAAATACTGATCGACTGCGGCCTGCAGCAGGGCGCCGACGAGGACGACAACCACAGGCTGCCTTTTTATGCGTCCCAGATCGATTATGTCATCGTAACACACGCGCATATTGACCACAGCGGACGGCTGCCGCTTCTGGTCAAAAACGGCTATGACGGGAAAATGTACGCGACCGGGGCGACCTGCAAGCTGCTTTCCATCATGCTGCGCGACAGCGCCCATATACAGGAGATGGACGCGATCAACGAGAACCGGAAGGGAAGGCGTGCCGGGCGCGAACCGGAAGAGCCGATTTACACCGTGGAGGACGCGCAGGAAACGCTGAACCGGCTGGTCCCGTTTTCCTACGGGGAAATGGTGGAGCTTTGCGAAGGGGTCCGGTTCCGCTTTACGGACGCCGGTCACCTGCTCGGCTCCGCGGCGGTGGAAATGTGGCTGACGGAGCACGGCAAGACGAAAAAAATCGTCTTTTCCGGGGACATCGGCAACAAAAACCAGCCGATCATCCGTGACCCGCAGTATATCCGGGAAGCGGATTATGTGGTGATGGAATCGACCTACGGCGACCGCGATCACGAGAAGATGGACGACTATGTCCCGAAGCTCGCCGAGGTTTTCGATAAAACCCTTTCTGCCGGGGGCAACGTGGTCATCCCCAGCTTTGCGGTCGGCCGCACGCAGGAGCTGCTTTACTATATCCGTGAGATGAAGGAACGCGGCCTTGTCAGGAGCAACCCGGATTTCCCGGTTTATGTGGACAGCCCGCTTGCGGCGGAAGCAACCAAAATCTACGGCGGCAATCTGGACGGTTACGCCGACGATGCCGCCGTCAAGGTCATCAGGGCCGGATTTGAGCCGATTCGTTTTTCTAACCTGAATATCTGCGCCAGCGTGGAGGAATCCAAAGCGCTGAATATGGACAACGTACCCAAGGTCATCATTTCCTCCAGCGGGATGTGCGAAGCCGGACGAATCCGCCACCACCTCAAGCATAATCTGTGGCGGCCGGAATGCGCGGTCGTGTTTGTGGGCTATCAGGCCAACGGCACCCTGGGCAGAATGCTGGTCGACGGGATCGATCAGGTGAAGCTTTTCGGCGAAGAAATCACGGTACAGGCGCATATTTACAATTTCCGGGCGCTTTCCGCGCACGCAGACCGGGCTGGCCTGATTCAGTGGATTCAGGCGTTTGACCCCAAACCGAAGCGCGTGTTCGTGGTTCACGGGGAACTGCAGGTCAGCGAGATGTTCGGCGACACCCTGCGGCAGCTGGGCTACAACGCGATTGTCCCCAATTTTGAAGCCTCCTTTGACCTGGCGGAAAACAGCATTCTGGAAGAGGGCGTCGCGCCGGAGCTGCGCAGCCCGCGCAGGGAGGACAGGGGAAAGAAATTTTCCGCTCCGTTTGCTCGCCTGACGGAGGCTGGAAAGCGGCTGGTACAGGTGATACAGCGAAACGAGGGCGGCGCGAACAAGGACCTTGCCAAATTTGCCGACCAGATCAACGCGCTGAGCGAGAAATGGAACCGGTAATCCGCGTTAACAGAACGATAAAAATCCCCAGCCGACAGCAATGCCGGCTGGGGATGTGTTTTACACGGTGTTTTTCTGTCAGTTTTCCTTTTTCAGCAGGTCGCGGATTTCCGTCAGCAGCGCTTCTTCCCGGCTGATTTCCGGGGCGGCGGGCGGGGTCTCTTCCTTTTTCCGTTTCAGGCGGTTGGATGCCTTAATGACAAGGAAAATGGAAAAAGCGACAGCGATGAAATCCAGCACCGTCTGCAGGAAATTTCCGTAAGTAATGATAATCGGTTTGGGACTTCCCATCGCCGCGGGAATGGTCACCGCCAAAGCCGTCAAATTGATTCTGCCGGTAACCAGCGAAAGCACGGGCATAATGATGTCGGCTACCAGCGAAGACACGATTTTTCCGAACGCAGCGCCTATGACAACGCCGACCGCCATATCCATGACGTTTCCGCGCATGGCAAATTCTTTAAATTCACTGACTAATTTTTTCATGATCTTTTCTCCGTCTCTTCATTCGTTTGCGCGGCAAGCTTCTCCCTGGCAACGGCCAGCATCAGCTTGATCCGGTTTTCCTGATTGACACGCGTCGCGCTCGGGTCATAATCGATGGGGACAATATTGGACCGTTCGTCCACCGCTTTAATCCGGTGAATCATGCCTTTGCCGCAGATGTGGTTCGGCAGGCAGCCGAACGGCTGTGTGCACACGATATTCTCATAACCCTGTTCGACCAGCTCCAGCATTTCCGCGGTCAGAAGCCAGCCTTCGCCCATCTTGTTGCCGTAGCCGATGACGTTTTTCACCAGGCTTTTCGTGTGGGCGTAGGGCTCCGGCGCCAGAAAGCGGGGCTCGGTTTTCACCGCGCGGATCAGGATGTCCTGCATTTTCAGCAGATAGTCCATCAATGCCTTGACGACCACGTACTTTGCCTTGTTCCCGCCGTACAGCTTGATATCCTCCAGCCGGTTGTCGACCTTGAAAAGCCCGAAATTCAGGAGGCCCGGCACGTTTACCTCACAATCCTGTTCCGCGAGGAAATCCTCCAGATGATTGTTGCCCAGCGCGGAATATTTCACATAGATTTCCCCGACAATGCCGACCTTGATTTTCGGCCTGCGGTCGATTTCGATCTGTGCGAAATCGTGAACGATTTGATGGAGGTTTTCTTTCAGCTGTTTCAGCGACAGACCCTGCCCCTGATTGAACTGCTCTGTCAGGGCGTCCGTCCATTTTTTGACCATCCGGCCGCTTTCGCCGGGGATAGTTTCATATGCCTTCGTCTGGTTGTCCAGCTGCATCAGCGCGTCGCCGTAGACAAGCCCCGCGATAAATTTCCGCAGCATCGGCAGGGTCAGCGTAAATCCGGGGTTGCTTTCCAGCCCGGACATATTGAGCGAAACAACCGGCACCCGTTCCAGCCCGGCCTTTTTCAGCGCCTTGCGCAGAAGATGGATATAGTTGGACGCGCGGCAGCCGCCGCCTGTCTGGGTAATAATCAGCGCGGTGCGGTCCAGGTCGTATTTCCCGGAGTGAAGCGCATCGATAAACTGGCCGATGACCAGCAAAGCGGGGTAGCAGGTGTCGTTATGGACATATTTCAGGCCCTCCTGCACAACGTTCGGGCCGTCGTTCGTCAAAAGCTCAATATGGTATCCGCAGTTGTTCAGCACGTTTACGATCAGCTGAAAATGGATGGGAGCCATCATGGGGCAGAGAATGGTATATTCCTTTTTCATTTCCTTCGTGAAAAGCAAGCGTCCGTCCTTGCTGAATTTCAGTTCTGCCAAAGAATCACCTCATTTCTCCAGAGCGGCAAAGAGGCTGCGCAGCCTGATCTTTACCGCGCCGAGATTCGTAATTTCATCGATTTTGATCTGTGTGTAAATTTTGTCGTTCGCTTCCAGAATGCTGCGCACCTCGTCGGTGGTAATAGCGTCTACGCCGCAGCCGAACGAAACGAGCTGGACAAGGTTCATGTCGGGCTTGTCGCCGATATATTCGGCGGCCGCGTACAGCCTTGCGTGATAGGTCCACTGGTTCAGAACCGTGGTGTGGAAGCGTTTTACCTTATCGCTCAGCACGTCTTCCGAGATGACCGCCGCGCCCAGGCTGACGATCAGCTTGTCGATGCCGTGGTTGATTTCCGGGTCAAGATGGTAGGGCCTTCCGCTCAGGACGATGATCGGCTTCTGCTGCTTCTGCGCTTCGGCAATGATCTGGTCGCCCTTTTCGTGTATTTTCGCAAAATAGCCGTCATATTCGCGGTATGCTTCTTTTGCCGCTTCTTTCACCTCAGAAAGGGAGATATCGTCAAAATATCCGGAAAGAATCCCGTGCATCTTTTTCGGGAAGTCGCGTTTTCTGTGGATTCCCACATAGTCGTGGATAAAGTGGAAGCCTTCCGGCATGCTCATGTTTGCGGAAATGACCTCCGGATAATAGGCAACGACGGGGCAGTTGTAGTGATTGTCGCCCAGACCCTCGTCGAAATTATACGACATGCAGGGGTAAAAAATATTTCTGACGCCCTCGTCGATCAAAGCCTGCACATGCCCGTGCATCAGCTTTGCGGGGAAACACACCGTATCGGAAGGAATGGTGCTCTGGCCCTCGATGTAAAGCTCTCTGCTGGAAAGGGGAGAGAGCGTTACCTCAAAGCCGAGCCTGGTAAAAAAGGTGTGCCAGAAGGGGAGAAGCTCATAGAGATTCAGCCCCATCGGAATGCCGATTTTGCCCCTTCTGCCCGGTATGGGCTGGTAAGAGCGCAGCACCCCGAGCTTATAGGCGTACATGTTGAGCTCATCCTCCGACGTGCGCTTCGTCACCGGCTTTTCGCAGCGGTTTCCGCCGATAAAGCGCCGGTTTCCGCCGAAAATGTTGATGGTCAGCCGGCAGTGGTTGTTGCACAGCCCGCAGGAGGTGACCCTGACGTCGTGCTGGAAGTTTTCCAATTCCTCCCTGCCGATGATCGCGCTCTGCCCGTTTGAATGGGCTCTGGCGTAGATTCCCGCTCCGTAAGCGCCCATCAGGCCGGAAATATCCGGGCGGGAAACGTTGACGCCCAGCTCGTTTTCAAACACACGCAGCACCGCGTCGTTCAGGAAGGTGCCGCCCTGTACCACAATGTTTCGGCCCAGCTCCTCGGCTGAAGCCGCGCGGATGACCTTGTAGATCGCGTTTTTCACCACGCTGACGGAAAGGCCGGCGGAAATATCCTCGGTGGTCGCGCCGTCCTTCTGCGCCTGCTTGACCTGCGAGTTCATGAACACGGTGCAGCGGGAACCCAAATCCACCGGGTGCTTCGCAAACAGGCCCAGCTTCGCGAAATCTTCTATCTCATAGCCGAGCGTGTTGGCGAAGGTCTGTAAAAAAGAACCGCAGCCGGAGGAGCAGGCTTCGTTCAAAAAAATATTATCGATTGCTCCGTTGCGGATTTTAAAGCATTTCATATCCTGTCCGCCGATGTCGATGACAAAATCGACGTTGGGCAGAAAACATTTGGCTGCCGTAAAGTGCGCCACCGTTTCCACGATGCCAAAGTCAATATTGAAGGCGTTTTTCAGAAGCTCTTCGCCGTAACCCGTCACGGCGCCCGCGGCGATCCGGATTTTCGGGAAGCGGTCGGAAACGCTGAGCAGGTATTCCCGGATGATCGGCACCGGGTTGCCCGAATTGCTGCGGTAAATGGAATCCAGCACTTCGCCGTCCTTGCCAAGCAAAACGGCCTTTACCGTGGTTGAACCCGCGTCGATCCCCAGGTAGGCGTCGCCCGTGTAGGTTTCCGCGCTGCCGCGCGGCGCTTTGCATTCGGAGTGGCGGTGGGTAAAGGCGTCGTAATCCGCCTGTGTTTCAAACAGCGGGGGAATGGAAAGAAAGTTTGCCGTATTGCCGTAGGCGGCGATGCTTTCCAGAGCGGTTTTTAGGTCGATTTCGGTGTCGCTGCTCAGCGCTGCCCCCATTGCTACATAATAAAGGGAATTTTCGGGGCATACGCCCTGTGTTTTCAGCGCCTGGTCAAAGCTTGCGCGCAGCTGCGGCAAAAAGGTGAGCGGCCCGCCCAGATAAATCACTTTGCCGGCGATTTTCCGGCCCTGTGCCAGCCCCGCGATCGTCTGGTTCGCCACGGCGGCGAAGATGCTCGCCGAAATATCGCTTTTGCGCGCGCCCTGATTCAGCAGGGGCTGCACGTCCGACTTTGCGAACACGCCGCAGCGCGAGGCAATGGTGTATATTTTCTCGTACTGTTCCGCCAGCCGGTCCATTTCGTCCAGCGAAATATTCAAAAGAGTCGCCATCTGGTCAATAAAAGCGCCGGTGCCTCCGGCACAGGAGCCGTTCATGCGGACCTCCATGCCGCCGGATAAAAACAGCATTTTCGCGTCCTCTCCGCCGAGCTCAATGATGACGTCCGCGTCGGGAATCAGCTTCCCGATCGCCACGCGGGTCGCGTAAACCTCCTGAATAAACGGCAGCTTGCAGGACTGCGAAATTCCCATTCCGGCGGAACCGGAAACCGTAAGCCGGGCCTTCGCGCCTTTGAGGAGTTCCTGATTGATTCTTGTGAGAAGCTCCGACATTTTTTGCGTAATCTGGGAAAAATGCCTCTCATAAGATTGATATATGATTTGATTGCCGTCGTCCAGCACCACGCATTTGATCGTGGTGGAGCCGACATCTAAGCCGATTTTCATAAAATGCCACCGTTTCTGATTATATTATTCCATGAACGATAATAATACATTTTAGCCTAAAATAGTCCACATTGTCAAGCGACAGACTTTATAAATCTTTGGGTGTTCCGCGCCTTTCCGTCGGTGAAAATTTTCATCCCTCCCGCGGCGGCGCACGGATTTCGACAGGTTTGCTCTTCCCACCGGCGGGGCTGTATGGTACAATTATTATAATAGAATGCTAAATATTGTTATTCCTGAAATCAGATGATAAACGATATTTTACAAACGTTTAAAGCAGGCTTAACATTGTCCGGGTGCCTGGACCTTATTATTCGGCCGGACGGAAAAACCGGATCGGCTTTCGTTCTTGTGAAAGGGGTGGTCGGTTTGCATACGGATGCTTTGCGGGAAAATGCGGAGGAGCAGAAGCTGGTGCTTGTCTTTTTCGGTTCCCCCAACAGGAACGGGGCCACCGCGAGACTTCTGAACGAATTTCTGAAACCGCTGGAAGGAAATACGCGGATCGAGACCGTCAGCGCCTACGAGCGGAACATTGCGCCCTGTATTGCCTGCAACGTCTGTGTCGGGGAAGAAAGATGCTCGCAGCCGGACTTTGACGATATCGACGCGCTGATCCGCGCCGCGGACGTGATCGTCGTCGCCACGCCGGTTTACAACCTCAGCCTGCCCGCGCCGCTCAAGGCGATTGTCGACCGGACGCAACGGTATTTCGCGGCTCGGTTTTCCCTCGGCATCAGGAACCCGGTCGAAAAGCATAAGCTGGCCGCCGTACTGGTTACCTGCGGCTCAAAGGACTGTGAGGGCGCACAAATCATTGCCCGCCAGCTGAAGCTGGCGTTTTCCGTCATCAATACCTCAATCGCGGGCATGGCTGTCTGGCCGGGAACGGATTTTGACGAAGGCCGCGAAACGTTTGAAAAAGCGCGGAATTCCGCCCGGGAGCTGGCGCTTGCCATAGAATGTGAATTGTGATATTATAAAATGTAACCTATTATTTGGGAGGAAAAAATATGTCTGGCCATTCAAAATGGAATAATATCAAACGTAAAAAAGAAAAGACAGACGGCGCAAAGGCGAAAGTATTTACAAAAATCGGCCGCGAGCTTGCCGTAGCGGTAAAAGAGGGCGGCGGCCCGGACCCCAACACCAACTCGAAATTAAAGGACTGCGTTGCCAAGGCGAAGGCCAACAATGTGCCTAATGACAATATTGAACGCATTATCAAAAAAGCTGCCGGAGACGGGGACGATACCAAGTATGAAAACATTACATACGAAGGATACGGCCCGAACGGCATCGCGGTCATTGTGGAAACGCTGACCGACAACCGCAACCGTACCGCCGGCGACGTCCGCCATTATTTCGACAAATTCGGCGGCAACCTCGGCACCACCGGTTGTGTTTCGTTTATGTTCGCCCAAAAGGGTTTGATCGTCGTCGAAAGGGAAGGCCTTGAGGAAGACAAGGTCATGGAGGACAGCCTGGAAGCGGGTGCGTCTGATTTTCAGGCCGACGAGGACGTCTTTGAAATTGATACCGAGCCGGAGGATTTCAGCGGCGTGCGCGACGACCTTGAAAAGAAAGGCTATGAGTTTGTTTCCGCGGAAGTGGAGATGGTGCCGAACACCTATACCACGCTGACCGACGAAGAATCCATTACAAAAATGCAGCGTCTGCTCGATGCCCTTGAGGACAACGACGACGTGCAAAATGTTTGGCACAACTGGGATAATCCGGATATGGACGACTAAGAATATATAGAAAGTTTTTCCATATTTGTGAAACATGGAGGAAGCAAGATGACTGGCTTTGACAATCTATGCATGAACTGCATGTCCGATACAAACGGCAAAACCGAATGTTCCAACTGCGGCTTCAGTTCTTCCGAGCCACAAATGCGCCATGCGCTTCCGTACAGGACCAGACTGCAGAACCGGTATATCGTCGGCCGCGCGAAAAAGAGCAACGGCGAGGGAATCACCTATATCGGCTACGATACGGTTCTGAACATACCGATTGAACTGCGCGAGTTTTTTCCGCAGACCCTGTGCGAAAGACCCGCCAACGGGACGGATATCCGTGTGATCGGCGGCAGCGAGATCATCTTTGACGAATGTCTCGCCGCTTTTCTGAATTATTCCAGAGAGATCGCGCACATGCGCGAGCTTTCCGCCATTGTACAGATTTACGATATCTTTGAGGAAAATCATACGGCCTATACCGTTTCCGAGTGGAGCGAAAGCATTACGCTCCGCTATTTTGTCGAGCGCAGCGGCGGCAACCTCAGCTGGAACGCCGCAAGGCAGCTCTTTATGCCCGTTCTGTCCGCGCTCAGCTCGATGCAGGCGGCGGGAATCCGGCATCTTGGCATTTCTCCCGATACCCTGAATATCATGCAGGACGGCAGGATGAAGCTCGGCAGCTTCTGCATCAGCGCCGTCCGCCGGATGGACACGGATTTGCCGCCGGACCTCGTTCCCGGCTGCGCCGCCATAGAGCAGTATGTGATGGACTATGTCCCCAATGAGTCGACGGATGTCTATGGCTTTGCCGCGTCCCTGTTTTTTGCCCTGACGGGCACCATGCCGCAGGAGGCCTTAAAAAGGCGCAACGATATGCGGCTTTTGATTCCGACCAGCATTATGCGCAGCCTGCCGCCCCATGTGGTAACGGCGATGGCCAACGCGCTGCAGGTTTCCCCGGACAAACGCACTCCCACTTTTGAGCGGCTCCGCGCCGAGCTTTCCGCCGCGCCGACCGTCACGGCGACCATTGAGGATACCCAGAGGATTCACAGGTCCGCCCCTGAGCCGGAGGAGGACGACGGCAAAAAGGGCGTTCCCAATTTTGTATGGGTCATTCTGACCTGTGTGGCGGCCCTGATCGTGTTCACCATCGTCGGGATTATCTGGATTTCCAACACCGGGCGGGGTGATACGGAAACGCTCGCCTCGGAAACCTCTCAGGTTGAGTCCGCAACCGCGGGCTCGCTGGAAATGACATTGGATTCCGTGGATTCTGCCGATTCCGCCGACCCGAATCTGATCGAGGCGCCCAATCTGGTCGGCCAGGTATTTCAGGAGCAGACCAATTCGGGCGAATCCTCCTCCAGCCAGGATTATCAGGTGCTTCTGTCCAGCAAGCAGTTCAGCGATACCATTCCCGAGGGCAGCATCATTTCCCAGTCGCCCGCCGCGGGCACGAAAATGGCAAGGGGAACGGCGATCGTAGTCGTTGTCAGCGAAGGGGCCGCCGTGCGCACTCTTCCGCCGATCGCGGGGAAAACGCTTGCGGAAGCTTCGGAAGCGGTCACCTCGGCCGGCTTTACGCCCACCAAAACGGAGGAATACAGCTCCGGGGTGGAAAAAGGAATGGTCATCGGCTACAAGGATGTGCAGGAGGGCAGTCAGATGGCCTACGGGTCTCAGGTCTCCATTGTTGTCAGCAAAGGGCCTGCACCGGACGGCGCTTCCGAGACTGCTTCCGATTCGGCTCCCTGAGTGCGGCGCTGCCTGAACAGCGGTTTTGAGTATCGATTAAAAAAGGAGCCTTTCAGCCGGCTCCTTTTTTTGTGCGGTATTCGGCGAGCAGCAGGTCGACCATCCGACCGTAGCTTTTTATGCCGTCCGTCTGTTTGTTGGCCTTCAGATAAGAATCGTTGACATGTTCGGCAGCGGTGGCAACCGGTCCCTCAAACTGCTTCCAGTACGCGGAATTGTTTTCCAGATCGCGTCTGACGCCGTCGCTCAGGGTTCCGTAAATCTGATTTGCCGCCGATGGGTCGGTGCCGTAAAGCGCGTTGGAAGCATAGATATAGGCAAGCATCGTACCCGAATACCGGAAATCCGCGTCCCCGCTTTTTTCACAGGCAAGGTAGCCGATGAAATTCGCCTCGTCCTCGCGCATATATCCGCGAAGATGGGAAAGCTCGTGGCACATTGTCAGCGGGATGGAATAATCCGGGATGTCCACGTTGACATTCGCTTCAAAGGTAAACGGGAAAAAAATGCCCGTAGTGTCGCAGTAGGACATCAGCCGGGAGAAAAACACCGGCTTCGGTGGGCCGTATCCCGCGCGCAGAAGCGGATAGTCCCCGCTGACCGCGTCAAACGCCGTTCTCGCCTTTTTTGCCGTTGTCTCAATATCCTCCGTGTTCAGCCGCATAACGGAGTTCCGGTCGGTTTGGACTCCTTTGCGCAGCTCGTTTGCCCGATCGGCAAGGTCGGTACAGAGCGCTGTCAGCTCGGCCTTGGACGAAGGACGGATTTCCAGCCCGCAGGTCTGCGCGAAGGGATAGCGGTAATAATTGATTCCGCAGGAAACCACGAACACAAAATACAGCACACTGGCAATGCATATCAGGTTAATTGCGAAAAGAGAAAATATTTTTCTTCGTTTTCCACGGTTATGTATGATTTTGGCAATAAAGAAAATCATATAAAAAACGGCGCCCGCGCAAAGAAGGACAATCAGGGCCTCCATAACGGAAAACGGGACAAGGGAAGTGACGCGGTTTACCCCGCGTGACAAGACGGGATAAATGGTGTTTGCGTACCATTCCGCAAAATCGGGACGGTTTTGCGCGGCAAGGGTAAGCAGCAAGGCGGCCGGCGCAAACGCAAGGAGCCGGATTCGCCTGAGAGGAAGGAATTTTTTCAAAACAGCACCTCCGATCCCGTTTATTGTAGTATATCCGCACAGGTACGTCAATGGAAATCCGCTCTGCCTTTTCCATATTTATACGGAAAGGCGGTTGCCTATACGGTACAAAAATGATATGATAAGCATTAATAATCGATTTCAAACAGGGAGGCCGGCGCATGAAATTTTACATTAAACAGAGCACCGGTACGGAAGCTCTTTTTACCGTAATAGATGCTCTTGGTCAGTCTGTCTACAGTGTTACCGGTGATTCGTTGTCCATCGGCAGCAAGGTCTACCTGATTGACAACAACCAAAACGAGGCGGCCCGCATCTTCAGTCTGGGGATTTCGGCCATGTCGAGGTACTCCGTTTTTATCGGGGACAAGGAGCGCGCGCGCGTGACGCTGAACCTTGCCTCGTCAAAGCAGCCCATTAAAATCAAAGGCGTCGGCTGGAGCTTCCGCGGCGACCTTCTGACGCGTTCCTACGATCTGATCGACGTGGACTCCACTGTCGTGATGACGCACGGCCGGTGCTGGAACGAAAACGGCGACTGCTTCGCCGTCGATATCGCCAATCAGTCCAATGTCCTGCTGTGCCTTTGCATTGCCGTCATCCTTGACAGCACCGTGATCGGCGGCTCCGTCAAACCGGTTCCGGCAAGCTGAAAAAATTGACAAACGACCCATGGAATGCCATAATAAACAAGTTGCTTTCCGTGGCGGCGCACCAGGCGCGCCGCGGGGAATGAAGGGGTATGCCATCATTTTAAGGGATAAAATTCAGGAGGAAAATATATGAGCAGGGAACTTGCAAAAACCTATGACCCACAGGAAGTGGAGGACAGAATTTATGACTTCTGGCTCTCCGGCGGCTATTTCCACGCCGAGCCGGACCCCGAGAAGCAGCCATATACCATTGTGATTCCGCCCCCGAACATTACCGGCCAGCTTCATATGGGACATGCCCTGGACGAAACCCTGCAGGATATTCTGATCCGCTGGAGAAGGATGCAGGGCTATTTGGCGCTCTGGCTGCCGGGAACCGACCACGCTTCCATTGCCACAGAGGCGAAAATCGTTGAGGCGATGCGCAAAGAGGGCATTACCAAAGACGAAATCGGCCGCGAGGCTTTTTTGGAACGCGCGTGGAAGTGGAAGGAAAAATACGGCGGAAGAATCATTGAACAGCTGAAAAAGCTGGGTTCCTCCTGCGACTGGGAACGTGAGCGCTTTACTCTGGACGAGGGCTGCTCCAAAGCCGTCCGGGAGGTTTTTGTAAGACTGTACGAAAAGGACCTGATCTACCGCGGGGAACGCATCATCAACTGGTGCCCGCACTGCCGCACCTCTATTTCCGACGCGGAAGTGGAGTTCAGCGAGCACGACGGCTTCTTCTGGCACCTGCGCTATCCTTTCAAGGACGGCAGCGGCTACATTCAGCTGGCTACCACCCGTCCGGAAACGATGCTTGGCGATACCGCGGTCGCGGTACATCCCGAAGACGAACGCTATGCGGGTCTGGTGGGGAAGACGCTGGTTCTTCCTCTTGTGAACCGGGAAATCCCGGTGATTGCGGATACTTATGTTGAGCGCGATTTCGGAACCGGCGTGGTGAAAATCACCCCGGCCCACGACCCGAACGACTTTGAAGTCGGTCTGCGCCACGATCTGCCGATCATCAATGTCATGGATGACGGAGGCAATATGAATGAGAATGCCGGGAAATACGCCGGTATGCCCGCCTTGGAGGCCCGCAAACAGATCGTGGAGGACCTGAAGGCACAGGGCTTTCTTGTCGAGGTCGAACCGATCAAGCACAATGTCGGCTCCTGCTACCGCTGCGGCACCGTTGTGGAGCCGCGCGTTTCCAAGCAGTGGTTTGTAAAAATGAAGCCGCTGGCTCAGCCCGCTCTTCAGGAAGTAAAGGACGGGAAAGTAAAATTTGTTCCCGACCGTTTTGAAAAGATTTACGACCACTGGATGGAAAACATCAAGGACTGGTGTATTTCCCGCCAGCTTTGGTGGGGCCACCGCATTCCCGCGTGGTACTGCCAGGACTGCGGGGAAACGGTCGTTTCCCGCGAAGAGCCCCACACCTGCCCGAAATGCGGTTCTAAAAATCTCAAACAGGACGAGGACACCCTTGACACCTGGTTCAGCTCCGCGCTCTGGCCGTTTTCCACCCTCGGCTGGCCGGACAAAACCGAGGACCTGAAATACTTCTATCCGACCGATACCCTTGTCACCGGCTACGATATCATTTTCTTCTGGGTAGCCCGCATGATTTTCTCCGGCATTGAGCAGATGGGAGAGGTCCCGTTCCATACCGTCCTGATTCACGGACTTGTCCGCGACGCAAAGGGCAGAAAAATGAGCAAGTCGCTGGGCAACGGGATAGACCCGCTTGAAATCATTGAAAAATTCGGCGCGGACGCGCTTCGCTTTACGCTCGCAACGGGCAACAGCCCCGGAAACGACATGCGTTTTTCCGACGAGAAGGTGGAGTCCAGCCGCAATTTTGCCAATAAAATCTGGAACGCCTCGCGCTTTATCCTCATGAATATCGACGGTCATGACGTAAAGAATGAGCTTCCCGCGAACCTTGCGATGGAAGATCGGTGGATCATCGATTCCTTCAACCGCGTGACGAAGGAGATCACGGAAAACCTGGAGCACTTCGAACTCGGGATCGCCGTACAGAAGCTTTACGATTTCCTCTGGGACGAATTCTGCGACTGGTATATTGAAATTGCGAAAATCCGCCTGAATTCCGATGACCGGGAAACCGCACAGGGCGTGCGTCAGGTGCTTGTCTGGGTCATGAGCGGCACCCTGAAGCTGCTGCATCCGTTTATGCCGTATATTACCGAGGAAATCTGGCAGACGCTTCCGCACGAGGGCGAATCCATCATGGTGTCCCGCTGGCCGCAGTACGAGGAAAGCCATTGCTTCCCGCAGGCCGCGGAGAACATGCGCAGCATTATGGAAGCAGTGCGTGCCGTCCGCAACCGCCGTTCCGAAATGAACGTGCCGCCTTCACGCAAAACCCATCTCTATATTGTCACCGGCGACGCCGCCATGTTTGAAGATGGCAGGGAAATCATCAAAAAGCTCGCCTATGCCACGGAGGTGGAAATCGGGGCCGATTATCAACTCGACGGCGCGGCGACCATTGTCACGGCCAATGCGAAGCTGTACATCCCCATGTCCGAGCTGGTGGACAAAAAGGCGGAGCTTGAGCGCCTGACCAAAGAGCTGGAATCCGCACAGAAGCAGTATCAGAACGCACAGGAGAAGCTTGCCAACGAGAAATTCATGTCGAAGGCTCCTGCGAACGTAGTGGAAGGCGTCAGACAGAACGCCGACAAGCTGCGCGACCATATTGCACTGATCCAGTCCGGTATCGGAGCTTTAAAATAATCGTAAGGCGGACGTTTGTCCGCCTTTTCCGTCTTTCTTACATCATTTCCAGTTGATTCTGCAACAAGTTTGCGTTTTTTTCCTGCCAAAGGCGGGGAAAAACGTGTTTTGTCTCGCAAACTGAAATGGAATTGCTGTAATATATATTTTCAGAAAAGTAGGCGTAAAAATGATAACGTATGAGGAAGCGCTTCAAAAGATAGAAAGCCTGCTCCGCTTCGGCTCCAGACCGGGGCTCGAAAGGGTGGAGAAGCTTCTTGCCCTGCTCGGAAATCCGCAGGACAGACTGAAATTCGTTCACGTGGCCGGCACCAACGGGAAAGGCTCCACCTGTGCGCTGATTGCCTCGGTGGTGAAAAAATCCCAGTATAAAACAGGGCTGTTTATTTCTCCTTTTGTCACGGATTTCTGTGAAAGAATGCAGATCAACGGCGAAATGATCGGTCGTGAGGAGCTGAGCGCCCTTGTGGAAAAAATCTTTCCCCTTGTGGAGCAGATGGCGGAGAACGGCGAAATCATTACGGAGTTTGAACTGATTACCGCGCTGGCAATGGAATGGTTCGCAGAGAACCAGTGCGATATCGTCGTGCTTGAGGTAGGGCTCGGCGGCCGTCTGGACGCGACGAACGTCATTTCCACCCCGCTTGTGTCCGTCATTACGTCAATTTCTCTTGACCACACCGCGATTTTGGGCGATACTCTCGCAAAAATCGCCTATGAAAAATGCGGCATTATCAAGGAAAACGGCGTGACCGTGTGCTCGCCCGGACAGAATCCGGAAGCGCTTGCGGTCATCAGGAGTACGGCGGAAGAGCGCAAAAACCGCTTTGTCCCGGCCGATACGGACAGCGTGGAAGTGCTGTCTATGAATATCAGCGGAACCGGGCTCGAGTACCGCGGGCTTCTGGTCAGTCTGCCGTTCCTCGGGGAGCACCAGGTCAAAAACGCGGTGACCGCACTGGCTGTGATCGAGGAACTGAAAAAACAGGGATACCAGATTGCCGACCACAGCATTGAAGCGGGATTTTCTTCGGCAAGCTTCCCCGCCCGGATGGAGGTGCTTTCCGCCGACCCGCTGATCGTGCTGGACGGTGCGCACAATCCCGGCGGCACCGCCGCGCTGGCGAAAGCGGTCGGAAAATATTTCGGTGATCGGAAAATCATAGCCATTGTGGGCATGCTTGCCGACAAGGACGTTACCGGCGCCGTACGGAATTTTACGGGGCTGTTTTCCAAGGTGTTTACGCTGGCGCCGTCCAGTCCCCGCGCGCTGGACGCACAATCGCTCGCGGAGCATTTTCGAAAAATCGGTGCGGACGCGGAGCCCGCGCAAACCGCCGACGCGGCCCTCGCAAAGGCATTTTCCCTGCTGGATGGGAACAGCGCGCTGCTGATCTGCGGCTCACTCTACCTTGCGGGCGATATCCGGCCGCGCATTGTTGATCTGCTTCATGCAAAATAAAAACAGCCTGTCCGCAAATTTCGAGTAAAATTTTACACAAAAGCCCTTATCTTTATAGTTAAGGGCTTTTTTTATTGCCGATTTTCTAAATTCATGAATAACAGGTCTTAAATCTGCCGATACTAATAAGATTACATATATCATGGAGGGATCCGCATGGGTGTCAGACTAATACTGAAGGATGGCGAGATGACCGCTGTGCTGAGCGGCGAGATCGACCATCATTCCGCACGGGAAATCCGCGGCGCCATTGACGAGGCGGCGTCGAAAGTAAAGCCGAAACTGCTGACGCTTGATTTTTCAGGGGTGCAGTTTATGGACAGTTCCGGTGTGGGGCTGATTATGGGGCGCTGCAAGCTGATGCAGATTTGGGGCGGCAGTGTCAGAATTGCAAATCTACAGCCGAAAATAGAAAAAATCGTTTCGCTTGCAGGTTTAAACCAGCTATGCAGTATTGTAAAGGATGTGAAGATTCATGAAGCCAATTAATGAAATGACGGTCTCCTTCCCAAGCTGTTCGGCAAACGAATCCTTCGGAAGGGCAGCGGTCGCGGCGTTTGCCGCACAGCTTGACCCTACGATCGATGAACTGAGCGATATTAAAACAGCGGTTTCAGAAGCGGTTACCAACTGCATTGTCCACGCCTACCGCAACACCTTAGGAACCATATACATAACCTGTAAATTATACGAGAACGGCAGAATCAGCATCCGCATCCGGGACAAGGGCTGCGGCATCGAAGATATCGAACAGGCCATGCAGCCGCTGTTCAGCACTTCCGAGGACGAAGAACGCGCGGGGCTGGGTTTTGCCGTTATGGAGAGCTTCATGGATGTTCTGAGAGTGACCTCCAAGCCGGGGCGCGGAACATCGGTTACCATGAGTAAAACCATCCAGCGCCGCCGGACGGAAAAGAACCATTAATATGGACAGAGAGCAGACAATAAACGATAATATCGGTCTTGTACACGCCTGCGTTAAGCATTTCAAAGGACGCGGGGTGGAATACGACGACCTTTTTCAGGCCGGTTGTCTGGGCCTTGTCAAGGCTGTGGACAATTTCGACAGTGAGCGTGGGGTCAGGTTTTCCACTTATGCCGTCCCGGTCATTCTGGGGGAAATCAGACGCCTTTTCCGTGACGGGGGCGCAATCAAGGTCGGCAGGGGGCTGAAAGAACTGGCCATGCGCGCCGCGCGCGAATCGTCTGCCTTCAGCGAACGGGAAGGACGCACACCGACTGTCAGCGAGCTTGCGGAGCTTCTGGATGTGGAACCCGCCGAGGCCGCCCAGGCGCTCGGGGCTTCCCAGCTTCCGCTTTCGCTCACCGCCTCTCCGGAAGAGGGAGGAGGCCAGATCGATGTGAGTGTGGAAAGCGGCGACGACAAAATCGCGGAGCTGCTTTCCTTAAAGCAGGTCGTTACGGAGCTTCCGCCCAAAGACCGAAGCATCATCGTCTTCCGCTATTTCAAAAGCCGGACGCAGACGCAGACCGCAGAGGCGCTCGGCATGACGCAGGTACAGGTGTCCCGGCGTGAAAAAGTGATTTTGAATCAATTGCGCGAAAAATTGTCGTGAGTTTCAGCATAAACTAAAAAAAGAGCTCTCCGCTGCTGGCGGAGAGCTCTTTTCAGTTATCGGTAAGATCTTTCAGATCGTACGGCGTCTGCTGGTATACATAGTAGTTCAGCCAGTTGATAAACAAAAGGTTTGCGTGGCTGCGCCAGACAAAGGGAGGTTCCTGCGTGACGTCGTCATTCGGGAAATAATGTTTTGGAATATGGGGATGGATCCCTTTTCTCAGGTCCCGGAAATATTCATTGGACAGCGTGTTGCAGTCGTACTCCAGGTGGCCGGTGACAAAGAACTGCCTGCCGTTCTTTCTGGCGATAATATGGACTCCGGCTTCCTCCGAAGCGGTCAGGACAATCAAATTCTCTATTTTTTCAATATCCTCCATCCTGACTTCGGTATTTCTGGAATGCGGCGAAAAGAAATCGTCGTCAAAGCCGCGGACCAGCGGATGCCGGCAGTCGAGCAGATGGTGAAGAAATACGCCGGAAAGCTTTTCGGGCAGCTGATATTTCGGCACTCCGAAGTGATAATAAAGGCCGGCCTGAGCTCCCCAGCAGATGTGCAGAGTGGAATAAACGTTGCGCCTGCTCCAGTCCATGATTTTGCAGAGCTCGTCCCAATAATCGACTTCTTCAAACGTCAGGTTTTCGACAGGGGCACCCGTAATAATCATACCGTCGAATTTTTCGTCCTTCAATTCGTCAAATGTTTTATAGAAGGTATTGAGATGCGACGCCGAAGTATTCTTGGAAATATGCGTCGCCATCTGCATCAGTTCGACATCCACCTGTAAAGGGGAATTTCCCAAAAGCCGCAGAAGCTGTGTTTCCGTATCGATCTTTGTGGGCATCAGATTGAGGATTACGATTTTCAGCGGGCGGATATCCTGTGTGATCGCGCGCTGATGCGTCATAACAAATATATTTTCCGACTCCAGCACTTCCACTGCCGGAAGGTTTTCCTGTATTTTGATTGGCATAGTCTGCCCTCCTGTTAATAGAGACAATAGGTTTATTATACCAAACATCTATAAATCCTGCAATATACAGCAAAATCTTGAAAGTTTCATAAAATACTGAAAAAGGCGTTGACAATGTATAATGGAAGTGGTATTATAGTGAAGCCGTCGAAAAACGGGAACAAAATGCTTGACAAGTCCACTGAAATATGATAGACTTCAAAGCGTTCTCCTTGTACAGTTTGACGGAGACAGGACCTTGAAAATTAAACAACGATAGAATTAAGGAACCCGTAATGAACTTGAGAGTATAGAATGTACTTTCGGACGAAGTTGGTTGTCACTTTAAAAGACAACGAAAATACACGTTAGTGTATCGTATTTAGAGCTCTTCAAAAACTCTGAGTATTTTGATATAAACGCCTCCGGGCGATTATATACAATATTTTAGAGAGTTT
>CCFG01000013.1 GCA_000752215.1 bacterium MS4 | reverse complement strand
CCAAGATTAGATATCCCATAGCGTAAGCTAGTAAGGCCCCTTGAAGACTACAAGGTTGATAGGCTGCGTGTGTAAGTACGGTAACGTATTCAGCTTGGCAGTACTAATAGGCCGAGGGCTTGACCATAATTTTCTTGGCAACCCTCTATTTCTTACTTCTGCTTCCCTTCCTTTATTCAGTTTTCAGTGTACAATTGTACCTGTGAAATGCAAAGAGCAGCGGATGAAAATTCGGAGCGTGCAGGCTCAACCTGCCATATGCACCATTAGCTCAGTTGGTAGAGCACCTGACTCTTAATCAGGGTGTCCCGGGTTCGAGTCCCTGATGGTGCACCATTAAGAAGTCGGAACGGGGGCTGGAGCCTCTGGCCTCTGCATCTGACTGTATGAAAGATATGGCCCGTTGGTCAAGCGGTTAAGACACCGGCCTCTCACGCCGATAACGGGAGTTCGATTCTCCCACGGGTCACCATTTTCTGTTCTATGGCATTCAGTTTTTGTTTCCGCCGAGTCGGAGAATTACAATTCAATAAGTTTAGTTGGTACTGATGACGGTGAGGGTCCACCCGTTCCCATCCCGAACACGGAAGTTAAGCTCACTGGTGCCGAAGATACTTGGCTGGTAACGGCCCGGGACAATAGGAAGGTGCCAACACAAATATTCCTCAATAGCTCAGCCGGTAGAGCATGCGGCTGTTAACCGCAGGGTCGTTGGTTCGAGTCCAACTTGGGGAGCCAGAGAAGACCACCAGTCGCAGGATTGGTGGTCTTTGTGTTTGTATTCCGTATGTCCTGAGAGATTCAAACAGGGCGCTGGAAAATTGCAGACCGGATTGTTTTGGATCATGACTAGGGGCGAGCATAATTTGGAGAGAAGAGGAATCTCTTTAATGTCTTATAAAGAGGTTGTTTATATTTTCGAGTATCTGAGAGAAAGCCTATCGACTTGGCTTGTATTCATCTGCGCCTTTTATTCAGTCTCTTTGGGTCGTAAAAATTACAACTTGAGATTGCATTTTATGCAGATTTGTGGTATTATATTCAAGCACTTTGTTAGACAGAATTCTTTTCTGTCCTTTGTTTTCAATACGGGCCATTAGCTCAGTTGGTTAGAGCAACCGGCTCATAACCGGTCGGTCCAAGGTTCGAGTCCTTGATGGCCCACCAACATCAGAAGGCACCCTTTGTGGGTGCTTTTTTTATTTTGGAAATCTTTACAAATATTTAACAATTTAAAGACTGCCGGTACTTGACAATAAATGAATGATCGTTTATTATAATAGTAATCCTTCCGCTTTATCAAAAATTTTGGTGGTGCGTATGAGAAAAAAAGATGATGAAAAACAGAGATGTATTAAAACCGCAGTTGTTGAATTAATTTTAAAAGAAGGATTTCAGGGTGCGTCCATCTCTAAAATTGCCCATGCCGCGGGAGTCTCCCCGGCAACAGTGTATATTTATTATGAAAACAAGGACGCAATGCTGCGCGATATTTATCAGGAATATGCCGAAGATACCTTTCAATATCTGCTGGAATGCTTAAACCCGAATATGGAGGGCGAACAGATCATTGAAGAACTGATCCGCAGCTATTATTCCTATATTGTTGAGAATCAGGAGATTTTTCACTTCATCGAGCAGTTCAGCACCTGTCCCGCTCTTCAATCCGGATGTGGGTTTATAAAGGGACCGGGAAACCTGAACCAACTGCTGACGGATTTGAAGAGGAGACAAATTCTCAATAATTACAGCAACGATAACCTGTATGCTATCCTGTTCTCTCCGGTGAAAACCATTGCCGTGAAGCGCTGTGACTCCGAGGAGGCCGCAAAAGACCGCTTGAACGAATTAATCGCGATTATTCAGAAAGCATTAATCAGAGGCTATTAAAATTCAAAATCCACACTATTTTGTTTACAGAAATTATAAACGAACATTCATTTATAAAAAGAAAGGATACTGTTTATGTTGATAATACCAATTGAAGATCTCGTTTTACTGCCCGGTATGGTTTATCCGCTGGCATTCAGCCGGTTAAGCGAAGAGGAACTGTCCGTTCTGCAAAATAAAGATCAGGAAATCGCAGCGTTGCCGTTAAAGCGTCGGGTGGACAGAAAGGAACTGGAGACGGAGGATTTCTATAAAATAGGGATTGCGCTGCAGGTGCTGGATATCATGTCCGGCGAAAAGGGCCATCTTGTTAAGGTAAAGGCAATGAGCCGTATGGAAGTCTCCGATCTTGTGATTCGGGAAGACGTCATCACAGGCAATACCATTGATATTCCGGAGGTCATTGACCTCAATGAAAACAGCCAGAAAGAAATGGCGAGCTATATTCAGAACATCGCTCACCAGATCGGAGCGAATTTCAAGAATTCCGGCGGCGTTATGAAAGCCATCGATGAAATCAGGGACTTGAATGTGCTGATTGGATACATATGCCAGTTCCTGCCGTTTTCCAGACAGGAAAAGTATACCCTGATGGAAACTTCTTCCCTGAAAGACCGCGGCTTGACGTTTATCGATTATTTCCTCCATTACAAAGAGGAAATTAAGCTTCAGATTGAGATGACGGAGCGCTTCTCCGAAAAGGCAAACAAAAACTACCGCGAGGCGGTCCTGCGCGAGCAGCTTCAGGCTATCCAGGAGGAGCTGAACGAAGGAAAGCCGGAATCTGCTAAAAAGGGGAAGGACTACAGGACCCGCATTGAGGACGCGCATATGCCGGAAGAAATACGGCTAGCCGCGCTGGAAGAGCTGAGTAAGCTGGAAAGCCAGAACCCCGCGAGTGCAGATTACAACGTCCTTCAGAACTATCTTGATCTGCTGGTAGAGCTGCCGTGGGAGACGAAGGAAGAAAAGCCCGTGGATATCCGGGAAGCCCGCCGCATTCTGGACGAACAGCACTACGGCCTTGAAAAGGTGAAGGACCGCATCATTCAGCAGTTGGCGGTGCTGCATCTGAAAAAGGATAAGCAGGGTTCCATTCTGCTTCTGGTCGGGCCTCCCGGCACCGGGAAAACCAGTCTGGGACGGAGCATTGCCGAAGCGCTGGGCAGAAAATATGTCCGGCTCAGCCTCGGCGGAATCCGCGACGAAGCGGAAATCCGCGGACATCGCAGAACCTATATCGGCGCAATGCCAGGACGGATTATCCAGAGCATGAAGAAAGCCGGCACAATGAACCCGGTTATGGTGCTGGATGAAGTCGACAAGCTGATGACAGGCTATAACGGAGACCCGGCAAGCGCATTGCTGGAGGTTCTCGACCCGGAGCAGAACGATACCTTTACGGATCATTACCTTGACCTACCCTACAACCTGTCCAACGTCTTCTTCATCGCGACGGCAAACTCGCTGGAGACCATCCCCGGACCCCTGCTGGACCGTATGGAGGTCATTCAGCTTTCCAGCTACACCTCAAGTGAGAAATTCCATATCGGGAAGAACCATCTCGTTCGTGAAGCGCTGGAAGAGCACGGTCTGACCGAAGACGACGTGCAGATCAGCGACGAAGCCCTTCGGAAGATCATAGCCGATTACACCATGGAGGCCGGCGTCAGAGGGCTGAAGAAAAGGCTGGATTCCATCGCGAGAAAAGCGGCGGAGAAAATCGTTCTTGGCGATGTCGAAAAGCCCTATGCCGTTTCAGGGGACGATCTGGAGGAGATTCTGGGCAGCAAAATGTCGAGACACGACGTTGCTCAGGAAATGAATCCTCCCGGAGTGGTCACCGGTCTGGCATGGACTCCGGTGGGCGGGGAAATCCTGTTCATTGAAGCGACCGAAATGCCCGGCAACGACCAGATCATCCTGACCGGCCAACTGGGAGACGTTATGAAGGAGTCCGCGAGAATCTCGCTCAGCCTGCTGAAATCCCGTCTGCCGGTCAATGCGATCAAGTTCAAGGAAAAGGATATCCATATCCATGTGCCGTCCGGCGCCGTGCCGAAGGATGGACCCTCGGCGGGTATTACACTCTTTACGGCCCTTGCCTCTCTGATTACCGGCATAAAAGTCGATTCCAGACTGGCTATGACGGGTGAAATCACTTTGAGGGGCACGGTGCTTCCGATCGGCGGGCTGAAAGAAAAGCTTCTGGCCGCGGAACGCGCCGGAATCAGAAAAGCGTTGATTCCCAAGGACAATGTGGCGGATTTGAAGGATATTCCCGACGAAGTCAAGGAAAAAATTCAGATCGTCGCGGTAGAAACTATAGAGGACGTCCTGCGGGAAGCGCTGGACATTGCTCTGCCAAAGCCGGAATACGTGATGCCGGACCCCCGGTTCTTCACCAGGCTGAAGGAGCAGCGCAGCGAAATCCACTGATACAGCATACGACATTACATGATATAGACTGACCGGTTAATCGACAGATGCGCTTTTAACCGTGCAGGCAATAGGAGTCCCCGGCTTTTTACAGGCCGGGGGTTCTTTTGGGTTGACTGCAAACATAAATATTCCTGTAGGCAATCGGGATCAGTATGGGATTGAAGGTGATTGTGTGGGGTATTACGTATCGGTAGAACAGAACGTCAATATTTACGTTGAAGATTTAAACCCGACCGGGAATAAAACCATTCTGTTTGTTCACGGCTGGCCCGGAAATCATAATCTGTTTGAATACCAGTTGAACCAGCTTCCCAAGCTGGGGTATCGCTGCGTGGCTATTGACTGCCGGGGCTTCGGGATGTCCGACAAGCCCTGGAGCGGGTACGACTATAACCGGCTGGCCGACGACGTACGCGCCGTGATCGATGCTTTCCAGCTGAAAGACATTACGCTGGGAGGGCATTCCACGGGCGGAGCGATCTGTATCCGCTATATGGCGAGGCACAGCGGGCACGGCGTGTCGAAGCTGGCTCTTTTTGCCGCGGCCGCGCCCAGCCTCATTCAGCGGCCCTATTTTCCGAATGGGCTGAAGGAGCAGGCCGTGCTGGATATCATTCAGGGTACTTACACGGACCGTCCTAAGATGCTGCGGGATTTCGGGAATATGATTTTCTTCCACCGCGTCAGCATCCCGCTGTCCGACTGGATTTTCCAGCTGGGGCTGCAGGCCGCAAGCTGGTCGACCGCTGCCGTCGCAAACACGTGGATCAAAGAGGTTTTGTTCGACGACATGGCGAAAATCAATGTTCCGACCCTGATTTTACACGGTCTGAACGACCGGGTCTGTCTGTACCCGCTGGCCGTCGCGCAGAACCAGGGAATCCGGAATTCAAAGCTGGTTCCTTTTAATCAGTGCGGTCATTTCCTTTTCTACGACCAGATGGAGCAGTTTAATAAAGAATTAATCGCCTTTACAAAGGATTAATTGAGCCTTTACGGTATTGAATACACTATAGCAATGCCATTTCAGTTTGCGAGACAAAACACGTTCCTCCCCCGCCGCAGGCGGGGGAGGAACGCAACCTTGTCGCAGAATTAACTGAAATGCTGTAAGGATTGATCTTTTCCGAAATTGATGAGCAAAGAGCCGGAAAGAACGCTGGTTAGACGTTCTTTCCGGCTCTTTGTGTAATTTTATTTTCGGTGTTCTGTAATAAACTCTTTTTGCAGGGCAGCTTCCTAGTGCAGGTCGCAGGCGCAGGACTCACATTCCGGAATCTCACCGACCAGCGGGCCGGGGTCGATCCCTTTCTTTTTGTAATAGTCCGAAACAGCGGCTTTAATTGCCTGCTCGGCCAGTACGGAACAGTGCACCTTGACCGGCGGAAGGCCGTCCAGCGCTTCCATGACCGCTTTGTTTGTCAGCTTTAAGGCATCCTCGATCTTTTTTCCCTTAATCAGCTCGGTCGCCATGGAGCTGGTCGCAATCGCGGCGCCGCATCCGAAGGTCTTGAACTTTACGTCCGAAATGACGTCGCCGTCAACCTTGATATACATCCTCATAATATCCCCGCATTTGGGGTTACCGACCTCGCCGACGCCGCTTGCGTCCGGAATTTCACCGACGTTGCGCGGATTCGCAAAATGGTCCATCACTTTTTCGCTGTATGCCATATTCATTACCTCTCTTAGTAATTATAAATAGGAACCTGTTCCTTAAAAAATGTTCTGAGAATAGGACTTCTGTCCGGAGACGATTTCTTCCCAAAGCGGGGACATGGAACGGAGATACTCTATGATTTTCGGAAGCACCTCCAGAATATAATCGGCGTCTTCCTCCGTATTCTGTTCGCTGAAGGTGATTCTCAGGGAACCGTGGGCAATCTCATGGGGAAGGCCAATCGCCAGCAGCACGTGGCTTGGGTCGAGGGAACCGGAGGTGCAGGCCGAACCGGAGGAAGCGCAGATTCCGTTCAGGTCAAGCCTTAACAGAAGCGATTCGCCTTCAATGCCCTCAAAGCACATGTTGATATTGCCCGGCAGACGTTTTACCCGGTCGCCGTTGATGTGGGAGCGGTCGATTTTCAGCAGCTCGTCGATCAGCCTGTCCCGCATCTTTGTGAGACGTTCGGCACGCTCGTCGATATTTGCGCAGGCTTCTTTCAGCGCAACGCTCAGACCTACGATTCCGGCGACGTTTTCCGTCCCGGCTCTGCGGCCGCGCTCCTGCGCGCCGCCGTCGATCAGGTTCGGCATTTTAATGCCGTTGCGGATATACAGCGCGCCGACGCCCTTCGGCGCGTGGAATTTATGGCCGGAAAGAGACAGCAGGTCAATATTCTGCTTCTTGACGTCGATGTGGAGGTTGCCCACGGCCTGTACCGCGTCGGTGTGAAAAATCACGCCGTGCTTTTTGCAGATGGCCCCGATCTCGGTGATCGGCTGGATGGTGCCGATTTCGTTGTTCGCGTACATAATGGAAACAATCGCGGTATCGTCACGGATGGCCGCTTCCAGCTCTTCCGGCCTGATAAGGCCGTCGCTGTGGACGTCCAGATAGGTGACCTCAAAACCCTCTTTCTCAAGCGCTTCGCAGGAGTGGAGGATCGCGTGATGCTCAAACTTGGAAGTGATAATATGTTTTTTTCCTTTTTTCGCCTGCTCGTGGGCAACGCCCTTCAGCGCCCAGTTGTCGCCTTCGCTGCCGCCGGACGTGAAAAAGATTTCATTCGGCAATGCGCCCAGGCATTGGGCAACAGTTTCCCGCGCCTGCTCAAGCGGCTTTTTGGCCGTCCGTCCCACAGAATATAAACTGGAGGGATTTCCATAATATTGGGTATAGAAAGGCTCCATCGCTTCCAGGACGGATTTGGAAACAGGAGTCGTCGCGGCGTTGTCCGCGTAAACAAAACGTGCCATCTTATCACCTTTACTTAATATATTATTGAATTGATAGGAATATGTCCTGCACATAATATACACCAAATTGGTATATGTTTCAATAGTCTAACGATGATTATTTGAATTTTTCTGCCCCGGCTACGGCAAGCCGGTCGCAGCGTTCGTTTTCCGGATGGCCGGCATGTCCCTTAATCCACTGGACGGTGACCCGGTGCTTTTCAAGAAGCGTCAGCAGTGTTTCCCACAGGTCCGAATTGAGAGCGGGCTTTTTGTCGGCCTTGCGCCAGCCGTTTTTCTTCCAGCTTTTTGCCCAGCCCTTGCTGATCGCGTCGCAGACGTACTTGGAATCGCTGCACAGGATCACTTCGCAGGGTTCCTTTAACAGGCGAAGCGCCTCAATCACCCCGGTCAGCTCCATCCGGTTGTTGGTCGTGTCGGCCACGCCGCCGCTGATTTCCTTTTCGACACCGTTGTACCGGAGCACGGCTCCCCAGCCGCCCGGGCCCGGATTTCCGCTGCAGGCGCCGTCGGTATAGATTTCAACCTGTTTCATTTGAACCATCCTTTAGTATAACCGAATATTTTTTCCATTATATCATATCGACTTTATACAAACAATGTCAACTTTGGTTTAGGATGTTCTTTTTTGGCCATAATATAAATTATCTGCACGAAGACGCAATCGCTTGACAGTCATAACGAATCAAGGTACAATAATAACGATATTTGTGTCCGGATTTATTTTATTATATTGCATTATATTTAGACATTAAATATATTTGAAACCGCATTTTCTGCGGTTGACTCTGCTGTCTTTCGCAGCTGCCCGCGCAGTGCGAAGGAAGCAAAAAATCGAACAGGGAAAAACCATGCCCGCTCAGGCACCGTTTGCCGGCGGACTTATTTGGTTGCACCCTAATTAACAATGGAGGTTATTTCGTGTCAGAAAAAAATCAAACAAATTCCGCGGAGAAAAAGGAGAGCGCAGAGCAGCGCACCGGCGCTTCGGGCGAGGGCCGCTCTTCTCTTTATCAAAAGGTGGTACCGCCGCAAAAACCGGCACGCAGGCCGGAACCGGCGGCGAAGAAGAGACCGCAGAAGCCTGCGGATCAGGTCATCGGCGGGGAGGCCGTTCCGTTAAAAGAACCTGCCGCCCAGTCTGCCGCTCAGCCCGCAAAGCCCAGGCGGAGACGTCAGCCGCAGAAGCAGGCCCAGCAGAGCCCGTCAAAGGCCCCGCAGGTACTGGCGCAGCTTACCAAGCAGAAATCGGCGCAGCAAAAAAAGACAAGCCAGCGCCAGCAGGGGAAACGCGGCAGGCAGGGCCCGCAAAAGCCGTCGATCAAAGCGTATTTTCTCGGCGGATTAAACGAGATCGGAAAGAATTTTACACTGTTTGAATGTGAAGACGATATGATGATCGTCGACTGCGGCATGGCTTTCCCGGACGGGGATATGCTCGGCGTCGACCTAGTTTTGCCTGATTTTACTTTTGTGGAACGCAATGCCGATAAAATTCGCGGGATCGTGCTGACCCACGGCCACGAAGACCATATCGGCGCGATGCCCTATCTGCTGAAAAAGGTAAATCTGCCCGTTTACGGTACCCCGCTGACCCTCGGCCTTGTCGAAGGCAAGCTCAAGGAACACGGGCTGTCCAATAAGGCGAAGCTGAACGTCGTCCACCCGGGCGACCAGATCAAGCTCGGCTGCATGACGGTCGAACTGATCCATGTCAACCACTCCATACCGGATTCGGTCGCGCTGGCGATCCATTCTCCGGCGGGCACGATCGTCCACACCGGAGACTTTAAAATCGACTGTACGCCCGCACAGGGTGAAATGATAGACCTTGGCCGTTTGGCCCAGCTCGGGCAGGAGGGCGTTCTGGCTCTGTTCGCGGATTCCACAAACGCCGAAAGACCCGGCTATACCATGTCGGAGAGCAAGGTGAACGATTCCTTTGAGCGTCTGTTCAAACAGGCGGAAAACAATCGGATCATCATTGCCACCTTCGCTTCCAATATCAGCCGCGTACAGCAGATCATCAACTGCGCGGTCAAGTACGGGCGCAAGGTCGCCCTTTCCGGCCGCAGTATGCTCAATGTGATGGGCATCGGCGTGGAGATGGGGTATCTGGAGGTTCCCGACGGGGTGCTGATCGACCTTGACCTGATCAACCGGTATCCGAAGGATAAAATCGTTCTGGTTACCACGGGCAGCCAGGGCGAGCCGATGAGCGCGCTGACCCGCATGGCTTTTGCCGACCACCGCAAGGTGGAGGTGGGCCCCGGGGACTTTATCATCATTTCCGCGCGGCCGATTCCCGGCAACGAGAAGACGGTCGGCACGGTGATCGACGAGCTGATGAAGCGCGGCTGCCAGGTGGTCTATGAATCCATGTACGAGGTGCATGTTTCCGGCCACGCCTGCCAGGAAGAGCTGAAGCTGATGCAGGCGATCACCAAACCGAAATTTTTCATTCCCGTTCACGGCGAGCAGAAGCACCTGCGCAAGCACGCGGGTCTGGCCTACGCCATGGGCAAGAGTGCCGCAGATGTGTTTATCGGCGATATCGGCGACGTTCTGGAACTGAATCAGAATTATATGAAAAAGCTATCCTCCGTTCCGGCCGGCAGGGTGCTGGTGGACGGTCTTGGCGTCGGGGACGTGGGCAGCATCGTGCTGCGCGACCGCAAGCATCTGGCCGAAGACGGCCTGATCGTGGTGGTCTGCACCATTTCTCAGGGCGACGGACATATTGTTTCCGGACCGGACGTTGTTTCCCGCGGATTTGTCTATGTGCGCGAATCCGAACCGCTGATTGACGAGGCGAGGGTACTGGTCAATTCCGTACTCGAGAACTGCCTTGAAAATAAGATTCACGACTGGGGTACGCTCAAGACTAAAATCAAGGATGAGCTTTCCCGCATGCTTTATGACCGTACGAAACGCAGTCCGATGATCCTTCCGATTATTATGGAAGTTTAGGCTGAAACGCCAAAGGGGTAATCATTTTGAAGAGAAAAGTATGGGTGTCTTCGCCGGTATTCTTTGTCATCACAGCGGTTATGCTCATTATGGCCAGCGTCAGCTATTTTTACAGCCATATTCTGTTTGCCGTCGAAATGACATTTGCCATCGGCTCCGTCATTGCCGTCATCCTTTCCACGGAACGTTTCAAGGCGCACGTAGCCACCGCGGTGAAAAGCGCTCAGAAAATTCTGTCCGGGGAGGAGTACCGCGCGCTGCAGGAATTCACGATGCCGGTTGCGGTGATTGGCGAAGAAGGGGACATCATCTGGGTCAATAACGCCTTTGCGGAAAAAGTCAGCGTCAAGCGCGAAAGCCGCGGGGAAAATATTTTAAAGTTTATTTACCCGAAAACGATTCGCCAGATCATCGCCGAAAGCGGAACGGATATTACCGTAGAGAACAGACATTACACCGTCTTTGCCACAAAAACGGAATACGGCAGTGTGGCCTATTTTGTGGACGACACTTATTATAAAGAAATCAACCGTGAATATATCGAACGGCGCCCGGTTGTCGCGCTGGCAAGCTTCGACAACCGGGAGGAGCTCGCCCGCGATTCCAGCGGCAGCGAGGATTCCCGCATCGCGTCGGAGGTGGAGGGCGCGCTGATTACCTGGGCGCAGAGCATGGGCGGCTTTCTCAAGCGGCTGAGCGGCGGGCGCTATCTGATTCTGACCGACGAAGCCCACACCCGGGACGCCATGGAGAAACGTTTTCAGATTCTTGACGCCATCCGCGGGATCAAAGCGGGGGAAAGGCGCAGCGCTACGGTTTCCATCGGTGTGGGGCGCGGCGCGGAATCCCTGTCGGAGTGTGAGGAGTGGGCGCGCAAAGCGCTCGACATGGCGCTTGGCCGCGGCGGAGATCAGGTGGCCGTCAAACAAAAGGACGATACATACGAGTTCTTCGGCGGCCTTTCCAAAGGGGTGGAAAAACGCGACAAGGTGCGTACCCGGGTCATTGCCGCAACTCTTTCCGACCATATTAAAAACAGCGACAACGTTCTGGTTATGGGGCATAAGTTTTCCGATCTGGACAGCGTAGGCGCGGCTGTGGGCATGTGGAGCGCGGTGACGAAGGCGCTGAAAAAGCCCGCTTTTGTCGTGATCAACCGTTCGCAGAGCCTTGCGTCCCCGCTCATTACGTCCATGGAAGCCTCGGGCGCGGGCAATGGAAAAGTCTTTATTTCTCCCATGGAAGCACTGTCCATGGCGACGCCGAAATCGCTGCTGATCGTTGTGGATACCCACTCCCCGGAATTCGTGGAAAGCGCGGAGCTTTTAAACGCTGTTTCCCGTGTGGTCATTATCGACCACCACCGCATGATGGTCAAGCATATCGAAAACGCACTCGTTTTCTATCACGAGCCTTACGCAAGCTCCGCTTCCGAAATGGTGGCCGAGCTTGTCCAGTATATCGGTGAAACCGCGCTCACTCAGACCGAGGCCGAGGCGCTGCTTTCGGGCATTATGCTCGATACCAAGAATTTCGTGCTCAAAACCGGTGTCCGTACCTTTGAGGCGGCGGCCTATCTTCGCCGGCGCGGCGCGGATACCGTGGAAGTAAAACGCATGTTTTCCGATACGATCGACACCTATAAGGCAAAGTATCAGATCGTTTCCGGCGCGGAGATTTTCGGCGACTGCGCAATCGCTTCCGCCGACCACGAATTTCCGGATATCCGCATCACCTCGGCGCAGGCGGCGGACGAGCTTCTGTCCATTCAGGGCGTGAACGCCTCGTTCGTACTGTTCCCGACCGGAAATAATGTGGTGAATGTTTCCGCCCGCTCGCTGGGCGAAATCAACGTACAGCTGATTATGGAGGCTCTGGGCGGCGGCGGTCACCTGACGATGGCGGGCGCGCAGCTTACCGGCGTTACGGTCCGGCAGGCACGCGAAAAGCTGATTGCCGTTTTACAGGACACCATGGCAAAGGCAATGCAATAAATCAATTTCAGATAATGGAGGTAATCATCAATGAAGGTAGTTCTGCTTGAAGACCTGAAAGGCACCGGCAAAAAAGGGGATCTGGTCAATGTCAGTGATGGCTACGCCCGCAACTTTCTGTTTCCCCGCAAGCTGGCAAAAGAGGCGAACGCCCAGGCGATGAACGAACTGAAAAATGCCGCGGAAGCGAAGGCCTTTAAAATTCAGTCCGAAATAGACGCCGCGAAACAGACCGCGGAGAAAATCAATGAAAAGAGCGTGAAGCTTTACGCAAAAGCGGGACAGGGCGGTAAAATTTTCGGTTCCGTCACCGCGAAGGAAATTGCGGAAGAGCTTAAAAAGGCCTATAAGGTCGATATTGACAAGCGCAAAATTGCTCTGGACGCCGACATTAAAGCATTCGGTACCTATGAATGTGAAATTAAGCTTTACAACGGGATTACCGCAAAGGTTTTCGCTGTCGTCGGCGAAAAGGAGTAATAATCCGTTAAGAATGATATAGAACCAGAGAGGGGGAAAGAAAATGGATGAGATGGTAACGGGCGGCTACAGCGCGCTGAATCTGCCGTTCAGTCCCGAAGCGGAGCAGTCTGTTCTGGGTGCCATCCTTCTGGATTCCTCCTGCCTGGACCGCGTTGCGGAGATTCTTCCGCGTCCGGAATATTTTTATCAGACAAACAACGGCCTGATTTATTCCACCATGCTGGAGATGTTCACCGTCGCCCAGCCGGTGGATTTTGTCACTCTTCTGGAACGGCTGAAGGGCGCGCCGGGCTTTGACGAGGCAAGCGGAAAGACCTATCTGCTCCAGCTTGCGCAGCTCGTTCCCTCTATTTCCAATGTGGAATCCTATGCCCGCATTGTGCGGGACAAATACGATGTGCGAACCCTTATCACCACGTCGCGCGATATCATTGAGGAGGCTTCCTCCGGCGCGGCCGACGCGGCCACGCTGCTCGATTCCGCGGAGCAGCGCATTTTTGATATCCGGCGCGGCAAGAATATGCAGGGGCTGCAGCGTCTGGACGAAATCATCGTGCAGACCTTCGACCGGCTCGACCTGCTGAATTCCCCGGACGCCGATCTGTATAAAGGCGTGCCGACCGGCATTAAGGAGCTGGATGAAACCATCATCGGCCTGAACCGTACCGACTTTATTCTGCTCGGCGCGCGTCCCGGCATGGGAAAGACCAGCTTCGCGCTGAATATCGCGCGGCACGCGGCGGTAAAGGCGAACAAGCGGGTCGCGTTTTTCTCACTGGAAATGAGCAAGGAGCAGCTGGCGTCGCGCCTGCTGTCCACCGAGGCTCTGGTCGGGGGCACCAAGCTGCGCACCGGGAAATTAAGCGAGGATGAATGGATCCGCATTATTGAAGCGGGCGACGTCCTTTCCAAGACCCAGTTTTATATCGACGACAATCCGTCCATTACGGTGGGTGAAATGAAGGCCAAAATCAGACGGCTCAGAGATGTTGATCTGGTGGTGGTCGACTACCTGCAGCTGATGACCGCCTCCGGTAAAACCGACAACCGTGTTCAGGAAATTTCGGCGATTACCCGTAATATGAAGATCATGGCGAAGGAGCTGAACGTGCCGGTGCTGATGCTTTCACAGCTGGCCCGTGACAGCGAAAAGCGCACCAATCACCGCCCGGTTCTGTCCGACCTGCGTGATTCCGGTTCCATTGAGCAGGACGCGGATATCGTTCTGTTCCTGTACCGCGAGGACTACTATCAGGACGCGGAAACGCCGAATGAAAACGCCGACCGGAACAGCGGGGAATGCATTGTCGCCAAAAACCGTCACGGTGAAACAAAGACGGTCCCTCTGCACTGGCAGGGTGAGTTCATGCGCTTTACGGCGCAGGAGGTTGTCCGCAGTGAACAGTGACATTTTAAATATTGAAAATAAGATTCAAGGAGTAATCGTCAGGTGGAACATGCTGCCCCCGGGCTGCACCGTTGTGGTCGGCCTTTCCGGCGGCGCGGATTCCCTGACGCTTGCTCATTTTCTTTTAAAATATGGGAAACCCCGTCATATTCGTCTGATCGCGGCGCATATTAACCATGGGCTGCGCGGAGAGGAAGCCGACGGCGACGAACGCTTTGTTTCCCGGTGGTGCGGGGAAAATGGGGTCGAGCTGAAGCTTCTGCACGCCGATGTGCGCGCTCTGGCCGCGGAGAAATCCGAAGGCCTTGAGGAGTGCGGGCGCAACGTGCGCTACGAATTTTTCAAAGAGCTTGCCGGGGAAAACGGGAAAATCGCCACGGCCCACACGCTGTCCGACAGCACCGAGACTGTTCTGATGAATCTGGCAAAGGGCGCGGGGACGCGCGGCCTGCGCGGGATCCCGCCGGTGCGGGAGAATATCGTCCGCCCGCTGATCGGCATTACGCGCGCCGAGGTGGAAGCCTACTGTGCGCATTACGGCCTGCATTATGTGACGGATAGCACGAATTTTGAAGCGGAGTATGAGCGCAACAAAATCAGGCTCGGCGTCATCCCCGTTCTGCGCGAAATCAATCCCGCCTTTGAGTCGGCGGTTTTCGGAATGACCGGCCGTCTGAGCGAGGACGACGAATATCTGAACAAGCTTGCGCACGAACGGCTGGAAGCGGCCGCCTGCCCCGGCGGATACCGTCTGGAAACGCTGCGTGAGCTGCCCGGTCCGCTGCTTTCGCGGGCAATCGCCATGGGTGTGGAAAGGGTGCGCAGGGTAAGGCTGGAAAGCCGCCATATTGAGGCCGTCGCCGGAATTGTGCGCGAAGGAACCGGCTCCGCAACCGTTGCCGGAAGAATACAATGTACCGCACAGGGCAATACTCTTTCTATTGCCGCCGGAAGCGACCCGGCTTCTTTTGGGGAGTGGAGCGTACCTTTTATCGCCCCAAAAACCGTTTTGCCGGACGGAAGAACGCTTACGGTCGTAAAACTGACCGAAAAAGAATTAGAAAAATGCCACAAATTTAATAAATTGTTATTTAATAATCTAATTAACTATGATACAATATCTAGTACTACCTCCGTTAGGAACAGACAGAACGGCGATACTTTCCGTCCTGCCGGACGCGGTGTCACAAAGAGCCTCAAAAAGCTTTTCAACGAAGGGGCAGTCGCGCCGTCTCAGCGCGGTAAAATTGCAATGCTTGAAAGCGGCGGGGAAATTATCTGGATAGAGGGTTTTGGTGTTTCACAGCGAGCCTGTGTCACCGGGGACACTCACAATATAGCGGAAATAATAATTAAGGAGTTCGAAACATGAGAAATGATATTCAGTCCGTACTGTTCAGCGAGGAGAGGCTTGCTGACATCGTACAGACAATGGGCAAACGGATCAGCGAGGACTACAGGGATAAAAACCTTTTGATGGTCAGTGTACTGAAAGGTTCCGTGGTTTTTATGGCCGATCTGATGCGCGCGATCACCATTCCCTGCAGCATTGATTTTATGTCCGTTTCCAGCTATGGCTCCGGAACAAAGACTTCCGGTGTGGTGAAAATCGTTAAGGATCTGGACATTAACTTGGAAGGTTACGATCTTTTGGTCGTTGAAGATATTCTTGACAGCGGGCTGACCTTAAGCTACATACTCGAGTTGCTTCAATCCCGCTCCCCGAAGAGCATTAAGGTTTGCACTCTGTTTGATAAACCGGACAGACGGACCGCCCACATAAAAGCTGATTACGCCGGAACGGTTGTTCCGGATGAATTCATAGTCGGCTACGGCCTTGACTTTGATGAAAAATACAGGAACCTTCCGTTTGTGGGAATTCTAAAACCGGAGGTTTACGAGGAAGCTGACCGAAAGGCGTCAGGCGACTCAAGTAAGGAGTGAACTTCATTTGGATAACAAAAAAACACTTAAAAATATCGGCCTGTTTATTGGAGTGCCTATTTTGCTGTTTATCCTGATTGCCATGATTTACGGCAACAGGCCGCAAAAGACCTACAATTATTCCGATATCCTGCATTACTTCCAGAACCAGCAGGTTCCGGAGTTTTCCATGGACATGGGCAGCGGCGAAATGATCATCAAGCTGAAGGATAAGACGCAGATATCCTACGTGGCTCCGAATGCTCAGCTGCTGTACGACGATATCCGCGATGATATCAAACAGTACGACGAGGATCATCCGAACGCCCTGATGGTCTATAACCTGAAGCATCCGGCGGAAACCTCGTGGATCGCCAGCATGCTTCCCATGCTCGTCACCCTCGGCATTATGGTCCTGTTCTGGTGGTTTATGATGAAGCGCCTGAACACCAGCATGGGCGACGCGGGCAAGCAGATGAATTTCGGCAAGGCCAAGATCAAGCAGATGGCGGACGAAAAGCGCAAGACGACCTTTGCCGACGTGGCGGGTGCCGACGAGGAAAAGGAAGAGCTGCGCGAGATTGTCGAATTCCTGAAGAATCCGAAAAAATATAATGAGCTTGGCGCGCGCATCCCGAAAGGCGTGCTGCTCGTGGGCCCTCCGGGCACCGGTAAAACCTTACTGGCGCGCGCTGTGGCCGGAGAAGCCGGCGTACCGTTCTTCTCCATTTCCGGCTCCGACTTCGTTGAAATGTTCGTCGGTGTCGGCGCTTCCCGTGTGCGCGACCTGTTTGAACAGGCGAAAAAGAATTCTCCCTGCATCATCTTCATCGATGAAATCGATGCAGTCGGCCGTCAGCGCGGCGCCGGCCTCGGCGGCGGGCACGACGAGCGGGAACAGACCCTGAACCAGTTGCTGGTGGAAATGGACGGCTTCGGCGCGAACGAGGGCGTTATCATGATCGCCGCCACCAACCGTCCCGACATCCTCGACCCCGCTCTGATGCGTCCGGGCCGTTTTGACCGTCAGGTCATGGTCGGCTATCCGGATATCAAGGGCCGTGAGGAAATTCTGAAGGTCCACGCGCGCGGCAAGCCGATTGCGCCGGACGTCAATCTGAAAACAATTGCGAAATCCACCGCCGGTTTCACCGGCGCGGATCTCGAAAACCTTTTGAACGAAGCGGCGCTTCTGGCCGCAAGGAAGAGCCTGAAAGCCATTACCATGGAGGAAATCGAGGAGGCCACCATCAAGGTGGTGGTCGGTACCGAGAAAAAGAGCCATGTGATGACGGAAAAGGAAAAGACCCTCACCGCGTATCACGAAGGCGGCCATGCGGTTTCCACCTATTTCTGCCCCACACAGGACCCCGTTCACCAGATTTCCATCATCCCGCGCGGCATGGCGGGCGGCTATACCATGCATCTTCCGACCGAGGACCGTTCCTACAAATCCCGCAAGGAGATGCAGGAGGATCTGGTGGTGCTGCTGGGCGGGCGCGTCGCAGAAGCGCTTACGCTTGACGACATTTCCACGGGCGCTTCCAACGACATTGAGCGCGCCACAAAGCTTGCGCGCAGCATGGTCACAAAATACGGCATGACCGACGCTCTTGGCCCGATCACCTACGGGCAGGATCAGGGCGAGCCGTTCCTTGGCCGCGATATGGGCCATATCCGGAACTATTCCGAAGAGACGGCGTCCATGATCGACAAGGAAGTCAAAACCCTGATGACGACCGCTTATAACCGAACGGAAAGCATTTTGAGAGAACACATGGATAAGCTGCACGAAGTAGCAAAATTCCTTTACCAGAACGAAAAAATGTCCGGCGAACAGTTCAAAGAAATGATGGAAGCGAAGGGACCCGAACCTCCGGAGGAGTTTTCCGACGGGGGCCAGCTATCCGTCGCTACAGCAGAATAAAAAATTCAGGGGGGAATGTTGCCACATTTCCCCTTTTGCTGTCTGGAATATTTGTGTATAATAAGAATTGATACGATTGTGCGGGAAGCGCAAACTGCCGTGTTCTGCGGAAGGAACTTCAAAAACAGTGAATAGATTTAGGAGCGATATGTTGGTATGACTAAGAAAACGGAATATGGAAACGAGAGTATTTCCTCGCTGAAAGGCGCGGACCGTGTGCGCCGGCGCCCTGCTGTCATCTTTGGATCGGACGGCATAGAGGGCTGCGAGCATTCCATCTTTGAAATACTGTCCAATTCCATCGATGAGGCGCGCGAAGGCTACGGAAAACAGATCACCATCACGCGTTTCAGCGACAACTCGGTCCAGGTAGAGGACCACGGCCGCGGCTGCCCGGTCGATTATAATCAGAAGGAGCAGCGCTTTAACTGGGAGCTTGCATTCTGCGAGCTTTACGCCGGCGGAAAATACAACAATGATTCGGACGAGAGCTACGAGTATTCCCTCGGCCTGAACGGCCTTGGGCTTTGTTCCACGCAGTACGCTTCGGAATATATGGATGTGGAGGTCCGCCGCGACGGGTTCCGTTATACCCTGCATTTTGAGCACGGGGAGAATATCGGCGGACTGAAAAAAGAACCGTACAATAAAAAGGATACCGGTTCCATCATCCGGTGGAAGCCGGACCTGCAGGTATTCACCGACATCAGCGTGCCGGTGGAGTATTATCTGGACGTGCTTCGGCGTCAGGCCATCGTCAACGACGGCATCAGCTTTTTGTTCCGCAACCAGACCGGTTCCGGTTTTGAAGAGACCCAAATGCTGTATCAGCAGGGAATCGTGGACCACGTCAAGGAAATAGCGGGGGAGGACGCGCTTACTCCCGTCCAGTTCTGGCAGGCGGAACGCAAGGTGCGCGACCGCGCGGACAAGCCCATGTACAAGACGAAAATCAATGTGGCGGTGGCGTTTTCCAACCGCAATAAGCTGATTGAATATTACCACAATTCCAGCTGGCTGGAGCATGGCGGCGCACCGGACAAGGCGGTGCGCAACGCGTTTGTCTATCAGATCGACGCTTATTTGAAGCAGACGGGGAAGTACAACAAAAACGAAAGCAAAATCACTTTTGCCGACGTCGAGGATTGCCTTGTGCTGATTATTTCCTCGTTCTCCAACCGGACTTCCTATGAAAATCAGACCAAAAAGGCTATTACCAATAAAGGCATCCAGGAAGCGATGACGGAGATGCTCCGCCATCAGCTCGAGGTATATTTTATCGAAAATCCCGTCGATGCGGATAAAATCTCCGCTCAGGTGCTGATCAACAAGCGCAGCCGCGAGGACGCGGAGAAAACCCGCCTGAATATCAAGAAAAAGCTCACCAGCAATATGGACATTACGAACCGCGTCGCCAAGTTTGTGGATTGCCGCACCCGCGACGTGAACGAGCGGGAAATCTTTATTGTGGAAGGAGATTCCGCCCTCGGCGCGTGCAAACAGGCGCGCGACCCGAACTTTCAGGCCATTATGCCGATCCGCGGCAAAATCCTGAACTGCCTGAAAGCCGACTATGATAAGATTTTCAAGAACGATATTATCACCGACCTGATCAAGGTGCTGGGCTGCGGCGTCGAGGTAAAGTCGAAGGCAAACAAGGATTTGTCCTCTTTCGACCTGTCCCTTCTTCGCTGGAATAAAATTATCCTCTGCACCGATGCCGACGTGGACGGCTTTCAGATTCGGACCCTGCTTCTGACCATGCTGTACCGCCTGACCCCTACGCTGATCGAAGAGGGGAAGGTCTTTATCGCCGAATCCCCGCTTTTTGAGATTGCGGCGAAGGACAATACTTATTTTGCCTATACCGAACGGGAAAAGGATGAAGTGCTGAAAAAGCTGAGCGGAAAAAAGTTTACGATTCAGCGGTCCAAGGGATTGGGTGAAAATGAGCCGGACATGATGAACCTGACCACGATGAACCCGGCGACGCGCCGCCTGATTAAGGTGATGCCCACGGATGCGGCCAGGACCAGCGCAATGTTTGACCTCTTGCTCGGCGACAATCTAAGCGGCCGGAAGGATTATATCGCGGAAAACGGATACAGCTATATTGATTCAGCGGATGTAAGCTAGCTGAAAAATGAATACGGATAAATTTTGATGAATGTGGGTGTAAACCAGAATGCCAAAAAAGAGAACGGAGCAGTCGGCGCCGCCGCGCGGACATGGCGTTATTGAGGGCGCGGGTGCGGTTGTGGAGCAGCAGATCACCGATACGCTTGAAAAAAATTACATGCCTTACGCCATGAGCGTGATTATGTCCCGGGCGATCCCCGAGATCGACGGCTTTAAGCCGTCCCACCGCAAGCTTTTATATACTATGTACAAAATGGGGCTTCTCGGCTCCGCGCGCACCAAAAGCGCGAACATCGTGGGCCAGACCATGAAGCTGAATCCCCACGGCGACGCCGCCATTTACGACACCATGGTGCGTCTGAGCCGCGGCTACGAGGCGCTTCTGCATCCCTATGTGGATTCCAAGGGCAACTTCGGAAAGTTCTATTCCCGTGATATGGCCTGGGCGGCTTCCCGTTATACGGAAGCGCGTCTGGACGACATCTGTCAGGAGCTCTTTCGGGATATCGATAAGGATACCGTCGATTTTGTAGACAATTACGATAATACTTTAAAGGAGCCGACCCTGCTGCCGGCTACGTTCCCGTCCGTGCTGGTCAATGCGAACACGGGCATCGCGGTCGGAATGGCAAGCTCCATCTGTCCCTTCAACCTGAGCGAGGTGTGCCAGACCGCCGCCGCTCTGATGCGTGACCCGGAGCACGACGTTGCCACCACCTTGCTGGCGCCTGATTTCCCGGGAGGCGGCCAGCTGGTTTACGACCGTGCCGCGATGGAGGAAATCTACCGCACGGGGCGCGGCGGCGTGCGCATCCGCTCGCGCTATGCCTACGATAAGAGCGCAAACTGCATTGACGTTACCCAGATTCCTCCCACCACGACGGTGGAAGCGATTGTCGAGAAGGTCGTCGATCTGGTCAAGCAGGGCAAGCTCAAGGATATTTCCGATATCCGCGATGAAACGGGGCTGGACGGCTTAAAGATCACCATCGACCTGAAGCGAGGCGTGGAGCCGGACAAGCTCATGCAGCGCCTGTTTAAGATGACTCCGCTGGAAGACAGCTTTTCCTGTAATTTCAACGTTCTGGTCGGGGGCATTCCGCGTGTGCTGGGCGTCCGGGAGCTGCTGGAAGAATGGACCGCGTTCCGCGTCGAATGTGTCCGCCGCCGCACCTTCTACGATCTTGCGAAAAAGAAGGACAAGCTGCATCTGCTCAAGGGCCTTCAGGCCATTTTGCTCGATATCGACAAGGCAGTCGCCACTGTCCGCCGCACGGAAGAAGAGAGCGAGGTCGTGCCGAACCTGATGATCGGCTTCGGCATCGACGAGACGCAGGCGGAATTCGTCGCGGAAATCAAGCTGCGCCACCTGAACCGCGAGTATATTCTGAAGCGCACCGAGGAAATCGGCCAGCTGGAAAAAGAGATTGCCGAGCTGCAGTCCGTGCTGGACAGCAAATCCAAGGTAAAAAGCATCATTATTTCGGAGCTGGACGCCGTGGCGAAAAAATACGGCCAGCCCCGTAAAACCATGATGATTTATCAGAACGAGATCGAGGAGTATTCGGCGGAAGAGGAAGTGGCGGATTACCCGGTGAACCTGTTCTTTACGCGGGACGGCTACTTTAAGAAAATCACGCCGCTTTCCCTACGCATGAGCGGGGAGCAGAAGCTCAAGGAGGACGACGAGGTCGTACAGCATATCGAGGACAGCAACACCGCCGACCTGCTGTTTTTCACCGACCGTTGTCAGGTCTATAAAGCAAAGGCCAACGATTTCGGCGACACCAAGGCGAGCGTTCTTGGAGAGTACATCCCGGCAAAGCTGGGGATGGACGAGGGCGAGAACGTGCTCTATATGGCGGTTACCCACGACTATGACGGCTATATGCTTTTCTTTTTCGAAAACGGCAAAGCCGCAAAGGTCGACATGTCCGCCTATGCCACAAAAACAAACCGCCGCAAGCTTTTAAATGCCTACTGCGACAAATCCCCGGCCGTGCGGATTGCGTATGTAAAAGAGGACTGTGACTTTATGCTGACGTCACTTCAGGGCCGGATCCTTCTGGTTCATACCGGCGCGATTCCCAGCAAGTCCACGCGCAGCACGCAGGGCGTCGCCGTCATGACGCTCCGCAAGGGCAGCAGGCTGCTTCGTGCGGAGCCGTACAGCGAGGGAATGCTGGTCAACCCGAACCGATACCGCAAAAACATTCCGGCTTCCGGGTCTCTTCCCACTGCGGAGGAAACCGCAGGGGAGCAGCTAAAGCTATGAAATCATAAAAAACGCCGCTGAAAAGCCAATAGCAGTCCAGCGGCGGGTCAGGTCAAAGCGGCAAACGCAGACGCTTTGATGAGTCCGTAGTTAGATTGCCCTTTTGCCTTTTCCATATGCATAAAACTTGAGAATGCACATAAAATATGCTTGCAAAAACGCACTTTTTATGTTAGTATAATTTAAGTTGTTTTATGCGAGAATATTCGGAGGTGCGCTATGTCAGTTGTCGAGGTTATTTTCGGGATTATATTATTAATATTTTCAGTTGCTATAACGATTGTCGTCCTTCTTCAGGAAGGCCATCAGCAGGAACTCGGGGCGATTACAGGCGGTGCCGATACTTTTCTTTCAAAGAATAAGGCCCGTTCGGTGGATTCGTTTCTTGCCCGGTGGACAAAAGTGATTGCAATCGGATTCTTTGTACTGGTGATCGGTATTAACGCGTACATGTACTTTGGAAAGTAACTTGAATGCTAAAGCCCCGCTTGTGTAAAGCGGGGCTTTTCTTATCGGCACGTCTCCCCATTTTACGTAGGCTGTGTAAAAATGGGAATTATAAATGGGAATTATAAAATGAATGATAAATTCGGAGGAACCATGTTAGAGGAAATCAAGAAGAAAATTATAAAATATCTGCAGGCTTATCCGCAGAGCATCACTTCCCGCGGACTGATCAAAAAGCTTGGGGTGAAGGATAACAAAAACTTTTACCGCGCTTTAAACCAGCTTAGGGACGAGGGCGCCGTGGAAGTCAATAAAAAACACCGCGTCCGTCTGCCGGAAGAAAGGAAAACCGTCAAGGCGACCATTGTGTCCCTTTCTAAAGGTTTTGCTTTCGCGCGCCCGTCGGACGGCGGAGAGGATCTGTTTATTCATGCCGACAACCTGAAAAAGGCCTTTATTGGCGACACGGTTCTCCTGAAGCATGTGAAGCAGAGCGCCAAGGGGCTGAGCGCCCATGTGGACGAGATTTCGGAAAAAAGCAGCCGGATTATTACCGGTACGCTCAGCCGGGGCCAGGGACTGTGCGAAATTGTCCCGGACGGCGCGATCCGCTACCATATCCCTGTGGAAAAAAGCTCCGCAAAGAACGTGCGGGACGGGGACAAGATTCAGGCGGAAATATTCCGTGCGCCCCGCACCTCCCTGCTTTCCGCGCGGATCGTCAAGGTCTATGGGAAGTCGAGCAGCGCGAAAATCTGCGCGGACGCCATCATCGACCAAAACGGAATCCGGACCGTATTCCCGGACGAAGTCCTGACCGAAGCGCGGAAAATCGCCGCGGGTACGGTTACGGAACAGGATCTGGAGGGCAGGCTTGACCTGCGCGACACCAGCATCTGTACCATTGACGGAGCGGATGCGAAGGACTTGGACGACGCTATTTCCGTCAGCCGGACAAAAACGGGCTACAAGCTCGGCGTCCATATCGCGGATGTCAGCCATTATGTAAAAGAGGGCAGCGCCATTGACGCGGAAGCACTGGAGCGGGGGACCTCCGTCTATTTCGCCGACCGCGTCATCCCTATGCTCCCCAAGGAGCTTTCCAACGGGGTCTGCTCGCTGAACGCCGGGGAGGACAAGCTGACCTTTTCCGCCATCATCCAGCTGGACGGGCAGGGGGAAATCCTTTCCTATCAGTTCCGGAAAAGTGTCATCTGTTCCAAGGTTCGCGGTGTTTATTCGGAAGTGAACCAGCTGTTCGACAAAACAGCCGACGCCGATCTGCGGAAAAAATACGCTCCGGTCATCCGTTCGCTCAACGCGGCAAAGGAGCTTGCCGATCTTTTAAAGGCGCGTTCCATTCAGAACGGAACAGTGGATCTGGACAGCACGGAATCCAAATTCACGCTGAACGGGGAAGGGGTCTGCGTCAATGTGGAGCCCCGGCAGACGGGCGTTTCCGAGCAGATGATCGAGCAGCTGATGATTACGGCCAATCAGGCCGCCGCCAAGCTGGCCAAAGCGAATGCCATCCCGTTTGTCTACCGCGTGCATGAACAGCCCAGCCCGGAGCGTGTGGAGAATCTGGCGCAGCTTGTGGGAGCGCTCGGACTGAACGCGCGCAGCCTGAAGCATGAAGGGGACGTTACCACCGCCGACTTTGCCGATATCATGCATCAGGCGGAGGGCACGCCCGCGCAGAAGGTCATTTCCCATCAGCTTCTGCGGACGATGGCAAAGGCGCGCTACGATACGAATCCGATCGGGCATTTCGGCCTTGCGCTTGCGGACTACTGCCACTTTACCTCTCCCATCCGCCGCTATCCGGATACGGCAATTCACCGCATCCTTTCCGCTATGCTGGAAACGAAGGACAAGGGAGAGCTGAACAGAAGGTTTCTGACGTTTGCGAACGCCGCCGCCTCCGCTTCCTCTTCCGCGGAAGTCCGCGCCATGCAGGCCGAGCGTAGTGCGGAGGACTGTTATATGGCGGAATATATGACGCAGCATATCGGCGAATGCTATACCGGAATCATCAGCGGGGTGACCCAGCGCGGCGTTTTTGTGGAGCTGCCGAATTCCGTCGAGGGCTTTGTGCCGGTCGACAGCTTTGAAGGGGCGCGTTTCCGCTTCGACGGTGTCATCACGCAGGTTGACGAGAATACCGGCCGCAAGCTGACCATCGGGCAGGAGCTTGCCGTCCAGGCGGTCGCCGCGGATGTGACGAGCGGCAGAATCGACTTTATTCCGGATACTTCCGTAAACGTGGAACCTTAATTGCGTTTATTTCCATAAAAAGTCCCTCTTCATTGGCAAAATATTGAAGCATTGGTATAAATTTTGGCATATTTGACCATCATACTAACATAAATATAAAACCGAAAGGCGGAGCTGTTAGTATGGAATCTGTTTTAAAACTGGTGCAGCGCACGGATTGCGCAGCTGTTCAGGAAAATGATGATAAAAAACAAATTCTGGAAGAAATCAAGGAGGTCTGTCGTCTGATCGCCTGCAACGACTGCTGGTTTGAACTGGAATGTGACGAAAATTTGATAGACGCCTGTATTTATCAGCGCGAAGAGCTCCATTCCCGTTACAGATATCTGCTGAACCTGGCAAAACAGCGGGGAATCAGCTGTACTCCTTTCAAATGCAAGGAAATGGGGGTGTGATTTTGCCCAATCTGATTCTTACGCTTTCCCTGTGCGGGGTGTTTGCGCTTCTCGTGGTGATTCAGGTGATCGTCAAGGCAAAAAAGCCCGTGCAGCGTGCGGCGGGCGGTGTCATTATGGGCCTTTGCGCGCTTGCCGCGGTAAATCTGACCGGATTTTTTACCGGGGTCAGTCTGCCGCTCAGTCCGCTCACCATAGGGATTTCCGGCGCCGCCGGTATTCCGGGGGTGACCCTGCTGCTGCTTTTGAATCTGATTATAAAATGAGACAAAGAAAGGGAGTTCTCACTTGCGTGAAAGCTCCCTTTCTTTGTCAGGCGGGTTTTTGCCCGTCTTTTTTTGTTTTATTTGAGCGCCGCCGTGTGGTCCTTCAGAATATCGGCGGCCATTTCGCTGTTTCCGGTCACCAGCGCCAGCAGCATCCGGTAGACGTTTTCCGGCGACTGGTGAAAGTTGTGCTTCACCATGTTGGCCTGATACAGATCCGGTACATGCAGGGTAAAGTTCATTAAATCCATATCGCCGCCGGAAATATGGCAGACGACGTTGTAGCCGCGTTCGGTTTTTGTAATCTCCACCTTGTTTTCCCGTTCACGCTTTGTTCTGGCCAGCAGGTTGATCGCGGCCGCGACCGCCTTGTCCCGTACAACGTGGGGGAGCGCCCTGTCCAGCTGTTTGGCGATCATCCGGGCGGTGCTGCTTGCCGAGCAGAGCTCGTCCTTTTCTCCGCTGACAATGATATTCCCTTTTTCGATCAGCTCCGCCAGCGCGTCGGTGACTTCAAAATAGTTTGCCAGTCCGTTGTCCTGAATAATATTTACAATATCGCTTTTTGAAAGCGGTGCATCCAGGCTTGACAGCAGATAGCAGATTAATATGCGTATTTGGTTTTTGCTTCGGAGTCCACCCGGTTCGATCCCTCCGGTAAAAGCGTCAAAATCCATAAACAGCACCTCCGGTAAATATTTTATTCTACGCAAAAAAGCCAAAGCAAACGTACTCCTCAATCGCCGGAGCAGGCTTGGCTTTGACTCGGAACGTGTACTGCTGTTATTTTAACATACAACCGGATTTCTTTCAATCCGGATTGCGGGGCTTCCGTTACTTTTTTATATTTTCCTTCAGGTATCTCAATATTTTTTCCTGCTCCTGCACAGTACAGGAACGGAACACACCGACCAGGATTTTTTCATTGCTGGAAAGTTCGTAAATATGGCTTGTATTTTTTTTACTGTAAACAAAGTTGGATTTGGCCCCGCTGTCCGCTACTGTTTCCGGTGTTCCTTCATCGGCCAGCAAATCATTTATGGCTATATTGAAGACCTTGGCAAGGGTCATCAGTACGGTTATATCGGGTGTTGTTTTGCCAATTTCATAGTACGAATAGGTTGAGCGGTCAATGTTTAATATTTTTGCGATCTGCACCTGCGTGTAGCCGCTTTTTATACGCAACTCGCGCAGCCTTTCGTTTATATGTATTTTTTCAATAATAGGTCACACCACCTTTATAAGAAGTGCCAAAGGGCTTGCATTAATCAAGATTATATAATATATAATGCCGTCACGATAATAACGTGATGTTTATTCACCTAAAAATAATCCTTAAACAATAAATTTATTTGATTAGCTCTTGACGTGTGCATTCTGATTTTGTATAATATCTTAGTTGGCTGTTCAGACAGGCACTTTTAGTGCAAGAGCAGTCCCGGGTTTGGAGAATGAAAGGGCTTACGCCTTTTTCCATTACGCTACTGTGGCTCAATGGTAGAGCAGCTCATTCGTAATGAGCAGGTTGTCAGTTCGATTCTGACCAGTAGCTCCACCAGCTTGAAGCTGGACACAAATTGCGCACTTCACTTTGTGAGGTGCGTTTTTGTTTTTTGCCCGAGCCAAACGCTGCGTCTGCCTTTTTTTGATTTTCTATCCTTTTCTTCTATTTTATATCATCTCTCCGGCCTATTATTTCATTTATTTCATTACATCGAAAATATTTGCAGTTCTGTATCGGAAAGAGGACGGAACTGCATAAATCTTCCGTATCTCTTTAAAAAAAATCCGCTATGTGTTATGATTTTGCCATAAGAAAATACAGAATCTGCCAGATGATTGAAAATGTATCTTACGGATACAATAACAGGACAGGAGGGAAAGCATGACTACATTCAATGAATTATACGAAAGACTTGTAAAAGCTTCGGTGGAAAACAGGGAACCGCAGGAGCTTGAAAAAATTCGGGAGCAGGAATTCGACCCGCATCACCTTGACTGTCTGCTGAATCCGGAAAAGTACGCACCGGTGCTCCGCATCGGCGAATGCGAATGCTCCAGCAGCGAGCAGGCGCCCTGCGAGGGGAAATGCCTTTTTGACGCCCTTTACAGGGATGAAAAGGGAAATGTTCAAATCAATAAAGACCTGTGCGTCGGCTGCTCCGAGTGCGTTGAGAGCTGCCAGACCAAAAAGCTGACGGCCAGCCGAGACATTCTGCCCGCGCTTGCCGCCGTACATGAAGCGAAGGCCCCTGTTTACGCAATGATTGCCCCCGCCTTTATCAGCCAGTTCAGCAAAGACGTGACTCCCGGGAAACTGCGCACCGCCTTTAAAATGCTCGGGTTTGCCGGTATGGTTGAGGTTGCCCTTTTTGCGGACATCCTTACCCTGAAAGAGGCACTGGAATTTAATAAAAATATCGTTAAGGAAACCGACTTCCAGCTTACCAGCTGCTGCTGCCCCATGTGGATCGCCATGATCCGCAAGGTGTACCACGAGCTGATGCCCCATGTGCCCGGCGCGGTTTCGCCCATGGTCGCCTGCGGGCGTGCCATTAAAGCCATTCATCCGGATGCGCTTACCGTCTTTATCGGGCCCTGCATCGCCAAGAAGGCCGAAGCGCGCGAACCGGATATTTCGGATTCCACGGACTTTGTCCTGACCTTTCAGGAAATACAGGATGTTTTTGAATTCGCAAAGCTGGACCTTGCCGCGCTGCCGGAGGACGAACGCGACCACTCGTCGCGCGCGGGAAGAATTTACGCCAGAAGCGGCGGTGTCAGCGAGGCGGTTCAGAGGACGTCCAAACGCTTGAGCCCCGACCGGAAAATCACCGTTCGCGCCCATCAGGCCGACGGGGTCCCCGCCTGCAAGGCGATGATCAACGACCTGCTGGCAGGAAAAATAGACGCGAACTTTCTGGAGGGCATGGGCTGTGTCGGCGGCTGTGTCGGCGGGCCGAAGGCTTTGATCCCCCGCGAGGAGGGCCGCGAAAACGTGAACCAGTACGGCCAGGAAGCCGTCTATCAGACCCCAATAGACAACCCCTATGTAATCGAACTGCTGCACCGGCTTGGCTTTGACACGGTGGAGAGCCTGATCGAACACAGCGATATCTTTACCCGCAAATTCTGAGAAGTTTGATTTTTAATTTGCTACAGCAATTCGATTTTAGTTTGCGAGACAAAACACGTTTCTCCCCCGCCGAAGGCGGGGGAGAAACGCAAAATTGTTGCAGAATCAACTGGAAATGCTGTAACAAGGTCTAGGAATGCCCCTGTATCTATGATATAATAAAGTAATATCATAGGGATGGGGGCATTTGTTATGGGATACAAAGAGGACTTTGAAAAAATATACATATCCAAAATCACGAGGGCGGGGAGCGCGGAGCTGCTGGAATGGCTGAAAACCACAGACTTTTTTACCGCGCCCGCAAGCACAAAATTTCACTGCGCCTGTCTGGGAGGACTTGTTCAGCACAGTGTCAGCGTATACCAGGTGATGATGGACAGACACTTCAACGCGGAGACGGACAGTGAAGAAAGCTTTGCCATCTGTGGGCTTCTGCACGACGTCTGCAAAGCCCAGTTTTATAAAGAGAGCACCCGCAATGTGAAAAACGAAGAGACCGGCGCGTGGGAAAAGCGCCCGTACTATACGATTGAGGACAGCTATCCGTACGGCCACGGTGAAAAATCGGTCTTTCTGATCGAGCGGTTTATGCGACTCAAAACGAGTGAAGCGATTGCTATCCGGTGGCACATGGGCGGCTTCGACGAATCCGTCCGGGGCGGAAGCTTTTCCATCGGCCTGGCGTGGCAGAAATATCCCATCGCCGTAAAGCTGCACCTTTCGGATCTGGAAAGTACCTATCTTTGCGAAAAAGGAACGTCTTCCATACACGGGAAATAAATTCAGATTCTATATTCAGTTGCAAGTCTGTTGACTGCTTGTGCGCCGGAAGGAAGCTTCCGGCGTTTTTCTTTTGTTTTTTTTGAAAAGCTATTGACAAATTGAAAATATGATGTATTATTGTATTAAGCCATTAGTACAATAATACAGAACGGAGGTGGATCCATGGCCTGGAATTTGAAATCCGATAGACCGATTTATGCACAGCTGATCGAACAGATAGAGCTTTTGATCGTATCGGGCGTTTATCCTGCCGGTTCAAAGCTGCCGTCGGTCCGCGACATGGCCGGAGAGGCTTCTGTCAACCCGAATACCATGCAGCGCGCGCTGGCGCAGCTTGAGAATGACGGCTTATTATATTCACAGCGGACCAGCGGCAGATTTGTAACAGAGGATGTGGAGCGCATTATGCAGACGAAAAACAGTCTGGCTCAGGGACTGATTGAAGAATTTATAGAAAACATGGGCAATCTGGGCTATGACAGGCAGCAGACAATCTCTCTGCTTGAGAGGATATCGAAGGAGGAAAAATAATGGAGAACATTTTGGAATGCCAAAATCTGGTGAAATTTTTTCCCGGGTGTCTGGCACTGAACTCGATCAATCTGGCCGTGCCCAAAGGCAGGATCGTCGGCCTGCTCGGTCCGAACGGCAGCGGCAAAAGCACCATGATCAAGCTGGCCAACGGCCTGATTACACCGACCAGCGGCAAAATTCTGATCGACGGGATGGAACCGGGCATAGAAACAAAGAAGATCGTTTCTTATCTTCCGGAGCGGACCTACCTGAACGACTGGATGAATGTCAACAATATGATCAATTTTTTTGCTGATTTTTATGAGGATTTCAATAAGCAGAAGGCATATGACATGCTTCGCCGTCTCGGCGTGGACCCTGCGCAAAGGCTGAAAACCATGAGCAAAGGCACAAAGGAGAAGGTGCAGCTGATTCTGGTCATGAGCCGCGAGGCAAAGCTTTATCTGCTGGATGAGCCGATCGGCGGCGTGGACCCTGCGGCAAGGGATTACATTCTCGACACGATCATCAGCAATTACAGCGACGAAGCCACCATCGTGATCTCTACCCACCTGATTGCGGACGTTGAAAAGGTACTGGATGAGGTCATCTTTATCAATCAGGGCAACATCGTGCTGACTTCCACGGTCGACGACATCCGAGAAAAAGAGAATAAGAGCGTGGATGCGCTGTTCAGGGAGGTATTTAAATGCTGAGGAAACTTTTGAAATATGAAATACAGGCGACGGCCAAAATCTTTCTGCCGATGTATGCGCTTCTGATCGTTTTCGCGCTGCTGAATAAGTTCTTCATCGCGGTGAACGCCGACTATCTGAGAGTCCCCCAGGTCATTTCCGCAACGGTTTTCGGCGTCATCATTATTGGCATCTGCGTCATGACGCTGGTGGTCACCATTCAGCGCTACAACAAGAATCTGCTGTCCGACGAGGGCTACCTGTCCTTTACGCTGCCAGTGAAGATTCACAGCCATATCGACTGCAAGATGCTCGTCTCTCTGATGTGGGCGGTTCTGAGCGTCCTCGTATCGCTGGCGTCCGTTTTTGTGCTGGCGGTAAATGATAAGACCATTCTGTCCCTCCAGCAGTTTTTCGCAGCCTGTATGGATATCTTAAACAAAGTGGGACCCGGGGCTTATATGATCCTTCTGGAAAGCCTGTTGCTGGTGGTTGCCGGCGTCCTTTGCCAGGTCCTTACGATCTATGCCTCCATCACGGTGGGCAACATGAGCTCCAAACATAAGATTCTGCTTGGCATCGGCTCTTATCTGGGCTTTGGCGTGATCGAGCAGATTGTTACTTCCATTCTGCTGACGTCCTTCGGCGGAAACTTTACCCGCTATTTCAGCTGGCTCAATACGGCGGCCAATTCCGACCAGGTTCTGGCGGTCCAGTATTTGCTGCTGGTATTGCTGGTGTATATGCTTGTGTTCGGAGTGGCGTATTATTTTCTGACCAACTGGATGCTGAAAAAGAAACTGAATCTGGAATAAGCTGAACGCAAATACAGCTTTTGGGCGCGCCGTGCGGCGCGCCCGCTTTTTTATGGGAAGGACTGTAAATGCGCCAACCGTATTGAAATTAGCCTTGAAAAACTTTATAATAAAAATAGCCTGCAATACCTTTCCTTGTAAGACCCTTTGTCCGAAATTGGCTGTGAAAGCAGCCGAAGCGCACTACGGCAATTCCATTTCAGTTTGCGGAACAAAACAGGTTTCTCCCCCCGCCGGAGGCGGGGGGAGAAACTAAAACTTGTTGCAGAATCAACCGGAAATGCTGTAAATTATATGTTAAAAAATTAACAAATGATGAGTGAGAGGGATGGCGACTTTGGAAATCACGATCTGTATAGGAAGTTCCTGTCATCTGAAGGGTTCGCGCGACGTCATCAAAATTTTTGAAAGGCTGATATCGTTTCACCGTCTGGAGGACAAAGTTACGCTCAAGGGTTCGTTCTGTATGGGGGAATGCTCCAAGAACGGCGTGTGCATCTGTGTGGACGGGGAGCGCTTTAATGTTACTCCCTCTGAAGCAGAAACATTTTTTAACTACGAAATTGTGCCGAGAATCAAGTAACTGAGTAAAGCGGAAGTGGGGACATAAAATGGGCATTATCGGTTTAAAGGCGGCAAACTGTAAAAACTGTTATAAGTGCGTAAAGGTTTGCCCGGTTAAATCCATTAAAGTGGAACATGCACAGGCACAGATTATTGAGCGCAACTGTGTTTTATGCGGAACCTGCCTGGAGCAGTGCCCGCAGAATGCAAAGACGCTGAACAGCGATGCTGCGGCTGTCAGGGAAATGATCGGGAAGGGCGTCCGGACCATTCTTTCCGTGGCCCCGTCCTACGTGGGCTCCTTTGATTTCGATGATGTGCAAAAGTTTGCTGGGGCCGTGAAAGCTCTGGGCTTTTACGGCGTAGCCGAAACAAGCATGGGAGCTGCCTATGTGACGGCGGAGTACCACCGGCTGATGCAGGAAAACCGCATGGAAAATATGATCACCACCTGCTGTCCTTCGGCAAACAGGCTGATCGAGCATTATTATCCGTCTCTGGTCGACCAGATGGCGCCCGTGGTTTCTCCGATGATCGCGCACGCCAGGCTGCTGAAAAAGACTTTTGGATACGGTACCCGCGTCGTATTCGTAGGCCCGTGCATCGCAAAGATCGGTGAGGCCGCCGATATCCGCCACAACAATGACGTGGACGCCGTGATTACCTTTGACGATCTGGCCAGATGGATGGAGGAAGAACATATTTCTATTCAGGAAGCGCAGCCGGCATCCTTTCTCAATCCCAGCTCGCGAATCCTGCGGATGTATCCGGTAACGGACGGAATCATCGCTTCCCTTCGCTCCATGGGCGATACGGGCGACTGGAAGATGCTCAGCGTAAGCGGCTCCGCGGAATGTATTGACCTCTGCAAAGCGCTGGAACGCGGCGATCTGCGGCATTGTTTTATAGAGATCAACATGTGCAGGGACGGCTGCATCAACGGTCCTATTTCCAACAGGGATGCGGCTTCTCGTTTCTCATCCTCCATGAAGGTCAGAAAATACGCGGATGAGGACGCCGGTGAATATCCCAATCTGCCGGAGCAGATCCCCATGGGGATGCAGTTTGTGGACTGCTCCGTGCGGGAAGATATTCCCGATGAAGCGACGATCCGCATGATTCTGGCGAAAATCGGCAAGGAGTCGCCGGAGGATGAGCTCAACTGCGGTTCCTGCGGCTATCCGACCTGCCGGGACAAGGCGGTTGCCGTTTACCAGAACAAGGCCGAGCTGACCATGTGTATGCCGTACATGAAGGAACGCGCCGAATCGCTTTCCAACTGTGTGCTGACCGAAACGCCCAACATCACCATCATTGTTGACAAGGACCTGAATATCATTGAATTCAACACCGCGGCGGAGAAGGCGTTTCAGATTTCCCGCCACGAGGCACTGCAGAAATGCATTTACGAGATTATGGATTCCTCCGATTTTCAATATGTTTTTGATGCAAGACAGTCCATCCCGGACAAAAAGGTGCATTTCCGGGATTATGGAATTACCACGATGCAGACCATCGTGTATATCGCGAAGCAAAACATCGCCATGGGGATTTACAAGGATATCACCCGTGAGGAAGCGGAGCTGGAAAGCAAGTATAAGCTTCGCAGTGAGACCATGGAGATGGCCCAGAAGGTCATTGACAAACAAATGATTGCCGCGCAGCAGATTGCGAGCCTGCTCGGGGAAACGACGGCGGAGACAAAGGTCACGCTGACCAAACTGAAAAATATGATTGTGTTTGACGGTGATGAACAATGAAAATGCATGTTGACACCGCATATCGAAGTCTGAATAAATACGGCGAAGAGCTGTGCGGGGACAAGGTGATCGTCTCGCGTACAAAGGACGCCACCATCGCGGTTCTGGCCGACGGGCTGGGCAGCGGGGTAAAAGCCAATATCCTTTCCACGCTGACCAGCAGCATTATTTCCACCATGCTGGAGGAGGGCGCGACCCTGGTGGAGGCGGTCGAGACGATCGCCAAAACGCTGCCGGTCTGCAATATCCGCAAGCTGGCCTACTCTACCTTCAGCGTCATCCGGGTGTCCGACGACGGCGACGTCTCTTTGGTGGAGTTTGACAATCCCCCCTGCATCTTTGTGCGAAACGGCAGGATCATCGATCTGGAGGACTGCTCGGAAATCAAAGAGTGCGCCGGAAAGACCGTAACGGAAAGCCATTTTTCCGTCTGCCCCGGAGATGTGATCGCTCTTGTCAGCGACGGCATTGTCTACGCCGGTGTGGGCCAGGCGCTTAATTTCGGCTGGAACTGGGAAAATGTCTCCGCATGGCTTGCCAAGACGACCCTGAAGGAAACGTCCGCGCCGCGGCTTGCGATTTCGCTGTCGCAGGCCGTCAACGAGCTTTACTTGGGAAAGCCGGGGGACGATTCCACCGATCTGATTTTAAAAGTCACCCCGCGCTGTATGATCAGCCTTCTTTCCGGGCCGCCGGTCCGCAAGGAGGACGACGCCAGAATCGTCCATGATTTTATGACCTCCCCGGCAAAGAGGGTGGTCTGCGGGGGAACCAGCGCCAATATCGTATCCAGAGTGTTGAACCGGAAGATCGAGACCACGATTCATTACACGGACCCGGATATCCCGCCCACCGGAAAAATAGAGGGGATCGACCTTGTGACCGAGGGCGTCCTGACTCTCAGCCGGACGGTGGAAATCCTGAAGGACTACCTTTCCCACCAGACCGACTCCTACTATTTTCATGTTCTGGACCAGCCGAACGGCGCGGCAATGCTCGCCAGGCTTCTTCTGGAGGACTGTACCGACCTGAAGGTTTATATCGGCAGGGCGATCAATCCCGCCCACCAGAACCCCGGCCTCCCGGCCGACCTGAGCATTAAGATCAAGCTGATCGAGGAGCTCTGCACCCTTGTGCAGCGGCTCGGCAAAAAAGTCGAAAAATATTACTATTAGATGAGGATTATTCATGCAATATAATAATGACGCCAAGCAATTAAAATACGAAGTACTGACCAAGGCCGCCAAATACGCATACGAAGGCACGCTGAAGGAACACCTTGACACCATCCCTTATGAAATCATTCCGGGGCCTCTGCCCGAATTCCGCTGCTGCGTTTACCGTGAGCGCGAAATTATCCGGGAACGCCTGATTTCCGCGCGCGGGGAAAACCTGCCCGGACAGGATGACGGCAATATTGTCGCGGTGCTTACGGCGGCCTGCGAGGGCTGTCCGATCAACCGTTTTAACGTCACGGACAACTGTCAGCACTGCCTTGCGAAAAAATGCCACGCGGCCTGCCCGTTCGGCGCCATTTCCATTACTCCCAAGGGCGCATACATCGATCCCGCCAAGTGCAAGGAATGCGGGCGCTGTGCGGCGGCCTGCCCGTACAATGCGATTTCCGACACCATGCGCCCCTGCATCCGCGCCTGTCCCGTAAAAGCGATNCCTGCCCGTTCGGCGCCATTTCCATTACTCCCAAGGGCGCATACATCGATCCCGCCAAGTGCAAGGAATGCGGGCGCTGTGCGGCGGCCTGCCCGTACAATGCGATTTCCGACACCATGCGCCCCTGCATCCGCGCCTGTCCCGTAAAAGCGATTACAAAAGACGAATACAAGCGGGCTGCCATCGACTATTCCCGCTGCATCAACTGCGGGGCCTGCACGAAAAACTGCCCGTTCGGCGCAATCACGGACCGTTCCGCCATAGTCAACGTGATTGAGGACATCAAATCCGGCAAACCTGTCTACGCGGTTTTCGCTCCGGCCATTGAAGGGCATTTCGGCACCGCCAACGTCGGCATGTTGAAATCCGCGATCAAAAAGCTGGGTTTTACGGGCGTCGCAGAGGTTTCCCTCGGTGCGGACGCGACGACCTTCCACGAGGCGCAGGAGCTCCGGGAAGCGCTGGAAAACAAACAGAAAATGACTACCTCCTGCTGCCCGGCCTTTGTGGAGATGATTGAAAAGCATTTCCCGAAGCTGGTTCCGCTTATTTCGCACACCGCTTCTCCCATGACGCTGACCGTCCGATACATAAAGGCGGAGCATCCCGACAGCAGGGTTGTTTTTATCGGTCCCTGTATTGCCAAGAAAATTGAAATCCGGAAGGTTCAGGATACCGCCGACTATGTCATGACCTTTGAAGAGCTCCAGGCCATGTTCAGCGCAAGAGAGATCAACGTCCTTGACGAAGCGGAAAACGAGCAGGACGGAAGCCGCGCGGGCAAGGGCTTTGCGCAGAGCGGCGGCGTTTCCGGCGCGGTGAAGCAGGCGCTGGAGGAACAGAATTTTGATCTGCCGTTTACCTGTGTAAAATGCAACGGCGCGGCCGAGTGCAAAAAGACTCTGACGCTCCTGAATGCCGGTCGCCTGGAAGAAGATTTTGTGGAAGGCATGGCGTGCGAGGGCGGCTGTGTCGCCGGTCCCGGCGGCGTGGAGGAGCTGCAGAAGCTTCTGAAAAACCGCAGCAGGCTGATGGCGTCCGCGGATCACCGCGGCATCCTCGAAAACATTCAGAACATACACGATTTTTCAAAGATTAAAATGACTACGGATCCCCAAGAATAAAGGGGAAAAGGAGGGATTGCTTTTGTACGCAGTCAGCGCAAAAGGTCTTACGAAATCCTATGATGGGAAAACCAATGCCCTGAACGACCTGAATCTGGATATTCCGCAGGGCAGCGTTTACGGCTTTCTGGGCCCGAACGGGGCAGGAAAGACGACGTCCGTCAAACTGTTTACGGGGCTCTTGAAACCGACGCAGGGAGAGTGTACGGTGCTTGACCTGAATCCCGTGAAGGCCCCCGGCGACGTCCACCGGCTTTGCGGGGTCATGACGGAATCCGCCAGAATGTACGGCCAGTTGACGGGCGCGCAGAACCTCCTCTTTTTTGCCCAGACGGCGGGCCTGAGCCGCGACGAGGGCAATGAGCGGGCGGCTCAGCTTTTAAAAGAGCTTGACCTGTGGGACGCGCGCGAAAAAAAGCTGAGCGAATATTCCACCGGCATGGCGCAGCGCCTCTCTCTGGCCCGCGCGCTGATCAACCGTCCCCAGGTGCTTTTTCTGGACGAGCCCACCAGCGGGCTTGATCCGGAATCCGCCCAGGCGGTCAATTCCATGATAACGGACCTGGCGGGCAGTGCCGGCACGACGGTGTTCCTGTGCACCCACCAGCTGCGCTACGCGCAGGATATCTGCGACAGCTATGGAATCGTCGATAAAGGCAGGCTGATCGCCGGGGGAAGCCTTGAAGCCCTTTGCAGCGAGATCGGCTGCCGCATCAAGGCCGCTTTCCGTCTTCCCGAGGGGGATTCCCTGGACGGCTTTGACGCCGCCGACGGATGGTGGCGCACGGAGCTTGAGCGGGAAGAGCAGATGCCGAAGCTGCTGAAAACCGTCGTTGAATCCGGGCATGATGTTTTTGAAGCGCGTTTGGTCAAGCCGACGCTGGAAGACATCTATTTTGAATATCTAAAGCATCAGGAGGAAGCACAATGAAATTGCTGTCGTCAGCCGAGCAGGCGGTTGTGAATAAGGATTTCGGGGAAATCTGGAACACCAGAATGGCGCGTAACACCATTGTTTTGGTGCCGCTGGTGATGGTTCTTTTCCTGCCCGTTATGTACCTTCTTATGATTCTTTTCGTCCCGGCCGGGGAGATGAACGGTGTTGACCAGATGCTGCAGCTCCTTCCGCGGGAAGTGTCGTATTTTTCCGTCAAGCAGGGCATGTTCTACATTATGACGAATGTGGTCTGTCCCATGTTCTTTCTGATGATCCCCCTGATGGTTTCCAGCGTTTCGGCGGCAAGCAGCTTTGTCGGCGAGAAAGAACGCGGTACGATCCAGACGCTGCTTCTGACCCCTTTGAGCGTAAAATCCATTTTCAAAGCCAAGGTGCTCAGCTGCGCTTTTTTATCCGCGATCGCCACGGGCATCTCCTTTGTGGTGTTTGCCTGCGTCATCACGGCGGGGGATCTTTTTCTGGGCATGCCGTTTTTCCTGAACTGGAACTGGCTCGTACTCGTGCTTTTTCTGGCGCCCGGGGTCACGGTTTTCGGAGTGGTCTTTATGGTGCTGGTTTCCGGCAGAAGCAAAAGCTACATGGAGTCCTTCCAGACGTCGGGATACATCGTTCTGCCGCTTGTCCTTCTTTTTGTGGGGCAGTTCACCGGCCTCTTTCAGCTGAACGCTCTGATCCTGCTGATCATTGCGGTGGTTTTACTGGTGGTTGACTGTCTGCTCTGGTTTGTCGCGGCACGCTCTTTCACGCCGGAAAAGCTTTTAAAATGAGCCGCCTATTTGCCTTCGCCGTCGGAAAGTATTATAATAGGATTGTAATAGAATGGAAATGACGAAGACTGGAAGGTGATTAAGTGGCTGCAGATTTACATTGTCATACGAAAATGTCCGACGGTTCGGTCAGTATTGACGAGGTTGTTCTACTTGCCAAGACGCATGGGATCCCCACGATTGCCGTCACTGATCATGACACATTTGCGGGATCGACCAGAGCAAGAATTTTTGGGGACAGACATGGGATTAAAGTGATTTCGGGGGTCGAGTTTTCAACGACGGACCCTGCTACCGGAAGAAAGGCGCATATACTGTGCTACCTTTGCGACAATACCGACCGGCTGGAGGGCCTGTGCAAACGCACCGGGGACAGCCGCCGCCGCGCTTCCTGCATCATGCTTCAGAAGGTAATGAAGCTTTATCCGATTACTGCGGAAATGGTTCTGCGCCGGGCGCAGGGGAGTACCAATATCTTTAAGCAGCATATTATGCACGCGCTGATAGATGCGGGCTATTCCAATCATTTTTTCGGTGAAACCTATCACAAGCTGTTTAATTCCAAGACGGGGCTTGCTTATTTTCCCGTCCATTATCCCGATGTCCACGACGTGATCGGGCAGATTCATGACGCCGGGGGTGTTGCGGTTCTGGCGCATCCCGGGGAGTACGACAGCTATGATCTGCTGGAACAGCTTGCAAAAGATCATGAAATTGAAGGCGTGGAGGTCTGGCATCCGCGCAACAGGCCGGGTGACGAGGAACGCTTTACCGCCATTGCGCAGGAGCATGGCCTGGTGATGACGGGCGGCACTGATTTTCACGGCATGTATACTACCGTCGCAATGCCGATTGGGACCTGTGTAACGCCGGACAATCAGCTGGAAGCGCTGAAAAAGGCCAAAATACATTTGAAAAAATAGAGCAGCGGAGGAAACGACTTGGTGTATCAGTACAAAACAAAGGGAACGTGCTCCTCTGAAATCGACTTGGAGCTGGAGGATGACACCGTCAAATCGGTTAAGATCATCGGGGGCTGCAACGGGAACGGCAAGGGAATCTGCGCGCTTGTAGAGGGAATGAAGGCCGATGAAGCCATCCGGCGCCTGAAGGGAATTAAGTGCGGGTTCAGGTCCACCTCCTGCCCGGATCAGCTGGCGATTGCATTGTCACAGGCAAAAGAGCAGCAGAAGCATAAATAAAGAATGAAGGGCTGCGATTTTACTCGCAGCCCTTTTTGTGCGTTTAGCAGCCGCCACATCCATTGTTGCAATTGCCGCAACCACCGCAATCGTTATCACCGCCGCAGCATACTAAAAGGATAATGACAAGGATGATAATCCAACAGCAGCTGCCACCACCACCAAAGAAATTGTTGTTACACATAATTGTTTGCCTCCTTTCGGTTTACAGTATATAATATTGCATAGGAACAAAACGTGTTACAAATTTTTCTTTTGGGGCCTCACCCCAAAATTAGGCTTTTCTATCTTCTATTCATGATGAATTAATAGTAATATTATATTATGTTTAATAATCTTACGGGGTGATTCTATGCTGTGCGATTCCTGCGGAAAAAATCCTGTTACCACTCATATTAAAACCATCATCAACGGGGAACTGACGGAATATTCCCTCTGCGCCGAATGTGCGCAGAGATTGGGGTATGGAAATCTTCTGACCGGGCTGGGCTGCGATTACGGCAGCCTGCTGGGCGGCTTCTTCGGCGGGGCCGAATTGGACGACCCGGTCCGCTGCAAGTGCTGTGGGGCGACCTTTGACGATATCATGCGCAGCGGGCAGGTCGGCTGTGCGCAATGCTATCATACCTTTTACGACCGGCTGATCCCTCTGATTCAGCGTATCCACGGCAATACCAGGCACCGCGGAAAGGTTCCGGGCGGCGGCGCTCTTCAGAGCAGGCCGCAGGAGCAGCTCAGCCTGATGCGCCGGGAGCTGCGGGAGGCAATCGACGCCGAAAACTTTGAACATGCCGCCAGCCTGCGCGACCGAATCAAAGAACTGGAAGGAGGGAAGGCCCATGAATAGCCCGAATCCCGGCTGCGAAGAGGACGTTGTGATCCGTACGCAAATTCATCTTATCCGCAATCTGACGGACGTCCCCTTCTGCGCGAAAATGAGCCGTGCCGACCGGCAGAAGCTTTCCGAAAGAGTGGCGGAGGCTTTCAGCGGCAATGAGGCCCTGTCCCACCTTTTTCAATTCACGGACATGGAGAGCCTGTCCAGGGTGGAGGCGGTTTCTCTGGTGGAACGCCATCTTGTCAGCGCGGATTTCATATCGGACCGCCGCGGAAGAGGTTTCTTTGTAAACGCGGATGAAACGGTCAGCATCATGGTCAATGAAGAGGACCACATTCATCTTCAGTCCTCGGAAGTGGGGCTGAATCCGCAAAAAGCGTTCGCCGCGGCGGATAGCCTCGACGACATTCTGGATAAATGCCTCGGTTTCGCTTTTGATGAAAATCTGGGATATCTGACACAGAATCCCGTCAACCTCGGGACGGGGATGCGCGCGTCTCTGACGCTGCATCTTCCCGCGCTGCGGGAAGGCGGGGGAATTTCCCGGATTTCCTCGAATCTCAGTAAGCTTCGTCTTGCGCTGCGCGGTACTTTTGGGTCCGGGGTGGAGCCGAAGGGCGCTGTGTACCAGTTGTCCAACCACGTTACCTTCGGGCTGTCGGAGCAGGAAGCGATTGCGAATCTTCAAAGCATTGCCATGCAGCTGATCGAACAGGAACGTGCCGCCAGAAAAGAACTGGCGGAAAGCCTTGAAATTCAGGATACCGTCAGCCGTTCCCTTGCCATTTTGCAAAGTGCGAAGATGATGGCGAACGAGGAATTCATGCAGCTGATCTCCAACGTCCGGTTCGGTGTGGCCGCGGGCTTGATTGACCCGATCGATTACGGAGAAATCAACCGCCTGATGGTTCTGGTCCAGCCCGCTACGCTGACGTTTTACAGCGGAAAAAAGCTCACTCCTGCGGAGCGGCGCAGCCTGCGGGCTGAAAAGATCAGGGATTTCCTGCAAAAGCCGAGTCCCTGAGGGTCGTGATAAATTCAGGCAATCGGAAATTTTACTGCTGAAAAAGATTTTCTAAAAAGGTGGGAATATCTATGGCCGAATTAAAAAATGACAATATGGATCTGGCGGCGGCGCTCTTTTTTGTACTGGGGGAAACCGTGCCGCACCGCCGGGCGCTGGAAGAAGAGGCCGTTGCTCTGAAGGAGAAGATTCAGGATCGGGAAAAAATACTGCTGAAGGTGATTGAACTGTGCGGCGAGCCGCATACCCCGGAGCAGCTCTATCTGGTCGAGAAGGCCTACAGCTGGCTGGGAAAAAAATATTATGAGGAAACGATCCGCTGTGCCGGCGAGTACCTGCACACCTCCGGCTGGGGGAGCCTTCCGAACCATATTCGGGAGGAAGACGGCATCGCCATCAACTACGCAGCCGCGCAGCGCGCCTCCGTGCTGAGGGACCTTGCGAAGGCTCAGGAGGGCCTGGGGCGCCTTGAAGCTGCACTCTTTAATTTTACCGAGGCGTACCGTTTAGAGCCTTACAGCGCAATGAACGCGATTAAAGCGGCTGATCTGGTGGCAAAGCTGCACGGCAGGGAAGAAGCGCTGGAATTCTTAAAGCAGCAAAGGCAGAGCCAGTATTACGATCCGGTGAAATATACGGATTCTCTCGGCCTCGCCCGTAAAAACGATCTCTTCAAGCAGCTGCTGGATGCCCATATCTTAAAACTACAGGAAAATAAGCCGCCCGTACAATAATGGGCGGCTGTCATTCAAGGCGGAGCATGCGGTGCGCAGCTCCGCTTTCCATAAAAAAGTCAAAGAATACGTACGTATTCTTTGACTTAAATAATCGTGATTTGATTTTTCCTGTTAATACTTGTCGCCTGCCGCCATCGGCAGCTCGAACCCGGCGGCTTCCCTTGGGTATGCTGCCGCTTCCGGCGGCGCGGAAGGCTGGCCGCTCAGTCTGAATTTTTCGACCAGGTCTCTCAGAAGCTGTGCCTGGCTGGAAAGCTCCTCGCTTGCAGCGGCGCTTTCTTCGGCGGTTGCGGAATTTGTCTGAACAACGCCGGAGATTTGCTCCACGCCCAGCGTGACCTGGGAAATGGCATCGGACTGCCGGTTGGTCGCCACCGAAATTTTTTCAACCGTTTTGGTGACTTCCTCCGCTCTGGCGACGACGCGGTGGAGCGACTGAGCAGTCGCATCCGCGATTTTCGTCCCGTTTTCTACCTGCCTTACGGAGTTTTCAATCAGAGCGGTCGTGTTTTTTGCGGCTTCGGCGCTTTTGCTTGCAAGATTCCTTACTTCGTCCGCAACTACGGCGAACCCTTTTCCGGCCGCTCCGGCCCTGGCGGCTTCCACGGCTGCGTTCAGCGCGAGGATATTTGTCTGGAATGCAATATCCTCAATGGTTTTAATGATTTTTCCGATTTCTCCGGAAGATTCGTTAATCAGGGTCATGGCTTTGACCATGTCGTCCATGTGCTGGTTGCTTGTCTCGATTTCCCTGCTGACTTCGGCCACGGATCTGCTCGCGTTGGCGGTATGCTCCGCGTTGTCTTTCACGTGGGTGGATATTTCGGAAATGCTGGCGGAAAGCTCTTCCACGGAGCTTGCCTGCTCCGTAGCGCCCTGCGCCAGTTCCTGCGCGCCGCTGGAAACCTGAGAGGAACCGCTGGCGACCTGCTCCGCCGCCTGATCGATCTGGATGAAGGTATGGTTCAGAGTGGCGATAATTCCTAAAATAGAGCTCTTGAGCTGGGCATAGTCGCCGATGTAGTCCAGGTCGGTGCCCACGGTAAGGTTGCCGCGTTCGATTTCACTGACAATATTTCCGATATCCGATATGTAAGCCCGGATGGAAGCCGTGGATTGTGCGAAGGCTTCTCCCAGCCGGCCGATTTCATTTTGGGAGTTTCCATCAATTTGTACGCTTAAATCGCCCTGCGCGATCTTCTGCGCGGCTTCCGACATCTCGGCCACAGGCTTGCTGATGCTGCGGGAAATCCAAATGGCGATGATAACGGAAATCAGGAAGCTGAGGAAAATGACCCCGACAATGGCAAAGTCCGCAAGCTGGGCCTGTCTGGACAGGTCAACAGCCAGTTTGTTCCCGGTTGTCGTCTTTTCCGTAAGCAGCGCTTCGGTGGAGGCTCGGATGCTGTCGGAAAGGGGGCTGCCCTCGCGGTCCAGCAGCTCGGAGGCTTCCGTGTCCCGGTTTTGTTTGGCCAGTTCAACCACCTGACCGCTAACCTGTTCAAATTTTGTCAGATTTTCCTGAATATGATTATAATAGTCCAGTTCCTTTTCCGTGACCATGCCCTTTTTCATATTTTTCAGGTAAGTATCCAGTTTTTTGCCTGACTGGTCAAGCTCATTCTCGCTTTCCTGTATTTTCTGTGATTCCGTGCTGTAAATGATGTCGCTGAGGATGGCACGGCTCTCATTGAATTGCGTATTGAAAAGCCCGATCTCTCCCTGAGAGAAGCCGTAATCCGTCAGCGCATTGCCATAAGTGGCGTTCAGAAGCGCCGTTACGGTTACGCCTACGATTCCGCTGATGCTGGAAATGATGGCTACTGCAATAAAGGTAATCATCAGTTTTTTAGCGATTTTCATATTCCTGAACATTTTCTCATCCCTTTAACTTTTTGGGTCATTTTCGCTGATCGGGGTATTCTAATATTTGTCATGTGTCCTGGATCAGAACAATGCCGGTGCCGCATCTGTCCGCTCCATGCCCAATACTCTGTGCAGATACTGAACGATTTTGTTTACACCTCTTCTTTTACAGGATTTCTTACAGCAGTTCCATTTCAGTTTGCGAGACAAAACACGTTCTTCCCCCGCCGAAGGGAGGGAAGAACGCAGCCTTGTTGCAGAAAATCAACTGGAAATGCTATAAGTTAATATTTCATAAAAATCAATATAATCGAATAATTGCCTTTTTCAGTATACGCGAAAAAAAACGATTTTTCAATACTTATAGTCACTTTTTGTAGAATATCTTTAGACATCAATTGGGTGCTTGCGAAAAATGTGACTGGTAAGGACGAGGGGACAGAGGTAAACATGGATAAGGCAAAAATGGAAATCATGCAGAAAACTGCAGAGCAAATCAAACATCTGCGCAAGATAGCGGGCTTCAGCCAGAAGTCGCTCGCAAATTCCGCCGGACTGGACCCGGCTTTTTTAGGTCATATCGAGCGGTGCCTGAAGTGTCCGACGATCGACACGCTCAATAAAATCGCAATGGCTCTGAATATTTCCCTGTCCGAGCTGTTTGATTTCGGCTATCCGAAGAAATGTGAAAAGAAAGAGGCGGCCGTCAAAAGGATCACGGCGGTTGCAGAAAGGCTCACCCCGGAAGAAGCCGAACAGCTGGCGGACCTGGTGGCCGGAATCGTCGCGTTCAAAAGGGAAGGGCCCCGCTCATAAAAATCAGGCCGCTGGCCCTTACCGGACCCGCGGCCTGACATCTTATTCCGGTGTAAAATTGGTTGCAATTTCCTTTTCGCTGTCGGGGGGCGAATAGACAAACCGGTCGACCCTGTTTCCTGTGAAGAAATATTTCGGCGCGGAAGGACGGTAGGAGTAGTCGAACGTATCGATAATTACAAGCTTTACCTTCATCCGTGAAGGAATGATGCTTTTTATGTAAACGCTCGCCTGCTGACCGGGTACCACATCCTCCTTGGCTTCCGCCAGCCCGGCAAGGTTGGGGGAAAGCTCGACGAAAATGCCGTAGGACTCTACGGAACGCACAATCCCGGCCACTGTTTCCCCGGCTTTGAACATGGCTACGTTTTCCGCCCAGGTTCCCAGAAGCTCTTTGTGGCTCAGGGTAATGCGTCCGTTTTCCACGGACTTTATTACAACACGGATATCCATGCCGACCGTAAACCGTTCGCGTGGGTGGTCAATTCTGGAAACGGAGATGGCGTCGATCGGCAGCAGCGCGATAATCCCGCAGCCGATGTCGGCAAAGGCCCCGAAGCTTTCCAGGTGGGTCACGCGCGCGTTGATGACGTCGCCCGGAGTAAGCTTTTTCACATACTCGGCCATGCACTTTTCCTGTGCGGCCCGCCGCGACAGCAGGGCGGTCATATGTCCGTCCGTATCCTTCTGGAAACCCGTCACGGTAAAACATACCGGCCGGTTGACTCTGGAAATGATGGCAATGTCACGTACCGTACCTTCGCGAATACCTAAAGCACCCTCGTCGTGCGGAATCACACCCTTCATGCATCCTAAATCGACCAGTAAATTATGCGAGCTGTCACAAATCAGCGCGCGTCCTTCCAAAATTTTTCCATCCCGGCAGGCGTCGTTCAGCGCGGAGATGTTCAGGGTCGCCGCGCGGTTTTCGGGTGTATCGATGATCCAACCCTCAGGATAGTAATCAAACATTTTCCTACCTCCTTTATGTCTTCGCTTATCTATATGCTTAAAATGAATAGGTAATACTAAGCTGATTAATTATTAAATTGTTAATTTATCCCTCTCCGGCTTGAATATTATTGCTTTCTATAATAAAATATAATTTATGTATTACGAAAAGGAGCTATTTTTATGATACAATACACCAGAAAAATGCTTGGATTTGTTTCTGTTTTCGCCTTGCTTCTGAGCCTGACCGCCTGTTCCGGCGGCAGCGCCGCAAGCTCTGCAGCATCGTCCTCTCCGGCCTCCTCCGCACCGGCGAGCTCGGCCGCTTCCAGCCGGGTAAAGCCGGACGACGGCAAAAAAATAGGCTATCAGCTTGAAAAGCCTGCCGCCGGTGAAGACATTGCCGTACTAACCACCAGTATGGGCGTGATCAAGCTCCGTCTTTTTGCGCAGGCCGCTCCGAAAGCCGTTGAGAATTTTAAAGGTCTGATTCAGAAGGGCTATTACAATGGTTTGACCTTCCACCGCGTGATTAACGACTTCATGATTCAGTCCGGCGACCCCAAGGGTGACGGCACCGGCGGGGAAAGCATCTGGGATAAGGACTTTGAAGATGAGTTCAACGCGAACCTGGTCAACGTCCGCGGCTCCGTTTCCATGGCGAACGCGGGTGAAAACACCAACGGAAGCCAGTTCTTCATCAACCAGAGGGGAACCTCCGAAAAGGTGAACTGGGAGGACTATCAGCAGGCGTACAATGTCTATAAGCAGTATCCGGATGCCTTTATCCAGCAGTACGGCACCTATTTCCTTAACATGGACAAGGTCACCGACGCCTATAAAAAGCTGTATGACGATAACGGCGGCAATCCCAATCTGGACGGCGCGTACAATATTGTGGAACGGGGACACACCGTTTTTGCGCAGGTAATCGAGGGAATGGATGTCGTCGACAAAATTGCCGCGGTTCCCGTTTCCGAAAACGACCAGGGGGAGAAGAGCAAGCCCGCTACCCCGGTCACCATCCAAAAAGCGGAGATAGAAAAATACCAGCCGTAATACAGGCCGTTAGGCAGGGTGCACAGGTCGGTGGGGCACTCGGGCCGATTATTGGCGGATTGTTTCAAATCTTGTAAGAACAGCATTTATTATCGCCTATTGCATTGACAAGCCAATACAACAGGCGATATAATTAATCTAATTTGGTTTTTGCAGCGGCAGTAAATTCAAGTGCTTATGGAGGGTAACTATGTCAGCAAAATATATTTTTGTAACAGGCGGGGTTGTATCCGGATTGGGAAAAGGAATCACGGCGGCTTCTTTGGGGCGTTTACTGAAGGCAAGGGGACTGAGAATTACCATACAGAAATTTGACCCCTATCTGAATGTTGATCCGGGCACCATGAACCCGTTTCAGCACGGAGAGGTTTTCGTAACCAATGACGGAGCGGAAACGGATCTGGATCTTGGCCATTACGAACGCTTTATCGACGAGAGCCTGACCCAGAACAGCAATATCACTTCGGGCAGAATTTACTGGAATGTCCTGCAGAACGAGCGCAACGGCGATTACGACGGGGGTACGGTCCAGGTGATCCCCCACATTACCAACGAAATCAAATCCCGTATCTACGACGGGAAGGACAATATTGACGTAGCGATCATTGAAGTGGGCGGTACGGTCGGCGATATTGAGAGCCAGCCTTTTCTGGAGGCCATCCGTCAGTTTGCGACGGAGGTCGGCAGAAACAACTGCCTGTTTATCCATGTTACCCTGGTTCCTTATCTGATCTGTTCCCATGAACATAAGTCTAAGCCTACCCAGCACAGCGTCAAGGAACTCCTCTCTATCGGCATTCAGCCGGACATTATTGTTCTCCGTTCCGAAAGGCCGGTCGGCGACGATATTAAAAAGAAGATTGCGCTTTTCTGCAACGTCAATGAAAATTGCGTGATCCAGAACCTGGACCTTCCGCTTCTGTATCAGGTCCCTCTTGCGCTGAAGGACGAGCGTTTGGACGATATTGTCTGCAAACGCTTTGGGCTGGACACGCCCGGCGCCGACCTGAGCGACTGGATCGCCATGGTCAACACGGCCATGTCCATGACGGAAAGCGTCACCATCGGGCTTGTAGGCAAATATGTGGAACTGCACGACGCGTATTTGAGCGTTGCCGAAGCCCTGACCCACGGCGGAATCGGAAATAACGTCAAAGTGAATATCAAGTGGATTGATTCCGAGACGATCACCCCGGACAACGTCGCGGAAATCCTCACCAGTATGGACGGCGTGATCGTGCCCGGCGGATTCGGCGAGAGGGGCATCGAGGGTATGATTACGGCGATTCACTATGCCAGAGTCAACGGGATTCCGTGCCTTGGCATCTGCCTCGGCATGCAGCTTGCGATTGTGGAGTACGCCCGCGATGTGCTGGGCCTTGCGGACGCGAACTCGGCGGAATTCGATCCGCAGAGCAGCAACCATGTCATCGACCTGATGCCGGAGCAGAAAGACGTTGTCCAGCTGGGCGGCACCATGCGCCTTGGACAGTATCCGTGCAAGCTGACCGCAGGTACAAAGGCGGCTGCGCTTTATGGCAACGAGCCGCTCATTTCCGAGCGCCACCGTCACCGCTTTGAGGTGAACAACGATTACCGCGAGCGGTTTGAACAGGCGGGCGTGGTCTTCTGCGGGAAATCGCCTGACGACCATATCGTGGAAATGATGGAAATTCCGGAGCATCCGTGGTTTCTGGGCTCCCAGTTCCATCCGGAATTCAAATCCCGTCCGAACCGCCCGCACCCGCTTTTCAAGGGCTTGGTCGGCGCGGCAAAGGAGTACAAGGCAGGCCAAAAGAAATAAGCCGCCGTATCCAATATCCGAATTTTCAATGCTGTCTTCCATTTTCGATGGGAGGCGGCATTTTTTGCAGCCGTAATCCCATTTGGGATTTGTTTTACAGCATTTCCAGTCGATTTTGCCACAAGGTTGTGTTTCTCCCCCGCCGAAGGCAGGGGAGAAACGTGTTTTGTCTCGCAAACCCAAATGAAATTGCTGTAGGGATTGCTTTGCCGGCCGTTTGACTGGGAATAAAAAGAGAACCGCCGGAAACCAAACGGTTTCCAACGGTTCTTTTGTGCTGTTATTCGGTTATCTGGCACCGCCGCCACCGCCGCCGCCAAAGCCGCCACCGCCGCCTCCGAAGCCGCCGCCGCCAAAACCACCGCCGCCAAAGCCGCCCGAGCCTCCGGATTGGGGCGGGTGCGCAAGGCGCGTGGCGGAAGTGCTGATGTTGCTGATCGTGTTTCCCAGCGAGGCGCCGAAATCGCTGCCGATGTGGCTGAATCCGCCCATGCCGATGGAACGGCCGAACATGTAGTACATGTAGCTGCCTCCGTAATTCGTGTAGAGGTAGCCGTCGTCATTCAGCTGCGGATAGACCATTCTGAGCTGATCGCAGACCTTTTTGGAAATGCCCATCATGGTTGCGTAAACAAGGTATTCCTCCCAAAGCATAAGCTCCGGGACGCCGTATTCCTTCATGCGCGAAAATTCGAGCATGTATTTTTTCAGCCCCTGCCATACGGCGTAATCGTATTCTCCCTTTTTGCTCAGCCTTGTTTTTCCGCTCGAAGCAATGATCAGCAGAACTCCAAAAATGATGAATCCCACGGGAATGTAGACCAGCCAGCCGCCTGAAAGCAAAAGGATCGCGATGGCTCCCACAATACCGAGAATTCCCAGAACGGAGCTGACCGTCAGAAAAGAGGGCCGGCGCTCATAATACCCGCGCGAGGCGATTTCCCTCTTTGTCTGCGACAGAAAGAGTTCCATTTTGCTGTCGATCGATTTGTTGTGATCCTTGGCGTAATTTTCAAATTGCTTCATGGTAAACCGGCCGTCAAATGACGACGCAACGGCGGAAATCATATCGTAAAATGTCTGCTCGCTTTGCGTAAGCGGCATATGTTTTGTATTTTCCGCTATGCTTACCACAAAATCTTTTTTCTCGTTGGAGTCAAACTGAACGTACCCCTTGCGCGCCAGACTCATCAGCGTAGCGCTGAAAACACGCCCTTCTTCTTTGCTGGTGACCCCGCCGCTGTAATAATAGAACAGGTTTGCCGCGCCGCCGGGGGAACTGTCCTCCGGTATCTCACGGGTGTATTCGGGAGCATCCACCGGATACGGTCTGGCTTTCTTTTTCAGCCATATCAGAATGAAAATTCCCGCTATCACCAGAACAACTCCGGCCACGGCATCCACTACGCCGACCGTGTAGTTCAGCTTCTGCTGCTTCTCCCAGTCCTGCGCCCATTTGTTTTCTTCCTTTTCAATATCGCTCAGTACGTTGACCGTACTGATTTTTGTTGAATCCGGAAACAGGGAAACAGGCATGCAAACGCGTGTTTCCACCAGCGTTTCCGGCGGAACCTCGTTTGCGGTAAAGGAAATCCGGGAAGGGGAATCGATGGTCAGCTGACTCTGTGCCGTACAGTGCAGCCATCCCTTTACTTCCTTATCCTTCGCGCCGGACGGAATCAAAATCGTACCGTGCAGCTGAGTGATCGGGATACTGAATTTGTTTCCGACAAAGGCGTTGTACAGTACGGAAGTATCTCCGTATACGCTGACAAGGTTCTTGACGGTGTACTGCACCTTGAAGTTGCGTACGCCGCTGTCGATTGACGGCAAAAACCAGCCGATTTCAATATCCTCCGCCGTGTTGTAAATGTAACAGACGTTATCTTCGGAAAAATAGCCGCTTGTCGGATTGATATCGTCACGGAAGCTGTACTGAACGTTTTCATCCATGTCATACACGGATAAATTCTCGATTCCTGCGCTCTGGCTTCCGTTTACCGGGAAGGTTTTATACAGGTTGCTGTAGGGCTTGCCGCGGTCTTCCAGATTGATTCGCCAGGTTTCCGTCACCTGCATATCGCCGTTACTGTTCAGCTGAGAAACGATATCCAGATTTTCCAAAGTCTGCTTTGCTCCGTGCTTGTAGCCGCCGGCGCCGATGCCGATGATAAAAAGAATCAATAGTATAGCGGCGACGGCCGCAGCCATCCCGCCAAAAAGCTTTTTGGCCAATCTGTATGCTCCCTTCGTTCGCTGAAAATCAGAATTTTACCTGTGGTACGGCTTTATCGGCTTCCTCGATCTCAAAGTATTTTTTCTGTCCGAAATGGAAGAGGGAAGCAATGATGTTGGACGGGAAATGCATGACGTATTCGTTGTATTTCATTGCGGTGTCGTTATAAAACTGGCGGGCGAAAGCAATTTTGCTTTCAATGTCCTTCAGCTGACCCTGCAGGTCCAGAAAATTCTGGTTTGCCTTCAAGTCCGGGTATTGCTCCGCCGTGGCAAACAGGTTTACCATCGCGCGGGACAGCTTGGCGTTGTTCTCCATCGCCTCTTCGGGGGTTTTGGAGCTCATGGCCGCGCTGCGCCATTTTGTGACCTCTTCCAGGGTCGATTTTTCATGGGAAGCGTATCCCTTGACGGTTTCCACGAGATTGGGGATGAGGTCAAAGCGCTTTTTCAGCTGAACGTCCACCTGTGCCCATCCGTTGTCCACTCTTACGGAAAAAGAGACAAGCTTGTTGTACATGCCTGTGACCCAGAAAACAAGAATCAGAATAACTGCGGCAATAATGCCAAAGGTGATCCAATCCATGATGTGTACCTCCTAATCATCTCTGCGATTTTTGAAAACATCTCAAAACATCGGTTAAATTGCTACAAAATGATCATAACATATTTTACATAAAAAGAAAAGCGGGGGAAAACAATCCTTATTGTACCCCGAAAACAGATTTTATTTGCCGTGCAAAAAGGGGAAAGGACTTTTGTATCCTTTCCCCTGAACGGTTTATTTCTGGCTCGGGTTTGAAATTCGGTAGCAAAGCGTCATCAGGCTGTCATTCAGATGAACGTTTTCCACAATCGTATCTTCGTACTTCATTGCAATATCATAATGGCTGAAGTTCCAGTAATTGCGCACACCCAGAGTATACAGGCGTTCAATCACGGCATGAACGCCGTCGCGGGGGATGCAGAGCACAGCCATGGTCGGCTGTTCCTTCCGGCAAAAATCTTCCAGCTCTACCGTGTCGAGTACGATCTGACCGTTGATTCTTGTCCCTGTTTTACTGGGGGAACTGTCAAAAATACCGACCAGTCTGAACCCTTCATCATCAAACGACATGTGAGAGGCAATTGCTCTTCCCAAATTTCCGGCTCCGACCAGAATCGCTTTATACTCATTGGAAAGGCCCAGAATATTTCCGATTTCATCACAGAGCTGGTCGACAATATAGCCGTAACCCTGCTGGCCGAACCCGCCGAAGCAGTTCAGGTCCTGACGGATCTGCGAGGCGGTCAGGCCCAGCTTCACGGACAGCTCGGTGGAAGAGATTCTGGTGACCCCTTTTTGTTTCAGATGAATTAAAAAACGATAGTAGCGGGGCAATCTTCTGATTACCGACATTGAAATATTTTCGCGTCTTGGCATACGCTTTTCCTCCGTAAATAGTCCGGTTTATAAAAGCCGAACCAGACTTTTATTGACTTCCCTCAAAAAGGTTTCGGTGTCGATTGTAGTTTTGTTTGGCAGCGTGGAAAGAGCGGCAAGGTCGCCGGTCATAATGCCGCTTTCAACGGTCTGAATAGACGCCTCTTCCAGTTTTGACGCAAAATCCATCAACGCAGGAAGATGATCGAGCTCTCCGCGTTTTTTCAACGCGCCGGTCCAGGCAAACAGGGTAGCCATAGAATTGGTGGACGTCTTTTCGCCCTTCAGATGTTTGTAGTAATGGCGCTGCACGGTGCCGTGGGCCGCCTCGTATTCATAGATTCCCTCGGGCGAAACGAGGACGCTCGTCATCATGGCAAGGCTGCCGAAGGCAGTCGCGACCATATCGCTCATGACGTCGCCGTCGTAATTTTTGCAGGCCCAGATGTATCCGCCTTCTGAACGGATCACACGGGCTACCGCGTCGTCAATTAAGGTGTAAAAATAGGTGATACCGGCTTTTTCAAATTCTTCTTTGTAATCGGATTCGTAAATTTCCTGAAAAATATCCTTGAAACGATGATCGTATTTTTTTGAAATCGTGTCCTTGGTTGAAAACCACACATCCTGCCCGACGTCGAGCGCATAGCTGAAGCAGGACCGGGCAAAGCTTTCAATGCTTTTGTCAATGTTGTGCTGGCCCTGAATAATGCCGGATGTCTCGAAATCATGAATCAGCGCGCGCTCTTCGGTGCCGTCCGCTTTTGTGACGACAAGCTCGGCCTTAGCGCCGGCGGGAACGGTCATTTCCGTGTTGCGGTAGATGTCGCCGTAGGCGTGGCGCGCAATGGTGATCGGCTTTTTCCAGGTGGTGATAAAGGGCGTAATTCCCTTCACAAGGATAGGGGAACGAAAAACGGTGCCGTCCAGAATTGCACGGATGGTGCCGTTCGGGGATTTCCACATTTCTTTTAATCCATACTCGCGCACTCTGTCCGCGTTCGCGGTGATCGTCGCGCATTTTACGGCAACGCCGTATTTCTTTGTGGCGTAAGCGGAATCAAACGTGACCTTGTCGTCGGTTGCGTCGCGGTTTTCCAGCCCAAGATCGTAATATTCCGTTTTCAGGTCGATATAAGGGTTCAGCAGGATCTCTTTAATCATTTTCCAAATGATTCTGGTCATTTCGTCGCCGTCCATTTCCACCAGCGGCGTCGTCATTTGAATCTTATTCATTCGTAGCCCTCCGTTTTCTGTAAGCGTTCTGCAAGTACGTTGTATTTTGTATCAGCTGTTCTGTTCTTTGATGTAGCTCAGCAGGCCGCCCGCGAGAACGATCTTTCTCTGACGGTCGCTCAAAATGGCGTCTGCTTCAAAGGAGGTGCCCTTTGTCAGGTTTTTTACAAGAACGGTTCCGTCGTTTTCAATGGTGGCGCGGATATCCGGCAGCTCCAGTTCGTCCATCTGGTCGATTCCGTCGTAATCCTTCTCGTTTTTGAATACGAGCGGAAGGATTCCTCCGTTCGCCAGATTGGCGCAGTGGATCCGCGCAAAGCTCTTTGCAATCACCGCTTTGATTCCAAGATACAGCGGGACCAGAACGGCGTGTTCACGGGACGAACCCTGCCCGTAGTTGGAACCGCCTACAATGATGCCCTTGCCATATTGGCGGCAGCGCTCCGGGAATTCCTTGTCGCAGACGGTGAAACAGAAGTTGGAAAGGTGGGGAATGTTGGAACGGTACGGAAGAATTTTTGCCCCCGCCGGCATAATGTGATCGGTCGTGATATTGTCGCCGACCTTCAGCAGGGCTTTTGCGGCAATGTCCCGGGGAAGGGCGGTGGTGGTGGGGACTTCCTTGATATTCGGCCCGCGCAGAACTTCCACGTTTTTCGCTTCCTCCTCACTGGCGGGGGGAATGATCATATTGTCGTTGATCAGGAATTTTTCTGGCTGTTCGATGGGAGCCTCCTCGCCCAGCGTCCGGGGATCGGTCAGAACGCCGTTGATGGCGGAAGCCGCGGCGGTTTCCGGGCTGACAAGGTAGATTTGGGCGTCCGCCGTGCCGGAACGTCCCTCAAAGTTGCGGTTGAAGGTCCTCAGCGAAATGCCGCCGGAATTCGGGGATTGTCCCATCCCGATGCAGGGGCCGCAGGCGCATTCCAGAATCCGCGCTCCGGCGGAAATCAGATCGGCCAGCGCGCCGTTCTTCGCAAGCATATTGTAAACCTGCTTGGAGCCGGGGGCAATCGAAAGGCTGACGTCTGGGTGGACCGTCTTTCCTTTCAGTATGGAAGCGATCCGCATCATGTCGCGGTAAGAGGAATTGGTACAGGACCCGATACAGACCTGATCCACTTTGATGGGGCCGATTTCGTCCACGGCTTTTACCGCATCCGGGCTGTGGGGACAGGCCGCCATCGGTTTCAGTTCGGACAGGTTGATCCCGATGGTTTCATCGTATTTCGCGTCGGTGTCCGGCTTCAGCTCCACCCAGTCCTTTTCACGGCCCTGTGCTTTTAAAAACGCAAGGGTTACTTCGTCGGAAGGGAAGATGGAGGTGGTTGCGCCCAGTTCCGCACCCATGTTGGTGATGGTCGCGCGCTCCGGCACGCTCAGCGCCGCGATTCCTTCGCCGCCGTATTCCACGATCTTGCCCACGCCGCCCTTTACGGACAGAATGCGCAGGACCTCCAAAATGATATCTTTAGCGGAAACCCATGGAGAAAGCTTTCCGGTCAGATTGATACGCAGCATTTTCGGCATGGGGATGTAATATTCGCCGCTGCCCATGGCAACCGCAACGTCAAGCCCGCCGGCGCCCATGGCGAGCATGCCGATTCCGCCGCCGGTAGGGGTGTGGCTGTCCGAGCCGATCAGCGTTTTGCCGGGAACGCCGAAGCGCTCCAGATGGACCTGATGGCAGATCCCGTTGCCGGGTCTTGAAAAATAAATTCCGTGTTTCCTGGTGACCGTCTGAATGTACCGGTGGTCGTCTGCGTTTTCAAAACCGGTCTGCAGGGTATTGTGGTCGATATAAGCGACGGAGCGCTCTGTTTTTACGCGCGGAACGCCCATAGCCTCGAATTCCAGATAGGCCATGGTTCCGGTGGCATCCTGCGTCAGCGTCTGGTCTATTTTCAAACCGATATCGCTGCCTGGCGTCATTTCGCCGCTTAGAAGATGGGTTTTTATAATTTTTTGTGCCAAAGTCAAACTCATTAGCAAGCTTCCTTCCAATTCGAATTCCCAACATAGTTAAATATATAACCATTATCCAATAAAAAAGCAAAATTGTCAATCTATCCAATCACTTTCTGCCAAAGCATTCTATTTTGACGCTTTATTTTCTTGATGAATATCACAACAGATGATATAATCATAATATTGATATTTCAAACTTGTACATTTCCGTGTATGAGAACACCCTTCTTACGGCACAATAAAGCGGTAGGAGGGATTATCAATGAGCCATAAAGACCAAAAAGCAAAAGGCCAGAAAGAAGACCAGGATTATATAAAGCGGGCCAATGATGACGATAAAGCCGAGAAAAACGAAAAGCAGACCGACCAGATTATCGACACCGGTTCGGTGATCACCGGCAACGGCAAACATCTGATTCACTGCCTGACGATCATTGGTCAGATCGAAGGACATTATATTCTGCCTTCGCAGAACAAGACGACCAAGTACGAGCATGTGATTCCGCAGCTTGTCGCGATTGAGGAAGAGCCCACCATAGACGGGCTTCTGATCATTTTGAACACCGTCGGCGGCGACGTGGAAGCCGGACTTGCCCTTGCGGAGCTGGTTGCGGGTATGAAAAAGCCGACCGTGTCGCTCGTGCTGGGCGGCGGCCATTCCATCGGCGTACCGCTGGCGGTTGCCGCCAAGCATTCTTTCATCGCCCCGAGCGCGACGATGACCATTCATCCGGTGCGTATGAACGGCATGCTGCTCGGCGTTCCGCAGACCCTTGAGTATTTCCAGCGGATGCAGGAGCGCATTACGCGGTTCGTCACGCAGAATTCTCACATTTCCCCCGAACGGTTCCACGAGCTTTCCATGAACACGCAGGAGCTGGTTATGGACGTGGGGTCGGTCCTGGACGGAAACGACGCCGTCAGTGAGGGCCTGATCGATTCGCTCGGAAGCCTTTCCGACGCCATCGACTGCCTCTACGATATGATAGACAAAAAGAAAGCGCAGCAAAAAAAGTCCGGCGCAAGAACCGCCAGGGCGGGGGCAAAAAAGCCGGAGCCCAAAACGGCAAAGACCGCTGCCAAAAGCCGCAGCGTATAAAACATCTGATGGAGAATGAAAAGGGAAGCTTTCAGGAATGCGTTTCCCGAATCATTCTTCATCGTAAGTTACATATAACGAATGACCGGAACAAATTAAAATAAAAATATAAGGTGATTATAAGGTGGCAACTCAAAGAACAAATACGAATAAGAAAGCGGCGCCCCGCACACGGAGCAAGCCGAAGGCACAGCACCTTGCCGGCGGAAGAAAAACAAGGGCGGAAAAGGATGCCGAGTATATCAGGCAGCGCAATCAGATCAACGCGATTGTGGTGTTTGCCATGTCCATTCTGATGGTCTGCCTTGTGCTGATCGGGGGCGACCACATCTGGCTGTGGTGCCACAACGCGCTTCTGGGCCTTTTTGGAAGCTGCGCGATCATCTGGCCGATCCTTCTCTGCTACATATCGCTCGTAACGGCTTTTGAGCGCCAGAAAAACCGGCTGGGCAGCAAAGTCATTTTTATGATCGTCATTATTGCGCTGTTTTGCGCGGCTGTCTATATTTTTACCGATCAGAACAATACGCCCATTACCTCGTACTGGGACAGGCTCAAGGATCTTTATACCCTGGGTATCCAAAGGTCCGGCGCTGGGCTGTTCAGCGGCCTGATCGGAATCCCGTTCGTCGCGGCTCTCGGTTCGACAGGGGCAAAAATCGTTATTATTCTGTCTCTTTTCGTAGCGGTTATGATTTTGACCGGGACCAGCCTCGTCCAATTGTTCCGGGCGGTGACAAAACCGGCCGACATGATGGCTGCCAGTTTCAGCAGCGCACAGGAACAGCGGGCTGTGGAACGCGCCCGTCAGGCCAATTCCAACATCGATATTGCGCTTGACCGCGAGGATATGGCGAAGCGTGCCGTTCAGGCCAAGGATAAACAGCAGAAAAACAAGAAGCTCGAACAGCTGGAAAAGGTATTCGGGGTCAAAGAGCCCGTAGTGGAAAAGATAGAGCAGCCCGCGGCTCCGGTTCCGCCGTCCGCGGATAAAACCGGCTCCGCAGCGGCCGCCGCCGCTTATGCCGCCCGTCAGGCCGTTTCGCCGCAGCCGGAAACGCAAAAAACACCCGAACCCGCCGGCGTGCAGATGACCATGTTTACCGACGAGCCGCCGCAGGACGGCACCTACCATTTCCCGCCGGTCACTATGCTTGAAACCACAAAGGAACTAAGCGAACAGGATGTGACCGAGGAACTGAAGCTGAACGGGCAGATGCTGGTGCAGACGCTGAAGAGCTTCGGGGTCCAGACAAAAATCGTGGATATCAGCCGCGGCCCCGCCGTGACCCGTTACGAGCTGCAGCCCGCCGCGGGTGTAAAAATCAGTAAAATCACGAATCTGTCCGACGATATCGCCATGAACCTCGCCGCGTCCGGCGTGCGTATCGAAGCGCCGATTCCGGGCAAGGCCGCCGTCGGGATAGAGGTCCCGAACAAGAAGGTCAGCGTCGTCAGAATGCGCGAGCTGATCGAGTCCAACAGCTTCGGCGCAGCGAAAAGCCGCCTGACCGTCGTGCTCGGGCGCGACATCGCTGGCGCGGTCGCAACGGCGGATCTGAGCAAGATGCCCCATCTTCTGATTGCGGGCGCCACGGGTTCCGGAAAATCCGTGTGCATCAACTCGTTTATCGTCAGCCTTCTGTATAAATCCACTCCGGAAGAAGTCAAATTTCTGATGATCGACCCGAAGGTGGTGGAACTGGGCATTTACAATGGGATTCCGCAGCTTTTGGTTCCGGTCGTCACCGATCCCCGCAAGGCCGCGGGCGCTTTGGGATGGGCCGTCACGGAAATGCTCAAGCGTTACAAGACCTTCGCCGCGAACAATGTGCGTGACCTGGGCGGATACAACGCGCTGGCGGAAAGCAACGGCTTTCAGGATGAAAACGGGCAGCCCATGCCGCACCTGCCGCAGATCGTCATCATCATTGACGAGCTTGCCGACCTGATGATGGCCGCCCCCAACGAGGTGGAGGATTCCATCTGCCGTCTGGCGCAGATGGCGCGTGCCGCGGGCATGCATCTGCTGATTGCCACACAGCGGCCCTCCGTCGACGTCATCACCGGAATTATCAAGGCGAATATCCCAAGCCGTATCGCGTTCTCCGTTTCCTCCCAGGTGGATTCCAGAACCATTCTGGACATGGGCGGCGCGGAAAAGCTTCTGGGGCGCGGGGATATGCTGTTTTCGCCCGTCGGCTCGCAGAAGCCCACCAGAATCCAGGGCTGCTTTGTCAGCGACAGCGAAATTGAATCCGTCGTGAATTTCGTAAAGAAGTCGCAGGAAGCGGGATATGATAAAAATATTGCCGAAGAGATTGAGAAAAACGCCGTAGCCGAAAAGGACAGCGGAGGCGACAGCGGCGTGAACGGCGATACCGACCCCATGATGCCGGAAGCGGTCAAATGCGTTGTGGAAGCGGGACAGGCTTCGACCTCTCTGCTCCAGCGCCGTCTGCGCCTCGGGTATGCCCGCGCCGGCCGTCTGGTCGACGAGATGGAGCAGATGGGCATTGTAGGCCCACACGAAGGCTCCAAGCCGCGTCAGGTGCTCATTACATACCAGCAGTGGCTGGAAATGACCATGCAGCAGGCAGATCAAAAAGAAAGTGAAGAATAAGCGGAATGCCTTTTTTACCCATTACAAAAGAAGAAATAAATGCTCTTGGCTGGGACGTGCCGGATTTCGTCGTTGTAACCGGCGACGCCTACGTTGACCATCCCACCTTCGGCACCGCGATCATCTCGCGCGTGCTGGAGCAGTTTGGCTACCGGGTGGCCATTCTGGCGCAGCCGGACTGGCGCACCGACCGGGACTTTACCCGCTTCGGCAAGCCGAAATACGGCTTTCTGGTCAACTCGGGAAACATTGATTCCATGGTCGCCCATTACACCGTGGCGCGCCGCAGGCGCAAAGAAGACGCCTATTCTCCGGGGAACAGAACCGGTCTCCGGCCCGACCGCGCCGTTATTGTCTACACGAAGAAAATCAGGGAGATCTATCCGGATTCGCCGGTCGTTATCGGCGGGCTGGAAGCTTCCCTCCGCCGTTTCGCACATTACGATTACTGGGACGACAAAATCCGCCCGTCGATTCTTTTGGACTCCGGGGCGGATTTGCTGACCTACGGCATGGGCGAAAGCCAGACGGTCGAAATTGCCCGCCGCCTGTTTTCCGGCGAGCCGATCAGTACGATCACCGATATCCTCGGCACCTGCTATGCGGTTCCCACAAAGGAATACCGGCCCGTTCCGGCGGTCGACTGTCCCAGCTTTGAGCAGGTCTGTCAGAATAAAAGAGAGTACGCCGTTTCCTGCCGCAAACAGCAGGATGAGCAGGACGCCGTGCGGGGACGCAGAGTCATTCAGCGCCACGGCGGCAAAATACTGGTTCAAAACCCGCCGATGCCGCCTTTAAAGCAAAAGGAGCTCGACGCCGTTTATGAGCTGCCGTATATGCGCACCTATCACCCGTGCTACGAAAGCATGGGCGGGGTTCCGGCCATTCGGGAGGTGGAGTTCTCCATTACTCACAACCGCGGCTGTTTTGGCGCCTGCAATTTCTGTTCGATCGCCTTCCATCAGGGCCGTTCCATCACCACCCGCAGCGAGGAGTCCATCCTGCGCGAAGCGAAAAAGCTGACGGAAAGCCCGAATTTTAAAGGATATATCCACGATGTCGGCGGTCCGACCGCCAATTTCCGCCATCCGTCCTGCGACAAGCAGGAAAAGCTGGGGCTCTGCGCGGGCGGCAAAAAATGCCTTTCACCGAAACCGTGCCCTCTGCTCAAGGTGGACCACAGCGAATACCTCGACATTCTGCGCAGGCTGCGCGCCCTGCCGAAGGTCAAACGCGTGTTTATCCGTTCCGGCATCCGCTTTGATTATTTGATTGAAGACAAGGACGACGCCTTTTTTAAGGAACTGGTCAAGTATCATGTCAGCGGACAGCTGAAGGTTGCGCCGGAGCACTGTACGCCGGAGGTCCTTGACTGTATGGGCAAGCCGCATATTGAATCGTTTTTGAAATTTGAAAAAAAGTATTATCGATTCTGTAAGGAGGAGGGCAAGGAGCAGTATCTTGTTCCATACCTGATGTCCTCCCACCCAGGCAGCACCCTGAAAGACGCGGTTTCGCTCGCCCTGTTTCTAAAGCGCGAGCATCTTCGTCCGGAGCAGGTGCAGGATTTTTATCCCACGCCCGGCACCATTTCCACCTGCATGTTCTACACCGGGCTCGATCCTTATACGATGAAAGAAGTCTATATTCCCCGCACCGACCGGGAAAAGGCGATGCAGCGGGCGCTTCTGCAGTATTTTAATCCAAAGAACAGGGATCTGGTAATTGCGGCGCTGAAAGCCGCGGGCCGCAGCGACCTGATCGGTACGGGCGGCTCGTGTCTTGTTCCTCCCAGCCCTGCCATGCAGCGTGCAGCCCAAGTTCAAAAAAGAGAGAAGCAGGGCAGATGGAGCAGCAAAAAAGCAGTAAAAAGGCGCTGAAAATCACCATTTCACTGTTTCTGGCGATGGGGCTCGTTGTTTCGTTGCTGCCGTTCGGGGCAGCAGCCTTCTGGCACCGGGCTTTTTCCTTTTTCGGACTGAGCGATTTTTCTTCGGCGGCGGATTCCAGCCCGATGTCCCTCCATGTGTTGGAGGTCGGAAAGGCCGACAGCATCTTGATTGAGTGCGAGGGGAAAGCAATGCTCGTGGACGGCGGGACTGTCGATTGCGGGGAGCCGGTGGCGGAATATCTTGACCGCCGGGGCGTAAAGGAACTGGAGTATATGGTCAACACGCATCCCGACGAGGACCATATCGGCGGTTTTGCGTACCTGATTGGGCATTATCCCGTCAAAAAATATTTTGCGCCTGATATCCCGAAGGACCTGATTCCATTCAGCGAGGAATATCTTTCCACACAAAAAGCGCTGAACGAAAAACAGATTTCCACAGTTGTTCCCCTGCCCGGAGAGACTTTCTTTCTCGGCAGTATGAAAATAGAGGTTCTTGCTCCTGTTCGGCAGGGCGGAAGCACCAACAACAATTCCATCGTCCTGAAGCTGACCTATGGAAAAACGCGGTTTCTGCTGATGGGCGACGCGGAAAAAGAGGAGGAATCCGATTTGATCGCAGACGGGGAAGACCTTTCCGCCGATGTTCTGAAGGTCGGCCACCACGGCAGCAGTACCTCCACCACGGACGCTCTGCTGAACGCCGTAAAGCCGAAATGGGCGGCGATTTCCGTTGCCGACGACTCCAACGGGCTTCCGAAACGGGAAGTACTGAAAAGACTGTTGTCCGCCGGCGCGGCGGTTTACCGGACCGATGTCAGCGGAACGCTTATTTTTATGAGTGACGGGCAAAATATAAAGCTTGCAGCCGAGCGCTGATGATAATAAAGAGGGGATAGAAAAATGAAAATGCTGGTCATAGACCGTTTTGAGGGAACCTACGCAATCTGTGAGGATAAGGATCAGAAATTCTTCGCCATTGAAACCTCCGAGCTCCCGCAGGGCGCGCGGGAAGGCGACGTGCTGAACGTGGACGACGCCGAGGGGACGCTCAGCGTCAATGCGGAAGCGACGGCGCAAAGGCGATCCAAAACAAAAAAACTGCAGGATAAACTTTTTCAATAAAAAATACGGGATATGATAAAAAACACCGTCTGGACAACAGCCAGACGGTGTTTTTTATCATGACGCTCTATCGCCGGAGCGTGACTTTGTCCGTGTTCATTCTGTGCATATGCACGTTCTGCGCTAACCCGAACCCCAGATACAGACAGGCCGCGGACGAACCGCCCGCGCTGAAAAACGGGAGCGTGACACCCATGACCGGCAAAAGGTTCAGGCACATGCCTAAATTGAACAGTGCCTGCGCCGCAATCATGCCGAAGAAGCCGAAGCAGATGCTGCTGCCCAGACAGTCGGGGGACTTTCTCGCGATCCGGAGCGTCCGCAGCAGGAGCAGCAGAAGAAGAACCATAATCAGCATACAGCCGAAAAAGCCGAGCTGCTCGCCCGCGACCGAGAAAATAAAATCGCTCTGCTGTACGGGTACTAGGCCTTTGCTGACACGGGAATTGCCGTTGAACAGCCCGCGTCCCCACAACTGTCCGCTACCGATGGACAGCCTGCCCTGAATCTGCTGCAGGCCCTTGTCCAGCGGGTCCGTTTCCGGATGGCGGAAAATGGTAAAGCGGTCTTTCTGATAATCCTGTAGAAGATACTCCCATGCGATCGGAAAAGCGACCGCGATTGCCGCAAAAACCGCTCCAAAGTATCTGAACTGGACCCCGGCTCCAAACGCCATGGCAAGAAACATGCAGAAGAAGATGACTGCGGTGCCGTCGTCTCCCTGAAAATGGACCAGTACGATCGGAATCATCGCATGGAGAGCCAGCAGGATGACCTGCGGAAAGGATTTCAGCAGATCGCGTTCTTTCAGTTCCGATACATGTTTGGAAAATGTAATGATAAAACCGATTTTGACCAGTTCACTGGGCTGAAAGGTGGTACCCGGCAGTTGAATCCACGCTTTTGCGTTAATGCCGCCGCTGCTTTTCACCGCAATACCGAAAATCTGCGTATAAATAATTAAAAAAAGGCAAAATCCCGCCACAATATACCAATAGCTCGCGATTTCCCGGTAATCGATCAGCGTGAACAGGATCGCGCCCACATAGCCGATCATAATGGCGACCAGCTGTACAGTAAAATAGGACTTGCCCGAATCGCTGTTGGGCACGGTTTTGAGCAGCAGGAGGCTGTACGCCGATATCAGAATCATGACGGTCCAATACAGCTTGTCCGCCCGTTTTAAATAGTTGAGAAAAGATTTCAAACCTCGCATGACTTCACCTCTAATTTACTTATTATATGATGGAAACGCGAAAACTGCAAGCGAATAATAAAGGAAAACCGGCGCGGGCGAGAAGCTCGCATCGGTTTTCCTTTTTATGTTCACAGCAATCGCACTCTTCACTGCTCTTCCGGCCGCTGGATAAGCGGAAAGTCGACTCTGGCCGAAAAGAGGTCGGCGTCGACACTGATTCCGAACCTGCCCCCGCAGGCCTCTGTAAAACTGCGCGCAATGGAAAGCCCCAGTCCGCTGCCGCTTGTCGTGCGCGAGCTGTCTCCCCTTACAAAGCGTTCGGTCATATCCCGGTCGCCGTCCAGCTCAAAGCGGGAGGTGTTCTTTACCGAGGCGGAGGCTTCTTCCCCGGTTTGTTCCAGCGTAATAAAAACACGGGAGCCGTCCAGCGAATACTGCAGCGCGTTGCCGATGAGATTCTGGAACACCCGGTATAAGAGCTTTCCGTCTGCCCGGATCATGACGGGGGTATCCGGAACGTCGATTTTTAATAGCAGGCCGGAGGCTTCCACCTGTTCGTTCATATCTGCCAGTGTCTGCAGGATCAGCTTGCCGTAATCCAGAATTTCCGGATTCATCTCAATGTTTCCGCTGGTCGCCTTGCTCACCTGAAAGATGTCCTGCACCATGTTTTTCAGCCGGTCGGATTTTTGGGCAAGGATTTCGATATAGTCCTTTACATGGTCGGGAAGACTCTCTTCCTGCTTTAACAGGTCGATATAGCTGATGATGGACGTGAGCGGTGTTTTCAGGTCGTGGCTCACATTGGTGATCAGCTCTATTTTCATCCGTTCGCTTTTGAGGCGTTCCTCCACCGCTTCGCCGATGCCGGACTGGATCTCATTCAATTCCAGCGAAGCGTTTTTCAGGTCCGCTTCCGCGGGCAGCTCGACCACCGCCGAAGGATCGCCGGTTTTTACAAGGGAAATATGGCGTATCAGAAGCCCGATGTCGTAGACGGTGTTCTGAAATCTGCGCACATACCGGTAAATCAGATAAATCATCCCGGCAAGCACCAGCAGCAGAAAGACCATGACGAAGAATGAACTGGGATGAATGACGGCCGTTACGGTCAAACCAAACAGCAGCAGCAGGATTTCAGCTGCCAGCAGCGCCCAGAACCGTTGGACCATCTGCCGCTGGAACGGCCTTGAAAATTCGAACCTTCTGTAATTGTTTAAAGCGGAGTTGAAAATATTGTGCCGGTAGAAGGGACGGTTATAGCGCATATCGTTTACCACCAGATAATAACAGAACAGCGAAACCACCGCGCAGATTCCCCATAGAATCCAGTTGCTGCGCCAGGTGTTGGTAATAAAAACAACGTCCAGGTAGATCAGCACGGCGACGCACAGCGCCTTGAATTCCCACCAGAACCAGCCGGTAAAGCGGGCCAGCGCCAGATCGGCCAGCTTTTTGTCTTTCCTCAGCAGAACATATGCGGCAAAGGCAATCAGGCCGAGCAGCAGAAAGACCCCGGCGGCATACAAAGCGGTTTTCATATTTGTCTGCTCCTCCGGAATGTAGGACAGCACGCTGCTGCCGCTGATCGGTTCGACAAGCTCATTGCGGACAAACATGGTTACGCGGTAGTCCTCCAGCGCGGAATCGTTCAGGTCCGTGTTGCTGGTGTAACCCGGAACATACCACATGGATTTGTTCGGCCGGTAAACGCCGTCTCCGTAAATATCCAGATTTTTTCCGTCCTTGGTAATCGTCACTTTTTCGCCGTCGAAGTTCAGCTTGAAGTTATACCCGTCCGGCAGCGGGGCGGTGTCCAGATCCAGATTCGGGTATCCGTTGGAATATTTGGCGGGCTTTTCCTTTGTTCCCGCCGAATAGAGGATGTTTTTGCTCGCGTCCCGGTCCAAAACGTCCCAGGCACCGGTGTCGTCAGCTTCTTTTCCTGCGGCCAGCGAATCCAGAATATCCTGCAGTCGGTACCCCATCCCCTGACTGAACAGGGAAGTTTTTTGATAGTCCTGTTCAAACGCATCTTTCACTTCTCTGAGGAAGTAGTCGCCGCGGTTGATGAATTCCCCGGAAAAAAGGGCCAAGGTCAGGATGCCCGTAATCGTCACCATACTGAAGAAAAAACAGAGCCAGCCGAATACCGGCTTAAACTTTTTCGATTTTGTAGCCAATGCCCCACACCACCTTTAAATATTCGGGTTCCTTTGGGTTGAGTTCGATTTTTTCCCGGATGCGGCGGATATGTACCATCACGGTGTTTTCCACACAGTAGGCGGGCTCGTTCCATACGCGGCGGTAGATTTCCTCCGCGGGAAAGGTCCTGCCCAGATTGCGCATCAGCAGGTCGACGATTTTGCTTTCCGTCGCCGTCAGGCGGACAGGCTCGCCGTCCGCCTTCAGGATGCGCGCGTCCGTGCTGTAGCTCAGTCTGCCGTTGACGATTTCGTTTGCGTTCGCATTCGCGTTGATGTCACCCAGGCTGATGTAGCGCCTGAGCTGGGAACGGACGCGCGCGACAAGCTCCATGGGATTGAACGGCTTTGTCACGTAATCGTCCGCACCCATGCTGAGCCCGAGAATTTTGTCGGTGTCCTCGCTTTTCGCCGAAAGCACGATGATCGGGATATTGCGCTTTTCACGGATTTTCATGACCGCGGAAAGCCCGTTCAGCCTCGGCATCATCACATCGATCAAAATCAAATGAATTTCGTTGTTCATCGCCGCGTCGACGGCCTCCAGCCCGTCATAGGCACACAGGGCCGAATAGCCCTCTTTTTCCAGCAAAATGGCGATTGCGCGGACGATCTCGCGGTCGTCGTCGACAATCAGGATCTGTTTTTTATCCATTTGATTTCCTCCCCCAAAAACCTTAACAACAGCTTACCGCATATTTCTTAAAAGAAACTGAACGGATTTCTTACAAAAAACTGAAGATTTTAATTCCCCCGGGTGCACCCGGTTCCTGATCAGTGGAGCTGCTTTTTATTATAACATATCCTGGCAACGATGCTTCCGCCGCCTGTTTTTATCAGGAAATATTATTCTTTCCTGTTCATTTTTACAAAAGAATATGATATAATTTTGTCATAATTATGTGTTAGGAGAATGCATGAATGCTCACGGACATCGAAATTGCGCAGCAGGCAAAGCTCGTACCGATTGCGAGAATTGCCGCTGACCTCGGGATTTACGAGGAAGAACTTGAGCCATACGGCCGGTTTAAAGCAAAGCTGAACGACTCTCTCTACAACAGACTTGCCTCCCGCAAGGACGGCAAACTCATTCTGGTTACGGCAATCAACCCCACTCCCGCGGGGGAAGGGAAGACCACCACGACGGCGGGCCTTGGCGAGGCAATGAAGCAGATCGGGAAAAATGCCGTCATTGCCCTTCGCGAACCGAGCCTCGGCCCGGTATTCGGCATCAAAGGCGGCGCCGCGGGCGGCGGATACGCGCAGGTGGTGCCGATGGAGGACATCAACCTGCATTTTACGGGCGATTTTCACGCCATTACTTCCGCAAACAATTTGCTCTGCGCCATGCTGGACAACCATATCCATCAGGGGAACGCGCTGGGGATTGACCAGCGAAGGATTTTAATCAAACGCTGTCTCGATATGAACGACCGCGCCCTGCGCAGCATCGTGGTCGGCCTGGGCGGAAAAATCAACGGGATTCCCCGCGAAGACAGCTTCTGTATTACCGTTGCGTCGGAAATCATGGCCATTTTCTGCCTGGCGTCCGACATTACGGATTTAAAGGAACGGCTGGGAAGAATTCTGGTCGCATACACCTTTGCGGGCGCGCCCGTCTATGCTTCGGACCTCAAGGCGCAGGGCGCCATGGCTGCGCTTCTGAAAGACGCGATCAACCCGAATCTGGTGCAGACGCTGGAGGGCACGCCCGTCATCATGCACGGCGGGCCGTTTGCCAACATCGCTCACGGCTGCAACTCCGTCAGGGCCACGCGTCTTGCTTTGAAGCTTGCCGATTACTGCATTACCGAGGCCGGCTTCGGCTCCGACCTTGGCGCGGAAAAGTTTCTGGACATCAAGTGCCGTCTTGCGGGGCTGAAGCCCAGCGCCGTTGTCCTTGTGGCGACCGCTCGCGCGCTGAAATACAACGGCGGCGTGCCGAAGGACCGTACTGCGGCGGAGAATCTGGAAGCGCTGGAAAAGGGTATCGTCAATCTGGGCGCGCATATCGCCAATATGAAGAAGTACGGCGTGCCGGTGGTCGTCGCCATCAACCGCTTCGGAAGCGATTCCGACGCTGAGCTGGCGTATATCGAAAAATACTGCCGCGACAACGGCGCGGATTTCGCGCTTTCGGAAGTCTTTGCCAAAGGCGGCGCGGGCGGTGTGGAGCTGGCGCAAAAGGTCTGTGAGGCGGCGGAAAAACCGTCGGATTTCCATCCGATTTATTCCGTCGATTCCACGGTCAAACAGAAGATTGAATGTATTGCCAAAGAAATTTACGGGGCGGACGGCGTGGACTACACTGCTCAGGCGGAAAAGGCCATTGCCGATATCTCCGCGCTCGGCGGGGACAGGCTGCCCGTCTGCGTTGCGAAAACCCAATATTCCCTTTCCGACAACGCCGCGCTTCTGGGACGGCCGAAGGGCTTCCGTATTACCATCCGCGACCTGCGCCTTTCCAACGGCGCGGGGTTTGTGGTTGCGTACGCGGGGGATATTATGACCATGCCCGGATTGCCGAAGGTACCGTCCGCAGAAAAGATCGACGTGGACGCGAACGGGAAAATTTCAGGACTATTTTAGAGATGTAAGGGGACCGGATATGCAGGAAATCATCACTTCTTCGCCTGCCGAGACGGAAGCACTCGGGGTGAAAATTGCGGAAAAGCTGACCGGCGGCGAGGTGCTGGCGCTTTTCGGCGGGATGGGGATGGGGAAGACCGCTTTCACGCGCGGCCTTGCCCGCGGGCTTGGAATCCAGGACGGCGTTTCCAGCCCGACCTTTGCGCTCGTTCACGAATATCACGGCAGGCTGGATGTCTACCATTTTGATATGTTCCGCGTAACCGGGTGGGACGACCTTTACTCCACCGGATTTTTTGATTATCTCGACAGCGGCGGCGTGCTTGTCATCGAGTGGAGCGAAAACATCGAGGCCGCTCTTCCTCAGGATGCGATACGGATTGAAATTTGCCGGGGCGCGCGGGAAAACGAACGAATTTTTCAGATGGAAGGGATAAAACCATGAGGATACTGGCAATCGATTCTTCCGCGACCGCGGCTTCGGCGGCTCTGCTTGACGACGACAGACTGCTGGGGGAATTTTACATCAATACCCGCCTGACCCATAGCCAGACGCTGATGCCCATGATCGACCATCTTCTGCAGTGTACGCGGACAGAACTGGGAAACGTCGACCTGTTTGCGGTTTCCGCGGGTCCCGGTTCTTTTACGGGCGTCCGTATCGGTGTGGCGAGTATCAAAGGCTTGGCCATGGCGCAGAATAAACCCTGTGCGGGAGTTTCCGCCCTGGAGGCCATGGCGCAGAACCTGGCGCACCTGGACTGCACGGTCTGCGCGGTAATGGACGCGCGCTGCGGGCAGGTCTATAACGCGATTTTTTCCGCGCATGAAAATTCCGTGGAGAGAATCACCCCCGACCGGGCGCTTTCCATTGAGGATTTGGCACAGGAATGTGAAAATTACACGAAACCGATATTCCTTGTTGGAGACGGCGCAAAATTGTGTTATAATAATGAGCGGTTTAAAAGTCTGAACGCGGTTCTGCCGCCCGAGCACCTGCTTTATCAGCGTGCGTGGGGCGTGGCAAAGTCCGCGCAAAAAGTATATGAGCAGGGCGGGGCGGTGTCCCCGGCGGCTCTGATGCCGATCTATCTTCGCCCGCCGCAGGCGGAGCGGGAATTAAAAAAACGAATAAAAGGAGAAATCAAATGATAGCTTTAGGAGCGGATCACGGCGGATTTTTATTGAAAGAAGCCATTAAGAACTATCTTGCTGCCGAAAATATTGCCTATAAGGATTTCGGCACGTTTGACGAAGCCTCTATCGACTATGCGCCGGTTGCGGCAAAGGTCGCGCACTGTGTGGCGGACGGCGAAGCGGAGCGCGGAATTCTGTGCTGCGGAACGGGAATCGGCATGAGCATCGCGGCCAACAAGGTACAGGGCATCCGTGCGTCGGTGTGCGCCGACGCTTACTGCACGGAAATGACCCGCCGGCACAACAACTCCAACATTCTCTGCCTCGGAGGCCGGGTGATCGATGAAAAAAAGGCGGTGGAGCTCGCAAAGATCTACTTGAAAACCGAATTTGAAGGCGGCCGCCACCAGCAGCGCATTGACGAAATCTCTGCGATTGAGCGCGGCGAACTGTAATTTTTGGGTTACAAACAATACTAGACTATGGAGGCTGTCAACATGGATAAACAGGTATTTGTTATGGATCATCCGCTGATCCAGCACAAACTGACTTTTTTGCGCGATAAAAATACGGGGTCCAAGGAATTCCGTGAGCTGGTCGGTGAAATCGGGATGCTGATGTGCTACGAGGCGACCCGCGATCTCCCTTTGGAGGACACGACGATCGAGACCCCCATGGGGAAAGCGAAAACAAAGGTGATCGCAGGAAGAAAGCTTGCGTTTGTTCCTATTTTAAGGGCGGGCCTGGGCATGGTGGACGGCGTACTGAAAATGGTTCCCGCCGCGAAGGTCGGCCATATCGGCCTTTACCGCGACCACGAGACGCTGCAGCCGGTGGAATATTACAGCAAGCTGCCGCAGGATATTGAAGAGCGCGACGTCATCGTGCTGGACCCGATGCTTGCCACCGGCGGCTCTGCGATCGACGCAGTCACCATCATCAAGCGCAGCAAGCCGAAGAGTATCCGCTTTATGTGCATTATTGCCGCTCCGGAAGGGGTAAAGGCATTTACCGAAGCGCATCCCGACGTACAGCTTTTCTGTGCCGCCGTCGACGATCACCTGAACGACATCGGCTACATTGTACCGGGTCTTGGCGACGCGGGCGACCGTATTTTCGGAACACTGTAAAATAACTGCAAGAAGAGGGGGCGGCCATTGGCCGCCCCCTCTTGATTGTATTGAAAAAGTTGTCGCGTATCATGTGTTTAAAGTTTATTTGAAATGCGCGCAGAATTTTTCTATCGCGTCCTCGTCGGTCGGGTCCTCGGGGAACGGCTGTTTGATCAGAGAAAGATTTTCCACGTGTCGGATTCCTTCGCCCGGCTCCAGGCCGTACAGCGGGCTCAGCGATTCCATTTCGATAAAATCGCCGCACGCGTACGTCTCATAGGAGCAGCCGTAATCCGGATACGCCGCCTGAGCAGTGTGAAGGTAACGCTTTACCAGCGTATATTCTCCGCAGGTGTACGACGCCCAGCCCGGCGTATTGTTAACGCCCAGCTTCAGCGCGTTGGGAATGCCCGCATTGTGCCGGATTGTAATAAACCGGTTGCCCACCGACAAACGTTTGTCCCGGATATCGGAATACGGCCAAAGAGTGAGAAGCCGGTTGGGAAGCAGAGAGCTGCCGGTGTCCTTGTTCATCGGGATCACCTCTACGCCGCCGCCCTTCACCATGGTCAGCGCCCACAGCGCGCAGTTCCGTTTTTCCTTCGAGCAGTTTTTCGCGCTGTGCACCACCATGATATCCGTAGTGCCCTCGGTCATGATCACTTCAAAGCTCAGTTGAACGTCGTTGCGCTTCTGGCGCGGGGGCGTAAAGCTGACGCCTTCCGGCAGAATGCCGTATACGACCGGCTCGTTGTCCGGATAATACGTTTCGGGCATCTTTTCGGGACTGAGCCATACGCGGTGTCCGCCGTAATGGTAAAAAGCCGCGTCCTTGCCGTAGCGTTCCAACATGCTTTCGCTGCTGATATAATTGCGGCGTTCCAGATCGTTGTAAAGAATATTTTCTTCGCCGATAAAGCCGAAGCGTACGATGCGCGGCCCGAACTCAATGGTTACAACAACGTCGATCAGGCCGTTATCCAGCCTCAGGCATTTTCCGTAATTCTCATATTCCGTTTCCTTAATTTCAATAGACAAGAGAAGACACATCCTTTCAGTCAAAAGACGAAATAGAAATAATACCCGTTGTCCTGTCGAGCCCGCAGGGCGCGATTTTCGGCATACAAAGCGCATAAAGGTCCGTTGCTCTGTTTTCTAATTCAAGCATATTTTTTCCATTTTTGTCAAGAGAAAATATATCCGACGAATTGGTGATGACCGGCAAGGCTGCCCGTCCTTTCATGGAATGCAGAATTTCCGTGCCGTGCTGATTAAAGCCGAGAATGCGCAGATAGGGAGGAATCCCCGCGCTCATGGAAGCGTCCAGACCCAGAAAAGCGGAAAGAATGATCCGGCGGATTCTGGCGTGCGTATATCTTTTGGACTTAGTCAGGCTGTATGCTTCCTCCAGGCCGCCGGCTCTGCGCACCGCGGCATAAACCCGGTTTTCCAGTCCTTCGCTGATATCGGGAAGGGCGGCGAACCGGTCGGGACCCATCGTTCTCAGCTTTGCCAGAACGGCCCGCTCAATCAAGGCAAGATCGGCGGGTGCGTTTCCGGCTTTGATTTCCCGCCTTGCCGTTTCCGCACAGGAAAGAGGCATCAGCGGGGGAAAATCTTCCCCGGAGCGCATCATCCTCCGTATCTGTGAGGCGGAGGCCACAAATCCCTCCGAGGCCTGCGCGTCGTGCGCGGCGCCCACGCGCCTGACTGTAAACGGTTTGATGCGGGAATTCAGCCTGCGCAGCGCCTTCAGGTATTCTATGCCTAAAATATTGTTTGGCTCGCTTAAAAGTTCCGCGGTTTCTTCGTCGAACAGGGCGGCGACTGCGTTTTGCCGTGCTTTTGCAAAGGTTGCACCGCTTTTCAGCTCGGAACGGATTTTTTCCCGCAGTTCTCCGGAGACGAGCGCCCGCTCCGCTTTGTATAAATCCTCCGTGCGGCCGCATTCGCTGCCGAAGCTCAGCAGGTCGATTCCCATCGCGTCCAGCAGCGCCACACCGCCGTAAGCGAACTTTTCCGCTCCCGCAAGCGCCCAGGGGAGCGGCAGCTCCACGACCAGATCGACGCCGTTTTCCAGCGCCTGCCTTGTTCTTGCCCACTTGGAAAGGATCGCCGGTTCGCCGCGCTGCACGAAGTTGCCGCTCATGACCGCCGCAACGTGGGTTGCCCCCGCTTTGCGGGTTTCCGAAACCAGCGCGGCATGTCCGTTATGGAACGGGTTGTATTCAGAAACGATTCCGGCCACAAGCATTTTATGACAAACTCCTTGATTTTCCTTGAATTTAGCAGTTTGATGTACTATTATTATAATATACAGTATTCTCTCGGCGGATTCAATAGCCGCTCAGGTATCTGAAAAGCATTTTTAGGAGGAAAAAGCATGAAGATTTTGGTAATAAATGCAGGAAGCTCTTCACTCAAATATCAGCTGATTGATATGGAAAGCGAAGAGATGCTTGCAAAGGGGAACTGCGAACGGATCGGAATAGAGGGCGGAACGTTTACCCATAAGACTGCGGACGGCCGCAAGAAGGACTTGCAGGTCACCATGTCCGATCATAAAGAGGCATTCAAGCTTGTTACGGCAGCTTTAACGGATAAAGAGGTCGGTGTTGTCAAAAATCTGTCGGAGGTTACGGCAATCGGCCACCGCGTTGCTCAGGGCGGCGCGATTTTCAGTAAATCCCTGTTCATCAACGAAGATGTGATCGAGGGAATCAAGAGCCTGATTCCGCTGGCTCCGCTGCACAACGGGCCTGAGCTTCAGGGAATCCTTGCCTGCCGCGAGGTTTTCGGAAAAGACATACCGGAATGCGTCGTCTTTGATACTTCCTTCCATTCCACCATGCCCCCGAAAGCTTACATGTTTGCCATTCCTTACGAATATTATGAGAAATATAAAATCCGCCGTTACGGCTTCCACGGCACGTCCCACCGCTATGTCAGCAATCACTGCGCGCACCTGATGCACCAGCCGATTGAGGACATCAACATGGTTACCTGCCATATCGGCAACGGTTCCTCCATTGCGGCCATCAAGGGCGGCAATGTTGTCGATACCAGCATGGGCCTTACTCCGCTGGACGGCTTTATGATGGGTACCCGCTCCGGCTCGCTTGATCCGTCGGTCGTAACCTTCATTATGCAGAAAGAAAACCTTACCCCCGAACAGATGGACGAAATTCTGAACAAGAAATCCGGCCTGCTCGGCATCAGCGGACACAGCGATGACCGCGACGTCACCAAAGCGGAAATCGAGGGCGATCCCAGAGCTATTCTTGCCCACGAAATGCTTTCCTATCAGATTATCAAATATATCGGCTCCTATGCGGCGGCAATGAACGGCCTTGACTGCATCGTTTTCACAGCCGGTCTCGGCGAAAATCAGGCTCATCTGCGTTACGCGGTCTGCCGCGGCCTGAAGTTCTTCGGCGTGAAGATCGATCCGGTTCTGAACGACAAAATGGTTTCCGGCCGCGAAGGCAAAATTTCCACCTATGATTCCAAGGTCGCCGTTTATGTGATTCCTACCAATGAAGAGCTCGTCATTGCACGCGACACCAAGGAGATCGTCGAGAAGCTGGCCTACGCTTCCACAGAGGACAAGACGGTCGTCGACCCCGAGGATATCTGATAAAATTAAGGAATAAAATGAAAAGGATACATCCCGCGGGATGCATCCTTTTTTATTTATTGGCTTTCTGCCTTTTAATGACCTTCAGGCGGGAAAACTCTTCTCTGTCCTTTTCTTCCAACGCATCGGAAATAAACTTTACGGTTTCCTCAAAGCGGGGGATCATAATATTCTTCAGCGCGTTGGCACGCTTCTGCGTCTTTTTGATTGCGTCCGCCAGCCGGTAAACGCTGTTTTCCACCTCTGCCAGCTCTGCGGTCAGCCGCTTTACTTCGTTGAATTTCATATAGGCGTTGTCAAGCATAATATTGGTGGAATTCAGCCCGAACGGAATCGGCGCACACACCGTATCAATCGAAACCATGGGAATTTCCACCCCCATGACGCTTCTGTAGGCCACGTTCAGGTTGTTGTCGAGCGGTACCGTGCGGGACAGCTCGTTGCAGATGCCCAGCGTGATGTTTGCTCTCTGCAGCGCGGCGTAAGCTTCGTCGTAGGTATCGTCAATGACGCTCTGGATTTTTGCGGCGCGCTCAATCAAAGCCATCATTTCACGGATTAAGATGTTGCGTTTACGGTCCAGAAGATCAAAGCCGGTGCGCGAAAGCGCAAGGGTCTTTTTGGTAGCGAGCAGATTCCCTTTTGTGGGGACGATCTGGTTGCTCAATGCGGCTCACCTCCTTTTGGGATTACTCCTCCGGGGTTTCCTGTTCGGTTTTCTCAGGTTCCTGGGCTTTGCTGTAGTATTTATCGAGAATCGCGTCATCCACACGGTCCAGTTCCCCGCGCGGCAGCGTGGAAAGCAGCTTCCAGCCCAGGTCAAGGCTCTGGTCGATCGTGCGGTTTTCATTGAAGCCCTGGTTGACGAACTGAGATTCGAACAGCCTGCCGAATTCGATATATTTCTTATCGACGGGCGAAAGCTCTTCTTCGCCGATAACCGACGCCAGGGAACGGGCGTCCATCACCTTCGCGTAGGACGCGAAAAGCTGGTTGGAAAGCGCGGAATGATCCTCGCGCGTGTAGCCCGCGCCGATGCCGTCCTTCATCAGACGGGAGAGGGAGGGGAGTACGGAAACCGGGGGATAGAAGCCGGAGCTGTCGAGCGAACGGTCCAGAACGATCTGCCCCTCGGTAATATAGCCGGTCAGGTCGGGGACAGGGTGGGTCACGTCGTCGTTCGGCATGGTCAGAATCGGAATCTGCGTGACGGAGCCTTTCTTGCCGCGAATCATTCCGGCCCGTTCGTAAAGGGAAGCGAGGTCGGAGTACAGGTAGCCCGGGAATCCTTTTCTGCCCGGGATTTCGCCCTTGGAGGAGCTGAATTCACGCAGCGCCTCGGCATAGGAGGTCATATCCGTCATAATGACGAGGATGTGCATCCCCAGCTCAAAGGCGAGGTATTCGGCGACCGTCAGCGCACAGCGCGGGGTCAGGATTCTTTCAATGATCGGGTCGTTTGCAAGGTTCAGGAACATAACGACCTTCTGCAGTACGCCGGACTCGTCAAACGAGCGGCGGAAGTATTCGGCAACGTCGTTTTTCACGCCCATGGCGGCGAAAACAATCGCGAAGTTGCTGCCGCTGTCGTCGCTGATCTTCGACTGCCTCGCAATCTGGACGGCGAGCTCGTTGTGCTTCATGCCGGAGCCGGAAAAGATCGGGAGCTTCTGGCCGCGAATCAGCGTCATCAGGGTATCTATGGTAGAAATGCCGGTGTTAATATAGTTTTTCGGATATTCTCTGGAGACCGGGTTGATCGGCGTCCCGTTGATATTGGCCTTTTTCAAGGGGAATATTTCGCCCAGCCCGTCGATCGGGCGGCCGGAACCGTTGAACACGCGGCCCAGAATTTCCGGGGAAAGCGGCATCTCCATCGGATGCCCCATCAGCCGCGTGCTGGTATTGTCAAGGGAAATGCCGCGGGTGCCTTCAAACACCTGAATCACAACGCGGCTGCCTTCCATCTGAACAATTCGTCCCCGACGCAGCGTACCGTCGTTCAGTCGGATATCGACGACCTCTTCAAACGAGGCGTTTGTGACATCGTCCAGAACGATCAGAGAGCCGTTAATTTCTTGTAAGCCGATATAATCAAGAATCATGGCGTAACCACCTTCTTAGGTAAAATTAGTAGTTTCATCCGGGCGTCAGGAAGCGAGAAGTGAGGAGAGAGTCCGGTCTATTTCGTTTATATAGTCGTCGAACATTTCCAGTTTGTTGTTGGGAATGTCATATTTCATCTTTACCAGCTTGTCAAACAGCCCGGACTGTACAATGCCGGAAATCGGCACGGATGCGGACACAAGCTGCTTTGCCTTTTTATAGAGATACAGGATTACTTTCATCATCAGCTTCTGCTTTTCAAGGGGAACAAAGGTGTCTTCCGCGTGGAAAGCGTTTTGCTGCAGGAAACCGACCCGAATAATCCTGGCAATTTCAATAATCAGCTTCTGGTCGTCGGGCAGAACGTCCGAACCGATCAGCTTGACAATTTCCATCAGCTGGTTTTCTTCCTGCAGGATTTTATTGATCTCTTTGCGGTATCTGATAAAGTCTTCGCCCACATGCTCCGCGTACCACGGATCCAGATCGGTGAAATATTCACTGTAGCTTTGGGTCCAGTTGATGGCCGGGTAATGCCTTGCGTAAGCAAGGGCTTTGTCCAGCGCCCAGAAGCAGCGGGTAAAACGTTTTGTGTTCTGTGTGACGGGCTCGGAAAAGTCGGAGCCCTGCGGGGAAACGGCGCCGATAATGGTAATGGAGCCGTCCGTGCTGTTCAGGTTTTTGACCATGCCTGCGCGCTCGTAGAATTCGGAAAGGCGGCTGGGCAGATAGGCCGGGAAGCCTTCCTCGGCGGGCATTTCCTCCAACCGGCCGGATATCTCGCGGAGAGCCTCCGCCCAGCGGGAAGTGGAGTCTGCCATGATGGCAACATGGTAGCCCATGTCGCGGTAGTATTCGGCAAGCGTGATTCCCGTGTAAATGGAAGCCTCGCGCGCCGCGACGGGCATGTTGCTGGTGTTCGCGATCAATACGGTCCGGTCGGTCATCGGCCTGCCGGATTTCGGGTCGATCAGTTCCGAAAACTCATCCAGAACCTGACTCATTTCATTGCCGCGCTCGCCGCAGCCGACGTAAATAATGATATCGGCGTCGCACCATTTGGCAAGCTGATGCTGCGTCATGGTCTTTCCGGTTCCGAAACCGCCCGGAATCGCCGCCGTGCCTCCCTTTGAAATGGGGAAGAGGGTGTCTATGACACGCTGACCGGTAATCAGCGGCACTTTTGTCTGTAAGCGCTCGGTTACCGGGCGCGGCACGCGGATCGGCCAGCGCTGGCATAGGGAAAGCCGGTGTGTTTCCCCGTGTTCATCCTGCAGCTCCACAACGGGATCGGCCACTTTGTATTTGCCGTCTGCGTTTACCTTTGTGACCACGCCGGAAAGAAGCGGCGGCACCATACACTTATGCTTGATGATGGTTGTTTCCGGGCATTCGGCGTAAACGTCGCCGCCCTTTAACAGGTCGCCCTCTTTTACGGTGACCGTAACGTCCCAAAGCCGGTCCTCATCCAAAGCGGACACATTGCTTCCGCGGGCGATAAAGGCGCCGGACTGTTCCGCAATACTTTTCAGCGGACGTTCGATTCCATCGAAAATATTGTCGATAATTCCAGGGCCGAGCGTAACGTTCATGGGGCTGCCGGTACCGGAAACAGGTTCTCCGGGCTTCAGTCCCGTAGTTTCTTCATAGACCTGAATGGTAATAAATTTATTTGTAATGCCGATTACTTCGCCGACCAGGTGTTCATTCCCGACATATACCATTTCCATCATGGAAAAGCTGCGCGAGTCCTTTACGGTTACGACGGAACCGTTTATTCCGAATATTACATCATGATTCTCCATCTCATTCATCTCCGTTATAACAATTGGGTACAGGCTCAAACAATAGCCATCCCCGAGTTTTCTGCAAACCACTCGCGCTGGTCCTCCAACATGGAATCGAGCGTTATGTCCGCGGCAATGCCCATCCGGGAATTGTAGGCGCGGATTCCGCCGATATGAATGTCGGGGCTGATCTGAAAAGTACAGTCTTTTCCAAAAGCTTCTTTTATCAGCTCCTGATAGGTCTCGTCTTCTTTTTTAATGCAAAGGACAGTGCCGGGTGTTGTAAAGGTCCCCGAAAGCTCGGCCGCGAATTTTTTCAGCAGAGAGGAATAATCGCTTTTCTGCGTAAATTCCGTCAGCGCGTTTTTGGCGCGCTCAAAAACCTTCGCAGTGATTTTCTGGCGTTGAGCCAGAAGCTCCTTCCGGCCTTCCATTTCACGCTGGGCCATTTCACGGGAAATCCCGTTGCGCATCTCCGCCATTTCCTTTTGGATCAGCCGGTATGCTTCGGTCAGCACCTCCACCTCGGCTTCATCCAGCTCTTTTTGCTTGAATTCCGCCACTTCCCGCTCAATCTTTTTACGCTGTTCCTCCGCGTAGTGATTGATGGCAAGGTAGAATTTATTCATTTTATCATCGTTGACAGCCATGATTGAATCCCCCCGTTCCGCCGTAATTGCGGCTTAAATTTTCAGCCCGATGGCCTCGCGGACATAACGGGTAATCGAATCCTTCGTACGGCCGTTGCCGTGTCTGTCCGGAATTTCCAGAATAAGCGGGCGCTTTTGATTGAGCTTTAAATCATAAATCAGATCGGGGCAAAGGGAAAGAAGGTTCTCCGTTATCAGAATAACGGCGACATCTTCCATTGCCATGGCCTCCTTCAGTACCTTCTGCACCTCGGCGGTTTCATGAACCACCACACCGTCAATCCCGGCCAGACGCAGCCCAACCTGCGTATCCACATTGTCGCTTATCAGATAAAAGCGCATAGGCAATGCACCTCAGCTTTCGATCAGTTAAACCTTGTTCAGAATCAGAATGGAAATCAGCAGGCCGTACAGAGCGATACCTTCGCCCAAAGCCACGAAGATCAGCGCCTTACCGAATGCCTTCGGATCTTCGCTGGTCGCGCCGATAGCGGCGGGAGCCGCCGCGGCAACGGCAATACCGCCGCCGATGCCCGCAAGGCCGGTAACGAGAGCGGCTGCAATCAGGCCCATTCCCGTAGAATTGTCAACAGCCCCGGTTTCAGAGGAGGACGGTTTGGCGGGAGTATCGGAAGGAGTGGTGGCGGAAGCCACGACAGGAATCGCAAAGGTAAGAACGCAAACCGCCATGAAGGCCAAAAGCTGTGTCGCTACGGTACTGCGCACTTTTTTTCCGTTCTTAACGGAACGGACGGAAAGGATTACCGAAGCAATCAAAAACAATACAGGTAAGCAAATTAATACGAAATTCATGATAGTACCTCCATCAAATATCTGATTGATATGGTTATCGTCAAAAGCATTACTGCTCTCTGCGAACAACAACAGGATTGAACGGGCGGCCCCCGCCGTCGAAGAAACGGCTGAACATCTCGTAGAATTCAAGCCTCAATACCTGGATTCCCACAAGCAGGCCTTCCAGGGCCATAACGAACACGTTGCCGATTATTACGACCAGAGCATATCCAATGCCGCCGGACATCTCGGCAAGCGTAAACACAACCAGCATCATACCTGCGTGAACAAGCACAAAAGCGCCTACGCGCAGAAAACTCATGGTGTTTGTCGCAAAGCTCAGCAGGAATTCAAACACCTCAAAAAAGTTCTGCATGATGAAATCGCCCCATTTTTCGGGCTTCCAGTCCGGCCTGCGCTCCACTAAACCGCCAAGCACTTCGCGGAAGAACATCACGGCAATCGGCAGGATGATGAAACAGACGACATAGGAAGGGGTGACGATCTGCCAGCCAAACAGCATCTGTCCGCCGAAACCGAACACCAGCGACGTATAGAAAATGAAACCGGCGACCCCGTTGGGGCCGAACAGAGCGTTTTCATAGTGCTTTCTCTTCAGGGAAGAGTAAATATTGATTAAGATTGCCAGCATGACCAGCACCACGCCGATTCCCACTGCAGAATAGATAATCGTGTTGGTAGTGGCGGGCTTCATCACTTCCACCGGCTTTTCGGCAAAGCCGAGCGCACGGTACACCGGGTCGAGCGCGTTCTCAAAGCCGAATACCGAACCGAAGACCAGTCCGAAAACAGCGGAAGAAAAGCCGCAGGGAATCAGGATTCTGCCAAGCTTCATCTGCTTCTTTTTCCACATGTACCAGCCGATCAGGGAAACGCAGAGCCCCTGGCCAAGGTCGCCGAACATGATGCCGAACAGCAGAAAATAGGTAATGGCGACAAACGGGGTAGGGTCGACCTCATCGTAACACGGAAGCCCGTACATATCGACAAAGAATTCAAAGGGCCGGAATATCTTCTTGTTTTTCAGCTCTACGGGCGGGGAGTGAATCAGTTCTTCCTCGGCTCCCTCAAAGGTGTAATTCAGGGAATCTACCTTGTCGAGCTCTTTTTTGAAACGGTTTTCCTGATTTGCCGGAATCCAGCCGGTCAGAATAAAATTATCGTTGTAGCGGGCCGCATAGCGCCGGATCCCGAAATAGACGGATTGCTCGGTCAGCCAGGAATAAACCTTCCGGCACATCGTCTTTTCCTTTTTCCAAAGCGCTTCAAACTGTTCGTCGATACGCTTGAGCCGCTCTGTTTCCGCATCGCGTTTTTGGCGAAGCGTTTCCACACCCGATTCCGGGCTGCCGGTCAGTTCCGTCAGGCGCGTCCTTTCGAAATAGAGACTGGAAAAGATCCGGTCGACCTCGCTGACCATATCAATGGGCGAAAAATAAACCCCCCAGTAATGAGTCGCATCGCTCGTAGACGGGAAAAAAATAACATATGGATTTTGTTTGTAAGAATTCAGTTTTTCATAGCTTTCTTTTGGAAGAGAGCCAAACCGAACCTTAATGTACTTGCAGGCGTGAATCTGATCCAGATCCAGCTCAAGGCCCACAAAATGACTGATTTTTTCTATTTCGCCGCTATATTCCTGAATCTTGAGCTGTGCGTCCGAACGTTCCTTCTGCAGACGGCTGAAAGCTGACGATATATAGTCAACATAATCGTTCATCTCTTCGCGGCTCATCTTGATTCTGGAAACTTCGGCGGCGCTCAAAAGGGTAAGTTTCTTTTTGGAACCCACCATAGCGTCGGTAAGCTGCTGCAGGGGCTCGGAGTAAGGGTTTTCTTCATTCAACGGGGAAAAATCGGAAGTATCGGAGTAAAATGACAGAGCGTTGTCCGGGTGAAATGCACACGATTTTCCGCACAGCGCGGTAGCTTGATCCAAATCGTCCATTCTTCCTATTATACTGATCACTTTCACTTTTAAAACGGCCAAATATCAATCACTCCTTTCATTGAAATGATAGACTACAAGCAATTTTACAATCTCTTCAGGAGGTAATTTGTATCTGATTCCCTCGACAATCGTAATGATGTCCCTTACTTCCGTTTCCATAATAAAGGTATACGAAATCATCACAACCGACGGATGGGTGGAAAAATGAATATCGTGCCGACAGGTCATATACTTTACCCGGCTGGAGATTTCACCGGCATAGCTGTGTTCAATTTTCAGAAAATGCTTGCCAACGGTGGTCTGTTCCATCAGCTTGGTCACAGCGTCGGCATTCTCCGCTTCAATCATTTCGTTCAGGATTCGTTTGTTTATGTTTCCGAACGGCAGGAGAGAACTCCGGATAAAATCCGGACCCGCATTGTATGAAGTTTTTAGACGGATCATGCGGGCATAATTAATCAGGTCAATATAAGAGTTGAAAATGTCACGGAGCTGTCTTGCGGTTTCCCCATGGGTATAGCGGTCGATTACCTCAAAAACACTGTTGTATAGATAGGTGTACAGCGTATTTTCAATTCCGGTATAATTGATCGGAATTCCTTTAATTGGCTTGAAACCTTCCAGAAGCTTTTGGTATGGCGTGTGGCTGAGCGCACTGAGCAGGTCGTCGTAGCTTTTGATCTGGCTGAGCGACGTCAGGTTAATGTGCGTGTGCCGGGTCAGATACATCGGCAAAGAGAACAGGTAATCCTCCGGCGTGCCGGCTTCCAGTAAAAGGATGCTGTGAAGAATCTGCTCGATTTCGCTGCGCATGATCGGATATTGGGCAAAATGATCCCCGACGGATATTTCATATCTGCACAAAGAAGCATAATCCTCAAAAAGCTTCTGTTTCAGCTTGGCCTCAAGCTGACCGCGGTGGACGCTGTTTTGGTCAATTCCCGCGAGCGCCTTGCTGTAAACCGTCCGCGTTTTCAGGTAGTTGGCGACTTCCCCCACGCTCTGGCATGCCAACAATTCCTTGTAATTCTGTTTTGTAAGGCGCCTTCCGTACATGGCGCGCGCTTTCGACAAAATCGCATTGGAAGAAAAAGTGGAAAGCATTTTTTATCACTCTCCTAATACGCGCGCAACGATTGCATTTACCCAAGTGTCGCCGTTTTTGGCGTAAAGGTCGTCAAGCTTTGAAGAAAGCTCGACGATTTTCTTCTTTTTTTCATTCCATTCGGTCTCGGCAGCCGCGCGTTCGCTCGGTTCGTTCAGTACAATCCGTTTTCTGGCTCTTTCCAGATAATCGTTTCGAATCTGTTCCCGTTTTCCCGCGACTTCCTTTTCGGAACTGACTTTTTCCCGCTGGGCCGCGTCCGTGATCTCCCTGGCCTGACGGTCCATTTCGACAATCTGTTTAATCAAATCCTGCATTTGACCGCGCCTCCTCATGGCGAAATAAACAATTTATTTCAAAATATTTGTAAACATATTACATACTCGGCGATTATCTATTATAGTCCTGTTGTGCGGCTTTTACAATGTGCAATAATACGCAAGGAGCGGCTTTGTTTTTTATAAAATTATACATTGTGTTTAAATTAGCAGAAAAACGAAGGGCCTTATAAAGTGGTATTTCGATCTAATTTTTTAGGCTCTGCATCGGTGCGGGAATCCTTCCGCCGCGCTCTATAAATTTCAAAGGGGAGTACCGGTTGACTTCCATTACGGGGCCGCCGCCCAGAAGGCCGCCGAAATTCAGCTCTTCTCCGGCCTTTTTCCCGATAGCCGGAATGATGCGCACGGCGGTCGTCTTTGAGTTGACCATGCCGATCGCGGCTTCATCCGCAATTATGGCGGAGAGAATTTCTGCGGGCGTGTCGCCCGGGACAGCGATCATGTCCAGACCTACGGAGCATACGGCGGTCATTGCTTCCAGCTTGACGATGCTCAGCGCGCCGCACCGCGCGGCGTGGATCATGCCCGCGTCTTCCGTCACTGGGATAAACGCGCCGGATAGCCCGCCTACATGGGAGGACGCCATAACGCCGCCTTTTTTGACGGCATCGTTCAGAAGGGCAAGAGCGGCGGTCGTGCCGTGTGCGCCGCAGCACTCAAGGCCCATTTCCTCCAGAATATACGCCACGGAATCGCCCACGGCCGGAGTCGGAGCAAGGGAAAGGTCGACGATACCGAACGGAACGTACAGCCTGCGGGAAGCTTCCTGCGCCACCAGCTGGCCCATGCGTGTGATTTTAAACGCCGTTTTCTTAATGATATCCGCTACCGCCGTAATGTCGCAGTCGCCGGCCTTTGCCAGCGCCGCGCGGACGACGCCGGGGCCGGAAACGCCCACATTGATCACGCAGTCCGGTTCGCCCGCCCCGTGGAAGGCGCCCGCCATAAACGGGTTGTCCTCCGGCGCGTTGCAGAAGACGACCAGCTTGGCCGCGCCAATGCAGTCCCGGTCGGCGGTGGCCTCCGCCAGCTCGCGGATGATTTTGCCCATTTTGGCTACGGCGTCCATGTTGATGCCCGCCTTGGTCGTTCCGATATTGACGGAGGAGCAGACGAATTCCGTCTCGCTCAGCGCTTCCGGAATGCTCTTGATCAGGGCGTAGTCGCCGGGCGCGAATCCCTTGTGAACCAGCGCGGAATAACCGCCGATGAAGTTGACGCCGGTCGATTTAGCGGCGCGGTCAAGGGCTTTGGCAAAATGCACCGGGTTGTTGCCGGGGCACGCGGCCGCGACCATCGCGATGGGGGTAACGGCAATTCTTTTGTGAATGATCGGGATGCCGTATTCTTTGCTGATATCTTCGCCGGTTTTTACCAGATTACCCGCGTAACGGCAAATTTTATCGTAGATTTTATCGCAGGATTTATCAATGTCCGAATCGACGCAGTCCAAAAGGGAAATCCCCATTGTAATGGTGCGTACGTCCAGATTTTCATTGTCAATCATGTTGATGGTTTCCAGTATGTCGTGGGAGTTGACCATTGCTTGTCCTCAGACCCTTCTTTTATATAATGTAGGCTTTTATATCCGGTGCATGGAGTTGAAGATATCCTCGTGCATGACGTGGATGGTCAGGTTCATATCGCTGCCGATTGCCGTGAGCTTGTCCGAAAGCTCGTTGAAAGGGATGGTGGATTTTGAAATATCGACCATCATGATCATGGCGAACAGGTCCTGTAAAATGGATTGTGTCACTTCTACTACGTTGACGCCGTTGTCGGCACAGATCGTAGAAACCCTGGCAAGGATGCCTACCATATCTTTGCCTATGACCGTAATTACCGCACGCATAGTTATTACCTCCAGATGAATATTGTTAGGAAAAAACTTACACTTCATTATGAACGACATTTGAATTCTTGTCAATAGAAGCCGTGGGGCGCACGGAGTAGTCAATCTGTTCAAATATAAGCCCTTTTATTGGGTGCAAAAATATTGATGATTGACCTATAAATATACAGCGTTTTATGATACTATGTTATATTAATAAGGCAAATTGAGGCAATTCGTTTTTTACCGGGAGGAAATTTATGAAATATCATTATATATCGGACAGCCACGTCCATTCCGACTGTTCCCGTGACGCCAACGACCCGACCATGATGATGTGCGAAAGCGCGGTTCGGCTCGGGCTTTATTCCATCACCATGACGGACCATTGCGAATGCAACGTCTACCGTGAGGAAGAGTACGACAGAAGCATCCGGCAGTCTTATTTTGAAGCGCGCAAGGCGGGCGCTGTTTTTCACAGCCGCCTGCATGTCTATGCCGGAGTGGAGCTCGGACAGCCTGTACAGGACACTGCCGCCGCGGACGATGTTCTCGGCTCCTGCGATTTCGATTTTGTGCTTGCTTCCGTGCACAGCATTAAAAACAGTGTGGATTTTTACGATTTGGATTACAGTTACGCGGATGTCGACGATGCCCTGGAAAGATATTTCGACGAGATTCTGGAAGTAATCGAATGGGGAAAATTCGATTCGCTTGCCCACTTGACCTATCCCTGGCGGTATATTGTCGGCGAACACGACATCAAAATCGACAATCAAAAATTTGAAGGAAGAATAGACGAGGTGCTGAGAGCGCTGATCCTAAAGCACAGGGCGCTGGAAATCAACACTTCGGGCCTCCGCCAGAAAATCGGCACGACCCTGCCGGATCTGCCGGTGCTGGCCCGTTACCGCGAGCTGGGCGGCAAGCTGATCACCATCGGCTCGGACGCACACCGCTGGGCCGACGTGGGGGGCGGGGTGGAAAAGGGGCTCAGCCTTTTGCTTGCCGCGGGCTTCCATCATTTTACCGTCTATCAACATCATATACCTAAATTTTTACCGATATCTTAAATTCATGAAAAATTTTGGGAGGAATTATTATGGACCGTTTACTGAATCTTTTGGATGAAAATGCACGCCTGAGCACCGAACAGCTGGCCGTTATGCTGAACAAGACCCCGGACGAGGTCGCCGACGCGATCGCCGATTACGAAAAGCAAGGGGTTATCAGGGGTTATAAAGCGCTTATCAACTGGGAAAAAATCGATGAGAATAAAGCAAGCGCGCTGATCGAGCTGCGCGTATCGCCGAAGCGCGACCGCGGCTTTGATGAAATTGCCAACCGCATTATGCAGTTTGACGAGGTGGAAAGCGTTTACCTGATGTCCGGCGGCTATGATCTGGCGGTCAAGGTGCACGGCAAAAGCATGCAGGAAATCGCCATGTTCGTTATGCGCCGCCTGTCCACGCTCGACTCCGTCCTTTCCACAGCCACCCACTTTATCCTGACCCGCTACAAAGACGGCGGCGTCATCCTCAACTCCGAGGACGAGAAGGACGAGAGAAGGAGTGTTCTGTGTGATTGATTACCAGTCCGTGCTCAATAAGGAAATCAGGCAGCTGAAGCCGTCCGGAATCCGCCGCTTTTTCGATATTGCAAACGAAATGGAGAACGTGATCTCCCTGTCCATCGGCGAACCCGACTTTTCCACGCCTTGGCATGTCCGCCAGGAGGGAATCAAATCGCTGGAGGACGGCAAGACTTGGTATTCGCCGAACCGCGGATTTATAGAGCTGAGGGAAGAAATCTGCCGATGGCTGAAGCGCCGCTACCATATTGAATATGAGGCAAAGACGGACGTCGTCGTGACGGTTGGGGGCAGCGAGGCGATCGATCTGTGTATCCGCTGCCTGATTAACCCCGGCGAGGAAGTGCTGATCCCCGAACCGAGCTTTGTGTGCTACCGTCCGCTGACGGAAATGGCGGGCGGCGTGCCGATCACGATCGAAACGAAGCAGGAGGATCAATTCCGTCTGACCGCGAAAGCGCTGCGGGAGAAGATCACGCCGAAAACGAAGCTGCTGATTCTTCCTTTCCCCAACAACCCGACCGGCGCGGTCATGCGCCGCAAAAATCTGGAGGAGATCGCCGAGGTCGTCCGGGAAAACGACCTGCTGGTGCTTTCGGACGAAATCTACAGCGAGCTCACCTACGGCGATACCCGCCACGTCTCTTTTGCCGCGATCGAAGGAATGAAGGAACGCACCGTTGTCGTGAACGGTTTTTCCAAAGCGTTTGCCATGACCGGCTGGCGCCTCGGCTATGCCGTAGGGCCGAAGGAAATCGTCGGGCAGATGACGAAGCTTCATCAATACGGCATCATGAGCGCTCCCACCATGGCGCAGTACGCCGCGATCGAAGCCCTGAAAAACGGTGACGGCGACATTGACGAAATGCGGGAACAGTACGACATGCGCCGCCGGCTGATTGTGGACGGTTTCAATTCCATGGGGCTGACCTGCTTTGAGCCGGAGGGGGCCTTCTATGTGTTCCCCTGCATTAAGAAAACGGGAATGACTTCCCAGGCTTTCTGCGAAAAGCTGATTTACGCGGAGCATGTCGCGGTCGTTCCGGGCGACGCTTTCGGCAGCTGCGGGGAAGGGTATGTCCGCGTGTCCTATTCGTACTCCATTAAGCATATTACGGAAGCAATGTCGCGGATCGGCCATTTCCTGAAGAGCTTATAAGGCCGGAAGAGGAGAACACAAGGATGCCTTTCACAGTCAAAGCAAACGCGAAAATCAACCTTACGCTGGATATTACCGGGAAACGGGAGGACGGCTATCATTTTCTGCGCATGGTGATGCAGTCCGTCACCCTTTGCGACACCCTTACGCTCCATACGGAAGGAAAGGGCATCCGCCTTTTCTGTGACCGGAGCGAAATTCCCTGTAATGAACTTAATACCGTTTATAAAGCCGCGTCGGCCTTTTTTGCCCATACCGGCATTAACCCGAATCTGACGGTACATATCGATAAGGCGATCCCGTCCCAGGCCGGACTGGGCGGCGGAAGTGCCGACGCCGCCGCCGTACTGCTTGCGCTGAACCAAATATACGGCGCCGGTTTACCGGAGCAAACGCTCTGTGAAATCGGGCTGAAAATCGGTGCGGACGTTCCGTTCTGCGTTGTCGGCGGGACCGCGCTTGCCGAAGGGATCGGGGAAAAGCTGACGGCTTTGCCCGCCCTGCCCCCGTGCCGTATTGTGATCTGTAAGCCGCCGGTGGGGGTCGACACCAAAAGGGCCTATGCGCTGGCGGACGCCGCCTCGAAAAAAGAAAGCGGTTTTTCCGCCGTCATGCTCGACGCGGTCCGAAAGGGAGACCTAGGCGAGGTCGCACGGAATCTTGGCAACGAGTTTGAACAGGTGATGCACCTTGCCGAAGCGGCGCATATCAAAAACGCGATGCTTCGGCACGGCGCGCTCGGTGCGTGCATGACCGGAAGCGGCTCGGCCGTCTTCGGTATTTTTGAAGAGGATGGAAGGGCCGTGTCCTGCCAATCGGCGCTGAAGGGCGTTTATCCCGAAGCCTTTGTCTGTGAGCCGGCTTCGTCCGGCTGTCTGCTTCAGGGGTAAATGTCCCGGCCATTCGATTTTTTGCCTTACAAAATCATCTACAAAAAGGGGTACTTATGAAATTACTGACTTATTTATACGGCGGCAAAGAAAACGCGGGTGTGCTGTCAAAGGACGGGACAGGCGTTTTTCCGTTCGCCGGCTTCGGTTTGCCGTATGAAGATATGAATTCGTTTATCCGGGACGCGGGGATGGACAGGCTGAGTGAAATCCAACGCGCGCTGGATTCGAAAGAGGACGGAGCCGTCCCTTTTCAGGATATTCAGGTGCTGGCTCCCATTCCGGTTCCGGCACAGGATATTATCTGTCTGGGCGTCAATTTCCTCGCCCACGCGGAGGAATCCGCCCGCTATAAAAAGGAGACGTTCGAGCGGGATCAGGCCGCCGCCGTCTATTTTTCCAAAAGGGTGGACAGGGCCGTCCCGAACGGCGGCTTGATCGACGGCCATTTCGACATTGTGGATTCTCTGGACTATGAGGCCGAGCTTGCCGTTGTCATTGGCAGGGACGCCAGGAATGTTCCGGAAAAAGACGTTTTTTCCTATGTCCTCGGCTACACGGTCATGAATGATGTCAGCGCCAGAAATATTCAGACCCGCCACAAACAGTGGTATTTTGGAAAGAGTCTGGACGGCTTTACGCCGATGGGACCCTGGATCGTCACGGAAGGGGAGTTTACCCGGCCCCCGGTTCTGTCCATCCAGTCGCGGGTGAACGGGGAAATCAGGCAGGACAGCACCACCGGACTGTTTATTACCTCGATTGAGTCCGCCGTCAGCGAGCTGTCCTGCGGGATGACGCTGAAAGCGGGGACCATTCTTTCCATGGGGACCCCCGCCGGGGTCGGCATGGGCTTTTGCCCGCCGAGATTTTTAAAATCGGGCGATGTGGTCGAATGTGAAGTCGAGAAAATCGGTACGCTGAGAAATACCGTTCAATAAACAGAAAGCCGTGTTCCCGATCAATGGAATGCGGCTTTCTATCGTATTTTCAGTCTGAACGGCGGAGCCGTTTCGTTCCGGCATTGCAAATCTGAAAGGAATCACTGTAAAAAACGGGAGGCTTACTATGGAGCAGACAGCGTCTCTTTATCCAAAAGATCAAAAAGAAATGTATGCGCTTTTAAAGGCGCAGATGAAGGCGGTTCTGGAGGGGGAGCGCCACGTCATTCCCAATCTGGCGAACGCTTCCGCCCTGCTGGGCGGCGCGCTGCAGAATATCAACTGGGCGGGCTTTTACCTGAAGCATCGGGAGGAGCTGCTGCTCGGTCCGTTTCAGGGAAAGCTTGCCTGTGTGCATATTGCGTTTGGGAAGGGTGTCTGCGGCACCGCGTACAGCCGCGGGGAAACCGTGCTGGTGAAGGATGTCCATCAGTTCCCGGGGCACATTGCCTGTGACTGCGATTCCAATTCTGAAATCGTCGTTCCTCTGTTCAGTCATCGGCAGGTCGTCGGCGTGCTGGACATTGACAGTCCGCTGCTTGCCCGCTTCGACGAAACGGACGCCCGCGAACTCGAGGCGCTCGCCCGAATCATCGAAAATTCGTGCGACTGGTCCGAACTGCCCGGTTTGCAGTGAACACAGGAGGGGAAAGGAGGAAAAATTGAATATTCAGATATTCGGAAAACCGAAATGCTTTGATACCAAAAAGGCGGAACGCTATTTTAAGGAACGCAAAATAAAATACCAGAGCATCGACGTTGCGAAATACGGCATGAGCAAGGGAGAGTTCAACAGCGTCAAGTCGGCTGTCGGCGGCCTTGAGAAGCTGATTGACGGGGATTCAAAGGAGGATGATGCTGTGCTCCTCCGCTATCTCGCGGGGGAACAGGCCAAAGAGGAAAAGCTTCTCGCAAATCCGCGGCTGCTGAAAACGCCCATCGTCCGCAACGGAAAACAGGCGACCGTCGGTTATCAGCCCGAGGTATGGAAAACGTGGGAGTGATTTTGTCCCATCATGTATACAATTTAAGGCCATAACGAATAAAAACGGTTTTTTGTGTCAATAATTCCCTTGCAACATAAATGCAGAAGGGGACTTACTTAACATGAAACTGTTTGAAAAATCGCTTTTACTGGCACTGATATTAACCGTGCTGTTTTCCTTCACCGGCTTTGCCGCCGGCTGTGAAGATATACCGAACCACGTGCTTCGCCTGCACGTCCTCGCAAATTCCGACTCCGAATCGGATCAGGCGCTGAAACTGAAGGTGCGCGACCGGATTCTTACCGAGAGCCGCGGCCTGATGGACAACGTCAAAAATAAAGCCGAGGCACAGGAAGCCGTTCGCTCCGCCATTCCGCAGCTGAAAGCGGCGGCGGCGGACGAAGTCAAAAAGCAGGGCTTTGATTATCCCGTCAATGTCGAAATGGTCCACATGTATTTTACCACCAGAGAGTACCAGACGGTGACTCTCCCGGCGGGGGACTATGATTCCCTGCGCGTGACCATC
>CCFG01000012.1 GCA_000752215.1 bacterium MS4 | reverse complement strand
TCTGTGTTCCCCCCCCCCGCCACAGGCGGGGGAGGAATACGTCTTGTTTCGCAAATGAAAATAGAATTGCTGTAAGCGCAGCATCCATGCTATAATGTTCAGTATGAAATCAGGATACTGAATGTTTGGGGGCATACGATGCTGCGTTTTATTTTGGGCCGCGCGGGCAGCGGGAAAACGGAACTGCTGCGGACAGAACTGAAAAATATGGCTCAGGCCGCACAGAAAAAAATCATGCTGATCGTACCGGAGCAGTCGTCGTTTGAAAACGAGCGCGCGATGCTCCGGCTGCTCGGCGCGAAGGATGTGCAGCGCGTTTCGGTCACGAGCTTTTCCCGCCTGGCGGATCTGGTGTTCCGCCGGTACGGCGGCGGCGCGGGGCGCCGGCTGGACGACGGGGGCCGCAGCATCTTTATGAGCCTTGCGCTGGAGCAGGTGAAGGACCAGCTCAGCTTTTACCGCAAGAACGCGGAAAGCACCGAGCTTGTCGGCCTGATGATCTCCGCTTCCACGGAATTTAAAATGTGCGACGTGACCCCGCTCGATATCGAACACGCGGCGGGGGAAATGCCCGGGGGGACCCTGCGGCAGAAAATGACGGAGCTGTCCCTGATCCTTTCCGCCTATGACGCACTGGTCGCGCAAAGCTTTGTCGATCCGCTGGACGACCTGACAAGGCTGAAAAACACCCTGCAGGAGCATTGTTTCTTTTCGGAATATACCGTGGCGCTCGATTCGTTCCAGAGCTTTACGGTGCAGGAATACAATATCATCAACCTGATCCTTTCTCAGGCGGACGACCTGTACGTTACGCTCTGTACCGATCAGCTGGACGACCCGGAGCACGGCATGGGCCTGTTTTCCCTTGTCCGCCGTACCGGGAAAAACCTGATGCGGCTTGCGCGCCGGAACGACGTGAAAATCGCGCCGCCGGTCGTTTTGCCGGGCGGGGCGCGTTTTCAAAGCAGGCCGCTGGCCGCGGTGGAGGCCGGGGCCTTCCGCTGCGGGCGCACTACACAGGGCTGCGAAAATAACGGGGACGTCGTGCTGTATGAAGCAAACAACGCGTACGGCGAGTCCGCCTTTGTCGCCGCCGCCATCCGCCGTCTGGTGATGGAAAAGGGCTTTCGCTACCGCGATTTTGCGATTATCACCCGTTCGACCGACCGTTACCGCGGGGTTCTCGATCTGGCTCTTGAGCGGTGGGAAATCCCGTATTTTATGGACAAGCCGCAGGCGATCGACGCCGAACCGCTGATGCGCCTGGTGCTTTCCGCGTTCAAAACCGTACAGTCCGGCTTTTCCTCGGATTCTGTTTTTTCATACCTGAAAACCGGCCTCACGGCGCTCGGCACCGAGGAAATCTCCCAGCTGGAAAACTATGTTTTTGTGTGGGGCAAGGAAAGGAAGCAGTGGAAGGAGGACTGGACGGAGCATCCCAAAGGGTTCGCGGAAGAAATGAAAGACGGCGATCTGAAAAAGCTCACGGAGATCAATGAAAGCCGGAAAGCGGTGATGACGCCGCTGCTTCGGTTCGCGTCCAGACTCCGCGATACCGACGGGGAGGGGATGGCCGCGGCGGTGTACGAGCTGCTTCAGGACGTCGGCGCCGCCGGGCATCTGAAAAACCTCGCGCAGCATCTCTCCGACTGCGGGGAGCCGGAGCTTGCCGACCGCCAGCTGCGGCTCTGGGACCTTCTGATGGAGATTCTGGACCAGACGGCGCTGGTGCTGCAAAAGAATCCCGTCACCTCCGCGCGCTACGCGGAGCTTCTGCGTCTGGTCATTCTGGCGAACCGTATGGCAAGCATCCCACAGGGGCTGGACGAAGTGACCGTCGGCGCCGCCGACCGAACCAGAACCGGTGCGCCGAAGGTGGTTTTCCTGATGGGGACCGTGCAGGGCGAATTTCCTTTATCGCCCTGCGGCGACTGCGTTTTCAGTGACAGCGAGCGGCGGGAGCTCATCCGTCTGGGGCTTCCCTTGAACGACACTCTTGAGGGCACCGCGGTGCAGGAGCGCTTTCTTGCCTACGCGGTAATGAGCGCCGCCTCCGAAAGGCTGTACATAACGTATCCGCTTACCGGCCCGGCGGGGGAAGCGAACACGCCTTCCTCCATCCCTGGCGAAGTATGCTTCATTTTAAAAAATACGGCGGTCATCAACGAGCTTCTTCTGCCGCAGACCTATTTCACGAACGCGAAGGAGCCTGCCTTTGAGCTGATGGCGCAGCAGTGGAAGCACAATACCGTGCTGTCCGCCACGCTGAAAGACCTGTTCGGAAAGCGCGGGTGTGAACATCGCCTGTCCGCAATCGACCGCGCCGCGCAGAACCGGCCCGCCGTTTTCGCTTCCCCCGAAAAAGCGAAGGCGCTGTTCGGAGAAAATCTGCATGTTTCCGCAACGCAGATCGAAAAATTTTATCTGTGCCGTTTCCAATACTTTTGCCGTTTCGGCCTGAACGCAAAGGAGCGCCGGGCGGCGGAGCTGGACGCGCTGGAGTACGGTAGCCTGATGCATTTTTTGCTGGAGAAGCTGTTCCGCGACACCGGCAGCGAAGCCATCCTCCGCATGAGCCCGGAGGAGCTCAAAGCAGAAATCCTCCGTCTCTTAAATGTGTACGTCGATACCAAAATGAGCGGCGTTCAGAATAAGTCGCCGCGTTTTGTATACCTGTTTCTGCGTCTGGCCGATTCGGCGCAGGTGATCGCGTCCCATATCGCGCAGGAGCTTGCCCAGAGCGAATTTAAGCCCGTCGACTTCGAGCTTTCCATCGGAAAAGACGGGATCCCCCCCCTGCGTATCCCGCTGCCGGACGGGGGACAGGTGGAAATCGACGGCAAAATCGACCGGGTCGATCTTTTCGACCGGGAAGGGGTCGGCTATGTACGCGTGATCGACTATAAGACCGGCCATAAGGAATTCAAATTATCGGATATCCTCTACGGGGTCAACATGCAGATGCTGATCTATCTGGCGGCGCTGATGGAGAACGGCGGGGACCGCTACGGGGAAGTCCGGCCCGCCGGCGTGCTGTATATGCCCGCAACCCGCCCCGCCGTTTCCGCTTCCCGCAATACGGAAGCCGAAAAGATCGGGCAGGAGGCGGCGAAAAAGCTGCGGATGGACGGGCTCGTGCTGGACGACGCCGAAATCATCGCGGCCATGGAGCACGGCGGGCAGGGAAATTATATCCCGGTCGCGCTCAAAGACGGCGTGCCGGGCAAACGCGACCACGTGGTTTCTCCGGGAGAACTGACCGATGTGATGAAACACATTAAGGAGCTGGTCGGCGCGATGGCCCGGGAGCTTCACGGCGGCGACGTTTCGGCGGTGCCGCTTTCCGGTACCTACGACGCCTGCGCGTGGTGTCCCTACTCGTCCGTCTGCGGCCATGAAAGGGACGACCCCACACGCGAAATGCAGCAGTGGGACAGGGACGAAGTCATTAAAGAGCTTACGCAGGCAAAGGGAGGGAATGAGCAATGAGCGCACGCACATGGACGAAAAGTCAGCAGGACGCGATTGAGGCGCGGGGCGGCACGCTGCTGGTATCCGCCGCGGCGGGCTCCGGGAAAACGGCGGTTCTGGTGCAGCGCGTGATTGAGCGCATGACCGACCCGCAAAATCCCACCGACGCCGACCGGCTGCTCGTCGTTACCTTCACCAAGGCCGCGGCGGCGGAAATGAGCGGCCGTATCGCGGCGGAAATCGTAAAACTGCTGGAAGCCGACCCTATGAACGTGCGGCTTCAGCGCCAGCAGATTCTGTTGACCCGTGCGCACATCAGCACCATCCACAGCTTTTGCAGCGAACTGATCCGGGAAAACTTTTATAAGCTGGGGATTTCCCCGGAATTCCGCATCCTGGACGACAGTGAGATGAAGCTGCTGCGCGGCGACGCGGTTTCCGCCGTTCTGGAAGCGTTTTACGCACAGAACGACCCGGATTTTTATGCTCTTGTCGATGCGTTTTCCTCCGGACGGGACGACGCGCGCATGATCAAGACCGTCAATACCCTTTACGATTTTGTCCGGTCTCATCCGTTTCCGAGCCGCTGGCTGCGGGAAAAGGCCGCCATGTATGAGGGGGAGATTTCCGTTTCCCGGACCGTGTGGGGACGGACTGTTTTAAAGTACGCCGCGGACGCGGTGGACTACTGTATTTCCCTGACGCGCAATTCCCTCGTGCTGATGCAGGAGGACGAAAAAATTGCCGGCGCGTATGGCGACGGCTTTCACTCCGATCTGGCTGGGCTTCTGGCGCTGAAAGACGCGGCGGACGCGGGCGGCTGGGACGCCGTTTCTTTCCGGTGCGCTAATTTTGGTTTTCAAAGGCTGAAGCCTTTGCGGGGCTACGGCGACGACCCGCTGAAAAACAAGCTTTCGGCAAGCCGAAAGGAAGTGCAGGAAACCGTCAAAAAGCTGGCGGAGCTGTTCGGCGCCGACGAGCGGGAATGCGGGGAAGAGATCGCCCGCATCGCCCCGCTGGTAAAGAAGCTGTTCGAGGTCACGGAAAAGTTCGGCGAAGAGCTGGACCGGCTGAAACGGGAACGCCGCGCGGCGGATTTCAGCGACCTGGAGCATTACGCCTTAAAGCTGCTTGTTCGGGAAACGGACGGCGGCTTTGCACCGACGGAGGAAGCTTTGGAAATATCCGCCCGGTTTGACGAGGTGATGGTCGACGAATATCAGGACACCAACGAAGCGCAGGATATGATTTTCCGCGCGGTTTCGCAGAAGGAAAGCAACCTGTTTATGGTAGGCGACGTCAAACAGAGCATTTACCGTTTCCGTCAGGCGATGCCTCAGATTTTTCTGCGCCGCCGCGCGCAGTACCCCGATTACGACAGAACAAAGGATGCATATCCTGCCTGTGTGGTGCTGGACAAAAATTTCCGCAGCCGCCGCGGGGTGACCGAAACGGTGAATTTCGTGTTCCGCCAGCTGATGAGCGAGCAGACGGGCGAGCTGGATTACACGAAAGCGGAGGAGCTTGCCGCCGGGGCGGATTACCCGCCCTGCGGCGAACCCGCGGCGCAGCTGGACATTATCGACCTTTCGGCGTCCGAGGACGACGAGGAAATGATCGCGGCGGAAAGCCGCCATATCGCGGAGCTGATCTATCGGATGACCGGGGACGGCACCGCCGTGACGGACCATGGCCGACAGCGGCCCGTCGTCTACCGGGATATCTGCATTTTGCTGCGCAGCGCAAACCGGTACGCGCACGAATACGCGCGGGAGCTGTCCGCGCTTGGGATTCCGGCATGGGCCGACACGGCGGGCGGCTTCTTCGCGGCGGCGGAAGTGGGGGTGGCGGTTTCGCTTCTGCGCGTGATCGATAACCCGATGCAGGATATTCCGCTGCTTTCGGTACTGATGAGTCCCATTTACGGCTTTACGGCGGACGATATGGCCGATATCCGCATCCCGTCGCGCAGCGCTCCGCTGTATCCCGCGCTCGTTTCCGCCGCTCAAGGCGGCAATCCGCGCGCGGTGGATTTTCTGCGCGATATGGACGCCTACCGCACGCTGGCGGCTACCATGCCGTCGGATCGGCTGATTCAGGCGGTCTATGACAAAACGGGCTATCTGAATCTGGTTCAGGCAATGCCCAACGGGGAGCTGCGGCTTGCGAACCTCCGCCTGCTGCTTGAATACGCGAAAAAATATGAAGCCTCCGGCTATAACGGGCTTTCCGGTTTTATCCGGTTTATCGACAGGCTTCAAAAAAGCAGCGCCGACCTTGCGCCCGCCTCCACTATCAGCGAGGCGGCCAATGTTGTGAAAATCATGAGTATCCACCGCAGTAAGGGGCTGGAGTTCCCGGTCTGCATTCTTGCCGGGTGCTCCCGGCGCTTCAATAAGGAGCGGGGGGACGTGCTTTTGCACCCGTCGCTCGGCCTTGGGGTAAAGCTCAGGGATGACGCCGGTCTCTGCCGCTACACGACCATGCCGCGCGAAGCGGTCGCGCTGGAGCTGGACCGCAATGAAATGAGCGAGGAGCTGCGAGTGCTGTACGTCGCCATGACGAGGGCGAAGGAAAAGCTCATCATGGTCACGACGGTCAAAGACGCGGGAAAGACGCTCGGAAAGCTCGCCGCCCGGCTGACGGAGGAAAACAGGATTCAGCCCTATGTGGTGCGCAGCGTTTCCAGCATTTCCGACTGGCTGCTGCTATGCGCCCTGCGCCACCCGGACGGTACGCGCCTGCGCGACCTTGCCTGCGCCCTGCCGGGAATCACCGTCGGCTCGGAAGAGCCGTGGGCTGTGAATTTGATCTATCCGCCGAAAGAAGATGCTGCCGTACGGCAGCCGGAGGAGGTTTTGCCGGCGCAGCCGGACCGGGCGCTGGAGGAAGAAATCTCCGCGGCAATGGACTATGTCTATCCGTACGCTGCTTTAAAAGGGATACAGGCCAAGGTGGCGGCCTCCGACCTTGCCGCGCGTGAATTTTCCGCGCAGTATGCCGCCGTGTCCCGCCCCGCGTTTTTAGGCAAAACGGGGCTGACTCCCGCCGAGCGCGGGACGGCGCTGCATACCTATATGCAGTTCGCGGATTACGAAAAAGCATGCGAAGCCCCCGAAAGCGAGCTGGAGCGCCTTGTCGCTCAGGGCTTCCTGACGGCCGAGCAGGGGAACGCGGTCGATCTCGCCCACGTGCGGATTTTCTTTCAAAGCGCGCTTGCTAAAAGGATTTTCGCTTCGGACAATGTCCTGCGGGAATATCGCTTTACCGTGGAAATTACCGCGGGCGACGTTCGTCCGGGGCTGCCGGACGAACTGAAGGGCCAGCCAGTGGTCCTGCAGGGCGTGGTCGACTGTGCGTTTGAGGAAAACGGCAAGCTGGTGATCGTGGACTATAAAACCGATCGGACGAATCATCCCTCGGAGCTGTGGGAACGCTATCGTGCGCAGCTTGCGCTTTACCGTCTGGCAATGGAACAGTGTACGGGGAAAAAGGTTGCCGGGTGCCTGCTTTATTCCTTTAGCCTGAATTGTGAAATCTCCAATTAACGCTTGACAAATGAAAAAATCACTGGTAAAATAATTCAGTAAAACAAAGCGGGGCATCTTGTGCCCACACCTGTGGGGTTTCGTCCGCCATGGGTCAATACGGAAAACGGCTTTTGAAAGCTGTTGTTTTGTGTATTGTTGTGCGGGCGGATATTCTGCCCGCGCTTTTTATTGAAACTGATAACGTGTTTTGGAGGTGCTTAACAATTAGCAACAAGGAACTGCAGATTAATGAGGAAATTCGTGACAGGGAAGTGCGTGTCGTCGGTTCGGACGGTTCTCAGCTTGGCATTATGAGTTCGGCCCAGGCTTTGGAAAAAGCGTTTGAACAGAATCTTGATCTTGTCAAAATTGCGCCGCAGGCAACGCCCCCGGTGTGTAAGATCATTGATTACGGCAAATTCAGATTTGAGCAGGCAAAGCGCGACAAGGAAGCAAAGAAAAATCAGCGCATTGTCGACATCAAGGAAATCCGTTTGTCTTTAAACATTGACACTCACGACTTTAACACAAAAGTCGGTCACGCAACCCGCTTCTTAAAGGATGGCGACAAGGTCAAGGCTTCCATCCGCTTCCGCGGACGGGAAATGGGACATCCGGAGCAGGGTTACAGCATTATGCGGAATTTTGCTGAGGCACTCAGCGAAATCGCCAATGTGGAAAAACCGGCAAAGTTAGAGGGACGTAATATGCTCATGTTCCTTGCATCCAAACCCGCTAAGTAATCATCATAAGGAGGACAATACTATGCCTAAAATTAAGACACATACCGGCGCAAAAAAGCGCTTCAAGCTTTCCAAGAACGGAAAAGTAATCCGCGGTCATGCCAATAAATCCCATATCCTGAACAAAAAGACCACCAAGCGCAAGAGAGGCCTCAGAAAGACCACGATTGCCGACAAGACAAATGTGGCCCAGGTAAAGAGATTAATTCCTTACAAATAAGAGTTAGTCCTGTTGATTAAAATAACCATTTCAATGGAGGTAATAGAATGGCACGTGTAAAAGGTGCGTTGATGACACGCAAGAGAAGAAAAAAGACTTTGAAACTTGCGAAGGGCTACTGGGGTTCCAAGAGCAGACATTTTAAAATGGCCAAACAGGCCGTCATGAAATCCGGTAACTACGCATTTATCGGACGTAAAGCAAGAAAGAGAGATTTCCGCCGCCTGTGGATTACCCGTATTTCCGCCGCATGCCGCGCGAACGACGTCAGTTATTCCGTGTTTATGAACGGGCTGAAAAAAGCGGGGATTACGCTGAACCGTAAAATGCTTGCAGAAATCGCTGTTGCCGACGAAGCCGCATTTAAGAGCTTGATTGAAAAAGCAAAGGCAGCGCTTTAAAAAGCTGTAATTGCGCCCGGAAAAAAACCGGGCGCAAATTTTATATGGAGAGAAAACATGCCGGATCTGATTACAAGCCGTCAAAATGAAATCATCAAGCACGCCGCACGCCTTTCCTCTGCCGCCGGGTTCCGCAGGGAACAGGGCCTTTTTCTGGTTGAGGGCGCGCGGCTCTGCCGCGACGCGGCGCAGAGCGGGGTCGGCATCAGGACTCTGTTTTACACGGCGCAGGCGGGCGAAAAATACGCGGACTATCTCAGTGAAATTCAACCGGCGGCGGAAGAAACCTATCTGGTGGAGCCGCATGTCGCGGCGCTTTTGTCGGACACAAAGTCCCCGCAGGGCGTTTTTTGCGTCTGCAGAATGCGCGCCGGGACGGAGGAACTGGAGGCAATGGAGCCGGGGCTGCATTACCTGGGGCTTGAGAATATCCAGGACCCGGCCAACCTGGGCGCAGTGCTCCGTACGGCGGAGGCGCTGGGAGTCGGCGGCGTCCTTTTGGGCGGCAGCTGCTGCGACGTCTATTCGCCGAAGGTACTGCGCGCCAGTATGGGCGCGGTTTTCCGCCTTCCGTTCTATGTGCGGGCCGAGCTTGCTTCCGCTATCGGTTTTCTGAACAGCCGCGGGTTCGTTACCCTCGCCGCGGTTCCGGACTCCTCCGCTCAGAAGGTGACGGAGGTCGGTTTCCGAAAGCCGACGGTGCTTTTCGTGGGCAATGAAGGAAACGGACTTACTGCCGCGGCGATCGCCGCCTGTTCGGGGTCGGTGACCATCCCCATGCTGGGCAGAGCGGAATCTCTCAACGCGTCGGCTTCCGCCGCGATTCTGATGTGGGAAATGATGCGCGAAAAATCGGGAGGCGTTTAAGAATGTCTGTTGACCAAAGGGCATACTGGGTGTGGCTGCAGCACGCGCTTGGCGCGGGCAGCTCCAAGCAGAACCGTATTCTTTCGGGTTACCGTTCTCTGAACGACTTTTATGATGCGGGCATGGAAAGCTGGCTGCTCGAGGGTTACTTTACGCAGAGCGAGCTGGGAAAGCTTTCCTCGTACTCCGTTCGGGACGCCGAAGCCCTGCTGGAGTACTGTGAGAAAATCGGGCAGCAGGTTCTTACGCCCGGATGCGCCGGTTACCCCGAACCGCTCGGTGAGATTCATAACGCGCCCTGTGCGCTGTATGTCAAGGGGACCCTGCCGGATTTCTCTGCGGTTCCCAGCATCGCCATTGTGGGCACCCGCAAAGCGACCGCGACCGGCGTCGCGACCGCGCGCAGCTTCGCTTTTGAGCTTGCCAAACAGGGAGCGGTCGTTGTCAGCGGCGGCGCTCTGGGCATTGATACGGCGGCCCACAAGGGCGCTTTGCAGGCCGGCGGGAAAACCGTCTGCGTCCTTGGCTGCGGCATCGACTATAATTACCTGATGGGAAACGCGTCTCTGCGCGAGGCCATCGCGCTTTCCGGCGCGGTTATTTCGGAGTATCCCCCGAACACGCAGGCCGTCAATTCCAATTTTTCGATCCGCAACCGCATTATTTCCGGACTGACGCTGGGAACCCTTGTGGTGGAGGCCGCCGGAAAAAGCGGCTCGCTGATTACCGCGCAGTACGCGCTGGAACAGGGAAGGGACGTTTTCGCCGTGCCTGCCGGGATTTACAGCCCTGTTTCCCAGGGGGTGAACGGGCTGATTAAAAGTGGGGCGAAGCCCGTGTCCAACGCGGGCGAGATTCTGGAAGAGTACCTTTACCGTTTCCCCGGCCAGATCGATTTCAGGGATGAGGAAACGAATGTGATTTTTTCTCCGGAACCGGAGCCGGTACGCCCGGAGGCGGGGCCGTTGGATGAAAAAGAATTTTCAGAGGACGCCGTGCTTTTGTATTCCAGCCTGACGGACTCGCCGAAGCATCTTTCCGAACTGGAGCGCCTGACGGGTATTTCCGCTCCGCGCCTTCTGACCGCGGTGACGGAACTGGAGCTTGCCGAAAAGATCCGTTCCCATTCCGGGCGCCGCTACAGCCTGCCGGTCTAAATGTTGTTAAAAATTGCCGAATGCTCGGCAAATTTTAAAAATGTTTAATATTTTATGGTAAAACGTTATAATATTGAATAAATTCCAAATTCCAGCAAACAAAAAGAAAATAAAAACAGGACAGATGAGGTGGTTTTCATGTCAAAGCTAGTGATCGTTGAATCACCGGCCAAGGCCAAGACAATTAAGAAATTTTTAGGCTCGGGTTACGACGTGATTGCGTCCATGGGACATGTGCGCGATTTATCGGAAAACCGTTTGAGCGTTGACGTAAAAAACGATTTTAAACCGAAGTATGAAATTATCAAGGGAAAGGAGAAGCTGGTTCAGGAGCTGAAGGACAAAGCCGAAAAAAGCGAAGGCGTTCTGCTCGCGACCGACCCCGACCGCGAAGGAGAGGCGATATCCTGGCATCTGGCGTACATCCTTGGTCTTGATACCGAAAAGGACAACCGTATCACCTTTAATGAAATTACGAAAACGGGCGTTACCAAAGGAATGGAGAACCCCCGCAGTATCGATATCGACCTAGTCAACGCACAGCAGGCCCGCCGTATCCTGGACCGCCTTGTGGGCTATAAGCTGAGCCCGTTCCTGTCGCAGAAAATCCGCAGGGGCCTTTCCGCCGGGCGCGTGCAGTCCGTTGCGGTGCGCATTATCGTGGACCGCGAGGAGGAAATCCGCGCTTTCGTACCCGAAGAATACTGGACGATCGACGCGAAATTCGTCCCGCACGGTGCCCGCCGGGTCTTTGGCGCAACCTTTTACGGCGATATCAATGGAAAGATCAAAATTTCAGATAAGGAACAGACCGACAAGATTCTTGCGGAGCTGGAAAACGCGGAATACCGCATTGTCAAGCTGAAAAAAGGCACACGTAAAAAATCGCCCGCGCCGCCGTTTATTACCTCTACTCTTCAGCAGGAGGCTTCCCGCAGGCTGGGCTTTCAGGCCCGCCGTACCATGAAGGCCGCGCAGGAGCTGTATGAAGGTATTGAAATCAACGAAATGGGCGCCGTCGGCCTGATTACTTACATGAGAACGGATTCGCTCCGTATCTCCGAAGACGCGATCAAGGATGCGGGCGACTATATTCTGGAGCGCTGGGGCAAAAAATATCTGCCCGACACGCCGCGCCATTTTAAGACAAAAGCCGGCGCGCAGGACGGTCACGAGGCCATCCGTCCGTCCATGCCCGGGCTTTCTCCGGACAAGGTGAAGGACAGCCTGACGAGCGACCAGTATAAGCTGTATAAGCTGATCTGGGAACGTTTCATCGCCTGCCAGATGGCCAACTGCCTGCAGAGTACCACGCAGGCCGATATTCAGGCAAAGGACTATATTTTCAAGGCCTCCGGCTACACCGTCACCTTTGACGGCTTTACCGTGCTCTACGAAGAGGGCAGGGATGAGGAAGCGGAACGGGAAGGATCTCTGCCGGTGCTGGAAAAGGATATGCTGCTCAAGCTGAAAGAAATCGCGGGCAACCAGCATTTTACACAGCCGCCCCCGCGCTATACGGAGGCTTCCCTCATCAAGGCGCTGGAGGAAAACGGAATCGGACGTCCGTCCACCTATGCCGCGACCATATCGACGATTACGGGCCGCGAATATGTGGCGCGCGAGGCCAAAGCCCTGAAACCGACGGAACTGGGAGAGGTAGCGACCAAGCTGATGCGGGAGAAGTTCCCGAAAATCGTCAATATCAAATTTACCGCGCAGGTGGAAAACGATCTGGACAGCGTCCAGAGCGGAAAGACCGACTGGATTCAGACGCTCCATGATTTTTACGGGGATTTCGACAAGACGCTCAAGCAGGCCAAAGAGGATATGCAGGGCGTAAAGATACAGCTTAAAGAGGACGAAACCGATATTATCTGTGAAAAATGCGGCCGCAGAATGGTCATTAAGACCGGCCGCTACGGTAAATTCATCGCCTGTCCGGGATATCCGGAGTGCAAGAATATCAAGAAGCTGGTACAGGAAACCGGAGCGGAATGCCCCAAGTGCGGCGGCAAGGTCATTGTGAAAAAATCCAAAAAGGGCCGGATTTTTTACGGATGCTCCGAGTACCCCAAGTGCGACTTCATCTCATGGGACGAACCGAGTACGGAAAAATGCCCGCGCTGCGGCAAGACCCTGCTGAAAAAGAAGGGGAAGCATCCGAAATACTACTGCATTACGCCTGACTGCGGCTACGAGAAAACGGAGGAAGAATGAGTATCAGAGTCATCGGCGCGGGTCTGGCCGGCTGTGAGGCCGCGTGGCAGATCGCCCGGACGGGAATCGAGGTCGAGCTTTACGAAATGAAGCCGTCCCGGTATTCCCCGGCGCACCACAATCCGGATTTTGCCGAGCTGATCTGTTCCAACTCCCTGAAAGCGGAGCGCGTGGAAAGCGCCGCCGGACTTTTGAAAGAGGAAATGAGGCGGCTTCATTCCCTGCTGATGCAGTGCGCGGACGGCTGCCGGGTACCGGCGGGCGGCGCGCTTGCGGTTGACCGGGACCGGTTCTCACAGGCCGTCACGCAAAAAATATCCGCTCACCCGTTGATTCATATCCACCGTGAGGAAATCACGGAAATACCGCAGGACGGAATCACCGTGATCGCGACAGGCCCCCTTACCGCAGATGCACTCGCCGCGGAAATCGCCGCCCTCTGCGGCGGAAGCCTCAGCTTCTTTGACGCCGCCGCGCCGATTGTATCTGCGGAAAGCCTGAACAGGGACAGAATCTTTGCCGCGTCCCGATACGACAAGGGCGGGGACGACGCATACCTGAACTGTCCGATGGACAAAGAGGAATACGAGCGCTTTTACGCCGCTCTGGTTTCCGCCGAGCGCGCGCCCGTGCACGATTTCGACGTCGCAGACCCGAAGGTGTACGAGGGCTGTATGCCGGTGGAGGTAATGGCGCAGCGCGGGGCGGACACCCTGCGTTTCGGCCCGCTCAAGCCGGTCGGCCTGCGCGACCCGCACACGGGCCACCGCCCATGGGCGGTCGTACAGCTGAGGCGGGAGGACAGTCAGGGAACGCTGTACAATCTGGTGGGCTTTCAGACCAATCTGAAGTTCGGGGAACAGAAGCGCGTGTTCGGGATGATCCCGGGCCTTGAAAATGCCGAATATTTCCGCTACGGCGTCATGCACCGCAATACCTTCCTGAATTCGCCCAGGGTGCTTTCCACCGACTACAGCCTGCGCGAACGGCCCAGTCTCTTTTTCGCCGGTCAGATTACCGGCGTGGAGGGATACATGGAATCCGCTTCCTCCGGCATCATGGCGGGAATCAACGCCGTGCGCCGCCTGAACGGGCAGGATACGCTGATTCTGCCGGACACGACTATGATCGGCGCGCTGAGCCGCTATGTGGCGTACGGCAGTGAAGCCGATTTCCAGCCCATGGGGGCCAATTTCGGTGTGATCCCGCCGCTCGAGCCGCACATCCGCGACAAAAGAGAGCGATATGCCGCCTTTTCAGCCCGTTCCCTGCAGGAATTGGAAAAAATCATGGCGGAAAATCAATTGGAATGAATGTCAAAAACAGAGGTGTTTCAAATGAAAATAATCGTTGATGCATTTGGAGGCGATAACGCCCCCCTCGAAATTCTGAAAGGCTGCGCACAGGCCGTCGCGGAGCTGGACGTCGATATTCTGCTGACCGGGCGGGAGGAGGAAATCCGCCGGGTGGCGAAGGAGAATGAGATTTCCCTGAACCGCATGCAGATCATTGATGTGCCGGACGTGATTACTATGGAAGAGCACGCCGGGGAAATCATGAAATCGAAATCCAATTCCTCGATGGCGGAAGCCCTGCGCCGTCTGGCCGCGGGGGAAGGCGACGCCTGTATTTCCGCAGGCAACAGCGGAGCATTGGTAGTCGGCGCGACCCTGATCGTCAAAAGGATCAAGGGAATCAAGCGTGTCGCCTTTGCGCCGGTCATGCCGAAACGGGAAGGCTGCTTTATGCTGATCGACTCCGGCGCGAACGTGGACTGCAAGGCGGACATGCTCCGCCAGTTCGGCGTGATGGGCTCCGTTTACATGCAGAAGGTCATGAATATCGATCATCCGCGGGTCGCTCTCGCCAACATCGGCACGGAGGACCATAAGGGCGGCGACCTTCAGCACGAAGCGTTTGCCATGCTGAAAAGTTCCGGTCTGAACTTTGTCGGCAATGTTGAAGCGCGCGATATCCCGCTGGATGCCGGTGACGTGATTGTTGCGGACGGCTTTACCGGAAATTCGATTTTAAAAACATATGAGGGTGTAGCCATCCTGCTGATGGGTAAGCTAAAGGAGATCTTCACGAAAAATTCTCTGAACAAGCTTGCGGCGGCGATTGTTTTAAAAGATATCAAAACGCTCCGAAAGACGATGGATTACAACGAATACGGCGGCGCTCCGCTTATGGGCTGCGCCAAGCCGGTGTTCAAGGCGCACGGCAGCGCAAAGGCAAAAACCTTCTATAACGCGCTCCGCTTGCTTAAGTCCTATGTTTCCGGCGGCGTTGTCGACGAAATTGCAAACTCGATCGAGAGCTATAAAAAGAATACCGCTAAAGAATCCGGCGGTGAAGATGCAGCGGAATAAGGTAAGATTCGTTTTAACGGAGCGTGAGTTTATGAAAGAACTGGAAGACAAACTGGAGTATCATTTTAAAAATAAGCAGTATCTGAAAACGGCGCTGACCCATTCGTCCTATGCCAACGAAACCCGGGTGCCGGGCGGCAGCAACGAGCGGCTGGAGTTCCTCGGGGACTCGATCCTGGGGTTGGTGGTGGCGGATTATCTGTTTAAGCAATTCCCCGACCTGCCGGAAGGCGATCTTACGAAGAAGCGGGCCGCGCTGGTCTGTGAAAAGGCCTGCTGCGGATTTTCCACCCAGCTGGAGGTCGGGAAGTTCCTGCTGTTAAGCCATGGGGAACAGAATTCAGGGGGCCGCACGCGTTCCTCCATCCTGGCCGACGCGTTCGAGTCCATTATTGCCGCGATCTATCTGGACGGCGGCATGGAGGAGGCCCGCAAGTTTATCCTTCGCTTTGTCCTGCCCCTGCTGCAGACGGCAAGGCCGAAAGCCTTCAAGGATTATAAGACCGCCTTGCAGGAGATCATCCAGCAGAATCCGGAGGAACATCTGGAATATGTGCTGACGGGCGAAAGCGGACCAGACCACGACAAGCATTTTACCGTGGAGGTCCACCTGAACAGCAACGTGATCGGCAAGGGCGGCGGGCGCAGCAAAAAAGAGGCCGAGCAGCAGGCTGCCCGCGAAGCAATGGAGCTGATGGGTTATTGAAACACGCCAACGTAGCGATTTTCGTGCCCCACAACGGCTGCCCGCACCAGTGCAGCTTCTGCAACCAGCGCGCTATTACCGGACGGCTGGCGCAGCCTTCTCCGCAGGAGGTGCAAAACGCGGCCGAAATCGCGAAAAACAGCCTGAGAGGGAATACGAAAAATGCCGAGATTGCCTTTTTCGGCGGCAGCTTTACCGCGATTGAGCCGGGCTATATGGTTTCCCTTCTGGAAGCGGCGAAGCCTTTTGTAAAAGACGGCACCTTTGCGGGAATCCGCATTTCCACAAGGCCGGACTGTATTGACGAAGAGATTTTGAAGCTGCTGAAAAAATACGGCGTTACCTCGATTGAGCTTGGAGCACAGAGCATGGACGACCGCGTCCTTCGGCTGAACCGGCGAGGACATACCGCGGAACAGGTCGCGGCGGCGGCGGAACTGATAAAATCCCACGGCTTTACGCTTGGGCTGCAGATGATGACCGGGCTTTACGGCGATACCGCTGAAGGCAGCGTGCTGACCGCGAAAAAGCTGGCCGCACTCCACCCGGAAAATATGCGGATTTATCCGACCGTCATTATGCGGGGGACGGAACTGGGCGACCGATATCTCAGCGGAGAGTACCAAACGCTGAATCTGGAAGAAACCGTGCAGCTCTGCGCCGGACTGTTGGATTTCTTCGAGGATCAGGGCATCAGGGTCATCCGGCTGGGACTGCACAGCTCTCCGGAGCTGGAGCGGGACATGCTTGCCGGCCCGTGGCATCCGGCTTTTCGGGAGCTTTGCGAAAGCGAGCGCCTGCTTCGCCGAATTTCCGCGTACTTACGGCAAAATCCGCAGTTAAAAGACAGTATTATGATTAAGGTGAACCCGAAAACGGTATCAAAGGCTGCGGGGCAGAAAAAGTGCAATTTGGCCGCTCTTGCGCAGCTGGGTTACTGTGCAAAAATCGTACAGGACTCGGGCGTGGAGGAAAATTGCTTTACGATAGAATAATTGAGGTGAGAATATGCTGTTGAAGTCACTGGAAATTCAGGGGTTCAAGACATTTCCTGATAAGACAACTCTCAGCTTCGACCATGGCATCACGGCGGTCGTGGGCCCGAACGGAAGCGGAAAAAGCAATATCAGCGACGCTGTCCGCTGGGTTCTGGGCGAACAGTCCACCCGGGTGCTCCGCTGCACGAAAATGGAGGACGTTATTTTCAGCGGCACTCCCGTGCGCAAGGCACAGGGGTTTGCCGAGGTGACCCTGAACATTGACAATGCCCTTCGCCAGCTTCCGTTTGACGCCGACAACGTGGCGGTCACCCGCCGGTATTACCGCTCCGGGGACAGCGAATATTTAATTAATAAGGCCGCGGTGCGGCTGAAGGATATCAACGAGCTTTTTATGGACACCGGCCTTGGCCGCGACGGATACTCCATTATCGGACAGGGCAAGATCGACAGTATCGTGGCCGCCCGTTCGGAGGATCGCCGCGAGATTTTTGAAGAAGCCGCGGGAATTTCCCGCTTCCGTTACCGCAAGGAGGAATCCGAGCGCAGGCTGAATCAGGCCGAGGACAACCTCCTCCGCCTGAGGGATATTCTGACGGAGCTGCAGGACAGGGTCGGCCCGTTAAAGGAGCAATCCGAAAAGGCGCAGCAGTACCTTGCCTTTGCCGCTGAAAAGCGTACGCTGGAAATCGGGCTCTGGCTCAATACGCTGGAAAAATCGGGCCGGGTCCTGCGCGAGCACGACGATAAAATTCTGATTGCCCGTGACCAGCATGAAACGGTGAAGCGGGAGCTTCAGGAAATAGACGAAAAAATCGAGCAGAATTTCAGGGAAGCCGGCGCCTGTACCGCAAAGGTGGATGAAATCCGCCAGGAAGCGGCCAGGCAGGAGGAAAACGCCGTCAAAAAAGACGGCGAAGCGTCGGTCCTGCAAAACGATATTCAGCACAACGAGGAAAATATCGGGCGTATCCGAAAGGAAATCGAGCAGAGCGCCGTTTCCAGTCAGGATATGGAAAAGGAAATCGAGCAGAAAAAGGCTCAGATTCAGCAGAAAACAGAGTACATAAACGAGAAGAATCAACTGACTCAAGCCTATACCGAACAATTGGAAGAACTCCGCCGGAGCATGAGCGAAACCACCGGGAAAATCGACGGATACACGCGGGAAATTGCGGAATGCGCCAATCAGGCGACGGAAGCAAAGGTCGCGGAGATGACGGCGGTTTCCTCCATCACCGAAATACAGCTTCGGCTTACCGATATTGCCCAGACCGTCCGCTCCAAAAATGCGCAGATGGAGCAGCTCCGGAAAGAGTCCGGCGATTACGCGAAAATGCTTTCCGATACCGACGAACGGATCGGCACGCTGACCAACACGGCGAAGGGCTACGAGCTGCGGCTGAACACGCGCCGCCAGCGGATGGAAACGGTGAAGCAGCAGAGCGAAATGCTCCGTCTGGACGCACAGGAGCACGCGCGCAAGGCACACCTTCTGGAAGAGCTGGAGCGCAATCTGGAGGGCTTCTCCCACAGTGTCAAAATTGTGATGAAGGAAGCCGGACGGGGAACCGTCAGCGGAATCCACGGGCCGGTTTCCCGGCTGATCAAAGTGCCTTCCCAATACGCCGTCGCCATTGAAACGGCGTTGGGCGCGGCCATGCAGAACATTGTCGTCGGCAATGAACAGGACGCGAAAAACGCGATTCGTTTGCTTAAACAGCGCGATTCCGGTCGGGCGACCTTTCTTCCCCTTACCACGATCCGGGGAAATGTTCTGCAGGAAAACGGCCTTGACGACTGCCCCGGCTTCGTCGGCGTCGCGGGCCGCCTGTGCAGCTGTGATGAGAAATATAACGGGATACTGAATTCCCTTTTGGGGCGCATTGCCGTGGCGGAAGACCTGGACAGCGCCGTCGCGATCGCCAAACGTTACAACTACCGGTTCCGCATTGTTACGCTGGACGGGCAGGTCGTCAACGCGGGCGGTTCGCTCACGGGCGGTTCGCTCGCCAGAAACTCCGGACTGCTCAGCCGCGCGTCGGAAATTGAGCGCATCCGGACGGAAGCCGCCGAGCTCCAGAAGAAAGCGGAAGCCGCCGCCGCGGCGCTGAAAACTGCTTCGGAAGAGGTTTCTTCCTGTGAAGCGGAGCTTGCCGCAGCCAAGGCGGAGCTTTCTTCCGCACAGGAAGAGCGCGTGAAAATCGATTCCGAGCACAGGCGCGCGCTTGCCGACCTGGCCACCGCCTCCCGCGACTGCGACGCTTTGAACGAGGAAAACAAAACGGCCGGCGCAAGGCTCAGCCTTCAAAGAGAAGCACAGCAGGCCGCGCAGGCCCGCTCAAAGGAGATTTCGGAAAAGCAGGCCGTTTTGCAGGCGGAGCTCAGTCAGATCAGCGGCAGCCGGACCGAGCTGAACCAGGCCGGCGACGAACTGGCCGCGCAGCTGCAGGAAATCCGCATGGCCTGTCTCTCGGCGCAGAAGGACATCGAGTCTCTGCTGGCGGGGATCGAGGACATTGAACGCAGGAAGCAGGACCACGAGGGCCGCACGGAAGCGCTGAACGAAGAGATCAATGCTGTTCAAACCGCCAGCGCCGCGCTGACCGTCCGTGTGGAGGAACTGAAAGAGCAGGCCGCCGCCCTTCGGGAAACTGCGAAAAAATGCGGCGTGCAAATCGAAGAGCTGAACGCCAAACGGATGGAATATGAACGCCTCTCCGCGGAAATGCGCGCGAAGGAGCATGAAAAATCGGCAGAAAAAGAAAAAATAGGCCATGAGCTTGCCCGTCTGGAGGAACGCAAGGCCAACCTTCAGAAAGAGTATGATGAAATAATCAGCCGCTTATGGGAAGAATACGAACTGACACGCCGGGAAGCCGAAGAAACGGGCGCGAAAATAGAAAATCCGGCGCAGGCGCAGAAACGCCTGAACGAGCTGAAAAATAAGATTAAGGCGCTCGGCTCCGTCAATGTGGCCGCGGTCGAGGAATACAAGGAAGTTTCCGAACGCTACGAGTTTATGAAGGCCCAGATCGAAGACGTCGAAAAAAGCCGCGACGAGCTCAAAAAGCTGATCGGCGAGCTGACGCATCAGATGCGCGGCCTGTTTGTGGAACGCTTCGGGCAGATCAACGAAAATTTCAAGCAGACGTTCCGGGAGCTGTTTGCGGGCGGTACCGCCGAGCTGGCGCTGAGCGCGCCGGACGATATTTTACATTCGGGCATCGATATCTCCGTACAGCCGCCGGGCAAAATCATCACGCATCTGGAGTCGCTCTCCGGCGGGGAAAAGGCGCTGGTGGCGATTGCCCTGTATTTTGCGATTATGAAGGTCAACCCGCCGCCGTTCTGCGTGCTCGACGAAATCGAAGCCGCGCTGGACGACGTGAACGTCGACCGGTTTGCCGCGTATCTGCGCCGCATGAATAAAAACACCCAGTTTATTGTGATCACGCACCGCCGCGGCAGCATGGAGGAATCGGATGTGCTTTACGGCGTCACCATGCAGGACGAGGGCATTTCCAAGCTGCTGGAGCTGCATGTGTCCGAAATTGAGGCCAAGCTTGGCATGAAGGAACAACATTGATGAAGGAGACAATCAAATGGGCTTATTCTCAAAGATAAAAGAGGGATTAAAAAAGACAAGGGATAAAATGAGCTCCTCCGTGGAGTCCATGCTCCGCTCCTTTACCTCCATTGACGAGGAGCTTTTTGAGGAGCTGGAAGAACTGCTCGTCATGGGCGACGTCGGCGTGCCCACCGCGGAGCATATTTGCGATACGCTCCGTAAAAAGGTAAAGGAAAAGGGCGTTACCGATCCTGAAGCGATTTACGGGATGCTGCGCGAAACCGTTGCGGAAATGCTTCGCGGCGGCGAAGAGCTGCAGATTTCCACCAAACCGTCCGTGATTCTGGTCATCGGCGTCAACGGCGTCGGCAAAACGACCACCATCGGGAAAATTGCGTCACGGTTAAAGGGCGAGGGGAAAAACGTCGTTCTCGGCGCGGCGGATACCTTCCGTGCCGCTGCCGTGGAGCAGCTGGAGGTCTGGGCGCAGCGCTCCGGCGCCGAGCTGGTGAAGCAGCCGGAGGGCAGCGACCCCGCCTCCGTGGTATACGACGCGGTTGCGGCCGCCAAGGCCAGAGGAGCGGACGTAGTGATCTGCGACACGGCCGGCCGGCTTCACAATAAAAAGAACCTGATGGACGAGCTTTCCAAAATCGGCCGCGTAATCGACCGGGAACTGCCGGACGCGGACAAAGAGGTGCTGCTGGTGCTCGACGCCACTACCGGCCAGAACGCCGTGAACCAGGCGCGTGAATTCCAGAACGCGGCCGGAATCACCGGCATCGTGCTGACCAAGCTGGACGGCACCGCGCGCGGCGGCGTAGTGCTCGCTATCCGCGAAAATCTGGGAATCCCGGTCAAATTCATCGGGGTAGGGGAGAAGGTCGATGACCTTCAGCCGTTCGACGCCGACGAATTTGCCGAGGCTTTATTTGCAAGGGAGAATCAGGAATGAAATTTGTCATGGCTACCCATAATCAAAAGAAGCTTCAGGAGCTTGAACGCATTTTGATGCCGCTCCATATCTCCGTTTCGGCGCCCGATCTGCCGGAGGTAGAGGAAACGGGCACCACCTTTGCGGAAAACGCGTTTCTCAAAGCGGATTCTGCCTGCCGGGAAACGGGGCTGCCCGCCGTTGCGGACGATTCCGGCCTGATGGTGGACGCTCTGGGCGGAGCGCCGGGCGTGTATTCGGCCCGGTACGCCGGGGAAGACGCAACCGATCTTGACCGGATCCATAAGCTGCTGGACGCGATTAAGGGGGTTCCACAGGAGAAGCGTACGGCAAAATTCGTCAGCGCTATCTGCTGTGTTTTTCCGGACGGAACCCGGATCACCGCACAGGGCGAATGCGCGGGAACCATTGCGTTCGCTCCCGAAGGGGAGGGCGGCTTCGGTTACGACCCGGTTTTTCTTGTCAACGGAAAATCCTTCGCCCAGCTGACCGCAGAGGAAAAGGATGAAATTAGCCACCGCGGCCGGGCGCTCAGGGCGTTCGCAGAAAAATTACGGAACAGGAAGGAAAAGAACGGATGATAACCAGTAAACAGCGCGCATTTCTCCGCTCCCTCGCGAACGATATTGATACGATTTTAATGGTGGGAAAATCCGGCGTCGGCCCGGATGTCGTCAAACAGGCGGACGACGCTCTGACCGCGCGGGAAATCCTGAAAGGGAAAGTACTGGAGACCTCTCCCGTCCCCGTCAGGGACACCGCCGAACGGATTGCCGCCGAGACGGGTTCGGAAGTCGTACAGGTCATCGGTTCCAAGTTTGTACTGTACCGCAGAAACGAAAAAGAACCGAAAATCACTCTTCCCAAAGCGGCAAAAAAGTAATATGATATGACATAAGGTGGAAATATGCAGAAAATTGCCGTATTCGGCGGCACCTTCAACCCCATTCACAACGGGCATATGCATCTGGCAAAGCGGTTTGCAAAGATGATCGGGGCGCAAAGGGTACTGCTGATTCCGACTTATCAGCCTCCGCACAAGCACGCGCCCAACCTTGCCCCCGGCAGGGACAGGCTTGCAATGTGCCGCCTTGCGTGCGAAGGGAATATTTTTGAAGTCAGCGACATAGAGCTGAAACGGAGGGGCCGCAGCTACACTGCGGACACTCTGCGGGAACTGAAAAAAAGAAATCCGGATTCCGAGCTTTACCTGATTACCGGCGAGGATATGTTCCTTACCCTGAAGCAATGGTACGAAGCGGAAACGATTTTTAGGCTGGCTGTTTTGTGCGCGGCCCCGCGCGGCGGCGACGGACTGTGTTCCCTTTTGGACTACGCTGAAATTCTGGAGAGGGAAGGGGCGAAGACCTTCATCCGGAATATTGAATATCTTCCTATTTCGTCAACAATGGTCCGCAATGCGGTTCGGGATGGAAAAAGCATCTCGGAGCTTGTCCCGCCGAAGGTTGCGGATTATATAGCGGAAAATAAGTTGTATTTGGAGCAGGAAAATGAATAAAATCGATTATGAGGCGATTATTAAGCCTTTTCTCAGCCAAAAACGGTATGATCATTCCCTTTGTGTCCGCGACGCTGCGGTGCGTCTTGCAAAAAAGTATGAGGCCAATGTGGAAAAAGCGGAAGTTGCCGGAATCCTTCACGATATTATGAAGGACGTTCCGCCCGAGGAACAGCTGAAAATGATGATGCGCTACGATATCATCCTGACCGATGTGGAGCGCAGCGCGCAGAAGCTTTGGCACGCAATGCTCGGGGAAGCTTATCTGGAAAAGGAACTGAAAATCGCCGACGCGGAGATTTTAAATGCCGTAAGATATCACACGACCGGGCGAGCTCACATGACCCTGCTCGACAAAATCATCTTTATCGCCGATTTTATTTCCACGGACCGCGACTACGACGGCGTAGAGGCTTTGCGCAGGGCCGCCGACGTCAGCCTGGAACAGGCGATGATCGAAGGAATGGTTTACACCATTCAGGACCTGACAAAGGGCTGCCGCGCTATCCATCCCGATACGATCGCCGCTTATAATGAGGCGGTTCTGAAAAATAAATACAGTTAAAGGAAAGGTTGTTGTGTATGACGTCACTGGAACTGGCAAAGGAAACAGTTAAGATTTTGGATGAAAAGAAAGCCATGGACCTGAAGGCCATCGGCATTAAGGATATTTCCGTACTTGCGGATTATTTTGTTTTTTCGACCGGTACCAGCAGCACTCACGTCAAGTCGCTTGCGGAAGAGGTCGAGTTCAAGTTAAAGCAGCTCGGCGTCAGCCCGGAGCATGTTGACGGCTACCGTTCCAACTCCTGGGTGCTTCTGGACTACGGCAATGTCATGGTCCATATTTTTACGGCGGACGCGCGCGAATTTTACAATCTTGACCGTCTTTGGCAGGACGCGGAAAAAATCGATATTTCCGATATTGTAAAAGATTAATCAAAATATAGGAGCGAAGGAAAGATGAAATACGATCACAGGTCAATTGAGAAAAAATGGCAGGATGAATGGGAGAAAGCAGGTGTTTTCCATGCCTCCAACGCCAGCAGCAAGCCGAAATATTACGCGCTGATAGAATTCCCTTATCCGTCCGGACAGGGGCTTCACGTCGGTCACCCGCGCTCCTACACGGCAATTGATATCGTTGCGCGCAAGCGCCGCCTGCAGGGCTACAATGTCCTGTATCCCATCGGCTGGGACGCGTTCGGTCTGCCGACTGAAAATTTCGCCATCAAGAACCATGTGCATCCGGCGGAAGTGACAAAGAAAAATATCGCCCGCTTTAAGCAGCAGCTCCAGTCCCTCGGCATCTCCTTCGACTGGTCGCGGGAAATCAATACGACCGACCCCGATTATTATAAATGGACACAGTGGATTTTCCTTCAGCTGTTCAAGCACGGCCTTGCCTACAAGAAGGAAATGGCCGTCAACTGGTGCACTTCCTGCAAATGCGTGCTGGCCAACGAAGAAGTGGTCAACGGTGTCTGCGAGCGGTGTGGCAGCGAGGTTGTCCGCAAGGTCAAATCCCAGTGGATGCTTAAAATCACCGAGTATGCCCAGCGCCTGATCGACGACCTTGACCTTGTCGACTACCCCGACCGTGTCAAGGCGCAGCAGAAGAACTGGATCGGCCGCTCCACCGGCGCGGAGGTGGACTTCACCGCGACGACGGGGGACAAGCTCACCGTTTATACCACCCGGCCGGACACGCTTTACGGTGCAACTTACATGGTCGTTTCCCCGGAGCATCCCATGATCGAAAAATGGGCCGACAGGCTGAAAAATATCGACGAGGTGCGCGCTTACCAGAGCGAAGCCGCCAGAAAATCCGACTTTGAGCGCACGGAGGTCGCCAAGGATAAAACCGGCGTCCGCCTTAAAGGCGTAGCGGCTGTCAATCCCGTTACCGGAAAAGAGATTCCAATTTTCATTTCCGATTATGTGCTCGTTTCCTACGGCACGGGGGCCATCATGGCCGTTCCGGCGCACGATACCCGCGACTGGGAGTTTGCGAAGAAATTCGATCTGCCGATTATTGAAGTGGTCAAGGGCGGCGATGTGGAAAAGGAAGCCTTTACCGACTGCGCGACCGGCATTATGGTGAATTCCGGGATTCTCGACGGCCTGACCGTGGACGAAGCCAAGAAAAAGATCACCGATTACTTAACGGAGAAGGGACTGGGGCACTCCAAAGTGAACTTTAAGCTGCGCGACTGGGTATTTTCCCGTCAGCGCTACTGGGGCGAACCCATCCCGGTCGTTTACTGCGAGAAATGCGGCTATGTTCCGCTGCCGGAAAGCGAGCTTCCGCTGCGGCTGCCGGATGTCAAATCCTACGAGCCGACCGACACTGGCGAATCCCCGCTGGCGCACATGACGGACTGGGTAACGACTACCTGCCCGCATTGCGGCGGTGAAGCGAAGCGCGAAACGGACACCATGCCGCAGTGGGCCGGTTCCTCCTGGTACTTCCTGCGTTACATTGATCCACACAACGACAACGCGCTTGCCAGCGAGGAAGCCCTGAAATACTGGACGCCGGTCGACTGGTACAACGGCGGGATGGAGCATACGACGCTTCATCTGCTCTACAGCCGCTTCTGGCATAAATTCCTTTACGACATCCATGTGGTGCCTACGCCGGAGCCGTACGCTAAGCGCACCAGCCATGGCATGATCCTGGGCGAAAACGGCGAAAAGATGAGCAAATCCCGCGGCAATGTCGTCAACCCCGATGAAATTGTCAGCGAATACGGCGCGGATACCATGCGCCTTTACGAGATGTTTATCGGCGATTTTGAGAAAGCCGCCCCGTGGAGCTCCGCGGGCATCAAGGGCTGCCGCCGCTTTGTGGAGCGCTACTGGAACCTTCAGAATATTCTCTGTGAAGAGAAGGGGGTCAGAAAGAGCCTTGAAATTTCCTTTAATAAGGCAATCAAAAAGGTCGGCGAGGATATTGAGGCGCTCAAATTCAATACCGCCATTGCCACGCTGATGGCGCTGATGAACGATATTGCCGACGCGGGCTCCATTACCAGGGATGAGCTCAAAGTTTTCACTGTTCTGCTCAATCCGTTTGCACCCCATGTAACGGAAGAAATGTGGGCGCTGATGAAGTTCGACGGCGCGATGGCCTGCCAGCAGGCGTGGCCGGAATACGACGAGGCAAAATGCACCGAGGACACCATCGAAATTGTTGTCCAGGTCAACGGCAAAGTGCGCGCACACCTGAGCGTCGCGGCTGATATTGCCAAGGATGCGGCGGTTGCGGCAGCCAGGGCCGACGAAAAGATTGCCGCCGAACTCGGCGGGAAAACCGTTGTCAAGGAGATTTATGTCCCCGGCAAGCTGGTCAATATCGTCGTAAAATAATAAATTAAAATCAGTAAACGGCACCGGTAAAACCGGTGCCGTTTATTTGTTTGTCTTACTATTTGGTCTGGAACAGAAATGGCATACTGTATAAAAAACCATGAATCGATTTATACAACATCACAAATTTTAAAAAGCTTGGGAAAAACTGTAACAAAACGCGGTTTGAATCGTTATATCTATAGGAAAGAAAATGGACTTTCCTGATTCACTGTGTTCATTGTGTCGGATTTTCAGAGGGATAGCCGATCGGCATGAAACGTGCAGGCAAATCATACATTATGTTGGCAATACCGGATTAAGCAAAAGAAAGGTCGATAGAGTTGCAGAAGCTTTTAAAACAAAGGAATGCATCCGGTGAAAATAGTCCATCCGCTCTGGTACCGTTTGTATTGTTTGGGGTCGTGATGTTCAGTGTCAATATCATCCAGTTCAGCTATCGGGTCTATTCCCGTCAGGTATATTTGGCGCTGCTGTCGCTCCAAAAGCAAAGCGTCAAGTCGCCGGAGCTGGACAGCCTTTGGAAAACAATCGGTTATACGGCGACGGCCGTCGAGATCGGTTATTACCTCATTGGAATCGCCTTTTTTATCTGGATAGGATATCAAATGGTCTATTCCAGAATTCAGATTCATCAGGTGTTTCTGTATACCTTTCTGATGTATGCTTTTTCCATTTTGATTTTTCTGCCGCTGCAGATCAATTATCTGGAAGGGAATCTCCTGTCGCCTGTTTTTATTTCTTTTCTTCTTTCTTTTGTACAGATATTTTTTGCTTGGGCAAAATGCAGAAGAGAGAATCCCGTGTTGGAGGAAACGAAAGATCAGCCCGCTTCCCGTCCTGCGGACGACCGAAAAACAGTGGGGTGGTAATTGTTTCTATCTATTCCGGGGCAAATTTCCTTTCTGCTTTTTATGGAGAAAAATCCGAATTGGGAATGTAATCTGGTTTCCCGCTGCAAATCGGTTGTCAGGAAGCAATACCGGGCATTATCCGGAAACAAAAAACCAACCAAGGGGCTGATGCAAATTCTTTTGCAACAGCCCCTTGAAATTTTTATAAGGATGGATGTCTGCTTTTCTTTCTTGCCCAGGCACGAATCTGAGGAAAGCGGAAGACCTTTGAACCAATCCATCTCAGCAGGCGCGAATATAAAATTCCCAAAAACAGAAGAGCCGCAACGAGCTTTAACGCAGCCCATATGTCCATGACGGAAGCCTTCTTTCCTACGGTATCATCTGAAAAACAGGTAATAGACAAAACACACCTGCATCGTAATAATCATCGGAATGCCAAACATAAATTTCTTATGCTGGGTTTTATGCCGGATCGCATACATGGTGAGCAGCATGGCGGGGGAGCCGCCGAGCGCCGCAATCAGGAACAGGGTGTTTTCCGGAACACGCCAAAGGTGTTTTTTCGCGTTGTGCTTGTCTGCTGCCGTTATGATGACCGCAATAAAATTAATAATAATTAAGTAGCAAACCCAATATATATAACTAGGCATGTCTTACGCCTCCATCAAAGCAATCTGGCGCCGCAGTTGGGGCAGTACCGGCTGTTGGGGTCCACCGCGTACCTGCAGCTCGGACAGGTTTTCCGGCTGGCGCCCTGCACAACATACATTCTCTCCGGATTGATTTCAGCCGCAGGGTCTTTTTCAATGCGCCTGCCCTCGTCTTTTGCCAGCTCGTATACGGTACCGCAGTTGGGGCAGGTGACGAAGTATCTTTTCCCGAAACGGAACAGCGGGATAAAGAAAAGCGTGAATTGATGAAACGTACAGGTAACCGCCGCCATTGCGCCGCCGCCGGAACAGCAGGAGAAATAGCCGCATCTCCGCAGGCCAAGGTCGTGCGCGCCGCTGGTTACTCCGATAATGAAGAACACCACACCGCCCCCAATCAATGCATTTATTAAATTGTATCGTACACTATCCGGACAGTTCTGTCAAATAGATGGTTGTTGAAATTGAAAAAACGTCACAAAATCGGGGGAAAGCCGCAATTGGAAAGGATGGGTTTCTATGGTAATCAAGCTTTTTAACCGGCACAGTATTTTTATCTGCGCCTGCATTCTGGCAGGAGTCATCGCACTTACTATGCTGGTCAATATCGGGCATAACCGGTTCAGCGAACAGTCCTCCTCGGCGCTCGGTGGGAATTCGGAGTCCACGTCCGCTTCCGCGCCGGCCGCGACCGCCGCCGCAGTTCCGGCCTCCTCCGACGAAATGCGGGCGGTATGGGTGCCGTATATGAATCTGAATATGAGCAAGGAAGAGGATAAAAGCGAAAAGGGCTTTCAGAAAAAGTTCGACGCCATTGTTGCCGGGGCAAAAAACTGCGGGATGAATACGCTGATCGTCCACGTACGGCCGTTTGGGGACGCTTTGTATAAATCGGCCTATTTTCCGTGGAGCCATGTCGTCGGAGGAACACAGGGGGTGGACCCCGGCTACGATCCGCTTGCTTACATGGTTACGGCCTCTCACAAGGCGGGGCTGAAAATTCAGGCATGGATCAATCCGCTGCGCATTCAGGTGTCCGGAACGCCGTCCATTCTGGCGCAGGGCAATCTTTACAATACATGGAAAAGCGACACTTCCAAGGCGGGTTGGGTCGTGGACAGCAACGGCGGTAAATACTACAATCCCGCCTACCCGCAGGTGCGCAAGCTGATTGCGGACGGCGCGAAGGAGATCGCGCAGAATTACGATGTCGACGGAATTCAGTTTGACGATTATTTCTATCCGACGCAGGACGGCTCGTTCGATAAGAGCGCCTACGACGCATACTGCGCCTCCGCTTCCAAAAGCGGCACGCCGCTCAGTCTGCTGGAGTGGCGGCGCGGCAACATCAATGCGATGGTTTCACAGGTCTACAGCGAAATCAAGTCGGTAAAGCCGAACCTGCCGTTTGGAATCGCCCCGCAGGGAAATGTGCAGAACGACATGAATATGGGCGCGGACGTCGCCTCCTGGTGCAGCGCGCAGGGATATGTCGATTATATCTGCCCGCAGCTGTACGTCAACTTTGAAAATCCCGTTCTACCGTTTGACACCGCCGCCCAAAGCTGGCGCAAAATGGTGGTGAACACAAACATGAAACTGTACCTGGGTCTTGCCGTTTACAAAAGCGGCTCTGACGCCGACAGCGGCACCTGGAAAAAATCGAACAATATTCTGGCGCAGCAGGTGGAGGTCGGTCGGAAAACCGCCTGCGACGGGTTTATGTTTTATTCCTGGGATTATCTGAACAGCGACCAGACGAAGCAAGAGGTGCAGAACGTCATGAAGGTGCTGAATTCGTGACGCCCGGCTTTGGATGATTTACATCAAAGAAAAGCACTTTGAACGGCTGTAAAAGCCAGTCAAAGTGCTTTTTGCTATAATTCGAGTCTGTTATTTCTCTATTTCGGCAAGGCAGCAGTCGCTCAGGGCATCCGTAATGCGGGCGGGAACAATTTCCCCGCTCAGGCTTTTGCCGCTGTGCGCTTTGACCGGCGTGTAGTTTTCGGTGTAGCCCTCATAGACATTCCTGTCGCATTCCCGCTCGAACAGCACCGGCTCGGTCAGTCCGATCTGCCTTTGGAAAAACGCTTCCTTGGTCTGCTGCGTCGCTTCGATCATCAGGCGGCTGCGCTGTTCCTTCACCGACTGCGGAATCTGGTCGGGCGCGTCGTTGGCTTTTGTGCCAGGGCGGCGGGAATAGGCGAAAACATGAACTTTCGCAAAGGAGATTTCCCTGGCAAAGGCCAGCGATTCCTGAAACTCCTCTTCGGTTTCGCCGGGGAACCCCACCATAATGTCGGTGGTGATCGCCGCGTTTTCAAAGGCCGCGCGCAGGTTTTTTACAATCGTCCGGTACTCCTCCGTGCTGTAATGCCTGTTCATGCGCCTCAGCGTGGCGTCTGAGCCGCTTTGCAGGGACAGGTGGAATTGGGCGCAGAGCTTTTGCTGCCGGCTCAGACGGGCAATGACGTCCTCGCTCAGCTGCTCGGGTTCCAGGGAACCCAGCCGTACGCGCGCGACGGCATCCGGTTCGCAGGCGGCTTCGACCGCGTCGCAGAGATGCAGACCAATCTCCTGCCCGTAAGCGGACAGGTTGATTCCGGTCAGAACGATTTCCCGGTATCCGTTCGCGGCGATTTCCGCGATTTCTTTTTTCAGCTCGTCCATTGGCTTGGAGCGTACCCGACCGCGCGCATAGGGGATGATGCAGTAGGAGCAGAAGCGGTTGCAGCCGTCCTCAATTTTAACAAAAGCGCGGGTGCGCTCAAAAAAGCTGCTCACGTTCATCGACTCAAAGCCGGGGGCCTTTTCATGGGGAACAATGTCTACAACGCGCTGACGCGAGGAAAGGTATTTCATGATGTCGGGCAGAAGCGCCGCACGGTTGGAATTGCCCAGCACAATATCCGCGTCGTGCAGCCCGGCCGCCGCTTCGGGGAAGGCCTGGGGCATGCAGCCGGTCAGGACAAGGACTGCTCCGGGGTTCTTCCGCCTTGCCCGGTGGAGCGTCTGGCGCACCTTGTGGTCGCTCATGGCGGTGACGGTGCAAGAATTGATTAACACCACGTCGCTTTCCTCCGCGGCGTCGCATACGGTAAATCCAGCAGAGACAAGCTGAGCCAACATTGCCTGTGATTCGTACTGGTTTACCTTGCATCCAAGGGTAATAACAGAGACTTTCATTTTTTCACCTTTTACAAATTTAGATATTTAAAATTACTTATTGACATAATGTATGGCTATATTAAATATTGAAAAAATTCCTTCCGTGCTATATCATGAGTAGTGAATTTTGTAATACGGAGGTATCTTATGTATACAACTTCTATTTTACTTTCCAGCATTGAGGCTGTCAAAAAGTTTGTAACGCTGACGAACAGCTATACCTTTCCGATTAACCTGACTACAGATAGATACAAAATTGACGCGAAATCAATTATGGGAGTATTTAGCCTGGATCTGTCCAAGCCGATCACGATCGAAGTTCCGGGTGAGGAAGGGAAAGAGTTTATCTCCCAGCTTGAACAGTTTAGACCGCAGACACAAAACTAAATTGATGGTAAGCAGTCCGGTGATCCGGACTGCTTTTTTTATTCCTGATATTTTTGCGCCAGATCGCTCCAGCGCTGAAACAGCTCTTCGTTCTCTTTGGTCAGGCGGTCTATTTTTTCGGTGATTTCCATCGCCGCTTCGTAGTCGCTGGCCACTTCCGGTTTGGAGAGCTCTTCCCTTAAAGCGGTGATTTCCGCTTCTAGCTCGTCAATCCTCGCTTCGCTGCGCTTCAGCTCCGCCTTTTCCTTCCGGATAGACGCGTCGCGTTCCTTCTGCAGCCGGTACTCGTTCGGTTTCACGGCGGCGGGCTCCGCCGTTTCCGCGGCCTTTGTGCGGCTTTTTTCAAGATAACTGTCATAGCCGCCGATAAATTCCTGCGCGCCGTCCCTGTCAAGATAATAGACCCGGTCGGCGATTTTGTTGATCAGGTAGCGGTCGTGGGATACGATCAGCAGGGTGCCTTCGTAGCTCTGCAGCGCCGCCTCCAGCGCTTCGAGGGAGTCGATATCCAGATGGTTGGTAGGCTCGTCCAGCAAAAGGAAGTTGTCCATGGAAAGCATCAGGCGAAGCAAAAGAACGCGCGCCCGCTCTCCGCCGCTTAAAGATTCCACGGCTTTGAACACGTCGTCACCCTTGAATAGAAAGACGGCCAGCGCGTTTCGGATATCGGTCTGGGTCATTTTCGGGTAGGAATCCCAGATTTCGTCGATCACGGTTTTTTCCGGATGCAGGCCCGCCTGAATCTGGTCGTAATAGCCGACGTCGATTCCCGCGCCGAAGCGGAATTCGCCGCCGGAGGGGGTGTTGATCCCCAGAAGCGTCTTTAAAAGGGATGTCTTTCCGCAGCCGTTCGGCCCGATCAGAAAAATTCTTTCGCCCCGGTGGATTTCAAGATTCACATTCTGAAACAGCAGTTTGTCGTCAAATTGCAGGGCAAGGTTTTCGGTGGCCAGGACATCGTTTCCGCCCCGCTGGCGGATGCCGAAGTCGAAATGGATGCCGTCCGGCTTTTCATCCGGCTTTTCCAGCGTTTTTTCCAGCCGTTCGATCACCTTCATTTTGCTTTCCGCGGTCCGGATGCTCCGTTCCTTGTTCCATTGCCGCTGCTGCGCCACAATTCCCTCAATGCGCTTGATTTCCTTCTGGGTATTGTCGTACTTGCGCTGCGCCGCCAGATTGTTTTCGTCTTTCTGGGCAAGATAGGTGCTGTAATTGCCCTTGTACGGCGTCAGGCGGCCGTTTTCCATTTCAAAGGTACGGTTGGTCACTTTGTCCAGAAAATACCGGTCATGGGAGATGACCACGAAGGAGCCGCCGTAGGAACGCAGGAAATCTTCCAGCCATTCCACGGAGGAGATATCCAGATGGTTGGTCGGTTCGTCCAGCAGCAGCAGGTTGGCGCCGCACAGCAGCATTTTCGCCAGCTGCAGCTTTGCTTTCTGCCCGCCGCTCAGCACGGCGATCGGCAGCCCCATCTGCTCGTCGTCGAAACCGAGCCCCAGCAGCGCGGAGCGCGACCTGCTTTTACAGGTCAGCCCGCCCTGTGCGACAAAGCGGTCGTTCATTGCGGCCTGCTTTTCTATCAGCCGGTCAATGTCCTTCGGTTTTGTCTGCAGCTGCAGATTGATGCTTTCCAGTTCCTTTTCCATTTCCAAAAGTGCGGAAAATACGGTCAGCACCTCGCTGTAGGCGCTTCTTTCCAGATCGCGGCAGACATGCTGTTCCATATAGCCCAGAACGGTCGAATTCGCCTTGAAAATATCGCCGCCGTCCGGCTGCGTTTCGCCGGTCAGCAGCTTGAGCAGAGTGGTCTTGCCCGAGCCGTTGATTCCCACAAGACCTATGCGGTCGTTTTCCTGTATCTCAAAAGAGACGCCGCTGAAAATCACATCGGCGCCGAAGGATTTATTCAAATTGCTTGCGCTCAGCAAACCCATAGCAGTAAAAACCCCTTATATGTAAAGTGCGGAGCGTTCGGGCCCCGCTCCCATATTATAATGAAATAGCGCGGTTAAATCAAGTTCTTCAAAGATGCTTCTTCAATTCGTCAATGTTTTTCTGCTCATTGATGATATAATCTTCCGCCAGCTTCTTGACTTCGGTGTCGGCGCCGTCGAGCCGGTTCAGGTTTTTGGTGATGTCTTTGATTCCCATGGCGGTGCCGTTAATCATCAGCTTGGCTATGTGCGACGGGGTCTGGTTCATCATCGTGTTGATCTGGATGGACCCGCGCAGCATTGCCTTCTGCATCGTCTTTTCCGGCTTCGGCATCCTTCCGTCGGTGTGAAGCATCTGCTTTGCTTTCGCGCCCATATCCTGATAGCGCAGAGCATGATCCTCTATTTCGGTGCGCAGCTGCGGATTTTGGACCTTGGGAATGATCAGCTGAGTCGCTTCCAGCCCCATTTTTGTTGCCTGATAGATTTCTTCCAGCAAAGATGCGTTTTCGTTTATCATGATTTCTTCTCCCGCTTTCTTTTGGGCCAGGCTGCCGATCAGGCCGTGCAGCCGTAAAATTGCTTTACAAATTTTCGACGGTCCGGTCCTTGTTAAGGAATTTGTTTTTTCCGGCAATATATAGAATATCCAGCCGTGCATTGATTAATCTGGACATTTTTCTTCCGTCGGGATATAATCTTAAAAAAGGGGTGATACTATGCGTTCCGGCATCTCAACGGCCTGCCTTTATCCCATGGAACTGGAGCAGGCTCTTCCGGCATTAATCGCGCTTGACTTCCACCTTTTTGAGGTGTTTATCAATACAATCAGCGAATTAAGACCGAAATATATCAAAGAATTAAAAAGAATGGCGGATGACAGCGGAAGTATCGTAAAGTCCGTTCATCCGTTCACCTCCGGCTTTGAAAGCTTCCTTCTTTTTTCGGATTACCAGCGCCGTTCCGACGACGGTTTGGAGTTCTATAAACGGTACTTTCACGCCGCGAACCTTCTGGGCGCTGAAATTCTGGTGCTTCACGGCCAGCGCAACGACAAACGCAGCAGAATCACCGAGCAGGAATATTTTGAGCATTACGCGCGGCTCTATGCGCTGGGAAAAACGTTCGACGTCACGGTGGCGCAGGAGAATGTCAATCTGTTCCGCAGCAACGAGCCCGGGTTTATCTCGAGAATGCGGGAATATCTGCATGAGGACTGTGCGTTTGTGCTGGATGTCAAGCAGGCGGTGCGCGGAGGGGAAGACCCCTTCCAGATGTGCGCGGCGATGGGGGAAAGGCTGGTTCACGTGCATATTAACGACAACAAACCGGGGGAGGACTGCCTTTTGCCCGGCAGCGGAACCATGAATTTCGGCGCACTGAAACAGCTGATGCAGAAATCCGGCTACAACGGGGACCTGGTTATCGAGGTCTACCGGCGCAATTTTGGCGAACTGAACGAATTGACAGGCGCAAAAAAAGTCGTAGATGGTCTAATTTACTAATATTTTGTTTCATAAACGCTTGCTAATGGCTGAAAAAATATGCTATAATTATACAAATAGTTTTATAGAGGTGATTTTACAATGCGGTGCCCGTATTGCGGCCATGAAGAGTCAAAAGTCATCGATTCCCGCCCGACCGACGAAGGCGAAAGAATCCGGCGGCGCAGGGAATGCTTGAAATGTACCAAGCGCTTCACAACCTATGAGGTAATCGAAACGGTGCCCATTGTTGTGATAAAAAAAGATAAATCGCGTGAAACCTTCGACCGCAACAAGCTGTTGAACGGCCTTCTGCGCGCGTGTGAAAAAAGGCCCGTGTCCATCGACACGCTGGAGCGCATTGTGGACGAAATCGAAAACATGCTCCAGAATTCGCTTGACCGAGAAGTGCCCTCCAGCCTGATCGGCAAGTACGCTATGGAAAAGCTGAAGGACGTGGACGAGGTGGCTTACGTCCGTTTTGCCTCGGTTTACCGTCAGTTCAAGGATATCAATACCTTTATGGATGAATTGAACAGGATGATTAAAAGCAGGTCCTGAAAAGTTTCATAAAAACAGGGAAAGCGGCAGGTTATACCTGCCGCTCTTTTTTTAAAAGATATTTTCAATGGAGGGAAGCTGGGATTCGTTCAGATACATGATCTGTGTGATACCGCGGTCGCAGTCCGCCCCGAATTGGTCCGTTCCCTCAAAATAACAGAGCATGGGAAGCCCTGAGAGCGTCTGGTCAACGGCTTCCAGCGGCGCGTGCGGCATAAAGGTGCACAGCACTTCATGATAGCCGTGCCAGTCGTCCGCGGCCTTTTGGCTCAGCTTCTGTGCTGTTTCAAGATCGCCCTCCAGCGCCGCCTGTCGGGCGCTTTCGAGGGTTTTGGTCATCTGTTCGCTGACCTTTTGGGTTTTGACCGTTCCGTAGGTGCAAACCGTTATGAGCAGAACGAGGATCACTGCGCAGGCCCATAAACGTTTCATTGTTTTTCATCCTTCTTGATAATATTGAAATCTCCCTTTCTGTTGGCCGTCATAATAAAAATCTGGTCGGTGCTGATGTTTTTGCCGCGCAGAACGCCTTCCAGCCATTCCCGGCTTTTGTTGCACAGCTGAAGGGAAAAGTCGGAGATGACTCCGTCGCTGATGACGACGGTTTCGAGCCCGGTATCCGGCAGCGCCACGCCCAGCATACCGGCGGTCGGCTGCTCCTTGTCCGTCTTTTTGATGATGCTCATCTTTCCGTTGGTCTCCACAATCGCGTAGGCAACGTCCTCAAGGCTGAACACGTTTTTCTGCCGCAGCTGCTCGGAGAGGTCCTCCGTGCTCATGCGCAGGCGGCGCATTTCCTTCTGGTCTACCTTCCCGTCGTTGATCACGATGATCGGTCTGCCGCAGATCAGCTTTCGGAATTTCGTGCTTTTCAGCATCAGGCCGGATACGAGGATTTCACACATTACGAGCACCGCGATGGGGATGAACCCGCTTACCAGGGGCTGCCCGGTATCCTGCATCGGGATTGCCGCAATATCGGAAATCAGGAGGGTCACGACGAGCTCGCTTGTCTGCAGCTCGCTGATCTGCCGTTTACCCATCAGCCTTACCGCTACAATAATGACTATGTAGAGCAGTAAGGTCCTTATAAATGAAATGGTCATGTTTTTATCACCGCTGATAGTATGTTCCTCCTGCGGCGGCTTATTCATTTTGTCCGAAATCGAAGAACCGCACAGAACCCTAAAAGGCGGAAAATCTGTGTTTATAAAGCGGTCCAAAAATGAAAAAACATGCCCTCTGCAAGGGCTTTTCAGCCTGTCAAAGCGCATGTTCGGCACATGGTATTTTTGATGATGTTTTTGCCGCGGTTCTTTTTAAAGCGGTTTAATCTGCTGGGCGAAAGCGGCAAAATTGTCTTGTGCGCAGAAGGTGCTCAGATAAACCGACCGGCAGTTTTCGCGCAGCTTTTTTCTTTCTTCCGCCGGTAACTCCGCCACGGAACGAATGGCCGAAGCCAGCTTGTCCGAGGTAAAATCCGCCTCGATTAAAAAGCCGGTTTCGCCGTCGCGGACGATTTCTCCGGTTCCTCCTACATTCGTCGCAACCGCGGGAATTCCGAACGAGCAGGCTTCCATAATGCTGACAGGAAGCCCTTCCGTGCTGCTGGTGTTGACGAACAGGTCTACCGGGGTGTTTTGGTAATAGGCCATCAGGTCGGAATTTTTCACTTCTCCCCGGAAATCATACTCCAAAAACCGCAGATTTTCCTCCGCGTATTTTTTCAGCTCTTCCAATGCGTCGCCGCCGCCGAAATGCGTCCATTTCAGCGCAAGACCGCTGCCATTCAGCAGACTCAGGGATTTGGCAAGCAGATCCACGCGTTTGAGCGGGACGATGTGGCAGCAGCTGACAATCTGAAAAGGTCCCGTTCCGTCTGATTCCGTCGTCCCGTAATCCCGCGTACCCAGATAGGCGGTCTGGATTTTTCCCGCGTATTGGGGATACAGGCCGGTCAAGTAATCGTTTCCGTCTTGGGAGCAGGTGTAGACCTTGTCTATGTTTTTCAAAAGGTAATGCCGCAGCGGCAGATAATTCATGGAGTTGCGGTAAGCGTAAAGGTCGTAGCCGTGCGCCCGGCAGACCGCCAGCTTGGCTTTTGCCTGACAGTACCGTTTGAGCCTTACCGCCGCCATGGCGATATCGTAGAACCAATAGCTGTAAAACGTTACGCCGTCGTATTGCTGCAGGGAATACGGGGCGAGAATTTTAACCGTTTCATCGTACACGATTTCGGATTTCGCGATAAAATAACTCAGATAAAGGTTTTTTTTCAGCGATCCTTTTACGGCGTTCCGTTCGTCTTTTCCGGAATAGCCCTTGTAATCCTTAAAAGGAAACTGTCTTGCCACCGCTCCGGCAAGGCTGCGTTTGACCTTGGATGCACGGATGTTGTGGACGCAGACGTTTTCAGGCACGCTTCTTGTCTGTACCGGGTTGTCGGCAGTGCTTGTGGCCACGATAATGACCTGATCGAATGCTTTCGCCAGAAGAGGGAGTTCGTCTTCTATGAATTCTTCCCCTTTGTCGAAAGGGAACGTTTTCGTTAACAATACCAGGCAGTCCTTCATCGGAAAACAGCCTCCTGATCGATTTAAAATAGAAATATATAAAAGAATAGCATACAAAATGCTGCATTTCAACACGCTGCTGCAAAATAATCTTGTATTGGTTCACAGAAAATGGTATCATAAGATGTATTTTTATATGCGAATACGTTGGCTGGCGCCTGTTTCCCGGTTCTTAACCGGTTTGATTCGGGGGCTGGAAGGATGCCCGGTGCTGTCCGGAAAAGGACGCTGCCGCCGGGGCGACGAAGAGAAGGAGGTCTGATCTTGCCAAAAGTAAGTGTGATTGTACCGGTATATAACGTAGAAAAGTATTTGGCGCAGTGTGTCGAAAGCATTTTGGCGCAGACGCTGACGGATATAGAGATTCTTTTAGTAAACGACGCATCGACCGACCGTTCGCTGGAGCTTGCGCGGACATATGAGAAGGACTCCCGTGTCCGGGTGCTGGACAAGCCCCATGGAGGCCTGGGAAATACCCGCAATTACGGCGCCGCCCGCGCCGCCGGAAAATACCTGTCTTTTGTGGATTCCGACGACTGGCTTGACCCGGAGGCATTGCAGAATCTGTATTCCTCTGCGGAAAAATGTGCCGCGGATATGGTCGTCTTTAACTTTGTACGCGAAAACAGTAAAGCGGAGGAGCACCGTGTCTGCAAGCTGCCGGTGAGTTTCCCTGCTTTCGATCGGGAAACGCGGGAAATCCTGCTCCGGGAGCTGATCGGCCCCGATCCGACGGACAGCCCCTGGCGGCAGGTAGAGATGCTCGGCTGCGCGTGGCGCAGGTTTTTCCGCCGGGAGTGGTTTCTGGGAAATCACCTTTCGTATTTCAATGAGCAGGAAATCATGCTGGAGGATCTTCCGGTATCGATCATGGCGCACTGCCTGACGGACAAAGTGCTTGTTCTTGGAGGGGCCTATTATCATTACCGTTATAATCCCGAATCGTTAAGCACCCGGTACCGTCCCAGAAAAATGGAAATGATGACCGCCTGCTATCATGTGGTGCGTGACTTTTTGCAGAAAAAAGGTCTTTACGCCCAGTATGGGGAACGTCACCTTGCGTGGCTTCTCCGCAGCGCGGCGCATTCTTCTCTGGTCAACTGCTTCAGCCCTAATAATGATAAGAGCTTTGCGAAAAGATACAAAGAGGTGCGCGGCATTCTCCGGAATCCGGTGCTCCGGGTTGCGGCCCGTTCCGACTACCTGAAAAACGGCACCCGTGCGGACAGGATCGTCCTGCGGGTTATTCGGTCCAGAATAACGCCGGCCGTCTATTTGTTCTACCGGATTTATTCCAATATGCTGTTGAAAAACGCGGGGAAAAGATAATGGCGAAAAAACGTGTTCTTTTTATCAATTACAGCCTGCACAGCGGCGGCATTGAAAAAAGCCTGGTTACGGTGCTGTCTCTGTTCGATTATGAAAATTACGAGGTCGACCTTCAGCTTTTCGCAAACGACGGCCTGTTTCTGAGCCGCGTTTCACCGAAGGTAAACCTTCTGCCTCCGCTCTTTCCGTCGGAGTATAAATTAAATATCCGCCAGGCCTTTTTTGCCCTCATCAGAAAAGGGCATCCGCGAATCGCGCTCTGCCGCCTGCTGGTTTCCTTTGCCGGTCTGCGCGGGACCATGGGCGAGCGGCTGGTACGCATGTGGAATGTGGAAAGGTGTTTTATCAGGCCTTCCCAGAAGCAATACGACGCGGTGGTGGCCTTTATGGAGGGCCAGCCGATTTATTACGCCGTGACCAAGGTCAAAAGCCCCGTCAAAATCGGGTTTATCCACGGCGATTATACGGCAATGGGCTTGAACAGCGAGTTTGACCGTGCGTTTGTCGGAAAACTGAACGCGCTGTGCACGGTTTCCGAATCCTGTAAGACTGCACTTGAGAACACTTTCCCGGAGTATGCCGACCGGTTCCATGTGATCTACAATATTATTTCCTCCACTTTCATGCGCCAGATGGCCGAAGAACCGGCCGACTTTGAAGATGATTTCTCCGGCCTGCGCGTACTGTCCATTGCCCGTCTTTCTCACCAGAAGGGACTTGACATTGCGCTGCCCGCCATTGCCGCGTTAAAGAAAAAGGGGCTTCGCTTTAAGTGGTATATCATCGGAATCGGCCCGGAAAAGGAAAACCTGGAGGCGATGATCCGGGAACTCGACATCGGCGATTACGTCCGGTTCATGGGGGAGCGCCCTAATCCGTACCCGTATCTGAAGGCGTGCGACGTCTACCTGCAGCCGTCCCGGTTCGAGGGCAAATCCATCGCCGTCGACGAGGCGATGGTCATGTGCCGCCCGATTCTTCTCACCGATTTTTCCACGGCCCGCGATCAGATCGATTCCGGCAGAAACGGCCTGATCGTTCCCATGGACAGCGAGGGGGTTGAAGCGGGTCTGGAAGATTTGCTGCTGCATGAGGAGAAACGCGCGGAGTTTTCACAGGCTTTGGCACAGTGTGATTATACCAATGAAGAAGAAATCGAAAAACTGTATGCGCTACTCAATCATTAAATAAAACTTAAAAAATGGTGTTTCAAAATTAATTTTGAAACACCATTTTTGCGTGGTATCTTATCTTTTGAAGAAAATATTGACATATATGAATTATAGTGTTAAGGTGAATATAGAAATATAAAAGGGGATGAGACAATATCTTATTATACTGTTTCTGAGGCAAGTAGTTTGTATGGATATATTTAGATACAGCGATGGAGCTACATTGGCAATCAGCACAGGAATATTATATTCTGAGTAATTAAGGAGATTGAAATGATAAACAGCATAGCTTCCGTATATTCAAATGGATTCTCAGGTTACGTCAATAGTGCCGGAAAAAAAGCGATATCCGGTGCTTTTGCCAATATGGTGCAAAGCGCCTCAAAAGAAAGTATGGATGGAGTTACATTTTCTTCCCAAAATGAAGCATCCCTGACAGCTATTACGGAAAAAGGGAAAAAATCAACAGGGAGTAACACGTTGTCCGGTGTGCAGAAACAATATTTTCGGGACAAGTACTCTGATTCAGACGCTTCCGGAATGGATTCCTTGCTGTCTGAATTGACCAACAGCGGCGTTTTGTCCTATCAGGATTACCTCCTGGCGGGGGCGAGACCGACGACGGCACAGGGGACGGTAACAGTAACGAAAGGTTCTGCCGATGCTTCTGACAGCTTGCTGTCATCGGGAAATTATGCGGAATATTTTAAAAAAGTAATTCAGCAGGAAGTGGAAGAGGCGGAGTATATCAAGAAAAGTGGAGACGAACCGTCTGCTTCTTTTAATGAGTGCATCCAGTCACATCAACACATTGTAAACGTGTTGGAATCGTTTCTTTAAGGACTCGTTGAAATATAAAAAGGACGGCTTCCGCTTAGAGTATGCGGAAGCCGTCCTTCTTTATATATTAAGAATATTGATGAAATCGGATACTTTGTTCGGCTGTTTGGTCAGCCCGCGTTTTCCTGTTCTTCAGGATGGGATTCGTCCCAGAGCCTTTCCGCGACGGGAGCCCAGTTCTTTGCGGCGTTGACGCATTTTGCGCTCAGCTCCTCAACATCCTCGGGATGAGTCATGTCCGTCGATTGCGCGCCGGACTTGTGCACTATGTCGGACAGTCTGCCCGGATTGTCGAGCAGAGGGCAGGGGCGCAGGTGATTTCCGTTGAACGGCTGGTTCCTGCGGTACTGCATGAACAGCGGGGACTGGTACGCTTCCAGAAGCGTTTTGTCCTTGATGTTGGAATCGGCGTAATGGATAAATGCGCACGGCTCGATATCCCCGTTCGCGTTGATATGCAGATAGCAGCGTCCGCCCGCAATGCATCCCTGTACATACTCGCCGTCGTTCCAGAAGTCCATGGTGAACAGCGGCTTTGTCTCCCTGAATTTCCGGATCTGGTGATACATGAACTCCCTTTGCTCCGCGGAAGCCATCAGCTCGGGGACCGCGTCGGCCCCGACCGGCATATAGGTGAAGAACCACGCGAATTTTGAGCCTTTCGAAATCATGTCGTCAAAGTATTCCTCGCTGCCGATCACGTCGGTGTTCTTGCTGGTATAGCAGCAGGAAATGCCGAACGGAAGCTTTTTCTCCTTTAAAATCTCCATCGCTTTGATGACCGCCTGATAGGTGCCTTCTCCGCGGCGAAAATCGGTGGCTTCTTCAAAGCCCTCCACGCTGATCGCGGGCACGAAATTCTTTACCCGCAGCATTTCGTTCGCGAACGCTTCATCAATGAGCGTTGCGTTTGTAAAGGCCAGAAATTCACAGTCGCTGTGCTTTTCGCACAGCCTGATAATATCGTCCTTCCGTACGAGTGGCTCGCCGCCGGAATAGATATACATATAGGTGCCGAGCTTTTTCCCCTGCTCGATGATGCTGTCGAGCGTCTCAAAGCTCATGTTCATCTTGTTGCCGTAATCCGCCGCCCAGCAGCCCTTGCAGTGCAGGTTGCACGCGGAGGTGGGGTCCATCAGGATTGCCCACGGAATGTTGCAGTCGTACTTTTCTTCGTTTTTATTTTTGCGCTGACAGCCTACAATGGAGGAATTGATCAGGAAATTTTCAAACATTTTTTTCCTAACACCGGAATCAATGTCGTCATAAAGGCTCATAATCAGTTTATACCAGTTGTTTTCCGGATTTTTCAGCGCTTCTCCAACCAGATCGTAAGCGTTGTGATAATAATCCTCCCTGTCGAATCTGCGTACCCAGCTTAAGACCTTCGGTACGTTTTCCTCAGGATTGTTGTCCAGGTAGCTCAATACTTTTTTCAGTCCGTAGGATTCCAGTTTTTCATTCACAGTTCCCATCACGTATGCTCCCTTTCTATCGTTTTAAGCGCCGTGTACGCTGTTTGACTGTATGTTAGCATTATCCGGAACGGTTGTATCTATACAAAACAGTTCCACAGTCCAAATATCATACATAAAGGGGAAAGTGTCAGGTAACCGCAAAGAATGGTTACCGGCCTAATACAATTGACTTTGACATATCTTTATTGTATCATCAGAAGAGTTTCTATCGTAATTCCAGTTACGTTTGCGGGACAAAACATGTTCCTCCCCCGCCTTCGGCGGGGGAGGAACGCAGCCTTGTTGCAGAATCAACTGGAAATGCTCTAAATTATGGATACGGAGGCTGGATTATGCAGTTAAAAAACATACTCGAAGGATTAAAATATACCTGCTCCGGCAACACGGACGTTGAAATAACCGATATCGTTTACGATTCGCGCAGGGTGATTAAAAACTGTGTGTTCGTGTGCCTGTGCGGCTCTTCCGTCGACAGCCACGACTTTGCGCAGCAGGCGGCGGACGCCGGCGCGGCCGCGATTGTCGCGCAGCGCCCGGTAACGGTGCACGGCGCGGCGGTGATTCTGGTGGAAAATACGCGCTATGCCATGGCGGTGATGGCGGCGGCCTATTTCGGGCACCCCGCCGATC
>CCFG01000011.1 GCA_000752215.1 bacterium MS4 | reverse complement strand
CCCCCCCGCCGATCAGCTCCGCGGGGTGGGCATTACCGGCACGAAGGGCAAACCGACGGTTTCCTATATGATCCGTTCCATTCTTGAGGCGGGCGGAATTAAGACCGGCATCATCGGGACCATCGGGACGGTTGTCGGTGACGAAGTGATTCAGACGAATAACACCACTCCGGAATCGTACGATGTGCAGCGTTTCCTGCGCAAAATGGCGGACAGCGGCTGCAAAGCCGCCGTGATCGAGGCCTCTTCCATCGGGCTCAAGGACCACCGTGTGTCGGGCTTTCTCTTTGACATCGGGCTGTTCACCAATTTTTCGCCCGACCATATCGGCGGCAACGAGCATAAAACGCTGGAAGAGTACCTGCAGTGCAAAAGCATGCTGTTCCGGCAGTGCCGGACCGGTATTATCAATATAGACGATGAAAATTACACGGGAATTATAGAAGGCCATACCTGTACGATCGAGACCTACGGCTTTTCACAGGAGGCTGGCCTGCGTGCGGGCAATGAAAAGCTTATTTCGCGCCCGGGTTATCTCGGCGTTCATTTTGACCTTGAAGGTCAGCTTGCCTTCGGCGTGGACGTGGATATCCCAGGACGGTTCAGCGTTTACAACGCGCTTGCGGCCGCGGCGGTCTGCCGCCATTTTGACGTGACCCCGCAGGCGATTGCCGAAGGGTTGAACACGGTCAAGGTCAAGGGAAGGGTAGAACCGGTCAGTGTTCCCGGAAATTATACTCTGCTGATCGATTACGCGCACAATGCGCTGAGCATGGAAAATATTCTGGAGACTCTGCGCGAGTACCATCCGCACCGCCTGATCTGCATGTTCGGCGCGGGGGGAAACCGCGCGCGTTCCCGCCGCTATGAAATGGGCGAGGTCAGCGGAAAGCTCGCCGACCTTTCCGTCATTACGGCGGATAATTCACGCTACGAGGATGTCATGGACATCATTGAGGACATCAAGGTCGGAATCGCCAAAACGGACGGAAAATATGTGGTCATTCCCGACCGTAAGGAAGCGATCAAATACTGCATGGAGAACGCCGAAGACGGCGATATCGTCGTCCTTGCGGGCAAAGGCCACGAGGATTATCAGGAAATTCAGGGCGTCAAATATCATTTGGATGAACGCGAGGTTATCGCGGATATTATCAACGGAAAAATATAGGTGATAGTATGAGAATGACAGTTGGAGAAATTATCGCCGCCTGCGGCGGGAAGCTGCTCTGCGGCGATCCCAATACCCTGATCACGTCGGTCAGTACGGACAGCCGAAAAATCCAGTTCGGCACCCTCTTTGTCCCCATCGTGGGGGAAAGGACGGACGCCCATTCGTTTATCAATGCGACTTTTGCGGCGGGGGCCGCCGCAACGCTCACACAGGAGCACGACGGGATGATCGATTCCCACGCGTGGATCCGCGTGCAGAACACGGAACAGGCCCTGCAGAGGATCGCGGCCGTTTACCGGCAGCGGTTCCGCATCCCGTTTGTCGGAATTACGGGAAGCGTAGGCAAAACGACCACAAAGGAAATGGTCGCCCTCGCGCTTTCCGGCTCGTTCAACGTGATGAAGACCGAGGGAAATTATAACAGCCAGATCGGGCTTCCGCTGACCATGTTCCGGGTTTCCGACAGGCATCAGGCCGCCGTGGTGGAGATGGGGATGAGCAATTTCGGGGAAATGAGCCGTCTGGCGCAGATCGCCGCGCCGGACTATGCCGTTATGACCAATATCGGCATTTCCCATATTGAGCAGCTCAAAACGCAGCAGAATATTCTGAACGAAAAGCTGCATATTACCGATTGCTTCCATAAGGATTCCATCCTGTTTCTGAACGGGGACGACGCGCTCCTTGCGGGTCTGCGCGGAAAACCGGGAATCAAAATCGTCTGGTTCGGCACCGCCTCCTGGTGCGATTTCCGGGCGGAAAATATCCGTACGGCGTCCTCGTCGACCCGGTTCACTCTGGTAATGCCGGGCGGGTCCTGCGAGGTGGAGCTTCCGGCGCTGGGCCTTCATAACGTGACCAACGCGCTGGCTGCCCTGGCGGTTGCCAGAACGCTCGGCGTTCCGATGGAAAAGGCCGCTGCAAAGCTTGCGGAGTACCGTCCCCTTGCCATGCGCCAGCAGATCCATCACGTCAACGATGTCACGATCATCGACGATTCCTATAATGCCAGCCCCGACGCGATCAGAGGCAGCGTCGACGTCCTGTGCGGCTTCCATACGGGCAAGCGCATCGCGGTGCTGGCCGATATGCTGGAGCTTGGCGATTTCTCTCAGCAGGCGCATTTTGACGTGGGCGCTTACGCCGCCCGGGCGGAGGTGGATATCGTGCTGACGGTCGGCGAACGGGCCAGAGAAATCGCCGAAGGGGCGCGCAGTGTCAATCCGGATTTCGTCTGCTATTCCTTTGGAGACAACGCGGAAGCGATTGCAAAGCTCAAATCCCTTCTGACCGGGGGAGATGTGGTGCTTGTTAAAGGTTCCCGCGGAATGAAAACCGATCAGATCGTCAAAGCCCTGCTTTAAAAGAACGGTCTCCTATTTTGGCTCCCTCTTTGAAGGAACTGGCAGGCAAGGCCTGACTGAAGGAGTTTTAACTCCCTCCGGCGCGCTGGGCGCGTCACTTCTCTTTTTCGGCATTCTCCTGCGGCGGACTTTTTTAGTCCGCCACTTTAGTTTCCAGAAATACATCATTTCCAGTTGATTCTGTAACAAGCTTGCGTCACTCCCCCGCCGAAGGCGGGGGAGTGACGTCCTTTGTCTCGCAAACCGAAATGGAATTGCTGTAAGATAATTATTTAACAATTTTAGCTTGCGAAAATTGCCGCGAATTGTGAATTTTTTCATAATTCTGGTCTTTGCCTGTTGCGTTCCGGAAAAACATATGTTAAAATGTTACTAATTTGTAATATGTGTAACGAATATGTATCATTTTTTACAGACAGAAAGTAGAAAAAAGAGTAACGGAAGTGCAGCAGGAGGTTAAAATGAAAAAGGGGTTCGGGTTTCTATCAGCGTTCGTCGTGGCAGTCCTTATCGCGATCCTTTCGATGAATGTTTCTTCAGCCGTCAGCGCGGCAAGCGCCAAAACAGGAGTCGGACTTTCCGAACATGTCCTCAAGGCCTATAAAGAGGGATGGAAATACCGTGCCGGCGGGTACGGCCAGTTTTCCGGCGGAGTACGCGGGACCGACTGCTCCGGCCTGATCAAGTCGTATCTTTGGTGGACAGGCGATTCCAGCGACCCCAGACCCAGTTTGGTTTCCGTAGCCGGAAGCTCCGGCGCGATGCTCGATTCCGCCAGCTCAAAAGGTAAAATCAATTACTCCGATTCCTCCTCTCTGCCTCGAATCCACGGGCTGATTCTGTACCAGCCGGGCCATGTCGGCGTTTACGTCGGCAATAACATGGCGGTGGACAACCGTGCGACGGGGGTCAATATAAAATACGAGAAGGTTTTCGGCCGCGATACGCCGAAATGGACCATGTGGTTCAAACTGCCCCAGATTACATATCCGACCACAGGCTTTGCAAGCTTTAACGGCCAGAAATATTACTATGAAAACGGCCAGTATGTTGTCAATACGACCAGAACTATTTCTGGCGTTACCTATACGTTCGGCGCTTCCGGCGCACTGACCGCTTCCTCCGGGGAGGCGATCCAGGCTGCCGCGGAATCCTCGGGCACGACCCCTTACCTCACACTTCAGACGGATTCCAAAGGCGCGGATGTGGAAAAGCTGCAGCAGCGTCTGAAGGACCTTGGGTACTATTATGAATCGGTAAACAATTATTACGATTACTGCGTGTCCGATGCCGTCAGCGCGTTTCAGAGCGCTGCGGGGATCAATTCCACCGGCATTGCCGATCCGGCCACACAGACAAAGCTGTTTGCGTCCAGCGCGGTGAAAAATCCGAAGCCGGGAACCGTTACGCCCGGCATGCATTCCTCGCTGGTCCTTTCTATGCAGAAAAGGCTGATCGCTTTGGGCTATATGACCGGCGACCCGACCATTTACTACGGGGACCTTACCAAACAGGCCGTTCTGGCCTACCAGAAGGCTTCCGGTCTTGCGCAGACCGGAATTTTGGATCAGGCCACCCTGAGCGTCCTTTATTCGGATGCCGCGGTGAAAGCCCCGGCGCAGCTGGCTTCCTCCGTAGCGGAGAAGAGCCTTTCCTCTGAAGCTGCTGTGGAAAGCAAATCGGGTGTGGAAAGCAAATCCGGGACCATCGTCTTCAGCAACATGATTCCCGCCGTCAACGCCGCGGCGGCTGACAGAAGTGTACAGGAAGCTTCCGGTTCCGACGGTGGTATGGTTTTCAGTGTCGTGCTGTTGTCGGCATTTTTGTCTGGCGTCTTTATGACGGTGAAAAGGATTCTGGCTTTACGGAAAAGAACGGCAGCGGTTCTTATTAAAAAATAAAACAGCTTGATTTCTCACAAATCCCGCAGGAAACTGCGGGATTTTTTCATCCATTTAACAATTATTTTGTCTGGAGAAAAACAGAGCATTTCAGCGGAAAACAGAGGAAAATTAATAAAATTCGTATGTAATTTAAAAAATCAATAGAAATTTGATGAAATATTCAAAAAAATCTTGACAAATCGTGTTTATGACACTATATTTGATATGTTGCGTTTGCATCTGAATTCTATATCGGCGACGCTTCACTGCCGCAGTCAGCAATGACCGCGAAAAATCCTTTGCGGAGGGCAGTGGCAACGGCGTGGCTGGGATTGCGTTTAACCGCTTGGCTTAACGTAACTAATTTTACCGCAAAGGGGATGCACTATTTGGAAAATCCATCCATCATTTCATTAAAAAACATCGCGGTATCGTTTGACGGAGAAATTGTGCTGAAGGATTTTAACCTCAGCATCAGGGACGGTGAATTTGTCACCCTGCTGGGACCTTCCGGTTGTGGAAAAACGACAACCCTCAGGATCATCGGCGGCTTTGTCAAACCGGACACGGGCGATGTTTTTTTCAATGGCAAAAAAATCAACGATCTTCCGCCGCATAAAAGGGAGGTCAACACCATCTTTCAGAAATATGCCCTGTTTCCGCATCTGAACGTATACGACAACGTCGCGTTTGGCATGAGGGTACACGGCAAGAGCGAGAGCCAGGTCAAAGCGACAGTAAAAGAAATGCTCAATCTTGTCAACCTGAACGGTTTTGCGCACAGAAATGTCAATCTGCTTTCCGGCGGTCAGCAGCAGCGTGTTGCCATTGCGAGGGCGCTTGCGAATGAACCGAAAGTTTTGCTCCTTGACGAACCATTGGGTGCGCTCGATTTAAAGCTGCGTAAGGATATGCAGGTTGAGCTTAAAAAGATACAGCAGCAGACCGGAATTACCTTTGTTTTCGTTACCCACGATCAGGAAGAAGCGCTTTCCATGTCAAACACTGTCGTGGTGATGGACAAGGGCGCCATTCAGCAGATTGGCTCTCCGCGCGACATCTACAATGAGCCCGAAAATGCTTTTGTTGCTGATTTTATCGGAGAAAGCAATATCCTTGACGGCGTGATGCATGAGGATTATCTTGCGGAATTTGCGGGATACCCTTTCAAATGTGTCGACAGGGGATTTGAGCCGGACGAGCCGGTGGACGTCGTGATCCGCCCGGAGGACATCGACGTGGTCGAGCCGGATACCGGCCATCTGTCGGGGATTGTCACCAGCGTGACCTTTAAGGGCGTTCATTACGAAATCATCGTGGATGTCCGCGGCTTTAAATGGATGATTCAGTCGACCGATTTTCAGGAGGTCGGCAAAAAAATAGGAATGATGCTTCAGCCGGACGACATCCACATTATGCACAAATCGGAATACTCCGGTATGTTCGGCGATTACAGCACCTTCAGCGACGAAATGGACGAGGACAGTCAGCCTCTGCCTGAAGAAGGGGAGGTCGGGAATTAAGAATGAAAGCAAAATCAGCCGCGGCTCCTTATGCTGCATGGATGTCCATCTTTATTATTGTTCCGATGATTCTGGTCGTTATTTTTGCGTTCACCGATAAAAGCGGGGCGTTTACCTTCAAAAATATCGCCGAAGTCGGACAGTATTCCAACGTTTTTCTGCGCTCCATCTGGTTGGGCGCTCTGGCTACCGTGATTTCCCTGCTGCTGGGGTATCCGCTTGCCTATATTATTTCCCACATCAACGCGCGCAGGCAAGGCATGATGATTATGCTCGTCATGCTGCCGATGTGGATGAATTTTCTGCTCCGTACCTACGCCTGGATGACCCTGCTGGAGGACAACGGGATCATCAACAGCCTGCTTGCGTCGTTCGGCCTGGGCAAGCTGCATTTGATCAATACGCAGGGCGCAGTCGTGCTCGGAATGGTCTATAACTATATTCCGTATATGATCCTGCCGCTTTACTCCGTACTTACCAAAATCGATTCCAGTGTGATCGAAGCGGCCCAGGACCTCGGCGCGAATCAAATGCAGGTGTTTTCAAAGGTCACTTTTCCCATGAGTATGCCCGGGGTAATTTCCGGGATCACCATGGTTTTTGTACCGGCGGTCAGCACCTTTATCATTTCCAAAATGCTCGGCGGCGGCGCGAATCTGATGATCGGCGACCTGATCGATATGCAGTTTCTGGGAAGCGCCTACAACCCGAATCTGGGTTCCGCCATTTCGCTGGTCCTTATGGTGCTGATTCTTATCTGCATGGGGATTATGAATCAGTTTGACGACGGGGAGAGCAACGGGGGAGGAATCATGATATGAAAACAATCTCAAGGATTTATTCCGCCGTCCTCTTCCTGTTCCTCTACGCGCCGATTTTCGTACTGATCGTTTTTTCCTTTAATAATTCCACCACTATGAGCCGTTCCGTCTGGTCGGGCTTCTCTTTCAAGTGGTACGCGCAGCTGATGCAGGACGGTATGCTCCTGAACGCGCTGAGAAACACGCTGGTCATCGCGGTGATCGCGGCTGTCGTTTCCACCGTTCTGGGGACGGCCGCGGCCATCGGCATCAACGGTATGAACAAATGGATGAAGCGCATGGTCATGAATGTAACCAACCTGCCCATGGTCAATCCCGAAATTGTCACCGGCGTTTCCCTGATGCTGCTGTTTGTGTTTTTCGCAAAGGGCATGGGGAACGTATCGCTCGGCATGTTTTCCCTGATCCTGGCGCATATTACCTTCTGTCTGCCCTACGTGATCCTGTCCGTCATGCCGAAGCTCCGCCAGATGGACTCCCATCTGTATGAAGCGGCACAGGACCTTGGGTGCAGCCCGGTTCTTGCCTTTTTTAAGGTGGTTCTGCCGGAAATCATGCCGGGAATCGTGACGGGCATGATTATGGCCTTCACCCTTTCCATAGACGATTTTGTCATCAGCTATTTTACAAGCGGTACTACGCAGACGCTTCCGATCTTTATCTATTCCATGACAAGAAAGAGAATCAGCCCTGAGATCAACGCGCTGTCCACATTGCTGTTCGGCACGATCATGGTGCTGCTCATCATTGTCAATCTTCGCCAGTCAAAAGACAAGAAAGCGGAAGAAAACCTGATTGAGGAGGCGTGAAATTTGAAAAAAACGATTGCGGCTCTGGCAGCTGCCGTACTGCTTGCCACCACTGTCAGCCCGTCGGCGTTTGCATCTTCGGAAGAGCCCGAACAGCCCGCCGCGCCGAAAACAGGGGTGACCATCAATGTATACAACTGGGGCGAGTATATTTCGAACGGCGTCGACGATACGCTTGACATCAACAAGGAGTTTACCAGGCGGACCGGCATCGACGTGAACTATACCACGTTCGACACCAACGAATCCCTTTACTCCAAGCTTGCCAACGGCGGGGCGAACTACGACATTATCATTCCTTCGGATTATATGATCTCAAAGCTGATTGATGAGAAAATGATTGAAAAGCTGGATTTCAGCAACATCCCGAATTTCCAGTATATCGACGAGCAGTTCCGCAACCCGAAATACGACCCGAAAAATGAATATTCCGTCCCCTACACCTGGGGGGTAGTCGGTATTTTTTACAATAAAAAATACGTAAAAGAACCGGTCGACAGCTGGAAAATTCTGTGGGATAAAAAGTACGCGGGGAAAATCCTGATGTTTGACAACCCGCGCGATTCTTTCGGCATCGCGCAGAAAATTCTCGGCTATTCCTACAACAGCATGAATGTGGAGGAGTGGGAGAACGCCGCGAAGCTTTTAAAGGAGCAGAAGCCGCTTGTTCAGGCCTATGTCATGGACCAGATTTTTGATAAAATGTCCAGCGGCGACGCCTGGCTTGCCCCGTATTACGCGGGGGACGCTGCCACCCTAGTGGAAGATAACCCGGATATCGGTTTTGCCATCCCGACAAAGGAGGGGACAAATTTTTTTGTCGATGCGGTGTGCATTCCGACCGGCGCCCAGCACAAAAAAGAGGCCGAGGCGTACATCAACTTTCTGTGTGACCCCGAAATAGCCGCGGCGAACGTGGACTATATCGGTTATTCCACGCCGGAGTCGGCCGCCAAGGAGCTTTTGCCGGAAGAAACCGTCAACAATCCCATTTTTTATCCCAGCAAGGAAATTTTGAATAAATCGGAAACCTTTGTCAACCTTCCCGAAGATACGAATCTGCTGCTAGATACGCTTTGGGCGGAAGTGAAAATGGGCGGTCCCGGCCAGACGGCGACATTGGTCGCGGTTCTCTTGGGATTTTTGCTGCTCTATATCGGAATTGTTGTTTATAAAAAAATGAAAGCGAAACGCGAACTGCAATAAAATTGCATTTTTTAAAATGAAAAGAATTCAAAGCCCGCGGCGTTTATGCGCCGCGGGCTTTGCGATTTTATCCCATCTCATGTAAATCAAGGCATTTTCGGCCTAAGACAGCGCAATTGGAGTAAATAATCCCAGTTAATTCCAATAATCAAGAGAATTGTCATAATAATTTCACCGTCCCGTGGCAGATTAATAGAGCGGCGCAAGGGAGGTGAAATTTTGAAAAAATTTCTAAAAGGATTCACCGCATTCGCGGCTGTGCTGGCTCTTTTGTATACTGTCAGTGTCGGCATGGCCGATTATTTCACACCTGATTCCTATAAAATTACTGCCGGAAGCAGTCTGCAATGGGGTTCGGACGCAATTACGGCGGTGGCCGAAAACGGCGCCGATATTTCCACCGGCATAGATGCGTCACCGAATAAAAGTTATAAGGCAAAGCTGATGCTCTATCATGTGATACCCATCAAGACGGTCAACGTGGATGTCGTCAAGGAAACGCTTCTGGTACCCTGCGGCACGCCGTTTGGGATCAAAATGTTTACAAACGGTGTGGTTGTCGTAGGCGTAGCCGATATTAAAACTTCATCCGGAACCATTAACCCCGCAGCCGTAGCGGGCCTCAAGGTCGGCGATATCATTACGGAGGTTGACGGCAAAAAAGTCAATACCAACGCGGAGATCATCGACATGGTCACAGACAGCGAAGGCCGCAGCCTTACTTTTACCGTTTCCAGAGACGGACAGGTCTTTACGGCCGCCGTTCAGCCGGTTAAATCCGAAATTGATTCCCAATACAAAGCCGGCGTATGGGTGCGGGACAGCACTGCGGGAATCGGGACGCTCACCTTTTACAATCCTGTTACGAAATCTTTTGCCGGTTTGGGCCACGGTGTCTGTGATACGGACACCAATGAACTGATGCCGCTGCTGAATGGAGACATCGTTCCCGTTACAATCAGCGGAATTACCAAAGGCGAAAAAGGAAGTCCGGGAGAGCTTCGGGGATATTTCAGCACCGATACCGCGATGGGAACGCTGGAAGCCAATGTTCCGGCCGGTGTCTACGGAACCCTGAATAACGCTCCGAAAGGAGAAGCCCTGGAAGTGGCGATGAAACAGGACATCAAAGCCGGCCCCGTCAAAATCCTTTCGACCATAGACGGCGGCAGGCCGCAATACTTTACCGCTGAAATCGAAAAAATAGACTATCGCGAAAATGTACAGAGTAAAAACATGGTTTTGCACATTACCGACGAAAAGCTGCTGAACGCCACCGGCGGAATCGTTCAGGGAATGAGCGGCAGCCCGATTATTCAAAACGACAAAATCATCGGCGCTGTGACTCATGTTTTTGTGAATGATCCGACACGAGGATATGGCATTTTCGCTGAAAATATGCTGTCGGTTTCACAGAGCGTTAGCTCTAATGACAAAGAAAAAGCTTCTTAATCCGGTGTCTTGCTTTTATATTTCCCCTTTTTAGCAAAAAATATTTTTACAACCTATTGCCATTTTTTCCAATATATGGTAATATAACGGTAAATTAAATCTATTAGGGGGACACTCAAAATGGAAAAGCGTATTAAACTTCTCATAGCAAATGACAGTGCAGAGTTTAACCGTGATTACGGTCGAATTTTCGAACAATCCGGCATGGAAATAATCTATACGCAAAAGGATGGCATGAAACTCCTTGAAAAAATAGAAGCCATCCATCCCGATGTTGTCCTTGCCGATTTGTTTATGCCTCGTCTGGATGGAATAGGCGTGATGAAAGCGACTCAGGCAAAGGTCCCGGGCATGGGGCCGATGTTTGTAATTATTTCCAATTTTACCAGCCCTGCTTTGGAGCGTGAAGTGATGATGTCGGGAGCGGCTTATTTTGCGATTTATCCATTTAACGCCGCGGACCTTTCCGACAGAATCATTCAGCTCTGTTCCATTTCCGGTTTAACGCAGAAAGTACCTTCCAGACAGCAGGCACCGGCCGCGGCGGAGCCATCGCTTGAAATTCAGGTAACTGAAATACTCCATCAAATAGGAGTCCCTGCTCATATTAAAGGCTACCACTATTTACGCGACTCAATTATTATGGCAATAGAAACACCGGATATTATCAATGCGGTTACCAAACAGCTCTACCCCAGCGTTGCAAAACAGTATGATACAACGGCTTCGCGCGTGGAACGCGCCATTCGCCATGCAATAGAGGTCGCGTGGGACCGCGGCGACGTGGATATCCTCAATTCCTATTTCGGTTATACCATCCACAATACGCGCGGAAAACCAACCAACAGCGAGTTTATTGCAATGATCAGCGACAGGCTCAGACTCCACATGAAAAGCGCAAGCTGATTTTGATTTTTAAATTCTGATGCACTCCTTTACTTTATTGGATGTGAATTTTTATTCTGCCTTTAAAGTAAAGGAGTTTTATTTAACATGGTGGTGATTGCTATGAGACGAAGCATCTTGATTATCCTTCTGCTTGTGATGACGCTGAATTTCACCGGCTGTAAAAATACCGCCAAAACGGAGGCTGCGGGAAAAACCGCCGATGCCGGCGCGCAGAGTAAGGTGCCGGATAATCTGAAGCTGGTCAGCCTCACGAAGATCAGCGCGGACGATATCCTGTATGTTTATGTCGACCAGGTTTATCATACGGAGGTTTATGTCTGTAAAAATTTAAAATCAAACACGGTCAGTATTTCCACCAACAAATAAAAGAGGCGGATCAGTTCGATCCACCTCCGCGATAATCAATGACATTTGTAAAATCAATGGCCAAATCATCCGGCTCTCCCGCCAAAAGGTCGGCCTGTACTTCCTTGGGCGATTTTCCCTGCTGGGTGATTTCTTCTTTGCTGTCCCGGTTGGTTTCCCGGTGATCGGGTCGGTCAGACATACCATTCACTCCCTTCGATTCACAGGCTTAGTATAACACCGTACACGGCATTTCATGCAAGGCCCGGGATTCAGGAAGAAAATGCAAAAATTTTTTATTCGGATGCCGATACCGGATCGGCCGGCGTTTTCAGTATGCTTCTAGGCGGCGCTGTTTGCGCAGGTTGCGCCGCTTTTCGCCGGCGTCCCATTCCATTTTTTCCTGAAAGTTTTCACAGATCAGCCCGGGAACGGGGGTCGGCTTTTCGTTTTCGTCAAGCGCTACAAGGACCAGATATGCCGTATTTACTAGCCTTCTCTGTCCCGACAGGTCCTCGGAAAAGCTGTCGACGCGCACTTCCATCGAAGTCGTTCCGACGTAAGTGATCTTGCCGTGTAAAACCACCAGGTCGGTCATGTAGACCGGGCTTTTGAACCGGAGCGTGTCGATTTCCGCCGTGGTGACATTGCGGTTGGAATGCCTGCGCGCAACGGTCCCCGCGACAATGTCGATCCAGGAGGCGAGCCGCCCGCCGAAAACACGTCCCTGGCCGTTCAGATCGTTTTCGAAGATGACCTGTATCTGTTCCGTTTCAGAATCCGACACCCTTTTTGCCGGTAACTCGTTCATAATATCACCAGTCCTTATCAATGAATTCATACACTTAATCATATACGATCCTTGGAAAAAACTCAATACAGCATTTCCAGTTCATTCTGTAACAAGGTTGCGTTCCTCCCCCGACAAAGGCGGGGGAGGAACGTGTTTTGTCCTGCAAACTGAAATGGAATTGCTGTGGGTGGGGCCGCCTCTATAATTGTTAACACAGTTTTAATTTTCAATTAGTGACAGGATTGTAATTGCGCCGCGGCGGATAAAATATTATAATAATAACCATTCGATCAAAATCCGATCAAAAAGGAAGGGACGAATGGATGGGAAAAAAGCCTCACTGCTGTGCCGTTATCGTTGCCGCCGGAAGCTCCACCCGCATGGCGCTCGGTTTTTCAAAGCAGTTTGTTCCCCTTTGCGGGATGCCCGCCATTGTGCGTACGCTTACCGCCTTTAGCAGCGCGGAATTAATCCAGAGTATCGTTGTGGTCTGCCGCGAAGAAGATATTGCCCAAGTCGGAAACGAGATTCAGAAATATAAAATCAAAAAAGTAACCGCGATCGTCGAAGGGGGCGCTACCCGGCAGCAGTCCGTTGCGGCGGGGATTTCCGCGGTGCCGGAAAATGCCGCCTATTTTGCCGTTCACGACGGGGCAAGAGCGCTGATTACTCCCGAAGAAATCAACGCGTCGGTGGAAGACGCCTATGAGTGCGGCGCGTCCGCGCTTGCGGTTCCCGTCAAGGATACGATTAAAATAATCGGGAAAAATAATTACGTGGTTTCCACCCCGGAGCGTTCCACCATGTGGGCGGTCCAGACCCCGCAGGTGTTTGAACGGGGGCTTTACCAGCGGGCGATGCAACAGGCCCAGGTGGACGGGGCAGATTATACGGACGACTGCCAGTTGGTTGAACATATAGGGGTTAAGGTGCATTTATGCATGGGAACATATACGAATATCAAGCTGACCACGATGGAAGATGTGGAAATTGCGCAGGCCATTTTAAAAGGCAGGGAGGTACCGCTATGAGGATCGGCCACGGTTACGACGTGCACCGGCTGACGGAAGGCAGAAAGCTGATTTTAGGCGGTGTCGAAATCCCTTATGACAAGGGCCTTCTGGGCCACTCCGACGCGGACGTGCTTGCCCACGCCGTCGCCGATTCGCTATTGGGGGCCGCCGCTCTCGGCGATATCGGGACGCATTTTCCGGACACGGACCCCGCTTTCAAAAACGCGGACAGCCTTATGCTGCTTACGAGGGTTTGCACGCTTCTCACTCAAAAAAATTATCGTATTGCAAATATTGACGCCACGGTCATTGCGCAGGCGCCGAAATTAAAACCCTATATCGCGGCCATGAGGGAAAGGCTGGCGGCGGCCTGCGGGGTTGGCTTGGATCAAATCAGCGTGAAGGCCACCACCGAGGAGCATCTTGGTTTTACGGGTGCGGGCGAGGGAATCGCCGCTCACGCGGTATGTCTTATTGAATCATAACCGATAGTCAAAAGGCATGTTTTCGGCATACTCTGTAGTAAAAACAGAGAGGTGATTATCATGAGCAAACCGATGATTCTGATTAGTTCAATCACGTATGCCATGAAGAGCCGCGACATCCTGTTCAGCTACGGTATTAAAGCTTATGTTGAAAGAACACCGAGCGGCAACCGTGCCGGCTGCGGTTACAGTATATATGTTCCCGACAGGACGGATGAGGCGGAAAGTATTTTAGTCGGTGCCGGCATTAAAATACTTGGACGAGCGGAAAGAGACGGATCCTTATGATTTATCTTGACAATGCCGCGACTACGTATCCAAAGCCGAATTCCGTTCTAAGTGCGGTAAATGTTGCTTTGAGAAATTATGGGGCCAACCCCGGACGCGCCGGCCACAGTATGTCGCTTGCAGCGGCAGAGGAGGTTTACCGCTGCCGTAAGGCAGCGGCCGATTTTTTTCATGCTCCGGGGCCGGAATGCGTTGTATTTACTCTGAATTGTACGCATGCGCTGAATTATGTGATAAAAGGACTGCTCAGGCCAGGCGACCACGTGGTAGTTTCCTGCCTTGAGCACAACGCCGTCATGCGGCCCCTGCAAAAACTGATGGAGTCCGGAGTGACCGTTACCAGAGCGCGTGTTTTTCCGGGCGATAACGACGCCACGGTAGACGCTTTCCGCAGTGCGCTCAAGGAAAACACAAAGCTGATTGTTTGTACACACGCCTCCAATGTTTGGGGAATCCGGCTGCCCGTCGAGCGCATTGCCGCCCTGGGCCATATTTACGGCATCCCGATTGCGGTGGACTGCGCACAGTCGGCGGGCGTTCTGCCGATCGATATGGCGGACGGCGGTTTCGACTATCTCTGTATTGCGGGCCATAAGGGCCTTTACGGTCCGATGGGGACCGGTATGCTGATTACGCCGAACGGCGCGGAGCTTCCTACGATTATTGAAGGCGGAACCGGGACCAACTCCCTTTTGCTCGAACAGCCTTCCAGCATGCCGGACCACATGGAAAGCGGCACTCAAAACATGCCGGGCATCTCCGGGCTGCGGGCGGGAATCGAGTTCGTGCAAAGCCGCGGGGTCCACACGATCTATCAGCATGAGATGTCGCTGATCCGGCATCTGTATAAAAAACTGTCGGAAATAAAAAATGTGAAGCTTTACACAGCGGAGCCGGACGCACCGTATTTCGCGCCGGTACTTTCGTTCAATGTGGGCGACGTTCCCAGCGAGACTGTCGCGCAGAAGCTGAACGCCCGCGGTTTTGCGGTGCGTGCGGGACTGCACTGTGCGCCTGCGGCGCATGATTTTATGGGTACCCTGACACAGGGCACCGTGCGGGTCTGCCCGTCCGCTTTCAGCAATTTGGGCGAAATTAACAATTTTGTTGCGACTCTGATGAAAATAATCTGAAAATAAAGATAAAAGGATTGCATATCAAATTATATATGTTAAAATTATAAGGGATGTGTTTTATTCTGACGGAAGGAAGTAAGTTATGGATGTCGTTGTAACCATATGGAATTCGTTTATCGGTATTGTGAAACTGTTTCGTGTTTCCGATGCGTTGGACGTCATTCTGGTTTCCTTTATCATTTACAGTGGAATAAAACTGGTTCGTGAAACAAGAGCGGAACAGCTGATTAAAGGAATTATTGTGCTTCTGGCGGTGTGGGGTGTGTCCTATGCCCTGAAGCTTTATATGATGAAAAACCTGCTGACCTATTTTTTTCAATTCAGCGTTGTGGCCGTTATGGTGGTCTTTCAGCCGGAAATCCGGCGTGCGCTGGAACAGATCGGCCGCAGCGGTATGGGGAATAAGCACTGGCTGTTCGGGATTTCAAACGATGACCTTGAAACGATGAAGCAGCAAAACCGCAGGGGCGTAAATGCCGTTGTGGATGCCGCGGCGGTTCTGCAGAAACAGAAAACGGGCGCTCTGATTGTTTTTGAAATGCAGACAAAGCTGGGCGATATTATTGATACGGGCACGGTGGTGAATGCTATTCCCTCCTCGCCCATTATCTGCAATATTTTCTTCAACAAGGCTCCGCTCCACGACGGTGCCATGATTATGCGCAGCGGTATGGTCTATGCCGCGGGCTGTATTCTGCCGCTGACAAAGAACGACAGCGTCAGCATTGAACTCGGTACCCGCCACCGCGCCGCGATCGGCATGAGTGAGAACTCCGATGCCGTTGTGGTTGTGGTGTCCGAAGAGACGGGGCAGATTTCCGTTGCCGTAAACGGCGTGCTTACGCGCAACTATACCAGGGAAACGCTGAAAAGCGAGCTGGAAAGCCTGATTCTGACCAGTGAGGCCGAACCCGGCGAAAAGCGCCAGAGCATCATCCCTTCGATCAGGAGGGCAAAAAAGAAATGAAGAATAGAAAATTTAACATAGGACGTTTATTTTATGACGATAAATTTGTAATGCTGTTTTCCGTCCTTTTCTCCATCGTCCTGTGGATTTTTATGGCTACCGGAAACACCGAGGAGTTTCCAAGGCAGATCACCGAGGTGCCGGTTGTTATCAATCTGTCGGATGCAGCGCAGGAGGACGGGTTAAAGGTTTTCAGTCCGGTCGATCAGACCGCGACCGTATCCATTAAAGGCAACAGCCTGATTGTCAATCAGATCAAGGCTTCCGATATGCAGGTTGTGGCTCCGCTGGCTTCCACCATTACCAGTCCCGGAAGCTACACGTTTAATTTGTCGGTCCAGAAAAAAGGAACCCTTTCCGATTACGATTGGGTTTCCATTTCCCCCAGCCAGGCGATCATCACGGTGGACCGGTATGCGGAAAAGACTTTTACCATCCAGAATGACATCAAATACAAGTCGGGTTATCAGTCCGATCCCGCTTTCTTTGTCAGCTCACCCACCTTCAGCAGTGACACGGTCACGGTTTCTGGCCCTGAAAAGGAAGTCTCACAGATCAACAGGGTGTCCGTACAGTACGAGATCAGCGACACGCTGAGAGAATCCAAGAGCTTTACGACCGATTTGGTCATGTACGATGCAAACGGTAATAAAATTACGAGCAACAAGCTGAAAATGAGCGAGCAGAAGGTGGATGTCACCATCCCCGTCCTTGCAAGGCAGGTCCTGCCTCTCAACGTGAGCTTTACCAACAAGCCTCTGGGCCTGTCGTTTGCCTCCGGCCAGATCAAAATTGACCCTCAAACCATCGAGGTGGCGGGCCCGCAGGATGTGCTGGCCAACCTGACGGAAATCAGTCTTACTCCGCTGGATTTTTCGGGTATCAGCCCGACGAGAAATTCCTTTGACGTGAACGTCACCCTTCCGGCGACCTGCAAAAATCTGAGCAATGTTCCGGTTGCCAAGGTTACGCTGGATTTGAGTTCCATGTCCACGCGGCAAATGGTGGTCAATAATTTCACCGTTAAAAATCTCGCGGCCGACAAGTCTGCCACCGTTTATACCAAGACCCTGACGGTTACGGTGGTCGGGCCGGAGGCTGAGATTTCCAAACTGACGGAAAACAGCCTTTCCGCTCAGATCGATATGTCCGGCAAGGAAAATTTCACCGGACACACGGAAATGCCGGTCACCATCAGCGTGGGGAATTCCGTAAGCACCTGGGTGTACGGAAGCTATATGGCAAATATCAGCGTCACCTCCAAAAGCGGATAGCCCGTGAAAAACTGCTTTATTTACCCTGGCAATGAAATGAATGACGCCGTGAAAACGGATAGCAAACACCTCCGGCTGCAGGCAACTGCGGGTGGGGGTGTCTTTCTGAAAGTGTGCGATATTATTTAATTATTGGCTTTAAACTTTTCGCCGGTTGAGATATAATAAATATATCACAATATTCTATATATTATAAAAAGAGGGAAGCAGGTGTTTTTTTGACTAGCAATTTTACGGTGCCTCTGTCCAAGGTGATCGGCGAGCTGTCGCTGGATACGATTTATATGCCCGGAGACCCTGAAGATATTCTGATTTCTTCCACGGATGTCAACCGGCCGGGACTGGAGCTGAACGGGTTCTATGATTATTACGATACAAGGCGCATCATTATTTTCGGCAACGCGGAGGCCTCCTTTCTGAGGTCGATTTCCTCCGATAAACGCAGCACGGTTCTGAACGAGATTTTTTCCCAAAAGCCTCCCGCCGCGATTATTGCGCGCAGCATAGAGCCGATGTCCGAACTGCTGGAAGCAGTCAAAGCCCATGAAATACCGCTTTTAACAACGCCGGAGACAACCTCCAGCCTGGTGGCTTCCCTTGTTTCCTTCATGAACGTGGAGCTTGCCCCGCGGATTACGCGCCATGGGGTGCTGATCGAGGTTTACGGCGAAGGAATCCTTCTGGTCGGCGACAGCGGCGTCGGCAAAAGCGAAACAGCCATTGAGCTGGTTAAGCGCGGTCACCGCCTGATAGCGGACGACGCGGTGGAAATACGCAAGGTGTCCGCTAAATCGCTGGTCGGACAGGCCCCGGATAACATTCGGCATTTTATTGAGCTTCGCGGCATAGGCATTATTAACGCCCGCCGCATTTTCGGCATGGGCGCCGTCAAGCTGACGGAAAAGATCGACATGGTAATCAACATGGAAATCTGGGACAATAACAAGGTTTACGACCGCATGGGCATCGACAGCGAATACACGGAAATTCTCGGTATCAAGGTGCCTGTGCTGACCATTCCGGTAAAACCGGGCAGAAACCTTGCGATCATCATCGAGGTGGCCGCTATGAACAACCGTCAGAAAAAGATGGGCTACAACGCGGCGCAGGAGCTGATGCAGAACCTCGGCATGGATATTTCCGTGCTGCAGGAATCAGAAAAAAAACTGGATCTGGATTTCTAATATGGAATAAGGGAATAGAAGCTGGGAGTAAACATGAATATCATCGCAGATACGCATACGCATACAATCGCGTCCACACACGCCTACAGCACCTTACAGGAAATGGTACACGCAGCGTTTTTAAAGAAGCTCTATGCCATCGCCATTACCGACCACGGCATCACCATGCCGGGCGCGCCGGGCCGCTGGTACTTCCACAATTTACGGATCGTTCCTCATCTTCTGGAAGGGGTGCTTGTCCTGCGCGGGCAGGAGACCAATATCATTGATTTTGACGGCAATATCGACCTTGAAAAGGACAGCATCTCTACGATGGACTGGGTGGTTGCCTCCATCCACGCGGAAGCGATTCCGAAGGAAAGGCCGACTGTCGAGGAAGTTACAAACGCATGGATGAATATTGCGAAAAATCCGCATATTCATGTAATCGGGCACAGCGGTACGCAGAAATACCGGTACGACTACGAGTCGGTGATCCCGGAATTCGGGCGTCGGGGAAAGCTGGTGGAGCTGAACGAAAGCAGCTTTACCGGAAGGGAGTCGTCCATCCCCAACTGCAAAAAAATCATGGAAATCTGTAAAAAGCGCGATGTGCCGGTCATTGTCAACACGGATTCCCATTTTTCCAGCCTGGTGGGCTGTTTTGACCGGTCGCTGGCGCTGTTGAAGGAAGTGGATTTTCCAGAGGAGCTTGTGGTGAATTCCAGCGTGGAACGTTTTCAGGCATACCTCAGAGAATATACGAATGTTTTTAGCGATCCTTTATTACAGTAAAATGATTCCGATTGACACTGTCGGAATAGCCGGAGGAAACGATGAATCATTTAGAACAGCTTGCCCTGACGGCGGAAGACCTGGGCTGTAAAGTCATCCGCAAGGAACCGATGAGCCGGCACACCACCTTTAAAATCGGAGGACCGGCGGATTTGTTTATTACCGTGTCCTCGCGTGCGGAAATCCAGAAACTGTACCGCGCAGCGGCTGAACTGGAAGTGCCGCTGATGCCGATCGGAAACGGCTCCAACATGCTTGTGAGCGACGGCGGGATACGGGGCGCGGTTGTCGCGCTGGACGGCGAGTTCCGTGAAATCAGGCAGAACCCGGACGGTACGGTTTCCTGCGGCGCGGGCGCGTCCCTGGCGGGTGTCTGCGTTTTTGCCAGAGAGCATTCGCTGACCGGCCTTGAGTTCGCGTGGGGAATTCCCGGAGCGGCGGGCGGAGCCGCGTTTATGAACGCGGGCGCCTACAATAAGGAAATGAAGAGCGTACTTCTTTCCTGTACGCATGTTACAAAGGAAGGGAAAATCGGCACGCTGTCCGGCGAAGCGCTGCAGCTGGGTTACCGCCGCAGCGCCTATACCGACAACGGATACACCATTCTGGAGCTCAGGCTCGATCTGAAGCCGGGGGATCAGGACGAAATTTCGGCGGAAATGGATGACCTTTACAGCCGCAGAAAATCAAAGCAGCCGTTGGAGCTGCCGAGTGCGGGAAGCGTGTTTAAACGGCCGGAGGGCCACTTTGCCGGCACCCTGATCGAGTCCTGCGGCCTCAAGGGCAGAACGGTGGGGGGAGCGATGGTCAGCCCCAAGCACGCGGGCTTTATTGTCAATACCGGCACAGCAACCTGCCGGGATGTGACGGAGCTGATTAAAATCATTCAGAATACGGTTTATCAGCAGACGAAGGTATCTTTGGAATGCGAAGTGAAAACCATTGGCAGTTAGGGAGGAATTATGGAGTTTCTAATTATTACGGGCCTTTCAGGCGCGGGGAAATCCCGCGCCATTGACGCGTTAGAGGATATCGGCTTTTATTGTGTGGATAATATCCCTCCCAAGCTGATCATCGCTTTCTACGAAATGTCCAAACAGGCGAAAGGCACTCTCTCCCGGGTGGCGGTCGTCACCGATATCCGCGGAGGGGACATGTTTTCCAGCCTGTTTGAAACGCTGGACCAGATGAAAAGCGAAAATAAGGAATATAAAATCCTGTTTCTGGACGCGAACGATTCTGTGCTGATGAACCGCTTTAAGGAAACCCGCCGCAAGCATCCGCTGGTGGAAAACTGCCTCGGCTCGCTGGAACAGGCCGTAAAGCTGGAACGGGATGTTTTAAAGCCGGTCCGCGAATGCGCGGATTATATCATCGATACCTCGTATCTTTCGCCCGCGCAATTGAAGGAGCGCATTTCCAGCCTGTTTCTGGGCGATTCCTCCGACGCACTGATGATTCACTGCGTTTCCTTTGGATTCAAGTACGGGATTCCCGCCGAGTCGGATCTGGTGTTTGACGTGCGCTGCCTGCCCAACCCCTACTATGTTGAGGATTTGCGCAACCTGACCGGACTTGACGAGCCGGTGCGCAGTTATGTGATGAAATGGGAGCAGACGCAGGGCTTTATCGAACGCTTCCTGAATCTGATCGATTACATGATCCCGCTCTACTGCAACGAGGGCAAAAGCCAGCTTGTGATTGCGATCGGCTGTACCGGCGGACATCACCGCTCCGTTGCCCTGGCCCAGCTTCTGTACAATCATCTGCTGGAACAGAACCGGAGGACAAGCGTCAACCATCGCGATATTCAAAAGCAATAACAGAATCGGGAGCGTGCAAAAATGTCATTCGCGTCTGAAACAAAAACTGAACTTTGTCAGGCGATGCCGCAAAATTCCTGCTGCCGGAAAGCGGAATGCTACGGCATGCTTTTATTCGGCCGCAGCTTTTCTCAAAATGCCATTTCCCTGACGATTGAAAACACCGCCGCCGCCCACAGGGCCGCGCAGCTTACCGCGGAAACCGTGGGGGTGATCGTGGATATTTCCACCTCTCTGCTGCGTCGAAAAGAGCGCAAAAGCGCTTTTACCGTTGCCGTATCCGGCGGCGGACAGAGGGAAGAGGTGCTTTCCTGTTTCGGGCACACGGGAAAAGAAATCCATCTTCGGATCAACCGTGCCAATATGGAAAATGATTGCTGCGCCTGCGCGTTTTTGCGGGGCGTTTTTCTTTCCTGCGGCACCGTGACCGACCCCAGCAAGGATTATCATCTGGAATTCGTGGTGCCGTTTATGAACCTTGCCAGGGATTTAGGTGCCTTTATCAGCGAAATCTATGAGCTCGATCTGCAGCCGGGTCTGCTGAACCGGAAGGGCTCGTACGTCGTTTATATCAAGGGGAGCGAGCATGTCGCGGATTTCCTGACCTTTATGGGCGCCGGAAAGGCCGCCATGAGCCTGATGCAGGTCAAAATGCTGAAAGAGGTCCGCAACAACGTCAACCGGAAAACCAATTTTGAGACGGCGAATATTGACAAGACGGCGTCCGCCGCGGCGGCGCAGATTGTCGCAATCGAAAAGATCATCCGTTCAGCCGGAGGCTTGTCCGCGCTGCCGGAGGAACTGCGGGAGCTTGCCGTGCTGCGCTGCCGGTATCCCGAAATGTCGCTCCGCGAGCTCGGCGCAACGCTTTCCGAACCGCTCAGCCGGTCCGGGGTGAACCACCGTCTGCAGCGCATTATGGAGTTTGCAAGAGTATTATAAAGAACTGACAGGAGGGTACCGCACATGTTTGTTCATCTGCATCTGCACACCGAGTACAGCCTGCTGGACGGCGCGTGCCGTATCACGGAGCTACTGAATACCGCCGCCGGGCGGGGAGACACCGCCGTAGCGATTACCGACCACGGGGTCATGTACGGCGCGGTCGATTTTTATAAGGAAGCCAAAAAGCGCGGCATCAAGCCGATCATCGGGTGCGAGGTCTACGTCGCTCAGCGCACGCGTTTTGACAAGGTGCACGAGCTGGACTCGGAGCACCGGCATTTGGTCCTTCTCTGTGAAAACAACACCGGCTACCAGAATCTGATCGCCCTTGTGTCGAAGTCATGGACGGAGGGCTTTTACAGCAAGCCGCGTGTGGATTTCGACCTTTTAAGGGAGCACCACGAGGGGCTCATCGCTCTTTCCGCCTGCCTTGCGGGAGAAATCCCGCGCGCCCTGACCGCGGGTGACTACGCCGGAGCGAAGGAAGCCGCCCTGCGCTACCGTTCTATTTTTGGAGAGGACAATTTCTATCTGGAACTGCAGGATCACGGTTTGAGGGAGCAAAAACGCATCAATCCGTCCATCATAAAGCTTTCGGAGGAAACGGGAATCCCGCTTATTGTGACCAACGACTGCCATTACATCAGTCAGGAAGACAATAAAATGCATCATATCCTCCTTTGTATCCAAACCAACCACACGGTTGAGGATAAGGACGGTATGGAATTCGGCAGCGACCAGTTTTATTACAAGAGCGAAGAAGAAATGCGCGCCCTGTTCCCGGGTCATCCGGAGGCCGCCGACAATACGGTCCGTATCGCGGAGCGGTGCAATGTGGAGTTTGAATTCGGCAAAACCAAGCTGCCGCATTTTGATACGCCGAACGGACAGGAGAACACGGCGTTTTTCCGTGACAAATGCTACGAGGGCCTTTACAAATATTACGGCGAGAATCCCGCAAAGGAACTGGCTGAGAGGCTGGAATATGAGTTAAATACCATTGAGCATATGGGGTACGTCAATTACTACCTGATCGTCTACGATTTTGTACGCTATGCGAAGGAAGCCGGTATCCCGGTGGGGCCGGGAAGAGGCTCCGGTGCGGGAAGCCTTGCGGCGTACTGCATCGGGATTACGGGAATCGATCCCATTCGGTACAATCTGCTGTTTGAGCGCTTCCTCAACCCGGAGCGTGTCAGTATGCCGGACTTCGATATCGACTTTTCCGACGAACGCCGTCAGGAAATGATCGAATACGTGGTGCGGAAATACGGTGCGGACCATGTCGCCCAGATCGTCACCTTCGGCACTATGGCGGCGCGGGGCTCCATCCGCGATGTGGGCCGCGCCATGGCGATTCCCTACGCGACGGTGGACGGGGTCGCGAAGCTGGTGCCGATGGAACCGAACATTACGCTGGAAAAGGCTCTCAAAGCTTCCTCCGATTTAAGGCAGCGCTACGACACCGATTCCCAGATTCACGAGCTGATCGATATGGCGAGAAAGCTGGAAGGAATGCCGCGCAACGCCTCCACCCACGCCGCGGGCGTCGTCATTACGGACAGGCCGGTCGCGGAGTATGTGCCGCTTGCCAAGAACAACGATTCCGTAGTCACGCAGTATACCATGACCACTCTGGAAGAGCTCGGTCTGCTGAAGATGGACTTCCTCGGCCTGCGCAACCTCTCCGTCATCCGTGACGCACAGGATATGATCGCCGCGCAGCGGCCGGGCTTTCAGATTGAGGACATTCCGCTGGACGATAAAAAGGTGTACGCCATGCTTTCCAGCGGCGCGACCGACGGAGTGTTCCAGTTTGAATCCGCCGGGATGCGCAGTGTCATTATGCAGCTGAGACCGGAATACATCGAAGACCTCATCGCGGTCATTTCGCTTTACCGCCCGGGGCCGATGGAATCCATTCCGCGTTATGTCGAAAACCGCCATCATCCGGAAAGGGTTTCTTACCGCCATCCGCTTCTGAAGGATATTCTGGACGTTACCTACGGCTGCATTGTCTATCAGGAACAGGTGATGCAGATTTTCCGTACGCTGGCGGGCTATTCGCTGGGGCGCGCGGATATCGTGCGCCGTGCGATGAGCAAGAAAAAAGCCTCCGTAATGGAGCGGGAGAGGGAAATTTTCCTCTACGGGCTGACCAACGAAAAGGGAGAGGTTGAAGTGGACGGCTGCATCCGCCGTGGTGTGGACGAGCCGACGGCAAAAGCCATCTACGGCGAAATGGAAAGCTTCGCGTCCTACGCCTTCAACAAATCCCACGCCGCGGCCTACGCTCTGCTGAGCTATCAGACCGCCTGGCTCAAATGCTTCTATCCGCGCGAATATATGGCGGCGCTGATGACCAGCGTGCTGGACAACAACAATAAGCTGGCGGCTTACATAGCCGAGTGTATGCGCCTGGGCATCCGCGTGCTGCCGCCCAACGTCAACCAGAGCGGCGTCGGCTTTACCGTTGCGGGGAAGGACATCCGCTTTGGCCTGCTCGCCGTGAGAAATCTGGGCAGGGGATTCATTGTCAGCACCCTGCGCGACCGGAAGGAAAACGGGCAGTATACCACGTTTTACGGCTTCTGCAAGCGCATGTACGGCGAACTGAACCGGCGCGCGTTGGAAAGCCTGATCAAATGCGGGGCGCTGGACGGCCTTGGCGTCAACCGCAGACAGATGCTGACCAGTGTCGGCAATATCATGGATCATCTCGACGACGACAAGCGCCGCAATGTGGACGGCCAGATGGGCTTTTTCGACACCCCCGCCCAGACGGCGGACGATGAGGAGTATTCCATAGCGGCCATGCCCGATTTCAGTGCCGGCGACAAGCTCTCCATGGAAAAAGAAGTGACCGGCATGTATCTTTCCGGCCATCCCATGGCAGAATATATCAATCAGTATGATGCAGTCCACGCAAGCCGCACCGGCGATATCCTTGACGACGCAAGGGAGGACGGGGGGCGCTTTCACGACGGCGATACGGTGACTCTTCTCGGGATTATTGCCGGCGTAAAAATGAAAGTGACCAAGAGCAATACCACGATGGCCTTTGTAACGTTGGAAGACATGTTCGGCTCTATGGAGGTTCTGGTTTTTCCGAAAATCCTCGCCCAGTATGCCGAGTGGATCACGGAAGGGAAAATTGTGAAGATGTTCGGCAGAATCAGTATGCGCGAAGACGAAGAGGCCAAGCTGGTCTGTGAGTCGGTCGGTCCCGCTCCTTCCCTTCACGGGGGTTCCGAAAAAAGTGCGGGAGCCGTAAAGCCCGCGCACCCGGGGCTTTACATCAAAGTGCCGAAGGAGGAGTCGGAGCTTTATGACCGGGCCAAAAAATACCTTGCCATTTTTGACGGCAGGACGCCGCTTTATATTTACTTTGTCAATACCAAAAAGCTGGTGCGGGCTCCCTTTTCCATGTATGTCAGCGTCAACGATATTTTGGTGCGGGAATTAAAAAATCTGCTCGGAGAAAAAAATGTGGCGGTTGTGAAGGAAATACAACAATAATCCTTATAGCAGATACTTTTGTCCATATTCACCGGTTGATTCTTCTTTGCCTGATATACTATAATTTAGATATGGCAAAGCAACGAATTTAGGGGGTATCATCATGAATGCAAAAACAATTGCAGTTCTGACCAGCGGGGGAGATGCGCCGGGAATGAACGCAGCCGTCCGGGCGGTAGCAAGGGCCGGTATTTCTTATGGAATGAGAGTCATGGGCGTACGCAGAGGCTTCAACGGCCTTTTGAACCGCGACGTCTTTGAAATGAATCTGCGCAGTGTTTCGGATATTATTCATCACGGCGGTACGGCCTTGTTTACGGCCCGCAGCCCGGAATTCAATACTCCGGACGGCGTAAAAAAGGCGGCCGACAATTGCCGCGACATGGGCATCGAGGGCATCGTGGTCATTGGCGGAGACGGTTCTTTCCGCGGTGCGCGCGACCTTACCAAGGAAGGAATTCCCTGCGTAGGCGTGCCGGGTACGATTGACAACGACATTGCCGCCAGTGAATATACCATTGGCTTTGACACCGCCATGAACACGGCCGTGGAGATGGTTGACCGTCTGCGCGATACGACCGAGTCGCATGACCGCTGCAGTGTTGTAGAAGTAATGGGCAGGAAATGCGGGGATCTGGCACTCCAGACCGGCATTGCGGTCGGTGCAACGACCATCCTTGTTCCGGAAGTTCCCTTCGATTTTCAGACGGACATCATCAACCGTATGATGTTTACCCAGAAAACGGGTAAAAAGCATTTTATCATTGTGGTGGCTGAGGGCGTCGGTGGAGTAGACAAGCTGGCAAAGGATATTGAAGAAAAGACGGGGATCGAAACCAGGGCTACGGTACTTGGCCATGTACAGCGCGGCGGGTCGCCCACGCTCCGTGACCGTGTGGCCGGTAGCGTGATGGGATTCCATGCCGCCGATCTTCTGTACAAAGGCCGGGGCAACAGGGTCGTTGTGATGCAGAATGGCAAGATCGTTGATCTGGATATTACGGAAGCGCTTGAGATGGAGCGCGTTTTTGACAGGAGCCTGTACGACATAGCGCTAAAAATTTCAATCTGATTAAAAAAATAAAAGGAGTTCCGTTTTTCTGGCGGAACTCCTTTTATTTTTGCGTATTATTTTCAGAAGAAATTTCAGTGGGAAGAGTATGGTGAGGGTTTTCCGAAACCACCTTTGCGGCCTGAAACAATGCGTTGAGCAAATCCGTTTCATACTGTGTGGACAGCGTATCCAGCTTGGAATAAACCTCGCCTTCATAGGTGGCAACATATTTGGGCGGGAGTCTGTTCAATGCGTAAGAAGCGATGTCCATCCGGCATTTTTCACATTTACAGCAATCCAGCTTATCGATTACCTCGTCCATTTTGGTCAAAAGCAGGGATTCCATCAAATTTTTCAGTTTTACTCCCATACAAATCTGCCTTTCCTTCAAATTGCCTGTTCATAGCTATTTCATTCTATCATTATTGGAAGTATTTGTAAATGATTTTCGAAAACATGCTGTTCTCTTTTTCAAGCTCCGGAAAAATTTCATTGATATTTCCTTACGCCTTTGATATGTAAGTAACGGATGGTACTGTAAAAATAGCTGCTCAGCGGCCGCATGTATGCGTCGTACGTATGGGCGGCGATAAAAATATCCTGCTCAGTGATGCCAACAACGACGGGGGAATGGTAAAAGTGGTTTTCGGCGTTGCCGAGCTGAACAATATCCCCAACCTCCAGGGAGCTTACGTCGACCTGCTCCGCATAAGGTCCCGCTTCCTTGTTTGTCGTCAGGAAATTAAAAAGATATTGAACGCCGCTCCACGAAGGGGTACGGTCATTGCTGCTTTTGTAGTACCAGCCGAAAATGGGGGTGTAATTCATCACCCTGCTTCCGGCATAAATGCACTGCGAGGCAAAATTGGTACAGTCGCCGCCCATTTTATCGAAATTCATAAAGGCGCGGTTCCTCAAAAGAGCCCACGTTTTGGCGTATTCGGCTACCTGTTCCCGGTTATACGGTATCTCAACCAGCATAAGGATGCACCTCTTCCAATTATGATTCTTATCAAATCTTATGATGCATCCGCCCTCGGCATGACAAAACGTTCAGTCTTTTCCGCGATACCGGATTTTGTGATAACAATAGGAGAGGAACTGCAATACGGTGCCGGCGCAAAGCCCGATGGCCATCCAGGTGAACAGGGATAAAAGGCCGGCCAGGTCCTCCCACCCGCTTCTGCTTCCCAGAAATGTCCGGAACATATCAAGGTATCCCACGAAAAGACCCAGCACGAAGACAAAGCACATGATTTTCAGCTGCAGCAGATACAAAACGGAGGAGACGGCGCCGAAAATCAGGGAAAGGATGATATATGCGGCAATATTCTGCAGGGTGACCGGATTTCCGAGCAGATATTTTATACCGAGATAGATCAGCGTAAAAGACAGAATAGCCACAGTGAAAAAAATGAACCAGAAATTTTTTTTGTTTTTCTTCATGCAAATCCTCCTGACCAAACAGAATAAAAAGGATATTTCTGTCAGGAATATGCCCGTTTTTCCGCTTGCTTAGACGCAGGCGGAAAGGGAGGTTTGTGCAGCGTGGGTGGATTTTTTAGATTTAAAATCTGTAAATTTTGATACATGGTCATAAAAAGTCATTTCTTGTATTATTATAAAATAAATGTTATAATTTACCAAACTGCAAACATGGAGATTGTGATCATGGATTTTAATGTAAATGAACTATTGAATTCTCTTTCCTATACGCTTGACTTCGTAGAAAAGGATTTAATCAGCGACGTTACCAATCACGGCAGAAGGGTGGCCTATATTGCCGCAAGAATCGGGCAGAAAATCAATTTATCCAATACGGAATTGTTCGACCTGATTTCCTATTCGCTTCTGCACGATAACGGCGTGACCAAAGCACTGATCCAGGTAGATGGCATTGAAAACTACAGAAAAGCGGAACTCGACAGGATGCATTGCGTGGAGGGGGAGAAAAACATTAATTTTTTCCCTTTCTTTCATAAAATACCGAATGTTATTCTCTATCATCACGAGCATTATGACGGCAGCGGATTTTTCGGCGTTTCCGGCAAGAAAATCCCGATGTTTTCAAGGATTATTGCTCTGGCCGATTTCGTCGCCATCTATTTTTCCGAGGGAAGGAAACACGCCGATATCGAAGCCCGGGTTAAAAAATTCCCGATTTTCGACCCCGATTTTATCGATGTTTTTCTGGAGCTGAGCAGAAATATTGAATTCTGGCTGAATATGGATGACAATTTCGTATTCCAGGCGCTGCGCGTAGTTACCCCCACCGTCCACAGGGAGTTCAGCTATCAGGAAATGCGCACGGTTTCCAGAATATTCAGCAATATTATTGACGCCAAATCGCCGTTTACCGGTTCGCATTCGCGTGGGATCAGTGAGAAGACCGGGATTCTGTGCGATTATTATGAATTTGACAGAGAAACCTATTGGAAAATGCGGATTGCCGCTGATCTGCACGATCTGGGAAAATTGATGATACCCAATGAAATTCTGGACAAACCCGGTACTCTGGATGCGAATGAAATCGCGGTCATACAGTCCCATCCGTTTTATACCCGCAAAACGCTGGAAGAAATCACAGGGTTTGAAGAGATCGCCGACTGGGCGGCCAATCATCATGAAAAGCTGAACGGGAAGGGGTACCCGTATGGATTTGACGGGAACAGGCTTGACTTTAATTCCCGGCTTCTGTGTTGCGTGGATATCTACCAGGCCCTGACGGAGGACAGGCCGTACCGTCCGGCTATGCCGCACAGCAGGGCGATTATGCTGATGCGGAACATGTCGGAGCACGACTTGATCGACGCTTCCATTGTAGAAGATATCAATTCCATTTTTGAAGCGGCTTGCGCGACGGCCTAATTTCCGATATGCATCATCGTGTCCAGAAGCCTTTGGGTTTTCAATGCTTCCTCGCCGTTTACCAGCGGCTGGGTATTTCCCTCAATGGAATTGATAAAATGGAGAATGGCCCCTTCAAATCCCTTGCGTTTTAAAATGGTTTCCCAGGCCGGCGGAGTTTCCGTTTCCGTTTTTCCTCCGGCTTCGGTTTCAAAAGTATCCATGTCCAAGACCCGCACGAGGGCCCCTTCGGTGAGAACCTCGATTCTTTCCAGATTGGTACCGGCTTTCCGGTGCATGTCCAAAAAGACGGTACAGCCGTTTTCCGCTTTATATTGGTGCCGGGCAAAAATCAGTTCCTGATTTTCATTCACCTTGACGGAACCGCCGATCTGGCTGCCGTCCTCGGGCTCGGCGAACCAGCGGGCGGTGTCTGCCAGATGAATATAGTCGTCCAGCATTGTGATTCTATAATTTTCGGACCGGATGGAGTCCGCCCGGTGCTTTTCCAGCCGAATCAGCGCCGTGCCGGCGTCCGTCATGTTTTTTGCCCGGACATACATCGGTGCAAATCTGCGGTTGAACCCGACCATCAGCTTTCTGCCGTATCGCAGGCTGAGATCCGCGAGCTGTTCCGCTTCGTCGGAGGTAGCCGCAAGCGGTTTGTCTACATATACGTCTTTTCCGTGCTTCAAAGCTTCTGAAACGATTTCATAGTGGGACTCCGTTGACGAGGATACGAATACGGCGTCCGTCTCCCTCAGCAAATCCGTCAGACTGGGGAACGCTTTAATCCGGTACATGCCGCACAGCTGGCTCCTTTTCCATTCCGTAGGGCTGTATCCCCCGGCCAAAGTCCAGTTTTTTTCCGCGGAAAGAAACGGGAGATAAACCTTCTGCGCTATATTTCCAAGTCCGATCATTCCAATACGAATTTTTGACATGGTGTCCTCCTGATATGTGTTTTTTCCATTTTATCATAGCGCGGAAGCGATATCAATCATGCGGTTAAGATATGGACGGCAGTCTGCAGACAGAAAAAGACCTCCGGCTTCATGAAAACAGACATGGCTTTTTAAGCCGCATCTGGTTCAACCAAGCGGAGGCGGTTATTAGGAACGGGCATTGCCGCTCATTCAGTCCATACTATCGATTTCTTCCTGGAGTTCGTCTATGAAAACTTCAATCTTGTCCATGCGTGTATGGTCCTTTTGTTTTTCAGCCTGCTGATAGCAAACCTTGTATACCAATAATTTGCTTTTCAGCATTGCTTTTTTCTTTGTATTCAATAGAGCACCTCCTAAGTGTATTTCTTTTATTATAACATAGAAATATAAATCCATAGTGTGGTTGAAGAAAGAGAAATATTGACAAAAAAGTACGCCGTAAACGGCGTACTTCAGCAATCGGTATTCTTGAATTATCTTTGCTTGGAAAAGCATTCGCTACAGTAAACCGGGCGGTCGTCCCTAGGACGGAAAGGAACCTTGCAGGTTGTTCCGCAGGAAGCGCAGACAGCGTCAAACATTTCACGCTGGGGTTTTCCGGCGTTTTTGCGGGCATTGCGGCAGTCCTTGCAGCGTGTGGGTTCATTAGTGAATCCTTTTTCAGCGAAGAAGTCCTGTTCACTTGCGGTGAATACGAATTCTTGTCCGCAGTCTCTGCATGTCAGGGTTTTGTCTTTGTTAAACAATTGAAGTACCTCGTTTTTAAAATATATGCCTGACCGTGAGGTCAGGCACTATTGTCAGTATACAGGATACCAGCTTGATTGTCAAATTTATTTTTATGAAAAATTTGACCTTCTTTGCTTCATAATGTTATTGTACAACAGTAACATTGGCAGCTTTCAGTTTCCCGTTGCGAGGATCTGTCTCGGTGTCGAAAGTAACTTTCTGACCTTCCGTTAAAGATTTATATCCCTGACCGGTAATAGCGGAAAAATGGACAAACACATCGTCCCCGCCTTCGTCGTTGGAAATAAATCCAAATCCTTTATCCTGATTAAACCATTTTACTGTACCTTTATTCATAAAAAGCACCTCCAAATATATTATATCCGCATGTAAAATAAAAAACCGCACATTTATGTAAATCATTAAACGGTCAATGACTTACATAAATATGCGAGTTCCATTGGTACATTTAGAATACATATCTATTATAGCACAAAAACAGGAGAAGTCAACCGTAGCCAACGATTATTTGGGGATTTTTCATGTATTTCTATTTATGCGGCCTCTGAAAAAGCAGCAGAGGGTTTACCCCTCTGCGACAATGGAGTCCAGGCACTTAATCAAATCCTGAATGGAATTGATTTTGACATCCCTTTTCATAATTTCTTCTTTCAGATCTTTTGACAGGGAGTCAAACTTGCTTTTCATCGCGGGCCCTATATCAGCCATATTATCACCTCGCGAGTAGGATTCCCTTTCGTCTGTAAAAAATACAGCCGTCCCGAATTCCGGGACGGCTTTTTCAGTTTGGCTGATTCCGATCGCTCCGAAGAAAATCCTGATAAGAATTGTCTTCGTCACTGTCATTTTTTTCTGTTTCTTTCTCGTTGTACTCCATAAAATCATAGTCGCCGGCTTCAAACGGATTATTTTTGTCGTTTTTATTCCAGCCGCAATACGGAATATTCATAAAAATCAATCACCTCAGGATTAATTTTTACGAAACCGCTTGATTTATGAATGGAAATTTATTTTGAACGCGGTGTGTTGCCCCCGCTTTGCTTTTTAATGTCCACGCTGGCGTCCCGGTCTGCCGGGCGTATGAGGCGGTCCCGGCGGATGGGGCGGTCCCGGCGGATGGGGCGGTCCCGGTGGATGGGGCGGCCTTGGCGGACGGGGAGGCCCCGGCGGATGAGGCGGCCCCGGCGGACGCCTTCTGGGCTGGAACCACCACCAGAAGGGGAAGAATCCTCTTGCCATATTATTACACCTCCTTACTCTCTATAATATGCAGCTGACAGAGTTAAGAAGGTTCCAACGTAAAATAAAAGCGGCTCATACCGTATCACCGGTGCGAGCCGCCTGTACCGCCTGTTTTCAGACGGGCAAAAAAGAGGGAAATGAAAAAGAGTATATGTGAATCCCCATAGGGGAACCTGCTGTTAGTCTGCCTGCCTGTCGGTTCGGTATTCCGTCTGTGCCGACAGGCGTACGGCAGTAATCATAATATCTTTATACATAAGGAGGAGCAAAAACCTTTTCGGAACAATTAAAAGTATATCGTCCGCTTATGTCTGTGCGGTGAAGCAGCTTTTAAAATTTTAAGAAATTAATGTTAACAAATTAAAAACATGGAAATATGTGGAGTTCAAATAAAAAAACCGTTTATTTCCGATTGCTGTCGTTGTCTTTCGTGTTTGGCGGGGTAAGCTCTTTGGAAAATTCCGCCGAAAGATTTTTCTTGAAATCTTTTTTAACTGCGTTTCCGCGGGAAAGCTCCGGATGCTTCGAAAGATAATACAGTCTGACTGCGACATAGCACAGCGAATAAAAAATGACCATAAAAATTCCCGCCATCAGTCCGGACGCCTGTCCGGGAACGAAGGGCATACTGACCATAATGACGATCAGGGCAAGCAGAACAAACAGGGAGGTGTAGGGATATCCCTTTACCTGACATTTCCCGTTCGGCGGACAGCCGTGCTGTTTGCGAAAACGGATATGGGTCGCCATGATGAGCGTATAGGTGAAGAGCAGGGCAAAGCCGCCGGAGCTGATCAGAAACAGGTAAACTCTCGGAAACAGCAGACCGAGTCCCAGCCCCACCAGCATGGAAAAACCTGAAAACAGGATTCCGCAGCGGGGAACATCGTTCTGATCCTTCAGCCAGACGGGGGCAAGGCCCTCCTCTGCGAGCGAACGCATCATCCGCCCAAGACCGAACATAGCCGCCAGCATGGTGGACAGGATGGCAGTCACCAGCACCAGGTTCATGGCGGTACCGGCCCATCCGATTCCGCTTCTGTTCAGGGCGGCGACCAGGGGACTCGTATCCTCGTTAATATCGGCGGTCGGAATCAGGGGGAGAAGCACGGCGACGGAGAGAATGTAAAATCCGACCAGACAGAGCACCGTATAATTGATTGCTTTCGGAACGGTTTCCTGCGGGTTGTCCGCTTCCGAAGAAGCGAGGCCGATAATCTCAAAACCCGCATAGGCGAACATGACGATCAGCATGCTTCCGGCGATCCCTTTGATTCCTCCCGGCATCAGGGGCTCCTTCATAAGCGCTCCCGTACCGACAGCCGGGCTTCCGGGGAAGAGTCCGGCAATCAGCAAAGCGGCGATTACCACAAAGGAAACGATGGCCAGCAGCTTGATTGCCGCAAGTCCGCTTTCCAGCCTGCTGAGCTTGTCCGCGCCCAGCAGATTCAGAGCGGTTACAATGATAATAATCAGACTTCCGAACAGCGGGATGGAAAGATTCGGCACCCATTCCCTGACAAGGATGGACACGGCGGTGGCCTCGCTGGACATGGCGAGAATCATTCCCGTCCAGTACACCCACCCCACGACAAACCCCGTACCCTGCCCGTACGCCTGAGCCGCAAAGGTACGGAAAGAGCCCGAGTCGGGATTGGCGACGGTCATTTCGGACAGTGCGAACAGGATAAAGTAAACCAGAAACCCGGCTAAAATGTAAGACAGTAAAATCGACGGGCCCGCGGCGTGAATTGCCACCGACGAGCCGAGAAAGAAGGAACCTCCTATGACCGTTCCCAGTGCCATCATGGTAAGCTGCCACGCGGACAGTCCCTTTTCTTTTTTCTTCATAATCCCAGCTCCGAACATAAAATCTCTCTGTTGTTTCGCAACAAAGATAGTATGTCCGGATTTTTCCTGATCCGGGCTGTCAGCTTTTTCCTCGGCGGACGATGAACTTCTGTCCATACAGCGGAATTAAAAAAAGGGAGGGCTGAAATCCACCGGATTTCAGCCCCTGTAAATTATTTGATATTTTTTTTATAGATGATGTACAGACCCTTTAAAGTAAGGTCGTTGTCCCAAATGATCTTGCGCTTGCAGTAGGGAACAATGTGGCGCGCAAGTCCGCCCGTAGCCACGACGGTCACGTGCTGATGCAATTCTTCCTCAATGCGGTCGATCACCCCGTCCAGCATGGCGGCATTTCCGAAAATAGCGCCGCTTTTCATACAGTCCACCGTGTTTGTTCCCGTGATTTTTTTCGGCGCCTCCAAGCTGATGTGCGGAAGCTGCGCGGTTTCTCTGGAAAGCGCTTCCATGGCGACGCGTACGCCGGGCATGATCATGCCGCCGATGTAGTTTCCACGCGTGTCTAAAACAGAGAGAGTCGTGGCGGTGCCCATATCGAAAATAATGGCGGGCTTCGGATACCCGGCGTAAGCGGCTACCGCGTCCACGACAAGGTCGCTGCCGAGCTGCGCCGGATTGTCGATCAGAATGTTCAGCCCGGTCTTTACGCCGGAACCGACAATCAAAGAGACTTTCCCCGTCAATTTTTCAATCGCATCCTGTAAAACCACAGAAAGCTCCGGGACAACCGAGGAAATGATTCCGCCCTCTACTTTGGAGAAGGGACAGCGGTTTACCATAAAAAGGCTCTGCACCAGAATCGCGTATTCGTCGCTTGTCTTTGCACGGTCCGTGGCAAAGCGGGCGGTAAAGTGGATTTTATCGTCATCCATACAGCCCAGGACAGTATTCGTATTCCCAACGTCAACGGCGAGAATCATAAAAAATCACCTGCTTATTTTCTATTCGGAAGATTTTGAACTCCGGCATATTCTTTTTTCCGCAGCTTCAGCAGCGGCTTGCATACCGCAACGGTAATCAGGGCGGCCACAAGAGCCTCCGGCACGCCGTTTGTTCCGACAATGCCGAGCACGACGCCGATTACCGCACTGACCGGAATGGATTTGGCGGTCGCATAGGCTTCTTTAAACAGAAAATAAATCAGGCTCATTACCAGCGCGGTGTTGGTGAGGGCCCCTGAAATTCCGCCAAGCGTAAGGGAAAGATATTCTCCCTTGGAGCTGTTCTTTGAGAGCTTCTGCGCAAACTGATACACATAATACGGCACAACGCCCACCAGAATGCGGGGAATGAAGCAGATCACGAGGGCCATAGGGCTGCCGTGCGCGGTTCCCGGGACAGGAATAAAAGGACAGAACGCGAAAGAGAGCACGGACGGTGTCATGTAGTTACTGAGCAGGCTTGTCAGGCCAAAAATGCCGCCCAGAATCGCCCCGCGTTTCGGTCCCAGCACAATCGAGCCGATGATGACCGGGATGTGGATGATGGTGGCTTTGATAATCACCAGATTAATAAAACCAATCGGGGTGAAAGCCAGCACGAAAATGATGGCGGCGAACAGCGCCGTCAGGACAAAGTCCCCATACTTTGCGGATTGTTTATTCACTTTTATTACCTCCTGCTGCTGTTCCGTTGCCGGATACAGCGCAAATTTCCTGTTTATTATATCAGTCTGTGGGAAAAAGTCAATCGCTTTATCCAATCCCAAGGAAATAGCGATAGCATTTCCGATTGATTCTGCAACAAGATTGCGTTTCTCTCAAATTTAAAATGGAATTGCAATAGGCACCATTTGATGATAAAAAACGATGGGTTTTAGCCGAAACAGACGAATTCCTTGATTTCTCAGATAGTACCTGATAAAAAAAGCCGCCGATGAATCAAAAAATCCAACGGCGGCGAAAATGCAAAACTGTCAGCGGTGGCCGCGTGGCCGCATCCACCCGTGGGGACGGCGCGGTTGTGGAATCCTCGGACGACGGGGAGGGAACCACCACCAGATATAAGGTAATCTTAACATAATACACACCTCAGTATTATGATATGCAATGATGCTGAGGTGTGGAATCGTTTTCGACTTTCTTTATTCGTGCTGCAGGCCGTTGTTTTCTTCATTTTCCGGTTTCGGAATATGGTAAATTTCCGTGTAGGATTCAGCTTCCCCTTCGGATACCGGAGGAGTCTGTATCAGGCCGGTGCATTCCGTCGAGGAGATGACGTTGTCCGTATAGAAAAAGGAATCCTGATCGTTCAGCTTCAATTTGCGTTTTTGTATATCGCTCATTAGGTTGTCCTCCTTAATTTTGATGATATCTTAGTTTATCCAAATCACAGAATTTATTGCATAATAAATGCACCCCTTATCAATTTCAGACCTTGGGGTGCATTCTATGGGACGGCTGCGTATTCACATATTGCCGTGGTTGGGCTGAGAAATATTTTTTAAGGCTTCCTGGGCATTGTCCTGCAGGGTGGGCTCAAGGGAGATGTCACCCAGCGCGACGATCCCGATCAGGCTGTTATGATCCACAATGGGAAGCCGGCGGATCTGTTTTTCACTCATGATTCTGGCGGCGTCATGGACATCCATATCGGGGCTTCCGACGACCGGATCGGAACTCATGATATCCCTGACCGTCTGTTTCGTGTCGCCGCCGTCCGCCGTCGCCCGCAGGGCGATATCCCGGTCGGTGACGATGCCGATGACCTTGTCCCGGCTGCACACAGGAATCGAACCCACATCGTATTGCTTCATCAGCTGCGCGGCCTTTTCGATGGAATCATTTGAATCCAGGCTCGCAATTTTTGTTGACATGATTTCTTTTACTTTCATAATCCTCACCTCAGTGTTAGGTTTTCCTTTGATGAGCGGAATTATTACCGGTTCAATAAATTTCATATATCAATGCCGCCTGTGCATAGAAGAAGGGTGAACCGAAGAAAAGCCACATTCAAAGCTGGTCGGAATGTTTTGTCTGCGTTCTGAATATCTTCACCATGATTGCTTTTGAACAGATTCCTATGGCGAAATACAGCGGCAGTCCATAATAGGCTTTCCATGTAATCATTTGATAGATACCGCTCAAAACAAAAAGAGGCTCAAGAACGAAACACGAGAGAACGGACATGATGATCGAGGCAATCGTGAAGCTTTTCCATGTCCGGAAATGTTGATAGATAATAGAGTAGACCAGGGGCAGGCTTGCCAGGTCAATAGCCGCTATGGGAGGAAACAGCGGAAATATCTCCACGGGATAATCCCAGAGAGTCATTTCCTCTCCCAACTCGTCAAGGATCAAAATCATCACGGTTACGATACCCGCATACAGAACAATCTCATTCAGTCTGGATTTGTCGACTGTTTTCCACCAGACAACAATAGAAAACAGAAATACAAGCAGCAGCAGCCACCACTTGAAACGCAACAGCTCGGTCTGAAACCATTCTTCAAAGCGGGCGGAAGTCAATTTCCATTGAATGTCGGCGTTTGCCAGCATATTATTCGGTATCAATTACATCCGCTCCTTAATTTCGATTCGCCGGGACACTGATCTGATTTTTTTCCCTGATCGCGTAAATTTTCATTACCGCTGCTTTTATGCCGATTGCCACTATCGTATAAATCGGGAAGCTGAAATAATACTGCCAGTGAATCAGATAGTAGAATCCTCCCCAGGTAAGGAGCGGCTCAAACAGAAAACAAATTGCAGCCGATGTTATGATAACTGCATATACAAACCTTTTTCCCTTGCCGAAGCGCTGATAAACCAGTGAATAAATCAGAGGAAAACTTATTAAATTAACGGAAGACAACGGCGGGAATATGGGAATAAGATCGGTCGGATAATCCCATAATGTCAATTCTTCCCCGTATTCGTTGATGCCCATAAAGACTATGACGGACAAAATCACGAACAGGCAGATTTCCATCGATCTCGATTTATCAAGCATTATCCACCAGATCAATGCAAGAATTACAAGAAAGGCAATCAAAAACCACCATTTAAAATGAAATACGTCTTCCCGCAGCCACTCTTGAATATGGATATCCGTCAGTTCCCTTTGGATATCCACACTTTTTGGGACAGCAAACTCTTTGGCAAACATTGAATTTCTCCTAAAAATAAAACATTTATCAATCTTCTATAACTCCGATAAAGGAATTTTAAAATGGAATACTCCGCCGGCCACTAATGCAAATAATATCACCCATGCCCATATCGGATTTTTATAGTGCAGCCGCAGCAATGGGAATACTCCAACGTAAAGCAAAACGGACCACCAGAGATTCCATCCGTTGTAATATTGTATCTCTCCATGAATATAAAGTGCGATTTCGACAAACGACATCACGGCAATAAATGCACATGAATACGCGATCTGCTTCATTCTGCCCTTGGGGTATCTTGATAAAAACAGGATTACCACACAGGGAAAAATCAAAAAGCCGAATAGATAATCGGCTAATCGGTCGATCGACGTTGAGCCATAGTAGAGCCACAAAGGTTTTTTGCAGGTGATAATGTCTTCCGTCAGATTTCCAATAATATAAAAAAGCATTGTCGGGTAATACAGTTTCCAGTTTTTCCAATCGCTCCACTTATAGCAAAGTCCTAAAAATACGATTTGCATGATGGCAAGCGTCAAAATTTTACACGTCCTCACAAATTGGAATTTTTATAGTGCTTTACAGCATTTCCAGTTGATTTTGCAACAAGGCTGCGTTCCTTCCCGCCGAAGGGCGGGGGAGGAACGCGTTTTGTCTCGCAACTGAAATGGAATTGCTGCAGATAGTTTGTTCCTGTATTTTTGCTGTTCTGAAAATGATGGTTTATTAGTAGAAAGGGACGCTTCCTATAATTTCTCCAGCCGTCCCATTTTCTATACAATAAAATAAACAAGCAAATGCAAGCGCACCCCCTACCGCAGGAAAACCGCGGCAGAGGGTGCGCTGTGCGAGGGAAAGCAGTTATTTAGCAAATTTTGTTAATTTCGGCCTGGCGGCGCAGTTCCTCGCGAAAGTCCGGGTGCGCAATGTTGATGAGCGCTTCGACGCGGCGGCTCACGTTCAACCCGCGCAGCCACGCAACGCCGTATTCCGTTACCACGTAGTCCGTGTCGTTGCGGGACGTGGTAACGACCGAGCCCTCCTTTAAAAACGGCACAATCTTTGAATGAAGGATCTCTTTGCCGTTTTCGTCTTTGGTGGTATAGGTGGAGTGCATGGCGATAATCGACTTGCCGCCGGGGGACATCTGGGCACCCTGCACGGTTTCCGACTGTCCGCCCGTGCCGGACCATTGGGTATGGCCCACTGTTTCCGAAGCGCATTGTCCGGTAAGGTCAACCTCCAGTGTGGCGTTCACCGAAACAAATTTGTTGTTTTTCCCAATGGTGTACGGGTCATTGGTAAAGGTGCAGGATTTAAACAAAACGGATGGATTGTTGTCGATGTAGTCGTACAGCCTCTGGCTGCCCATTGTAAAAGAGCAGACCGAGTAGCCGTTGAGCAGACCCTTCTGGGAATTGTCCACCGCGCCGCATTCAAGCAAATCCACCATGGTTTCCGTAAACATTTCCGTGTGGATTCCCAAGTGATGTTTGCTCTTCAGCTCCGTCGCTACCGCGTTCGGAATATTGCCGATTCCCAGCTGAATCGTGGAGCCGTCTTCGATCAGTGAGGCAATAAATCTGCCGATTGCCGCATCCGTTTCGGTGTAGGGAACCAGCTTGCTTTTTAAAATTGGACGGTCGGATTCCACAACTGCCGCAACCTCGGAAATGTGAACCTGTGTATCGCCGAAGGTACGGGGATAATTCGGGTTTACCTCCACGATAGCAAGCGCGCCCTTGTTGATCAGGTCCCGCTCATAAATCGCGCTGACGGACAGAGACATATATCCGTGCCGATCCATGGGGGATACTGTGGCCAGCACCACGGGACGGCGGTTTTCATAAGCGATGCGGTCAAGAGTTTTGCGCAGAATGGAGGTGGAGCTTTGGGGCACGTCGCTCACCAGCTTTTTGGTCTGTGCGTCACGCAGACCGGCATTGAAAAACCAGCCGTTGTGCGCCATGATACCCTTCATTTCAGGGTCCTTGAACGCCTCGTAATACTTCAGGGGCAGACAGGTGTTCAGAACCGTGTTTTTTACGCCGGTCTTCTTGAGATACTGTAGCTTTTCCAGAATGGCCTCGGGCTCCCCGGCCGCTTGGGCGGAAAACAGATAGTCGTTGTCCTGAATCAGCTCGAGTGCCTGTTCTGCGGTCATTTTTTTCTCACGGTATATTTCTTCAAACGATTTCATAAAGACATTCCTTTCCATTCTTACTGCTTCTTTTCTTTCGTGGTACGCCCCGTTTCCGGAAGTAGGAACGATCCGAGAAAGAAGGTGGCGCTCATTACCAGCGCGATGGTCAGTCCGGCCGAATACCCGGATTTGTCGATCACAATGCCAATCAGATAGAATACGACCGATTCAATCACATAGGACAGCGCCCAGAACAGCCCCATGATGGTCGTCAGCTTTGCGGGGGACATGTTCGGCAGTTCCTGCGGAATCATTACAAGGGAGGTGATAGGCAGGAACATCAGCACGCCGATGGCAAAGGCGGCAATGATCGAAAGTATGCCGTTTTTCGTGTTAAACATCAGCACACCGAAAAGGGTCATGGCCAGACCGCTCCAGCGGATTACGGGTAGGCGCTTGAAGTATACCTTGGACAGAAGGATCGCCAGCACGGAACCGACAACGCCGCCGACCGCCACCAGAGTGCTGAGTGTTTTAGAGTTGATTGCGGTAACACCGGAAATCGGGAAAATATTGAGCAGCACAATGTAGAAGGTAAGTAATCCGGAATACGTAAGCGGCAGGAACCAGTTGTTTTTTTCCTTGATCGCATCTCCTATGGTGTATTTTTCCGCGTTCGCTCCGGAGGAACGGTTCAGTTCAAAGTCCTGTCCCAAAACCGGCCATGTGATGAACAATACGGCGCTGATTGCTGCGAAAAACGCCATGCTGTACTGCCAGGTCTGCATCCAGCGGATGACCGGGCCGACGATCAGCATTGCGATGATTCCTCCGACATTGTAGGCTACGTTATTGAGCGCATTGACTGTCGGTCGTTTCTCAGGGGCAAAAAAGTGAATGACAACGGGGCTGAAATAGACGACGTACAGCGCACCGCCAAACCCCATAAGAAAGCGGCCCAAAATAAAAATCCAATACTGCGGCGCCAGCACAGCCAGCGCGCTGCCCGCGACGATCAGTCCGGATCCCAGACCGATCGCTTTTTTGGGCAGCAGCTTGACAAGAATTCCGGCAGCCATGAAGTTGCCGATGATTTTTGCGATAGTGATCGCGTTGGAAATGAAGGTTGCCGAAGCAAACGACTGCAGATTGAAATACTTCATGATCTGCGGCGTCAGCGTACTGCCGGCGACCCAGTTTACGGCGAAAAACGCGTATGTAAAAAACATCACCGTTTCAATCAGAATGGCTCTGACGGAAGATACTTTTTTCTCTTGCTCTTGCACAAATACCTCTCCTCTCGCTTACATACAGCCGCATGCAAGCAGTTCATTTAATTTTGTCTGCTTTGGCCAAAGCATTTCTTTACTGTAATCATAGCACGGCATTTTTCAGAGGAAAAATACAAAAAATTCATACCCGTATGAATTAAATTCATACAAAAACACCTTGATCTATCTATTTCGGAATTGCAATCACGGAATTTCCAAGTATAATGAAGACAGAGTAAATGATTGAGGAGGAAATCCCCAATGACAATGATTCAGCTGGCTTACTATGTGGAAGTGGTAAAGCAACGTAATTTTACAAGAGCGGCTGAGAAACTTTTTGTCAGCCAATCGACCCTGAGCAAGGCCATTCGCGCACTGGAGAATGAATTTCAGGCGGAATTCATCGGACGCCGGGCGAAGGATCTTCTGATTACGCAGGACGGTTTGGCGTTTTATGAATACGCAACAAAGCTGCTGGACTATTATCAGACCCAGACGCAGGAACTGGAGCAACGGCTGCGCTGTGCGGGAGGTTCCCTGACACTCGGCCTGCCCCCGTCCGCCGGAACCATCTATTTTTCCTCCCTGATTTATCAATTTCGGAAAGCTTACCCGGAAACCGACCTGCAGATTACGGAGATCACCTCCAAATCGATCCGGGATCTGGTGGACGACGGAACGCTGGACTTGGGCGTGGTGATCGAACCGTTTTCGGACAGTAAGTTTTACAGCCAAACCGTTTTTCATTCGGAGGCCGTGCTGGTCGTCCCCAAGCAGCATCCGCTTGCCGCCAAAAGCAGCGTGGACTTCGGGACGTTGGAGACGGAGCGTTTGTTGATGGTTTCTCCGGATTATATGTATTATGATGTAGTGATGGAACGCTGCAAAGCCGCGGGCTTTACGCCAAACATTGTTTTTGAAAGCTCCCAATGGGATTTGCTGCTGGAAATGGTAGCAAATAATCAGGGCGTCAGCATTTTGCCAAAGCCTTTGGTCGATAAGCTGTACTCTGGCCGCGTGTGCCAGCTCCATCTGAAGAACCCGGAATTTCCCTGGGCGCTCTCTGTTATTTACCGTACGGATAAGTTTCTGACCGTACCCATGCAGCGCTTTTTAAAAATCTGCGGCAAGTCAAAGCCGACCCCGTAAAGCAGTACAGATAGGTTAGAAGCCGTAACGGACGGAGTAAGGGCAAAGGGCTTGATGCAAAACAGCCGATAAAAAAGTCGGAGCGACCGGCCCATAGGGGCGGCAGCTCCGACTTTATACGTTTCTGTGTATTTTTCAAGGTAAAACAAAAGATCCAGGAACCTGATGGCTCCTGGATTTTTTACTTGGTGGAGCACTTGCTACCAAATCCGAACCATTTATATCGTCTAGGGTGATGGTTTCTGTACCGTCCTTATAGTTAAAAATTAGGATGATTTTATCGTTGTATACATACACAGCATTCACAAAGCTGTCTATCAGTCGTTGCCGTTGTTCCTGTTTGGTGGTGTCAATCGTTCTGAAACGACGCAACCAGAATAAAACTTGTTCCTCGGTCAACCGTGGCTTTTGTAATTCTTCTTGTAAAATGCTGACGGTCAACCGCTCCTTGCTTGCTTCTAGTTCCTCTAACCGCTGCTTGGTGGCGGGAGTAAAAATCCCTTGCTGGATGGCATTTAACATATTCTGTATGCCTTGTTCCGTCTGCGACAACTGCTCTTTCAAAATTGGTAATGATGTATTTTCCTGTTCTTGAACATCTAGCACCATATCTGAAATAACTGCAAGGGTGGAATCATCAAAAATCATTCGCATGGTACGGCTAACCACTAGATTTTCTATCCAGTCTTTTTTCACAGCCTTTTTCTTACAACCTGTTTTGCGTTTGGCACTTCCACATTTGTAATAATAATGCTTCTTCCCAGTACGACTAGTACCGCTTTCACCAACCATCAGCCGACCACACTTACCGCAAAACAACTTAGTTGTGAGTAAATAATCATCTTCGGCCTTACTCATAGCCGGAGCTCGTTTATTTTTCTCCATTCGCGCCTGTACCCGGTCAAACAATTCTACCGGGACAATGGCAGGAACGCCGCCCGGAATGACAACATCCTGATATTTGTATTCGCCTATGTACTTGCGATTTTTCAGAATGGCATTGAAGCTGTTCATGCTATACGGTTTGTTCCTTTTGGTCTGCAAACCGCGCTTGTTCAACGATTCTACAATCGCTCGGACGGTTTCGCCCTCGGAATAGCGAGTGAAGATTTCAATTACCACAGGTGCAGTAAGCGGGTCAATTTCTAAGCGCTGGTTTTTCCCCAGCAGATACCCTAACGGAATCCCACCGCCATTGTTCAGCCCTTTTAATGCGTTGTCTTTTTGCCCACGGTGTATCTTTTCGGATAGGTCAACGGAATAGAACTCCGCATACCCCTCTAACAGACTTTCAAGTAAAATTCCTGTGCTATCCTCTGCGATTGCTTCTTTGGCTGATACAACTTTTACGCCATTTTTCTTCAAGATGGATTTATAATGCGCGCTATCATAGCGATTTCGCGCGAAACGGTCTAACTTCCAGACAAGGGCAATATCAAAAAGCCCCTTGGCGCTGTCCTTAATCATCCGTTGGAAGTCGGGGCGATTGTCCGTTTTTGCTGACAAAGCACGGTCAATATAGGTGCTTAAAATCGTGATGCCGTTTCGTTCGGCGTACTCCTTACATTCCCGTAACTGTCCCTCTATACTTTCTTCCCTCTGGCTATCAGAGGAATAACGAGCGTAAATAACGGCTTTCATATATTCACAACCTTTCGTAACTTTATGGGCGGTTTTTCAAAACCCGCCACACAGGGGGCGTTCCCCTTATTTGCCGCAGATTCAAAAATTTCCTCCTGTCAAGGTCTGATTGTAAATCAGTTCATTTTAACCTTGACTGGCGGGAATTTTTGAATATCATACGAAAGGGGAAACGCACCCGCCTATTTGCCCTGCTCCTGCAACATCTGCGTTAAAACCTCCCGTAGCTTTTCGCTGACAGGTGACGAGGGGTCAAAACACATATCTACAAACTGCCGTAATTCCTTGCTATCCTGCGTGATAGCTTCAATCACTTTCGGCTTATGCTCGTATAACTTGCCCTCTGGCTGCTCTGTTCGAGCGAAAATATAATCCATAGAAACATCAAAGAAATCCGCATACCAAAGCAAAATCTTTAACGGCGGGGAAGACTGTCCGTTCTCATATCTGTTCACGCTGGCTTGTGTTGCGCCCATCAGTGCCGCTATCTTTGCTTGGGATAGGCTCACACTCTCCCGCAAGCCTTTTAACCGTTGCGATATCTCTTGCATAGTCAACTCCCCTTTCTTATAAAGATATAATACGATATTTGAGTTAAAATGTCAACACAATAATTGCATAAAAAGACAGGGCAATTAAAGCCAATCCCTTAACTGCCCTGCCGATTTCATATAATGGGGTTTTATGTTTTTGGAAAACTTATTTCAACTTGGCTGTCAGAGTGGGAATTTTCATCGGGGTGGTCTGCATTGTAATCACGTAGCCACCAATATCCCGACTACTATTTCCCTTACCGTTATTACCCAACTTGCCTACCTCGTTACTCCCACACGCCCAAACAGAACCATCTGTTTTGACAATCATGGTATAGGAATTACCGCAACTAATTGCAGACACGCCGTCCATCAATTTGACAGGAACGGTCTGCACAGGAAAACTGTCATAACTCGCGGATACAGTATTATAGTAAGGCACTTTTGCATTACCGGTGGAAGAACCCAGTTCGCCAAACTCGTTACTACCCCATATCCACAGGGAAGCATCTGTTTTTACAGCGGCGGTATGACTTCCCCCACAACTGACAAAAGCGACACCATCCATGACTTTTATCGGATCTGCGGGTGATCTTCCCCCGGTGGAAGAACTATCGCCCAATTGCCCCCATCCGTTATCTCCTCCAGACATCCATAAGGAGCCATCTGTCTTGAGCGCAGCAGTATGACTTCCTCCGCAACTGACAGCGGCTACATTGTCCATAACCTTGACGGGCTCAGCATAATAAGTCGCGGATACACTATTATTGTCCGACATAACACCCAGATATCCCCACCACCACATAGAACCATCTGTTTTGATGGCGGCAGCATGACTGCTTCCGCAGCTGACGGCAACCATATTATCCAGCACTTTCACAGGAAGCGTCTGATATGCCCCATAAATTTCGTCTTGAACATTTCCAACACCATTATTCCCTAACTGCATATCATTGTTTGCTCCCCACATCCACAGGGAACCGTCCGTTTTAATGGCGGCGGTATACCCGTCTCCGCAGCTCACAGAAGCCACTTTATCCATCACCTTGACAGGCACATCCTGATAAATACCGCCCTCGCCGTCGTGAATATTCCCAATACCGCCATTGCCTAACTCGCCGCTGTTATTGGAACCCCACATCCACAAGGAACCGTCTGTCTTAATTGCGGCGGTGTGATTGCTGCCGCTGCTGACGGAAACGACATTATCCAACACTTTAGCTGGGACTGGGGCGGGTTTCCAAAGACCATTGCCAACTGGTTTGTATAATCCCCACATCCATAAGGAACCATTTTTATCTATCAATCCAGTATGATTACCGCTGGCACTGACAATATTCGCCTGTCCTGCCTTACTCATATCATGCGCCGAAGCTGGAACAGCAAGCCCCAAACACATTATCAGCGCCAGCGAGAGGGATAAAATACGCTTTTTCATCAGTTAATACCTCCGCATTTATATTTTGAATATTTGGTATATATTTCATTGTTATCGTTGCTTTTATTGTAAAGAGAATGGATTATAAAGTCAATCAATCCGCAGCTTTATATACTTGTACTATCCTCGGTATGTGTACAAATTTCCAGATTGCCACAGTATTTGCATTGGTATGTATCCTGATATGTTTTTCGTTTGCCGGGAATGTATTGGTCTTGAGTGCCAGTCACTTCTCGATTCAAGTTTCTTTGTTTTAGTTCCACAAGAACAGAAATTTTCTCTTGCTTTAGAACTTCTGTTTTTAACAGCTTCAAAGCGTTCCAGCGTTTACAGGCGTGGCATTTGGCGTTCCACCGTTTATGCATCCAAATGGATAGAATAATCAAAACAGCCCATCCCACTGCCATTATGGGATTCAAGAAATCTTGATTGACTGATTGTATTTCGGAGTGTGTTCTTATACTTGTAATGATTTGTCCCGCAATTGCTATGACCCCGACAAGAAAAGAGTAAACAACACACGCAGCTCCGGTGCCAATAATCCATATTACTTTTTTCATGTTAGCCCCTCTCCCAATCATCCCAACCTATATGAGGAATATTCCTCATATAGGTTCATCGTCATTATATGTGATAATGAATATAAAGTCAAGAGGGGAGGTGCGTCAGTGGTTTCTTTCGAGCCGCTTAGAAAGCTGATGGAATATAAAAAAATCAGCACTTATTTTCTGAGAACCAAATGCGGAATATATAACTTGGATAGCAAAACTATTCAAAGGTTGATGAATGATGAATCTGTATCAACCAATACACTTGACGCCCTTTGCCAAATATTTAGTTGTCAAGTTACCGACATTATAGAAATTCTGCCAGACCCTAAAAAGGAAAACAACACCTAAGATACTGATTAGAAGTATCATGGGTGTTGTTTTTTATTGGGACAAGTTAATAAGCTAAAAGGCAGCCACCGTGGTACACATAATGTACTGTAATGGCTGTCTTTTTATTTGCCTAATCGAGATAATCACTTAGCTCTGTCCCTAAATCCAATATTTCGTCCATTGTTTGTCGCTCCCTCTTTTTAGAGCCGACTATCTCTATCATATTATTGCTTGGAATAAGAATGCATTTCCGGTTTTCGCCTGTGCCTTTATGTTTCATATATTCTTGCTTGATTTTCTGAATTTCCTCGTTATAGGATTTCAAGCCTTGCTCTTGCTGCAATCGAGTTGCATGGTCATATGCGACCAAAAAATCATATAAATGCTCATTTATATTTAGCAGCAAAAATTGTCCTTCGATTATATTGCCGTCACTATCTGTATAGGTTTTAGGCGTTGTCGTGTATCCATCAGAAAGTTTACTTAAAGCCGACAGAATTTCGCTTGCTTCGTCTTTCATATCATCAGACTTATCAAGCATGTAATCAATACTATAATGATAGACTTCATTCACCTGTAACAGAAAGTCCATCGGAGGCTGGCGCTTACCATTCTTTATGTCACTAACATTAGATTCTGGATACCCAATTGCTTTTGCAAACGTCGCTTGATTTATTCCCTGTTTTCTCAAATCCTCTAAAACCATTGCAATCCGAGTTAGATCTTTTGCCGCCTTTTTCATTTTTCGCCTCGCTTTCCCTTATCAAGATTTTATCGTCCTATCAACGAAAAATCAAGAAAAAGCTGCAAGAAATTATCAAAGTTATCGAATCAATGAATGAAGGTTTTTAGGCGATATGTTAATCTCATGTTGTAGCTGGTCAGCACAAATAAAAGTAGTAGACACCTTACTGCCGCCGTAGCTAAGTGGCAGTAAGGTCAAGCAGGATAACAAGATGGTTAGAAATATCGGCATTGTAGGTAAAGACCCAACACCTAATTTATATGAGATGATACACTGCAACTTTTCCAAGAATTATCCGCACGCAGTCTCGCAAGCAAATTTCATTTGTAGCACAAGCGACCGCATGACCCCACGCGATTTCTTAAAATTTCTACTTACCAATCACATTGGTGTAGTGGTGGTTTCAAGTGATTTTAGCTTTGATTGTTCGGGGGAGGGTTACGAGGCTGATACATTCAAGGCGGCTATTGAGAAAATTTTTGATGTCATTTGGCAGTGCCAAAGTCAAGAGAACAGCAAGCAAAAGAGCAAGTAACGGAATGATATACCCCTGTGTTTACTGGCACAGGGGTACACAAAAAGGAGATTTTATTATGGCAAACAAAATTAAAGTGGGGCTAGGTGCGATAAATGACAATCAAGACATTGCCTTTCTGACGGAGAAACGTGCTGTACTGCCGTTTGCAGATGGCAAGCCCACAAGTGACATTCGTACTCATACGAACATCGGTGTCGCATTACAGGGACAGGGGTTTGCTCCCCTCACTATTAGGATAGAAGGAAGCACTGACCCTTTGCCGGACGTAGACGATGAGAAAATAAAGTCATTGTGCTCCGCTATGAAGCCTTTGATTGTACGTTTCAAAAATCCGCAAATTTCCATATATACAATTAACGGAAAAATGCAAATGAGCGGAACGGCAGACGGAGTTGAGATTGTCAACACAAATAGCAAATAAGATTTGGTATGGCGTGGGGGTAAAACGCCCCTTGCCATTTCCTTTGGAAAGGAAAGACCACAATGAATACCATAAATGACTTTTTATCGGCTATTCCCGAACCGTTGGGAGAGTTTACGCGAAACATGGTGCTTTTCACACTCTTTTTAACAGTGCTAACTTGCATTGTTCAGTTTATCCGAACCCCACCCATTAAGGCAAAGCGATTTCTGCAAGCTTGCAAGCGCAACGGTATAAAGAATTGTTCGGGGGAGTATCCTCGTTTGCGTTCTGTTCGTGGCGATAAAACAAAGCTCTACGGTCTAATTTGGGGAATTGACAATAAAGGAGTGACCGTTTCCGCTTTTGAGGATAAAACGGAGCAACTCGAAACAGCCTTGAATTTTCGCATTGACCGTATAGAACTATGCAAAAAAAGCACGTGCACAAGGCTATATGTTACGCCACGCAAGCACGATAGACCCACTATCATTTCACCTTATAATGAGTTTTTTGCAAAAGAACTCAGTAAGCTGCCCAATCTGCTGTGCGTAGGAAAAACCGGCAGCGGCAAGAGCTATGCCCTTTCGGTACTACTCGGCATTTATGCAAAGTACATTCCAACTGTTAGTATCACAATTTGCGACTACAAGAAAAGCAGCTTTGCTCAATTTGAGGATACGTCCAATTTTTACGGCTATGAAGATGTACCCAACGGCATAAGGGCGTTCTATCAAGAGTTTTCAGAACGGCTTGCAGCCAATGACGAAGAGCGTAACAAGCAAATCCGGGTTTTGCTAATAGATGAATATGGAGCGCTTATATCTGCACAGGACAAAAAGGCTGCTGATGAACTAAAGACAATGGTTGGCAATATGCTCTTTATGGGGCGCAGTCTAAATATGCGGATACTGATTGGCGTACAACGTGCCGATGTTGAGCATTTCAAAGCTGGTGCCCGTGACCAGTTTCGGGCTATTCTGGCGCTTGGGGATTTGTCAAAGGAGCAACGGCAAATGCTTTTTTCAGACTACAAGGACAAAATGAACGAGCGCAATGGCTTGGGCGAGGGGTATATGCTTATTGATGGAAAAGGCATAGAGCGTGTCAAAATTGCGCCGATTAGGGACTTTGAAGTTCTCAATGATACCATTCGGAAAGCGATGTGCCGCTGACACTGGGCGGGACGGGCGGTGCAGCGCAGCAAGAGCCGCCCGAACCGTCCACCGCCGCAGGCGGTATTAACTTGATATTTTATGAACATTGACAGAATCCCGGACGTAAGGCCGGACACGCCGGATGCGACAGTAACGGTGAAGCGGTGCGGGAATGTCGTGGAAGTCCGATATATGCGGTCTGTTCCTACTGGCGGTGTGATTGAAAAGCTAAACGCAGATTTGTATGTAGATAAGCGCACAGGGGAAGTCAGGGAGTCTGCTCACGCCGCGACCAGATGGGAAAGCAAGGCGAATGTGGCGCAATCCCTCCGCAAGCTCCGCGATCTCATCGATGCCAATCTAACAGACCCGGAAACGGCCCTATGGATAACGCTTACCTATGCCGAGAATATGACCGACGCAAAACGGCTTTATGAGGACTTTCGGCGATTCTGGCAACGCTTTCGCTATCACTTGGACAAGCAGGGACACCCGTCCGCCGAATATATCACCGCCGCCGAACCACAAGCAAGGGGCGCATGGCATTTGCACGGCCTGTTTCTATTCCCTGAAAAATCTCCATTTATCCCAAATCAAGACATGGCGCGGATTTGGGGCAACGGCTTTACCAAAACAAAGAGTTTGAAAGGGATTGAGAATCCCGGCCTTTACCTGACCGCCTACCTTGGGGATATGGAACTGACCGAAGCCATAAGCGCGGGAGCCATAAAGGGTCGCATATCTGAGGCCAGCATCACGGACAAGCAAGGCGAGCGCCAAAAGAAAGCAATCATCAAAGGAGCGCGGCTACGCCTGTATCCTCCCGGATTCAACCTGTACCGAGCCAGCCGAGGCATAAAAAGGCCAGAGGTATGGCAGGTCACAGAGGCCGAAGCACAGGAGGCCATAGGCGGTGCACCGCTCACCTACGAAAAGACTATCGCAATTACCGACGAGGCCGGGGAGGTTAAAAATATCATCAACTATCGGCAGTATAACATTGCCTCAAAGGAGGGAGGCCCTATTGAAACGGCGGAAAAAGAACCGTCAAACTGACATTCCATATCATGTGATAGAATCTCTAGCCCGCTGCCTGCTCCCGGACATACAGGCTTATTTTGAGAGCGAGGACGGCAAGCGGGAATTTGCCGAATGGCAAAGGCGGCAGGAAAAAGAAAATCAGGAGAAAGGAACGAAACCCTAACTCTTGCAAAACTACGGATAACCCTCGAGTGATCATAACGACAAGAACAGGTTGATTTGACGTCAGCCTGTTCTTGTTTTTTGAAAAAGGTTTAGTTAAACATCTCCTGATAGGTGGATTTTTTTAAGCTCCATAATTAATACTCGGAAGCAAAATCAAGTGACAGGATTGCTTTCGTATGCTATAATCAAAATATATTTATCGAATTGGTTTAGGTGAAATATGTCAAATACTAAATATAAACTTATAGATTTATTCTGTGGTGCGGGGGGGCTGTCTCTCGGTTTTAGCCACTTATTGAAACATGATTTTGAGCCAGTTTGGGCAAACGATTTTAATCAATATGCCGCGGATACATACAATGCTAATTATGGAAATCATTGTATTGTTGGCGATATAGTTGATCTGTTAAATGCTCCAGATACGACTATCCCAACTGCTGATGTTGTAATTGGCGGGCCACCGTGCCAAGGTTTTAGTTTATTGAATAGAAATCGTAACGGAGATTCAAGGAGAAGCCTTTGGCTTCCCTTTATGGATGTTGTCAAGCGCTCTGGAGCGGATGTTTTTGTAATGGAAAATGTCCCACAATTGCTGGGTTCAGAAGAATACAAAGACATAGCTCGGTATGCAAAAAAATTGGGTTTTTCCAAATTAGCTAAAGCTAAACTATGCGCTGCCGATTATGGTGTACCGCAAGTGAGATACAGAGCTTTTATAATTGGGTGTAAATTTGCAGATCCCAATAACTTCTTCCCACCACTGAAAACACATTATAATCCTGCTGTAATTTCCCCTAACACACTGAATCCAACAGATGGCTATATTGAAAACCCCCAACCGTGGCGAACAGTTCGAGACGCTATTGGGGATTTGCCGAAACCGGTAGGAACAGAAATTAGAAAAGATATTGAACCACCACTTGATTTGCATTTTGGGCGTAAGCCAACAGAAGTTAGCCTTAGACGATATATGTCAATACCCAACGAAGGAATGAATCGCTTTGATTTACAGCGAATTGCACCGGAAATAACACCGAATTGTTGGATTAATAAAAAATCCGGCGGCACTGATTTATTTGGAAGATTATGGTGGGATAAACCATCCGTCACTATTCGTACAGAATTTTTTAAGCCGGAAAAGGGGCGCTATTTGCATCCAAAAGAACATAGACCAATTACACATCGTGAAGCTGCGCGGTTGCAATCGTTTCCCGATTCTTTCTGTTTTCTTGGCAGTAAAATAGAAATTGCCAAACAGATTGGGAATGCTGTTCCTCCATTATTGGCCGCTCAAGTTGCAACGTGTATAGAAAGACTTCTGGAAATAAAAAAAGATGGCTGATATATTTGATTCTCAAAAAAGAAAAGAAATAATGTCTCATATTAAAAATAAGAATACTGCGCCTGAAGTTAAGTTAAGAAGTATTCTGCATAGGAATGGGTTTAGATTTAGTCTTTCTCGTAAAAACCTTCCAGGAACACCTGATATTGTGCTGCCGAAATATAAGGCTGTAATTTTTGTAAATGGTTGCTTTTGGCATGGTCACAATTGTAAGCGAGGACAACGTCCGCAAACAAACACAGAGTTTTGGAATAAAAAGATCGACAAGAATATAGAACGTGACAGAATTGATGAAGCGAAACTTAAAGAATTAGGATGGCGGGTGTTAGTCGTTTGGGAATGCGAGCTTAAAAAGCAAAATCAAGATGCTTTGTTGCAACGCATAAAAGAATTTTTGTTTAGAGAGAATGCAGCTACACAAAACAGTATTAAACATGTCGATTAAAAAATGATGAAAGAAGGTGCCGATTTGGCACGTCGTTCTCAGCCCAAAGATGTTCCAGAAGAACTTCGGCAGTCACTAGTTGAGTTGCTCACAAACTTTTCTGAGGAATTGAAGAAAAGTGATCTTCGCCCTAAGGTTGTTGCGTTGGTTCCAGCGTTTCATACGCTACGTGATTTAGGAAGCTCACTTATTCCAAAGAGCGAAGCGGCTTCCGCCCGTGAGCGAATTATCTCCTACCTACTTCAATACCCTCAAATGGTAATTGATGGAGATGAGCTTATGGTCGTAGCAGGTATTGATGAATGGGCTCGCCGCCTTAGAGAATTGCGTGTTCAATTTGGTTGGTGGATCTATTCGGGTTATACAGTCAGCGAAATGGCTCAAAATCCAGATGATGCTGCCTCGTTTCAAGCTTTAGGGATTGATCCTTCTAAAATCAGGCCTAATCAATATATACTTATGCGTACCGAACAAGATAGAGACGCTGCCCTTCGCTGGAACTTACTCAATGAGATTCGTAAAAAGAAGATTGCAACAAAGGATAAAATCATTGAGTACCTAAGAAAAAATGTAGGAGTGCAAGTTACAGGTGAAGAATTAAGCTATTTAGCCGGGGAAGCAAAGGAATGGGCACGACGTGTAAGAGAATTACGAACGGAAGATGGTTGGCCCATAGTTACTAAAAATACCGGCCGAGAAGATTTACCTGTTGGTGTTTATGTTTTAGAAGAAGATAGACAAGCACATGAGCACGATAGAAAAATTCCAGATGTTGTTCGAGTGGCCGTTTTGGAGCGGGATCATTTTAGTTGTACTAAATGTGGTTGGAATAGAAGTATGTTATCAAAAGAAGACCCCAGAAAGATGCTTGAACTACATCATAAAAAGCATCACAAAGATGGCGGAGATAACACAGTGGAAAACCTCACCACTCTATGCAATGTATGCCATGATGTCGAACATCGTGGCGACGAGTAAATCCATATCTAATCTGCTTGTCGACTACCTGCAAACTATTAATATTACCAAATTTTTCGATGTCCTATAATTCCTTTGATTAAAGTAACGGCGGCAGTATGTAGCCCATACCGCCGCCGCTTTTCTTATACTACTTCATCCATATAAATGATAAATCCGAACCCATTCCCGATTAGAAAAAGGTTCGGATTATCTTGATTTGGTGGAGCATAGCGGGATCGAACCGCTGACCTCCACACTGCCAGTGTGGCGCTCTCCCAGCTGAGCTAATGCCCCATACGTTATTTTAAAACAGCTTTGTTATAATATCATACTTTCTGGGAGAATGCAAGTAGTATTGTAAAAAAATCTGATTCCTAACAGCCATATTGAAAAAATACAATAATACTGGTAAAATGGAAACAAACCATTCATCCGGGGTGCGAACTTAAATACATAACGTCCTCATGTATTTCAGGAGAAAAAACCATGTCTGATTCACTGATAACCAAAAAAGCGATTGCCGCTTCCATAAAGGAATTGATGAAGAAAAGACCGCTCCAGAAAATATCGGTTGCCGATATTGTGGAACACTGCGGGATTAACCGTCAGACCTTTTATTATCATTTTAAGGACAAATATGATTTGGTGGATTGGATTTATTACAATGAGGTCGTTTCCGCCGTCACGCAGCACCGATCGTTTGAAGAATGGAACAACGTTGTTCTTGACGTTCTGAAAACGATGAAGAATGAGCAGTATTTTTATACGAATGCGCTCAGCGTCACCGGACAAAACGCTTTTCAGGACTATTTTTTTAATGTAACAAAGGACCTGATTGCCGAAATGCTGGATACTGTTTCACAGGGGAGTCAGATCGCCGCGGAAGATAAGGTCTTTATAGCGGAATTCTATTCCTACGGGCTTGTAGGCGTCGTTATCCAGTGGGCGCGCTGCGGCATGAAGCAGCAGCCGGAGGAAATTGTCCTGCGCCTGACACATTTTATCGACGACAGCAAGCTCTACACGGCCGGCCGGTATTTTCAGGAGCATCCGGCGGAGAAAAAAGCGAATATCACTGAAAGTAATTTGAATTAGGAACGGATAACTGTCAGTTTTCATCTTTTCTATTCATCACAATATGATATACTGGTAACAGATTCAGTAAAGGAGGTTCGGTAATGCAGATTACAAAGCTTTCCATTATTGTTCCGGTCAAGAATGTTGAACAGGAAATATCGGGAGTATTGCGCTCGATTGCTGCGCAGGCGGCCGGGCTGGACGCGGAATTTGTCGTAGTGGACATGGGTTCCGCGGATAAGACGGTCTGGGAAGCCGTCCAGCTTATCAAAGAGCTGAAGCTTCGTGGTTTTGTCATTCAGAACGGCGACGGAACCGTCGCCGCGGCTTTAAATACAGGAATACAGAAGTCCGGGGGAGATTACCTCACTTTTATTTTCGCCCGCAGACTGTACCGCGATTTTATCGGCGGATATCTGGAAACGGCTTTGCATACTTCGGCGGATTTTGTATTCGGCAGCATCAGTGAGGAGGAAGCTCATGCCGCGGAACGCCGGCTGATCAGCAAGGCCATCCGTCAGGAAAGCGGCGCCCAATACCTGAAGGGCGTTCTCAGCCATTCGATCCATATCGATATCTCCGCGGTCATGCTCCGGCGCAGGTTTCTGCTGGACAGGCAGATTTATTTTTTCGACTCCTGCAGCCACGGATACGCGGAGGAGTTTGTTTTCCGCTGCCTGCTCTGCGCCGAGACGATCGCGCAGTCGCCGACGGTCATCAAACGGGATACCATCTATGAATTAAAGCGCGGCAAGCAGAAGCCGGTGGGGAAGAATATCTTTCAGCATACCGACGCCCTGCTCCGGATTTTTGATCTCATCAAAACCACCCGCCGGGATGACGCGGAGCTGATTCAGCTGTTTGAACACCAGAAACTGCCGCTGACCGTTATGAACGGGGTGGACATTATGCTGAAAGAAGGCGCGGGCTATAACGCGGTGCGCAGCTATCTGCACGCCGCCGGATACGACAAGCTGCTTTCGGCGGGCAGGAAGACGGATAAGGCGCTGAAACGCCGGATCGCCGTCTGGCGCACCATTCCGTGGATGTATAAAGCAAAATAGGGCCTTCTTTTTCCCTGCCGCCGCTTGCCCGGTGGCAGGGATTTTGGTTCTTTTTTCTTGAAGTAACCAAAGCAACATGATATAATCAGTTATACCATATAACATAGGAGGGCTATCCTTTTGGCAGAAAAATTTCCGGCTCAGGAGCAGTCGGCGCGTTCCCAGGCTGAATTCATCAGCGACGTTTCTCAGATCATGGCGATCCGGGCGCGCGGCGCCGTTCCCATGGCGCTGGTGCACACTTACGGCTGTCAGCAGAATGTTGCGGACGGTGAGAAAATAAAGGGTCAGCTTGAAGAAATGGGTTTTTCCTTTACCGATCAAGAGGATGAGGCGGACCTCGTCATTTTTAATACCTGCGCGGTCCGCGAGCATGCGGAAGACAGGGTTTTCGGAAATGTAGGAGCGCTGAAAAATGTGAAACGGCGCAATCCTTCCCTGATTATCGCCCTCTGCGGCTGTATGATGGAGCAGGAGCATGTCGCCGAGCGAATCCGAAAGAGCTTTCCTTTTGTCAACCTGGTTTTCGGCACCCATGTGATCCATAAGCTCCCCGAGCTTTTATTTACCACAATCACACAGGGTTCCCGTGTTTTTGCGCGCGGCGACGACAGCGAGGACAGGCAAATCGTCGAAGGTCTGCCGGTCCATCGCGACGGAAGCACGAAAGCATGGCTTACGGTCATGTATGGCTGCGACAATTTTTGCTCATACTGTGTTGTGCCCTATGTGCGCGGCAGGGAGCGCAGCCGTACCCCGGAGGCGATTCTGGAGGAGTTCAAGGGCCTTGTAAAGGCGGGATACAAAGATATTACCCTCCTGGGGCAGAATGTCAATTCCTACGGCAAGCGTCTGGACGAACCGATGAATTTTTCACAGCTCCTGCGATTGCTCGACGCGGTGGACGGCGATTACCGTATCCGTTTTATGACCTCGCACCCGAAGGACGCGACCCGTGAGCTGATCGACACGATTGCGCAGGGGCGGCATATCAGCCGCCACCTTCATCTTCCGTTCCAGTCGGGCAACGACCGCGTGCTGAAAGAAATGAACCGCGGCTACACCCGCGAAAAATATCTTGACCTGATCCGTTACGCCAAGGAAAAGCTTCCGGACCTCTCTCTTACATCCGACGTGATCATCGGATTTCCGGGCGAAACCTACGAGGAATTCCTCGATACCGTCAGCCTGATTCAGGAGGTGGAATTCACCTCGCTGTTTACCTTCATCTATTCCCCGCGTGTGGGGACAAGGGCGGCGAAGATGCCCGACCCGGTTCCCGCCGGGGAAAAGTCAAAATGGTTTGCGCAGCTTTGTGAAGCGCAGGAGAATATCGCGGCTTCGCGCTGCGCCGGGATGGTCGGCACAGTCCAACGTGTGCTGGTGGAAGAGCGCAATGAAAAGAACGGTCTTCTTTCCGGTCGGACCGACGGCAATATCGTTGTGGACTTTCCGGGGGATCAGGACCTGATCGGCGGTTTTGCCGAGGTAAAGATCACTTCCGCCCGCAACTGGATTTTAAACGGAGAGCTTCATCCATAAATCAGGCGGTCAATCAAGTTTTTCAACGTTTTTTATGAATCAATATAAATTATTATTAAGGAGTAACAAAATGGATATTATCAGCTTAGCGAGAGAAATCGGCAAAGAAATACAGAAGGATTCGCGTTATCTGAATATGCAGCTTGCAAAGCAGAACAGCGACGACGATCAGCAGCTGCAGGACCTGATCGGCGAGTTCAACCTGAAGAGAATGGCAATCAACAACGAGGCCCAGAAGCCGGAGCAGGATTCCGACAAAATGCAGGTGCTCAATCAGGAGCTGCGCCACATTTACGCCCAGATCATGCAGAATCCGAATATGACGGCTTACAACAAGGCCAAGGAAGAAATGGATGCCCTGCTTCAGCGCGTCAGCGCTATTATCGGCCAGTCCGCCGACGGCGAGGACCCGGAGACCACCGATTACGTGGAATCCTCCTGCGGCGGCAACTGTTCCTCCTGCGGGGGCTGTCACTGATTCCCCATCAAGTCATGAATTGGAGATGAAACGCAGGTTATGGCAAATCTTTCACCAATGATGCAGCAGTATTTTGAAATCAAAAAACAGAATCCCAATACAATCTTGTTTTTTCGCCTTGGTGATTTTTATGAAATGTTTTATGAAGACGCCAAACTTGCATCGAAGGAACTGGAACTGACGCTGACCGGGCGCGACTGCGGACAGGAAGAGCGGGCACCCATGTGCGGCGTGCCCTTCCACAGCTATGAAAGCTATGTGGCGCGTCTGGTCGCGAAGGGCTATAAGGTCGCCATCTGTGAGCAGATGGAGGACCCCGCGCTGGCCAAAGGGCTGGTAAAACGCGATATCATCCGCGTGATTACGCCCGGTACGGTGTTGGAAAGCAGTATGCTGGACGAGGCGCGCAACAACTTTATCTGTTCGCTCTGCGCCGAGGGTGTAGGCGCGGGAATCTGTTTTGCGGATATTTCCACCGGCGAACTGCACGCGACCACGCTTTCCGGCGGGGACCTGACGGAGCAGATTAAAAACGAGCTTTCCCGCTATTCGCCGCGCGAAATCCTTGTCAACCAGAATACTCTGGAGCTGACCGGGCTTCCGAAATTCATCAAGGAGCGGCTTTCCGCCAGCCTGGAACTGCTGGATAATGCGGAGTTTGAGACGCAGAGCTGTTCTTTGCTGGTGTTGGATCAGTTTCATTCCAAAAGCCTTGCGGAGTTGGAGCTTTCCGATAAAACAGAGATTGTTCAGGCCGTCGGCGCGCTGCTTTCCTACCTGAAGCGCACACAGCGCGTGGGCATTGAACGCATTAATGGGATAGACCTTTACACCGGCGCGCAGTATATGCATCTGGACTTGAACGCGCGGCGCAACCTGGAGCTTCTGGAAACGATGCGCAACAAGGAAAAGCGCGGCTCGCTCTTGTGGGTGCTCGATAAAACGCGCACGGCGATGGGCAAACGCCTGATCCGCAGCTGGATTGAACAACCGCTGTTGAGCCCGGTCCAGATCAACCGCCGTCTGAACGCGGTGGAGGAGCTGGCGGCGGACGCCATTCTGCGCGACGCCGTTGCCGAACAGCTGACCGGAATCCACGATCTGGAACGGCTGATGTCCCGCATTGTGTACGGCTCCGCCAACGGCAGGGAGCTTCGTTCGCTGTCCTCCGCAATCATGCGGCTGCCAGCGTTGAAGACCCTGTTAAAAGATGTAAAGTCTAACCTCCTTACAGAGATTGAACAGCATATCGACGTTCTGGAGGATGTTTACCGGATAATCGACCGCGCGATTGTGGAAGAGCCTCCGTTTTCCATTCGGGAAGGCGGCATGATCCTGCCGGGCTACAGTGAGGAACTGGATCTTCTGAAAGGCGACATGAGCGACGGCCGGGGTATCATCGCCCAGATCGAGGCGCAGGAACGGGAAAAAACCGGTATCCCGAAGCTGAAAGTCGGGTACAACCGGGTATTCGGGTATTACATTGAAATCAGCAATTCCTATAAGGATCAGGCACCGCCGGAATACATACGCAAGCAGACCCTTACCAACTGCGAACGCTTTATTACCCCCGAGCTCAAGGAGCTGGAGGGAAAAATCCTTGGCGCGCACGAAAAGTCCGTACAGCTGGAGTTCCAGCTTTTTGACGCTGTCCGGAGCAGTGTAGCCGCGCAGCTGACCCGCGTGCAGGCGACGGCCAACGCGATTGCAAGGCTCGACGTGCTGACCTCCTTTGCACAGGTTTCGGCGGAACATCATTACGTCCGCCCGATCGTCAATCTGGACGGGAAAATCATTCTTAAGGAAAGCCGCCATCCGGTCGTCGAGGTTTTGCTCGATACTCCCTTCGTGCCAAACGACGTTACGCTCGACAGGAACGAAAACCGGGTCGCTATCATTACCGGCCCGAACATGGCAGGTAAATCCACCTATATGCGTCAGATCGCGCTGATCGTCATTATGGCTCAGATCGGCTGCTTTGTGCCGGTTTCCTATGCGGAAATCGGGATTACGGACAGCATTTTCACCCGCGTGGGCGCTTCGGACGATCTGGCTTCCGGCCAGTCGACCTTTATGGTCGAAATGTCAGAGGTTGCGGATATCATCAAAAACGCCACCGGCAACAGTCTGCTGATTTTGGATGAAATCGGGCGGGGAACCTCAACCTTTGACGGGATGAGCATTGCCCGCGCCGTTCTGGAATATGTCGCCAACAAACAGCTTTTGGGCGCGAAAGCTCTTTTCGCTACCCATTACCACGAGCTGACGGAGCTGGAAGAGCTGATTGACGGCGTGAAAAATTACAATATCGCCGTAAAAAAACGCGGCGACGACATTACCTTCCTGCGCCGGATCGTGCGCGGCGGAGCGGACGACAGCTTCGGCATCGAAGTGGCCAAGCTTGCCGGCGTGCCGAATAAAATTGTGAACCGTGCAAAACAGGTGCTGACGGAGCTGGAAAGCGGGCAGCAGGTGACCATGCCGAAAAGGCGCGGGCATAAAGAGGAAACGCAGGAAGATTTACAGCTTGTGATCACTCCGCCGAACGAGACGGAAATTATGGACAGGCTCAAAAAGCTGGACGTCAACACCCTGACGCCCATTGAGTGCATGAATACGCTGTTTGAGCTGGCCACACTCGCAAAGTAATTTGTTTTTACAGGAGCAGAGTTATGTGCCGGTTAGTTAAATTGAATGCCTCGATGGAACGGGAATATCGGGAATACATAAACGAATGGCAGCGCAGCGGAGAAACCATTTATCCTTTTTCCTCCTGCCAGGGGGATCACAGCTTTTCGGATTACCTGCGGCTGCAAAAAGAGTTGGAAACCAAAGAGGGCTGTCCGGAGCACTTTGTTCCGGGGAGCACGTGGTTCTACGTAAATAGCGGCGGAAAAATTCTTGGCTCGGTGAACCTTCGGCACAGGCTCAACGACTATCTTTTCTCAGTCGGGGGACACATCGGCTATGGCGTGCGTCCTTCGGAACGCAGAAAGGGCTATGCCTGTAAAATGCTTTCCCTCGCGTTGGAAGAGGCAAGGAAATTGGGAATTTATAAGGTTCTGGTCACCTGTGACGGAAAGAACCGCGGTTCAGCGAGAACCATTTTGAAAAATCATGGGATTTTAGAGAACGAAGTTCAGAAAGAAAACAGGATCATCCAGCGATACTGGATTTCTCTGGATGATTGACGTTTGATCTGATTGTAGAAAAGGAGGCGTTTCATGAGTAAAATCAATGTATTGGACAAACATATCGCGGAATTGATCGCCGCCGGTGAAGTAGTGGAACGCCCTGCTTCCGTTATTAAGGAGCTGGTCGAAAATTCAATCGACGCCGGTGCGGCCTCTATTACCGTGGAAATAAAAAACGGCGGGATTACCTATATGCGGGTCACGGACAACGGCAGCGGGATCGCCCGTGACGACGTTGCGGTCGCCTTCCTGCGCCATGCCACCAGCAAGGTTCACAGCCAGGACGATTTGGAGAGCATCTCCACCCTCGGCTTCCGCGGCGAGGCTCTGGCCTCCATTGCGGCTGTGGCCCGGGTGGAGCTTCTGACCGCGACACAGGGCGAGCTGGCCGGGACGCGCTATGAAATCGACGGCGGGGTGGAACAGACCTGTGAGGATGCGGGCTGCGCGCAGGGAACCACCCTTGTGGTGCGTGACCTTTTTTATAATACGCCCGCGCGCATGAAATTCCTGAAAAAGGATGTTGTGGAGGCGAACGCCATCGCCGCGGTGATGGATAGGATTGCTCTTTCTCATCCGGAGATTTCGGTGCGCTTCATCCGTGATTCCCGCGAAACGCTGAACAGCCCCGGTGACGGCAAGCTGAAATCAGCCGTATACGCTGTTTTTGGAAAGGAATTTACCGCGGGACTGATTCCGGTGGAATACGAATTAAACGGTGTAAAGCTTTGGGGCTTTATCAGCAAACCTGCCTCGGCGCGTCCGAACCGGAGCATGCAGCATTTCTTTATCAACGGCCGCTATATCAAAAGCCGCACCGCGATGGTCGCTCTGGAAGAGGCGTTCAAGGGTTCTCTGATGGTGGGGAAGGTCCCTGCCTGTGTGCTTCATATGGGCATTTCCTATCAGGCGGTGGACGTCAATGTCCATCCCTCGAAAATAGAGGTTCGCTTTATCAATGAAAAGCCGGTATTTGACGCGGTTTACCACGGCGTCAAAACTGCTCTTCACCGTGGGGATGCGCCAACCGTCATGGCCTTTCAAAAGCAGGAGACTTCGGTTTTTGAACAGCCGAAGGCCCCGGTTCAGATACAGTTTGCCGCTCCTCCCGCAACAGCGGCAGTGCAGCCGCCGGCCGTGCCGGTGATTCCGGCGGTTCGCCCCGCGGCGCCTTCCTACAGCTTTGCGGTCAGTGACACGCACAGGCCAACGTTCCATACGGATTTCGCGGCGGCGAATATCGAATTTACCGAGCCGGTTCCCGTGACACAGGAAAATCAGGCGACTGTCCCAGCCGTCACGGAGCCCGCTGCCGTGGAGCCGGAGAATCCGGCGGCGCCGGAACCCGGACCGGTCGAACCTCTCGATTCCCCGGAACCGGAAAAGCTGGTTGGGGAAGCCTTTCATACTTATATTATTCTGGAGCGGGGAGACGAACTGGTCTTTATCGACAAGCATGCCGCCCATGAGCGGATGCTCTACGAAAAGCTCAGGGCGCAGGAAGGCCGGGCCGACCAGCAGATGCTTCTGGAGCCGGTCGCCGTTACCCTGGAGAAAAACGAGTACGCCGCGGTGATGAATTCCCTGGACGTCTGCGCGGCGGCGGGGTTTGAAATCGACGACTTCGGTTCCGGCACCGTGCTGGTCCGGAGCGTCCCGCTGATTCTGGGCGACGACGATATTGCGGGAACGGTGATGGAGATTGCGGGCTACCTGCAGTCGGCCAAAAACGATATCACGACGGAAAAGCTCGACTGGCTTTACCACAACGTGGCGTGCCGGGCGGCGGTGAAGGCGGGGGACCTGAGCTCGCCGATGGAGCTTGCCGCTCTCGCCAGAAGAATGGAAAATGAGGATATCCGCTACTGCCCGCACGGGCGTCCGGTATCCATCGTGATGAAAAAAAAGGACCTGGAGCGCCAGTTTGGGCGTATACAATGATGAACAGGAAAGAAAAAATCCCGGTTGCCGCGGTTGTAGGCCCGACCGCTTCCGGCAAAAGCCGTCTTGCGGTGGAGCTTGCGCTCAGCAGGAACGGTGAAGTGATTTCAGCCGATTCCATGCAGATTTACAAAGGAATGAATATCGGCACGGCCAAGCCGACGGCGGAAGAAATGCGCGGTGTGCCGCATCATCTGATCGATTTTGCACCGCTTTCCCAGCCGTTCAGCGTGGCGGACTATGTCTCGCTTGCTTCGGACTGCATTTCGGAGGTGCACGCGCGCGGCAGACTGCCGGTCATTGCGGGGGGAACCGGGCTTTATATCCGCTCTCTCCTGCAAAATATACGGTTTACCGAGAACGATAAGGACGAAGCTCTGAGAAAGGAACTTGCCGAAAAGGCCGAAAAGCTGGGCGTGCAGACGCTGATCGACGAATTGCGCAGCTTTGACCCCACGTCTGCACAGCGGATTCATCCGAACAATCTGGGGCGAGTGATCCGTGCCATTGAGATTTACCGCACGACCGGCGTCACAATGACCGAACAGTTTGAGCTGTCAAGGCAAATGCCTTCCCCGTACGACGCGTGCATCATCGGTCTCGACTTTCAGGACCGCCAAAAGCTCTATGACAGGATCAATCTGCGGGTGGACCGGATGATGCAGGACGGGCTGCTGGCGGAAGCGGAAGAAATTCTGAACCGGCCCGGCGCCCAGACTGCTTTGCAGGCGATCGGCTACAAGGAGCTTTTGCCGTATTTCCGCTCGGAGTGCTCTCTGGATGAGGCGGTCGAGTCCGTTAAGCGGGAAAGCCGCCGGTACGCCAAGCGCCAGCTTACCTGGTTCCGCCGTGACGGAAACATCCATTGGATTATGGTGGACGAGTACACGGATTTTGACGGAGTGATCCAACAGGCATTCCGGATAATCGATCGGAAAGGATGGGAACGATGAATAGTCCGCTGCTGAGAAGAATCGCATCGGCTGTTGTGGCCATCCTTCTGTTTATTTATATGGGATATCAGATTTATAACTCCCATTACGCAAAGGTTCAGACGGAAACGGCGTCCTACGCCAGCACGGCGGACACCGTACAGGTGACCGGCACCGCCGTCAGGAAAGAAAAACTGATGAATACCAAAGTCAACGGCGTGATCACTTACAGCATCAACGACGGGGGAAAGGTGGCAAAGGGTGGCACAGTCGCGAAGATTTATCCGAACGAGCAGAGTGCCGCGGCACAGCAGCAGATTGCCGATCTCGATTACCAGATTTCCAAGCTGCAGAAGCTCAGCACGCCGGGGGATACCTATGCGGCGAGCATCGGCTCCATCGGCTCGCAGATCAACCTGAAACTGGTGGATTTGCTGGACTGCATCCAGTCGGGCGAATACACCGAGCTGACGAACAGCCGCGAAGATTTGCTCTACCTGATCAACGAGCGCCAGATCGTAACGGACAAGACGGCGAATTTCAATACCAGAATCAATGCGCTGAAAGCGGAGCGCGATACGCTGTCCAAATCCAACAGCGCGGCGACCGGCTCTGTTACCGCTCCGGCGTCGGGTTATTTTATCAGCTCCGTGGATGGCTATGAATCGGTTTACGACTATGACAAGCTGTTGACCGTTACACCTGCGGAATTCAAGGAAAAGCAAAAGGAAAAACCGGCGGGGCAAAGCGGCTCCGCGGGGAAAATCTGTGAAGATTACGACTGGTATTTCGCCTGTCTGGCAGCGGCTGACAAAGCCTCCAAGTTCAAGGAGGGCGACGCCGTATCCATTCAGTTTCCGTTTGCCTCTAACCAAACTGTCCCGGCGACGGTCGCCGCGGTAAATCAGGCGGACAAAGACACTGAAGCGGTCGTTATTCTGCAGAGCAGCAGTATGAATTCTTCTCTGGCGCTGATCCGCAACGCCACGGCGCAGATTCAGATCGAAAAGTACACGGGAATCCGTGTGAGCCAGAAAGCGATTCATTTTGCCAAGGTGACGAAAACAGGAAAAGACAGCGACGGCAAGGCAACTTCTGTTACCAGGGAAGTCAAGGGCGTGTATGTCATGCACGGCAGTGAAATAGAGTTCAGGCAGATTTTTCCGTTGTTCAGTACGGCGAATTACGCCATCTGCCAGACTGACCCTCCGAAGGAGGACCTGATGACCGATTCAACCGTGAAGCTGTTTGATGAAGTAGTTGTGGAAGGGACTGATTTATATGATGGAAAAGTCGTCAAATGATTTTGACCGCCGGTTTTCGGATTTGGAAGAAAATCTGAAGGCGATCCGCAGCAATATAGCCGACGCCGCCGTAAAGTCGGGACGCCGCCCGCAGGATATCACGCTTCTTGCGGCCACGAAAACCGTTCCGGTGGAGGTGATCAATCACGGGATCGCGCTCGGCATCAACCATATCGGTGAAAATAAAGTGCAGGAGCTTTGCGAAAAGTACGACGCCTATTCGCTTTCCCGGTGCGAGCTCCAGTTTATCGGGCACTTACAGACCAATAAGGTGAAAAATATAGTGGGGAAGGTCTCCATGATCCAGTCGGTGGACAGCGTTAAGCTGGCAAAGGAAATTTCTCGTCTTTCGCTTGCCGGAGGCCTTACGACCGACGTTCTGATCGAGGTCAATATCGGGAGCGAGCCCAACAAATCGGGGGTGCTGCCGCCGGAGCTGCACGATCTGATCGGGCAGATTTCGCTTTTGCCGTCGATCCATATCCGCGGTTTGATGGCGATTCCCCCTGCAGACGCGGACAGCGGCGAAACACAGGGATATTTTTCAAAGATGTCTCAACATTTTATTGACATCAGGGATAAAAAAATAGATAATGTTAATATGGATTACTTGTCCATGGGCATGTCGTCCGATTATTCCCAGGCAATCTTATTGGGAGCCAATATGGTTAGAATTGGTTCTGCTCTGTTTGGCCCAAGAATATACAATCAATAATCATTACAGGAGGCTTAGCGATGGCAGGAATTGTAGAAAAAATCAAAGATATGTGGAACCCGCCGGAAGACGAGTACGACTACGATTATGACGGTGTTCAGCAGGAGGAAATTTCCTCCCGTCAGAACGAGGAAGCCGAAATCCGTGAACGCGATACCATTAAGCGCGCACCTGTGCAGAACAGCGGAAACAAGGTCGTCAATATCCATGCGACCGCTCAGCTGCAGGTCGTTCTGTTTAAGCCGGAGCGCTTCGGCGAAGAGACCTGCGCAGTAGCGGACGAGCTTTTGAAAATGCATACGGTGGTTTTAAACCTTGAAAATACAAACAAGGATGTTTCCCGCCGTATTATTGATTTTCTGAGCGGCGTCGCTTACGCGAACGGCGGAAAGATCAAGAGGGTCGCTACAAGCACCTTCATTATAACGCCTTATAACGTTGACCTGACGGGTGACGACGTTTTAGATGAGCTGGAAAACAACGGTGTTTATTTTTAATGGAGAAACAGTCGGCCGACGCAATTTTTGAAGCAAAACTTTGCGATGCCGTACGTCTGGCACAAAGCGGAGCGAAGCCCCGCTTTGTGGGCTTTTTAGACGAGCGTCAGGCGCTTGCGGCACAGAAAATCATGAATCGTCTTTCCTTTAAAAACTATATGCTCTGGGGCGGATACGACGGCTCGGAGCGTGTAGTTTTTGGCGCATTTCCGGACTTTGCAGAGCCGGATACCGAATCGTTTCCCATTGCAGCGGTTACCGCAAGCTATCGTGTCTGCGATACGCTTACCCACCGCGACTTTCTCGGCGCTCTCCTTGCAAACGGCCTCCAGCGTGAAACGCTCGGGGATATCCTTGTGGAGGAGGGCCGCTGCGTGATTTTTCCCCGCAGCGAGGTAACCGATTATCTTTTGTCCCAGACACAGAAAATCGGCAGAGTGGGTGTCCGGCTGGTCAAGGGCGCCGTACTGCCGCTGCCGGTTGGCAGAAGCTTTGAAGATTTTTCCGCGGTTGTCGCTTCCGCGCGGCTGGACTGTATTGTCGCGGCTGCCATCGGCACAAGCAGGGAAAAGTCATCAGAGATGATTCGCGCCGGGCTGGTGATGCTGAACCATGAAGTGAACACTTCGGTGTCGGCGTCTGTCGCGCCGGACAGCAAACTCTCCATCAAGGGAAAGGGCCGCTTTGTTCTTGACCGCCTTGGGCCCGTCACAAAAAAAGGCAGATTGAGTATTACAGGCAGGAAATATATTTAACGGAGGGCTCGAACATGCTATCAATGAACGATATTATTAACGCCAGTTTCAGAAAATCCGGTTTTTCCGGGTACCGTACCGACGATGTGGACCAATTTATCGATCAGGTAAAGGAATCCTATGATGCGCTTCTTAAAAAAGACCTGGAACAAAAAGAAGCGTATGAAAGGCTGAAAGCGGAAAACGAACAGCTTCTTGAAAAAATGAAAATATTGGCTGCAAAAGTGGAAGACTACCGTTTGGAAGAGGATGAGATCAAAAATGCCCTTGTCAGTGCCCAGAAGCTGGGCGATGCTTCCATCCGCGAATCCCGTCACAAGGCTGAAATTATTGTAAAGGACGCCAACATTAAGGCGGAGCGGATTATCTCCGGCGCCAAACAGAGCGTGACTGAGCAGCAGAAGGAAATGGAGCGCCTTCAGCAGACTGTTTCGGATTTCCGTTCCAAGCTGCTGGGCCTTTATAAAGAGCACCTTACCTTAATTGACGCTCTGCCGGCGCATAAACCGGAAGCAGCGCCCGCGCCTGCACAGAATGCGGAGGTTTTGGTGCCGGAGCCGGCTTCTCCGTCCCCCGCGGCTGAAGAAGAGGCTCAGCCTCTGGAAGAATCGGTTCCTTCTGAGAAGCAGGACCGCCTGTTTAACACAGAGGTTTCCAATTTCGATGAGGACGATTTCCCGCCGGAGGGAAAGCCGAAGCATTTCAGTTCCATTCAGTTCAGCGATGAGGATGAGACTGCCGATGGCGAGGATTCTTCCGAAGGTATCTACGACCGTCATTAAAAATGCTCCCTGCCGTAGCGCATGAGCTTTCAATAACTGCAAAAAGGGCGGGCTGTCTGGTTCGCCCTTTTCCATACATCATCATACCATACAAAAGGAGAGATTCCGTTGGCAATTATTGCACTATTGCTTGCAGCGGCGGCTGTCGCAATCGACCAGATTCTTAAGCTGCTGGTTACGTCCAATCTGCAGCCTAACAGCGGCTTTCATGTGATCAATGGCTTTTTAAAAATCTTTTATATTCAGAATCGGGGGGCGGCGTTCGGAATGCTGCAGAACCAGCGCTGGCTTTTCGTTGTGGTGACTCTGACTATTTCCGCCGTCATCATTTACGCCCTGTTCCAATACAGGCAGCATAATTTCTTTTCCTATGCGGCCGGTACGCTGATTATCGGCGGGGGAATCGGAAACCTGATTGACCGGATGATGTATGGATACGTTGTCGATTATATTTCCGTCAGCTTTTTTCCTCCGATTTTTAATTTTGCCGATTGCTGCGTAACGGTCGGAACGGTGTTTCTAATGATTCATATCCTGTTTTTTTCCGATTTAAACAGCAACGCAGAAAAGGTTATCCGTACAAAATAATGCAGAAGATGATTCAAATTGAGATACATCCGGAAGATTCCGGTATCCGGCTGGACAAGCTTGTCAGCGAAAAAACGGAAAATATCACGCGCTCTGCGGCGGAAAAGCTGATTGAGCGGGGCAATGCGACCCTGAACGGAAAGCCCCTTACGAAAAGCTACCGGGGTACGGCAGGCGACTGCATTGACCTCGTCGTTCCCGAGCCGGAAAAGCTGGATGTCCAGCCGGAGGAAATTCCTCTGGAAATTCTGTATGAGGACGCGGATTTGCTGGTCGTCAATAAGCCAAAGGGGATGGTGGTGCACCCGGCCGCCGGTAACCACACCGGCACGCTGGTCAACGCCCTTCTGGCGCACTGCGGCGATTCGCTTTCCGGAATCAACGGGGTTATCCGGCCCGGCATCGTTCACCGCATAGATAAGGATACAAGCGGTCTGCTGATTGTGGCGAAAAATGATTTTTCCCATCGGAAGCTGGCCGAGCAGATAAAGGCGCACAGCTTTACACGCCTCTACGAGGCGGTTGTCCACGGCAATCTGAAAGAGGATGACGGGACGATCGACGCGCCTGTCGGCAGACACCCGCTCCACCGGAAGATGATGGCGGTGACCGAAAAGAACTCCCGCAATGCCGTTACGCATTACCATGTTCTTGCACGGTACAACGGGTTTACCCATGTGCAGTGCAGGCTGGAAACGGGTCGCACGCATCAGATCAGGGTGCATATGGCGTACATTGGGCATCCGGTTGCGGGGGATGCGGTTTACGGCCCGAAGAAACCCGTTCCGAACCTGAACGGTCAGTGTCTGCACGCCAAGGTGATTGGATTCCTTCATCCGCGTGACGGCCGATACATGGAAATCACCAGCGAGCTTCCGGCTTACTTTGTTCAGTTTCTGAAAAAGCTAAAGCAGGATTAGCGCTGGATAAGGTGGCTTCAGCATGGATGATGAAACTTTGCATGTGCGGTATCTCATGGTAATCGCGGCGGTACTGTTTGCCCTCATTATCGGGTATAATGCGTTTTATGTGCCCGAAGTTTCTCTTTCCGATCTTGTTGTCACGACGGACGCTTCTGCGTCGGCTGATGAAACGTATATCCCGAAAACCGGATCGGAGGCTTCGTCCTTTGCAGCTTCCGCCCTTTCATCCAAACCGGAGAAGATTGCGGACGAGACCCCGGCGGTCAACGGAAAAATCAATATCAATACTGCCACCGCCCAGCAGCTGAGCGACGGCCTGGACGGAATCGGCGACGTGATCGCGAAGCGAATTGTGGATTATCGGGAGAAAAACGGTCCTTTTAAAAGCATAGAGGAAATTAGGAAGGTCAGCGGCATCGGTGAAAAAACATTCGCGGGTCTCAAAGACCACATTACGGTATCATAAATATTCAATCTACAGCGTTTCCGGTTGATCTGCAACAAGGTTGTGTCACTCCCCCGCCGAAGGCGGGGGAGTGATATGTTTTATCTTGCAAACTGAAATGGAATTGCTGTAAAACAAGCATCCGCCGGCTCAGCCGGCGGATGCTTGTTTCAGGAAGATAGGTTATCCGTTTTTTGTTCACTGTCCGTTTTTTCCGCCGTGTGGTTCTTCCTGTAGAGCCGCGCGGCTTTTTCAATTTCTGGCAGTGATTTCTGTACCGTATTGGTACAGCGAACAATCCTGATAAAAGCGCAGATGTTCAGTACGGCCGTAAATGCCATCATGGCGGCGGAAATCGCGCCGATCATCATGGTAACCGCCACGACGGCTGGTTTCTTGTTTTTGCTCGGTTTCATATGATTCCCCTCTTTCTCAATCGCCGAAGCTGATGCCGATGTCCCTTGCGGTCTGAATGATCTCGCAATCTGTTGGGACGCCCTTCAGCTTTCCTGCAACCTCATTCAATGGAACGGGAACGATGCTTCCGTTTTGCAGAGCTACCATATTTCCGTATTTTTTATCGGAAATGAGTTTTGCCGCTGCGGTGCCGAACCGCGTTGCCAGAAGCCTGTCATAAGGGCAGGGACTTCCGCCGCGCTGAAAATGCCCCGGAACCGTCACGCGGATTTCCTGACCGGTTCTCTCGCTGATTTCCCTTGTAAGACGGTAGGAAATGGAGGGATAGGGCATCCCTGCCCTCGATGCTTTGAACTCTTTTTTATTCATTTTTGATTCCTGCTGGGAGATCACGCCTTCCGCTACGGCAAGAATGGAAAAACGCTTTCCGTGTTTGTTGCGCTGTTCCAGCGTTTGGGCGATACTGTCAATGCTGTAAGGGATTTCCGGCAGGAGGATCACGTCCGCCCCGCCCGCAATGCCCGCGTGCAGGGTCAGCCATCCCGCTTTGTGGCCCATGATTTCCACAATGAACACCCTGCCGTGAGAGGTTGCGGTGGTGTGGATGCAGTCCAGTACGTTTGTCGCGATTTCCATTGCGCTGCTGAATCCAAACGTCATATCGGTGCCCCAGACATCGTTGTCGATGGTTTTCGGCAGGGTGACAATATTCAGCCCTTCTTCACTCAGCAGGTTGGCGGTTTTATGGGTTCCGTTTCCGCCCAAAATCACCAGGCAGTCCAGCTTCATCTTTTTATAGTTGTCTTTCATGCATTTGACTTTGTCGACACTGTTTTCGTCCACCACGCGCATCAGCTTGAAGGGCTGGCGGGAAGTGCCCAGAATGGTGCCGCCAAGGGTCAGAATACCCGAAAAATCGTCCGGTTTCATCCGTTTGTAGTTGCCCTCGATCAAGCCGCGGTATCCGTCGTTGATTCCGTAGATCTCGACGTTTTCCTGAAACTCAACATAAAGCGCTTTTGCGACACCGCGGATCGCCGCATTCAGTCCCTGACAGTCCCCGCCGCTTGTTAAAATTCCGATTCTTTTCATACGTTTCCTCTTTCCCTGATTCCTTTATCTATATCCTTAAAATTACCTGAATTCCGCACTGTAAATTGGGCGGAATGGCTTATTGCCGTCCTGTTCTATATATTTGTTTACCGCCGCCTGCGCCAGACGGGAAAATTCAATCTGGCAATTGCAGGGGGCCTTTCCGCGTTTATCAATATGAGCGTACACCGTGTCGGATTGCATGATCCTGGCATTGATATTGTCGCTCAGCATCAGGTCCAATATCGCGAACGCCCGCTGCCGCAGGTCTTCTTCCTCAATCGGAAATATAAGCTCCACACGCCGGTCGAGGTTGCGCTGCATCCAGTCCGCGCTTCCCATATAGATTTTGGGGCTGCCCCCGTTTTCAAAGCGGAAAATGCGGCTGTGCTCCAGAAGCTGGCCGACGATGCTATAGACCGTAATATTTTCGCTGGTTCCCGGCAGCCCGGGAATCAGGCAGCAGATACCGCGCACCAGCAGGCGTACCGGAACGTTTGCCTGGGAGGCTTTGTACAGCAGCTCAATAATATCGGGGTCGACAAGGGAATTCACTTTTGCCGTGATTCCGCAGGGCAGGCCCTGACGGGAGTTTTCAATCTCTTTTTCGATCATCCGCCGGAAAAAGCTTCTCATTCCGTGCGGCGCAACCACGAACCGGTTGTATTCCGGCGGGCGGGAGTACCCGGTCAGCACGTTAAACAGGGAAGAAGCGTCTGTTCCGTAAGGCTCCTTGCAGGTAAAGACGCCGATATCGGTGTAAATTTTCGCGGTCGAATCGTTGTAATTTCCCGTTCCCATATGAAGGTAGCGGCGAATGCCGTCCTCATCGCGGCGGACGACCAGCAAGATTTTGCAGTGGGTCTTTAGCCCGGCCAGACCGTAGATGACATGGCACCCGGCTTCCTCCAGCTTTTTTGCCCACAGAATGTTGTTTTCTTCGTCAAAGCGCGCTTTCAGTTCCACCAGTACGGTGACCTGTTTGCCGTTTTCCGCCGCGGTAATCAGCGCCGCCACAATCGGGGAATGTCCGCTGACGCGATAAAGCGTCTGTTTGATTGCCAGCACATTTTTGTCTTCCGCCGCCCTGCGGACGAAATCAACCACGATGTCAAAGCTTTCATATGGATGGTGAACCATCCTGTCCTTTTCACGGATGGCTTCAAAAATATCGTCGTAGCCCCAGAAATCGGCGGGGGGATAGACCGGCTCGATCGGCTGAAAGCACAGGTTTTTAAATTCCGGAATGGAGGCGAATTTTGAGAAAAAGGTCAGATCAAGCGGGCCGGGCAGTTCATATATTTCATCCTCGCTGACGTCGAGCATATCAATCAGAAATTCCCGCGTCTCAACGTCGCATTTCTGTATCAGCTCCAGACGCACGGGCTTGCCGCGTTTGCGCTTCTTAATGGATTTCTGTATTTCGATCAGCAGGTCCTCCGACTCCTCGTCAATGTCCAGATCCGAATTGCGGGTCATGCGGAACGGGCAGGCGGACTGAATATCGCTGAGCTCGAACAGCTCTTCCAGCTTATACATGATGACATTTTCCAGAAGGACATAGGTTTTGCCGCGGGTGGAGGGAACTTCCAGAAACCGGGACAGAATCGATGGTACCTGTACGACGGCGAAATAGGAATCCTCCTCACCCTTGAGCCGTACCGCAATATTCAGGCTTTTATTTGCAAGCAGGGGGAAAGGGCGGCTTGTGTCCACTGCAAGCGGCGTCAGCACGGGGAAGAGCACTTTATCAAAGTAATCGGAAATAAAACGCAGCTGATCGGGGCTCATTTCCTCAGGAAGGATAAAGCTGATATCGCTTTTTCTCATTGCCGGCATAATGGAGCGGTACAAACAAGAATACTGTTTTTCCGTGAAGGCATGGATTTTTTGGGAAAGCAGGGGCAAAAGCTGTTTCGGCTTCAGGCCGGAAGGGTCCTCGCCCCGATAATCCGAGTTTACCTGTTCTTTCACGCCGGCTACGCGTACCATAAAGAATTCATCCAGATTGGAAGCGGTAATCGCCAGAAAACGGATGCGTTCCATAATCGGGTTTTCCCGTTCAAAAGCCTCTTCCAGCACCCGGCCGTTAAAGTCCATCCAGCTCAGTTCACGGTTGATGTAGGGGATTTTTATTTTTTCGATGATATCGTTCATGATCAACACACAGCCTTTTTATATAAGAGATGATTTGATGGTAAGCACCGGATTGTATCCGAAAACCTCCTTAAAGAAAGGGGCGCACTGTTCAAACGCCCATTTTTCCAAATAGACGTTATCGTTGCTTTCCGCTGTAATGAGTAACTTGTCGTTTTCCAGTTTGACCTTAATATCCTTCAGCTTCTGCTTCTGCGATTTATCCAGGGCATTGGCAAGCCGGAAAATCGCCACCAGCTTGGAAACGATCAGCCTGTTCTTGTCGCTGGTGCGGATAAATTCAACGTCGTCGTAATTCGGCACGTCGTATTCGTTGTACCGGGAGACATACGCTGTAATCAGCATCTCGTCGTCGGTCATTCCATAAACGTCAATATCTTTAATCAGGTCGAACGCGCTCAAAAGGTGCTGCTTGGCCGTCACATAGTGCCCGCTGTCGTGCAGGATGGCCGCCAGCTCCAGAAGGAGCCTTTTCCTGTGGTCAAGACCGTGGGCGCCCTTCATTTTGTCAAAAATACGGCAGGCGAATTTTCGGATATTATCGGAATGCTTTTGATTGCAGTTGTAGGTTTTGGCGATTTCCTGCGCGCAGGAAATCGCATTTGCGCGGACATGCTCAAAGTATTCATCCCCGCTTTTCGGGATGAGCATCAGCCGCATCAATGCGTCCCAAAGCTCGACCTTGGGCGAAATGATATAATCGGAAGTGGTAAAATCGATCAGAGAGATATAAATGGCCAGGGCGGAATACAGCAGCTCCGCGGTTTCCTCGGTGATACCGTACTCGATCCCGATCTTTTCCTGGGACATGGAGCGTACCCGTTTAAACAGGTCGGTGAGCATTGCAGTAGGAATGGTGTAACAATCGTCCACCGGCTCCACGCCGCAGATTTTTGCAATCAGCTGAATCTCGTTGCCGGTCAGGATCAGATTTGATACGATTCCCTTTTTAAACGGAATGTTGATATGTCCGATAATCGAATGAAGATATTCTTCTACAACAGTGTAAAAGTCCTCCGTCAGTTCCTGGATATTTCCCAGCATATCATGCAGCTTCAGCGCGCCCATCGGTATGTTCTGAGAAAAAACCATATGCTTGCCGTTATAAACGGAAAATCCGATGGTTCCCGCGCCGATGTAAGAGATCAGCGCATTTTCGCTCTTTTTATTTTCGATTCTGTTCAGGAAATTTAATATTTCGGAATAAATCAGCGTTTTTTCCTGATCGTCTTCCAAGACCTGAACCGTAATATCGTTTTGGATTTTCAGCTGGTCGACAACGTAGGACCTGTTTTTGGCATCCCGGAATGCGGTGGTGGCCACGACTTTGCACTGGTCAACTCCGTATTCGTCCATAATGGAAGAGTATCCGTGCAGAACGCGGGATAGCTCCCGCAGGCTTTCAAACCGGATTTTCCCTTCCGTAAAGACCTCGTGACCGAGGCTCAGGGGATACTCCAGGATATCCAAATCAACGATTTCGCCTTTTTTCAACTGAGATATTCTCATTTTCAGCATATTCGAACCAATGTCGATTACTGCTGCTAACTTTGCTGTCTTATTCGTCTTTTTTCTGTTCAAAACGCGACACCACCAATGCTTCGTTTTTATAAGTCGATTATAACAAATGTCGGCCTGTTCATCAACTTTTTAAGGCCCTTCTGAAAACTTTATTATTTTATTGAAATTCGGGAGGATTTATGTATAACAAATAGGAGCTTTTACCGAAACGCAGTTCCGGCTGCCGCCTTTTGCAGAGCATTTCCGGTTGACAACCCGAAGGATTTAAGATAAAATGAATACTAATCTGATAGGAATTGATAGGATTAAATCAGTATGATATCAGGTGTGAAAAAAATAGAATTGATGGGGACAGATATGGATTTATTAGAGATTAAGTATGAGAACCTGAAAGAATATTTAAGAAGTCTGAAAAGCGTAGCCGCCGCTTTTTCCGGCGGGGTTGATTCCACTTTTCTTCTGAAAGTGGCCCATGATGTTTTGGGCGACAAGGCAATTGCCGTTACGGCGCGTTCCCTCAGTTTCCCCAAAAGGGAGCTGGACGAGGCAACGGCGTTTGCGTTTGACAATTCCATCGAACATATCGTTGTGGACTCCGAAGAACTGAATATCGACGGTTTTTCCAAGAACCCGACCAACAGATGTTACTTATGTAAGTCTGAGCTTTTTTCCAAAATTAAAGCAATCGCACAGACAAAAGGAATTGAAAATGTTATCGAAGGTTCCAATTCGGACGATAACGGGGATTACCGGCCGGGCCTGATGGCTGTTGCGGAACTGGGGATTAAAAGCCCCCTAAGGGAGGCCGGTCTTACGAAGGTGGAAATCCGCCAGCTTTCCAAAAAGCTGGGACTTCCCACATGGAACAAGCAGTCCTTTGCCTGTTTATCCTCCCGTTTTCCGTACGGGGAGGACATTACGCCGGACAGGCTGCGCATGATCGATCAGGCTGAACAGTATCTGCTTGATTTGGGCTTCCATCAGGTACGCGTCCGTTTTCACGGAAATCTGGCCCGTATTGAGACGGATGAAAACGGCTTTGCTGCAATGCTGGACGGAAAGACGCGTGACAAAATTGATTCCAGATTCAAAGAGATCGGGTTTACCTATATTGCGCTGGATATCAAAGGCTACCGCACCGGAAGCATGAATGAGACCTTGAATCAATAAATGAGCCATTCCCCGTTTTTTTGCATAGCAGAGCCCCGGACCGTTTTTGCGGAGGTCCGGGGCTTTTTTCATCCTATATGATTCCTATTTTATCAGCATGTCGTAAACGACTTTGGAAAACAGGAGTACCAGTACGAAGACCATAACGGGCCGGATGAACCGGGCCCCTTTTTTAATTGCCAGTCCGGAACCGATCCAGTGGCCGGCGATGGAACAAACTGCCGCGGGAACGGCAACGGAATACTGAATCGTTCCCGCCGCAACAAACGTAACAAGTGCGGCTGCGTTGGAAGCCAGGTTGACAACTTTGGTATTGCCGCAGGCCGTTTTGTAGTCGAACCCGAGGAAAGCAGTAAAAGCAATAATCAGAAAAGTGCCGGTGCCCGGCCCGAAAAAGCCGTCGTACATGCCGAGAGCCAGCCCGATCCCCGCGGAAAGGAGCAGGGCGCGCCGTGCGGGGATTTTCTCAAAAGTGCTGATATCCGAGCTGTCCTTTTTCCGTGAAAGCAAGATGACGGCGGCGGCAAAGGGGAGAAGCACCAGCATGGCGAGACGAAGGAAACGGTCGTCCAGGAAGAGCGCCAGCCGCGCGCCGGCGTAGCTTCCAGCCAGGGCAAATCCGGCCGAGACGAGAGCGACGCGCAGATGGAAGCTGCCGCTCTTTAAAAACCTTCCGGTAGAGAACATCGTGCCGATACAGGAAGAAAACTTGTTGGAGCCAATGGCAAAGTGAGACGTCATGCCCGTCAGGTAGTATGCGGGCAGAGAAATCAGTCCGCCCCCGCCCGCGACCGCGTCCACAAAGCTTGCCAGAAACACCAGAGGGCAGGCGATAAGGATTTGCTGATAAACTGTCATGATTGGATTCCCCCGTAAATTGTCATTGTAAGTTTTGCTTGGAATAAAAATTCTCTTTTGAAAATATCAATTGCCTCAGCCTGTTCATATAATAATAGGATGAACTTCTGTGAAACGGAGATCGGGTGAGTTACGCCGTTACCGGAGTGAACCAATTCATTTAAGGAGAGCGGGAAGATGGGTACAGAGCAAAAGGAAGCGGCGCAGATCGAAAACAGGGAAACAGTATCTCCGCTGGTGAGCATCGTGGTGCTCGCGTACAATCATCTGGATTATACCAGGCAGTGTATAGAAAGCATCTATCGTTATACCTCCCACATCGATTTCGAGCTGATAACCATTAATAATGGTTCCTCGGACGGCACGGAAGAATATTTCAACAGCCTGCCGAATCAGAAAAAAATCAGTTTTCCGGAAAACATCGGCGTATGCAAAGCGTTCAATTGCGGGTTCAAAATAGCGGAAGGAAAATACACCATGAATGTCAGCAATGATGTCGTCGTTACCGCTCATTGGCTTGACAACCTTCTGAATTGTTTCGAATCCGATCCGAAAATCGGCATGGTGGTGCCGGTCTGTGACGCGTCGTGCAATTATCAGCAGATCAATCTGCCGTGCCAGTCGATGGAGGAAATGCAGAGGATTGCGGAGCGGTACAATGTCAGCAACCCCGATCTGTGGGAGGAACGTCTGAAGATGACGGTTTACGCCGCTATTTACAGAACGGAAATTCTAAAGGTGCTGGGCGGATTTGACGAAGATTTCAATCCCGGGTGCTATGACGACGACGCCATCTGCTTCAGCATCAGAAGAATGGGATATAAGACCATTCTGGCAAAGGACACGTTCGTCCATCACTTTGGCGCCTGTACGTTTAATGCGGAATATGAAAAGGATAAAAATCTTGCCATCAGAAACAAAGGGCTGTTTTTTGTAAAGTTCGGGGTCGACGCCTATATAGCGGGCTTGATCGACTTCAACGTGCTGAATGTTCTGGATTACAGCGGTAAAAACGAGGTCAGCATTCTGGGAATCGGCGGTTCCTTCGGTACCACCGTACTGCAGCTGAAAAATGTATGTAAAAGCCACGGCTGCAAGGATGTGGAACTCTATTATCTGTCTGAACGGAGCAATAATATGACGGAGCTGAAAACCATCTGCAGGGAATGTGTTCAGGGTCCTGCCGAAGACGTTCAGCTGTATTTCGGCGGCAGGCAATACGATTATATTGTGCTGGAAAGCGAATCGGCCGCGCTTCACAACAGGGAAGGGATTTTTACAATCCTCTACGGCCTCCTGAAACCCGGCGGGCAGCTGGTATGTACGGCGGCGGGTCCGGAAGTCCTTTATGAAACGATGGGAATCTTTTACCGTCTGGGCGCCGACTTTCACAAACAGATCAACGATTATTATTATCTGTCTTTTGCCAGGCCGGAGCAGCCGTCGGGCGAGGGAACGCTACTCCAGCCAACAGATGGTCTGTTCTGAAACGGTAAAGCCCAGCTTTTGCTGCAGCTTTAGGGAAGCCGTATTTCCGGCAATGATCTGAGCGAACGGAACCCGGCCTTCCGCCAGGAAACGGTTGGCGAGGAAGGTTTCCAGTACGACGGCAATGCCCTGGCGGCGGTATTCCGGAAGCACTTCCAGCAGACCCATGGAGCCTTCCGCGTGAGTGCCGGCAAATCCTGCCAGCGTGCCGCTGAGAAACGCTCCGAACATGGAGCCGGATTCCAGGCGTTCCTGCACCGACACGATACCGGCGAGGGAATAGTACTTTAACAGAAACGGCAGATAGGATTCGTCCAGCGGGCGGATCACCGCCGAGGACTCCGGTACGGGCAGCGGGTTCCTATTAAAATATGCAGCCTGATGGCAGGCTGTTTTCCTGCGGAACCGGAATTGCTTCTGAACCGTATCGATACAGAAATTCTGATGCGTGACGATCACTTCGGGCCGTTTGACGGATGAAAGCATTTTTTCCGCTGTCTGCCCGTCCTGCGCGCTGATCATATAGACGCCGCAGCTTTCATTGTAAAGCAGGGCGCCCCGGTCGGACGCCTGCAATACTTCGGTGTCCTTCCGCTTCAGGATTTCCAGCATATCAATATGTAAAAGCATATCCTTTGATAAATACGATACGGCTTGTTTCGTGCCCATTACATTTCCGCGTCCTTTCCGTTAAACTGCTACAGCATTTCCAGCTGATTCTGCAACAAGGTTGCGTTCCTCCCCCCGCCGAAGGCGGGGGGAGGAACGCGTTTTTTTTCGTAAACTGAAATGGAATTACTGTAAGATGTATTTTTATCTTAATTCATGAAAAAGAGCACCCGCAAATGCGGATGCTCTTTCTTGGCGGAGAGGATGCGACTCGAACGCACAATGCCTTGCGGCACACCACATTTCCAATGTGGCTCCTTACCATTAGAATACCTCTCCAAGTGGCAATTAAGTTGCTCTCACATCAGGCAACTCTGATATTATATCGAATGTTCCGGGAAAAATCAACCCCTAATTTGCAGATATTTGAAGTTTTGCGGAAATTCCTGCGTTTTTGGTATTGCACAGAGTAGCTTCGTGTTATAATATAAGAATAATTCATAAGTTGCTAATATTTAGGAGGTATCAGCTTGAAAAGGACTGAAATAGCCGAATTATATTCCAAAACGGCGGAACTCGGCGGGAAAACCGTCATGGTTTGCGGCTGGGTACGCACGATCCGGGATTCCAAAGCGCTTGGTTTTATTGAACTGAATGACGGAAGCTGCTTTAAGGGAGTTCAGATTGTATTTGAATCCGATAAAATTTCTAATTTTACAGAGATCGCAAAGCTGAATGTGGGTTCGGCTCTTACGGTGTCGGGCGAACTGCTTATAACGCCCGAAGCGAAGCAGCCTTTTGAAATCCATGCCGCGCAGGTAGAGGTGGATGGCCAGTCCACGCCGGATTATCCCCTTCAGAAAAAACGCCATTCTCTGGAATATCTGCGTACGATCGCCCATCTGCGCCCGCGCACCAATACGTTCAGCGCGGCGTTCCGCATCCGTTCCGCCGCCGCGTTTGCGATTCATAAATTTTTCAATGAAAATGATTTTGTCTATGTCCATACTCCGCTGATTACCGGCAGCGACTGTGAGGGAGCGGGAGAGATGTTCACCGTGACCACGCTGGACGCGGACAACCCTCCCCGGACGGAAAGCGGTGCGGTGGACTATTCACAAGACTTTTTCCAGAAGCATACTTCGCTGACGGTTTCGGGGCAGCTTGAAGCCGAGTGCATGGCCATGGCTTTTGGAAAGGTATACACCTTCGGCCCGACCTTCCGTGCGGAAAAATCCTATACCCAGCGCCACGCGGCGGAATTCTGGATGATAGAGCCGGAAATTGCGTTCGCCGACCTGCAGGACGACATGGAACTGGCGGAAGCGATGATTAAATTCGTCATCGGATATGTTATGGAGACCTGTCCGGACGATATCGCGTTCTTTAATCAGTTTGTCGACAAGGGCCTTGTGGATCGTCTGCAAAATGTCGTCGATTCCGATTTTGCCCGCGTGACCTATACTGAGGCGGTTGAGCTTCTGAAAAAAAACAACGGCCAGTTTGAGTATAAAGTGGAGTGGGGAACCGACCTTCAGACCGAGCACGAGAAATATCTGACGGAAAAGGTTTACGGAAAGCCGGTTTTTGTGACCGATTATCCGAAGGAAATCAAAGCATTCTATATGCGTCTGAATGACGACGGCAAAACGGTGGCGGCGGTAGACCTACTGGTGCCGGGAATCGGCGAAATAATCGGCGGCAGCCAGCGCGAGGAGCGCATGGACGTTTTGCAGCAGCGCATGAAGGATTTCCATCTGGATGAGGAAAATTACTGGTGGTACCTCGACCTGAGGCGCTACGGCGGCACAAAGCACGCCGGTTACGGCCTTGGCTTTGAGCGTCTGGTCATGTATCTGACAGGAATCGCCAATATCCGCGACGTGCTGCCTTTCCCGCGCACGACCGGCACGGCGGAATTTTAATAAGGAAATTTTGGGGGATCTGATATAGGAAATAGAAGGGATGTGTTTTTTATGGCAATGTGGAAAGAAAGCCTGAAAATCGGCGTGCCTCTGATTGACGGGGAGCACAAGGAGCTGTGCGACCGGATCGACCAGCTCTTTGCCGCCTGCAATCAGGGCAAGGGCAAGGAAGAAATTTTCAAAACGCTGGAGTTTCTGGAGGGCTATACCATCAAGCATTTTTCGGACGAGGAAAAGCTGCAGAGAAGCAGCACCTATCCGAAGTACAAAGAGCATAAGGAACTGCATGAGTATTTTAAGAAACAGATTGCCGATCTGAAAAACGATCTTTCAAAAGAAGGCGCTTCCATCGCGCTGGTATCCAAAACCAATTATTTTCTGATGAACTGGCTTCTGAATCATATCCAGAAGGTGGACATTGAGCTTGCGCAGTATTTGAAGTAATTTCCATCGAAACCCTTTTGGGCAGCTTCCTAAAATGTAATACATAGAAATGGGTTCTTAGGATTCTAATTTCATGAAGATTGATGAAAATGCAGGAATTTTATTTTAAACTTGCATTTCGTCACGGCATATATTAGAATAATAGGAGTTTACATATGTATTTTGCATATTATGATAGGGAGATGCTCATGTTGCAATTTTTATCCATGTCAGATTCCGAGCTGTCAAAAGTGAAAGCAGACTTACAGAACCGCTACGACCAGTTTAAAGCCCAGGGCCTTAAACTGAATATGGCGCGTGGAAAACCGGCGACGGATCAGCTGAATCTTTCCATGAAAATGCTGGATACTCTGAATTCAGGTTCCGATATGCATTCTTCAACCGGAGACGACTGCCGCAATTATGGTCTGCCGGACGGCCTGCCGGAACTGAGGGAGCTGTTCGCGGAAATGATGGGCGTGGACGATCATAATATCATCGTCGGCGGAAATTCCAGCCTGAACATGATGTTTGACGCGATATCCTGTGCCATGACGCATGGCTTTGCAGGCTGCGAGCCGTGGGGCAGACAGGGTCCTGTTAAATTTCTGTGCCCTTCGCCCGGCTACGACAGGCATTTTGCCATCACCGAATATTTCGGCTTTGAGCTGATTGCCGTGCCGATGCTTGCCACCGGTCCGGACATGGATGTGGTGGAGAAGCTGATCGCGGACGATGCGGCGATTAAGGGAATCTGGTGCGTGCCGAAATATTCCAACCCCACGGGTATTACCTATTCCAATGAAACGGTCCGGCGGTTTGCGGCCCTGAAGCCGGCGGCAAAGGATTTTAAAATCTTCTGGGATAACGCCTACTGTGTTCATGACCTGACGGATACTCCGGACACCTTGCTGAACCTTTGGCACGAATGCCGGAAATATAACAATATCGATTTGCCTATCTTCTTTTCTTCCACCAGCAAGATCACCTTCCCGGGCGCGGGTATCGCGGCCATGGGGGCAAGCGAAAGCAACCTCGCCGTCCTGAGGGAGCATTATTCCTTCCAGACGATCGGGCCGGATAAGCTGAATCAGCTCCGCCACATTTATTTTCTCAAGGATATGGACGGCGTAATGAAGCACATGGCAAAACACCGTGCTTTGCTGGAACCGAAATTCCGGACGGTGATCTCCAGCCTGAAATCGGAGCTGGGAGGCAAGGGGGTTGCCGAATGGACCAACCCGAACGGCGGTTACTTTGTCAGCGTGGATGTTCTGGACGGCTGCGCAAAGCGCGTGGTTTCGCTCTGCAGGGAGGCCGGAGTCACCCTTACCGGCGCGGGCGCTACGTATCCGTACGGCAAGGACCCGAACGACAGGAATATCCGGGTTGCTCCGACTTACCCGCCCGTAGCGGAACTGGAACAGGCGATGGAATTGTTCTGTATCTGTGTTCAGCTGGCGGCGGCGGAAAAGCTGTTAAGCAAATAGGGGAAGGGGAGCGCTGCTCCCTTTCTTTTTTTGACTGTATCCGTTAATAATCTTGCCAAATCGATTGACTTTTTGGGGCAATAACAATATAATAAACTTTGTTACGTCTGCGAGGATTCACAGAACACCAAAATTGGAGGATTTACGAATGAAGCGAGTAGCAAAACCAGTTTTTTTCATCGTCGCCCTCCTCATACTGTTTTTAACTTATACCGCTACTTTTGGTATTAAGGGACAAAACGGGGATAATTCGAACACCTACATAAAGGGTGTAAGCGACATTAGATGGGGAATTGACATCAACGGCGGCGTCGAGGCTACGTTCAGCCCCGCAACTTCGACTAAGGCAACCAAGGAACAAATTGATTCCGCCAAATCCATTATTGAAGTTCGTATGACCAGCAAACACATTACCGATTATGAGTTGTATACGGACTACGATCATGACCGGATTATTGTCCGCTTCCCGTGGAAGAACGGCGAAACCACTTTTGACCCGGAAAGCGCAATCCAGGAGCTTTCCGCAACAGCGTTGCTTACCTTCCGCGAGGGCGGCGAGTACACGACGACGGAAACAGACGCCGATGGACAACCCGTCTATAAAACCCCGAAGGGAACTACCGCAGACGCCATCATCCTGCAGGGCAGCGACATTAAGAGCGCCAAGGCAGAGATGTCTCAGGACCAGACAAGCGGTACCTCCAAGTACATGGTCGGCCTTGAACTGAACGACAGCGGAACCGAAAAATTTGCGGAAGCGACTGAGCGCCTGCAAGGTCAGGTTATTTCCATCTGGATGGACGATGTGATGATTTCCAGCCCGACGGTCAACGCGGTCATTACGGACGGTAAATGCTCTATTGAAGGCAATTTTACCGCTGCGGAAGCATCCGCCCTGGCAAACAAAATCACTGCCGGTGCGCTTCCCTTTAAGCTTACCACTACAAACTTCAGCACGATCAGCCCTCTGCTGGGAGCTTCTTCCCTGCACGCCATGCTGATTGCCGGCTGCATTGCATTCGCTATCATTTGTATCTTTATGCTTTTCGTTTTCAGACTTCCCGGTTTTGTTGCGATTATTGCGCTGCTTGGCCAGATCGCGCTTTCCTTTGCGGCTGTTTCCGGTTACTTCCCGTTTGTAAACAGCTTCACCATGACCCTGCCCGGTATTGCCGGTATTATCCTTTCCATCGGCATGGGCGTGGACGCAAATATCATTACCGCATCCAGAATTAAAGAGGAACTGTGGGCGGGCAAAACGCTTGACGGCGCGATCCAGAAGGGTGACGACAACAGCTTCTGGGCGATTTTCGACGGCAATATCACCGTTATTATCGTTGCTCTTATCCTGATGGGCGTTTTCGGACCGACGAACATTCTTTCCATGATCTTTGGCCCGTCGACCACCGGTTCCATTTATTCCTTCGGTTATACTCTGCTCATTGGTATTGTCGGCAACTTCGTGTTCGGCGTAACGGCGACCCGCCTGATGACAAAGTCCCTTTCCGGGTTTAAGTTCGCACGCAGCAAATGGTTATATGGAGGTGCCGCAAAATGAAAACCTTTCACATCAAATTTTTTGAAAACAGAAAAATCTTTTTCGGCATTTCCATCGGAATCATGGCCATCGGTCTGATTTTCAATATCATTTTTGGCACCCAGCTCGACATTCAGTTTACCGGCGGCGCGGTCATCAAATATTCCTACACCGGAAAGATTGTACAGGAGGATGTAGAGAAGATCGTTCAGGATACCACGCAAAAGGATGTTACCGTCCGTATCCTTGAGAGCGTGAAATCCGCCGACGGCTCGGAAGCAAAAAACAACGTTTCCATTTCCTTTGCGGGAACGGATTCCATTTCCATTGACAACCAGCAGGCAATTGCCAAAGCGCTTACAGCGAAGTACCCGAACGCGGGTTTCCAGGTTGTCGAATCAAGCTCCATTAATCCGTCCATGGGACGTAACTTCTTTGCAAAATGTATCGCGGCGATTGCGATTGCCTTCCTGCTTCTGATTTTTTATGTCGCGCTCAGGTTTAAGAAAATTGGCGGTATGTCCGCAGGCGTTATGGCGATTATCGCCCTTCTGCACGATATCGCAATGGTTTACTTTACCTTTATTATCTTCAGAATGCCGCTCAACGACAGCTTTATTGCGGTGGTTCTGACCATTTTGGGATATTCTCTGAACGATACCATCATCATTTACGACCGTATCAGAGAAAACCGCAGGCTGCTTGGACCGAAGACTCCGTATTCGGTTCTGGTCAATACCAGTATCAATCAGACCTTTACCCGTTCCCTCTATACCGCCGGATGCACCTTTTCCTCCATTGCGACGGTGTATATTGTCGGCGCTGTTTACGGCCTGAGCAGTGTAACGACGTTCGCCCTGCCGATGATGGTCGGTATTATCACCGGCTGCTATTCCTCCGTCTGCGTTGCCGGTCCGATGTATGTCATGTGGCAGAACCACAAGGCTGCAAAAAGGGCGCAGGCAAACGCTTAAGGCTTTTACGCGGGTGAAAACCGTTATTTGAATCCATGCCACCGGTCTGTCCGGCTGACCCGTTTCTGTGGTCGCCGGCGGTCATCGGTGGCTTTTTGTTATTATGCATGGAGAACCGTGGCCGCTTCGATGTGATAGGATGCAGATAAATATTGAATATTTTTTATCAAAATGATACAATAAGAAATTATGGGGCAGGTGTAGTGCGTGAGTATAAAAAAGTGGCAGGTCTTTCCTTGTGACGGCCGATCTGCGCAAAAAATATCGAATGAAACAGGAATCCCAGAACTCCTGGCGGTTTTGCTGCAGGCACGGGGAATTACAGAGCCGGAGCACATCCGAGAGCTGTTTCAGTCCGAACTGACTTTTTCCGATCCGTTTCTGATGGCCGATATGCGTCAGGCGGCTGACCGTGTTTTAAGCGCTGTAGACGGATTTGAAAAAATAGCGGTTTACGGGGATTACGACGCCGACGGGGTTACCTCTACCGCAATGCTGTATTCCTATCTGGAATCCTGCGGAGCAAATGTGCTGTATTATATTCCGGAGCGTGAAGGGGAAGGCTACGGCCTCAACAGGAACGCGATCAAAACACTGCATGAGCAGCAGGTCAGCCTGATTGTTACGGTGGATAACGGAATATCGTCGATCGAAGAAGTCGATTATGCCAACAGTCTTTCCATGGACGTTGTAATTACGGATCATCATCGGCCGCGCACGGAACTGCCGCGTGCCTGTGCCGTTGTGGACCCTTACCGAAGCGACTGCAAAAGTCCTTATAAAGATTTTTCCGGCGTCGGCGTCGCTTTTAAGCTGATTATGGCTCTGGAAGGGGAAGACTGTGATATAACGGCTCTTCTCGATAATTACGCCGATCTCGTCGCGATCGGGACGATCGGCGATATCGTTCCGCTGACGGGAGAAAACCGCAGCTTTGTCAAAGCGGGACTCAGGATGATTTCCCGCACCGACCGGCTCGGCCTTCGCTCTTTGCTGGAGCAGGCGGGGATGGAAGGGCGGAAACTGACATCCGGAAATATTGCCTTTACCATTGTGCCGCGCATCAACGCGACGGGGCGGATCGGTTCCCCCGACAGGGCGGTCCGTCTGCTGTTAACCGAGTATCCGGACGAAGCGGGGGAACTTTCCTGCGATATCAATGACGAAAATGAATACCGGCGCCAAATTGAGAGAGAAATATATGAGAAAGCACTGCAGCAGTTAAAGGAACAGCCGCAGCGGCTTTACGACCGTGTTTTGGTTATCGAGGGCGAAAACTGGCACCACGGCGTCATCGGAATTGTTTCTTCCAGAATTACCGAGCAGTTTGGAAAACCGAGTATTATCATTTCCTATTCCGGTGAAGAAGCCAAGGGCTCCGGCAGAAGCATTGAGGGATTTTCCCTTTTTGAAGCGGTGCGTTCCTGCGACAGGCTGCTTACCCGCTACGGCGGGCACCCGATGGCGGCCGGTCTGACGCTGCCGACGGAAAACATCGCCGCGTTCCGCAAAACGATCAATGCTTACGCCGCTTCCGGCCCAATGCCGGTTCCCGTTTTGAAAATCGACTGCCTTTTAAAACCGAAGCAGCTGACGCTGGACATTCCCGAATACGTACAGGCACTGGAACCGTTCGGGATGGGAAATCCGTCGCCGCTCTTTGGTTTGTATCATATGACATTGTCCGACATCACGCCGGTCGGCGGGGGAAAGCATCTGCGCGTAACTGTGACGCAGGGTAACGCCGCTGTACGCTGCATGAAATTCGGCACCACGCTGGAGCAGTTCCCGTATTCTACCGGCGATCTGCTCGACCTTGCGGTCACGCTGGAAGCGCGGGAGTACAACGGAAAAAATACGCTTTCCATCTATATCAAAGACCTGAAACGCTCCGATGTGGATTTGGACGAAGTCATTGCCGGGCTTGCGCTTTATGAGAAATCCAAAAGAGAAGAGCCGTTGTCTCAGGAAGAGCTTTCCGGTCTGATACCGGACCGGAACGAATTTGCCGCCGTTTACCGCGCGGTGCGTGCGGGGAACGGCTTTCGCGGGGAAGCGGAAAGCCTTTTGGCGAAAACCGGCTCTGCGCAGATCGGTTTTGCAAAGCTTCTGACGGCACTGGACGTCCTTGCCGAGCATCATCTGATTACGCTGGAGAAATCCGGCAATATCTGCACGGTAGAAATAGTACATACGGAAAAGAAAGTGGACTTGTTCCGCTCCAACATACTCAATCATTTATATTCTCTGGGAAAGGAGGGTGAATCCTATGGCGTGGCCGCTAATGACGTATGACCGTTTGGTCGCTTTAATCAAGGAAAGTGAACATGAATATGACATGGATGTGATAGACCGCGCCTATCAGCTCGCGGTAAAATCCCATGAGGAACAGAAGCGCCTTTCCGGCGCGCCCTATATTTCCCATCCTGTCGCGGTTGCGTGCATCCTGGTGGAACTGGGTATGGACACTGAATCCGTTGCCGCCGGCCTTCTGCACGATGTCGTGGAGGATACGCCGGTCAATCTGGAACAGCTGAAAAAGAGCTTTGGGGCGGAAATTGCCAACCTGACGGACGGCGTAACAAAACTCGGCCGTATTCCGTACTCTTCCCGGGAGGAACAGCAGGCGGAGAACCTGCGCAAAATGCTGATCGCCATGGCGGAGGATATCCGGGTCATCATTATTAAGCTGGCCGACCGCCTGCACAATATGCGCACGATTGAATTCATGCCGCCGCAGAAGCAGCGCGACAAGGCGCTGGAAAACATGGAGGTTTACGCCCCGATTGCGCACCGTCTAGGCATCCGGGCCGTGAAAGAGGAACTGGAAGACCTTTCCCTCCGATGTCTGGACCCCGTGGCCTATGAGGAGATTGAAAGCAGTCTTGAGCTGCGGAGCAATGAGCGGAAAGCCTTTATTGAACGGACAAAAAAGTGTATTTTTGAACGCGTGTCGCCGCTGATTCCCAACGTTTATCTGGAAGGAAGAGTCAAGAGCATCAACGGGATTTTCCGAAAGACGTTTATTCAGGGACGCTCCATGGATGAAATATACGATATCTACGCCGTACGCGTCATCGTTGATACGGTAAACGACTGTTATAACGTTTTGGGCGTTATTCACGACATGTACCGCCCGATTCCGAACCGGTTCAAGGATTATATCTCTACCCCGAAGCCGAATTTATACCAATCCCTGCATACAACGGTGATCGGGAAGGACGGAATCCCGTTCGAGGTGCAGATCAGAACGTGGGAAATGCACCATACCGCGGAATACGGAATCGCGGCTCACTGGAAATATAAGCTCGGCCTTGGCGGGAAGAGCGGCGATTCGCTGGAACAGCGTCTTGCCTGGATCCGCCAGATGCTGGACAGCCAGAAGGACAGCGGGGACGCGACCGATCTGGTGCGCACCATCAAATCGGACCTGGCCCCGGAAGAAGTTTTTGTCTTTACGCCGCGAGGCGATGTCATTAACCTGCCGTCCGGCTCCACTGTGATCGACTTTGCCTATGCCATCCACAGCGCCGTCGGCAACCGGATGATCGGCGCCAAGGTGGACAAGCGGATTGTACCGATTGATTACAAAGTAAAAACCGGTCAGATCATTGAAGTCCTTACCTCCAAAGAAACCCGCGGGCCCAGCCGTGACTGGCTGAAAATCGTCAAAACAAGCGAGGCCCGCAATAAAATACGCGCATGGTTTAAACGTGAGAAGCGCGATGAGAATATCGTTGAGGGAAAAGCGGAGCTGGAACGCGAGTTCAGAAGGAACGGCATTGAAATGAGCGACTCCGAGCTTGCGGCCCTGCTGGAAAAAATCGGCGCAAAGCAGAACTGCGTCACGGCGGACGACGTATACTCCGCCATCGGCTACGGTGGAATCCAGCTTTGGAAAATCATGCCCAAAATCAAAGAAGACTATATGAAGGACAAGCGTCCGCCTGTGGCTGTGCCGGCACAGCCGCTTGCCAAGCAGACGCCGAAGAAGCCCGTGGGCGGCGTTACGGTCGACGGGATGGACAACTGCCTGATTAAGTTTTCGCGCTGCTGCAACCCCCTGCCCGGGGACGACATCATCGGTTTTATTACCCGCGGCTTCGGCGTTTCCATCCATAAGCGCACCTGTTCCAACGTTCCGCAGAATCTGCAGGACGCGCCCGAACCGGAAAGATGGATCAAGGCGCACTGGACGGGCGAAGTCAAGGAAGAATTTAAATCCACGCTGGAAATTGTGGCGAACGACCGCTCCGGCCTGCTTGCCGACGTGACCCAGCAGCTTTTCAATATGCACATCTTTATCCATTCGCTCAATTCCAGAGAAACAAAGGACGGCAGCGCCGTGATCTCCGCTACCATCACCATCAACGGCCTCGAGCACCTGAACAGCATCATTAACCGCCTCAATAATATTGAGGGGATTATTTCCATCAAGCGTTCCTGAGAGCTGACCGGATGGCCGAACTGTCGGCAATTATGAAGATACAGGAGGACTTGGACCAGATATGAAAGTAACTAGAATCACCGGCGGGCCGCTGCCCACCAACTGCTATATTCTGACAGATGACGAAACCGGTCTGTCGGCGGTAATCGATCCGGGTTTTGAGGACCCGAGACTGACGGAGGCGGTTCTGGCCGCGGGCAAGGAGAATGTCAAAGCCATTTTGTTAACTCACGGGCATTTTGATCATATTATGGGGGTAAGTTCTTTAAAACGGCTGACGGATGCTAAAATCTATATCTATTCCGACGATATGCTGTTTACTTCAGACAATTCCCTGAACTTGTCCACCATGGTCGCTCCGCTGGGGGCGGAGCCCTTTACGGCGGACGTCTCGCTGAACGACGGCGATAGGATAGAGCTTGGCAGCCTGAAAATCCGTGTGATGCATACGCCCGGACATACGATCGGCAGCTGCTGCTATCTTGTAGGAGACGCCATTTTTACAGGCGATACGCTGATGAAATGCAGCTGCGGCAGAACGGATTTCCCGACCGGGAGCTACCCGCAGATGATGGATTCCCTGAAAAAGCTCGAGAATCTTGAGGGGGACTATCATGTTTACCCGGGGCACGAATGGGAAACGACGCTGGAATACGAAAGAAAAAACAATCCGTATATGGGGAACGGCGTCTTATGATCCTGATGATCGACGGACACTCGTTCCATTACGAAATGGAAAATCTCTGCCGCGTCTTTTTTCCTCATCAAAAAATTAAAGTGGTTTCCGAATTGCCCGCTGACGAGCAGGACGACTGCCTTGTTTACACCGGGCTGAAAGCATTTCCGGAAGCGTTGAGGATTTCCGTGCGCGTGAAGCTCGGCTCCTACGAGGGAGAAGACTCGGATATGCTTGCTTTATCGGAAAGCGTTCAGCAGAAGGACAGCGAGCGCCGTATGGCGGTTATGCTGTTCCGCCTTCTGACACGGTACTGCGGCTTTACCCCGAAGTGGGGCATCCTGACGGGAGTCAGGCCGGTAAAGCTGCTGCGCCGCCTGATTGCCGAAAAAGGGGAGCAGGAAGGGCTGGATTATTTTCGGAACGAGCTTCTTGTGTCCGGCGCCAAAACGGAATTAAGCCTTCTGACCATGCGCGGTGAAGAAAAGATTCTGGCACAGTCCGGGCCGGAATCCTTCAGCCTGTATGTTTCCATCCCCTTCTGCCCGACACGCTGTTCTTACTGTTCCTTTGTTTCGTCGTCGGTGGAAAAAACGGCAAAGCTGATTCCGCAGTATCTGACCCTTCTTTGCGAAGAAATCCGACATACCGCGAAAGTAGCCGACGGCCTGAAGCTGCGGCTGGAGTCCGTTTACATCGGCGGGGGAACGCCCACGACCCTGTCCTCGCAGCAGATGGAGGTCCTTCTGACCGCCATCCGCGACAGCTTTGACCTGTCGGCCTGTCGTGAGTTCACCGTGGAAGCGGGCAGGCCGGACACCATAGACGGCGATAAGCTGGACGCAATGAAGAGGCGCGGGGTTACGCGCATCAGCATCAATCCGCAGACGCTGAACGACGAAGTGCTCAAAGCGATCGGCCGCCGCCATACGACCGCGCAGACCCTTTCGGCTTTCGCGCTGGCGCGCGAACACGGCTTCGGCAATATCAATATGGATCTGATTGCGGGACTGCCGCAGGACACGGTGGAGAGCTTTATGTCCACTTTGGATGAAGTGATCCGCCTCGCCCCGGAAAGCGTTACGGTCCACACGCTTGCCCTGAAGCGTTCGGCCAGGATTTTTCAGGAGGGAAGCGAGCCCTTTGTAAGCGGCGCACAGGCGTCGGAAATGCTGGATTACGCCGACAGCCGGCTGCTTTTGCACGGGTATCTGCCGTATTATCTTTACCGGCAGAGCCGGATGGTGGGCAATCTGGAAAATACCGGATGGGCGAAGCCCGGTTTTGAAAGTCCGTACAATGTTGTGATTATGGATGAATCCCAGACGATCCTCGCCTGCGGCGCGGGTGCCGCCAGCAAAATCAAGGACCCGTACTCGGACGGACTTACGCGCATTTTTAACTTTAAATATCCCTATGAATATATCAATCGCTTTGAGGAAATGATTATTAGAAAAGATCAGGTGAAAACTGTTTATGAGCAATTTTGTAGAGTATCAGAACGAGCTCAGTAAGATCAATGCCGTGGCATCCGCGCAGCCGGAAGCTTTTGTTATGCGGACTGAAGAGGCCTATCACCAGAGCATCCGAAAGATAGCCAGAACCATTGCCGGACAAAAGCGAAACTGCAGGCTGATTATGCTTTCCGGCCCGTCCAGCAGCGGAAAAACAACCACCTCGAATCTTTTGAAAAACGCATTTCAGTCGATCGGAATCGGCTCCACCATCATCTCTCTGGATGATTTTTACCGCGGGGAGAGGCAGGCTCCGGTGCTTGCCAACGGGCAGCACGATTATGAGTCTGTGGACGCGCTGGATGTTCCCGATATTGAAAGATGCCTTCTTTCCCTGATCGAGAACCGTCACTGCACGATGCCGGTTTTCAATTTTGAAATCCACATGCCGTATCCGCACAGGCGTCATGTGTCTTTGCGGGAGCACGACATCGCCATAGTGGAAGGAATCCACGCGTTGAATCCGGTTTTTATCGACAAGCTGCCCCAGGAGGACGTATGTAAAATCTATATCAGTGTGAAGCAGGGGATTCACGAAGGGAACAGACAGCTGTTTGACGCGAATGAAATGAGGCTGGTGCGAAGGATTGTAAGGGATTACAATTTCCGGGGTGCTAAGCCGGTGCGGACGCTGGAAATGTGGCCGACGGTGATGGATGGGGAGAGGAAATACATTAAACCCTACCGCAGCGGCGCCGATTATACCATCAATTCGCTGCATACCTATGAAACCTGTGTGCTGGCAAATCAGGCCATCCCTCTTCTGAAAACCGTTTCACCCGATTGCGGGCAGTACCCTTTGACGGAGAAACTCGTTGAAAGCCTTGAGAAGTTTACTCCGATCAACAGTGAATTTGTTCCCCGGGATTCCATTATCCGCGAGTTCATCGGCGGTGGGATATATTGATGAATTTTATTGCAATTCCTCTGCCGTTGGAATATAATTTCAGTAAGAAAACCTAATAAAAGGAGTGTGCTATTATGGGACTGTTTGAAGATGTCGTTGTCAACGCGAAGTCCGCGGTGAATGTTGTCGGCAAAAAAGCAGGTCAGTTTGTTGATGTCTCTAAGCTTAGAATAAACGCTGCCGATCTGAACAATGAAATTTCAAAGCGCTTTGAATCGCTTGGCAGGACGGTTTATGAAGCCAAAAAGACCGATAACGACTCGTCTGACCTTGTCAGTGAATGCATTACCGCAATAGATGATTTATATGAGCAGCTTGACGCTGTCAATGAGCAGCTGGTCGCCATGCGCGCCAGAATGGTTTGCAAGAACTGCGGTGAGGAAAATCCGCAGAACGCGGATTACTGCAGTAAATGCGGCCATAAGCTTTCTGATGACTGAGATCGTTCGGCATTTATTAAAGAGAGGGGCGTAGCACCCCTCTTTTTCAATGTCTGGAATAATGTTCATAATATTTTAACTTATTTAGTATACTATTTACCATGAGATGATGTGTGCAACAGAAGTTCCTCTTTCCGCGGGAAAGGGGCGTTTGTTGTTTACGGATAGAAAATCATGTGATTACTTTGGAATGGATGTGTCGCAATGGAAAACAAAAGGACCGCGGCCGTTGGCAAGCAGAGCTTTTTACACGGCGCTTTAATCCTGATGGTAGCGATTGCTCTGGTGAAGATTATCGGAGCGCTGTTTAAAATTCCGCTCGCCTGGATACTGACACCCGTTGGTAACGGCTATTTTGGAAATGCGTATTCTCTGTATTTTCCGATTTTCAGCCTTGCCACGGCGGGTTTCCCGATCGCTATTTCCCGCCTTGTGTCGGAAAACTCTGCCCGAGGCCGGTACCGCGACATCCGACAGATCCATACGGTTTCCATAAAGATATTCCTGTTTCTCGGCATTGTCGCTTTTTCCATTATGTTTTTCGGGGCGAAGCCCTATGTTTCCTACGCGGTCGGAAACAACCCGCAAAACGCGCTTCCCGCGATTTACGCCCTTGCTCCGGCGATCCTCTTCAACAGCCTGATGGCGATCTACCGGGGATACTATGAGGGCCTTCGCAACATGTATCCCACCGCGATCTCAGAAATCGTGGAAGCGCTGTGCAAGCTGATTTTCGGCCTTGCCATTGCGTCGATGATTATTCAGTCCGGGTTGAAGGAATTCGCGGCGAGCGGTACGGTTTACGGCGTGAAAATGGCTTCGGCGGAATATGCGAAGATCGCCACGCTCCCTTACGCGGCCGCGGGGGCGATTTTCGGCGTTACCATCGGCTCCGTTTTTGGTTTCCTCTATCTTTTTATTTACCACAAAAGGCACAGCGACGGAATCACGAAAGAGATGCTTCGCGCGTCCCCCCGCCCGCTGCCCATGAAATATACGACCGTACGCCTGATTAAAACGGCCATCCCGATTGCGCTGGGTTCGCTTGCGGTCAATCTTTCCACCTTTATCGACAGTACGTTCTTGCAGAAGCGCATCAATGATATCATGTCCGAGCATTCCCAGGTGTTGATCGGCATGTACGCGAACGTGATGCCGGACTCCGTCGTCAAGCTCAACAATGTACCTACTTTTCTGTTTGGCTGCTTCTCCAACGCCTCGACCCTGTTTATGCTGGTGCCCGCCATTACGCAGGCGTTCGGCGTCAGCGCTCTTCCGAACGTCACGGAAGCCTGGACGGGCGGAAATCCGAAAAAAATTAAGCGAAGCATTGAATCGGTTCTTCGAATTGTGGCAATGCTAACCATACCGGCAGGATTGGGGCTCTCCGTACTTTCCACGCCGATCGCGACTTTGCTGTACGGTTCTCAGAACGCGCCCACGGTTATCGGCAGAATTCTGGTCCTGCTGGGGCTTGGCGCGATCTTCGCTGCGATGAGCACGCCGATCAACAGCATGCTTCAGGCGGTGGGCCGGGTGGATCTGCCTGTAAAGCTGCTGGCCGTCGGTCTGGCAATTAAGCTTGTTTTAAACTACACGCTGGTCGGGATTCCCGAAATCAACGTGATGGGCGCGGGGACCGGAACTCTGGTGTGCTATATTTTTATTATGATTTTCGCCCTGTTCTTCCTTTGCCGGGAAGCAAAGATCACAATCAATTTCGTGAGCATATTCCTGAAGCCTCTGCTTGCCTCCATCGTCTGCGTATCGGCCGCGTTTTTTATTCAGAAGGCGGGTGCGATGCTCGGACTGGGAAAGATCGCGACCGTGCTGGCCATCGCCGCTGCGGGAGTAATTTACGTGATCTGCATGCTGTGGTTTAAGGCTCTGAATGCGAACGATATGCTTATGCTTCCAAAAGGACAAAAAATTGTGAAAATACTTGAAAAACATAATTGGATAAGGTAAAATGATAGCAGTTTATCCGATACTTTCTTTCACAGGAGATATTTGTTTTGGATTTTCAGTTCAAGGAAAAATACAGCATGCAGGATTTGCTGGATATTATGGCAATTCTCCGTTCTCCGGGGGGCTGTCCGTGGGACAAAGAACAGACACATCAAAGTATTCGGAATTGTTTTATTGAAGAGACTTATGAGGTTGTCGAGGCAATTGACAATGAGGATACGGAACTTCTAAAGGAAGAGTTGGGCGACGTCCTTCTTCAGGTTTTGTTTCATTCTCAGCTTGAAAAGGAAACCGGCCGTTTTGATTTTTCAGATGTGGTGGACGGGATTGCCCAGAAGATGATTATCCGTCATCCCCATGTTTTTGGCAGCACGGTCGTCAACAGTTCCGACGAGGTTCTTGTCAACTGGGACGCGATCAAAAAGGAAACCAAAAATCAGGCAACCCAGACGGAAGTTCTGCAAAGCGTCTCGAAAGCCTTGCCCGCTTTGATGCGAAGCGCCAAGGTGCAGCATAAGGCCGCAAAGGTCGGGTTTGACTGGCCCGATATTTCCGGCGCGCTTGATAAGGTTGCGGAAGAAACCTGTGAATTAAGGGAAGCGATAGACTATGGAAGCTGGGAAGACCGCGTGGAAGAATTGGGCGACCTTTTATTCTCTGTCGTGAATGTTTCGCGGTTTTTAAAAGTGGAGCCTGAGCAGGCCTTAAGCTTTTCCTGTGATAAATTTATCTCGCGCTTTCAGAAAATGGAACAGCTTGCAAATGAACGCGGGGCCGATATGTCTTCTTTGTCGCTGGAACAGCTTGATTCTCTTTGGAATGAAGCTAAGACAAATTAATCATTCTCAGCTTTCTGCTGTTGAATAATAAAAAAACGGAGGTCAAATATTATGAACAAAACAGAATTAATTGCTGCTGTTGCTGAAAAGGCAGGTATGTCCAAAAAAGATGCCGATAATGCTGTCAATGCAATGATTGACACAATCGTTAAAGCTGTTTCCGAAGATGAAAAAGTCCAGATTGTTGGTTTTGGTACGTTTGAAGTACGTAGCCGCAGTGAGAGACAGGGCCGCGACCCGAGAACAAATTCTCCCATTACTATTCCCGCTTCCAAAGTCCCTGCTTTTAAGGCGGGCAAAGCATTTAAGGACGCTACAGCTAAATAAAATAAAACGGTTCTCATAAAAGGCTGTAACAGACTATGACGTTACAGCCTTTTATTTATGTTCAGAAAGGGTTGTACTATGCGATTGGACAAATATCTGAAAATATCCCGTATCATTAAACGCCGCACGATCGCGAACGAAGCCTGCGACGCTGGCCGGGTGCTTGTGAACGGAAAACCGGCCAGAGCCTCCTACGACGTAAAGGTGGACGATATTCTGGAGCTGCAGCTCGGTTCGCGCAGCGTAAAGGCGCAGGTACTCAGCGTAAACGAATACGCGAAAAAGGAAGAGGCCGCGGAAATGTACCGCGTTCTGTCGGACGGACCCGCGAACCTTTAAGTATATGTCCTTCCATTTATGCATACAAATTGGTATGAATGAATAGGAGGGTCTTGAAATGGCTGAAGAAAAAAAGTCTGTAAAAGTACCGCACAGCCTGATCCTTGAAAACCGTCGCGCGCTGACTGCCACCGGCGTTTCCAATGTTGACAGCTTTGACGAACAGACCATTGTCGCTTACACCGACCTTGGCCAGCTGATTATTAAGGGGACAAAACTGCAGATCAATAAATTGAATATTGAAACCGGCGAACTGACCTTGACCGGCGATATCAGCGCGATGTCCTATGTTGAAAATCAGCTTTCAGGCGGCTTTTTCTCGAGGCTGTTTAAATAGGGGAGTGAGGTTATTTGAATTTATCTCTCACTGCCCAGTTACAGGGGTTTGTCATTGCCATTGTTGCCGGTGTATTCCTGGGCGCGTATTATGATATTTTTCGCATCTTTCGCACCGTATTTCAGTCGGAGCGCCGCGCCGTGTTTTTTCAGGACCTGTTCTATATGGTCACGGCGGCGTTTGTTACCTTCCTGCTTGCCCTGGGCGTCAATTACGGAGAAGTAAGGTTTTATATTCTGGCGGGGGAAGGAATCGGCTGGTGCCTGTATTATTTGACGGTAGGCACGGTAACCTACCGTGTGTTCCGTTTGATAGCGAGAATCGTCCGAAAGTTCATTATTGTTCCTATTAAGAAATTAATTGCTAAAATATCTCATTTGCTTCTCTCTGTTCTGAAGAAAATTGGTAAGAATACAAAAATAGTCGCGTCAAATCTGAAAAAACGCTTGAAACATCACCGCGAAATAGTGTATAATCATTTCAAAGCAAAGCCTGAACGGAAAAAGAAAAAGAAGCGGAAAAAGACAGCAAAGCTTAGGAGGCGCCGCTGAGTTATGAAGGTTATCAAGAAAAAAAAGCAAAAGGGCAGTTTTTTGCTGCGTACGGCTATCTTTGCTTTTGCAATCTATACGATTGTTGCGCTTGTTAATCAACAGGTTCAGATCAGTCAGAAACGCCAGGAACTTGCGGCCGTTAAGCAGAAGATCGTCATTCAGCAGGTAAAAAACGAGGACATAAAACATGCTCTGAGCACAGGCGCAAATGGTAACAGCGATTATATTGAACGTGTTGCGCGCGAAAGCCTGAATTTTGCCAAGCCGGGAGAACGTGTTTTTGTTAATATTGCAGGGAATTAATCGCTCTATTATTAAGGAGGAAATCACTTACATATGCAGCTTGAGGTAGGAACGATCCTGGAAGGAAAAGTTACGGGCATTACAAAATTCGGCGCTTTTGTAGAGCTGCCGGGCGGCAAAACCGGTATGGTGCACATTTCGGAAGTCGCACCCACCTTTGTTAAGGAAATACGCGACTTCGTGACTGAAAACCAAATGGTGAAAGTCAAGGTAATGAGCATCAGCGAAGACGGGAAAGTCAGCCTTTCCATGAAAAAGGCCATTCCACCCGCACCGCGAAGCAATGCTCCCGCTCCACGCGTATCCAGACCGGGAAGCTATGAGTGGCAGGGCAGGAGAAGCGAAGCGACAAGCTTTGAGGATATGATGTCCAAGTTCAAGCAGACAAGTGATGAAAAGATGTCGGATCTGAAAAGGTGTGTGGAGTCAAAGCGCGGTGGCTTTTCCAAGCACGGCGGTTCCGGCCAGTCGAAATAATTTGAGCGGAGTGCACGCACTCCGCTTTTTTGTTGGAGGAAAAACAATGCTGATCATTCATGCGAAAATCTATACGATGGCGGGCAAAGTCATAGAAGACGGCTGGGTTCGCACAAAAGGCGATAAAATCGATTCTTTGGGCTCCGGCTCCGTACGGCCCGGACAGGATGAGGAGGTCCTCGACGTTCAGGGAGCGGGGGTTTATCCGGGCTTTGTGGACGCGCACACGCATCTCGGCATGTGGGAGGACGGCCTTACTTTTGAGGGGGACGACGGAAACGAGGAAACAGATCCCGTTACGCCGCAGCTGCGCGCCATTGACGCAATCAATCCCATCGACCGCTGCTTCAGCGAAGGCCTTGCCGCCGGTGTTACGACGGTTGTGACCGGTCCCGGCAGCGCCAACCCGGTCGGCGGCCAGCTCGCCGCGATCAAAACCTGCGGGGGCCGGATCGACGACATGCTTGTAAAAGCTCCTGTTGCCATTAAAATGGCGCTGGGGGAGAATCCAAAATCCGTATATCACGGTAAAAATCTTGCCCCCTCCACAAGGATGGCGACAGCCGCCCTGATTCGCGAGGAGCTTTTCAAGGCGCAGCGGTATCAGAAGGATCTGGAGCGCTCGGAGACAGACGAGGATTTTGACGCGCCCGAATTCGATATGAAGTCCGAAGCACTGCTTCCCGCTCTCAGGGGCGAAATAGAGGTGCATTTCCACGCGCACCGCGCCGACGATATTTTTACCGCCATCCGCATTGCCAAAGAATTTCACCTGAATTACGTGATTGTCCACGGTACGGAGGGGCACCTGATTGCGGATTCGCTGGCAAAGGACGGTGTACGGGTACTGGCCGGTCCCTTCCTTTGCGACCGCTCCAAACCGGAGCTGAAAAATTTAACGCCGCAAAATCCGGGAATTCTCGCAAATGCGGGAATCCTTATAGCGATTATCACCGATCATCCCGTCGTTCCGCTGCAGTATCTTCCGACCTGTGCGGCGCTTGCTGTGCGCGAGGGAATGCGCTATGAGGACGCTTTAAAGGCGATTACCATCAACCCGGCGAAAATCTGCGGAATTGACGGCAGGGTGGGTTCGATTGAACCCGGAAAAGACGCGGATATGGTCGTCTTTGACGGCAATCCGCTCGAAATGACTTCCAAACCGAACTATGTGATCGCCAACGGAAAAATCATTCAATGAGGGAATGCATATGAGAGAGATTGATGTTTCACAGATTACCGAAGCGCTTAAACAGCTTTTTATTGACGCGAACCGCGTTCTGCCGGAGGACCTTGAAAGCTGTATCGCCGCCGCCTCGCAGAAGGAAACGTCCCCGATCGGTAAGGCCGTTCTGTGCGATCTGTGCGAAAATATGAATGCCGCGCGGGAGCTCGAAATCCCCATCTGTCAGGACACGGGCATGGCTGTGGTTTTTGCCGAAATCGGGCAGGAGGTTCACTTAACAGGCGGCTCGTTTGAGGACGCCGTCAACGAAGGGGTGCGTCAGGGGTATCTCGAAGGCAGGCTGCGCTGTTCGGTGGCCGCGGATCCTATCCGCAGGGGGAATACGGGGGACAACACGCCAGCCGTCATCCATCTGCGCCTGGTTCCCGGGGACAAGCTTACGATTACCGCGGCTCCGAAAGGCTTCGGCAGCGAAAATATGAGCCGGATCAAAATGTTTACCCCGTCCGCGGGCGTGGATGAAATCATCGATTTTGTCGCGGAAACGGTTCGGGCCGCGGGCGGAAACCCGTGCCCGCCGGTTGTTTTGGGAGTGGGCATCGGCGGCGATTTTGAAAAATGTGCGCTGTTGGCAAAACAGGCGCTCTGCCGCCCGGTTTCACAGCGGAATTCCGACCCGTTTTATGCCGATCTGGAGAAGCGGATGCTCGAAAGGGTCAATGAGCTGAACGTAGGCCCTCAGGGCTTTGGCGGGCTTACAACGGCTCTTGCGGTGAACATCGAGCAGTTTCCCACTCACATTGCCGGGCTGCCGGTAGCGGTCAACGTAGGCTGTCACGTGACCCGTCACAAGAAAATTACCATTTAAATTTCATGACGCTTTTATTTGCCGTATGATTATGGTATATTATAAGTAGTCGATATTCTTTTTTAAGAATAGAAAAAGGAGATGTTCATATGAAGATTACTGTTACTGGCAGGAAGGTCAATCTAAGGGATAATTTTAAGGAGTTGGCTGCAAAGAAGCTGTCGCGCTTTGACAGGGTTTTCGATGATGACGCGCAGGCCAATGTGGTGGTAACGCTGGAAAGGAACCGCCAGACGGTCGAAATTACGATTAAATCGCGGGGAATGATTTATCGTGCGGAAGCAACGGACTTTGAGATGAACGATGCGTTGGATCAGGTTGTCAGCGCGCTGGGCAGACAAATCCGTAAAAATAAGACAAGGCTTGAGAAAGAAATCCATTCTGCCGCACTTGACCAGTATGTACAGGATTATCTGCATACTGCCGAAGAGGACGACAGCGAATATAAGATCGTTCGTACCAAGCACTTTTTTGTAAAGCCTCTCAGCACGGAGGAAGCGATTCTTCAAATGAATCTGCTCGGTCACCAGTTCTTTATGTTCCGTGACGAGCAAAGCGGAGAAATCAATGTGGTTTATAAGCGCAAGGACGGGAATTACGGATTATTGGAGCCGGATACGGAATAATAGAATATTCGCACCCGCACTGTTTTGGTGATAAAGCACGGTGCCTGATAGAGAATAGTTTTCTATAACGATTGGGGCTGCGTACTGTCGCAGCCCCATATTTTAATTTTGGAGTGGAATATGGATCATTTTAAATTGGTATGCCCCTGCCTTCTCGGGGTGGAAGGCCTTGTGGCGGAAGAACTGCGTGCAATGGACGCGAAAAATGTGGAGCCCCAGAACGGACGGGTCGTTTTTGACGGCTCCGACGAAATGCTTGTCCGGGCAAATCTCTGGTCGCGTTACGGGGAACGCGTGCTGGTGCAGATGGGAAATTTCCGGGCGCTCAGCTTTGAGGAGCTCTTTCAGGGGGTAAAGGCCCTGCCGTGGGAGCGGTGGATCGGGAAAGACGACCGTTTCCCGGTCAAGGGACGCAGCCTGAGTTCCAAGCTGTCCAGCGTTCCCGACTGCCAGTCCATCATCAAAAAAGCGATTGTGGAGCGTTTGAAGCAAAAGTACCATGTCGGCTGGTTCGAGGAGACGGGAACGCTTTATCAGGTTCAGTTCCTGATCATGAAAGACCAGGTCAGCATCATGATCGATACCTCCGGAGAGGGGCTTCACAAGCGGGGATACCGCGCAAGCTCCACGGAGGCGCCGATTAAGGAGACGCTTGCCGCCTGCATGGTGCATCTTTCCCGCGTACGGCACGACGCGAATTTTATCGACCCGTTCTGCGGTTCCGGTACGCTTCTGATCGAGGCCGCCATGTACGCGCTGAATATCGCCCCGGGCCTGCAGCGTCATTTTTCCGCCGAACGCTGGGACTGTATCGATAAGACCCTTTGGCAAAAGGAAAAGGTACGCGCGCAGAGTATGGTCCTGCGCGACGCTCCGTTTACCGCTCACGGCTACGACATTGACGGCGCGGCGGTCACGCTCACGCTGGAAAATGCGAAAAAGGCCGGAGTTATTTCCCAGATTCACGCGGAAAAACGGGGGATAGAGGATTTCACGCCGGTGGGCGAATACGGCTGCGTGATCTGTAACCCGCCCTATGGGGAGCGCCTTTTGGACATGCGTCAGGCGGAAGAGCTTTACAGGACCATGGGCAGCGTTTTTGAACAAAGGCATGGATGGAGCTACTCCATTATCAGCCCGGACGAGACCTTTGAAGATTGTTACGGCCGCAAGGCCGACCGGCGCAGAAAGCTTTACAACGGCATGATTAAATGCCAATACTACATGTATTTCAAATAATATTCCTCAAATCATTTCAGCTGGAGGCTATCATGCGGTATGTATTTATTGTAAATCCCGTCGCCGGTAAAAAGAATGCTTATGATACTGTGTTTCCTGCTATCCGCAAATATCTGGACGCGAACGGAATCGAATTTTCGTGTTATGTCACTGAAAGGCCGAAGCATGCCACCGAGCTTGCGGAAACAGAGAGCGGAAAAGGGGATGCGGTCCGGATTTACGCTGTCGGAGGAGACGGGACGCTGAGCGAGACGGCGGCCGGCGCGATCGGGAGAAAAAATGCCGAGGTAGGAATTTTTCCCTGCGGTTCCGGCAATGACTATATCAAAACTTTTGGGGAATCCGCGAACTTTTTATCTTTGAAAAAGCAGTTGAAAGCACACTCCCGCTCCGTGGATATGATTCATTCCAACGGGCAGTATTCCATTAACCTTTGTTCCGTGGGGCTGGACGCCAGGGTCGCTTTTGAAATGGTGAAATTCAAGGACATTCCCTTTATCAGCGGGCCTATGGCCTATAATCTGGCGGTTGCAAAAGTGCTTGCCGGAAAACTGGGCGAACAGCTGGAGATTCTGATCGACGGCGGCAAAAGGTTTAACGGCACTTATCTGTTCGCTCTGGCCGGCAGCGGAAAGTATTACGGCGGGGGCTTTTGCGGCGCGCCGCAGGCCGTTCCGGACGACGGGCTGCTGGATTTTGTGCTGATCAAAAAGCCGCCCCTGTATAAAATTCCGCCCCTGATTAGGATCTACAAAAACGGCGGACATCTGGAATCCGAAAAATTCAGAAGCCTTCTGACGTTTTGCCGGGGAAAGAAAATGGAAATCACAGCGCCGAACCTGGCCATCGCCAATTTTGACGGCGAGTGCGCCGTAATCAGAAGCCTCCGTTTTGAGGTGGTTCCTAACGCGGTTAATTTTATTGTCCCGGTTTAGAAATCTAAAAAATTCACAATAATTGTAAATAATTTATGAAATTGAAGATTTTTAGAAAAAAGCACTTGATTTTCCGGACATAAGTATATAGAATATATCTTAGCACTCGGGGATTGTGAGTGCTAAAACAAATCAATTATTTGAAGGAGGACATATTATGACTATTAAACCATTGGCAGACAGAATTTTAATTAAAATGGAAGAAGCCGAGGAGACCACGAAGGGCGGGATTCTTCTTGCCGGCTCCGCAAAGGAAAAGCCGCAGATTGCGGATGTGATCGAGGTAGGACCCGGCGGCGTCGTGGACGGCAAAGAAGTTAAAATGTATGTGAAAAAGGGCGACAGAGTCATAACGAACAAGTATTCCGGAACCGAAATCAAGATTGACGGTGAGGAATTTACCATCGTTCGCCAGAGCGATATTCTTGCAGTTGTAGAGTAATTGATAGAGATCATAAATTGATATTGGAGGAAATAAACAATGGCTAAACAGATTATTTACGGCGAGGATGCCAGAAAAGCGCTTTTAAGCGGTATTAATCAGCTTGCTGATACAGTAAAAATTACCCTCGGCCCGAAGGGCAGAAACGTCGTTCTCGACAAAAAATTCGGTTCTCCCCTGATTACCAACGACGGCGTCACCATTGCCAAAGAGATCGAGCTGGAAGACGCTTTTGAAAACATGGGCGCGCAGCTTGTTAAGGAAGTCGCGACAAAAACAAACGACGTTGCCGGCGACGGTACCACCACAGCTACTCTGCTTGCGCAGGCCATTATCCGCGAGGGCATGAAGAACGTAACCGCGGGCGCCAACCCGATGGAAGTCCGCAAGGGCGTACAGAAGGCCGTTGACGCTGCCGTAAAATCTTTGGCGGATCATTCTAAAAAGGTTTCCGGTTCCGAGGATATCGCCCGTGTTGCAACGATTTCCGCTTCCAGCGATTTTATCGGCAAGCTGATTTCCGAAGCAATGGAGAAAGTAACCTCCGACGGGGTCATTACAGTAGAAGAGTCCAAAACGGCTGAAACATACTCCGAGGTCGTAGAAGGCATGATGTTCGACCGCGGCTATATTACTCCTTATATGGTAACAGACACAGAAAAAATGGAAGCCGTTATTGATGATGCATATATTTTGATTACAGACAAGAAGATTTCCAATATCCAGGAAATTCTTCCGCTTCTGGAAAAAATCGTACAGTCCGGCAAGAAGCTGGTCATTATTGCAGAGGACATCGAGGGTGAGGCTCTTACAACCCTGATCCTGAATAAACTGCGCGGCACCTTTACCTGTGTCGGTGTGAAGGCTCCGGGTTTTGGCGACAGAAGAAAAGACATGCTTCGCGATATCGCCGTTCTGACAGGCGGTCAGGTGATTTCCGAGGAGCTTGGACTGGAGCTCAAAGAGGCTACGATTGAGCAGCTCGGCCGTGCGCGTCAGGTAAAGGTGGACAAAGAGAACACCATTATTGTCGACGGTGCCGGTGATAAGGATGAGATCAAAGCAAGGGTCTCCCAGATCCGTTCCCAGATCGGGACCACAACCTCCGACTTCGACCGCGAGAAGCTGCAGGAGCGTCTTGCCAAGCTTTCCGGCGGCGTGGCCGTTATTAAAGTCGGCGCGGCAACCGAAGTGGAAATGAAAGAGCAGAAGCTCCGCATTGAGGATGCTCTTGCCGCAACAAAGGCTGCTGTGGAGGAAGGTATTGTTGCAGGCGGCGGCGTTGCCCTGCTGAACACCTTCAAGGCTGTGGAGCAGGTTGTTGAGGAGAGCGAAGGCGACGCAAAGACCGGCGCCAAGATTATTTTGAAAGTGCTTGAGGAGCCGATCCGCCAGATCGCCGCAAACGCAGGCCTCGAGGGCTCTGTGATTGTGGAACACATCAAGAACGCCGACAAGATTGGCTACGGCTTCAACGCTCTTACCGAGGAGTACGGCGATATGATTTCCTCCTTCGGTATTGTGGACCCGACCAAGGTAACACGTTCCGCTCTGCAGAACGCGGCTTCTGTAGCGGCCATGGTGCTCACTACGGAATCTTTGGTAACAGACAAGAAAGAGCCTGTTGCCGCTCCCGCGATGCCGGCTGACCCGGGCATGGGCGGCATGTATTAATCGTAAATAACAGTATTTCAAAAGGACGGACGCTTTTTGGCGCCCGTCCTTTTCTTGTTTGTTCCTCCACGGCCCGGCCAAGCGCGAGCCGTCCCGGCTTACTCAGCCCCAATCCGGGCCGAGGGGATGGACTTATCTGCCCGGTAAAAAACGGGCCAAAACCGTCTTTTTTGACGATTTGGCGTTGTTGTTTTCATATTGGAATTGTGGTAAGATAAATGCAACACCGGAAGGAGTGAAAACATGGAGACATATTTGCCTTACTTTTGGCTCGCGGTGATTATTGTCGCGGCAGTCGTCGAAGGCTCTACCGCTCAGCTGGTTTCCATCTGGTTTGTTGCAGGCGGGGTCGGCGCGCTGATTGCAAACCTCTGCGGAGCCGAGCTTTGGACCCAAACGGTGGTGTTTGTGGTGGTAACCGCCATTACGCTGGTGAGCACCAGGCCGTTGGTGAAAAAGCTGATGAATTTCAAGAAAGAAGAGACCAATGCGGATCGCTATATTGGAAAGGACGGCATTGTGATAGCCGAAATTAACAATACCCTGGGCGTAGGACAGGTGAATGTTCTGGGCAGCGTCTGGACGGCGCGGAGCGAAGACGGTTCGGTCATAAAAATCGGAGAACATGTACTGATCAAAGCAATCGAAGGGGTTAAACTGATTGTAACGGTACATAATGGAATGAAGGAGGAAGAATAGAATGGAAATCAATCTGGCGGCGATTTTTCTGGTCGCGCTTGCAATTATTGTTCTTATCATCTTAATCAGCAATATCAAGGTCGTGCCTCAGGCGCACGTGTATGTGGTGGAACGTCTCGGCGCTTACAACAGCACTTGGACGACCGGCCTTCACTTTAAAATCCCGTTTATCGACAAAATTTCAAAAAGGGTTTCTTTAAAGGAGCAGGTCATCGATTTCCCGCCGCAGCCCGTTATCACAAAGGATAACGTCACCATGCAGATCGACACCGTCGTGTATTTTCAGGTTTCCGACGCGAAGCTCTATGCCTACGGCGTAGAGCGGCCGATTTCCGCAATTGAAAACTTGTCCGCCACCACGCTGAGAAACATCATCGGCGATCTGGAGCTGGATCATACGCTGACCTCCCGCGACGTCATCAATACGAAAATCCGCACCATCCTTGACGAAGCCACCGACGCGTGGGGCATCAAAGTCAACCGTGTGGAGCTGAAAAACATCATCCCGCCGAGGGAGATTCAGGAATCCATGGAGAAACAGATGAAGGCCGAGCGTGAGCGCCGTGCCCAGATTCTCACCGCGGAAGGCGAAAAGCGCAGCGCTATCCTGATCGCGGAAGGCGAGAAGGAATCCGCGATTCTGCGCGCGGATGCGGAAAAGGAAACAAAAATCCGTGAAGCACAGGGCGAGGCGCAGGCGATCATGCTGGTGCAGCAGGCCTATGCGGACAGTATCAAGCTTTTGAACGAGTCTAACCCGGGCGACAGCGTCCTTGCGCTCAAGAGTCTGGAAGCGTTTGAAAAGGCTGCAGACGGAAAAGCCACGAAGATTATAATTCCGTCCAACATCCAGTCTTTTGCGGGTCTTGCCACATCCCTGAAGGAACTGGTGGCGAATGATGCCGGCGCTGCAGAATAAGCCGGGTCATACTGTACAAATTATGACAAGACAAGCTGCTCTGCGCATGATAACTGTACAAAAAAATTTTTTCGCATGTACAACTATTGAATTTATCGTCGGAATCACCTACAATAAATACATTATGTGTTGTCGGAGGGGAATGCAATGACAGTATCTTCCGTTCGTAGGTTAAAGGGAACTGGAATTGTTTACTGTCAAGCTGCGCCAATATTCCGGATGTTATAATGGCTTCAGGCTGTGCCATCTCATGGTGCAGCCTGTTTTTTATTGCTCCGGACCGACGGAAACAGGAGAGTGTAATGATGGCAGATAAAAAAGTAGCGATCATCATGGGAAGCGACAGTGACTTCCCGGTCGTTTCGGCTGCGGTGAAGCGGATGAAAGCGTTTGGAATCCCGATGGAAGTGCATGTGATGTCCGCGCACAGAACGCCGCAGGCGGCCGCGGAATTTTCCCGTTCCGCCGCTGAGAACGGATTTGGAGTAATCATTGCGGCGGCAGGGAAGGCGGCACATCTGGCTGGCGTGCTTGCCGCGCACACCACCCTGCCGGTCATCGGCATTCCGGTCAAGTCCTCCACCCTCGACGGGCTTGACGCCCTGCTGGCGACGGTGCAGATGCCGAGCGGGATTCCGGTTGCCACCGTGGCGATTGACGGAGCGGATAACGCCGCGATTCTTGCGGCGCAGATGCTGGCCCTTTCGGACGAAACGCTGGCCGCAAAGCTGCGGGAAATGAAACAGTCAATGGCGGAGGGCGTCGCAAAGAAGGATGAGGCGCTGCAGGCGAAGGTTCAGAAACTGTGAGAAAATATTGGGAGGATCGGACATGAAAAGTTTCAGTGATAGTTATAAAGCGGCCGGAGCCGACGTTACCGCCGGATATAAAGCGGTCGAATTGATGAAAAACCATGTGGCCCGCACCAAAATACCGGGCGTGGTTTCGGGAATTGGCGGGTTTGGCGGGCTGTTCCAGCCGGATCTTTCCGGGATGAAAACGCCGATTTTTGTCAGCGGCACGGACGGCGTCGGCACAAAGCTGAAAATCGCTTTTTTAATGGACAAGCATGACACGATTGGGATCGACTGTGTGGCAATGTGCGTCAACGATGTCGTTTGCTGCGGGGCAACGCCGCTCTTTTTCCTGGATTATCTCGCTGTAGGGAAAAACTATCCGGAAAGGATTGCGCAGATCGTGTCCGGTGTCGCGGACGGCTGTGTGCAGTCCGGCTGCGCGCTGGTTGGCGGGGAAACGGCGGAAATGCCCGGCTTTTATCCCGTTGACGAATACGACCTGGCGGGTTTCTCCGTCGGAATGGTCGACAGGGACCGTATCATTGACGGGTCTGAAATTGAGGTCGGAGACGCGATCATCGGGCTGCAGTCCTCCGGCGTTCACTCCAACGGCTTTTCGCTGGTCCGTAAAATTTTCAATATCAGCGAGAAAAATATCAATATGCAGATCAATGAATTTGGCCATACCCTTGGGGAAGAGCTTCTGACTCCGACTAAAATTTATGTAAAGCCGGTGCTGGCGCTGATGGAAAAGGTCGGCATCAAAGCGGTCTCCCACATCACGGGCGGCGGATTCTTTGAAAATATTCCGCGTATGCTCAAGCCCGATACGACGGCCAAGATCGAGCTGGCCTCCCTGCCGAAGCTGCCGGTTTTTTCCATGATGCAGAGGCAGGGGAATATCCCTGAGCGCGAAATGTACAACACCTTCAACATGGGGATCGGCATGTGCATGGTCGTCTCCAAAGAGCAGGCCAATACCGCGGTCGTCGAACTGAATTCCATGGGTGAGTATGCCTATGTGATCGGAAACGTGGTTTCCGGCGGGGAAGGTGTCATCCTATGCTGAACATCGCTGTTCTGGTTTCCGGCGGCGGAACAAATCTGCAGGCGCTGATTGATGCCCGGAATCGGTCCGAGATCAGCGGCGGAAAGCTGGCGCTTGTCGTATCCGGCAGGGCAGATGCTTTTGCCCTGCAGCGCGCAGAAAAAGCGGGTATTCCTACGGAAATCCTGCTCCGAAAGAGTTTTACGGCGCAGGAGGACTACGACCGTTCCCTTCTGGAAATTCTGAGCCGGTATGAAATCGATCTCGTCGTCCTTGCTGGCTTTATGACCATTATCAGCGAAAAGGTTGTCCGGCACTATGAAAACAGAATTATCAATGTCCATCCGGCTTTGATTCCTTCCTTCTGCGGAGAAGGCTTCTATGGGCTGAAGGTCCATGAGGCCGCGCTTACGAAGGGAGTCAGGGTAACGGGGGCGACCGTGCATTTTGTCAACGAGGTCTGCGACGGAGGGCCGATTATTCTGCAAAAGGCGGTGGAGGTTCTGCCGGGCGATACGCCGGAAACCCTTCAGCGCAGGGTGATGGAGCAGGCGGAATGGAAGCTGCTGCCCAAAGCGGTTTCGCTGTTCTGCGAAGGCAGAGTTGAAGTGGCTGACGGAAGAACCGTCATTAAGGAGGACTGAGCATGGAAATACAGAATATTGAAAGCAATCTGTCGTCCAATGCGTATCCGGGGCGCGGGATCATTCTCGGCAGGAGCGAGGACGGAAAAAACGCCGTGATTGCCTATTTTATCATGGGGCGCAGTGAGAACAGCCGCAACCGAGTCTTTATGGAGGACGGCGAAGGAATTCGCACACAGGCGTTCGACCCGGACAAGCTGAGCGATCCTTCCCTGATTATCTATTCGCCGGTCAGGGTTTTCGGCGGGACCACCATTGTGACAAACGGCGACCAGACCGACACGGTCTATGAATTTTTAGAGGCGGGAAAGACTTTTGAGTCCGCTCTGCGCACGCGTACCTTTGAACCGGACGGGCCGAATTTTACGCCCCGTGTTTCCGGTATTGTGGAAGCGGACGGAAGCTATCGGCTGTCCATTCTGAAAAGCGCAAACGGAAATCCGGCCTCCGCGCAGCGTTTTTTCTATGAATATTCCTCGCCGGTCAGCGGAGAAGGGCATTTTATCCATACTTATCAGGGAGACGGCAATCCCCTTCCTTCCTTTGAGGGCGAGCCGACGCTGGTCGGTATTTCCGGCCAGATTGACCATTTTACGCAGAAGCTCTGGGAAAACCTGTCTGAAGAAAATAAGGTTTCTCTGTTTACCCGTTTCATCAACCTGAAAACCGGGCTGACGGAAACCAGAATCATCAACAAAAACCACGATTAACAGGAGGGCGCTGAAATGTCAAATGAGCTTACTTTAAAATACGGCTGCAATCCGAACCAGAAGCCGTCGCGCATTTTCATGCAGGATGGAAGCGAGCTTCCGATCGAGGTGCTGAACGGAAAACCGGGCTACATCAATTTTCTGGACGCCTTCAACAGCTGGCAGCTGGTCAAAGAGCTGAAAGCAGCCGTGGGGCTTCCCGCCGCCGCCTCTTTTAAGCATGTCAGCCCCGCGGGCGCCGCGGTTGCGTGCGAGCTGTCCGACACGCTGAAAAAGATTTATTTTGTTGACGACCTCGTGCTTTCCCCGCTTGCCAGCGCGTACGCTATGGCCAGGGGAGCGGACAGAATGTCTTCCTACGGCGACTGGATCGCCCTGTCCGATATCTGCGACAGGGAAACGGCGACCTTGATCGCACGCGAGGTTTCGGACGGGATCATTGCTCCGGGCTATACGGAGGAAGCGCTTGCCATCTTGAAATCCAAGCGCAAGGGCGGCTACAACATTGTCTCGATTCAGCCGGACTACAGGCCCGCTCCTGTCGAGCATAAGGACGTTTTCGGCATTACGTTTGAGCAGGGCAGAAATGAGATCCTGATCGACAACAACATGCTTTCCAATGTCATAACGGAGAATCGGGAAATTCCCGAAAGCGCTGAGCGCGATCTGCTGATTTCCCTGATCACCCTGAAATACACGCAGTCCAACTCCGTTTGCTACGTGAAAGGCGGGCAGGTGATCGGTGTCGGCGCGGGGCAGCAGTCCCGCATCCACTGTACCCGTCTGGCGGGAAATAAAGCGGACATCTGGTATTTGCGCCAGCACCCGAAGGTGCTCGGGCTGAAATTTAAGGAAGGAATCCGCCGCCCCCACCGCGACAACACTATTGACGTATATATATCCGACGATTACATGGACGTTCTGGCGGACGGAATCTGGGAGAATTTCTTTGCGCAGAAGCCGGAACCGCTTACCCGTGAGGAAAAACGCGCCTGGCTGGATACGTTAACGGATGTCGCGCTGGGTTCGGACGCCTTTTTCCCGTTCGGGGACAATATTGAGCGCGCCCACAAAAGCGGCGTGAAATATATCGCGCAGCCGGGCGGTTCCATCCGTGACGACAATGTCATTGATACCTGCAACAAATACGGAATCGCCATGGCCTTTACCGGCATGAGGCTGTTCCACCATTAATAAGACATATAGGAGCGGATAATATGAAGATACTGGTCATCGGCGGGGGAGGCCGCGAGCATACCATTGTGCGCAAAATCAAGGAAAGCCCAAAGGTGGAAAAGGTCTATTGCGCTCCCGGAAACGGCGGAATTTCACGGGACGCCGAGTGTGTGGATATCCCGGTAACGGATATCGACGGCGTGGTCCGGTTTGCAAAAGAGAACCGGATCGACCTGGTTTTTGTCGCTCCCGACGACCCGCTTGCCGCCGGGATGGTGGACGCGCTGGAATCGGCTGGAATCCGTGCGTTTGGCCCTCGCGCCAACGCGGCTGTGATTGAAAGCAGCAAGGTATTCTCCAAGGATCTAATGAAAAAATATCATATTCCCACCGCGGGATATGAGGTCTTTGACGACCCGCGTGCCGCGATGGAATATATCCGGGCAAATAACCAATATCCCATCGTCGTCAAGGCGGACGGTCTTGCGCTGGGAAAGGGCGTGATTATAGCCGCCGATGACGACGAGGCGCACGACGCGGTAAAAACGATCATGGAGGATAAGGTGTTCGGAGCCTCCGGCAACCGAGTGGTGGTGGAAGAATTTATTACCGGGCCGGAAGTTTCGGTGCTGGCGTTCACGGACGGAAAATGCCTGAAACCGATGGTTTCATCCAAAGACCACAAGCGAGCGCTGGACGGGGACAAGGGCCTGAATACCGGCGGAATGGGCACAATCAGCCCGAACCCGTATTACTCCGAAGAAATGGCGGAGCTGTGCATGAAGACCATCTTCCTGCCGACCGTAGAGGCGATGAACCGGGAAGGCAGAACGTTCAAGGGATGCCTGTATTTCGGTCTGATGCTGACGAAGGACGGGCCGAAGGTGATCGAATACAATTGCCGTTTCGGCGATCCGGAAACACAGGTGGTCCTGCCCCGGCTGAAGACCGATTTCGTAGAGATTCTGGAGGCGGTCGTCGACGAACGGCTGGACTCCCAGCCGATCGAATGGAGTCGGGAAGCCTGTGCCTGTGTCGTGATGGCTTCCGGCGGATATCCCGGAAGCTATGCCAAAGGAATCGAAATTTCCGGCCTTGACGATTACGGACAGGTGGAGGGCGCCACCGTCTACCACGCGGGAACGCTGTATCGGGACCGTCGGTTCTACACCAACGGCGGCCGTGTTTTGGGGGTCACCGCGCTGGGCGGCACTTTGGACGAGGCGCTTGAAAAGGCTTATGCCTGCGCTGGCAAAATCCGGTTTGAGGGTGCTCATTACCGGCGGGATATCGGGAAATAGATACAAAAAGGGCGATACGGAATTTTCCGTATCGCCCTTCATTATATGATCTATTCTGCAAGCGCCCTGGTCAGCCAGGCGTCCGCAATATCCATTGCAAGGTAAAGCCCGGTTTTTTCACTGGATTTTACAATCTGTTTGCGTGAACGGATGTTCTGATCCGTATACATCAGCTGTATGGTGACCCGGTCCGCAACGTCAAGGTCCTGAACCTTTTTTTTGCTCTTTATCTCAAGCTTTACAACATATTTATCCTGCATGCTTCCGTAATAAATCACATCACCGCTACGCACCAACGGCTTGCCCTTGTAGGTAGGGAACTGAGGTTTGCTTTCTTCTACATCATTCATTCGTGTGTCGTCCTCCTTCTGTTCAATTCATAAGTGCTTCTGTAACAGTGCGTGATTTACTCACCCAAATAGGATTTCAACAATACCTGCAGCAACTCGTCGCGGTCGATTCTGCGAATCAGGCTGCGGGCATTATTGTGTGTAGTGATATAAGTCGGATCCTCGGAAAGAATGTAGCCGACAATCTGGCTGATGGGATTGTATCCCTTTTCCTTCAAAGCATCATACACCAAGGTGAGTGTTTTTTTAATATCCTCTTCACGGTCGGTGCCGAGCGAAAAGGTCATCGTTTTATCAAGCATGGAAACACCTCCGATACTGACATCATACAACATACATACAATAATTTCAAGAACTAATTTGTGAACAGAAGCTTATGAACGTAAAATAGCGCCGGCCTTTTCAAGCTCCTTCATGATTTTTTTCATCGTTCCGGCAATGCGCTCATCCGTCAGTGTGCTGTCTGCAGAGCGCAGGGTAACGCTGAACGCGACGCTCTTCTTGCTGGAATCGATTTGCTCACCCTTATAAACGTCAAAGAGCTTGATTTTTTCCAGCAGGTTTCCGGCGCCGCGGATAATGGCTTTCTCAAGCGTCAGCACGGGAGTGCTGTCGTCGCAGAGAAGAGCAAGGTCGCGGGTCACCGCGGGGAATTTCGGAAGGGGAGTATACGTCTTTTCAGACTTCGCGTATTCATACATTTTATCTACATCCAGCGAAAAGCAGTAGACTCTGTCGCCGATGCCGTAATTTTCGGCGACCTTCGGATGAATTTCCCCGATCATGCCCAGACGTTCTCCGTCAATGCTCAGCACGGCGCAGCGCCCCGGGTGATAACTGGGCTCTTCGGAAGAAGCCTCGATTTCCCAGCCGTATACGCAAAGTTTTTCCAAAATCTGCTCTGCCATTCCTTTTGCCGTAAAGTAATCGGCGTGATTGCCGTACATTCCAACGATCAGATTGGTTTTTTCAATCGGCAGTTTGTCCTCCGAAGTCGGGATATACTCGCTGGCAAGCTCAAACAGGCACGCGTCCGCATTTCTGTTGTTGTAGTTGCGTGAAAGGACCTCCAGCATGGAGGGGAGGGCCGTGGTACGCATAATGCTGGTATCCTCGCCGAGCGGATTGGAAATCGTAATCGACTTGCGCAGCGGCGAGTCGGCCGGCATTAAGATCTTATCGTAGTATTTCGGGCTGATGAACGAATACGTCATGATCTCACTGGCACCCAGCGCGAGCATGGTGTCGTTGATGGTGCGCTCGAATTTTTGTCTTGCGGAATATTTCCCCTGCGCGCCGCCGCCCAGCGCGGTGCCCGGAATCTTATTGTAACCGTAAAATCTTGCGATTTCTTCGGCAATGTCGGCTTTATGCTGCAGATCGGGGCGGAAGGTCGGTACCAGAATATCGTCGCCGTCGAATTCGCATTCCAGCTTGCTTAAGATCGCTTTCATCTCGTCCGCGGTCAGCTGAATATCCAGGAAGCGGTTGATCCAGTCCGCGTCCAGATGGGTTCTGGTACGTTCGCCGGAGGAATGGTCGTCAACAATCCTGTCGTCAAGCACGTCTCCGGCGTCCAGCAGCTCCACCAGTTCACAGGCGCGTTCCAGCGCGGGAAGGCAGTTGTTGGGGTCCAGCCCCTTTTCATAGCGGGAGGACGCGTCGGTTCTCATTCCCTGATCTCTGGCGGTCGTGCGAACGGAAGCGCCGTTGAAGCATGCCGACTCAAACACGATCGTGGTGGTGTCGTCGACAATTCCGCTGTATTCGCCGCCCATCACTCCTGCAATGGCAATCGGCTTGCGGGCGTCCGCGATCACCAGATTCTTCGCGGTCAGCTTATGGTCGACGCCGTCCAGCGTAGTGATGGTTTCCCCGTTCTGCGCACGGCGCACACGAATTTTACCCTCGTCAATAAAACGCAGATCAAAGGAGTGCATCGGCTGGCCGTATTCGAGCATGACGTAGTTTGTGATATCGACGATATTGTTGATCGGGCGCACACCCATGGCGCGCAGCCTTTCACGCATCCAGCGCGGGGAGGGCTTCACGCGGACATTCTTGACCACACGGGCAGAATAAATGGAGCACAGGTCCGGAGCTTCCACCTTTACGTCGAGCATTCCCTTACAGGAGCCGTTTCCCGCCTTTACAGCCGGCGTGTGTACGCTGAAGGACTTATGGAAGGTCGCCGCCGTTTCCCGGGCAAGGCCGATCACGGAAAAGCAGTCCGGTCTGTTGGACGTAATTTCAAATTCGACTTTTGTGTCGTCGAACCCAATTGCCTTGCACACGGGCTCGCCAAGCGCGCAGTCCTCCTGTATCACGAAAATACCGTCTTCAATCGCATAGGGAAAGTCGTGCTTTGTCAGCCCCAGCTCGCTGAGGGAACAGAGCATTCCGTTGCTTTCCACGCCGCGAAGCTTGCCCTTTTTGATTTTTTTGCCGCCGGGCAGAAGGGAATTGTCCATTGCGACCGGCACCAGGTCGCCCACCTTTAAATTCTGCGCACCGGTAACGATTTGAATCGGTTCCCCGGAACCGGTGTCGATCTTCGTAATCCATAAATGGTCGGAGTCCGGATGCTTGTCCAGAGAAAGCACCTTTCCCATGATCACATTTTCAATTTCGCTGCCTTCGGTCTCCCAGCCCTCGACCTTGGAGCCGCTCATGGTCATCGCTTCTGTAAAATCGCGGATCGGCATATCGTCAAGCGTTACGAATTCTTTTAACCATCTCATTGAAAGATTCATTGTTCTGCATCCCCCTTAAAATTGCTTCAGGAATCTAACGTCGTTTTCATAAAACAGGCGTAAATCATTAATGCTGTATTTTCTCATGACTACGCGTTCCAGCCCCATGCCCAGCGCAAAGCCGCTGTAGATTTCCGGGTCGATCCCGCAGTTGGAAAGTACCTTCGGGTGTACCATGCCGCAGCCGAGGATTTCAATCCAGCCCTCGCCCTTGCAGAGGCGGCAGCCTTCGCCGTGACAGTTGAAGCACTGTACATCCACTTCCGCGGAAGGTTCGGTAAAGGGGAAGTGGTGCGGACGGAACCGTACTACGGAATCCTCGCCGTACATACGCTTTACAAAGGTTTCCAAGGTTCCCTTCAAATCTGCAAAGGTAATTCCCTTGTCAACCACCAGACCTTCAATCTGATGGAACAGCGGGGAGTGTGTGGCGTCAACCGCGTCCGAACGGTAAACCCTGCCGGGGGAAATAATGCGAATCGGCGGCTTCTGCTTTTCCATGACCCTTACCTGCACCGGCGAGGTTTGTGTACGCAGCAGAATGTTGTCGTTGATATAGAAAGTGTCCTGTGTGTCTCTTGCGGGGTGATCCTTCGGAATGTTCAGCGCCTCGAAGTTATAATAGTCGTATTCGACCTCCGGGCCCTCAACAATCTCAAAGCCCATACCGACAAAGATTTCCTTGATCGCGTCCAGCTCAATGCTCAGGGGATGCTTCGCGCCAAGCTCCCGGCGGACGCCCGGCAGTGTAACGTCGATCTTCTCTTTTTCAAGTCTTTTCCGGGTTTCTTCTTCTTTCAGTTCCGCGGCGCGCCTGACCAGATCGGCTTCAATAAAAGTGCGGACCTCGTTGGCCAGCTGGCCGATTTTGGGGCGCTCTTCCGCGGAGAGACCGCCCATCTGTTTTAAAATGGAGGTCAGTTCTCCCTTTTTCCCCAAATATTTAATACGCAGATTTTCGAGTATCTGCTGTCCTTTCGCCTCATCCAATTCGCGCATCGCTTTTTCGCGGATTGCTTCCAGCTCCTGCTTCATAGCGTTATCATCCTTTCCGTTCTTTCAGACATGAATCAGCAATAAAAAACGCCTCCGCCCCGGCAAGGGACGAAGACGAAAGCTCCGTGGTACCACCCTAATTAATTACTCGTCAGCCTTTAACGGTGCCTGCCGTCGCAGCCTACTGAAAAGGTTCAGCCGCGCCACTCCAAAGGGAACTTCGCCTTTTATGACTTACAGGCATGCTTTCAGCCGCTGACATGCCCTCTCTGAAATAAGCGGGGAAAAAGGTTACTTCCTTTATCATTGTGTTAATACTACATAATATAACACCTTAACACGTCAATTGCAAGCGGGATTTTTTACGGGCAGGTTCCTGTGGAATTCCGTATAATCAGCTCCGGCTTCAGCAGAACCTTGCTGATGCTTACGCCGCCGATCAGTTCATCCAGCATCATGAAAGCGCTTTTGCCGATCGCCACCCTGTCCTGACGGATAGTCGTCAGGGTGGGGGTCAGGTGCTGTGCGATCGGCAGATCGTCGAAGCCGACCACGCTCATATCCAGGGGCACGCATTTTCCAAGACGGTTCAGTTCGGCAATCACGCCCGCCGCGATCACGTCGCTCGCGCAGACAATGGCGGTCGCTCCGTTTTTCATAAAGGAACCGACATAGTCTTTGGCGCATTCCGGAACATAGTAGCCGTTGGCAATTAAATTAGGATTGACTTTCAGTGAATAATGTTCCATGCTTTGAAGAAAGGCCTGATGGCGTTCATTGGTCACCAGACTGTTCTTGGAGCCGTTCAGCAGGGCAATGTTTTTATGACCGTATTCGTAAAGATGCCTGACCGCAAGGTCAATGCCGTTATACCCGTCGGTGCCGACGTAACCCACGTGCTTATTGGGGATGCAATTGTCCAGTAAAACCGTTGGAACCGACGTTTTGTACAGTTGGTTGATGTAGTCGTCATGCAGCGCGAATCCCAGCAAAAACGAGCCGCTGTATCCGTGTTTCAGCATATAGGAATCATACTTTTCCTGAGTCTGCATGTTCAGGTTTGTGGGAATGACCGTTACGTCGCAATGATGTCTGGCAGCGCTTAGTTTAAACCCTACAACAATTTCATAGCCAAACTGGTCAATGTTTTCATATTCCATGTTTTCGACCAGGATGCAGACCTTGCGTTTGCCGAGCTTTTGCACTTTTTTGGAAGCGTATCCCATTTCTACAGCGGTGTCCAGCACCAGCTGGCGCATTTCCTCGCTGATATCGTTGGCCCCGTTTAAGCCCTTTGATACGGTGCTGACAGCAATTCCAAGTTTTTCTGCAATGTCTTTAATCGTAGCCATAGAAATCCCTCTTTTCCTGTTCAACCACAGTATATACTTTGGCCGCACATCATTTCAAGAGTTATATTTTCAAATTGGAAAATATATGAAACAAATTTTTTATAAAATAATATTAAAGATTTGAGACTTTAAGATAATTTTACGAAAAATTACGAAATATATCTTTACGTATCGGTTTCTTTTATCATTCTTGATTGAACAAATGTCCCGAAATATTATGCTTAAAAATATAAAATACTTACAGAATAGTTCCTTTTTTCATATTGACATTCAGAAAATCCTTTGATATTATATTGTCATATTTTCGTGTTTTTTCGTAGTGGGGTGGAAAATATTGCCAGTTAAAAATAAGTTTGTTCGCGGTTCGGGTATTTTGCTCCCAATCAGCAGCCTGCCTTCCGACTACGGGATCGGAACGTTTGGCGGTCAGGCATTTCGGTTTATCGACTTTCTGAAGGATGCCGGACAAAAATACTGGCAGGTGCTTCCTATTGGTCCTACCAGCTATGGAGACAGCCCTTATCAGTCCTTTTCCGCTTTTGCGGGGAACCCGTATTTTATCGATCTGGACATCCTGACGGAGGAAGGGCTTTTGAAGCCCGGTGAAGCGGGTTCTTTTTTCTGGGGAGACAATGAGGACAGTGTGGATTATGCCGCGCTTTTTCAGTCCAGGTTTGCGGTGCTTCGCACGGCCTTCTCCAGAAGCAGACACGCAGACACTGCGGAGTATGGGCAGTTCTGTGAAGAAAATGCATACTGGCTGGAAGATTATTGCCTGTATATGGCTTTGAAGTTTGAATTTGAAAATAAAGAGTGGCTGCTCTGGCCAGAGGATATCCGATTCCGCCGTCCGGCGGCTGTACGGCAGTATTCGGAAAAGCTGAGAGCGGAAATGAATTTCTGGAAGTTCTGCCAGTTTGAATTTTACAGGCAGTGGAATCGGGTAAAAGCCTATGCAAATCAGCGCGGAATCCGGGTGATCGGGGACATTCCGATTTATGCCGCCCTTGACAGCGCGGATGTCTGGGCAAACAGCGAGCTTTTTCAGCTGGATTCCCGCCGCAGGCCGACAAAGGTAGCCGGGGTCCCGCCCGATCTTTTTTCAAAGGAAGGGCAGCTCTGGGGGAATCCCTTGTATGACTGGGAGGCCATGGAACGCGGTCATTTTGACTGGTGGAAAAAACGGATGGAATTTTCCGCAAAGAGATATGACGTTATCAGAATTGACCATTTTATTGGCATTGTCCGGTACTATGCCATTCCCGCGGGAGAAACAACGGCGGTCGGTGGCAGCTGGCAGCCCGGTCCGGGGCGTAAACTGACGGATGCGATAAACGACTCCATTGGAAAAGCGCAGGTGATTGCGGAGGATCTGGGCGTTGTTGTTCCCCAGGTGAAAAAGCTCCTGAAAATCAACGGATATCCCGGAATGAAAGTCCTGCAGTTCGCGTTTGACGGCGATCCGGGCAATCAGCATCTCCCAATGTACTATACAAGCAATACAGTGGTTTACGGGGGGACGCACGATAATGACACGCTGGTTGAATTTTTCAGCAGGATGCCGGCAAAAAATGTAAAGTACGCAAAAGAATACCTCAATGTCAAAAGGAAAAAAGACCTGCCGGGGGCGGTCCTTCGCGCCGCCTATGCCAGCGTGGCCGATACGGTGATTTTTCAGGCGCAGGATATCCTGTTTCTGCCTGGCTGGGCCAGGATGAATTATCCCTCCACGGTGGGTTCCAACTGGCGGTGGAGGCTGAAAAAGGGTCAGCTTACCGACGAAATTTCAAAAGGACTCTGCAGCTTGGCGAGGATTTACGGCAGATAGGTCTCTGTACTTTAAGGAGTGGATTTTATGAACACATTTAAGAACGATGTGATAACCCTTTTGGAATTGGAAAACGGTAAAACGATCCATCAGGCGGATGTTCTGGAACTGTATCACGCGGTTTCGACAGCGGCAATGAAGCAGGTGAAGTCCAAATGGGAAGCGCCGGACGCCGGTAAAAAGGCCTGCTATTTTTCCGCCGAATTTTTAACCGGACGGCTCATTTACAGCAATTTACAAAATTTAGGACTTCTGAACCAGCTCTCTGAGCTGTTTCATGAAAATAATATAGACGTAGCTGTTTTTGAAGAGATCGAAGACGCGGCGCTCGGAAACGGAGGGCTTGGCAGGCTCGCCGCCTGCTTTCTGGATTCGGCCGCCACACAAGGGATCGCCCTGAACGGTTACGGAATCCGGTACAGGTACGGCCTTTTCAGGCAGTATTTTGAAAACGGATTCCAGAAAGAGACCGTGGACACCTGGCAGCAGTTCGGCGACCCGTGGTCTCAGCGCAGAGAAGAGGACAAAGTGGAGGTCAGGTTCAAAAACCAGACGGTCTATGCGGTTCCCTACGACACGCCCGTCATCGGGTACGGAGCGAACACAGTGAACACCCTGTGTCTTTGGCAGGCGGAGCCGGTGGTCCCGTTTGATTTCCAGCTGTTTAACGACCAGAAATTTGATCTTGCCGTCCGGGAGAGGGACGACGCGGAAGCCATTTCCAGCGTACTGTACCCGAATGACACGACGGACAAAGGGAAAAAGCTCAGGCTGAAGCAGCAGTATTTTTTCACAAGCGCGTCTCTGCAGGACCTGATCAGAACTTATAAAAAAAGATACGGAAATGATTTCACGCATTTTTCAGCGGAGTACGCGATCCAGCTGAACGATACGCATCCCGTGGTGTCCATCCCCGAATTTATTCGGCTTCTGGTCTCCAGGGAGGGGATGTCCTTCGGCAAGGCGCTGAAAATCGCAAGACAGACGTTTGCCTATACCAACCATACCATTATGGCGGAAGCGCTGGAAAAATGGGACGCAAAGCTGTTCAAGAGTGTGCTCCCCAACGTCTACCGGTATGTGGTCATGATCAATAAAGCTCTGCTCAAAGAGCTGTCCGGTATGGGGATTACGACAGAGGAATCGCAGAAGCCGTATCTGATTATTGACGAAAACTCGGTGATTCATATGGCGCGGCTCGCCGTTTTCGCTACCCATTCCGTGAACGGTGTGGCGGAAATCCATACGGAAATACTGAAAAACTCCGTATTGAAAGAATGGTATCAGATTTACCCCAAGCGATTTAACAGTAAAACCAACGGAGTCACACAGCGGCGCTGGATGGCGCTTTCAAACATGGAGCTTTCCGGGTTTCTCACCGACAAGATCGGCAGCGGCTGGGTTACGGATTTGGAAAAGCTCAGAAATCTGGAACGATATAAGGACGACGATAACGTTATCCGCCAGTTTGCGCAAATCAAACAGATAAAAAAGCAGCAGCTTTCCGACTATATTGAAAAGCACGACGGAATCAGACTGAATCCCGAATTTATTTTTGACGTTCAGGTGAAACGGCTGCACGAATATAAACGTCAGCTCTTAAACGCTTTTTCCATTCTTGATTTATATTTCGGCATAAAGGACGGAAGAATTAAGAATTTTAACCCAACAGCTTTTCTGTTCGGCGGCAAAGCGGCCCCCGGGTATCTCAGAGCAAAGGGAATTATTAAATTCATCAATGAAATTGCCAATAAAATCAATAATGACCCGGACGTCAACCGTTTGATGAAAGTCGTTTTTGTTTCCAATTACAATGTGTCCTATGCGGAAAAAATCATGCCTGCCGCCGATATTTCCGAACAGATCTCGACAGCGGGGACGGAGGCCTCCGGTACGAGCAACATGAAGCTGATGCTCAACGGAGCGGTAACGCTTGGAACGCTGGACGGAGCGAACGTGGAGATCATCCGGCAGGCGGGGGAAGAAAACAATTATATTTTCGGAGCGCGTGTGGAGGAGCTTGAAAAAATTGCGGACTCCTACAACCCGAGAACGATTTATGAGCAGAACGAAAGGGTACGGGCGGCGGTGGATACTCTTGTCAACGGCATGTTTGACGACGGAGGTACCGGAATGTTCCGGGAGCTGTACCATTCCCTGCTTGACGGAGCCAGCTGGCATAAGCCGGACCATTACTTTGTCCTGTATGATTTGCTCTCATACAGTGAAACAAGGCTGCGGGCAATTTCCGATTACAGCGACCGGCTGGCATTTTCCCGCAAAGGCTTTTTGAACACAGCCGGCGCCGGAAAATTTTCGAGCGACAGGGCGGTCAGGGAATATGCCATACAAATCTGGGGAATGTGATAAGGAATCCGTCAACAATTCCGATGCGGGGGGCGCAATCCCTTGTAATGCACAAACCGATATGTTACAATATCCCATAAATCAGCATTCGGTTGGAGAGATTGAAAATGGATATTTTTGTTGAACAAATGATCAGAAAAAGAATGGGGAAAAGCGATTGGTTCGTATTTGCCGGGGTCCTCGCGGCAAGCTGCCTGATTCTTGCGCTTTTGGCGGTGTACATACCCATGCTTTTATTGCCGGCTATGGTTGGTGTTTTTGCTCTGGATTACTATCTGATTTCTTCGCGCAGCCTGGAATACGAATACAGCGTGACCAACAGTGATATTACGATCGATAAAATCATCAGCCGCCGGAGCAGAAAAAAAGTGATTTCCGTTGATGCGCACGACATTGAAGCTCTGGGCAGGTACCAGAAGGAAGATCATCAAAAGCAGTCCTATTCGGCCAGGTTCAACGCTTCGGAATATGAAAACGGCAGGGACGCCTGGTACCTTGCGGCGCGCCATCCCCAAAAGGGGAGGATCCTGGTGCTGTTCAGCCCGAGCGAAAAAGTCCTGGCTGCGATCAAACCATTTCTTTCAAGGCAGGTAGCAGTCAATGCTTTTGGCAGGAATTGATTTAGTTGAAATAAAAAGAATTAAAAAATCCATGGAGAATCCGCGCTTTTTACTGAGGATACTTGGCCCCGCCGAGTACGCTCAGCTTGAATTGCGCGGATTTCCCGTTCAGAGCGTCGCCGCCAGCTTCAGCGCAAAAGAAGCCTTTTCCAAAGCGCTGGGCACGGGGATGCGCGGATTTTCGCTCGGCGAGGTGGAGCTGTTAAGAGAGGAAAATGGCAGGCCGTATTTTCAATTGCGCGGCAGCGCGCTGAAAATCGTGCAGAAAAGAAAAATTGTTCTCCAGGTCAGTGTGACCCATACAAAAGAATACGCTTCGGCGGTTGTGATCGGGGAGGAGCCTGAAAATGAAGGTATTAAATTGTGAGCAGAGCAAAGAGCTTGAAAAAAAAGCCGTCGACTCCGGGATCAGCTACTTGGAGCTGATGGAAAACGCCGGTGCCGCGGCCGTCCGCTTTCTGCGGAAAAAATTCAGCCTGTCCGGACGGAAAGTCGTGATTCTCTGCGGGAAAGGGAATAACGGTGGGGACGGCTATGTGATGGCGCGTAAGCTGTTTGAGCTCGGCGTGCCGGTTACCGTGGTGATGACCGACGGCCTTCCACGCACAGACCTTGCAAAGACCTTATTTTTGCGTCTGAAGGATACAACGGTAAAAATTCTGGACGGTGAGGAAAACGGAAGGGCGGAAACCGTCATTGCCTCTGCCGACTTCATCATCGACGCCATTTACGGGACCGGATTTCACGGCCGTGTTCCGGAAGAAATCCTTCCGGTTTTTCACGCGGTGCAAAATTCCGCCGCGGTGGTGGTTTCCCTGGATATCCCCAGCGGGGCCGGCTGCGATTCCGGGGCGGTGGACGGGGAATGCATCCGGGCGGACTATACGGTTTCCTTTTCCACCCTGAAAAACGGACATCTGATTCAGCCCGCGCAGGATTACTGCGGACAGGTGACCGTGGCGCCGATCGGTATCGGCGCGGATCTCATCGGAAGCCAGAAGTCGACGTTTGAGGTGACGGAGCTTTCGGCGGCACAATCTCTGCTGGGGCCGCGGGACCCGCTCAGCAATAAAGGGAATTACGGCAGGCTGCTGTGTCTCTGCGGCAGCGACGGAATGGCAGGAGCGGCGGTAATGAGCGCAAAGGCGGCTGTTCGCTGCGGGGCCGGTATTGTGGATGCGGCGCTTCCCCGTACGATTTACCCGATCGTCGCTTCCCAGATTGTGGAGCCGGTTTTCACCCTGCTTGACTATGCGCCGGACGGAACGATGCTTCCCTCCGGACATAAGGCGCTGGAGGATGCCCTGTCCAAAGCAAGCGCGTGCCTGATCGGCTGCGGGCTGGGGCGCGGGGAAGAGATGACGCGGATCGTATGCGGTCTCGTTTCCAATTCTCAGGTTCCCCTCATTATTGACGCAGATGGCATAAACATCCTTGCGGAGAATATAAATGTATTAGAAACAGCCCGCGTTCCTGTTGTGCTGACTCCCCATCCCGGGGAGATGGCCCGTCTGATGAAGACCACCGTAAAGGATGTGCAGGCCCACCGGTTTGAATATGCCCGGAGCTTTGCGGAAAAGTACCATGTCATCCTCGTGCTCAAGGGCGCCGGAACATTGATTGCGGAGCCGAACGGAACGGTACATCTTAATCCAACGGGAAATCCCGGAATGGCAAAGGGAGGCAGCGGGGATGTTCTGGCGGGAATGGCGGCTTCCTTTATTGCACAGGGGATTGACCCTGCGGCGGCGGCGGCCGGCGCGGTGTATCTTCACGGTGAGGCGGGGGATCGCTGTGCGAAAGCGTTTTCCCAGTGCGCCATGCTGCCGACGGACATGATCGGTATGCTTCCGGGGCTGTTTCTGGAGCTTGAGCGGTAAAACCGTATTTTTTGTGCGGAGAGTGGAAAGCTATGCGCCGGACAGCGATATGCCTGTTTTCTTTTTTTCTGGTTTTCTCTTTTTCTGCCTGTGCGGCGCAGGAAATAAAAGCAGAGGATATCGTTTTCTGTTTTCACTGCACGGCCGATATTGATTACAACGGCGAAAAAATACAATGCGCATTGAGCCGCGACGCGCCCGGAAGGGCGAACGTGCAGTTCCTTTCCGGGGACATGAACGGCCTGACCTACGATTGGAGCGGCGAAGGATTTTCTGTTTCCTACAGCGGACTTTCCGCCAAAAGCGATGAGTGCGTTTTGCCGGACACCTCTTTTGCGGTCGTTTTACTGCAGGTTCTGGACTATGCAGAGAAAGACGGTTCGCTTACCAGAACGCATGGGGATGAATTTTCCGGCACTGTGGAGGGCATTGATTTCACAATGACCGCCGACAGAAGTACAGGGCAGATTCAAACCATTTCCATTCCTCAAAAAAAACTGAAAGCGCAGATGCGCGACGATACATAATAAGGGTGTGACAGCGGTTGCACCCTTTTTTCTATTTAATTTTATGTCAACCCCCGCGTCTAAATAATATTATGTGTTAGGGACTGCATGCGAATAAATCGTCTGGAGAATGTCAACAATAATCGCAGACCCTATATCATAAATTATTCGGAGCGTGAAAAATGTGAACATTAGAAGAGGCGATATTTATTATGCCGACCTAAGCCCGGTTGTTGGTTCTGAGCAGGGCGGCGTCCGACCTGTGCTGATTGTTCAGAATGATGTTGGAAACCGGTTCAGTCCGACCGTGATTGCCGCGGCAATAACCAGCCAGCGAGCAAAAGCAAACCTTCCAACGCATATTATGCTTAATGCCCAGACCACCGGACTCGCAAAGGATTCCGTTGTCCTGCTTGAACAGGTTCGTACAATCGACAAACACAGATTGAAAGAGCGCATGGGGCGCCTTGATAATACGGCAATGACACAGGTCAATCAGGCTCTATCTATCAGCTTTGGCCTTGATCTTGACGAAGAGGAACGCGAGGCTACATAGAGTTGCCTGAAATCAATAAAAATATGTACATTTCTATTGGCCGTAAAAACCATAAAAATAAAATAAAAAAGAGAAATGGTTTTCTCGCAAAGGAATAGCAGAAAACCCAGCAAGAAAAACAGAAGTACGAAAATGTGAATCAAATAAAACGCAACGCCGGTTCTTGTGAGGACCGGCGTTTTTTTATTGTAAACATACAATTTTAATTCTGAATCGGATACAATTTCTGACACAATGTTTGACCCTGCACCGGTATAATTATTTTTAGCGCAGGGAGGGATCTCTTTGAAGCAGACGATTTACATAGACGTACTGGTCGGTATCAACTTATTTATCAATTATTTTTTGCTGCTTGCCGTTTCAAAATTTCTTTCGCTGCCGGTGAAACGTTTCAGAATGGTTGCAGCTGCGGCCCTGGGTGCGGCCGCTTCTCTTTCTATTCTGCTGCCCGAAACCAATCTTTTTTTATCCTTGGCTTTTAAGCTGGCCGTGTCAGGAGTGATTGTTTTATTTGCGTATCCCTATTACGGAATCAAGCAGTTTCTGAGAGAACTGGCCGCCTTTTATATCATGAGCTTTGCCTTTGCAGGATTCATGCTGGCGCTGTGGTATTTTATCGCTCCGCAGGGGCTCATCATCAAAAATTCGGTGGTTTATTTCAATGTTTCACCGCTTCTTCTGATTATTCTGACAATCGTGTGCTATTTTATCATACGTCTGATCCACCGTATTACGGGCCGTCAGGCTCCGGAAGACCTTTTCTGCCGGATTCAGATCGATTTTAACGGAAAGTCGGTTTCCTGTGCCGCAAAGGTGGATACCGGAAACACGCTGACCGAGCCGTTTTCAAACGCGCCGGTCGCCGTTGTCTGTGAAGATTGTCTCGACGGAATCGCCCCGCAGCACGAAAGCGGGAAAATCCGGCTGGTGCCGTTTCAGGCGGTTTCCGGAGAAGGGCTTCTTCCGGCGTTTAAACCGGATAAACTGACAGTCATGACAGGAAGAGAGAAGATTGAAGTACACGAGGTATACATAGCGGTAACCAAATCGAAGCTTGGAGCGTTCAGCGCGCTCTTAAATCCGGATTTACTGCAAAAAACGTCAGCCTAAATTTGGCCGTAGGCAGGCGCGTTTCTCAGCCGCGGCGGCAGCGGCAAAAGGGAAAGAGTGAAAATGGGAATGAATAAGCTGATAAGGGAAATGGGAAATAAGCTGTCATTATTATGGCTGCGATTAGGTCTAAACGGGCATGTACACTATATTAACGGGCCCGAGACTCTTCCTCCGCCGCTGACGAAGAAGGAAGAGGAAAAGGTGATGACGAACATTCTGAACAATGTTCCGAACGCGAGGGAACCGCTGATTACCCACAACCTCAGGCTTGTTGTGTACATCGCAAAAAAGTTTGAATCGAGCAGCGCCGGGGTGGAGGATTTGATCTCGATCGGAACGATTGGGCTGATTAAAGCAGTCAACACTTTTTGCCCCGAGCGCAACATTAAACTGGCAACCTATGCGTCCCGCTGTATTGAAAACGAAATTCTGATGTACCTCCGCAAAAGCTCCCAGTTAAAAAATGAAGTCTCTATCGACGATCCGTTAAATGTGGACTGGGACGGAAACGAGCTTTTGCTTTCCGATATTCTGGGCAGCGACCAGGATACCGTCAACCGCAACATTGAACAGGAGGTAGAGCGGAATCTTTTGCTGACCGCCGTATCGCATCTCGCTCCGCGGGAGCGGGAAATCATGCAGCTCCGTTTTGGCCTGAACAACACGAAAGAGCATACGCAGAAGGAAGTAGCCGACACCCTTGGCATTTCACAGTCATACATATCGCGCCTGGAAAAACGCATTATTGAAAGGCTGAAAAAGGACCTGGAGCGCGTAAGCTGAAAAAGGCGGGCATCGTGATGCCCGTCTTTTTCGACGCTTCTTTATTCCATTGTGTATTTCAAAATCACCCGGTAGGCTTCTCTCAGGCTTTCATAATTGTAGTGACGGCAGTTGGCCGGGCTTGTCGAAGGCAGCGCAAAAGCCGGACACCCCGTGCTTTTTTCACAAAACCTGTGGTAGAGAGCGGCGGCCTTTGTTCCCGTGGTAAATACTGCGCGGATATCGGTTTCTTTTAATAAGGCCCCGATGTCGTTTGCGACCGGGTCCCGGATACTGCCGTCGTCCGCCCCGGAGATTTTGCAGCTTTTGAGGACATCCCAAAGCGCAATGCGGTTTCTCAGCAGAAATTCCGTTTTTTCCGCGTTTCCTTCCGGAAGCTTCTGGCCGTATAAATCCGATACGATTCGCCAGAACCGGTTCTGCGGGTGGGAGTAGTAAAACCCGTATTCGCGGGATTTCGGCGAAGGGATCGTTCCTAAAATCAATATTCTTGAGTTTTCATCATAAACAGGTCCAAAGGTATGCTCAACTGTTTCCGTCATGATATTCTTCCTTTAACTGTAATGCGTATTTCAGAAGTGTTTCCCGCCGGTTTAAACATTTGCCGTCCATCACCGCGCTTAAGAGCAGGGAAAGCATCCTGCCGATTTCGCTCCCTTCAGGAATGCCGATCGATAATAAATCCGAGCCTTTGATCTGTAGATCCTTCAGAGAGTAGCATAATTTCCGTGTGAAAATGCTTTGGAATATCGCTTCCGCTTTTTTCAGTTCTTCCAGTCCATGGGTATCGGGCGGGTTTTGCGCCCGTAAATCCGCGTCCCGCACTTTGAAAAGCAAACTTAGCGTTTTTTTGCCGTGCTGATGGAGAAGCTTCAGCAGGCTTCTTTCATCTGCGGGAAGAGGAAGCCGTTGAAGCGCCGTAAGTTCGGAAACAGTTTTCACCGTATCGCTGTCATACCGGAGCCGTAAAAGAATTGCCTTGACAGCTTCGGCGTTTTGGCTGCAGGAACCGTCAAAGGATTCTTTTTCACTTCGGTTTTGTTCAGACGGGGCAGATTGTCGGATATGATATAAAAGCATAGCCAGCCGTAAAACGGGCGTTGCTTCCACCGTTGAAACAGCTTTCAGCGTATGTTCCCATTCGTCCAATTCGGTCATGAAGCAAAATTCCGGGATGATCTGCTCCAGCACGGCGCGGTATTTTCGAAGCACCTCAGACGGATTTCCGCAAAGGAGCCTGGTCAGCTCCGACTGAACGCGCTCCCGGGCGATTTGTTTGAGCAGCCCGCAATTGGACAGGATGGCGGCCGAGGTGTTTGGCTCCGGGGAAAATCCAAGTACGGAGGAAAAGCGAAGCGCCCGCAAAATTCTAAGCCCGTCCTCCTGAAAACGCAGGCCGGGGGTTCCGACGCACCGGATGATTCGGTTTTTCAGGTCATCCCTCCCGCCAAAGCCGTCGATTACGCCGTCGGCGTGGGAATAGGCCAGAGCGTTGACGGTAAAATCCCTGCGCGATAAATCGTCCTTTAAGCTGCGGGTAAAGCGGACGCTGTCCGGATGCCGGTTGTCGGAATATTGTCCGTCCACCCGGAAGGTGGTCACTTCCACGGGCCGATGATCGATCAGCACTGTAAGGGTTCCGTGCTGAATTCCGGTTTTTACGCACGGATAGCTGCTGAAAATGCGTTCCGTTTCCTCTGGCGGGGCGGAGGTGGTCACATCCCAGTCGTTCGGCTCCAGCCCGAGGATGGAATCCCGCACACAGCCGCCGACAACATAGGCCTCAAAGCCGGAAGCCGTCAGTTTTTGAAGAACCGTTTCAACCTGCGGCGGTATCTGAATTTGCATGGCTCCGCCTCGCTTGCTCTTATTTCCTGTTTTTACAGGATACTGATTGATTATAGTATATACGACTTTATAACGGAAAAGCAATTCCCTTTCCCCATAATATTTTTACTGCCGGCTCCGCATGAATCACCCCGCCCATGGTAATAATGGTAGTAAGTTATTCCATGGAAATGAGGGAACGGCATGCAGTACAATAAAGTCGAAATCTGCGGAGTCAATACTTCGAAATTAAAAGTACTTACCGAAAAAGAAAAAATGCAGCTGTTGCGTCGGGTAAAAGAAGGGGATATGAAAGCCCGCGACGAACTCATTAACGGAAACCTGCGTCTTGTTTTAAGCGTCATTCAGCGCTTTACAAACCGCGGGGAAAATCTTGACGATCTTTTTCAGGTGGGCTGCATCGGCCTGATCAAGGCGATCGACCACTTTGACATCAATCAGGGAGTCCGTTTCAGCACCTATGGGGTGCCTATGATTATTGGGGAGATCCGGCGCTATCTGAGGGATAACAATTCCATACGCGTCAGCCGGTCGCTGCGTGACACCGCGTATAAGGCCATGCAGGCGAAAGAAAGAATGACGGCGGAAAACAACCGCGAGCCGAGCATCGATGAAATAGCAAAAGAATTAAACCTGCCGCGGGAGGATGTGGTACTTGCGCTCGAATCCATTGTAGAACCGGTTTCGCTTTTTGAGCCGGTTTTTTCAGACGGCGGCGACACCATTTATGTGATGGATCAGGTAGGCGACAACAACGACGATTCCAACTGGCTGGACGAAATCGCGCTGAAGGAAGCGATCCGCGATTTGAACAGCAGAGAAAAGCGGATTCTTTCCATGCGCTTTTTCCAGGGAAAAACACAGATGGAGGTTGCTTCGGAGATCGGAATCAGTCAGGCGCAGGTTTCCAGGCTGGAAAAGGCCGCGCTGGATAAGATCAAGAAAGACATTTAGCTGTTGTTTTCTTTCCCGTCACGTCAACTTCACAATCAGCAATTATACTGGGCGCTGTAATAGATTGCAAGGAATCGGAGGACCTTCTATGCAGCACATCATTGTGAAGTTCAGAAAAAAGCCTTATATCCCCGCGCTGATCTTGATTGCGGCGCTGTCGTTTACCTTAAACTTCTACGCAATTTCCAACTACGGAACCGGAAACGAATATTACGCGGCGTGTGTAAAAAGCATGACGCTGAGCTTTAAAAATTTCTTCTTTGTTTCATTTGATCCCGCCGGAATGGTTTCTGTGGATAAGCCCCCGCTCGGCTTGTGGACGCAGGCGATTTCCGTACTTATTTTCGGCTATCACGGCTGGGCCATGCTGCTCCCGCAGGCTTTGGCGGGTGCGGCCTCCACCGTGATGATTTACATTTTAACCGCTCGGTATTTCGGGCGGCCCGCCGGGCTTGTTTCGGCCCTGATTTTTGCCATAACCCCGGTCGTCGTTGTCGCATCGCGCAACAACACGATGGATATGCAGCTGATTTTTGTATTGCTGGCAGCGGCGTGGTTTCTCTTTCGCTCGATCGACAGCGGAAGATGGAAATATCTGTTTCTCGCGGCACTGTTTGTCGGCTTGGGCTTTAATATTAAAATGCTGCAGGCATACATGATTTTGCCCGCCGTTGCCCTGACTTATCTGTTTTTTGCAAAAGAAAAAATTGGAAAACGGATTCTTGCCGGGATTTTGAGCATGGTCATTGTTCTGGCAGTCTCTTTCGCGTGGGTGCTTGCCGTGGAATTTTACCCCTCGGAAGACCGGCCTTACGTGGACAGCACCAGCAGCAATTCCATGATCGAACTGATTTTTGGCCATAACGGCACGGAAAGGCTGTTCGGACAAAGCATGGGCGGCGGAACGGGAGGCGGCTTTAGCCGCTCATCCGACAGGGATGCTTCCGGTTCGGCACCACAGATGAATGACGACGGAAACGGGACGCCTCCCGACGGTTACGGGCAGGGCGCGCCGGACAGTAACACGAATGGAAGCGGACAGGGAATGCCAGGTGGCAATGCAGACGGGAATGGGCAGGGCACGTCCGATGGTACCTACGAAAACGGGCAGAACATGCCTGACGGCGGTGCGGACGGCCGCGGAGACCGCCAGGACGGCGGCCGCAATATGGGTACCAATGGGATGGGCGGCTCTGAAATCGGGAATGCGTCCCCTCTGCGGCTGTGGACGTCAAATTTATACGGGCAAGGTTCCTGGTTCCTGCTGTTCGCCCTTTGCAGCATGCTGCTCTGCGTGAATAAATGGAACTTCAGAAGAAAAAATGAGCGTCAGGGTGCTTTTGTATTCTGGTCTTTGTGGCTGATTACCATGGCGGTTTTCTTCAGCTTTGCCGGATTCTATCACCGGTATTATCTCTGCATGATGGCGCCCGCCATTGCCGTCCTGAGCGGCGTCGGAATTGTTACCATCTACAACGGGCTGAAGCACAGACGGGAGAAAAAAACGGAGTATCTCCGTCCCGTGCTCCTGCTGGCTGCGTTCCTTCTCAATCTTGCCCTGCAGATCGTCTGTGTTTTGCGGTATTCCGAACTGAAGACATGGCTGCTTCCCGTTATGCTTGCCGCGGCGGGCGTTGGAATCCTCCTGTTCGCCGTTTATTGTGTCAGACATAAGCGCGGCGTTCTCGCGGTTTCCCTCGCGGTGCTTGTCCTGTCCTCACTGGCGGCTCCTTTTTACTGGGCGCTTACGCCGGTCATGGGCGTAACGAATTCCACAATGCCGTACGCCGGTCCGGAGCTGCTGCAAAGCGGACAGGGGAACGGAACCGGTATGCCGTCGGACAACGGCAGCTCGCAGAGCTCCTCTTTGGAAGCTTATCTGGTGAAAAATTATAAAGAAGGCAGCTTCCTTGTTACCGCACAGCGCTCCAGCAGCGTAGCGCAGTTCATCATTGATACCGGGCTGCCCTGCTATGCTTACGGAGGGTTCCTGGGTTCGGACAATTCCCTTACGGTCGATAAGCTGAAAACGCTTGTCGCTGAAGGCAAAATCACTTATTTCCTGCTGAGCGGAAGCTTCGGCAGTTCCGGCAGTTCCGGTTCCGATATTGAATCTTATGTAAAAGAAAACGCGGTGTTGGTGGATTCCAACGAATATAGCTCCAATACAAGCAATGTCGGTCAAATGGGCGGTCAGGGCGGCACTTTATATCTGTTCCAGTCATAACGTTTATTTGATAGATTGCGGCACAAAAAATCCCCTGTGAATTTCACAGGGGATTTTGAATCGGTGGGAATTATTTGCAGAATTTTTCGATGTAGCTGTCAATAGAGCTCTGAATGATTTCCTTGGCATCTTCGGGTCCTTTGACTTCGTCGATCGCCGTCACTTTTCCTTCCAGCTGCTTATAAACGGAAAAGAAATGGGACATTTCGTCAAAAATATGTTTCGGCAGCTCTTTAATGTCACGGTAGCCGTTATAGGTGGGGTCGTTAAACGGAATCGCGATGATTTTTTCGTCTTTCATCCCGTTGTCCACCATAATAATCACGCCGATGGCATAACAACGTACCAGGGAAAGCGGACGGATATCCTCGGAACAGAGGACAAGTACGTCAAGAGGGTCATTATCGCTGGCGTAAGTGCGGGGAATAAAGCCGTAGTTCGCGGGATAATGAGTGGAAGTGTAAAGAATACGGTCCATCAGCAGCAAACCGGTTTCCTTGTCGAGCTCATATTTGATTTTACAGCCCTTTGGAATTTCTATAACGGCACAAAAGTCTTCTGTCTTAATTCTTTTTGGTGAGATATCATGCCAAATATTCATAATAGCCTCCTGATTTTTTCTCGGATAATTATACCATTTTCTTTTTGATTAATCAATTAATTAATTATATAACAAAGTTCGGCATATATCTGTAGGGGAGGTGGGAGCGTGAATTGCCGGATCATTGATATGCGCCATAAAGAAGTCATTAATGTAAAGGACGGGACCCGGATAGGATGTGTCTGTGATGTGGAAATAGACACCGCGGACGCCAGAGTGATTGCCATTGTAATTTACGGCCGCCTGCGCTGCTTCGGACTGCTGGGCAGGGAGGACGATATTATTATTAAATGGCAGGATATTCAAGTAATAGGGGACGATACTATTTTAGTAACGTATAATAACTATTGCCGAACGAAAAAAAGAGGGCGCGGGTTTGGAGGATTCTTTGGCAACTGAAAGAGTCTTGAATTTTATTCTTTTATATGCTATAATTATCGACGCAATAAAAAAACACACGTCTCTGCTATGACGATTTGGTGCCCGGCTTTCGGGTGTTGCGTCTGTTTAAGCGGGACGGAGGAAAAACCAAGGAGGATTATTATGTCAGTAGTATCAATGAAACAACTTTTGGAGGCCGGCGTTCACTTCGGTCACCAGACCAGAAGATGGAACCCGAAGATGGCTCCGTATATCTTTACGGAACGCAACGGCATCTACATCATCGACCTGCAGAAAACCGTCAAGAAGCTGGAAGACGCTTACAGCTTTGTCCGCAGCCTTTCCGCTGAAGGCAAATCCGTACTGTTTGTCGGCACCAAAAAGCAGGCTCAGGATTCCGTGAAGGACGAAGCGGAACGCGCAGGCGCTTATTTTGTCAACGCGCGCTGGTTGGGCGGCATGCTGACCAACTTCCGTACGATCCGCCGCAGAATCGACCGTTTGAACCAGCTCAAGGCCATGGAAGAAGACGGTACCTTTGATCTTCTGCCGAAAAAAGAAGTCATTAAGCTTCGCCTTGAGATTGAAAAGCTCGAGAAATTCCTGGGCGGCATCAAGGATATGAAACAAATTCCCGGCGCACTGTTTATTGTTGACCCGCGCAAAGAGAGAATCGCCGTAGCGGAAGCCAAAAAGCTCGGCATCCCGATTGTCGCGATTGTCGACACCAACTGTGACCCGGATGAAATCGATTATGTTATTCCCGGCAACGACGACGCGATTCGTGCCGTCAAGCTGATTTCCGCAACCGTTGCAAACGCGATCGTCGAAGGCAAGGAAGGCCAGATGGGCGCCGTTGCCGCCGAAGCGGAAGAAGCAAAAGTGAATGAAGCAGAAGCCGCGGAATAATCGGTGATATGCGCAAATACTAAATAAAACGAATATTAAGAGCGGAGGAAATAGAATGGCTTTTACAGCTAAAGATGTTGCAGCGCTTCGTGAGAAGACCGGCTGCGGGATGATGGACTGCAAAAAAGCACTGGAAGCATCCAACGGAGATATGGATGCCGCGATCGACTTTTTAAGAGAGAAAGGCCTTGCGGCCGCTACGAAGAAGGCGGGCCGTATTGCAGCCGAGGGCGTTGCTTTTGCGTGCCTGAATGAGGAAGAAACCGTCGGTGTGGACATCGAGGTCAACGCCGAGACCGACTTTGTTGCGAAGAATGCGGATTTCCAGCACTTCGTGAAGGTCTGTGCGGATACGGTTATCGAGTCCAATCCTGCCGATGTGGAGGCTTTGCTTCAGTGCAAGGCAAGCGGTTCGGATCAGACTGTCGACGCGCTGCTCAAGGATAAGATCCTGACCATCGGCGAGAACATTAAGATTCGTCGTTTCAAGCGTTTTGAAGGCGTGGTTGCAGCCTATATTCATGCAGCCGGAAAAATCGGCGTTCTCGTTAAATTCGATACTTCCGCAGAAATTGCGGCCAAGGAAGAGTTTAAGGACTACGCAAAGAATATCGCCATGCAGATTGCGGCCATCAGCCCGCAGTACCTCGACCAGAAATCGGTTCCCGCCGATGTTGTTGAACACGAGAAGACCATTCTGAAAGAGCAGATTATCAACGATGGCAAACCTGCTGCAATTGCTGATAAGATTGTTACCGGCAGACTTGGGAAGTTCTTTAAGGAAATCTGCCTTTTGGATCAGGCCTATGTCAAAGACGGCGATCTTTCCGTGCAGCAGTACACGGAGGCTACCGCAAAAGAGCTTGGCGCCTCCATTTCGATTGTAGATTATGTCCGTTTTGAAAAGGGCGAAGGCATTGAAAAGCGCGAAGATAATTTTGCAGAAGAAATCGCCAGCATGGTTAAGTAAGAATTCACTGAGGAATAGCGCAGGAAAACAATCCTGCGCTATTTTTATGCCTTCCTGCTGTTACCGCTTTCGGAGAAATGTTTCTAAATTATAAAACTTGACAATAATAACTATATTTAGTTATGAAAGCCTTTACTTTACACAATGCTTATTGTAGAATAATATAAAATGAAAACAGGGGTGTTTTATTTGCAACCTAAATATAACAGAATTCTTCTCAAGCTGAGCGGCGAATCTCTCGCGGGCAGCGAGACCCACGGAATTGATTTTGATACGGTGCTGAAAATCTGCGGACCGATCAAAAAATGTGCGGATATGGGGGTTCAGATCGGGATCGTTGTTGGCGGCGGCAATTTCTGGCGCGGCCGCAGTAGCGGAAAAATGGACAGAACCCGCGCGGATCATATGGGGATGCTCGCCACCACTATCAACGCGCTGGGCGTTGCCGACGCGTTGGAACAGCTCGGTGTTCAGGTCCGTGTGCAGACCGCGATTGCGATGCAGCAAATTGCCGAACCGTACATCCGCAACCGCGCCGTACGGCATCTGGAAAAGGGAAGAGTCGTTGTATTTGGCTGCGGTACCGGAAACCCGTTTTTCTCAACCGACACGGCGGCAGCGCTGCGGGCAGCCGAAATTGACGCAGATATTATTTTAAAGGCCACCATGGTTGACGGCGTTTATGACAGCGATCCCAAAAAGAATCCGGACGCCGTAAAATTTGACACCCTGTCCTTTATGGAAGTACTCAACCGAAACCTGCAGGTGATGGACAGCACGGCTGCTTCACTATGCAAAGATAATAAAATTCCGATTCTTGTTTTCAGCATCGGCGAGCCGGATAATATTATCAAAGCCGTTTGCGGGGAATCGATCGGAACACTTGTGAAGGAGGACTAATGATGAAAGAAGTATTGGAACACGCAGAGGACCAAATGAAGAAATGTGTCAGCGCTCTTTCGGATGATTTTGCGTCCATCAGGGCGGGCAGGGCAAACCCGGCGGTGCTGGATAAAGTGAAAGTCGATTATTACGGCACGCCGACTGCCATTAACCAGCTTGCGGCGGTGGCGGTAAGCGAAGCGCGGATTCTGACCATTCAGCCCTGGGATATTTCCGTATGCCGTGCCATCGAAAAGGCCATTCAGACCTCGGACATCGGCATCAATCCCCAAAGCGACGGAAAGATCATCCGGATCACATTCCCTCCGCTTACGGAGGAAAGGCGCCGCGACCTGGTGAAGGAAATCAGCAAAATGGCCGAGGAGCGCAAAATCGCGATCCGCAATATGCGCCGCGACGCGATGGAAAAGCTCAAAGGCATGAAGAAAAATTCGGAGCTCACGGAAGACGAGCTGAAACAGGCGGAAAAGAAAACGCAGGATTTAACCGATAAATATTGCAAACAGGTAGACGGCGTATTTGAAAAAAAGCAAAAGGAAATTATGGAAATATAGGTAAGAAAATGGAACAACAGTATCTTCCAAAGCATCTGGGGATCATTATGGACGGAAATGGCCGGTGGGCTAAAAAGCGCGGGCTCCCGCGTTCCGCCGGCCATACCGTAGGAGCGGCTGTCTTCAAGACAATCACGCGCTACTGCAGTTCGATTGGAATTGAGTATCTTACAGTATATGCTTTTTCAACGGAGAATTGGCGGCGTCCAAAAGAGGAAATCGGGGCTTTAATGAAGCTGTTCAAGCAGTATCTTGAAGATGCTCTGCGTGATTTTTTAAATGAGAACATCAAAGTACGTTTTATCGGGGATGTGTCGGTTTTTCCGCCGGAGCTGCAGAAACTGATTCAGGAAACGGAGAAGGTTTCGGAGAAGCGCACCGGCATGGTTCTGAACATTGCCATGAATTACGGCGGCCGCGCGGAAATCGTGCACGCGGCCAGAACGCTTGCCGAGGATGTACAAAAAGGAAAGCTGTCCCCCGAACAGATCAGTGAAACTTCCATCTCGGAACGGCTTTACACCGGCGGACAACCCGACCCGGACCTGATCATCCGGCCGAGCGGGGAAAGCCGTATCTCGAATTTTTTACTGTGGCAGTCGGCTTACGCCGAATACGTTGTCATGGATATTTTGTGGCCTGACTTTAAGCCAAGGGATTTAGATCGCGCATTAAACGAATACGCGAGCCGTAACAGGCGCTTTGGAGGGGTTTAATTGAAAGAAAGGGTTGCTTCAGGAGTATCTCTTGTTCTTTTTTTGGCCGCGATTGTAGTATTTAACAGCACCATTCCGGCAGCTTTGAACATTGCGATTGCGTTGATTTCGGGTTTGGCTGTTTTCGAAATTATTTCCGCTTTGGGATTGTCCAAAAATTTTGTCCTGCTGATTCCAAGTCTGGTTTTTTCCGCGGTAATCCCGATGATTCAGGCGATCGCTCCGCTGCCGCAGGTGGATATACTGCAGCAGGCCGCCTATTTTCTATACACGGTCGTCATATTCGGGGCGCTGATCCTTTATCATAAGGCGCTTACCTTCCGTGAGGTGGGCGTTATCTACAGTATGTCGCTGATGATTCCGACGGCCCTTGAAACGCTGATCAGTTTACGGAACCTTGGCGGGAAGCACGGCATGTTTTATGTGATTATTGCGATTTTTTCCGCTTGGATAGCGGATACCGGAGCGTTTTTTGCCGGCAGCCTTTGGGGAAAACATAAATTGTGTCCGGATATCAGCCCGAAAAAGACGGTGGAGGGCGTTATCGGTGGTTTTGCTCTGAACATTATCGCCATGATCGTTTTCGGATATATCTTCCACGCGGTTTACTACGCTTACAGCGTCGAAATATCCTACCTGACGCTGGTTGTCATCGGATTTTTCGGAACGATTATGTCTATTCTAGGCGACCTCAGCTTTTCGCTCATCAAGCGCAGCTGCCATATCAAGGACTTTGGGGAAATCATTCCGGGGCACGGCGGGATTCTGGACCGCTTTGACAGCGTGATTTTTGAAGCGCCGTTTGTGTATTTGCTTGTCCAGTTTATGCCGCTTGTCTTTCAATAAATGTCGGCCCAGATGCAATAAAACAGCAAAATGGTGAATAATAATGAAAAGATGTCTTTCGATTCTTGGTTCGACCGGTTCCATCGGCACGCAGGCGCTTGACGTTGTACGCGGTTTAGATTTGAAGGTATGCGCTTTGGCAGCCAATGCCAATACGGCGCTTTTAGAGCAGCAGATCAGAGAATTTAAACCCGAACTGGCTGTGATGTTTGATGAGTCCGCGGCGAAAAAACTGAAAATTGCCGTAGCGGACACTCCCGTCCGGGTTGTGGCCGGTATGGACGGCCTGTGCGAGGCCGCGGCGATGGAAAGCGCCGATTTGATCCTGAATTCCGTCGTCGGCATGGTTGGGCTGGTACCCACCCTGACCGCGATCGGAGCGGGAAAGGACGTGGCGCTCGCCAATAAGGAAACACTGGTCGCCGGGGGCTCCCTTGTGATGGAGGCGGCCAAAAAGAATTCGGTAAAAATCCTTCCGGTTGACAGCGAGCATTCGGCTGTATTTCAATGTTTGCAGGGCTGCGCGGAGAAAAAAGCACTGAAGCGCATCATCCTTACGGCTTCCGGCGGGCCGTTTTTCGGGAAAAACAGGGATCAGCTGATTCATGTAACGCCGCAGCAGGCACTCAGGCATCCGAACTGGAATATGGGTACCAAGGTTACGATCGACTCCGCTACCATGATGAATAAAGGATTGGAAATTATAGAAGCGTCCTGGCTGTTTAATATGCCGGCCTCCAAAATTTCCGTGGTCGTCCATCGGGAAAGCGTCGTTCATTCCATGATTGAATATGAAGATAATTCCGTCATTGCGCAGCTGGGACTGCCGGATATGAGAATTCCCATTCAGTATGCAATTACCTGGCCGCAGAGGTTTCCTTCGCCGGTTGGGCAGCTGAGCTTGACGGATTACGGTAAACTGACCTTTTTTGAGCCCGATTTACAGACTTTCTCCTGCCTTGAGGCATGCAAAAAAGCAAATGAGCGCGGCGGGCTTGCCCCCGCGGCGGCAAACGGGGCAAATGAGGTCGCGGTAAAGCTGTTTCTGGACGGCCGGATTTCTTTTCTCAGGATTGGGGAACTGGTCCGCCGTGCAATGGAAAATCAGCCGGATGTTCAAACAGTTTCGTCTGTTGAAGATATTTTGAATGCCGACCGCAATGCGCGGGATTATGTTTTCGGCGCGGTCGGCTGATGATGAGGTGATCATGATTACAAAAGCAATATTGGTGATTATAGCGATTCTTCTTTTTAGCTTTATTATTTTTATCCACGAATTCGGGCATTTTTTCACAGCGAAGCTTTCCGGCGTTCGTGTCAATGAATTTGCGATCGGCATGGGGCCGAAGCTGTTTCATTTCACAAGAGGGGAAACGGAATATTCCCTGCGCGCATTTCCGATCGGCGGCTTCTGCGCGATGGAAGGCGAAGATGAGGACAGCCCGGACGACCGTGCCTTTAACAACAGGCCGGTTTGGAAACGGATGCTGGTGGTTGTGATGGGCGCCGTGATGAATATCATCCTGGGCCTTGTCATTATGATGATTCTTTTAGGCCAGCAGCCCGCGTTTTCATCCACGACCATCTCGAAATTTACCGATCAGTCGGCTCTGCAGGCAGCCGGGCTGCAGGTTGGCGATGTTTTTAAAAGCATCAATGGCTACAAAATAAACGGGGACCGCGATTTGAGCTTTGCTCTCGCAATGGCGGACCCGATGAAGACGGATATTCAGGTTTCCCGTGGCGGCAAGCTGCTGAACTTTGATGATATACGGTTTAACACGAAGGAGTCGGACGGGAAGCAAATCCTCACTCTTGACTTTTATGTGCAGCCGATTGAAAAAAATCCCGGCACCCTGATTGCTAAATCCGCGCAGGACACGGTTTCCACTGTGCGAATGGTCTGGTACAGTCTGGTCGGACTTGTCACGGGTAAATTCGGGTTCAATGATGTCGCGGGTCCCGTCGGCGCGGCAAATGCCATAGGGCAGGCGGCTTCGATCGGCCTGCAGCAGAATTTTATCGCCGCCCTGAACAATATTTTGATGATGATGATGGTCATTACCGTCAACCTTGGCGTCGTGAATCTGCTTCCGCTGCCGGCGCTGGACGGGGGCAGGCTGCTGTTCCTGATCGTGGAAGCGATTTTCCGCAAGCCGATCAACCCGAAATACGAGGGCTGGGTAAACACGGCTGGATTCTGCCTGTTGATGGGGTTGATGGTGATTATTACTTTCAACGATATTATCAGGCTGATTACCGGCAAGGGGTTGGGTTCATAATGCGAAAATCAAGGACGGTTCATGCCGGGAAGGTGACAATTGGCGGTGGTTCCAAGATATCCGTGCAATCCATGCTCAATATTCCTTCCACGGATATCGACGGAAGTGTCCGTCAGGCGGTGGAGCTGGAACAGGTAGGGTGCGATATCATCCGTGCCGCGATTCCGAACAGGGACGCGATCCGGCTGATTCCGGCGATCAAAAACGCCGTACAGGTTCCGCTTGTCGCGGATATTCATTTTGACTATCACCTGGCGCTGGAAGCAGTGGAGGCGGGAATTGACAAAATCAGAATCAATCCCGGAAATATCGGTTCCGACGACCATGTAAAGGCGGTGGCGGACGCCTGCCGCCGGAAGAATATCCCTATCCGGATCGGAGTGAATTCCGGTTCGCTGGAAAAAGAAATTCTGGAAAAATACGGCAGCCCAACACCGCAGGCGCTTGTGGAAAGCGCACTGTACCACGCTTCGCTGCTGGAAAAATATGATTTTCATGATATTGTTCTATCGATTAAATCCTCCAATGTGAACAAAATGATTCAGGCCTATGAGCTGGCCGCGCAAAGCTGCGACTACCCGTTGCATCTGGGCGTAACGGAGGCTGGAACCGAGCGGATGGGACTGATAAAATCCTCGATCGGAATCGGTTCTCTTCTGCAGCGCGGGATAGGGGATACCATCCGTGTTTCCCTGACGGCCGACCCGGTAAAGGAGGTCGCCGCCGGTTTTGATATTTTGCGGGCGCTTGATCTGAACACGGAAGGAATTCAATTCGTTTCCTGCCCGACCTGCGGCAGAACGCGGATCGACCTGATCCGCCTTGCGAACGAAGCCGAGCAGCGCCTTGCGGGATGCAAAAAGAGTCTGAAGGTCGCCGTTATGGGCTGTGCGGTGAACGGCCCCGGAGAAGCCAGAGAGGCCGATATCGGCATCGCCGGAGGAGACGGGGTGGGCCTTCTGTTCAAGAAAGGCAAGATTATCCGCAAGGTTCCGGAGGATCAGCTTTTGGACTGCTTAATGCAGGAGATAGATCAGATGTAAAGGAAGGAATTCCATTGAAAACTTTTGGTGAATTTTTTGGTGCATACATAGAAGCTTCACGACTACCGTCTCCCGTCTGCAACGGAAGCATTTCTTCGTTACAAATCGATACAAATAACAGAATTATTACTGCTGACGTGGCGTTTCCATCTTTGGTGGAGCGCCGCGTGCTTTATGATGTGGAAAAGTGCATGGTTGCCTGTAAAGAGCTGAACCTTGCCAAAGCCTGTATCTTTCCATCCTTCCCGTCTGAGACCTTCAGCGTTGACTATTACCCCAGTCTGGTAATGGAGCTGAAGCGCCGGGAAGCCAGCATCAACGGGACCCTGACGGATTCCTCCGCAAGGGTCGAGAACGGAAAGCTGATTATCTCTCTGACGCACGGCGGACGGGATTTGCTGATTTCGCGTCATATTGACCGCCTGATTTCCAAGCTGATTCACGAGGAATTCGGAATCAGCCTGACGGTGGAATTCGACGGACTGCTGACGGTAGACAGCGAGAATCCGGCCTATATAGAAAAGAAAAAGAAGCAGCAGGAAACGCTGAAGCGCGAAGCGATTGTGGACCAGGTGGAAGCCTACGAAACAAATCTCAACCATGTAAAAGCGCCCAGGACGATTCAGGTGCGCTCGGGCGAGACACTGCTCCCCTGCATGATACCGGAAACTGCCCGCGAACTGTACGGGCACGCGCCGAAAGCAAAGCCGGTTCCGATCAATAAGGTAACTCCGGATATCGGGAGCGTAACGATCTGGGGCGAAATTTTTCAGATTGAAGAAAAGATCACAAGGGATAAGCAAAGAAAAATCATTACGATCAATATAACGGACTATACCAGCTCCATGACGCTGAAAATCATTGAGATGGTTTCCCAGTGCAAGGCATTGGACACGCTGGCGAAGGGTATGTCGGTCATCGCCCGCGGCGATGTGGAATACGACAAATACGACCATGAAATCGTCCTGCGAGCTAAAAGCATCAGCACGGTCCAGCAGCTGAAAGTAACGGATAAAGCCGACGTGAAGCGGGTGGAACTGCATTTACATACCAACATGTCCAGCATGGACGGCGTGAATTCCGCCGGGGACCTGATCAAGCGCGCGGCTCAGTGGGGGCAGAGCGCCATTGCCATTACCGACCACGGTGTGGCTCAGGCTTTTCCGGACGCCATGAACGCCGTGAACGACCTGAAAAAGAAAGATATCAATATCAAGGTCATTTATGGGGTGGAAGCCTATTTCGTCAATGATCTTGTACAGGCTGTCAGAGGAGAATCCTCTAAAACGCTGGATGACGAATTTATCTCATTCGATATCGAAACCACGGGCCTGAGCCCGAACAAGGACAAAATTACCGAAATCGGCGCGGTCAGGATCAAAAACGGCGAGATTACGGAAAGCTTCGACACCTTTGTCAATCCGCAGATCCCGATTCCGGCAAAAATAACGGAACTGACGGGGATTACGGACGGTATGGTAAAAAACGCGCCGCTGGAAAAGGAAGCCATTCAGGCTTTTTATGATTTCTGCGGAAAAGACGCCGTTCTGATTGCCCACAACGCCGAGTTCGATACCTCGTTTATCCGGGTAGCGGCGCAGCGCAGCGGAATGGATTTCTCCTACCCGTACATCGATACCGTTCCCATGTGCCGTTCCATGCTGAAAGATATCAAAAACTGCAAGCTGGACACAGTCGCCAAATACTTGAAGCTCGACCCGTTCAATCATCACCGCGCGAGCGACGACGCAACGGTGCTCGGCAAGATTTTTATGGCGCTGTTAACGCGTCTGAAGGAAGACACCGGCGCGCAATCGGTGATGGATATCAATTCCTCTCTGGCCGGCGGAGACCCTAAAAAAATGAAATCCTACCATCAGATCATTCTGGTCAAAAATAAAGCAGGGTTGAAAAACCTGTATAAGCTGATTTCCAAGTCCCACCTGGACTACTTTTACAGAAATCCGCGTATCCCAAAAAGCGAGCTGATTAAGCACAGAGAGGGCCTGATCATCGGCAGCGCATGTGAAGCTGGTGAACTTTACAGAGCGGTTTTTAACGCGCAGCCGTGGGAAACTCTGTGTGAAATCGCGAGTTTCTACGATTATCTTGAAATTCAGCCGATGGGGAACAATCTTTTTATGGTTCGCGAGGGCCTTGTCCCCGATGAGGAGAAGCTGCGTGAATTTAACCGTACGATCGTGAAGCTCGGAGAGTATCTTCATAAGCCGGTGGTCGCAACGTGCGACGTTCACTTTATGGACCCGAAGGACGGAGATTACCGCAGGATCCTGATGGCCGGGCAGGGATACAAGGACACCGACGACCAGGCTCCGCTCTACATGCGCACCACCGCGGAAATGCTGGCGGAATTCGCCTATCTTGGGAAGGAAAAAGCGTATGAAGTCGTGGTGAAAAACACAAACTTGATTTCAGAGATGACGGAGGAAATCCGCCCGATTCCCGAGGGAACCTATCCGCCCTTTATCGAGGGTGCCGAGGAACAGCTGACCAGTATCACATGGACAAGGGCGAAAGAGGTTTACGGCGATCCGCTGCCGGATATCGTGAAAAAACGTCTTGACCGTGAGCTCGGCTCCATTACGAAGCACGGCTTCTCCATCCTTTATATGACCGCGCAGAAGCTGGTCGCGGACTCGGAAGCGCACGGCTATCTGGTCGGCTCCCGTGGTTCCGTCGGGTCTTCGTTTGTGGCGAATATGTCCGGTATTTCCGAGGTAAACCCGCTGGAGCCCCATTATGTGTGCCCCAACTGCAAGCACAGCGAATTCATTACCGACGGCAGCTATGGCAGCGGCTTCGACCTGCCGCCGAAAAATTGTCCTGTCTGCGGCACGGAGTACAACCGCGACGGGCATACGATTCCGTTTGAGACCTTCCTGGGCTTCGACGGCGATAAGACGCCGGATATCGACCTGAACTTTTCCGGTGAATACCAGACCAGCGCACACCGCTATACAGAAACGCTGTTCGGCAAGGACAACGTCTTTAAGGCCGGAACCATCGCAACCGTAGCGGATAAAACCGCAATCGGCTTCGTGAAGAAATACGCGGAGGAAAAGGGGATGGTGATGCACCGTGCGGAGGAACAGCGGCTGGCGCTCGGCTGCACGGGGATTAAGCGTACGACCGGCCAGCATCCGGGCGGTATGGTCGTCGTGCCGAAGGGCATGGAGATTTACGATTTCTGCCCGGTGCAGCATCCGGCGAACGATCAGAAATCGGATAATATCACCACCCATTTCGACTTCCATTCTATTCATGACACCATCTGCAAGCTGGACGAGCTCGGGCATGATGTTCCGTCCATTTACCGGTATCTGGAAGATTACACCGGCATTCCGGTTATGAAGGTTTCCATGAGCGACCCGGAGGTCATGTCGCTGTTTACCTCCACGGAGGCGCTGCACGTCAAGCCGGAGGATATCGATTCCCAGACCGGTACATTTTCTTTGCCGGAAGTCGGCACCAGCTTTGTACGGCAAATGCTGATCGATTCCCAGCCCAAAACCTTTTCCGATCTTTTGCAGGTTTCCGGCCTTTCACACGGTACGGATGTCTGGCTCGGCAACGCGCAGGACCTGATCAAAAACAAGACCTGCACCATCGCGGAGGTAATCGGAACCAGAGACAGCATTATGACTTACCTGCTGCTTAAAGGGCTGGAGCCGAAAATGGCGTTTAAAATCATGGAGATCACCCGTAAGGGCAAGGCCTCTAAGCTTTTGACCGAAGAACATATTCAGGCCATGAAGGATCATAATGTACCGCAGTGGTATCTTGATTCCTGTATGAAGATCAAGTACATGTTCCCGAAAGCGCATGCGGCGGCATACATGATTTCTACCCTGCGTCTCGGGTGGTACAAGGTACATAGGCCGGTCGAGTACTACGCCGCTTATTTTACCGTGCGCGGAGAGGACTTTGACGGCGCCACTGCTATGAAGGGCAGGGAAGCCGTTCGGAGGCGCATGAATGAAATCAGCATGAAGGGCAAGGAAGCAAGTGCGAAGGAAGAAGCCGCCTATGCTACTTTCCAGATTATCAACGAAATGCTTGCCCGGGGAATCGAGGTTCTTCCGGTCGATCTTTATGAATCCGACGCGAGAAAATATCTGGTTGAGAATGGAAAAATCAGGCTTCCGTTTTCCTCTCTTTCGGGTGTAGGGGAAGCCGCGGCAAACAGTCTGGCGGCCGCAAAGGAAAAGGGTCCTTATATTTCTGTTGACGATCTTCAGACCCGCTCCAAGGTTTCCAAATCCGTGATTGAAACGCTCAAGGAAGCCGGTGCGCTTGCCGGATTGCCGCAAAGCAGCCAGATGACATTATTTGGTTGACAAAGAATAGTTTAGTGTGCTATTATATTACCATACTAAAGCGTTCAACTGAAAATTGATAGGTGTATTTGATGAAAAAATATAACAAAGTCACTCCGGAGGGGACGAAAGACCTTCTTTTTGAAGAATGCCTGGTGCGCAGGTATGTGGAGAAAACCCTGAGGGATGTCTTTTTTTCCAGAGGCTTCAATGAAGTGGTTACTCCCGGTCTGGAGTTCTATGATGTTTTTGACCCGAATTTTTCCGGGATCGGGCAGGAGGTCATGTATAAAATGTCCGACCGCCGCGGAAGACTGACTGTTATGCGGCCGGATTCCACTATGCCGATCGCGCGTCTGGCCGCGACCAGGCTGCAGGGCCTGCCGAAGCCGATCAGGCTTTTTTACACGCAGCCCATCTACCGCAACAATCCCGCTCTGACGGGCCGCAGTGATGAAACGGTCCAGACCGGGATTGAGCTTCTCGGCGCGGACGGAATGCGCGCAGACCTTGAAGTGATCGTGACGGCGATCGAGGCGCTGGGAAAATGTGTCCCTGATTTTCGGTTCGAACTGGGTCATGCCGGACTTTTCCGCGCGTTGGCTGAACAGCCGCCTATTTCCGACGACCTGCGTGAGGATATCCGCAGTGCTATCGAATCGAAAAATTATGCGTCCCTGAACAGAATCCTTGACGGTCTGGAGGAATCCGGGCCGGTAACGGCGATGCGCACGCTTCCGCGCCTTTTCGGCGGGGAAGAGGTGTTTGCGCATGCGGAGCCGTTTTGCTCCGATGAAAAATCCGGAGGAATGCTGGAATATCTGCACGAGCTTTACCGTTCTTTGAGCTGCCGCGGCCTTGGCGATAAGATGATTGTCGATTTGGGCCTGGTACAGCGCAACGATTATTACACCAATATTGTTTTCAGCGCTTATGTGGAAGACTGCGGCGACGCGGTCCTTCTGGGCGGAAGATACGACAATCTGCTGGGTTACTTTGACTTTCCGATGCCGGCCATCGGGTTCGCAATCAACGTGGACGCGATTTCCAAAATCATGCTGGATCACGGTACGCTCTATTCCGTTATGCCGGCGGACGTTCTGGTTCACGGAGAGACCGGTTTTGAGATGGAAGCCCTGAACTATGCTTCCACACTGATTGAAAAGGGTCTGAAATGCGAAAACAGTATCTTTGAAACAAAAGAAAAAGCGCTGGAATATGCGAAAACGCGCGGAATCAGGCGCGTGGACTGTATCGGAGACCGTATTGAGACCATAAATCTGACATAGGGTTGGGAAAAGATGAAACCACTTAGAATCGCCCTTACGAAGGGCAGGCTTGAAAATGATACCGTTGCCTTATTTGAGAAAATCGGCTTTGACTGTTCCGCCGTCAGAAAGAAAGGGCGCAAACTGATTCTGCCGGTCGGCGGGAACCGGTTTGAGGTGGTCCTTGCCAAGGCCGCCGATGTCATCACCTATGTGGAGCACGGCGTCTGTGACCTGGGAGTCGTGGGAAAAGATACGATTCTGGAGCAGGGAAGCGGTTTTTATGAAGTACTGGACCTTGGTTTCGGCAGATGCAAATTTGCACTTGCCGGTCCGAAGGACCGGGATTTTTTCAGCGGATATTCCTCTAAAACCATTGCTACGAAATATCCGAATGTCGCCCGAAATTACTTTGAAAGCAAAGGAATGGACGTCAGGATCATAAAAATTGAGGGCTCCGTCGAGCTGGCGCCGCTTCTGGGCCTTTCCGACGCAATTGTAGATATTGTTGAAACGGGTTCTACCCTAAAAGAAAACGGACTCGAAGTGATTGAAAGCATCTGTGATATTTCCGCAAGACTGATTGTCAACGCGGCGAGCCTGAAAATCCGGAAAACGGAAATAGAAAGCCTTGCGGAAGAGATGGACCGGGCAAAGGAGGGAACAGCGTGATACAGCTTGTGAAAAAGGGCGGCAGCCGCGATCTGATCAGTCAGCTGAAACAAAGGAATGAGGAAACCAACAGGGCTGTGGAATCAGCCGTTTCGGAAATCATTGAAAATGTACGCCGTCACGGCGATGACGCGGTTCGCGAATACACCCTGAAATTTGACGGCAGTCTGCCCGAAAGAACAGAGATTTGCGCCGCGGAGATAAAGGAGCTTACCGGCCGGTGTGAACCGGAGTTTTTGTCCGCGCTCGCCAGAGCCGCGGAGAACATCAGGAATTTTCACTCCCGGCAGAAGCAGCAGAGCTGGTTTCAAACCGATGAAAGCGGAGTAATGATGGGGCAGCGCATTCGCGGCCTGTCAAAAGTCGGTATCTATGTGCCGGGCGGAACGGCGGCTTACCCTTCTTCCGTCCTGATGAATGCGATTCCCGCCAAAATTGCCGGAGTAAAAGAAATCATCATGGTGACGCCTCCAGGGAAAGATGGAAAGCCCAATCCGGATATTCTGGCGGCGGCATTGACCGCCGGGGTCGACCGTGTTTTTCTGGTCGGCGGGGCACAGGCGGTCGCGGCGCTCGCGTTTGGTACCGAAACGATTCCCAAGGTCGATAAAATCGTCGGCCCGGGAAATATTTATGTGGCCACCGCTAAAAAGCAGCTTTACGGCACCGTCGATATCGATATGATCGCCGGTCCGAGCGAAATCCTGATTATCGCGGACGAAACGGCGCGTCCGGAATTTCTGGCGGCGGACCTGATGTCGCAGGCCGAACACGACGTGCTTGCCTCCGCCGTTCTGCTGACGACCTCGGAGAAAATTGCGGAGCAGACGGTTGCCCAGATTGACCGGCAGCTTCCCCAGCTGTCACGCAGGGAAATCATTTCCCAATCGCTGGACCGTTTTGGCGCAGTGGTGGTATGCGAAAGCATGGAGGAAGCCGTTTCCTTTGCCAACGAGCTGGCGCCGGAGCACCTTGAGGTTTGCGCCGCAAACCCGATGGAGTATATCGGGAAAATCGACAACGCCGGTTCCGTTTTTCTCGGCAACTATTCGCCGGAGCCGCTTGGCGACTATTTCGCGGGACCGAACCACGTTTTGCCCACCAGTGGGACCGCGCGCTTTTTCTCCCCGCTTTCGGTGGACAGCTTTATCAAGAAATCCAGCTTTATCTATTATACGGAAGATGCGTTGAAATCGGCGCAGAAGGATATTATTCAGCTCGCAGAGGCCGAGGGCCTGACCGCTCACGCGAATTCGATTAAAGTGAGGCGCTGAAATGGCTTACCAGTTAAATGAAAAAATCAGGGATCTGCGCCCGTATGACCCGATTACCGGCAGCTATCCGATTCGTCTGGACGCCAACGAGTCCTTTCTTCCCATTCCGAACCGGATTGCGTTGAAGATCATGGAATCTGCGGCGTTTACCGCTTATAACCGGTACCCGGATCCGATGGCGTCGGAGCTTTGCGAAAGCTTTGCGGAATTTTATCAGGTCAATCCCGCCCATGTTACGGCCGGAAACGGTTCCGACGAACTGATATCCGTTATCTGCGGTGCCTTTTTGATGAAGGGTGATGCGATGCTGACGGTGTCCCCGGATTTTTCCATGTATCGCTTTTATGCCTCCATTGTGGAGGCGAAAAGCATTGTCTACGCTAAAAATCCAGATCTGACCATCGATGTGGATAAGGTGATTGAACTGGTCAATGCAAACGACGTCAAGCTGATTCTTTTTTCCAATCCGTGCAATCCCACTTCGCTTGGACTGTCAAAAGAGGAAGTCCGGCGGCTGATTACATCGGTGAAGGCGCTGGTGGTGCTTGACGAAGCCTATATGGACTTTTGGGACCAGTCCCTGCTGGGCGAGGTGGAGCAATACGATAATCTCATGATTCTGAGAACCTGCTCCAAAGCGTTTGGTATGGCGGCCATCCGGCTCGGGTTTGCCGTGGCAAATCCGACACTGACAAACGCGCTGAAAGCGGTCAAATCGCCCTATAATGTGAACTTACTCACTCAGAAAATCGGTTCCCTTATTTTAAAGGAACCCGATTTAGTCCATTCCGGTATAGACAGCATTGTTGCTTCCCGGAATATGCTCTATTCGGAAATGGTGCGCATAGAAAAAGACAACAGTGAAAAAATGCATGTGTACCCCACCGCAACAAATTTTGTATTCCTTCAGATTGCCCAGGCGGAGGAAATTTTTCTCGCCTTATTAAAATCAGGGATTGCCGTCCGCTTTATGGGCGATTTCCTGCGGGTGACGGCAGGTACGATGGAAGAAAACAAAGAGTTTATCAAAGTTTTTGAAACAGTGATTCAATGACAAAGGGAGGCGGAAAAATGAGGACATCGGTACAAAAACGCAAAACCAAGGAAACGGATATTGCTGTTTCGCTTTCCCTTGACGGCGGCGAAGTGAGCATTTCAACCGGAATCGGCTTTTTTGACCATATGCTCAATGCCTTTGCCGTACACGGAGGCTTCGGACTCACCGTAGAGGCGATCGGCGATTTGGAGATCGACGGTCATCACACGGTTGAGGATGTCGGCATTGTTTTGGGAAAAGCCTTTGCAGAGGCTCTTGGCGACAAATCGGGAATCGCCCGTTTCGGTACCTTTTTTGTGCCAATGGATGAAGCGCTTGCCTTTGCCTCCGTGGACATCAGCGGGAGACCGTACCTTGTTTTTCAGGCGGAGTTCGAACAGGAACGGGTGGGGGAATTCGATACCTGCCTGACGGAAGAATTTCTGCGCGCCTTCGCATTCAATGCCGGAATCACGCTCCACACCCGTATTGAATATGGCAAAAATGCGCACCATGAGATCGAGGGAATGTTCAAAGCCGTTGCCCACGCCATGCGTCTGGCGGTTGCAAAAACTTCCGCCGGGGTACTCTCGACTAAGGGGTCATTGTAAATTTATCTATAGGAGACGGCTATGGTTATTTTGCCAGCAATCGATATTATAGACGGCGAATGCGTGCGTTTGGTAAAGGGTGATTACAGTACGGCGCATAAAGTGGCGCAGGACGCGCTGTCCGCCGCCGGGGCTTTTGAATCTGCGGGAGCAAGGTGGCTGCATGTTGTCGATCTGAACGGCGCAAAAGTGGCTCATCCCGTAAATTCGGAAATCATTTTTAAAGTACTGCAGAATTCCGGGCTGAAAATAGAAATCGGCGGCGGAATCAGAAGCATTGAAACGATTGATTTTTATCTTTCCAATGGCGTTTCAAGAGTCATTTTAGGTTCTTCAGCGCTGAACGATCCCCATCTTGTCAAGGAATCTGTTCAGAGATATGGAGAACGCGTTGCGGTAGGAATCGATGCCTTAAACGGCAAGGTTGCCGCGCAGGGCTGGACGGAAACCTCAACGGTGGATTATCTTGAGCTTGCCAAAAGGATGGAACAATATGGAGTAAAGTATATCATCTTCACAGATATTTCCCGGGACGGTACTTTGACCGGTCCGAATCTGGAAATGCTGGACCAACTGAATCATGCGGTTTCCTGCCATATTATCGCGAGCGGCGGTGTCAGCAGCCTTGCAGATATCACAAATTTACTAGATTTGAAGCTTTATGGGGCAATCTGTGGGAAAGCCCTGTATACTGGTGCGCTCGATTTGAAAGCAGCAATTGCGCTTTGCGGAGAGGAAAAAACAAATGGAATGCATTGATGTAAGGGGTAATACCTTTATAGATCGCTTTTTTCAAAAATCCGATTTGCTTCCGGCAATCGTTCAGGAATACGGAACAAACGAAGTTTTGATGCTGGCCTATATGAACCGGGAGTCCATGAGAAAAACGCTTGAGACGGGATATACTTGGTTTTACAGCCGTTCCCGTCAGGAGCTTTGGAATAAGGGCGCGACCTCCGGGCATTTGCAGAAGGTTGTGAGCATTCATGGCGACTGTGATGACGACACCCTTCTGGTCGTCGTCAGACAGACCGGCGCCGCCTGTCACACGGGCGCGCACAGCTGCTTTTTTAATGAAATCTGGAGGGATAACGATGCTTGACACCTGGCAGGAGCTATACAGTACCATACAGAGCAGAAAAGAAACCCGTTCGGAAGGGTCCTATACCTGTTACCTGTTTGATAAGGGCCTTGATAAGATTTTGAAGAAATGCGGGGAAGAGTGCAGCGAGGTGATGATCGCCGCCAAAAACGGGGACAATGCCGAAACCGTCCTTGAAATATCGGATCTGCTGTATCATCTGACCGTTTTAATGGTCAACGAAGGCATCTCCCTGGAAGACATCCAGGCTGAGCTGGAAAGGCGCAGTGAAAAAACAGGAAACCTGAAAACCTTTCATCAGGTAGATAAAAACAGCTGAAAAGAGCCGGCGCGTGTGCGCCGGCTCTTTTCAGCACAGGCAGCCGCACATCTGCCACGTTTTCGCGGCGCCCGGCGAGCCCGAATGGGTTACGCCCAGCTGTAAAAGTCTTTTAAGAACCAGATATCCTTCACTTCATATTCCGAGCCGTTCAGGTAATTCAAAAGCCCCGCGTCCGTGTCGAAGGTGAATTTCAGCTTGTAGGAGTAAAGGGCCTGATAGGAAAATCCGGTTTGCTTATTGATCGCGTTCGTGCCGTACTTTCCGTCCCCGGCGAGCGGGTGGCCGACGGAAGCAAGGTGCGCGCGTATTTGGTGGGTGCGTCCGGTCAGGAGCTCTACCTCCAGCAGGCTGAAGCTTCCGCGCTCTTCGAGCACCCGGTAGCGCGTTTTGATCGATTTGGTGTCCGCGGTGGGCCTGTGGGAAATATAGACGCGGTTCTGACTCTCGTTTTTTTCGAGAAAGCCTTCCAGCACCGCTTCTTTCGGATTCATTTTTCCATGGACAATGCAGAGATACAGCTTCTGCATTTCGCGCTTTTTTACTTTTTCATTCATCACGCGAAGGGTTTCCGCGTTTTTCGCCGCCATTACAATGCCGCCGGTGTTCCGGTCGATCCGGTTAATCAGGGCCGGGGCGAACGAATTTTCGTTTTCGGGGCGGTATTCCCCTTTTTCATATAAATAATGCTGAACTCGGGCAATCAGGGAATCAAAATGATAATTTTCATCCGGGTGTACGATTAATCCCGGCTTTTTATCCAAAATCATGATATTTTCGTCTTCATAAATCACCGTGAGCTTGTTCGGTGCTTTCAGAAAGTCGTATTCCTTTTGCTCCTGCTGAAAAAATTCGTCTTTTAAATACAGGGTGAGAATGTCGCCCTCATTCAGTCGGGTGGAAATTTCACACCGCTTCCCGTTCAGCTTGATATCTTTTTTACGGATGCTTTTGTACATCATGGATTGGGGGAGGTTGCTGAAGGATTTCGTGAGAAACTTGTCCATCCTCTGTCCGGCGTCGTTTGCGCCTATGGTTATTTCTTTCATATGGAAAGACTCCTAACTTAATACATTTTCAGTGCTTCTGCCTTTCCAGATTATATCACGGATAAGGCCGCGGCAACAGTCGGAAATACTTTTCAAAAGAGATTTTTTAGTATATAATAGAATGAAATATGCGAGAAGGAGAACGGATTTATGATAACACAGCAAAGGGTCATGGAGATTTTGGAAGAGGCTGGGGTTTTGCTGGAGGGGCATTTCAAGCTTACTTCCGGCAGGCACAGCAACAAATACCTCCAATGCGCCAGGATTTTTCGCAATACAAGGTACAGTGAGGAGCTTTGCGCGGCCCTTGCGGAACAGTATTGTCATGATAATGTTCAGATCGTCATCGGACCGGCGATGGGGGCGGTCCAGATGGCTTACGAAGTCAGCCGCGCGCTTCACTGCGAAAACTTTTTCACAGAGCGCGGCGAGGACGGAAAAATGGCTTTGCGGCGCGGCTTCTCCGTAAACTCCGGGGACAGGGTGCTTGTGGTGGAAGACGTAGTGACGACCGGCGGCTCGGTCCGTGAGGTGATCGAGCTGGTAAAAGAAGCCGGCGGCGAAGTGGTCGGTGTCGGCTCCATTGTTGACCGGACAGGCGGAAAAATCGATTTCGGCGTTCCCTTTAAGGCGGTCGTTTCCGTTGAAGTGGAATCCTGGGAACCGGAAGAATGTCCTTTGTGCAAGGCCGGTGCTCCGGCTCCCGTCAAACCGGGCAGCAGAAAAATCTGATGGATGATTGGGGGCGGGCATCGTTGGAGGAAAACAAGGAGCGGCTCGGGAAACAGCCGTCGGAAATCAGTAACGAGGCCCAGCCCGTGCACGGCGGCCACAGGGACCGCATGAAAAACAGATTCCTGAAGGACGGGCTTGACTCTTTTGAGCCGCACGCGGTTCTGGAGCTGCTTCTTTTTTACGCGATCCCTTTAAAGGACACCAATCCCATCGGCCATGCGCTTCTGCAGAAATTCGGGTCGCTGTCGGGGGTGTTCGACGCGCCCTATGAAGAACTGATGAAAGTGGAGGGCGTGGGGAAGTCGGCGGCAACGCTGATGAAACTCATTCCGCAGCTGTGCCGTCGTTACCAGGAAAATTTGGATAAAGACAAAAATGTGATTTTCAGTTATAATGAAGCAGGCATGCTTTTGACCCGCAAATTTATCGGCCGTTCGGACGAGGTCATCGTACTGATGCTCCTCGACAGCAAAAACCGGCTGATTTACTGCGGTGTGGTCAATGAAGGCACTGTCACCACCGCCAATATTTATATCAAGAAGATTGTCCGGCTGGCGGTGGAGTATAACGCGGCTTACGCGATTCTATCACATAATCATCCGAGCGGAGACTGTATGCCCTCGAAGCAGGATTTAAGTTCCACACAGTGGGTCTATGAAGCACTGAATATTGTGGAGGTAAAGCTCATCGATCATATTATCGTGAGCGACAACGATTATTTTTCGATCGCGAAAAGCGGAATCATGCCGGGAATTTTTGATGTCGGATTTGATACGGAGTAAAAAATGGATTTTAAATTAGTTTCACAATATCAGCCGAAGGGAGACCAGCCCAAGGCGGTTCAGCAGCTTGTTCAGGGATTGCAGACCGGCTACCGTGAGCAGACGCTGCTTGGCGTGACCGGTTCCGGAAAAACCTTTACCATGGCGAATGTTATCGCACAGATGAACCGTCCCACTTTGGTTCTGGCTCACAACAAAACGCTTGCCGCACAGCTTTGTTCCGAGTTCCGGGAGTTCTTTCCGGAAAACGCGGTCGAGTATTTTGTATCCTATTATGATTATTATCAGCCGGAAGCCTATATTGCAACGACGGACACCTATATTGAAAAGGATTCCGCGATCAATGATGAAATAGACAAGCTGCGCCATTCGGCTACCTCGGCCCTTTCGGAGCGCCGGGACGTCATCATCGTTGCCAGCGTGTCCTGCATTTACAGCTTGGGCGATCCGATCGATTACCGCACCATGGTGATTTCCCTGCGTCCGGGCATGGAAAGGAGCCGCGACGATCTGCTGCGCAAGCTCGTTGAGCTTCAGTATGAACGGAACGATATCAATTTTATCCGTAATAAATTCCGGGTCCGCGGCGACGTGGTGGAGATTTTCCCCGCTCAGTCGAACGATACGGTGATTCGCGTGGAATTCTTTGGCGACGAAATTGACCGGATCAGTGAAATCAACGCGCTGACGGGGGAACTCAAGGCCGTCTTAAAGCACGTTGCCATTTATCCGGCGTCCCATTACATTGTCCCGCGGGAAAAGATGCAGCGCGCCATCGGCGATCTTGAACGGGAAATGGAAGAACGGGTCGCGTTTTTCAAAGCCAACGGCAAGCTGATTGAGGCGCAGAGAATTCAGGAGCGTACACGGTACGACATGGAAATGCTGGCCGAAATCGGATTCTGTAAAGGGATTGAAAACTATTCGCGCGTTCTGTCCGGGCGTGAGCCGGGCAGCTCGCCGTTCACCCTTCTGGATTACTTTCCGAAGGACTTTTTGCTGTTTGTGGACGAATCCCATGTGACGCTTCCGCAGGTCCGCTCCATGTACGCGGGCGACCGGGCCAGAAAACAGTCGCTGGTCGATTTCGGATTCCGCCTTCCGTCCGCGTTTGACAACCGTCCGCTGAATTTTGACGAGTTTTACAACCATGTCAATCAGGCCGTCTTCGTCAGTGCGACGCCGGGCGATCTGGAAAAAGAAAAATCGGCTCAGGTCGTGGAGCAGGTGATCCGTCCGACCGGACTGGTCGATCCTGAGATTGTCGTCAAACCGACGGATGGGCAGATTGACGATCTGATTTCCGAAATCAACATGAGAACCGCCGACGGAGAGCGCGTCCTCATTACCACCCTGACCAAAAAAATGGCAGAAGATCTCACCTCTTATCTGGAGGGAATGGGAATCCGAGTCAGATATATGCATCACGATATCGATACCGTGGAACGGATGGAAATTCTCCGTGACCTGCGCCTGGGAGAGTTTGACGTGCTGGTCGGCATCAACCTGCTGCGGGAAGGGCTGGATATTCCGGAGGTTTCGCTGGTAGCCATACTGGATGCGGACAAAGAGGGCTTCCTGCGTTCCGAGCGTTCGCTGATTCAGACAATCGGCCGCGCCGCGCGCAACGCAAAGGGACAGGTCATCATGTACGGCGATACGGTCACTCCGTCCATGGAGTCCGCTATCCGCGAAACGGAACGCCGCCGGTCCATTCAGACCGCGTATAACCGGGAACACGGGATTATTCCAAAAACCATCAAGAAAAAGGTTTCCGATATTCTCGAAATTTCCACCCATAAAGATGACGAGAAGGGAAAGAAGCAGAAGCGTCTGAGCCCGATCGAGAGAAGACAGATGATCGAACAGCTCACAAAGGAAATGAAGGCGGCTGCAAAGCTGCTCGAATTCGAGCACGCCGCTTATCTGCGTGACAAAATCAAACAACTGAACGGTGAAAAATAGCCGGCGAAACGCTACGGAGGAAATTATAATCAATGACAGCAAAGAACATTTTTGTTAAAGGCGCAAGGGAACATAATCTGAAAAACATCGATATCGAAATTCCAAGGGACAAACTGATTGTTTTCACGGGACTTTCCGGCTCCGGAAAGTCCTCTCTCGCTTTCGATACCATCTATGCGGAAGGACAGCGCCGCTATGTGGAGTCTCTTTCATCCTATGCGCGCCAGTTTCTGGGGCAGATGGAAAAGCCGGATGTGGATTACATTGAGGGGCTTTCCCCGGCCATCTCCATCGATCAGAAGACAACTTCTAAAAATCCCCGTTCCACGGTCGGAACGGTAACGGAGATTTACGACTATCTGCGTCTTTTGTACGCGAGAATCGGAATCCCGCACTGCCCGATCTGCGGACGGGAAATCAAGCAGCAGACCATTGACCAGATTGTCGACCGCATTCTCAATCTGGAAGAGGGAACAAAGATTCAGGTGCTTGCTCCCGTGGTGCGGGGACGCAAGGGCGAACATACCAAAGAGTTTGACGCAGCGCGCAAGAGCGGTTTTGTCCGCGTGCGTGTGGACGGCAATCTCTATGATCTGTCGGAAACCATTCAGCTTGAAAAAAATAAGAAACATACGATCGAGGTCATTGTCGACAGGCTGGTCATCCACCCCTCGATTCACTCCCGACTGTCCGATTCCATCGAAACGGCCTCCTCGCTTTCCGGCGGCATTATCGTGATTAATGTCGCCGGGGGAGACGATATCACCTTTTCCCAGAACTACGCCTGCCCGGAGCACGGCATCAGCGTGGAGGAGCTTACTCCGCGCATGTTTTCCTTTAACAATCCGTTCGGCGCGTGCCCAAAATGTACGGGACTCGGTGTCTTTATGAAAATTGACCCCGACTTGATTATTCCTGACAAGTCCCTTTCCATCAGCAAGGGCGGCCTGAAAGCCAGCGGATGGGCGATGGAAGGCAGCACGATCGCCTCCATGTACATGACGGCGCTGTCCAAACATTATCATTTTTCTCTCGACACGCCTCTTGGAAAGCTGCCGCCGGAAATAATCGATATCCTCCTTTATGGTACGAAGGGCGAAAAGATACAGATTGAGCGCAGCAACGAATACGGAAGCGGGATCTATAAAACCGAATTTGAGGGAATCATCAATAATCTTGAGCGGCGTTTCCGTGAAACGCAGAGCAACTGGATCAAAGAGGAAATCGAATCCTATATGAGCGCGATTCCTTGCGATGCCTGCCATGGCAAGCGCCTTTCCCCGATCAGCCTGGCCGTAACCGTGGGCGGCATCAATATCAGCGATTTCTGCGACAAATCGGTCACGCAGGCGCTGGATTTCATCAATCATCTGGAGCTTTCCGAACGGGATACCATGATTGCAACCGCTATCTTAAAGGAGATCAGAAGCCGTCTGGGGTTCCTGCAGAGCGTTGGGCTGGAGTACCTTACCCTTTCGCGCTCGTCCGGTACGCTTTCCGGCGGGGAAAGCCAGCGTATCCGTCTGGCCACGCAGATCGGTTCGTCCCTGATGGGAGTCCTTTACATTCTTGACGAACCGAGCATCGGACTGCACCAGCGCGACAACGATAAGCTCCTTGCCACGCTGAAGCGGCTGCGCGACCTGGGGAATACCGTCATTGTCGTAGAGCACGACGAGGACACCATGCGCGCCTCCGACCATATTGTGGATATCGGCCCGGGTGCGGGCATCCACGGTGGCCATGTGGTATTCAACGGGAGCGTGGACGATATTGTCAACTGCAAGGAATCCATCACCGGGCAGTATCTGAGCGGGGTAAAAAGGGTCGAGATTCCCGCAAAACGCCGCAAGGGCAACGGGAAAAAGCTGAAAATCATCGGCGCTTCCCAGAACAATCTGAAAAACGTGAACGTGGATATCCCGCTTGGGGAATTTGTCTGTGTCACCGGTGTATCCGGTTCCGGAAAATCTTCGCTGATCAATGAAATATTATATAAATACCTGGCGGCGGAACTGAACGGTGCGAAATCCCGTCCCGGCGCTTTTAAAGAAATCAAGGGGCTCTCGGAGCTGGACAAGGTGATTGAAATCAACCAGTCGCCCATCGGCAGAACGCCCCGTTCCAACCCCGCTACTTATACCGGCGTCTTCACGGATATCCGCGAGCTGTATGCCTCCACGCAGGACGCCAAGCTGCGCGGGTTCAATTCCGGTCGGTTCTCCTTTAATGTAAAGGGCGGCCGCTGTGAGGCCTGTCAGGGCGACGGCATCATCAAAATCGAGATGCATTTCCTTCCGGATGTCTACGTTCCTTGCGACGTCTGCAAAGGGAAACGATACAACCGTGAAACGCTGGAGATCAAGTATAAAGGCAAAAGCATCTATGATGTGCTGGAGATGACGGTGGAAGAGGGACTGGAGTTCTTTTCCAGCATTCCGCGCATTGCCCGCAAGCTGCAGACGCTGCAGGACGTTGGACTGGGCTATGTCAAAATCGGCCAGCCGGCAACGACCCTTTCCGGCGGCGAAGCGCAAAGAGTCAAGCTGGCAACAGAGCTTTCCAAGCGCTCCACGGGCAGAACGATTTATATTCTGGACGAGCCCACCACCGGACTTCATATCGCGGACGTTCACAAACTGATCGAAGTGCTCCAGAAGCTGGTGGACGGAGGAAATACCGTAGTGGTCATCGAGCATAATCTGGACCTGATCAAAACCGCCGACTATATCATCGACCTTGGTCCGGAGGGCGGGGACGGCGGCGGTGAGGTCATCGCAAAGGGAACCCCGGAACAGATCGTAAAAGTAAAGGAATCCTATACCGGAAAATATCTGAAAAAATTGCTGTAAGTATCAAAAAACCTTCCGCAGGGAATGTAAATTCCCGTGCGGAAGGTTTTTGTTTTCTATGGATTTATTCTGCCCTGTCTTCCTGCAGTTCCGTCCTTTTTTGATTCCATCTGAAGAAAGACGGCTTTGTTTCCGAAATCAGAATGGAAAGAAGAATCAGCAGAGATCCGGCTAAGATTTTGGGCGTCAGCGCTTCATGCAAAAAGATAATGCCGAAAACCGAGCCAAAAAGAGATTCCAGCGACATAATCAAGGAAGCTCTGGCAGGCGGAGTGTATTTTTGACAGACAGTCTGCAAGACCAGTGCGATCAAGGTACTGAATACGCCAATGTATAAAAGAGACAGCACGGAGTCGGTTCCCAGACCGGTGGGGAACGTTTCGGTGCAGAGAGCCACCGCCAGTCCAATTACTCCGGTAACGGCAAATTGCGTGTAGGAGAGCAGAATAGGATCATTCTTTTCGGTTAAAATACTGGTACCTACGATCTGTGAAGCAAAAGCGATTCCGCACAGCAGGGAGAGAATATCGCCGATATTCATCGTGAATCCCGCGTGCAGCGATAAAAGCCCGATTCCGGCAATGCATATTAATGCAGCCGTTATATTGTACAGGTCCGGCTTTTCATTGCGAAGCAGCCAATAAAGGAACGGTACCACCACAACATAGACAGCCGTCAGAAACGCATTGTTGCCCGCCGTTGTATATTGGATACCGGTTGTCTGCAAATAATAGGCGACAAAACTCAGGACCCCGAGGACAGCACCCGACTTGATACAGTCGGCGTCTATTTTTTTCAGCCTTTTGAAGAAAAAAACAGTCATGAGTAAAACGGCGATCCCGAAACGGATCGCAATGATGTAGCTTGTCGGAACGGCGCTGGTAGCGTTTTTTACGACGACAAAAGCGCTGCCCCAGATGATTGTGACGAAAACCAGCCCCAAATCCGCGGCCAGTGCCTGATTTTTAATTTTCAATAATGCCACCTCGTTTTTATGTTCCCGGATATTATAACATTATTCTATTTTTACCGCAACAGAAAAGCGACTGATTCCGGCAGGACACAGCATGAATTTTGTATGTTCATAAATAATTTAGAATATTATTTCTTTGCTAAAGCAGAGGATTGTGATATAATAAAGCTTGATTTTAACCGAGTTTAATATGGAGATGAATAATCGAATGACAGAGATAGAACAGCGCTCCGTTTGTGACGGCGTCAATTTCAGAAGCGTCCGGGATGTCAAATTCAAAACGGTGCGCATGTCCGTTAATTTTTTACTGCCCCTTCAAAAAGAAGCTGCGGCTTCCAATGCCATTCTGCCTTTCCTTCTCAGCCGTGCCAGCAGGGAATATCCCGACTTTACAAAACTGGGCGAACGTCTGGCCGAGCTTTATGGAGCGGATCTGAGTGCCGATGTTCAGAAAATCGGCGACGTTCAGATGCTGTCGCTTTATGCTTCCGGAATTGCCGACAGGTATGCTTTGCAGGGGGAGAGCACCTCAACGGAGCTCTCAAAGCTGCTGTGCAGCATTCTGTTTGACCCGCCGTTTGAAGACGGCCTTTTCCCGAAGGAGGGATTTGAGCAGGAACAGCGCCAGACCATTGAACTGATCGACTCTGAATTCAATGACAAGCGTACCTATGCCAGACAGCGCTGTGAAGAAATCATGTGTAAAAACGAGCCTTACGGTATCAGCCGTTATGGCAGCAAGGAAGATATCAGGAATCTGAAGCGTGAGGAACTGACCGGGGTATGGCGCTATCTGATTCAGAACGCAAGGATCGAAATCATGGTTCTGGGCGACTGTGATCCCAAGCCCGTTTATGAAGGATTTTATAACGCTTTTCAGAAGCTTGGCAAAAGGTCCACGGTGGAGTGTCCGACCGTCAATGTCAAAAAAGCCGACCAGGTCAATGAAGTCACTGAGAAAATGGATATTGCCCAGTCCAAGCTTGTTCTCGGCTTCCGCACCGCGGCCTCCCTTCGGGATGAGCAGGTGGAGGCGGTCAAGCTGATGGTTGCCCTTTTTGGCGGCACCCCGAACTCCAAGCTGTTTCTGAATGTCCGCGAAAAGCTCAGCCTTTGCTACTATTGCAGCGCGCTGTACGTTTCCATGAAGGGAATCATGCTTGTACAGAGCGGCGTTGAAACAAAAAATATTGAAAAGGCCAAAGAGGAAATTTTATTCCAGCTGGAAGAAATAAAAAAGGGTAATTTTGACGATAATGAAGTCAATGCGGCAAAACTCAGTATGTGCAACAGCTACCGCTCTCTTTCCGATTCCCTTGGCGGGCTGGAAGCGTGGTACCTGTCGCAGACGTTTGCCAATTATGTCAAACGCCCGGAGGAAGCGGCGGCTCTGATCAGCGCCGTTACGCGTCAGCAGATGATCGACGCCGCTAACAATGTCACTCTTGACACAGTGTATCGCTTGGTCGGAAACGGGGTAGAAAAAGAATGAATGTAATGAAGGAAATCAAAAGCTCGCGGATCGGCGACCGGTATTTTGAGATCAACCATTCGTCCGGGCTGAAAATTTTTGTATATCCAAAAGAGAATTACAGTTCCACTTATGCCGTATTTGGCACCAAATACGGTTCCGTAGACACCTGCTTTAAAACCTCGGAAGAAGCCGAGATGAATACGGTTCCCAACGGCATCGCGCATTATCTGGAGCATAAGCTTTTTGAAAGCGAGGACGGGGACGCCTTTGCCCGTTACGCAAAAACGGGGGCTTCCGCAAACGCCTATACTTCTTTTGACAAAACCTGTTACCTGTTTTCGTGTTCGGAAAAAGTATACGAATCGCTGGAAATCCTTCTGGATTTTGTTCAGTCCCCTTATTTTACCGAGCAGACCGTACAGAAGGAGCAGGGCATTATCGGGCAGGAAATCAGAATGTACGACGACGACCCGCAGTGGCGAGTGATGTTCAACCTTCTGCGCGCTATATACCATAAGCATCCGGTCAGGATCGATATTGCCGGAACGGTTGAAAGCATTGCGGAGATTACGCCGGAATTGCTTTATAAGTGCTATCATACCTTCTATAACCTCAACAATATGGTGCTGTGTGTTGCGGGAAACGTCGACGTTTACAAGGTGTTGGAGCTTTGCGATAAAATGCTGAAGCCCTCGAAAGACGTCACCATCGACCGGTTCTTTGAGGAAGAGCCCGAAGAGGTTGTGGAGAGCAGGGTGGAACAGAAGCTTTCCGTGGCCGCCCCGATCTTTCAGCTTGGTTTTAAGGAAAAAGCGGGCAAAAACCGCCTGTCTGCCCGTGAAATCGCGGACACGGAAATCCTGCTGGAAATCCTGGCTTCCGACGCGTCCCCGCTGTTCCGCAGGCTGCTGGACGCCGGGCTGATCAATCAATCCTCTTTCACCTATGAATATTTTGAGGGACCCGGTTATGCTTCGGTGATCTTTTCCGGGGAATCAAAGGACCCCGATGCCGTTGCGCAGGAGATCAAAAAAGAGGTTGCCGGACTGAGTGAACACGGACTGGACCCCGCGGCTTTTGAGCGCTCCAAAAAAGCGGTTTACGGCCGTATGGTTTCGTCCTTCAACAGTGTGGACAACATCGCCAACACCATGGCCTCCCTGGCATTTACCGGCCATGAACTTTTTAACTATATCGATACGATTGCTTCGGCGGATATTCAGTCCGTGCAGAACAGGCTCAATGTCCAGCTCAGACCGGAGTATTCCGCACTTTCCATTGTAAGACCGGTTGAAGAATAAGCTTTTCTTTATTCTTACCGCCAGAACATCCCACGCGAAGTTTTGGCCGGGGTCTAATCTGTTTTTGCGCGTGGAGAAATGGTGGAGTATATGTTAAATGTTCAATTTCCGGGACTGGGCATTCACTTTACAATCAATCCGGTTGCGTTTTCAATCGGTTCGCTTACCGTCAGATGGTACGGTGTGATTATCGCGGTCGGTTTTTTACTGGCTTTCCTTTATGTGACGGCAAGCTGCAAAAAGTTTAATATGGATCAGGACAGACTGATCGACGCCGTGATTGTCGGTATTATCGGCGGAATCATCGGCGCAAGGGCCTATTATGTTATTTTCGATACCAGCGACCAGTATCTGAGAAATCCGATCAGCGCCCTTTATATCTGGGAAGGCGGACTTGGAATTTACGGCGGAATCATCGGCGGCCTGCTCTGCGGCGCGCTGATCGCCAAGCTGCGCAAAATCAGCATTCCGGCCATGCTGGACCTGGCCTCGCTCGGTTTCTTGATCGGACAGACCATCGGCCGCTGGGGCAACTTTGTCAATCAGGAGGCGTTTGGCCGCGAAACCACTCTGCCGTGGGGCATGGTCAGCGAAAATACTTCCGCCATTGCGAACGGCCCTGTGCATCCCTGCTTTCTTTATGAATCCTTATGGTGCCTTCTGGGCTTTGTCCTGCTACATATTTTCAGCCGCAGGTTCAGAAGATATGACGGACAGGTTTTTCTCGGTTATTTGATCTGGTACGGCGTTGGCCGGTTCTTTATTGAGGGACTGCGTACGGACAGCCTGATTACCCCGGTCATTCCTCTCAGAGTCTCCCAGGTAGTTGCTGTGATAACAGTTTTAACAGGTATTGCGTTGTTGATTGTTTTCCGCAACAGAACCGCTCTTGCCGGATGCGGTTCCCCGAAAGTCATGGCGCTCAATGCTATGGTGGATGAAGTACCGGAAGAATTGATTGACGACGATGCAAGCACTATTTTTGACACAGATGCTTCTGAAGATGCGTCGGACGGTGTGGTACAGGAGGAGCCAGAGCCCATTGCGTCCGAACCAGCCGCTGAAACGGAAGAGCCCGTTTCAACTTCTCCCGAGGATACGGCGGAGGAAACAGACAAATCATGATTTTGGAGGCAGGTTATGGCGAAATACATTGACGGGAAAGCGGTTGCAGCCGAAATTCGGGCTCAGCTGGCCCTTGAAGTTGAGAAAACGGTCCGGCTTGGCGTAACGCCGGGCCTTGCCGTCGTGATTGTCGGGGACGACCCCGCGTCAAGGACATATGTAAACAATAAAAAGAAGGCCTGCGCTCAGGCGGGAATCTATTCGGAAGAATACGCCCTGCCCGCATCCGCCTCTCAAAAAGAAATCATGGACCTGGTCGCGAAACTGAACGCAAAAAAAGACATTAACGGTATTTTGGTTCAATGCCCGCTGCCGGACGGATTGGATGAAAAGGCGGTGGTGGAAGCCATTGATCCCGAAAAAGACGTGGACGCTTTCCATCCTTCCAATGTGGGCAGGATCATGATCGGAAACTATCATTTCCTGCCCTGTACTCCCGCGGGGGTCATTGAGCTTCTCCGCCATGAAAAAATCGAAATCGAAGGAAAAAACTGTGTCGTAATCGGCAGAAGCAATATTGTCGGAAAGCCGATGGCCATGCTGCTCCTGCATCACAACGGAACGGTGACCATCTGCCACAGCAGGACAAAAAACCTGAAGGAAGTATGCAGACAGGCCGATATCCTTGTCGCGGCGGTCGGCAGACCGAAATTTGTTACCGCGGATATGGTGAAACCGGGTGCGGTGGTGATCGATGTGGGAATGGACCGCGACGAAAACGGAAAACTGTGCGGAGACGTGGATTTTGCCAATGTGGAGAAAACAGCGTCTTACATAACTCCTGTTCCGGGCGGTGTCGGTCCTATGACGATTGCGATGCTCCTTAAAAATACAGTTGCCGCGGCGAAACGTCAGAACGGGATGACTCTGTAAAATGCGGAATCCCGGTATACTGCGTCCGGCGGCTGCCAGTTGAGGTACGGAATGGACAACCTTTTAAATCAAATTAATTTTCCGGAGGATTTGCAAAAGCTTTCTCTGGATGAACTTTATGAATTGTGCGATGAAATTCGCGAAAAAATTATTAAGACTGTTTCCAATAACGGAGGGCATCTTGCTTCCAATCTGGGGGTCGTTGAACTAACGGTTGCGCTGCACCGTGTTTTCAGTTCCAAGGACGACAGGATCGTCTGGGACGTCGGGCATCAGGCCTATACCCATAAGATTCTGACCGGCAGGCGCGACACCATTTCCACCATCCGGACCCAGGGCGGCCTTTCCGGCTATCCGAACCGTATGGAAAGCAGCTACGACGCTTTTAATGTGGGGCACAGCAGCACCTCCATCTCCGCTGCGCTGGGAATCGCCAACGCAAAGCTTCTTGCCGGAGAGCCCGGCCACGTCATTTCTCTGCTCGGTGACGGCGCTCTGACCGGCGGTCTGGCCTATGAAGGGCTGAACAACGCCGGGCGCTTCAAGAAGAATTTTATTGTTATTTTAAATGACAATAAAATGTCTATTTCTCGGAATGTCGGTTCCATTGCCCGCTATTTGGCGCATATTCGCACAAAGCCCGGTTATTTCAAGGCAAAGGGCAATATTGAAACCGCGCTGAACCGGCTTCCTCACGTAGGAAAGCCGCTGCACCATTTTCTTTCGAAGTCAAAGGCTGCTTTAAAGCAGATATTATATAACAGCACCATTTTTGAAGATATGGGCTTTTATTATTACGGGCCGTTTGACGGTCATGATTTGGGAAAACTGATTGATGTTCTGGAAAATGCCAAGAATATCAATCATCCGGTTTTGCTCCATGTGATTACCCGCAAGGGAAAGGGCTATCCATATGCGGAGCAGAATCCGGGAGCTTTTCACGGGATATCCAGCTTTGATATCAAGACGGGAAAATCCGCCCCCGCCGGTGAGAATTTTTCCAGTGTTTTCGGCAGCCATCTTTGTACGCTGGCAGGTAAGGATGAAAAAATCTGCGCGATTACCGCAGCGATGCAGATGGGAACCGGTCTAACGGGGTTTGCGAAGCAGTTTCCCGGCCGCTTCTTCGACGTGGGGATTGCGGAAGAGCATGCGATAACCTTTGCCGGCGGTCTTGCCGCGGGCGGCATGCTTCCCGTATGCGCGATTTACTCCACGTTTTTACAGCGCGGCTACGATCAGATTATTCATGATGCGGCCATCCAGCGTGTGAAAGTGACATTAGCCATTGACCGGGCGGGTGTTGTCGGCGACGACGGCGAAACGCATCAGGGTATCTTTGACGCGGCTTTTTTGAGTACCGTCCCCGGTATTACCGTTTATTCCCCGGCTTACTATGACGAGCTTTATTTTTCTTTTCAGCAGGCGCTTTACCAGTGCGAAGGCGTTTCGGCCGTGCGCTATCCGCGCGGAAAGCCCATGTTTAAGCCTTTCGACTTTGAAAGCACCGGAAAAGCGTACGACACTTACGGACAGAGTGAGGCGGAGCTGGTAATTGTGACCTACGGCCGTTTATTCTCCCTGGCCTGCAAGGCCATCACGTCGCTGAAAGAGTCCGGGATCCCTGCAAAAATTATCAAGCTGAACCGGATTACTCCGGTGGACAGGAATGCGGTAGCGGAAGCTGCGGCCGCGAAAAAAGTTTTTTTCTTTGAAGAAGGAATCCAGCAGGGAGGAATCGGGGAGCATTTCAGCTATCTGCTGTCCCAGAACGGGTACTGCGGTGAGTTCCGCTTACGCGCGATCACCAACTTTGTTCCCCATGCGACCATGCTGCAGTCGCTCAGCGCCCTTGGCCTCGACGACAAGGGAATGGTAAATATGATATTGACGGAGTACAAAAAGTGATAGAGAAAAAAAGACTGGACTGCCTGCTGTTTGACCAGGGCCTTGCCGAGAGCAGGGAAAAGGCCAAGGCGATGATTATGATGGGCAACGTCTATATTGACCATCAGAAGTCCGACAAGCCCGGGACCATGCTTCCGGTCGGTACGAAAATAGAAATCCGCGGGGAAACCATGCCCTATGTGAGCCGCGGCGGCTGGAAGCTGGAAAAAGCAATGGCGGCTTTTCCGATTGAACTGAAAGACAAAATCACGATGGATATCGGCGCTTCTACCGGAGGCTTCACGGACTGCATGCTGCAGAGCGGCGCGAAAAAGGTCTACTCCATCGACGTCGGCTACGGGCAGCTCGCGTGGAAGCTGCGCACCGACCCAAGGGTCGTGAATCTGGAGCGCACCAATGTCCGTTACCTTACGCGGGAGCAGGTGCCGGACGGCATCGATTTTTTCAGCGTGGATGTCTCTTTTATTTCCCTTTGCCTGGTCCTTCCCGTCGCAAGGGAGTTCATGGCGGAAAACGCGCAGGCCGTCTGTCTGATTAAGCCCCAGTTTGAAGCGGGACGGGGGAAAGTAGGCAAAAAAGGCGTGGTGCGCGATCAGGCGGTTCACCGGGAAGTGATTGAAAAAATCGTCGGCTTTGTGCTGGAACACGGATTTTCCCTTCTGGGCCTGACTTATTCCCCGGTAAAAGGGCCGGAGGGAAATATTGAGTATCTGGTTTACCTTCAAAAATCGGAGAAACCGGAAAGTGTTCCGCTGAATATAGAAGCATTGGTGGAAGAATCGCATCATGAATTAAACGGTGGTGAATAATGTGAAAATAGCGATTATGCCGAATCTAAGCAAGCACAACGCACAGCTTCATACCACGCGGGTAGCGGAAACGCTGCAAAAATTCGGTGCGGAGGTATGCATGCGATTAAACCTGAAAAGCTGTTTTCCAAATTCACACATTGTCTTTTACGATGACTTTGATAAAATGATGTCCGACTGCGACGCGGTCATCGCCGTTGGCGGCGACGGAACCATTATTCACTCCTCCCGGCATGCCGCCGTGGCGGAAAAGCCGATTTTGGGCATCAATGTGGGGCGGCTTGGTTTTGTCGCCGGACTGGAAACGGACGAGCTTGACAAGCTGAAAAAGCTGATCGACGGGGACTATACCATCGAAAACCGTATGATGCTGGAAATCCGGCTGGTCAATCAGGGGAAAGAGGAAATCCATTTGGCTCTGAATGACGCGGTGATCGCCCGCGGAGCGCTTTCCCGGATATTGGATATCGCCGTTCACTTCAATGATAAAAATGTCTGCGAATACAGGGCAGACGGCCTGATTATTTCCACTCCCACCGGCTCGACCGCATATTCCCTTTCCGCCGGCGGCCCTGTGATCGACCCGAGCATCAACTGTATTCTGCTTTCGCCGATCTGTCCGCATTCCCTGCTGACAAGGCCGGTTATTTTCGGGCCGGACGCCAAGCTGAGCGTAACGGCGTGTTCCCACTATAAAAGCGAGATTATTTTGTCCGTGGACGGGGACACTTTTATTCAGATTGCCGATAATCAGAAAATTAATTTTTGCCGTTCAGAGCGTATGGTGAGAATTATTAAATTAAAAGACGATAATTTTTATGAGGTAGTGAACGAAAAATTAGCCGAGAGGAGAAATTGAATTGAAAACACGACGACACGCAAAAATCCTTGAATTGATTAACGAATACGCGATTGATACTCAGGAAGAACTGCTGCGCCGCCTGCGCGAAGACGGTTTTGAAGTAACCCAGGCCACCGTTTCCCGCGACATTAAAGAGCTCAGGCTGATCAAGACTTTGTCCCACGACGGAAAATACAGATACTCCACCGGCAGAAGCAGCACGGCCGATTATTCCTCTAAATTTTATTCCCTCCTCTCCGATTCCGCGGTGCAGATTGACTACGCGTGCAATCTGGTGGTAATCAAATGCCACGCGGGCATGGCGCAGGCTGTTTGCGCGGCAATGGACACCATGCACTGGCAGGGTGCCGTCGGCACTCTGGCCGGGGACGATACCATTTTTATTGCGATGAGGGACGAAGACCATGCACAGCAGCTGGTTGCTGAACTTAAAAAAATGGTTGGGTGATTGCAATGCTTTCTCAGCTTTACATCGAAAATATTGCTGTGATTGAAAAGACCGGGATCGATTTTCATCCCGGCCTGAACGTTCTGACCGGGGAAACCGGAGCCGGAAAATCCATTGTTATTGATTCCATCAACGCGATTTTGGGGGAAAGAACCTCGCGCGAGCTTGTGCGGACCGGGGCGCGTTCCGCTTTTGTCACCGCCGTTTTTTCCGACTTGGGGGAACAGGCCGTCCATAAGCTGGCGAAATTCGGCTATGCGCCGGAAGAAGACGGTTCCGTCATGATTCAGCGTGAAATCCATACTGACGGCAAAGCCGTGTGCCGCATCAACGGCCGTCCGGCAACCGTATCCGTTTTGAAAGAGCTCGGAGTCATGCTGATCAGCATTCACGGCCAGCACGAGAGCTATGACCTGCTGTCGCCCGATTTACATATCCGGTATATCGACCGCATGGGCGTGCCCGAGGCACTGCTCTCGGAGTATCGCGCCGCTTTCAGCAATATTCAGCATATGAAAAGCGCATTGGACGCTTTTGATATGGACGAGGCACAGAAAGCAAGACAGATTGATCTGCTGACCTATCAGATCAATGAACTGGAGGCAGCCGGACTGCGGGCCGGCGAGCAGGAAGAACTGAATAAGACCCGCACCCGCTATTTAAACAGCGAAAAGATCGCCTCGGCGATTCATACGGCGCAATCGGCACTGAACGGGGAAGAAAGCTTTGACGGCGCTTTATCTGCCGTCGCTTCCGCTTCGGACGCTCTGTCCGAAACGGAAAAATACCTGCCGGAAATCCATGAGCTTTCCGAAAGAATCAAAAATATCCGCTACGATCTGGAGGACTGCGGCGAAGAGCTCCGCGGTTTCTCTTCGGAGTTGGAATATGATCCCGCGGACCTTGAAAGGATAGAGGACCGGCTGGACGTCCTCTATCGCCTTGGCCTGAAATACGGCGGCTCCGTGGAAACTATGATCGATTTTCTCGAAAAATCGCAGGCCCAGCTGGAGGACATCCAGCTTTCGGATGAAAGAATCCTGCAGATGACAAAGGAATATCAAAAGGCAAAGGCGGAGGCGGAAAGACTTGCGAAAAAGATTTCTGCCTGCCGCAAAGAGGCGGCACGAGCCTTTACGAAAAGAGTAAAGGAAGAGCTCCGTTTTCTCGATATGCCGAGCATCGATTTTCAGGTACAGCAGGAGGAATGCCCGCTGAATCCGCTCGGCTGCGACAAGCTTCAGTTCCTGATTTCGGTGAACGCGGGCGAGCCGGCCAAGCCGATTGCAAAAATCGCCTCCGGCGGCGAGCTTTCCCGCATTATGCTTTCTATCAAAACGGTGCTTGCCGGGAAAGACGATATTGACACGCTGATTTTCGACGAGGTCGACACCGGTATCAGCGGAAGCGCTGCGCAGAAGGTCGGCTTGAAGCTGCATGAGGTCGCGGGCCACCGTCAGGTGATCTGCGTAACGCATCTGGCGCAGATAGCCGCTTTGGCCGACACGCAGTTCTTAATCAAAAAGCAGGTCCGGGAAAACAAAACCTTCACCGACGTGGCCGAGCTGGATTACGAGGGAAGGAAGCAGGAACTGGCAAGAATTATGGGCGGAGCGCAGATCACGCCGCTGCTGCTGGAAAATGCGGCGGAAATGCTCAGGCTTGCCAAAAAGCACGGATCGTCTTGACAATGCGGAGGGAATTGGGTATAATGCAGTATAATGACATTGATGGGAAGAAGTAAGTCAAAAAGCCGGCAAAGAGAGCCTGCGGCTGGTGTAAGCAGGCGCGTGATTTGGCTGAAATACATCCCGGAGTCGCCAGATTGAACGGTTTCTACTAGATTTGGCCGTGAAAGCGCACGTTACAGCGCGTGGGTATTTTTTGTACCCGTAAGGCCGTATCCGTGAGGCTACGGTGAACTGAGGTGGTACCGCGGTTATTTCCGCCCTCTGCAAATAAGCAGGGGGCGTTTTTTATCCCCCTGAAATGGAGGATTTTTTATGGGAGTTTTCGAAGAACTCAAAGCAAGGGGCTTGATTGCCCAGATGACGGATGAGGAGAATATTCAGGATCTTCTCAACAATCACAAAACCACATTCTATATCGGGTTTGATCCGACAGCCGACAGCCTGCACGTAGGCCACTTTGTACAGATTATGGTCATGGCGCACATGCAGAGAGCCGGCCATACGCCGATTGCGCTGTTCGGCGGCGGAACGGGCATGGTCGGCGATCCTTCCGGAAAATCCGATATGCGCAAAATGCTGACCAAAGAGGAAATCGACCACAATATTGCCTGCTTCCAAAAGCAGATGTCCCGTCTGGTTGATTTTTCGGAAGGCAAGGCGATTATGGCCAACAACGGCGACTGGCTTCTGAATCTGAATTATATTGAGTTTTTGCGCGATGTCGGCGTGCATTTTTCCGTCAACCGCATGCTTGCCGCAGAATGCTATAAGCAGCGTCTGGAAAAGGGTCTCTCTTTCTTCGAGCTGAATTATATGATCATGCAGAGCTACGACTTTCTGGAGCTGAACCACCGCTACAACTGTCAGCTGGAGCTTGGCGGCGACGACCAGTGGAGCAATATTATCGGCGGCGTAGAGCTTCTTCGCCGTAAAGAGGGCAAGGAAGCCTACGGTATGACGTTTACCCTGCTGACCACCAGCGAGGGGAAAAAAATGGGCAAAACCGAAAAGGGCGCTGTTTGGCTGGACCCCGAAAAGACCACGCCGTTTGACTTCTACCAGTACTGGCGCAATATCGGCGACGCCGACGTTATCAAATGCCTGAAAATCCTTACGTTCCTTCCGCTGTCGGAGATCAATGAGCTTGCGAAGCTGGAGGGCGGGGAACTCAACAAAGCCAAGGAAGTCCTTGCGTTTGAGGTCACTAAGCTGATTCACGGCGAGCAGGAAGCGTTAAAGGCGCAGGAAGGAGCACGCGCGCTGTTCGGCAGCGGAGAGGACACGGACAACATGCCTTCCACGGACATTACCGCGACAAATTTTGCCGATGGGGAAATCGGCGTGCTTGATCTGCTGGTCCTGACAAAGCTGGCGCCTTCCAAAGGAGAGGGAAGACGTCTGATCGATCAGGGCGGTATTTCAGTCGATAACGAGAAGATACTTTCCAGCGCGGAGAAGCTTTCCCTGAAGCATTTTGAGAAAAAATATGTGGTGATTAAAAAAGGGAAAAAGGTGTTCCACAAAGTCAATCTGGTTGATTAACGCAAAAATTCGCTTAGCCCGCCGCCGAAATTTCGGCGGCGGGCTGTTTTGATTGATTTTCGTCCGGCAATTCCTTATAATAGGTACATTGACAAATGTTGGAGGATTCATCCAGATGAAAAAAAACGGCTCTTTTCTGTTGGCGCCTGCTTCGGTGATGGTGATTATGCTTTCGGTATTTTTTGTAAGCAGGATGTTTCCTTTTGGATATAACACTCTTTCGTGGTGCGATATGAACCAGCAGGTCATCCCTTTTCTGATGGACTTTAAAGATATCCTGTCCGGAAAAGCAAACATGTTTCTGAATATGCAGAATGCCGGGGGCATGAGCTTCTGGGGCGTATTCCTGTTTTTCATCAGCAGTCCGTTCAGCTTTCTGGTTGCCTTTGTCGATAAGGCGGATCTCTATCTTTTCATGAATATTCTGGTCCTGCTGAAAATGATGGTATGCGCGTTTACGGCAAGCGTCTTTTTTCGCTTTCGATTCCAAAAGCTCGGTGTGCTGCAAAACACCGCGATCTCCGTGATGTATGCCTTCTGCGGCTACACCATGTTTTACTACCAGAACCACGTATGGCTGGACGTCATGTATCTTTTCCCGATTCTTCTGATCGGCCTGATAAAGCTGGCCGACGAAGGAAAAATCCTGTGGTATGTTCTGTCTTTTTCAGCGATACTGACAGTGAATTTCTATCTGAGCTATATGGTATCCATTTTTCTGGTGCTGGCATCCGGAGTCTATGTTTGCTTCTTCGCGAAAAAGGGGACACGCCGGAAAAGCATTTTGCTTCTGGGAGTTTCCACCCTGATTACCGCTTTGATTACCGCCGTAGTCTGGCTGCCTTCCCTGATGCAGTATATGGTTTCCGCCAGAACCAGCGACCTGTTTACGAGCTTAAAAGTGGGCGGACTGATTTCCAGGCTGGACACGACGTTTACCGTGATTCTGTGCTCGGGCGCGATCTTTGCCGCGCTGATTGTCTATTTGTTTTTTGCGAAAAGTCTTCCGCCGAGTACAAACCTTGTATTTTTCCTGTTTGTTCTGACTGTGATACCGGTTTTCATAGAACCGATCAATAAGATGTGGCAGACCGGAAATTATCAGGCTTTTCCGGTCCGCTACGGATATATTACTGTCTTTTTCGGCCTGATTCTGCTTGCCGCCGTATTATCGGAAATCAATCAGGAAAATCGCCTTGTGTCAAGCAGTTCGATTGCCGTATTCGGCGGGATGCTGGCGGTAAGCGCCGTATTCCTTGCGGAATGCCTGATTTTTTATAAGGAATATGATGTCGTCAGGATTTACACGGAAACCCTGTGGGGAAACAGCGCGAGCTTCCGGCTTCTGCTCCTGTTTTCTCTGGTCGCGGGGCTCGCGTATCTCGTCCTTCTGCTGCTCTACCAGTTCAGGCTGCTGGGTAAAACCGCATTCTCCGTCCTGCTGTGCGTCATGGTTGTACTGGAATGTGTATTTAATTCCGGGGTTTACGTGGCCTCCGCCGCCAACAACGGAAAAACCGAGGCAGCCGTCATCGATCTGAGTGACCGGATCGAAGATGACTCTCTTTACCGCGTGAAATCCGAAGAGAAATACTTCGACGTAAACCTGATGGGCAGCCTGGGGTATCATACGCTGAGCCATTATACGTCGCTGACGGGCGAAAGCTTTATGTATACCATGAAGAAGCTTGGCTATTCGTCCTACTGGATGGAAGTCAATTCGAACGGCGGCACCAAACTGACCGACGCCATAATGGGGAACCGGTACACGATTCTTCGCAGGGGAACTTCCTTCAGCAAGGAACAGAAGGTTTACCAAAATGAGAAATATGAGATCAGGAAAAAAGAGGATACCCTTCCCGTAGGGTTTGTTGTTCATTCCGATGCCGTTCAGAAATTAAGCACTCTGCCGGACACGACCCGTCTCAACATTCAGCAGTTTGTCTTTGAATCCCTCTTTCATACACAGGACAAGCTGTTTACCTATTATGAGCCGACTCTTTTGAATAATATCGCCTATACTTCCGGAGAAAGATATTCTCTTACTTTTCCGGACAACAGCACCGAAGGGTCAGTGGTTTACCGGATTCCGGTTCAGGGAACGGAAACGCTTTATTTCGACTGTTTTGACAGGCTGTCAAACAGCCTGATCGAGCATATCAACTCAAGCTTCAATATTCTGGTAAATGGGATGACCATACAGGACGATTATCCGAATCAAAGCAATAACGGACTCCTGAATCTCGGTACCTTCCGCGACCAGACGGTGGAAGTGGAAATTCAGGTTTTAAAAGAAGTCGATGTGAAATCCTTTGGGATCGCCGGACTTAAGGACGATGTTTTAAAGAAAGCTGTCAGCGGTACTGCCGCCGCGCAGCTAAAGCAGTCCGGGAACCGGATTACCGGCACCGCGGACGCGGCTGACGACCAGTCCTACCTATTCCTTCCGATTACGGACGGCAGGGGATATACCGCGACTGTAAACGGGAAAAAGACCGATATCAACTGCGTGCTTGATTCCATGATGGCAATCAAGCTGGACAAAGGGAAAAACGAAATCTCTGTTTCTTATATCCCGCCCGGCTTTTCCTTGGGAAGCTGTTTATCCGCCCTGGGAATCGCTGGTCTGATTCTTTTCCTGATATTTCTGAGGAAGGGACTCTACCGTAAAATCCGGTTTCTGGAACTGCCGGCGGTTTTTTTCTTTACGGTCCTGTTCGTCGGCGTTTTTATCGCGGTCTATATTTTTCCCGTAGTCGTCTATTACTGGAGATAAAAAAATCCCTTCCGCTATCGGCAGATCATACTGCCTGACGGAAGGGATCGTTATTTTATAGAAAACAGGAAGCAGGTTTTCATTTCTTCAGACACTTTTCGATTTCGTTCAGCGTCTGGTCAAAATCCGCCGCCGTAACAAGCAGGGAAATGTCGACCTCGGAGGTGGTGATAATCCGTATGTCCGTTTCGCTCTTCGCCGCCGCTGCAAAAACCTTTGCCGCCACGCCGGGAGTGTCCTTCATTCCCTGATCATACACGGAAATTTTGCAGTTTCCGCTGCTGACAATGGTTTTGATATTGGAATTGTCATGAAGATCGGATGTAAAGGTCAGAATTTTATCCAGATCATTGTCGGAAATCGTAAAGGAAATGGAAGTGAAAGCGCCGTGCGCCGGCGCAAGCGAAATCATATCCACATTGACTCCGAACCCCGAAATTTTCTGAAAAACATCGGCGGTAAAGGTCAGTTCGGAGGGACAGTTCTGCAGCGTGATCAGGGTAATTTCATTTGAAGTGGTGATCATTGGTTCCGTACTCATCATGCTACCTCCTATTTTAATAAATCAGACATGTTATAAAGTCCTGCGGGCATCTTTGCCAGATAAACAGCCGCGTTGACCGCCCCGACGGCAAAAACCTCTTTTGACTGAGCGGAGTGGGCGAGCGTGATCACCTCATGATGTCCGGCAAAAATCACTTCATGTTCGCCGACAATGGTTCCCCCGCGAACGGAATGAATTCCTATTTCGGTAGCTTCGCGCTTTTTCCTCTGGGAATGCCGGTCGTAAATATAGTGCGCATTTTCATTCATGACGGAGGAAATGCCGTCGGCCAACATGAGGGCAGTGCCGCTCGGCGCATCGACCTTCTGATTGTGGTGTTTCTCTATAATTTCAACATCGAAGCCGCTTCCCAGCACTTTAGCCGCTTTTTTGGACAATTCGATCAGCAGGTTGATCCCCAGCGACATATTGCCCGAATAAAATACGGGGACAGATTCGGCAACACGGGTAAGCGCTTCCACCTGCGCTTTGTTATAACCGGTGGTGCATAGAACAAGCGGCGTTTTATGAATCTGCGCATACTGGAGCAGGGAAGCGAGAAGGGCGGGATTGGAAAAATCGACGATGACGTCGGCGTCGACATTGATATCCGCCGGTTTCGCAAAAACCGGATAATCCTCTTTCGCCTCCGTATTCATATCGATTCCGCCCACAACTTTGCAGTCTTCCCGCAGCGCCGCACAGGCCGAAACCTCACGGCCCATCTTGCCGTTGCATCCGCAGATAATCATCCTTGTCATTTTTACTTCCCTCCGGAAAGGTCAATTTATTTTAACAGATTATATTTTTTTAGAATCATTGCGAGCTTTACTTCCGCTTCTTCGCCCATCGCCGTCAACGGCAGGCGGCAGCCGCCGCTGTTGAATCCAAGCATTTTCATGGCTGCCTTCACCGGAATTGGGTTCACATCCATGAACAGTGCGTCCATCAGCTCAAGGTACTTCAAAAAGGCCGCACGGCTGGCGGCAAGGTTGCCGTCAAAGAAATCCGCGCAGATTTGGTGCATTTCCTTCGGCATGATGTTCGCGAATACAGAGATGATGCCTTTTCCGCCCAAAGAAAGAATAGGCAGCGTCTGATTGTCTTCACCGGAGTATACAAACAGCTCGTCGCCGCAAAGGGCAATGGTTCTCGCCAGAGCGGAAATATCCCCGTTTGCCTCTTTTGCAGCATTGATATTCGGGTGTTTGGAGAGCTCCAGATACGTTTCCGGTTTAATATTGCAGCCCGTTCTGGACGGTACGTTGTAGACGATGATCGGGAGCTTCACACGGTCGGCCACATAGTGATAATGTTTTACCAGACCCGCCTGAGAGGTTTTATTGTAATAGGGCGTAACCATTAAAAGAGCGTCCGCGCCAAGCTCCTGAGCGGTCAGGGACAGCTCTGCCGCGTAGCGGGTGTCGTTGCTGCCGGAGCCCGCAATGACCGGAATCCGTTTATTCGTCTTTTTAATGATGTATTCGATGACCTTGCAATGCTCTTCGTGGTCCAAGGTAGCCGATTCCCCTGTTGTACCGCAGGCAATAATGGAATCCGTTCCGTTGGCGATATGAAATTCGACGAGATCGCCCAAAACGTCATAATTCACGGAACCGTCTTCGTTCATTGGTGTGATGATCGCGACGCCGGAACCGCTGAAAATAAGCTTTTTCATGACACTTTACCTCCAAATTCGCAAATTCTTCAATCGATATAACCTTTTGCGCAAAGAAGCTCCGCCATCAAAACAGCTCCGCCTGCGGCTCCGCGCAGAGTGTTGTGGGACAGACAGACAAATTTTACATCGTACTGCGTATCCGGGCGCAAACGTCCGATGGAAACGGCCATACCGTTCTCCAGATTACGGTCAAGACTTGACTGCGGACGGTCGTCCTCGCGGAAATAATGCAAAAACTGCTTTGGTGCACTGGGAAGCTGAAGCTCCTGAGGGACTCCCTTAAAGTTTTCCCATCTTGCAATAATTTCTTCCATCTCAACCTTTTTTTCATAGGAAAGAAAAACCGCGGCGGTATGCCCGTCGGAAACGGGAACACGGAGACACTGGGAGGTAATGGACGGGGAAGTGGCGTTGACGATTGCGCCGTTTTCAACATGCCCCCAGATTTTCAGCGGTTCATTTTCAGATTTCCCTTCTTCGCCGCCGATAAAGGGAATCACGTTATCGACGCTTTCCGGCCACGTCTGAAAGGTTTTTCCCGCGCCGGAAATGGCCTGATAGGTACAGGCGAGCACTTTCGTTACGTTCAGATCCATCAGAGGGTGGATGGCCGGAACGTAGCTCTGCAGAGAGCAGTTCGATTTCACGGCGATGAATCCGCGCTTTGTGCCGAAACGTTTGCGCTGAGCGTCAATGACCCCGGCATGGTCCGCGTTGATTTCCGGAATGATCATCGGTACGTCGGCCACCAGGCGGTTCGCGCTGTTGTTGGACATCACCGGGCACTCCGCTTTGGCATAGGCTTCTTCCAGCGCTTTGATTTCCTCTTTTTTCATGTTGACTGCGCAGAACACGAAGTCAACAAGGGAAGTAATTTTTTCAATATCCTGCTCCGCGTTGAAAACGACCATATTTTCCATTGATTTCGGCATCGGTGTTGTCATCAGCCAGTGGTCCCCGACAGCCTCTTTATATGTTTTTCCGGCGGAACGCGCGCTCGCTGCGAGCGCGGTAACCGTAAACCACGGGTGGTTCTCGATCAGCGTAGCAAATCTTTGACCAACCATGCCGGTTGCGCCGATAATTCCTACATGATACTTTTTCATTGGTAGCCCTCCTGTAATATATATGTTTAAAGAATGAGAAAATATATACATAAGAAAAAAACCGGTTGAAAACCGGTCATCAGGCAAATATAATAGATACTGTTCGACATTGATAGGGTCCGGCGTCTGCCGAACCAAATGTTAGCCGATAGCGCTCCATCATATCAACATGATGACAGTTGTTCTGCTGTTCACAAAAACAACCAGGCGGTTTCCTGCCCCGAAACCTCCTTCGGCGAGTTTACCTTTCACGGACGATAAACGGCTTTGGCAGCCTGGAATCCGTTACTCTTTAAAATCGCGCCTCTATCTTTGAATTATAATAACATGGGTTGCTATTACTTGTCAATTTATTTATAATAAAGAATCGGTAGTATATTATGTGGGAGATATGAAAATGACATTGGATTTAAAAAATTTGCAGACAAAAGATTTTTTCTATGATTTACCGAAGGAACTGATTGCGCAGACCCCGCTTGAACCGCGCGATTCCTCCAGACTTTTGACACTGAACAAGGAAACCGGCGAGATTGCCCATAAACACTTTTTCAATATCATTGACTGCTTAAATCCCGGCGACTGTCTTGTCTTGAACGATTCACGCGTTCTGCCGGCCCGGCTTTACGGAATCAAGGAAGAGACGGGGGCCCGCGTGGAGTTTCTGCTTTTGAACCACCGGGAAGGGGACGTATGGGAAGTTCTCTGCGGTCCCGGCAAGCGCGCGAAGCCCGGTTCCCGTTTCGTTTTCGGCGACGGTCTTCTCAGGGCGGAAGTGCTGGAAATCATCGACGAAGGCAACCGCCTGGCGCGTTTTACCTATGAAGGGAATTTCTATGAAATCCTCGATCAGATCGGGGAAATGCCGCTGCCGCATTACATCACGGAGCATCTGAACGACAATGAGCGCTATCAGACCGTGTATTCCAAGGAAGTCGGTTCCGCGGCCGCGCCGACCGCTGGGCTGCATTTTACGCCGGAGCTTTTGGAAAAGGTAAAGGCCAAGGGCGTGAAAGTGGTATTTGTCACGCTGCACGTTGGGCTGGGCACGTTCCGCCCGGTCACGGCGGAAAAGGTACTGGATCATAAAATGCATTTAGAGCATTACTATCTCCCGAAGGAAACGGCGGATGCCATCAATGAAACAAAACAGAACGGCGGCCGCGTCATTGCGGTGGGGACGACAAGCTGCCGCACGCTGGAGTCCGTCGGGACCGCAGAGGGCTGTATCAAGGAAAGCGCCGGCTGGACGGATATTTTTATTTATCCCGGCTACCGGTTCAAAGTGCTCGACGGCCTGATCACCAATTTTCACCTGCCGGAGAGCACGCTCATCATGCTGGTTTCCGCCCTTGCGGGTTATGAGCATATTATGAACGCGTACCGAGTCGCCGTTCAGGAAAAGTACCGCTTTTTCAGCTTCGGTGACGCGATGCTGATCATTTAACAGCCATATGCATCGCGACGCCGGGCTTGCCTGCCATGCATATGGCTGACGCGATGTTCATTTACTGATACGAAAGGATAAATAAGGATTATATGTATAAGCTAATCAGCAATACGGGAGCGGCAAGGCGCGGCGAATTCACTACGCCGCACGGGACGGTTCAAACTCCGGCTTTTATGAACGTGGCTACCTGCGGAGCGATTAAAGGCGGTGTTTCCGCGCTGGATCTGAAGGACCTGAAATGCCAGGTACAGCTCTGCAATACTTATCATCTTCATCTGAGGCCGGGCGACGAAAACGTGAAAAAGCTGGGCGGCCTGCACCGGTTCACCCGGTGGGAGGGGCCGATTCTGACCGACAGCGGCGGATTTCAGGTGTTCTCGCTGGCAAAGCTCAGAAATATTACCGAAGAGGGCGTGACCTTCGCTTCCCATATCGACGGCCATAAAATCTTTATGGGACCGGAGGAAAGCATGAGAATTCAGTCCAACCTGGCCTCTACCATTGCAATGGCCTTTGACGAATGCGTGGAGAATCCTTCGGAATACGATTACGCGCGCAGCTCCTGTCAGCGCACGGTTCGCTGGCTGTATCGGTGCAAGGCGGAAATGGACAGGCTGAACACGCTGCCGGACACGATCAATCCCCGCCAGATGCTGTGGGGAATCAATCAGGGCAGCACCTACGAGGACCTGCGTATCGAAAACATGAAACAGATCCGCGAACTCGACCTCGACGGATACGCCATCGGCGGGCTGGCGGTGGGGGAGAGTGCGGAAGAGATGTACCGCATCCTTGAAGCGGTGGAGCCGGAAATGCCCAAGGACAAACCCCGTTATCTGATGGGGGTGGGCACCCCGGCCAATATTCTGGAGTCGGTCAGGCGCGGCGTGGATATTTTCGACTGCGTTATGCCGTCCAGAAACGCCCGCCACGGGCACGCCTTTACCTGGGACGGCTGCCGGAATATGATGAACGCGAAATACACGCTCGACGAGAAACCGCTCGACGAACACTGCGACTGTCCCGTTTGCCGCAATTTTACGCGCGCATATATTCACCATCTTTTTAAAAGCGGAGAGATGCTCGCGATGAGGCTTTGCGTCATGCACAACATCTATTTTTACAATTCCCTTCTGGAACGAATCCGGTTTTCTCTTGATGAGGGTCGTTTTGAGGAATTCTATAGCAATAATATCTCGAAATTGAGCGCGAGGATATAAGAAATCCTTGCAAGACGACGAAGAAATTGCTATAATCATTATATTAAATTGGAGGTGCAGTTCTATAATGAATTTTAACACTTTAAGTGGATCTCTTGTGGACGGAGGAGGGACATGGACCATCGTTCTCCTTTACGCGGCCATTATCGGCGCTTTTTATTTCTTTGGAATCCGTCCCCAGTCCAAGAAAAAGAAAAATGAAGAAAAAATGCGCAATAATATCCAAATCGGCGATGATATCACCACAATCGGCGGAATTGTCGGACGAGTAGTCGGCATTAAGGACGATTCCGACGCCATCGTTATCGAAACCGGTACGGACCGCGTCAAAATCCGCATTAAGCGCTGGGCGATCGGAAGCATCGATACCGTTCACGCGGACGCCGAATAAGACGAAAAAGCGGAATAATTAGTATATCTTCGGCGCCTTCTGAATATCTATTGTATTAGATATTTGAGGGGGCGCTGGTAATGAAAAGCAAGAAGCATTTAAAGCATTTAAATGAAAATCCGATGTTAGGAGCGCTGCGCTCCATTATCCTCGGGGCTGTCGTCGGGGCTGTACTTTGTGCTGCCCTGTTGGGTGCTTTTGCCTTGGCCTTTGTGTCGGCGGGACATATTCCTCAGAATTTGATTTCTCCTATGATGCTCGGATTGTCCGTGCTCGCGTCCTTTGTGGCGGGGTTTGTCACAGCGAAGATTTCGCGTAAACGCGGTTTGGCTTACGGCGCTTTGTCCGGTTTGCTGCTGTTTGTATTGTTTCTTGTTTCCGGTATGATTGCGTCCCATGAACCTGTTTCCCTCACGGCCGGAATCAGGATGCTGGTGATGGTGCTTTCCGGCGCGATCGGCGGGCTGCTTGCGGTCAGTAAGAAGTCAAAAGTAAAATAATACTTTTATTCTTTCCGTCAGTGTGATATAATCATGAAGCGAAAATGATCAATAATATTGAAATGGAGGTTTCAAAAAAATGAAACAGATTAAGACTTTGAATAAAGCCAATTTAAAAGAGAGTGCAGTCAAAGGCGGATGCGGCGAGTGCCAGGCGTCCTGTCAGTCGGCCTGCAAAACTTCCTGCACTGTCGCAAACCAGAAGTGCGAAAACGCAGGCAGATAAATCAATTGATTTGAATTTCATTCAAACCTTAAGGGACAGTAATGTCCCTTAAATTTTGTGTAAACGGAGAAAATACATGATTCACAAGTATTCTTTAAATGGTTTTCATATCGTACTGGATACCAACAGCGGGGCCGTCCATCTTTTTGACGAAGCGCCGTTTGATATGCTGGACTATTTAAATGACAGCGTGCCGGAGAATCCTCCCCAGGAAATGCTGAACGGCCTGAGCGGTAAATATGACGGCGAAACCGTTCATGAAGCCTATGAGGAGCTGAAAGAGCTGTACCGGATCGGTCAGCTTTTTTCAGCGGACGAATATGGAAAGTTCGCTGAAATGATGAAGGACGCCCCGGTAAAATCCATGTGCCTGAATATTGCCCACGACTGCAATTTAAGGTGCGAATACTGCTTTGCCGCCAAGGGAGACTTTGGCCGCGGCAGAATGCTGATGCCCTTTGCGGTAGGGAAGAAAGCGATCGATTTCCTGATTGAGAAATCAGAGGGAAGGCATAACCTTGAAGTCGATTTCTTCGGCGGCGAACCGCTGATGAATTTTGAGGTTGTCAAGCAAATCGTCAATTATGCCCGCAGTATCGAAAAAGAACACAATAAAAACTTCCGCTTTACCATTACGACAAACGGCATCTTGCTGACGGACGATAAAATCGATTTTATCAATCGGGAAATGTCCAACTGTGTGCTGTCCCTTGACGGAAGAAAAAGCGTCAACGATCTTTTGCGGGTCAGGACCGACGGTACGGGCAGCTATGATTCGATTGTTCCGAAGTTCCAAAAGCTGGTCGCGTCACGCGGCGATAAAGACTATTACGCCAGAGGAACCTTTACCAAACACAATCTTGATTTCACCAACGATGTGTTACATATGGCCGAGCTTGGTTTTGAGCAGGTTTCCGTTGAGCCGGTGGTCTCGGACGTGAAGCTGGATTATTCGATCAAGGAAGAGGACTTGCCCCGCGTATTTGAAGAGTATGAGCGTCTGGCAAATACGATCATTGACCGCAAAAAAGCGGGGAAGGGGTTCAATTTCTTTCATTTTATGCTGGACCTCGATCAGGGCCCATGCGCCATCAAGCGCCTTCGCGGCTGCGGCTGCGGCAACGAATACATCGCCGTAACGCCGGAGGGAGATATTTTTCCCTGCCATCAGTTCGTAGGGGACGAGAGCTTTAAAATGGGGAATGTCATGGACGGAACCTTGAATACCGATATGAAGCATTCCTTCGCGCTGGCAAACGTCTATTCAAAACCGGAATGCAGAAACTGCTGGGCTAAATTTTACTGCAGCGGCGGCTGCAACGCAAACAGCCTACAGTATGAAGGGGATATCCATAAGGCCCATAAAATCTCTTGTGATCTTGAAAAAAAGCGCCTGGAATGCGCCATTATGATCAAAGCGGCGATGGCCGAATAACAACAGAAAACTGATAAGCGGCGCACGCTTGCCTGAAAAATGTAAGCGTGCGTATTTTTATTCATAAGGTTTACATAACACTTATTACATAATTTTTATTAGTTTACATAATCAAGTTTACATAAATTATTTGAAAATGCATAAAAATAGTTTTCCTGTATATTTTTGTATTGCTAACTGGTAAAAAATGTATTATAGTATATAGTTACAAGGCAGGTGTTTTTTTTGAATGATAAAATACTGGGGTTTATCGGCGCCGGCAATATGGCAGGCGCTATTATTAATGGGATTGTCGGAACAAAAACCTTTCCGGCACAGCAGGTTTTTGTTTATGATATCAACCGGGAGAAACGGGAAGCGCTGCGGCAAAAGGCGGGGATCCGGACCGTTGACTCGATTGAACAGCTAATCGAAAAATGCGATATTGTTTTTCTGGCAGTCAAACCGCAAAATTTTGCTGAAGTATTGGCTTCGGTAAAACCTGTTGTAAATCAAAAAATTCTGTTTGTTTCTATTGCGGCGGGCATTTCAACGCACTATATCAACAGTGCTCTCGACTGCCGGTGTCCGGTTATCAGGACCATGCCCAACACGCCCCTTCTGATCGGCAAGGGCGCAACCGCGTTAAGCAGGACGGAAAATGTAACGGACGAAGATTTTCAGCTGGTTCTGTCATTATTCGCCGCCTGCGGCACGGTGACGGTTTTGGACGAAAGCCAGATGAACGCCGTCATTTCCGTAAGCAGCAGCAGCCCGGCGTATATTTATCTGTTCGCCAAAGCGATGCTGGACAGCGCAGTCAAACAGGGGATCGCCGCCGACACAGCTTTGCAGCTGATCTGCCAGACGCTGGAGGGCAGTGCGGGGATGCTGCGCCAGCCGGAGCTGACCCCGGAAGCACTGATTAAAATGGTCTCTTCACCCGGCGGAACCACCTTAAAAGCATTGGACGTTTTTTATGAGCATCATTTTGAGCAAATCGTGGACGAGGCGATGAGGGCCTGTACAAAAAGAGCGGAAGAGCTGGGCAAGTAATCATATAACCCAAATCATTCTCATACATTTATGAATGTATCCTTATATATATTAAGGGGATGTTTGAGTATGATTGTTGTAAAACACAGCTTTCGGCACAGGCCTGTTATCAACAGCAGGATTCTTTTAAAAGCACTGCGTGAAAATTATGTTTTGGTGCTGTTCTCGCTTTCTTTGATCATCGGCATGATTTTTGGAGCGGTTTTCGCCAGAAATGCGGATTTCACCGCGTTAAATAAACTGGATTTTCTATTTTACAGCAATTATAAAGCCAGGGCTGTACAGCCGATTATCTCCATTTTCTCCGCTTCCTTTGCTTCGTCCTTTATTTTTGTACTGGCCTGCTTTCTTTGCGGGCTTTCCGTGTGGGGGATGTTCATCATCCCTGCGGTTCTGTTTTTCCGGGGGTTCGGGCTGGGGCTGACATCCGGATATCTGTATGCGGCGTATGGCTTTATGGGCGTATTGTTTAATCTGGTGGTTATTTTGCCCGGGGCATTTGTGTGCTGCCTTGCAATTCTGCTTGCGGCAAGGGAGGGGACACGATTTTCCCGAATGATTGCGTCTTGCAGTGTTGTATCTCAAAGAGGGACAATCAGCCCGCCGAAAATGAAACCGTATTTACTGAACTTCGGCGTAATTCTGATGGTTGCTTTTTTGGCGGCGGTGATTGACGTTATATTTTCAGGATGTTTTGCGGGTATGTTTTCTTTTTAAAAATAGAGGGGATAGGACAAAATGAAGGACTACTGTTCGGATTTCAGCAATTATCTGGTCAATAAAAAGGCTGTGTCTGCAAACACACTGGATTCGTACATTCGCGACGTCGGGCATTTCTTATCATTTCTGGATGAGAACGGGCTGGGCGATCCGGCTCAGGCGGATTCCGACTTTATCAATACATATGTTGCAAATCTGACAGAATTAAAAAAGTCAAACGCTACAATTACGAGAAATGTCGCTTCCATCCGGTGCTTTTATCAGTATCTGATTATTACCGGTCAGACGGACAGCAATCCCGCAAAGGCCGTTAAACTGGAAAAGACGGTAAAAAAGCTCCCTCAGATCCTGACCGGCAAGGAAATTGAGCTTTTGCTGTCCCAGCCGGATACCCAGGAATCAAAGGGCTGCCGCGACAAAGCAATGCTGGAGCTTCTGTACGCAACCGGAATCAGGGCTTCGGAGCTGGTTGATTTAAATATTCAGGATATCAATATCCACACGGGAATGCTGAGCTGCAAAAATGACAAAAGCGAGCGGCTGATTCCGGTTTATCCCACGGCGGTAAATGCCATATCGGAATATATTATCAGAGTCAGGAGCCTGATTATCACGCCGGATGGGGGACAGGCACTCTTTACGAATCTGAACGGCCGCAGGCTTACCCGTCAGGGTTTCTGGAAAATCGTAAAAGGATATGCGGAAAAGGCGGGAATCGTCAAGGAAATTACTCCTCATACGCTTCGCCATTCCTTTGCTTTGCATCTGCTGGAAAACGGCGCGGAGCTGAAGGACATACAGATGATGCTAGGCCACGCGGATATTTCCTCCACACAGGTTTACGTACACTTATTGAACGATCATTTTAAAAAAGTGTATAACAACTGCCATCCGCGTGCAAAATTGGGTTAAATACAAAAGAACCGGTCATTCCGGTTCTTTTTTTATCGCCTTTTTGAAATCAACGGTACTGCGCTGCTTTACCTTCGACAGTGGATTTGCTTTTGCGGCGTTGGCCATCTGTTCGTCAGACAAATGAGTATAAATTTCAGTGGTACCCAAATTTTCATGGCCTAAAATATCTTTTAAGACCCGGATATCGACATGTCCGTGCTGATACATCAGGGTCGCCGCCGTGTGTCGGAGTTTATGTACGGAAAGGTTGCCGAGTTCAATTTCCGAAAGGTACTTTTTAACGAGATACTGTACGGTTTTCGGACTGATGCGCTTCTTCTGCTTACTGATGAACAGCGCGTTTTTGTCTATCAGAGCATCGTTGGGCCGCACCGCGACATATCGGTCGATCGCGTCAAGGCAGGCGTCGTTCAGATAAACGATCCGTTCCTTGTTGCCCTTGCCGACGATCCTGACCGTCGACGTGCCGTGGCGGACATCGCTCAGATTCAGGCCGACCAGTTCGGACAACCGCATGCCACAGTTTAAAAACAATGTCAGGATACAGTAGTCCCGTTCTTTGGTAGGGCCGTCCACTTTGGACAAAAGCTCCAGACTTTGCTCCAAAGTCAGATATTTCGGCAAAGCTTTCCTTTGCTTGGGCGTTTCCAGCTCCTGAACCGGGTTTACAGCCAGTTTGCCGGTCTTATTCGTCAGATATTTAAAAAAAGTCCGTAAACTGGAAACCTTTCTGGATCGGGTCGAAGCTTTGTTCTGGCGCTCTGTGGACAGATAATTCATGTACTCAAAAACATGTGTCAGAGTAATGGTTTTAATGAGATCAAGATCAATGTCGGAAATACTGATTTCCTCGAAATCGGTTTCCGGCGGTACAAGGTTCCGGGATTTTTTAATATACCTGAAAAACGTACGTAAGTCAAGATAGTATTCATCAACGGTTTTTGGAGATTTTCCTTTAATTGTTCCGACGTATCCCAGAAATTCTTTGATGACCGGCGGCGCTTCAGCCATCCATTCAGATTTTATTTCTGATTTCATGAGCCAATTCAAATCCTTTCTTCGGCTTTTTCAATCCCCTTAATTATACAAAATATTCATTTTGTATAATTATATCGTTTTTTTATGGGGCAGTCAAGGATTTTCTATTTCTTTCCAAGGTTTCTTTTCCGATACGGTTTTTAACGGAAGGATTCCCCCAATATCCAGCAGCGGACCATTCGTCAGAGAAATCAATTCCACCTTTTTCTGATCGCAGAAGCTTTTCATACCAGAATAATCAGGATGATTTTGGATGCTGCCTGTAAAAGCCAGTTTTCCTTTCCCAATCATTCCGCAGGCGCCTCCAAGAAACCCATATTCGTATCCCTCTAAATTTACATAGCCCGGCGCAATTTTCAGAACATCCATCCTCATTCTTTCCGCCGCTTCCGCTATGGACGGGTCCGCCGTAATCACGGACCAGCTATCGACGATCACCGTGGAGCATTTCGCGTATCCTTGCCTTACGTCCGTTATTTCTATCCGGTTCGCTCTGCAGTACTGATCAATCGTGCCGTCCATGGCCTTCCAGTTGGCTAATAACCGGTTTCCGACACGAGCGCAATTTAAAATAACATCCTGCGGATAAGAATTGGAAATACATTTGTTCGAATAGGATACCTCGAACCCCAATTGTTCCAGTCTTATTTTTAAGTCCTCTTCCCCATTTGCCGCAACGATTCGATTGCCGCCCAGGTGGTGCAGCACCATATCGGCGTGGCAGCATATCGGCCTGCTCAAAGCCTTACACGGTTTTACCGGAAGAACCTCTATATTCCGCGCTCTGAGCGCGTCCGTAACTGCTTGATATGTACCGGACACGGCCGCAGCGGCCACGTCCGACTCCGGAAGGTTCGGAGTTTGGATAAAACCCATATTTTTACTCCTGTCTGAGCGCGTCGACGGGCTTCAGCCTTGACGCTTTATATGCCGGATAAACCCCGAAAACAGTGCCGGATGCAAGGGAGAATTCTACCGCGATCATCATGATATCCGCTCTTGTACTCAGCTCTACGCCAAAATATTCGGCGCCGGCGAAGGAAATGATATATCCGGCCGCGATACCGCAGACGCAGCCGATCAGGGATATCAGAACAGCCTCGAACATAAATTCCAGCATGATGGAGCTTTGCTTTGCCCCAATCGCTTTCTTGATTCCAATTTCCCGCGTCCGTTCGTTGACCGAAACCAGCATGACGGTCATGATGCTCAGGCTTGCCACCAATAAAGAAACGGAGCCTACCGCGGAAAGAATCAGAGTAATAATTCCCAGCATATTGGTAAGGCTATCCTTTTGCTTAGCAAGATTATTGGATACAAACGCGTCCGCCGTTCCGTTATCGCGGTTGAGCGTGTCTACGATTGTTTTTCCGATGCTCTCTACATTGCCGCCAGATTTCACTTTGACCACAATCTGGTCGAAATCGTTTCTTCCGGATGTGGCCTGAATCGTGGTGTAAGGAACATAGACGAATGTGGGGATATAATTTCCGATAATGTTCTGCAAAAGGCCGCTGCCGGTTTTAATAATCCCGATCACCTTATAATTTTCTTCGACTCCGCCGCTCATAATGGACACTGTTTTCCCGATGATATTGCTTCTCATATAAGTGCTTTTTGAAAAAGCTTCATCTACCAAACATACGTTTGATCCCGTGCTGATATCTTCGGAATTGAACAGCCGACCGTACAGCAGATTAATGGAAATAATCTGGCTTGCATTGGTGTCTATCCCCCACACCAGAGCTTTGGAACTCAATTTTCTGGCCGAGATATCCGTGCTTTCCACCATCACGGGGGCTGCCTGTTCCACCTCTTCACACCGCTTGATGATACTCAGGTCATCTTCATTGAGAGAAACCGGGGCGGTGGTATCCGACGAAGAGGAAATGGTAAGACCGCTCAGGCCGAGGCTTTCCAGCTCGTTGCTGAGCGCGTTGGTTCCGCACTGGCTGATATTGCCGATGATTACGACAGAGGCCACACCGATCGCGATTCCCAGTATGGTAAGCACTGTCCTGACCCGTTTTCTGCCCAAATTCTGAAACGCAGATTTCACATAGTCAATCATCGGAGCTCACCGAACTTTCTTTGGGAATGACGTGAGCCCCGTTTGACACGGAATCCGGATTGGCGATGACTTCATCGTTTTCGGACAGGCCGCTGGTTATTTCAAAACCGTCGTCAAATTCCCTGTTGGTCACCACAGGGGTTTTGACGGCTTTCTTTTCTTTTAACTTAAACACATACTCATTTCCGTTTTTATCGGCTCTGACGGCGTTGTAGGGCGCAATAAGCACATCGGGGTTTTCGGATGTAATAATTTTCGCCTTCGCGGTATAACCGGGCTTGATATCGCTCCCCGGTTTTTCGACGCTAACGATTACCTCTACCACCGTTTCCTGCCCGGTTGTGGAAACCATCTGTTTCGCTTCGGCGGAAATGCTTTTGACAGTGCCGGTATACGCCGTGTTTTTAAATCCTACGCCGGTAATAATCGCCTTTTGCCCCTTCTTTATGTCGGAAATCTGCGATTCATTGACCGAAAGCCTTACCTGAAGCATATCGGAGCTGTCCGATATGACCGCAACCGGGGTACCGGCCTGGACATAGCCCTGATTAGCAACCGATAGCGACGTGATTTTTCCCTCGTACGGAGAAGTAATCGTCCTAGTCGTAATCTGACTTTGTCCGCTGTATTGATTGAGAAGGCTTTCGTACGTTCCGCCCAATTCGGAATCGGAAGAACTGGAAGAATCGGAAGCGGAGGAAGGTACCTGGATGTCCATTAAGCGCTGTCCCTGAGTGACCTTGTCCCCCAGCCGGACATAAACCTGGCTGACAAAAGCCGCAGACGGCGAGTAGACGTTGTGCATCGAAACCCGCTCTACCCTGCCGCTGCACGTCACAGAATTTTCGACTGTAACCGGGTTTACCTTTACAATACTGACAGGAACGACGGAATTTCGCGAAAAAACACCCCATGTGAAAATTCCCACGACCATCATAACTGTAAAGGATAATAGCATTACATACTTCTTCATTCTCATTCCCCCATTCCTGTTTATTCTGTGATGGAAGAGGGAAAATATTAGTTCAATTTTAAGTAAAGCAATGAATAATTTTCACGCTTATCCCCCAAAATATAATTGAGGTGAACATAAATGAGCATCATTCAATGTGATGAAGACTGTATTTATCAGCATGACGGCTACTGCAGTCTGGAAATGCCCTCCGCAATTACCAATTATACCGGAGACGGCTGTGTGCACTGCATCAAGGTCACTCCCCGGGCTCCTGTCAGCAACCAGATAAAGCCTCAAACGCCTCCCTCACGCCTTTGACACCGATCAGTTGAATACCGTTTCCTTTGACGTTGACCTGCTTCAGGCTGTGAAAGGGCAGAATGCATTTTGTAAAGCCCAGCCGGGCAGCCTCGCTGATTCTGGCGTCGACATGGGTAACGGCGCGTATTTCCCCGGCAAGGCCGATCTCGCCGAATACAATGGCGTCGTCGCTGACGGGGATATCCTTCAGACTGGACACGAGCGACATGGCTACCGCAAGGTCGGCCGCGGGCTCGTCCAGCCTTAGTCCTCCTACAACATTGACATAAGCGTCAAGATTGGAAAAATAGTATCCCGCCCGTTTTTCAAGCACGGCAAGCAGCAGAGACATTCGGTTGTAATCAAAACCGGTCGACATCCTTCTGGGATTTCCAAAGCCGGTCGTCGTTGCAAGTCCCTGTATTTCCGCCAGAATCGGGCGGGAACCTTCTATTACGCAGGTGACGCAGGTCCCCGATACATTTTTCGGCCTTCCGTCAAGCAGAGCGAGCGAAGGGTTGTCCACCTGATGAAGCCCGTTGTCGCCCATGTCAAACACGCCGATCTCATTGGTGGAACCGTACCGGTTCTTTGCGGCCCGCAGAATGCGGTAGGACATTTGGCGGTCTCCCTCAAAATAAAGCACTGCGTCCACGATATGCTCCAGCACCTTCGGTCCCGCGATGGCCCCGTCCTTATTGACATGGCCGACAAGAATGGTTGGGATCTCCAGCGCTTTTGCGGTGTGCATCACGGCGTTGGTGCATTCCCTCACCTGTGTGACGCTGCCGGGTGACGAATTCAAATCGGTATTATTCATCGTCTGGATGGAATCAATCATCACCAGATCGGGTTTTTGGGCTCTCATTTGCTCTATAACGCATTGAATGTCTGTTTCGGTCAGGATATAGAGATTGTCGCTTTGAACGCCCAGACGGGCCGCACGGAGCTTTATTTGACGGTTTGATTCTTCTCCCGATACATATAGGATCTTCAGGGATTGCCCGAGATATTCGCATATCTGCAGAAGGATCGTCGATTTGCCGATTCCCGGCTCTCCGCTGATCAGGATCAGGGAGCCTTTTACAATCCCGCCGCCAAGCACTCTGTCCAGCTCCGTTAAACCGGTATGATAGCGGGCTTCCTCTGAGGTGCTGATTTCATTGATGGAAACGGGGACTGTGTTTTTACGCGCCGCACCCACCGAATTCTTTTGGACGGCCGGTTCTCTGATTTCTTCTGTCATCGTGTTCCACTGCCCGCAGCCGGGACATTTTCCGAACCATTTTGCAGATTCAAATCCGCACTCGGAGCAGATATAAATACTTTTTGATTTGGAAGCCATTTCTTGTTCCTCTTATTTCCTCTGTTTTTTAAATTATAGCCCAACATTTGGACGAATACAAGTCACTACTCCACAGAATGAAGGTAATCCAGCAGTCCGCTGTAGACACAAAACGCCATTTGCTGCTGATAGGTTTTGTCATTCAGTTTTGCAGCCTCGGAATCATTGGAAAGGAAACCGCACTCGACCAGCACAGCGGTAACTTTCGTGTTCCACAGCAGATAAATGGAACTGGTGGCGGGCTTTGTCTCCCGCTTGTTTTCCGGCTGAATCAGCTCTACAATCCGGCTTTTGATATTTTCGGCCAGGATTTTACTGCCGTCGGTATTTTTTGAGTAGAAGATCTGCGCTCCGCTGTAGCGGCTTTCCGTGAAGTGGTTTTGATGAATGCTGATAAAGATGCAGTCGCCCTGCTCCTCAATGATTTTCAAGCGGTTATGGAGGTCGCTGACCTTTCGTTCCCGCACGGTGTCAAGGTGATCGTCACAAATGGAAGCATCCGCGGTCCTTGTCATTACGACACGCATCCCGGAGCTTTTCAAAAGTTTTTCCAGCTGCAGGGCAATTGCCAGGTTAATATCCTTTTCAAGCGCGGAGTTTTTTCCCGTAGCTCCCCCGTCTTCCCCACCGTGGCCCGGGTCGAGCACAATGACGGGATTACGTTTTTCCGCTAATGCCAAAGCCATTTTATCGATTTTATTGTAGGAGATGTAGGACAGCAGCAAAAAAGCAAGACAGCATAAAACCAGGACGGCTATCGGTATAAAATATGTTTTGGCTTCTTTCTCATTCAATGCAATCACCCCATGCAATCTATATGCGTGGGGTGATATCGATATTAAAAAAGTCCGTAAAACAAAAACTTGTTTTACGGACTTTTTCCTTTGTTTGGAGGCGTCACCCAGATTTGAACTGGGGAATCAGGGTTTTGCAGACCCATGCCTTACCACTTGGCTATGACGCCAAAAATGGAGCGAACGACGAGGCTCGAACTCGCTACCTCCACCTTGGCAAGGTGGCGCTCTACCAGATGAGCTACATTCGCATGCTTGGTGCCTCCGGGCGGAATCGAACCACCGACACGGGGATTTTCAGTCCCCTGCTCTACCAACTGAGCTACAGAGGCAAATGGCGACTCGGATCGGGATCGAACCGACGACCTCTAGCGTGACAGGCTAGCGTTCTAACCAGCTGAACTACCGAGCCAACTTGAAGTGGTGGGAACAATAGGACTCGAACCTATGACCCCCTGCTTGTAAGGCAGGTGCTCTAACCAGCTGAGCTATGCTCCCATTCGCGTGTGCCGCATTCATCAGCGACGTGTTATATAATACTATATATTGTGCCAGTTGTCAACACTAAAATTACATTTTTTTCATTTTCCCCGGATTATTTTGCTTGCTTTTTTTCCGCAAGCTCTTCCAGTTCCTGTTTCGACAGCTGATAGGTATGACCGCAGTACTGACACTTCGCCTCGGCAAAGCCTTTCTCATCCGCCAGTGACAGAATATCCTCCGGTTTCAGTGTTGAAATCGCACGGAGCACACGTTCCTTGCTGCAATTGCAGACATAACCGATTTGAAATTCATCCAGAATTTCCATTTCAAAGCCTTCCAGCACGGTCTTACACATCTCTTCAATCGACATTCCCGCGGCCAGCATGGTTGTGACCGGTTTTAATCCGCTTGCATTTCGTTCCAGCCTGTCTATGGCCGCCTGATCCGCTCCGGGCAAAACCTGTATCAGCATCCCGCCCGCAAGGAGCTGGCGGCTGTCTGCTTTGTCGAGCAATACCCCCAGCGCGCAGACGGTGGGAACCTGTTCGCTGACGACATAATAATTGGTAAGGTCCTCCGCGATTTCTCCGGATTTAATTTCCACATGGCCAATATAAGGGCTTCCATCGCCAAAATCGCGTATCACACCCAGAATACCGTCCGCACCTACCGCCGTGCCGACATCTAGCTTTCCATTTGGCTTGAGCGGCAGTTCAACTGCGGGATTGTCAACACAGCCCCGGCAGTTGCCGTGGCTGTCCGCGATGGCGATCACTGTCCCCAAAGGTCCTCCCCCGTTGATTTTCAGCGTAAGGGAAGCGTTCTCCTTTTTCAGCATCGAGCCCATCAGGGAAGCGCCCGTGAGCAGCCTGCCGAGCGCCGCGGTTACGACCGGGCTGGTGCCGTGAATCTGCTGGGCTGTGGCAACCAGGTAGGTGGAATCCACGGCGGCTGCCATGATACTGCCGTCGGAGGTAATGCATCTGATCATTCTATCCATATTAAAAATCCTTTTATTTTATCTTTCTTGCTGCAACGACAATTCGTTCTGTTTGATCGTCCGGTTTTTCAAAACTGAGTTCACGAAATAAACCCACGGTTTCCAGCCCCGCTTTGGACAGCATGGAAACAATCAGTTCCGAATCGTAAGCGCGCTCATAAAAGTGCTCGGAGCTTCTGTGGTAGGCTTCCCCTTCCCGGCCGAAAAAGTCCAGAGTAATTCCGACCCGGCCGGTCTTTTCTTCAAAGCGGTTCTGCCAGACACAGTAAACGTCGTCTGTGTCGTAAACGTATGTCTGATTTCCGAGAACATACCGGTGCTTATACAGTGTATTCATATCAAAAACAAAATATCCGCCCGGATTCAGAAAAAGCGAAACACGGGAAAACGTCTTCATTACATCGCTTTCACGGGTCAGGTGGTTGATGCTGTCCAGCATACAAATCACCGTATCGACCGTGCCGTACAGGTCGATATTCTGCATCTGCTGACGCAAAAAAAGAATATCCAGCCCACGGTCCGCCGCCTTTTGCTTTGCAACCGAAAGCATGGACTCGGAGCCGTCGATTCCGTAAATATCGATTCCCCGCTCAGCCAGTTCAATGGTAAAGCTGCCTGTACCGCAGGCCAGATCGAGCGTCAGTCCGGCCTTGTGGTTCAGCCTGTCCAGCAAACCGATCAGATACTCCGCCCGTTCCGGATAACTGACATTTTGTGTAAGACTGTCATAGTAAAGGGCAAAAGACGAATAACTCATTTGCTCTTTTCGTCTTTGTCGATCCTGTTGAATACCAGCTCATAGCCGTCGCAGCCGTAGTTCAGCGAGCGGTTGACTCTGCTGATGGTAGCTGTGGAAGCGCCGGTTTTGGCAACGATGTCGCTGTAGACCCGCTTGGTGCTCAGCATATGAGCCACAAGCAGGCGCTGCGACATTGCCTTTATCTCCGGTACTGTGCATAGGTCCTCAAAAAAATTATAACATTCGTCAACCGTCTTTAAAGAAAGAATCGCTTTAAACAAAAAGTCCACACTCTCATCTTTAATTTTTGAATTCAAACGGTTTCACTCCTTATTTTAATTTAATAGGATAAAATTCTAACACACAAAAGTCCAAAAGTAAAGCGAATCAGGGCGGACATCAAGTTAGCTATGTACCGTTTACAACGGCAGGTTTGGAAACGGCTTTTAAGAATGATCGCAGATCTCCGAAATGATATTCCGAATCTCCTCCACTCCTTCCCCATTGACCGACGAAAAAGGAATCAGCTTCAGTCCCTCGGCCTGACTGAACATCTCCTGGAACAGCCGAAGCTGATTCATTCGTTCCGTCTTGTTCAGCTTGTCGCTTTTTGTAGCGGCAATCAGAAAATGCGTGCCCGAATTTATCAGATATTCGATCATATCCAGATCGTCGGCAGAAGGACTGTGCCTCATGTCGATAATCTGGATGACAAGCCTGACATTGCGCTGTGCGCTGAAATAACCTTCGACCAGTTCAGACCAGCGCTTTTTTTCCGACTGAGAGACTTTCGCGTAGCCATAACCCGGCAGATCCACCAATCTGCAAGTCTGCAAATTGTAAAAATTGATGGTTCCTGTTTTCCCGGGTTTCGCGCTGACCCTGGCAAGGGATTTACGGTTGACCAGTTTATTGATCAGAGAAGATTTTCCCACATTGGACCGTCCGGAAAATACGATTTCCGGGACGGTGGATTCTGGCAGCTGATCCGGTCTCCCCGCCGCGAATTCAAATAAAGCTTTATCAAAATTCAATGCTTCACCCCGTTACTGCGGAATGCCGGGCGTCAGAATCGCCGGCTGGCTGGAAGCATTCATCGGAACAAGCGAATCCGTGTTCTCTTCCTTTTTATTTTCCGGCATTTTGGTTAAAGCCGCCTCAAGCACCTGGTCGATTTTCTCAACCGGCAGAAAATCCACCGCGTTTTTTACCACAGCGTCAATTTCAGCCAGATCGGAAACATTGTCGGCCGGAATGATGACCGTCTTGATTCCCGAACGGTAAGCGGCCATCGTTTTTTCCTTTAACCCGCCGATAGGAAGCACCCTGCCCAGTAAAGTAATTTCCCCTGTCATTGCGACATCGTGCCGGATCGGGATGTTGGTCAGCGCGGAGGTAATCGCGGTCGCCATTGCGGTTCCGGCGGACGGTCCGTCCTTGGGAATAGCCCCCTCCGGCGCGTGGATATGAATATCGTATTTGCTGTAGAAATCATGGCAGATGCCGAACGAATCGGCCCTGGTCCGGATACAGCTGATCGCGGTTCGGGCGGACTCCTTCATCACGTCGCCCAGTGAGCCGGTCAGCTCGATTTTTCCCGTGCCGTCCATTACCGCCACTTCAATCGGAAGAAGCTCTCCGCCGACGCTGGTCCACGCAAGACCGTTGACCAGGCCGACCATATCGGATTTCACAAGTTCGTCTTTTTTGAATCTCTTCGGACCTAAAAGGTCCTCCAGATTCTCCGGCTTGACAACGATTTTCGTCTGGTTGTCTCCCACGATCTTTTTCGCGCATTTTCTGCAGATGGAAGCGATCTGACGTTCCAGATTACGTACGCCGGCTTCTCTGGTGTAGCCGTCAATCAGCTCGTGAATGGCGGCCGGAGTCACCTTCAGCATTTTGGAATTGATCCCGTGTTTCTTGAACTGCTTCGGAATCAGGTGCTTCAGGGCGATGTTGTATTTTTCCTCATGGGTATAGCTTCCAAGGGTAATCACGTCCATTCTGTCCAAAAGGGGCTCCGGAATGGCGCTGTAATCGTTGGCGGTGGTAATGAACATCACCTTGCTCAGGTCAAACGGCATATCAATATAGTGATCGAAGAAGGAAGAATTCTGCTCCGAATCCAGCACTTCCAGCAAGGCGGATGCAGGATCGCCGCGGAAATCGTTTCCTAATTTATCGATTTCATCCAGCAGGATCAGCGGATTGTTTGTGCCGGCCTGTTTCATGGCGGAGATAATCCGTCCCGGCATGGAACCCACGTACGTCTTTCTGTGTCCCATGATATCGGATTCATCCCTCACGCCGCCGAGCGACACGCGTACATAATTGCGCCCGATGGCTTTGGCGATCGAACGGGCAATGGATGTTTTGCCGACGCCCGGAGGACCCACCAGACAGATAATCTGCCCTTTGATATCGGGGGCAAGCTTTTTAACAGCCAGAATTTCAATAATCCGTTCCTTTACCTTTGTCAGGCCGAAATGGTCGCGGTCAAGCACCTTCTGTGCTTTTGCAAGGTCGATATGCTCACGGCTCGCGGCGTTCCACGGCAGTTCCAGACAGGTTTCCACATAGCTGACGATCACGCTTGCTTCGTGGGAACCGTAGGGCATTTTGGAAAGCCGGTCGCATTCCTTCAGCAGCTTCTCATTCTGGAGCTTGGGAAGCTTCATTTTCATGATGCGCTCCCTTAGATCGTCGGCCTCGTTCAGCGGGCTGTCGTCGTCTCCAAGCTCGTTGGAGATGGCCTTCATTTGCTCGCGCAGAAAATATTCCCGTTGATTTTCGTCAATCTGTTCCTTTGCCTTTTCGCTGATCTGGCTTTCAATGGAAAGCACCTGAATTTCATTCTTTAAAATCTCATTCAGCTTTTCCAGCCTTTTTACCGGATGGAGCTCCTCCAGAATCGCCTGTTTCTGCTCATAGTCGAGCATGATGTTGGAGGTGATATAGTCCGCAAGCTCTCCGCAGTTTTTCTTTTGCACTACGCCGATGATAATATCCGGAGGGATACGGCTGTAATTTTGAATATATTCTTCAAAAAGCGTCTGCGTGTAACGGATCAACGCCTCAGTCTTATGGCTGGTCCGGTACGATTTGGTTTCGCTTGAAACAATTTCGGCAAGAATAAAAGGGTTTTCGCTGGTAACGGAGGAAATTTCAGCACGGTACATTCCTTCTGCAAAAAGCCGTACGCCCTCGTCGGTATGGCGGATCACCTGTTTGATTTTCGCCACGATTCCCATTTTATAAAGATCCTCGCCGCCCGGTTCGTTTGTATTTAAATCCTTTTGGGCAACCAGAAAAATCTGCTGATTTTCTTCCATCGCCTGGGAAAGAGCCAGTATGGACTTTTTTCTTCCCACATCAAATTGCAGAAGCATGCCCGGGAAAATAACCAGTCCTCTGAGCGCGAGCACAGGGATGGAAATATTTTCAATTTTCTTCAGTTCTTGATTTGTACTCATAGTTTGCTCCTTGGCAGAAAAGGCTGTTGCAAGTGGACAACAAAAAGTCTGCCACGTGCAACAGCCAAGATTTCTATCGTTATGACGCTGTATCCTTACGGCCGCGCTTCCTGGGAGTTGTTATTTTAATCCTGACCGGTTTGCGGTCCTGATTATACACGATCTCCGGTTCCGTGCCCTGATTCACCGTATCCGCGGTAATGGTGACCTTTTCAACGGTGTAGTCAGACGGGACCTTATACATGAGATTGGTTAACAAATCTTCCATGATGGATCTCAGCCCTCTTGCGCCCGTGCGGCGGTCAATGGTCTTTTTGGCAATTGCTTTCAGTGCGTCGGGTTTAAACTCCAGCTCAACCTTATCCAGCTGAAACAGCTTCTTGTACTGATTGATCAAGCAGTTTTTCGGCTCAGTCAAAATTCTTACAAGAGCGTCCTCATCCAGTCCGTTGAGCGCGGCAATGACAGGCACACGGCCGACCAGTTCAGGAATCAATCCGTATTTCACCAGATCATGCGGCACAACATCCTGCATCCAGGCTGTGGAATCAAGCTCCACCTTGCTTTTGACCTGTGCGCCGAAGCCCATAGCGGAGGATGCCGTGCGTTTCTGAACAATCTTATTCAGGCCGTCAAAAGCTCCGCCGCAGATAAACAGGATATTGGAGGTATCGATCTGCAAAAACTCCTGCTGGGGATGTTTTCTGCCGCCCTGCGGGGGAACGTTGGAAACAGTTCCCTCCAGAATCTTCAGAAGAGCCTGCTGTACTCCCTCTCCGCTGACGTCACGTGTAATGGAGGGATTTTCGGACTTTCTGGCGATCTTGTCGATTTCATCGATATAGATAATACCGCGTTCGGCTTTTTCAATATCGAAATCCGCGGCCTGGATCAAACGAAGCAGGATATTTTCAACGTCTTCGCCGACATAGCCGGCTTCCGTCAATGTGGTGGCATCCGCAATCGCAAACGGAACATCCAGTATCTTTGCCAGCGTCTGCGCCAACAGAGTTTTTCCTACACCGGTCGGGCCGAGCAGCAGCACGTTGCTCTTTGTCAGTTCTACGTCGTCTTTACCGTAATAGATTCTTTTGTAGTGATTATAGACCGCAACAGAAAGTGCAACCTTTGCTTTTTCCTGTCCAATCACATATTCATCCAGCTGTTTTTTGATTTCATGCGGTTTGGGAAGTTCGGCCGAAGCTTCACTGTAGTTGGATTTTCGGTTGGATAGGTTTTTTTCGTCGTCAAGGATCGACATGCACAGCTCTATGCATTCATCACAGATATACACACCGGGACCTGCAATCAGACGGCGCGCTTCGTTTTGCGGTTTTCCGCAGAACGAGCAGCAGATTCCTCTGTCCTTGATATCGTCATTATTTGGCATCTAATTAATCACCAACCTCAACTCATCGAATTGTAGATGACCTTGTCGATCAGGCCATATTTCGCGGCAGCCTCCGCCGTCATAAAATTATCGCGCTCGGTATCTTTCGCAATAACTTCAATCGGCTGTCCCGTTCTCTCAGCAAGGATTTCATTCAGCTTCTTCTTGGTGGCAATAATGTGGTCGGCGTGGATCATCACATCAGTCGCCTGACCCTGTGCGCCGCCGCTCGGCTGATGAATCATAATATCGCTGTTGGGAAGAGCGTACCGTTTGCCTTTGGTACCCGCCGCAAGCAGGAACGCGCCCATGCTGGCAGCCATACCCATGCAAATGGTGGAAACGTCGCATTTAATATACTGCATCGTATCGTAAATTGCCAATCCCGCGGTTACGGACCCTCCCGGGCTGTTGATATAAAGGCTGATATCCTTCGACGGATCCTGGCCCTCAAGGTATAAAAGCTGAGCAACCACCAGACTGGAAGTGGTATCGTTTACCTCTTCCGTAAGCATTACGATTCTGTCATTCAGCAGGCGTGAAAAAATATCATAGGAACGTTCTCCCCTGTTTGTCTGCTCAATAACATATGGGACTAAACTCATTATTGCGTACCTCCAATAAAACTAAACAATAAATTAATAATTGGCAGGAAGGACTTTTCTTATTCAGCAGTTTTTGCAGTTTCGGAAGTATCTTCTTTTTCCGTTACAACTGCGCTGTCACGAACGAGGTTGATTGCTTTTTCAACGGAGATATCTTTCGCCAGTTCCTCTTTGGGGATAAAGGTCTTTACCTTTTCAGCGTCGATTTCATAGCCCTTGGCAAGCTTTTCAAACTCTGCTTCGATTTCTTCCTCGGTCGGATGAATGTCTTCCAGCTGGGCGATCTTTTCGAGCGCCAGACGGACCTTTACCGCGCGTTCCGCCTGCGGCTGGAACTGCTTGCGGATAGAATCCTTGTCCATACCCGTGTACTGCAGGTATGTATCGAGGTTCAGGCCCTGGGACTGAAGACGGTACCCGAATTCACGGATATCCTCGTTGATTTTGTTTTCATACATCGCCTGCGGAATTTCGGCTTTGAGATTCTCTACCAGCTTATTGATCAGCTGATTTTCCACATCGTCCTTTGCCTTCTTTTCCTCGGCTTCGGTCAGCTTTGCTTTAATGTCTTCCCTGTATTTATCGAGCGTATCGAAATCGCTGACATCCTTGACAAAGTCGTCGTCAACTTCCGGCAGTTCCTTCATTTTGATTTCATGCAGCTTGATTTTGAAAACGGCGTCCTTACCGGCCAGATCCTTCGAGTGGTAATCCTCCGGGAACTTTACGTTGACATCAAATTCGTCGCCTGTTTTATGGCCCACAACCTGCTCTTCAAAGCCCGGGATAAACTGGCCCGCACCGAGAGTAAGGCTGTAGTTTTCCGCTTTGCCGCCGTCAAAAGCAACGCCGTCCACGGAACCGTCAAAATCAATGACGGTAATGTCGCCGTTCTGGGCCGCTCTGTCTTCTACGGTCACCATTCTGGAATTGCGCTCCTGAACCTTCTTGATCTCTGCGTCAATGTCCTCGTCGGTTACTTTAACCGGATTTTTGGCTGCGGTCAAGCCTTTATATTCATCAATTTCCACTTCCGGCTTTGTTGTGACGGTCGCTTTAAAAACAACGCCTTCCTTGCCGGCGGAAACCAGATCAAAATCAATTTTATCCTCGATCATTTCGAGTTTCGCCTCGTTGATAGCCGCATCCAGCGCGTCGGGGTAAACCGCATTGATCGCATCCTCATAAAATACCTGCTCGCCGTAATACTTCTCAACAAAAGCACGGGGAGCCTTTCCCTTACGGAAGCCGGGAATCGCAATTTTTTTGTTTTCTTTATGATATGCCTGATCAAGCGCTTTTTCAAATATAGCAGCGTCTACTGCAACCTCAAGCTGGTAACGGTTCGTATCAACCTTATTGGACGATTTTAAGCTCATTATTAACTTCCTCCTGCAAAATGCAAATTATCTAAATTATTATAGCACATGGAAAATAAATATTCTATATATTAGATAAAATATTCAAAAATTGTTCACTTCACCGGCACAGGCATGAATTTTAAGTAGTCGCAGGAAATCAAATGCATTTTGATTCCGTCATAAACCCCGGTGATTGCCCGGCGGGCTGCCTGATTCCCGTGAATGTGTCCGAAGTAGCATTCCGTGATGCCGTGCGACTTTAACACGTCAAGGATCTCTTTGCACTCCGCCCCGTCATAGACAGGCGGGTAGTGCAGAAATACGACCGGCTTTATCCCCATCCTTTCCGCCTCGTTGATCGAGGTATTGAGACGGCCGGCCTCGCGGTTGACAATTTTGATATCCTCCGCGGTTTCGGAATTGTACAGCCACCCGCGCGTACCGCAGACCGCAATATCCCCGACGGCCACCGCGTTGTTGTGAATAATACTGATGGAATCCAGCCCGTGCACCTTCAGAAAATCGTCAATCTTCTTTTTTGTGGCCCACCAGTAATCGTGGTTGCCCTTCAAAAACAGCTTGCGGCCGGGCAGGGAATGAATGAACTCGAAATCCTTCACCGTTTCCTCGAGTTTCATCGCCCATGAAATATCCCCCGCGACGACAACGGTGTCGTCTTCGCCGACCACGGCGCGCCAGTTTTTTTCAAGACGGACGGTATAGTCCCGCCAACCTTCAAATACGTCCATTGGTTTGTCACAGCCAAGGGACAGATGCAGGTCTGCAATAGCAAATAGTGACATGTGATCCTCTCTTAGACAGTATACTTTATTCCGGCTGTTTTCAGCACAGCTTCGCCCATTTTATCTTTCGGGCAAATAGCGGTAAATCTGACTTTTTTTGATTCCAGCTGTACAATCGGCGCCGGAATCGGGGTGCCTGTGACAGCGGAAAGCGCCTGAACCTTTTCAAACTCAGAGGCATCCGCGCTGTAATCGGCCGAAACGGCGCTCAGCACACTGTCGGCGAATTTATACGGACTGGCCGTAGATACGACAATCGTCGGAGTTTCCGTATCCTTTTCAGCTTCGACATACTGCTGATAGACGTTGACCGCCACCGCCGTGTGGGTGTCGCAAAGGTAATTTTCCGTCCGGTAGATTTCCCGGATGGTTTCCTTTGTCGCGGCATCGTCGCAGAACCCCGCGCAGAACAGCTCGTGAAGGCGGTTCAGGATATCGCTGTCAACCTGATACCTGCCGTCTGACGCCAGTTCCTTCATCCATCCGGCTACTCTTGCGCTGTCGTTACCGGTCAGGTCATACAGCAGGCGCTCCAGGTTGCTGGATACCAGAATATCCATGGACGGAGAAATGGTGGTATGGAAATCCCTGTTGCGGTCATAAACGCCCGTGTTCAGAAAATCGGTCAGCACATTGTTGGCGTTGGACGCACAGATCAGCTTTTTCACCGGCAGGCCCATCTTTTTGGCGTAATAAGCTGCCAGAATATTTCCGAAATTGCCCGTCGGGACAACGATATTGACTTTTTCGCCCTCACGGTCAATTTCTCCGTTGGCCATCAGATCGCAGTACGCGGAGAAATAATAGACGATCTGCGGCAGCAGCCTGCCCCAGTTGATGGAGTTCGCGCTGGAAAACATAATATTATTCTGTTCAAGCAGACGGTCGATTTCGGGATCGGTAAAAATCTTTTTCACACCGGTCTGGGCATCGTCGAAATTGCCCTCAATCGCGCAGACCGCCACATTGTTCCCTTCCTGGGTGTTCATCTGGCGCTTCTGCATGGGGCTGACGCCGTTTTCCGGATAAAATACCTGAATCCGGGTCCCGTCCACATCTTTAAAGCCTTCCAGCGCCGCTTTTCCCGTGTCGCCGGAAGTAGCGACCAGAATCAGGGCAGTCCGGGAGGACTGAATCTTTTTCAGCGATTTGGTAAGAAGGTGCGGCAAAAGCTGCAGTGCCATATCTTTAAACGCACAGGTGGGACCGTGCCACAGCTCCAGCAGGTACATATTCATTTTTCCATTCTGCAGATAGGAAATCGGAGCCGGCCTGTCCTGTTCAAATTTTCCGCCGGTGTAAGCCTTCCCAACACATTCCGTAATTTCTTCCGCGGTAAAATCGGAAAGAAAAGCCGATAAAATGCGGACTGCGCGCTCTGTATAGCCGCAGTGCTGCAACTCCAGCAAATCCGAATATGAAAAGCAGGGCAGCTTTTCGGGAACAAAAAGTCCGCCTTCGCTGCTGATGCCCTGCGAAATCGCCTGAGCAGAGGATACGCTGACGCTGCTGTTTCTTGTGGAGTGATAATTCAAGTTTTTTCCCCCTTCACGTTGTCTGTTTTTTAATCATATCATACTTTCCGGGAAAGAGAAACAGAAAAATGATAGGCATTCCTAAATAATATCGAATCAAATAGAAAATGCGTTTTCAATGTGTTCCACAGAAAAGATGGAGAAAGGTTCCGGTCTGGTAACGATGCCGATCACGTCAAACCGCGGCTGCAGCCCTGTTTCATGCGACTGCAGATAACTAAGAGCAGTTTTGATGATTTTCTTCTGCTTTCCCGCCGTGACCGCCTCCAAAGGACTGACGTAATAATGTTCGTCACGTGTTTTGACTTCTGCAAAGACAATATAATCCCTGTTTTCGGCAATCAGGTCGATTTCCCCGAAACGGCAATGATAGTTGCGCGCAACAATCCGGTATCCCTTCTGTTCCAGCAGCCGGGCTGCGTGATCTTCTCCCGTTTTTCCGGATGAATTGTTCATAGGGTCTCCCCCAGTATTTTTTTTAAAAACGTTTTTCTGTGAACCGGGCTGGGCCCGTACTGTTTCAGCAATTCCCTATGTAAAGCGGTGCCGTAGCCCTTATGTTTTGCGAACTGGTACTCGGGGTAAATCCGGTCGATCTCGGTCATCAGCCGGTCACGGCTGACCTTCGCAAGAATGGAGGCGGCCGCGATGCTCGCGGAAAGCGCGTCGCCTTTAATGATAGTCTGCGTATCCATCCCGAGCCGCGGCATCCGGTTTCCGTCCACCAGCGCCAGGTCCGGCCTGACGGAAAGCCCGTCGCACGCACGCTTCATCGCCAGAAAGGTCGCCTGCAATATATTGATTTTATCGATTTCCTGCTCCGTTGCGAATCCTACGGCATAGACGATCGCAGTCTTCTTAATTACATCAAACAATGCTTCGCGTTTTTTTTCACTGAGCTTTTTGGAATCGTTCAGTCCCTCGATCATCTGACCGGGGGGCAAAATAACAGCGGCAGCGAACACCGGTCCGGCCAGAGGGCCGCGTCCGGCTTCATCGATGCCGCAGATCATCCGATAGCTTTTTTTCAGTGCAATGTTTTCATAGGCGAACCAATCCATATTATCTACCAACCTGTTCCAGAGTAATTTTGCCTAATTTCGCACTTCGGAATTCATCCAGTATCATAATCGACGCGCGTTCCAGATCGATTTCCCCGCCGGAAATCAGCATGCCGCGTTTTCTGCCGATCAGCTCCAGCATTTCATAGCCTTTCAGATCGGCTATGTCGGTACCGTCCAGTTTATATCTTGCTTTCAGTTCCCTGGGATAGCTGCCGCGGAGAACCTCCAGCAGACGGGAAGCTAAATGCTCCGTATCAATCACTTCGTCTTTGACCGCTCCGGTAAACGCCAGTCTTTCCCCTACGGCCTTATCCTCAAATTTAGGCCATAGTACCCCCGGCGTATCCAAAAGCTCAAAGCCTTTTCCAATGGTAAACCATTGGTTGGACCGCGTTACGCCCGGCCTGTCCTCAACATTTGCCTTGCTGTTTTTTGCAAGACGGTTAATCAGCGAGGATTTGCCTACATTGGGAATCCCGACGATCATGACGCGGATCTGCCGTCCAACCATCCCTTTTGCTTCCCAGGAGGCAATCCGGTCGCTCAGAACATCTTTCACAAGGGGAATAAAGCCGTTCAGCCCTTTTCCGGTGCGGCAGTCGATCGCGATGGCAGGAATGCCCTGTGTCTTATAATAATCGATCCATCTGCCTGTCTGAACCGGATCGGCCATATCGCATTTATTCATTAAAATAACGCGGGGTTTCGTTTGGATCAGCCCGTTTAAAACCGGATTCCGGCTGCTGACCGGAATCCGGGCATCAATAATTTCAGCAGCCACATCGACAAGCTTTAAACTTTTTTCAATCTGCCTTTTGGTTTTGGTCATATGACCGGGGAACCATTGTATCGTTTGTGCTTCACTCATTTTCGTTCGTCCTGTATCTTTATTGTTATTTGATTGTCCCAAATCTGTTAAATGGAAAAACAATCATTTCCGCTTTTCCAAGAATATATCTCTCGTCCACCATACCCACGTCAATAAACCGGCTGTCGTTGGACACGGAACGGTTGTCGCCGAGAACAAAGACATGCCCCTTAGGAACCTGAAGCGGATAATTGAAGTCCGAAAGCTGTGTGGTAATGCCGTTTTCAATATAGGCGGATTCATCCAGCGCAACCCCGTCCACCGAAACGACGCCGGTTTCAAAATCAATATCCACAACCTGATTTTCCAGCGCGACGACCCTTTTGATAATCGGTTCCTTTAACTTGGTTGTGTGGGTGATTACAATAACGTCCCCCTGGTGCGGTCTGTAAAAAAAGCTGGACAAAATCACGCGGTCATTGGATCGCAGAGTCGGCAGCATGGAAGGGCCGCTCACATTGACCACCCGGAACAGAAACATGAATACGACGATCACGGCAATTAAAGAAGAGATGAGGGCTTCCACCCACTCATAACTGTTAACGATAAAATTTCTTTTTTTCTCAGATCGCGTTTCTTGCTGGGAAACGCTGTTTTCGTGGTCCAATGAAGGAACAACTCCTTTATATCAAAAGGCAACGCCTTATAATTGACCGAATTTTCCAAAAGGCATAATGATAAATTTGACCTTGCCGATAATATAGCGCTGGTCGATCATGCCCACCTCACTGAAACGGCTGTCCTCCGAAACCGTGCGGTTATCACCCAAGACAAAGACATGGCCGGCAGGGACCTTCTGCGGGAAAGTAACGTCATACTCGTCCTTGGTAATCCCATTCTCGATATAAGCGGACTCGTCGAGCGCAACGCCGTCAACGGAAACGATTCCGGTATGAAAATCGATATCGACCGTCTGCCCTTCCGTAGCGATTACTCTTTTTACTATGCGCTTCTCCAAAGACGTTCCTTTGGCGTCGATCACGACAATATCCCCGCGGGCAAGACCCGGCTCAACGCAGGCGGTAAATAACTTATAACCGTCCATTAAATTGGGTTCCATGGAAGGCCCGTTTACAACGATATTTACCCTGAACAGGAACGTGAAAAAAATCATGATAATGATCAGTGCGGGAATCAGAGCCTCCATCCACTCGAAGCAGGCGCGGGCAACACTGTTTTTTTCTGTTTCCGGTGAAGCGGGTTCCATATCCGCCTGAATTTCATTTGGGTTCAAGAGGAATACAACTCCTTTTTTGCAAATTGCTGTGTTTATATGGTTCCGAATTTTTCGTAAGGTATGAGAACAGTTTTGACTTTGCCGATAATATAGCGCTGATCGACCATACCGACGTCGCTTGAACGGCTGTCGTCCGAAAGCCTGCGGTTATCGCCAAGCAGGAACACATGTCCTTTGGGGACAGTCTGCGGAAAACGGAGGTCGTACTGATTCTTGGTAATACCGTTTTTAATATAAGTCGATTCGTCCAGCGCAACGCCGTTGACAGAGACGGTTCCCGTCTGAAAATCGATATCCACCGTCTGGCCCTGGGTTGCAATGACCCTTTTGATAATCACCTCATGAAGCGCGGTGGCCTTTGCGTCGACCACAACGACATCTCCCAGAGAAAACGTCCGGTCAAAACAGGATACAAGCACTTTATAGCCGTCCGTAAAATTGGGCTGCATGGAGGGTCCGTTGACCGTTATGATCCGGAACAGAAAAGCAAATACCGCTATAATTACAAGCAGCGCCGGGATCAGTGCTTCCATCCATTCATAACAGCTCAAAACAACACGGTCCGGCGCTTTGCTGTCGGCCAGGGATTCTGCGGAAGGGCAACTTTTCAAGAACGGCCACCTCTTTTGAGACCTGAAAAATATTGCAGTAGCAAAAAAGGGACACCTACATGTCCCTTTCAATCGCTATCTGATTCCTTATCTGAGCTGTTCCTTTACCTTTGCCGCCTTACCGACTCTGTCACGCAGATAGTAGAGCTTCGCTCTGCGCACACGGCCCTTGCGGACAATTTCAACACTCTTTACATTAGGAGAGTGAATCGGGAAAACTCTTTCTACGCCTACGCCGTAGGAAAGGCGTCTGACAGTGAAAGTTTCGGAAATGCCGCTGCCCTTACGAGCGGTAACGGTACCCTCGAAAACCTGAATTCTTTCTCTTTCGCCTTCTCTGATATTCACGCTCACCCTTACGGTGTCGCCAATTTCAAATACAGGAACTTCTGTTTTTACGGAATCTTGCGCAATCAGTTTTAACGCATCCATGGATATTTCCTCCTTAAAATTCAGACATTCATGCCACAGTGGCAGAGGACTGTCCGCTTCAATGTCACGGTACAACCGGGCATTAAACCCCACCAAAATCAATCAGCGGATTCCAAATGCCTATATATAATACCATAATCCTGGAAAAGGTGCAATATTTATTTTTATTTTACTCAAATATTTTTAAATCCGCATCGTAAAGATTGAGCCTTCGGATATCGCTGTATAAATCCAGCTGCAGATATTTTTTCATCGCATCGCATAAAAGAGAAGGGTTCACATTCATGGTGCTTCCCGCAGGGAGCGTCGCGCTGATTTCCACTCCGTCGTCCAGGGGAACCACTTCTGTCCGGTCAAGGTACGGCCTCAGGTCCAGATCGATCATCCCGTTTTTTGTATGCTTGGGAACGACCACCGTTTCCCGGCTGAACAGTTCGCGGATGACGGCGGCTGTTTCTTCGGGGGAGTGTCCCTGCGTTTCCAGCTTCATCAGGTAAGAGGCGAAGGCGATCTGCCCCGGCTTCATCACCGGCTCGGTAACGTCAAACACGGGAATGTCGTCCGGCAGCGCCGCGTTCAACTTCTCGATCAGCTCTTCGCGCGTAATACCGTCGTCATCCAGCCGGATATCCATGCTTTCCCGTTCTCCCCCGATACCGAGCGACAGCGGAAGCGCAAAAGTAATAAACGCGTGGGGATTATAGCCCTGGGTATACCAAAGAGGAAGCTTCGCCTTGTGAATCGCGCGCAGCATGCAGCGGTTTAAATCGAGGTGTGAAATATACCGCGCCGTTCCGATCTTCTTAAACCAGACCCTGACGTTTTTCATAGCAGATTCCTCCTTTGAAGCAGGCTGCGCCGCAGGAAGAACACTGTTCCCGGCAGTTTGGGGTAGTGACGTTTGCGTAAGCCTTTTGGCATTCGTCAATCAGGAAGGATTTTTTGATCCCGTAATCAATGTGGTCCCATGGCAGCACTTCATCGAAGCTTCTTCTGCGGTTGGCGTAAAAGGCCGGATCGATTCCGCACCTCTCGAAAATTTCCATCCATTTCGGAAAAGAGAAAAAGTTCTGCCAGCCGTCCATTTTGCATCCGCTCCGGTACGCTTCCAGCAGGACGCCGCACAAACGCCTGTCCCCGCGCGCAAAAACGGCTTCCAGGAAGCTGGTGTCCGCCTCGTGCCAGTTGGGTTCCACCTTTCTGGTTTTGACCGAAGCGACCAGATGGCGCTGCTTTTTACGGAGCGTCTCCATCGTGTCCTGCGGTTCCCACTGAAAAGGCGTGAAGGGCTTTGGAACAAAGGAGGACGCGCTGACGGTGACTTTTACGCCCTTCCCCTTCGGTTTATCTGGATTTGCGTAAAAGGCGTCAACCACCTTCTGTCCCAGCTCCGCGATTCCGGCGATATCCACCAACGTTTCCGTCGGCAGTCCGATCATAAAATAGAGCTTGATGGTTGTCCAGCCACCCTTAAACGCGGTGTTGACGGTTTTCATCAGCTCTTCTTCCGTGACGTTTTTATTGATAACGTCCCTCAGACGCTGTGTTCCCGCCTCCGGCGCAAAGGTAAGACCGCTGCGGCGGACGGATTTGATTTTGGACATCAGCTCCGGGGAAAAATTATCGACCCGAAGGGACGGCAGCGAAATGCCGGTGTTCTCCTTTTCCGTCCATGTATGGAGCCGGTCGATCAGCTCGTTCAGCTCGGAGTGGTCGCTCGTACTGAGCGAGGAAAGCGAAATCTCATCATAACCCGTGCTGTCGCACAGATCGTGGCACTGCCGGTCAATGACGTCCACTGATTTTTCACGGAACGGGCGGTACAGGAAGCCCGCCTGGCAGAAGCGGCAGCCGCGGATACAGCCGCGCAGGACTTCCGCCACTGTCCTGTCGTGTACGATTTCAATATAGGGCACCACAAATTTATCCGGAAAATAGGACTTGTCCACGTCCATCATAATACGTTTTTTCACGGGGAATGGCGCGTCCTCTTTCGGAACGATCTCCTTTACCGTATGATCTTCGTTATAAGAAATATGATACAGAGACGGCACGTAGACTCCCTGAATCTGAGAAGCCGCCTTTAAAAATTCCTCTTTGGAACGGTTCTGCTTTTTATATTCCCGGTAAAGGGCGACTACCTCCAGATCCACTTCTTCCCCCTCGCCTATAAAGAACAGATCAAAAAAGTCCGCCAAAGGCTCCGGGTTGCAGGCGCAGGGGCCACCGGCCACCACAAGCTGGGAAAGGGAATGCCGGTCGCCGGCTTTCAGCGGGATTCCCGCCAGATCGAGCATATTTAATATATTGGTATAGCTGAGCTCGTATTGAAGGGTAAAGCCGATGATGTCGAAGTCGCGGACGCTGTCCCCGCTTTCCAGCGCATAGAGCGGCAGGCCGCTTTTACGCATCTCCTCTTCCATATCCACCCAAGGGGCGAATACGCGCTCACACCAGACATAGGGTACGGTATTCAGCTGGCTGTACAGAATTTTCAGCCCGAGGTGCGACATACCCACTTCGTATATATCGGGAAAACAAAATGCAAACCGCACATCCACTTCATCCGCATGCTTCATCACGCAGTTGAGCTCGCCGCCGACGTATCTGCCCGGTTTCTGCACGTTTGCAAGCAGTTTTTCTATCTTTTTATTGACCATTCGTATCCTCCGCACAGTATATGTTTTATTATTATACCGCCCGCGTGCGGAGAATGCAAATCAATAATACCTTCCGTTCTTGTAAAGAAGCAGAAAGATTAAATAAACGGATACGGTGAGAAGATAAAAATTTCCGTTGGCACGGAAGAGAAAAAGGAAGCCAATCGCTGCCAGCGGCGTTAAAACCGCGAATGAGGTGACGGATACAATCCTTGCGGACAAAGTGGAGTTCAAGCGGGTACAAAGGACGGAATACAGTGCCTGACCGCCATCAAGCGGCTCCACGGGCAGCAGATTAAACCCTGCCAGCACCAGGTTGGCAAGGATAAAAAAGTGAAAATAACGCTCATTAACGAGGGTACAGATCAGCGCGGCGGCAAGGTTGGTTCCCGGTCCCGCGACGGAAATGGCGGCGTCGCGCCAATAGGACCGGTCGATGCCCGCAGATTTAATCACATCGATGCCGAAGGGGGTAAATCGAATCTGTGACGGTGCCGTTCCGAACGCGGCCATGACCGCCAAATGACCCAGTTCATGCAGCGCAGCACAGGAAAGGCCCAGAACAGCCATTCCGCTTCTGTCAAACAGAAAAAAAACTGCCAGTAAGGCCACAAATAAAAAATCGACGGTCACACGGCAGTTTTTGATGGAAAAAGACATCAGCCGCTGACCTGCTGGGAGGGCGCCGCCTGCTGGTTCTCCGGCTGCTGTGAATTTGCCGCGGAACCTGCGTCAGCCTGGGAAGCAGTACCGGCCTGAGACCCGGGATTTGCCTGCAAATTGGCGCCGCCTTGGGGCTTCTCACTTGCCTGGGAAGTCACACCGGGCTGGGATGCAGCGCTTTCTGCCTGGGAAGGATTCTCCTGAGCTCGCGGCTTTGTAAAAAAATCGGTAACCGACGGCAATATCTCCACAACGGTATGTTTTACGTGGTCGATGTCCTCAGTCGGAACAATGGAATTATTGACGTTCTGCAGATACCAGTTTTTGATAATCAGATATGCATTGCCTCCAAAGACCCGGAGAAAAATCGCCGTGGCCAAAATGATCGAACATACCGTTATCTGAATGGTGGTCAGCAGTCTTGTGCTGAGGGTTTTCGCTTTTTTGTTCCTTCTGTATTGCTGTCCATCGCAGTCCTTCTCATAATTTCTTTCATAATTCCTTTCATAGTCCCGCTGATCATCTTTTTCGTAATTCCTGTAATTCCTGTTGTCATTTCTGCTGTAGACATCCTCGTAATGATCTTCTACATAACCGTCGTCATCGTCTTCGTAGTCATCTTCATAATCTTTATCATACCGATTATCTTCATACCGNGAATAAAAAAAAACCGCCGTAAAATACGGCGGTTTGGTCGGTTTGTCCTTATTTTGCTTTATCTGCTTTGGCCTGAATGTACTGATCGATGGAGCGAGCGGCTTCCTTGCCGCCGCCCATGGCCAGAATCACGGTTGCGGCGCCGCTGACGGCGTCGCCCGCGGCGTAAACGCCCTCCCGGGTCGTCGCCATGGTCGCTTCATCCACAACGATGCAGCCTTTCCTGTTCGCTTCCAGACCCTCGGTCGTAGAGCGGATCAGCGGGTTCGGCGAGTTGCCGATCGCCATGACCACACAGTCCACCGGGATCTCAAAGTTCGATCCTTCTTTGGGCACCGGCTTGCGTCTGCCGGAGGCGTCCGGCTCGCCAAGCTCCATCTCGATGCACTCGATCGACCTGACCCTGCCGTTTTCGTCGCCGTGGATGGCAACGGGATTGCGCAAAAGGTTGAAAAGGATGCCCTCTTCCTTCGCGTGGTGGATTTCCTCTTTCCGCGCGGGCATCTGCTCTTCGGCGCGGCGGTACACAATATACACATTCTCCGCGCCCAGACGCTTGGCGGTCCTCGCGGCGTCCATCGCCACATTGCCTCCGCCCACGACGGCGACGTTCTTCGGCCGGATGATCGGGGTGTCGTATTCGTCCAGATAGGCCTTCATCAGGTTTACCCTCGTCAGGAATTCATTGGCCGAGTAAGTCCCCACCAGTTCTTCGCCCGGAATATTCATAAAACTGGGCAGTCCGGCGCCGGTGCCGATGAATACGGCTTCATAGCCCATTTCAAACAGCTCGTCTACCGACAGCACCTTGCCCATGACCATATCGGTCCGGATGTCGACGCCCTTGTCCTTCAGGCCGTCGATTTCCTTCTGCACGATCTCCTTCGGCAGTCTGAACTGCGGGATGCCGTACATCAGTACGCCGCCCGCGGTATGCAGTGCCTCAAACACGGTAACGGAGTACCCCAGGGCCGCCAGATCCCCGGCGCAGGTCAGGCCCGCGGGGCCCGCCCCGATCACGGCGACCTTGTGTCCGTTCGGCTTTTCCTCAAATGTCTCCGCCCCGCCGTGCTTCATATGCCAGTCGGCCACGTAGCGCTCCAGCCGGCCGATTCCCACCGGCTCCCCTTTGATGCCGCGCACACATTTTTGCTCGCACTGGGATTCCTGCGGGCAGACCCTTCCGCAGACGGCAGGAAGGGAGTTCGTCGTCTTAATAATCTTGTAAGCATTTTCCATATCGCCGGAAGCAACGCAGCCGATAAACTCTGGAATGCGCACGCCCACCGGGCATCCGCCGACACACGGCTTGTTTTTGCAGTTCAGGCACCGTTTGGCCTCTTCCACGGCCATTTCTTCCGTGTAGCCGAGTGAGACCTCTTCAAAATTCTTGTTGCGCACATTGGGGTCCTGCTCCGGCATCGGCGTTTTTACTTTGGACATATTAGGCATTTTTCGCACCCTCCATCAAGCGGCAGTTGTATTCGCGCGTCGCTTCTTTTTCCGACTCAGAATAGGTTCTCGATCTTTTGATGGCCTCGTCAAAGTCCACTTCGTGGCCGTCGAAATCCGGACCGTCCACACAGGCGAATTTGGTCTTTCCGCCGACCGTCAGCCTGCATCCGCCGCACATGCCGGTCCCGTCGATCATAATGGGGTTCATGCTGATCAGCGTTTTGATGCTGTATTCCTTTGTCAGGTTGCAGACGGCACGCATCATGACGAGCGGCCCGATGGCGATGACCAGGTCATACCCAGCGCCGTCTTCAATATTTTTACGCAGGGCGTCGGTCACAAAACCCTTGTTGCCGTTGGAACCGTCGTCCGTGGTTAAAATCAGATGGTCGCTGACCGCCTTCATCTCGTCTTCCAGGATGATGATGTCTTTGTTCCGGAATCCCGCGATCATGTCCACCTTCGCGCCCATGCCGTGCAGGGCCTTCGCCTGCGGGTACGCGATCGCGCAGCCGGCGCCGCCGCCGATCACCGCTACGTTTTTATAGCCTTCCAGCTCGGTCGCTTTTCCCAAAGGCCCGATGAAATCCAGAATAGCGTCGCCGACATTCAGCTGATCCAGCATCAGGGTCGTCTTTCCGACCTTCTGATAAATAATGGTAATGGTTCCCTTCTCGCGGTCGTAATCCGCTACCGTCAGAGGAATCCTTTCCCCGAATTCATTGACACGCAGAATAATGAACTGGCCGGCCTTCGCCTTTTTCGCAATATATGGCGCTTCTACCGCCATCAATGTCATTGAATCATTCAATATCCGCTTTTCCACAATCGTAAACATCGGTACACTCCCTTTTCTTTAACGAGTAGTAAAACATAGTCTTTTTTTATTATAAAGGTTTGTAGCAGATTTATCAATAAAAAAATGTGATTCGGCTAATTTTGCCGAATCACATTTGCGGTTGTATTTTATACATTTCACAGGATAATGCATATCAGGCCGTTGCAGCCTTCATTGATGATCCGCTCTATCGTCTCGCGCACCTTATCCCGTGCGTCCGTAGGCATTCTGTACAGCTTGTTGTGAAGTCCCTCGTTGACAAGCTCATGCAGGCTCTTGCCGAAGATATTGGATTCCCAGATTTTGGAGGGACTTTCCTCAAATTCCTTCAGCATATACATGATCAGATCCTGCGACTGCTGCTCGGAACCCACAATCGGCGTCAGCTCCGTCGTGATTTTCGTCTTCATCATGTGGATGGAAGGCGCGGCGGCTTTCAGGCGCACCCCGTATTTGCCGCCCTGCTTGATAATTTCGGGCTCGTCGAGCGTAAGCTCCTCAATATCCGGCATCACAATTCCGTAGCCGGTGTCCTGCACATCCTGATAGGCGTCTTTGATCTTGTTGTATTTATCCCGGATTTTTGCAAGTCCGAGGATGCTGTCGAGAAGCCCGCCCTCATCCTCAATATCGATACCGGTTTTTTCACCCAGAATTTTATAGAACAGATTCGGCTGGAGATTGACGGCGACCCGTGCGTTGCCGGTTCCCAGATCGATGGATTCGGTTTTCGCCCCGCTGACATATTCGCATTGATTGATATCGTTGACGATCGACCCGACTTCCCGTATCCGGGAGATTTTCGAAGCCGAATTCTGGATGGTGCCGTAGACGGCGGAACGCAGCCAATGATTTTTTTCAAGGCTGGAAAGCCAGCGCGGCATATCGACCTTAATTGCCTTCACCGGGAATTCAAACAGCACTTTGGAAAGAATATCCCTGATTTGCCCCTCTTCCATTTCAAGGCAGTTGACGGGCGCGACGGGCACCTTGTATTTCTCCTGCATCTGCGAAGCCATGGAAGCCGAGGAATTCGAATTCGGGTCGGTACAGTTGAGAAGGACAATAAAAGGCTTGTTGATTTCCTTCAGCTCTTTCACGACCCTCTCTTCCGCTTCCTCGTATTCCTCCCGGGGAATATCGCTGATGCTGCCGTCGGTCGTGATGACCAGCCCGATGGTCGAATGCTCCGTAATGACCTTCTTGGTCCCGATTTCCGCAGCCATGTTGAACGGAATCGGCTCGTCGTACCACGGGGTCATCACCATGCGCGGCTGATCGTTCTCTATGTATCCGAGCGCGCTTGGAACAATGTAGCCTACGCAGTCGATCATGCGCACCGAGAAGGTGGCGCTGTCATCCACTTTTACTTTGACGGCCTGTTCCGGAATGAATTTCGGCTCCGTCGTCATAATGGTACGTCCTGCGGCGGACTGCGGCATTTCATCGATCGCGCGGTCGCGCCTGTAGCTTGAATCCATGTTCGGGACGACGATGGTATCCATGAATTTCTTAATAAAAGTAGATTTTCCGGTTCTTACCGGGCCTACCACCCCAATATAAATATCACCGTTCGTGCGCTGGGAAATGTCACTGTAAATATTGCGTTCTTCCATTTTACCTCCCCCTCAGGCAGAGAAATTTAATTTTTATTGCGAATGTCTCTCAAGGAATCTACATAGGAATCAGCAGCATCCCCCTGTTCTCAACGACATCACCGGCAAGGTCGTTTTCCAGTTTAATCGCATTGACCGAGGTGCAGTATTCACGGGCGATATTCCATAAGCTTTCACCCGCATTGGCGTAGTAAATACTTAATGCCGCGGATTTGTCCTGTGCCCTGGGTTTGGTTTCGTCAGCTGCGACATCTGTGATCAGCTTCAGGCTGTATTGGCTGTAAATTCCGGCGCTGAGCCTTAATTCAACCTTCAGATCAATTCCTCCGCCCGTAATCCGGTAGCTGATTCCCGCTACAAGCATCGAGGCGCTGCATTTGATATTATCCTCTTTCGCCTGGTAAGGACGGGCATATTCAAAATCCATCAGCCGTTCGAAATAGACCGGCTTATTGTCCGGATTCAGAGCAAGCACACAGATATTGAATTTCCCCTTATAATTGATCTGTCCGTTCGCATAGTCGGCGGAAACAGTGCTCATTTCATTCCAGATATCAATGATCTTCGAAATCGGTACATCCTCCAGTGCCAGAGAACCCTTGTGAATATCGGTATCGTTGATGAATTCAACAGCATTTTCAATGCTTTTCTGTTTGGAGTTGATGTTTAGCTCATACTGTTTGGAGTAGGCGTCCGTTACCATGGTAACGTCGGAATTCTGATAGGCGGATGCGTTCACAAACACCCTGGCCTGAACGTCAAAGTAGGTCTGGTCACCGGAATAATCGTTTTTGATCTGTGCTTCCAGCCCGGAAACATTCAGCTGAATATTGAAGATGCAGTTTTCCGAGGCTCCCTCACAGTCAACCATTTCATTGAACGGAAGCGCGTACTCCATCACTTCCAGAGCAGCTTCGTTATCCGCTGTGGAATACAGGAATTTTACGCATACTTCTCCCTTGATCATCAGCTTGTTTGCAACAGGAGTGTAGTCCTGAAGCATCGCAAACGCGTCGGAACGGACCAGATTATCCGCGGGCGGTTTGCCCTGCCCGAGCTCCAGCACCTCTTCCACCGTAAACTGCTGCTGAGCGAACCCGGCCATCTTGTTGATCGACAGAGTGTTTTTCTGCTCTTCCACTCCCTCGCCGTCTATGTTGGAGACCACCTCGTTCTCCCCCTGCACAATCACTTTCGCGCATGCGGAAAAAGAACCGTGTATGTCCAGGCGCCGGGGGCTGGTCGCACGGCAGTTAATATATTCCACCCTGGTAAACGCAAAAATCTGCGCGTTGTCGGCAGTCTGCTTCAACTGGATGGCAGCGGAAAACGACTGACTGGTTTCATAGCAGTGAACAGCCGTACCGCCGGAATCAAGATAGAGTATTTTCACGGTATAACTGCCCTCAAGCGCCAGTCTGTCCCCTGTAATGCTTCTGGAGCTAATGTGCGGATAAACCTGACACTTTAAAATGCGCTGTATATCGGGGCAGTAGTCAGGCAGGCTGATGTCGAGATCCACCGGCTGCTCCTGGCAGCCATCATAAATCACTTCGCTGGTGGCCAATGCCTCACGGTTAAGCATATAATCCATAAAGGTTCTCTCCTTTTCCTGTTTCTACCTAATTGTTATTCTAATCTTGTACGGTTTATGCGCATTCGCATAAAAAATTACCGGCTGCATCAGCAGCCGGCATCCATTTTTTAATATTCTTTTTTTATGTTAAAAAACTTTCGTAATACAAATCCTAAAAATTTCGAGCTCTTCAAAACGACTACTTTCATCTCACAAACCTCCCATTATGTTCCACACCTTAAAAGTGTGATTCCCAATATGATCATGATGATCGCTACTATAAACAGGATTAATCCCGTTGGGCAAAAACAAGAGGCAGCCAGCCCGAGCCCAAAAGCAACCGAGCATTTTGCAATTAAGCAATTATTTCGTTGCCACATCCAGCTCACCGCCATTATCAAAATAAGACGATATTTCTTTTGTCTTATCCTCATTATATTCAGCGGCAAAGATTTTGGTTCGCTTATGACAGTAAAAAAATCAGGGCATTTCCGCTGTGAACAAAAATCTGCGCCTGATCTTCCGTGATCTCATTGCTGACGCCGAGCGGATAAGCGGAGGAAATGGACGCTTCCCTGAGCGGATATTTCATTCCTTCATAGCTCACCGTACAGAAACCGACGCCAAAAGGGAAAACGGAAATCATCCGGCCTTTCAGCCCGCTCAGCGTCAGACGGCCGCCGGAAAGCAGGAATACCCGGCAGTCCCTGTCCGCAATCACCGCTTTACAGCCCTGAGAAGCCAGATACTGCAAAGCGCAGAAATTGGAAAAGGAATGATCGATCCTGCCGCCCAGAGCACCGAAAAGAGTAAAATCACGGTATCCTCTTTTGATCGCTTCCTTGATGGCCGCCATCATGTCGGTATCGTCTTTTTCCTTGTTCAGACGGATCGTTTCAATGTTTTTCGGCAATTCATTCTTTACAGAGTCGAAATCGCCGATGAGCAGATCGGGCGTAAGATGATGCTCCAGCGCAACATCCAGACCGCCGTCGGCGCAAATAATAAAAGAATGATCACGATCGATTTCATTCAGAATCCCGCCGTATTCGCAGGGCGACGAACCGATAATCACGCATTTTTTCATTTCATATTCCATTCTTTCAAATCTTTTACCTCATTGTACATGGCGACATAGCTTTCGTGACGGGATTTACTGATCGTCCCCTCTTCCACCGCTTTCAGAACTGCACAGCCCTTTTCGCAGGTATGGGAGCAGGAGACAAATTTGCACTGATTCAGATAGGGTTCAAATTCCCGGAAACAATACTGAAGGTTTTCCTTTTTCACCAGATCGTAGCGTTCCACGCTGATGGAAGAAAAGCCCGGCGTATCCGCAACATAGGTATTCTCCCCCAGCTTTAAAAACTCAACCTGTCTTGTGGTGTGCCGGCCGCGTCCAAGCTTCTGGCTGATTTCTCCGGTCTGAAGATGGAAGCGCGAATCGATCCTGTTCAGCAGAGAGGATTTTCCGACCCCTGAATTTCCGGTAAAAGCTGAAATTTTTCCCTTCAGCAGCTTCTCCACTTCTTCAATGCCCTCTCCCGTAGCCGAAGAAATCGTAAGCAGCGGAATCCCTGTCGTCTGATAAATATCGTTCAGCCACTGGCAGTCTTTCAAATCGCTTTTAGAGATCACGATAACAGGCTCAATCCCCTTGTCCTCCGCCGCAGCAATGGTTTTGTCAATTATCAGCGTGCTGGGGGACGGATCGCAGATCGACACGACGATCACCAGCTGATCGATGTTGGCAACCGGCGGGCGCACCAAAGAGTTCTTTCGCGGGAATATTTCCTCAATCGTGCCTGTCCCGTCTTTCTCCAGGCTGACGGTTACACGGTCGCCGACGAAAGGGGTCACCTTGTTTTTCCGGAAAACGCCCCTGGCTTTGCATTCATACAGCGTATCGGCGGCCTCCACATAGTAGAAACCGCCGATACCTTTTATAATGGTACCGTTTATCTTATCCATAAGCATCAGTCCGAAGGAGTGATGATGCCGCTCGGGATATCGCTGCTTCCCCCCGTACTGCTGGCATTGTTATACGGATAGCTTTCCCCTGCCGTGGAAGTGCCCGCGTCAAAGTCAAGCGTAAACTCCTGATACTTGTTTCCGTCCAGCTGAATAATCAGCTGCTTCTTGCCGCTGCTGCCTTTAAAAGTAAGCTGACATACGTCGTTATAGGACGGGTTCACGGTCTTTTCCGTCTGGAGCTCGTTGCCCAAATACGCTTTCAGGTTGATGTCGTGTGTCACTTCTTTCGGGAGCTTGACAAAGACATCGATGGATTTCTCCGATTTATTACCGGAACTGATGACGATGGATACAGCGCTGCCTTTCACGACCTGCACGCCGGGCAGGGGGGAGGTTTCGATGACCACGTTCTTTGCTTTATCGCTGTCATCCTGTGTGGTAATATCCCCGACTGTCAGACCCGCCGCGATAATTTCCGTTTTGGCATCCTCTATATTTTTGTCGATCACGGCAGGAACGGCCGTCTTCTCTTCCTCGCCGCCGGTGCTGATATAAATCTTCACCTTTGTTCCTTCCGTAACCTGCGTTCCCGCGGCCGGATCGGTATACTTTACATGACCCTTCTCGGTTTGATCGTCGATCACCGGCAAAGCGTCGTACAGCAGATTTACTTTTTCCAGATCGGCAATCGCTTCCTCCTGTGTCTTGTTGGAAACGTCGGGGACAGAGACCGGTTTGCCGCCTGCATTAATGGTAAGGGTGATTTCCGCATTGGCTTTTACGGTTGTGCCCTCTTTGGGGCTTTGGCTCAGAACAATGCCCGTTTTCTGAGTAGAGTCGTTTTTCGTTTCGGTAACAAAGGTCAGATTTTTATACTGATCGTTGTTCTTTACTTCTTCTTTTACCTCATCGTAGGTTTTTCCTTTGAAATCCGGTAAAACAATATTTCCGACTCCACTGTTGCAGCTGTGAAACAGTGCGGCGATTCCAAAGCCGATGACGACAATCAGAAACGCAGAGGCAATCCCCGCGATCACTAAAGAGGCGGTCGACTTCTTCTTCTTCTTTTTGGGCGCTCTGGACGGTTCTTCCTCATATTCATAATTATCGTTGTACGCGGAAGGTTCCGCTCCCTTTACCGTGTTGATCGCGTCGATATATTTGGTAGGCTTCTCATCAATAAAATATTTGTACTGGAAGCTGATGCTGGGATTTCTCCGGAAAGCTTCGATATCTCTGAGCATTTCGGCGGCAGATTGATACCTTTGCGTGGGATTTTTCTGCATCGCCTTCAACGTGATTTCCTCCAGGCCTTCCGGCACGGAGGGATTGATTTCCTTGGGGGGCTTGGGGTCTGCCTGCAGTTGCATAATGGCGACGGAGACAGCGCTGTCGGCTTCAAACGGGAGCCGGCCCGTAATCATTTCATAAAGCATGACCCCTACGGAGTAAATGTCCGCCTTTTCGTCGGTCAGATCTCCCCTCGCCTGCTCCGGCGCGATGTAATGGACCGACCCGATGGCTTTGTCCGTCATCGTCCGCGTTTCACTGCGTGAAAAACGGGCAATGCCGAAATCGGTCACTTTAATCGTCCCGTCCTGCAGCAGCATAATGTTCTGGGGCTTTATGTCACGGTGGACGATCCCCTTCTCATGAGCGTGCTGAAGCGCGCGCAGAATCTGGACGGTAAAATGGATGGCTTCTTTCCATTTGATTTCCTTCTGCTGATCCAGATATTCCTTTAACGTGATTCCATCGATAAATTCTTCGACAATATACTGAATTCTGTCACCAAAGCTGACGTCGTAAACCTTGACAATGTTTGGGTGGGAAAGCACTGCAATTGCCTTGGACTCATTTTTGAAGCGGCGGATAAACTCGTCGTTTCCCAAAAACTCGTCCTTGAGTATTTTGATTGCGACCGTACGGTCGTCAATCGTATCATACGCGCGGTAAACCAGAGCCATTCCGCCGGTACCGATCAGTTCATGTATTTCATAGCGTCCGTCAAGCCGTTTCCCTGTGTACTTATCCATAAAATCAACTCCTGTCAGCAGTAGTTTTCAATGATGACAACCGTAATGTTGTCACCGCCCCCACAGTCTTTCGCGAGCGTTACAAGCTTGTCTGTCAGGCTGTCGGCGTCCATGGTTTTGGACAGCGCAAAAATCTGTTTGGCATCGATATAATTCGTAAGACCGTCCGTACAGATCAAAAGCATGCTGCCGGAACGAAACTCATTTTCGCAGTAATCAATTTGAATGGAAGATTCGACCCCAAGTGCACGGGTGATAATGTTTTTCTGAGGATGGATTTTTGCCTGCTGCTCCGTAATATCCCCATTATTAACCATTTCCTGTACCATGGAGTGGTCCGTAGTCAATTGCTGAATATTATTTTCCGTTATTAAATACGCCCTGCTGTCCCCGGCATGGGCAATATGGGCAACCCCGTCCGAAACGATCACCGCGACCACGGTCGTTCCCATACCGGTAAGCTGGATATGGTTCATTGCTTCGTCATGGATGGCGAGATTGGCGTTGTGAATCGCCGCCATCATCAAATTCTTTACGGAACTGTCAGTCATCCCTTCATGATAGGATGCGGCAATGCTTTCGGAAATTTTCTCTACCGCAATTTCACTCGCAATATTGCCTCCGTTGACACCGCCCATTCCGTCACAGACAACGGCCCACGCGGAATGTTCGGAAAAGGTACCGCTTTTGCAGGCGTCCTGATTGGTTTGTCTGACAAGGCCAATATCACTTTTACTGAATACTTTCAACATTGGCCACCTCCTCTTTGTACCTGCGTCTGAGCTGTCCGCAGGAAGCATTGATATCCGAGCCAAGCGTCCTGCGCACGGTGACGGTAATTCCCTTACCCGAAAGGACGCGGCTGAATTTTTGCAGTCGGTCGGCAGAGCTTTTTTTAAATCCGGCTCCGCTGACATCATTAACAGGGATCAGATTGACATGACTGAGTATCCCGCTGAGTCTTCCCGCAAGCTCCCTTGCGCAGGCGTCGCTGTCGTTCACCCCGTGAATCATGGCATACTCAAAAGAAATCCGGCGGCCCGTCATATCGGCATAGTACCGGCAAGCTTTCATCAACTCCTCCATTCCCCATTTCCGGTTGACCGGCATGGTTCTGGAGCGGATTTCGTCGTTCGGCGCGTGCAAGGACACAGACAGGGTAAGCTGAAGCTTCTTTTCCGCCAGATCATAGATTTTATCCACAACGCCGCAGGTGGAAAGAGAAATGTGCCTCATTCCGATGTTCATTCCCTCATCGGAAGAAACCAGCTCCAGAAAGCGAAGCACGTTCTGATAGTTATCCAGCGGTTCTCCCATCCCCATCATCACAACATTGGATATCCGGATACCGGCATCCTTCTGGGCCGACTGAATCTGCGCAAGCATTTCGGAAGCCGTCAGGTTCCGTGAAAAACCGCTTTTCCCCGTTGCGCAGAACGCACAGTTCATTTTGCAGCCGACCTGTGTGGAAATACAGATCGTATGACCGTGATGATAGTCCATCAGAACGCTTTCCACATATTCTCCGTCATTCAGATGAAACAGATATTTTACGGTTTCATCCAAACGGGATTCCAGTTTTTTTTCTATCACAGCATTCGCTATGTAATATTTTTCCGACAGTACCTGCCGAAAGGCTTTCGACTGATCGGACATTTGTTCAAAATCTTCCACTCCGCGATGCAGCCATTTATAAACCTGCAAAGCACGAAAAGCCGGTTGGCCGTTAGCGGCAAAATCGGCTTTGATTTCTTCGAGAGTCATTGATTTCAGATCCTGCAAACTCAAGACATCCACTCCTGTTTTCTTCGAAAAGCCGCGATAAAGAAGCCGTCCGTCCCGTGAACGTGAGGCATCAGCGTCAGCTGGTTCTCCGGTTCCCCTTCGACGGCATGGCAAACCTGATCGGGCAGATTGAGCGGCAAAGGCTCAAAATCATGGTTGTTCCGAAGGAATCTTTCCGCCACCTCGCCGTTCTCTTTCGGGTTCAAAGTGCAGGTTGAATAAAATAAAGTTCCATTCGTCTTGACCAGTTTTGATGATTTACACAGAATAAGGTACTGCAAATCAGGCAAACTGTCAATAGCTGACGGTAATTTATACTTAATTTCCGGTTTTCTGCGAATGATTCCGAGACCGGAGCACGGTACGTCGCAAAGGACTTTATCCGCCGGGGCCAGACCGTCTTCCGCAGCGGAAGCGTCCCGTACGGCGGCGCTGATTACAGAGAGCTTTAAGCGCTGCGCTCCCTGACGGATCAGGTTCACCTTTCCCTTATATTTGTCAAAGGCGAGAAGCTCGCCCTTGTTTTCCATGAGTTCAGCCATGGTAAAGGCTTTTCCTCCGGGCGCGGAGCATACATCGATTACCCGCTCGCCGGGAAGAGGATGAAATAAAAAACAGCAGAGCTGAGAAGAAAGATCCTGTATGTGAAACAGGCCCTCCCGGTAGCTTTCCGACTGGCCGATCGCGCCCGTCTGCTGCAATTCGACTGCCTGATCTATCCATGTAATGGGGATAGCCTTTACGCCTTCCATATTCAGCTTTTCAATTAAGTTTTCCTCAGAAATACAAATATTATTCGTTCTGGAAAATACGGGTGGCTTTGAAAAAGTGCTTTCCAGCAAACGGAGCGTACATTCTTCCCCATATGATTTCTGCCACAGAGTAATCAGCCATTGCGGGCACGAATATTGAATGCTGAGAGACAGCAAAGGATCCTTTTCGGCATCCGGAATCTTTAAATTTTCAAGATTTCGGATCAAAGACCGGAGGACCGCATTAATAAAGCCAGATGCCTTTACAGCATTATTTTTTTTTGCAAGAATAACAGATTCGTTGACCGCAGCCGACTTTGGAATTTTTTCAAGATATAAAATCTGATAAGCGCCCATACGCAGGATTTCCAGTACCTGCGGCGAAAGCTTCTTAAGCGGCATTTTGGAAAATCGGCTAATGAAGTAGTCCAGCGTGATCCGACGTTCCAGCACTCCGTAAAAGATCGCGGAGGCAAGCGCCTTATCGCGTGTTTCCAAAGAAAAGGAAGCCAGCGTTTTGTCCAGAACAATGTTGGAATAGCCTTCGTTCACATCGACATGCAAAAGAGCGGCCAGTGCTGCAGCTCTCGCACTGTCCATCAATCTCTGCCCCTTCTGTTTCCGGCGAGTACAAGCAGTCTCAGCAGGGACATAATGGCGGTAAAGCTTGCAGCCAGATACGTCATTGCCGCCGCCCGCAGAACTTTTTTTGCGCCCTCCAGCTCATCGGGATACAAAATATCGGCCTCGTCCAACGCGCGGATTGCACGGAAACTAGCGTTGAACTCTACGGGAAGCGTTGCGAGCTGGAACAATACGGCAAAGCTGTAAAGGGCAATCCCCAGATTCACAACAAAGTCGTACTGAACAGGCAAAAACAGCCCGACAATAATCAGCGGAACCGCAAGCCGGGACCCAAAATTCGTGATGGGAACCAGAACGGTGCGGATTTTGTTCGGCAGGTATCCCTGCGCGTGCTGAATCGCGTGACCCGCTTCGTGAGCGGCCACACCAAGCGCCGCAATAGAAGTAGAAGCGTAAACCTGGTCGGAAAGGCTGATCGTATTGTCCCGGGGATCAAAATGGTCGGTCAGGCTGCCGGAAATGCGCTGTACCTGTACGCCGGGGGCGCCGCCGAACTGCGCGACACTGGAGGCCGCCTGAGCTCCCGTCATATTTCTTGCCGTTGAGATACGGGAATATTTCTCAAAAGTCGACTTTACCCGAAACTGTGCAATCATTGTCACAATCAGCGCAGGCACAATATATACGAAGTATGTATAGTCAAAATAATAAAGTCCCATACCCATTATAATCCCTCCGTTACTTCCTTTATTTTACCATAAAATCTTCGCCGGTTGGATGCCCGCGAAGAAAATCTTTTCCGTTCATTTTTTTCCCGCCTTCGTATTGAACCTCCAGAAGTTCAAGGGCGGTCTTTTCCCCGCAGCAGACGACAAACGAGCCGCCCGCCGTCAGAATTTCGCCGGGCTTGCCTTTGTATTGGTCCGCCGGTCTGGTCCTGTGAATTTTCAAGAGCTTACCGTGATAGGTGGTATTTGCCACCGGCCACGGGGAAAGTCCCCGAACCAGATTGTGGATCGTACCGGCCGGCTGGTTCCAGTCAATACGGGAAAGCTCTTTTGTCAGCATGGAGGCATAGCAGGTGTTTTCCTCGCTCTGCGGAATGCGCTGAATCGTTCCGTCTTTTACTTTTTGAAGAGTTTCAACGATCAGATCCGCGCCCATCAGAGAAAGCCGGTCATGCAGCTCGCCGGAGGTTTCCTCCGGACCGATTTCCGTCCTGGCGGTCAGCAGCATGTCTCCGGTATCCAGCCCTTCCGACATATACATTGTGGTAACACCCGTGGTCTTTTCACCGTTGATCACGGACCATTGAATCGGGGCAGCCCCGCGGTATTTCGGTAAAAGGGACGCGTGAACATTGATACAGCCGTAAGGAGGAATCTCCAGAACCTCTTTCGGCAGTATTTTTCCGTAGGCGACGACGACGATCACGTCGGGGGTCAGATTCCGGATCGTTTCGGCGGCTTCGGCGGTGCGAAGCGTTCTCAGCTGGAAGACCTCGATATTTTTCTCGCCGGCCAGCACCTTGACCGGAGGCGGCGTAAGCGTATAGCCTCTCCCCTTCGGTTTGTCGGGCTGCGTAAAAACGGCGCAGACATCATGCCCCGCGTCAATCAGGCTTTTCAGGCACGGAACGGCAAAGTCCGGCGTTCCCATAAAAACAATACGCATTGAATCACCCGCTTTTCTTATTTTAACTTCGCCAGTTCTTCATCACTCAGCATATGAATCACATGCGATTTAAACAAAATACCGTCCAGATGGTCGATCTCATGACACATCACCGTGGCGAGCAGTTCTTCCCCTTCTATTTCAAAGAATTCCCCTTTACGGTTCTGCGCGCGGACCTTTACATGCATCGGGCGCTTCGTAATGCCGTATTGCCCGGGGGCGGACAAACAGCCTTCCAGACATTCCTGCTCCCCGTTCTGTTCCAGAAAAACAGGATTGATCAGCTCGATCGGACCTTCGCCAATATCGATGATAACGGCTCTTCTCAAAATCCCCACCTGCGGCGCGGCAAGGCCGACTCCGTCGGCGCTGTGCATGGTTTCCTGCATATCGTCCAGCAGGGTTGCGAGCTTTTTGTCAAATTTATCTACCGGACGGGAGACTTTATTCAGAAACGGATCTCCCTCTTTTATAATGTTTCGTATCGCCATAATTATACCTCCAAGTTACATAATACTGTCAGGGTTCATATCCGCAAATACCGATACCGAGGAAAATTCACGCACTCCCGCAAACTGAATCAGCAGGCGAGAGATCATTTCCCTGAATTTTGTATGATTGCGGCATTTAATGATCAATTTATATCTATATTTATTACTTACTTTCCCGATTAATGCCGGAGAGGGGTTCAGCACTCTCATCGGCTGCCCGGAATACTCGCTTTGTGCAAGAGTTCTCAGCATATTTAAAAAGGCTTTGCTGGCTTCCCGCACTTTCGCTTCCGTACCGCCTACAAAACCAACAACACAAATATCTGAAAAAGGAGGATAGAGCATCGCTTTTCGGATCGCAATTTCCCCTTCATAGTATTCCTGATAATCCTGCCTGGCGGCAAGCTTGATAATATCGTTTTCCGGGGTAAAGGTCTGAATAATTGCTTTCCCCGCAAACTGACCGCGGCCCGAACGGCCGACTACCTGTGTCAGAAGGTCGAACGCGCGCTCATAGCTCCTGAAATCGTCGCTGTAAAGCGTCTGATCAGCCGAAAGCACACCGACAAGCGTAACATTTTCAAAATCAAGCCCTTTAGCGACCATCTGCGTCCCGATGATAATATCGTATTCTCCTTCGGCAAACTGCCGGAGTTTTTTCTCATAGGCAAACCGCGTCATCGTTGAGTCGGTGTCCAGCCTCAGAATACGCGCATCGGGCAAGAGCTCCCGCAGCTGCTGTTCGGCCCGCTGCGTGCCGTAACCGGTGAAGTGGACCTTATTTTCATGGCACTGGGGGCACTCTTTGACCAGCGGCATGGAATAGCCGCAGTAATGGCACATCAGGCGGTGATTGGCAGAGTGGTATGTCAGCGAAATGCTGCAGTTCGGACACGTCATTACATGGCCGCAGGCCTTGCAGGAAACAAATGTGTTATATCCCCTGCGGTTCAGCAGAATAATCGACTGACGGCCGTTTTTCAGATTCTCATCCAACGAATGATGCAGAACCGAACTCAAAATCGTATTGTTTCCGCTTTCCATTTCCGCATTCATATCCACCACCGTTACTTCGGGAAGGACGGCATTGCCGTAGCGGGTGGAAAGCATATTGAAGCTGTAACGCCCGTTCTGTGCAAGATAATAGCTTTCAATGGACGGAGTCGCCGAGGACAGTACAAGCAGCGCCTTATGGTAGGCGCAGAGAAACTTTGCCACATCCCGCGCATGATAGCGCGGAGACGATTCCGATTTATAGGTGTATTCCTGTTCCTCATCCAAAATGATGAGTCCCAGATTGTCAAACGGAGCAAAAACCGCTGAACGCGTTCCAACAGCGATCAGTGCTTCCCCGTTTCTGACTCTTTTCCATTCGTCCATGCGCTCCCCAAGGGTCAGTCCACTGTGAAAAACAGCAACATCCCTTCCGTAGCGCTGGTGAAACAAAAAGATCGTCTGAGGGGTGAGGGATATCTCCGGCACCATCACAATCACGCCGCGGCCGTCCGATCTGACCGCATCGATCAGCTTCATAAAAACGGACGTTTTTCCGCTGCCGGTAACACCGTACAGCAAAGAAACCCCGCCGCTGCCGGAAGTGTATTGCCGGTATAAATTCGCGTATGCCTGCTGCTGCTCCGCAGAAAGGACGATATCTTCCGCGGGCCCTCCGTTCTGAATATGATCGTAGGGATTCCGATATATTTCAATCTCGTAGTATTGCGCAATATCCTTTTTGACCAGCGCGTCCACAACCACAGGGGTAACACCCGCAAAATAACAGAGCTCCTTTAAAGAAGCACTGCCAACATCGCTGAGAAGATTGTAAACGCTTTTCTGTTTCAACGTCAGTTTATGCGGTTCCTGATTTTCGGTTAACCGCACCATTTTCTGCGAGGCGTCTCCTATCTGCCGGACAGTTCCGCTGCTTTTTACCAGGATGTTCGCCTTACAGAGCTTTTCAGGGACATTGGAATCACCGGAAAGCCCCAGCTCCTTTAAAAGCTTATCACGGTCGACGCAGGCGCCGGCATGGGAAAGATAGAGAACGATCTGTCTTTCAACTTCGTCCAAGCTATCTATATCCAAAGAAGGAACGGGAACGGCAAGCGCATATTCCGTCCTGATTTTAAAGTTGATTCCCGTTGGCAAAAGCAGTTTGACGGCATCATAAAGAGTGCAGAAATAATGTTCTTTCAGCCAGACAACAAGGCGAAGTGACTCCTGAGAAAGGAGCGGAACCGGGTCCAGAAGCTCCAAAACCGACTTCAGTTTTTCCGCACTGTCCTGATGGGTCAGTGCGAGGACCATTCCCTGCCGCTTGCTGTCAGCCCCGCCGAAAGGTACCATTACACGGCATCCCGGCTTCACCGATGCGAGAAGCCCGGAAGGAACCATATAGTCAAAAGCTTTATCAAAATGATAAACGGTCTTATCTACCGCTACTTTTGCAATGGTAAAATCGGACATTTTATACCTCGTTGGATCATTCTTTGGAACGGCTGTCAGGCTCAACAATCTTGTATTTATTTTCCATCAATTCGTGAACGGCCACATCAACCGGTTTTTCAATCAGGATTTCTCCCCTGTTTTCAGCATCGGCCGCAATTTCTCTCGCTCTTTTTGAAACAGCGATCACAAGAGAATAACGGCTTTGATTTGGTTTTACAATCAAATCTGCAGATGGTTTAAGCATGATTCAGTATCCTTTCAATTAAAAGATTATCTCTCTTTACTTTATGCTTTTCGGCACAAATAATGTGAATAATTTCGTCGACCGCGTGATCGACCGTATCGTTAATCACAGCGTAATCGTAGTGGACTGCTTCCAGGATTTCATTTCTGGCGACAGCAAGCCTTTTTTGTATCGCTTCTTCGCTTTCCGTTCCGCGGTCCTTCAGCCGCTGCTCAAGCGCCGCGAGCGATGGAGGAAGGATAAAAATACTGACGCTGTCGGGACATTTATTTTTAATCTGGGACCCGCCCTGCACTTCGATTTCTAAAATGACATCATCCCCATTTGCAAGCCAATTATCAATGGGTTTGCGCGGAGTGCCGTAAAAATTTTCGCAGTATTCCGCGCTTTCAATCATTTCGTCCTGTTGTGTCATTCTGATAAATTCATCTCTGTCCACAAAATAATAATCTCTGCCGTGGACTTCTCCCTCACGGGGCTGACGGGTTGTAGCCGATACGGATAAGCGGACGTTCGGATTCTTTTCCAGCAGCTTTTTCAGGATAGTATCTTTTCCCGCACCTGACGGACCGGAAAACACAATCAGAAGCCCCTTATTCTTCATCGTCATCAAGCTCCTCATCGGTAAGGTCTTCCTCGCGGTCATTCAGCCTGTTGGCGACGGTCTCCGGCTGCACGGCGGACAGAATCACATGGTCGCTGTCCGTGATAATCACCGCTCTGGTGCGGCGGCCGTAGGTTGCGTCGATCAAAGTGCCGCGCTCCTTCGCGTCCTGTATCACGCGTTTGATCGGAGCGGATTCCGGACTGACAATCGCAACAAGCCGGTTGGCGGAAACCATGTTGCCAAATCCGATATTAATAAGCTTCATAAAGATATCCCCCTCCATTGCCTTGGCAATGATTACTCAATATTTTGTATCTGTTCGCGGATTTTTTCAATCTCCGCTTTGATATCCACAACCATGTACGCGATTTGGGAATCAATGCATTTGGAACCGATGGTATTTGCCTCACGGTTCATTTCCTGTACGATAAAATCCAGCTTACGGCCGATCGCCTCATTGGAATTCAGCATATTGGAGAACTGTTCAAAATGGCTGCGAAGCCGTACGGTTTCTTCAGAGACAGCAATCTTGTCGGCGAAAATAGCAGTTTCAGTCAGGATTCTCTGTTCGTCGATATTGCTGTCGCTCAACAGCTCGGTCAGCTTCTGGGTCAGCTTCTGCTGATATTCGCTTACGGTCTGCGGAGACCGCTCCTCGATTTTCCCGACCGTCTGCAGAATCGTTTCCGCACGCTGCAAAACATCCGCCTTTAAGCGTTCCCCCTCTATTTCTCTCATTTTCAGAAACGCAGCCAGCGCCTGGTCGGTGACCTGCCGGACGGAATCCCAAATGATCTGCTCGTCTTCGGGCGCTTTATGGACGGTAAAGATATCGGAATATCTTGAAACGGTCCCCACGGAAATATCGTCCCGCAGACTGTATCGTTGCGCAAGCTCCCGCAGCGCATTCACATATCCCGCCGCCAGAGAATGGTTGACCAGAACCTGGGCATCCGTATCCTCCATGGTCTCAATGAAAGCATAAACGTCGATTTTCCCTCTGGAAATTTTGCTTTGCAGGTATGATTTCAATTTCTCATCCAAGAAACCGTATCCGCGGGTAATCCGGGATGAAAACTCAAAATACCTGTGATTCACGGATTTAATCTCAATGATAATGTCCCTTCCGTTGATCACCTCTTCGCATCTTCCAAAGCCCGTCATGCTTTTAATCACGCAGTATCATCTCAATTCACTTTAAATTTATCGTGGCAGAGCTGTCTTCCATTTTGAACAAAGAGCATTATTAACAATAATATCAGTTTTCCATAGGAATTGTCAACTAGAGCAAAACAATTCAGCCCCAATTTTGGGGCTGAATTGATCGGGAAAAGGATATTAGACTGGATGAACCATATTTTCGGCATCTGCGTGCTTTCCGTCAATGCCGTATTTTTTCTCCGCGCGTTTCTTAAAGAAGTCGGTCGCGACCTTCGGGAACTGGGCATAGGAAAGAACGTCTTCCTCCTGCTCCGTCCACTGGGCGCACTCTTTGCGAAGGGATTCGAGTTCAGGCTGCAGCAGGTCGGCCGGACGGCACGTGACTCTCGGCGTATCGCCGATAATCTTCTTCGCAAACTCGTCGTCGATCGGCAAAGGAGTGGAGCCGTATTTTCCGGCAACCAGATCCTTGAATTCATTCGTACACATTTTGTAACGCTCGCCGGTGATGATATTGTACACTGCCTGAGTGCCGACGATCTGGGACGTAGGCGTAACCAGCGGCGGATAGCCGGAATCCTTGCGGACACGCGGGACTTCCTGAAGAACCTCTTCCAGTTTGTCTGCCTTGCCGGCCTGCTTCAGCTGTGAAAGCAGGTTGGACAGCATTCCGCCCGGCACCTGATAAATCAGGGCCTTCGTGTTTGTCGCCAGCATGCTGGGGTCGAGCAGGCCGCTCTTGATGTACTTCGCTCTCAGGGTCATGAAATATTCCCTGATTTCGTTGAGCAGCACCAAATCCAGGCCGGTATCGTATTCCGTTCCCTTGAACGCCGCCACCATAGACTCCGTCGGAGTGTGGGAGGTTCCCAGCGCCATAGGAGACATGGCCGTGTCAAGCAGATCGGCACCGGCTTCCACGGCTTTCAGCTCACACATGGAAGCAAGGCCGGAGGTATAATGCGTATGCAGCTGAACCGGGATTTTCACCACGGATTTAATAGCTTTGACAAGATCGTAGGTCTCATAAGGCGTTAAAAGGGCGGCCATATCTTTAACGCAGATGGAATCCGCTCCAGTCTCCTCGATCCTCTTCGCATAGTCAATATAATATTCATGTGTAAAAATCGGGCCGGTCGTATAGGAAATGGCGACCTGTGCGTGAGCGCCCTCTTTTTTGGCGGCCTTAATGGCGACATTCAAATTCTTGATATCATTCAAGGCGTCAAAAATTCTGATAATGTCAATGCCGTTCGCTACGGAACGCTGGACAAAATATTCCAGTACATCGTCGGCGTAATGACGGTAGCCAAGCATATTCTGCCCTCTGAAAAGCATCTGCAGCTTTGTGTTCGGGCAATTTTTGCGCAGGGTCCTCAATCTTTCCCACGGGTCCTCGTTCAGGAAACGCAGACAGGCGTCGAAGGTGGCGCCGCCCCAGCATTCCAAAGAATGATACCCGACCTTGTCGAGCTTATCAAGGATGGGCAGCATGTCTTCAATGGGCATTCTGGTTGCAATCAAAGACTGATGAGCGTCGCGCAGAATCGTTTCGGTAATTCCAATTTTTTTAGCCATGATAATGCCCCCTTACTGGAGGGAAACAAGAGGAGTGCCGGAATCAACACTGTCCCCTTTGTTTACATGAACCGCCGCGACGGCAGCGTCGTGCGGAGCCATAATCTCATTCTCCATCTTCATTGCCTCTAAAACCAGCAGGACGTCGCCCTTTTTCACAGCCTGGCCCGGGGTCACGTTAACGGAAACGATCGTGCCCGGCATTGGGGAGGAAATCAGTTCCGCATCGGCCGGAACAGCCGCCTTCGGAGCGGGAGCCGGTGTCGGCGCCGGTGCAGCGGGAGCACTTGCCTGCGCAGGTGCGGGAGCCGCAGCCTTGGCAGCCGGGGCGACGGGCGCGGAAGCCGCGGCTCCAGGAGCAGAACCGCTTACTTCTTCAACCTGAACATCATAAACAGTGCCGTTAACGGTTATCTTAAGGTTTTTCATATGTTTGACCTCCTAAATAATTCAAATTGATCTGCGGTAACTATATTTGAATGTTGCTGTGTTTCTTGGGAAGACCGGAAACTCTTTTGCCCGATATCATCTGCAGAGCGGCAATCACGCGGATTCTTGTTTCTTCCGGAAGAATAATGTCTTCCACAAATCCGTGGGCAGCAGCGCCAAACGGAGACGCTTCCGTTGTTTCATATTCTTCAATCAGCTGCTTACGGTCCGCAACAGGATCGGCGGAGCCCGCCAGACGGTCATTCCAGAGAAATACGGCCGCGGTTTCCGGTGCAAGCGGAGAAACCACCGCGTTCGGCCAAGCCATAGTATAATCGGCATTGGCTCCGCGTCCGGCTGTCGCAACGTAAACAGGACCGTAAGCCGAGCCGGTAATGACGGCGACTTTTCCGGTCGTTGCTTCCGAATAGCAGCTGGACAGCTTAGAGGCCTCCCGCAGGGAAGTGAATTTTTCAGCGTTTACAAAGGTGACGACTGGCAGCGAAAACGCATCGCAGAATCTTATAAAGCGTGCCGCCTTGGCGCAGGCATCTGCATCCAGCACGCCGGTCAAGGCAATGACGCCTGTGGTTGAGCCGTCGATCTCGGACAGTCCCGTAACAGCGGCTTTGCCGTATTTTTCACTGAGCTCCAGAAAGCTGTCATCATCGCAAACCGCCGAAAGAATGGAATGGATATCGGAGTCATCGGTCAGGTCGGCCGTGTCGGCAGAACCCTGCATATCCAAGACCGGGGCCCCGGAAAGATTATTGGAAGGCAGAAGGGTAACCAGCTTGCGTACGGAAGAAATCGCGTCCTGCTCGTCACCGGCAGCAAGATGGCAAACGCCCAGCTCCGCGGCCTCCTCTGCGGAACCGTGTTCCCCATTGGTATCGATGGTCAGCTCGCCCTTATCCGACATCACCACAATGTCGGCGCTGGCGGCGATCATCGCGGATGTACCGATGCAGGGACCCAGCACGAGTGAAATTTGAGGAACAACTCCCGAAAGATTATTGGCGGTCAACAGAATGTCGCCGTAAGCCGCCAGCATATTGCCGCCCTCTTTCAGCCGGCCGCCGATAGAATCATAGATCCCAACGACAGGAAGTCCTGTTTTAAGGGCGAGATTATATAGCTTTTTGATTTTTGCAGCCTGAGCGCTCGACATGGCACCGCCCGCAACGTCGCTGTTCTGGGCAAAAGCATAAGCGGGGACGCCTTCAATTGTGCCATAACCCGCAACAACTTCCGCATAGTCTTCCCCAGACCTGGCCAAGCTGTCGATTTCATTGAAGCTACCTACGTCAAATAGAGTGCTGATACGTCGATGGCCTGCCGCATTTTTCGCCGTGTCACGGGCGGTGCGCAGCCGTTCCGCACAATCGACCTTACTCATTTTCCATTCCTCCGTTTTATATTGAATTTTCATGTAAAAAAATTAACGAAATCAAATTAAGTATAATATATTACAAAGAAGTTAGCAAGTATTTCCGGAAAATTTTGTTTATTTTTGACATATCTTTATAAAATTCGACAGAGGACTTGTGAACTTATCATTTGACCATAAAAAACCGCATCCTGAAAGGAACTCCTGAAGCCCGCCTATCCGGGATTCCATCCGATAGGCGCCGATCGCCGCTCCATAGGAGGCGGCAGCCCGGAGCATGCTGTCCGCGCACAAACGGCCATGGGCATCCAACTCTTCCAGGCTTTCGCACCCGGTGATCTCCATTTTCAGCATCCGGATCACCGAAGACTGCATATCGACGGCCACATAGCCCAGCTCCCGCCTCCCATCCATCATCACGAGAACCTTCGCATTATTTTCTGCGGCGGGAACGGTCCGTATGATTTGGGCGGCTCTGTCTTGGTCGTTTAATGTCAGAATGGAAATCATCCGCTTCACTCCCCGCTTCTTTACTCTGCTTGTCCGCTTTTGCCCCGGCAGTGAGCTTTTTAACTTCCTCGGAGGTAAGGGGACGCCACGTTCCGGGCTGGAGCATTCCAAGCTTTACAGGACCGACCGCAATCCGCTTCAGCCGTGCTACTTCCAGACCGAGCTGTTCGCACATTTTACGGATCTGACGGTTTCTTCCTTCGTACAGAACGATTTCCAGCACCACGCGCCCGGCCTCCTGGGAAAGAACGTTGACCTTGGCGGGCGCGGTTTTTCTGCCGTCGATTACGATGCCCACCGCTATCTGGGTCAGCTGGTCTTCCGAAATGGAAGGATGCACCGTTACGCGATAGGTTTTGGGAATGTGCAGCGACGGGTGGGTCATCGCGTTGGCAAATTCACCATCGTTCGTCATCAGCAGAAGCCCTTCGGACTCCCGATCCAGACGGCCCACCGGATAAATACGCTCCGGTACATCCTTAATGAGCTCTGCCACACATTTCCGGTCCATTTCATCACTCATGGTGGTGATAAAGCCGCGCGGCTTGTTCAGCATGATATAGACCGGCTTCACATGAGTGTCCAGCAGCCTGCCGTTCACGCTGACCTTATCCTTTTTCGGATCTACCTTATCGCCGATTTTTGCTGTAACGCTATTTACCTTTACTTCCCCGGCGGAAATCATTTCTTCCGCCTTTCTTCTGGAAGCAACCCCGCAGTCCGCAAGCATTTTTTGCAGCCTAACATCTTTTGCCATCGTATAATACATCCTTTATATTTAATTTATAAAAACAAATTTTTTACCCAGTCCCAAAATATCTGGAACATATTTTTGTGGATCGCAGCTCCCGGGACCTGCCCGTCGGCAATCAGGTCCGTGGTGGCAAGCGTTTTCCCATCCAACGTGTACCTGACAACGCCAAGCGTCTGCCCCTCCTGTACGGGCGCATAAAAAAAAGAGGGCAGTTCAACAGTCCTTTTTATGTTCGGTATTTCATCAGCGGTCACAACGATTTCTTTCCCCGCGCTGCCCTTCACCGTAATCTGGTTCGACGAACCGCCCACAACCGGAATCTGGACAGTGAAAGATGAGTCGTCAACGGGATACGAGGATAATTGCGCGAACCCGTAATTCAGCATTTTCTGATGATCGTTCCAGTCGTCGGGCGCATCCAGCGTAACCGCGACCAGACAGACCCCCTCCCGTTCCGCCGAGGAAACCAGACATCTTCCGGATTTTTTGGTGAAGCCCGTTTTTACCCCGATACAGCCCTCGTACATGCTCAGCAGCTTGTTGTGATTGGTAAAACGGATGGTCTGAACCGGATTGACATATTGCACAGTGACCGCCTTTTGGGAGGCGATGGCCGCAAAATCGGTATTCTGCATTGCCGCCATAGCCAATTTGGCCAGATCGCTGGCCGTTGTATAATGCTCCGAATTGTCCAGGCCCGAGGGCGTGACAAAATGGGTGTCCTTCATCCCTAACTGCTGCGCCCTTTTATTCATTAGCTCCGCAAAGGCATCTAAGGAACCGCCTATGGCGATGGCCGCGGAATTGGCCGCGTCATTTCCCGAAACGACCAGCATCCCTTCCGCCAGAGACTTCAGGCTGAGCTTGTTGCCGGGCTTCAGGCCCATGGAGGAACCCTCTACCCGAACCATGCTGTCCGTTATGGTAACGATTTTATTATCCACCGCGGCGGTTTCCAGCGTAATCAGAGCAGTCATGATTTTTGTCGTGCTTGCCATGGGCCGTTTGTCATCTTCGTTTTTCGCGTACAGTACCTGCCCATTGTCCGCGTTCATCAATACCGCCGATTTTGCGGAAACCTGCGGCTGGACATCCGCCCATACGAAAACCGGAAAGGAAAAAGAGAAAAATAACAGACATAAAAATAAAGATATTTTCTTTTTTAACAAAACAACCACCTGCCTATAAATTTATATGCAAGCGGTTGCTTCAATATTGAAAAATTATATTTGCGGATCGTCCAGTTTCACATCTTTTGTCTGTGAAACATCATCCCCGTTTTTGTTTTCAGCATTCTTTGATTTTTTTCCTTCGCCCTTTTTGTTAAAAAGGCCGCTGATTTTATCGACCATATCGGGGAACATGCCGATCATTCTGTCCGCGGTATTGTTGTAAGGATCAATCTGCAGCATTTTCACCGAGCCGTTGCAAATCGTAATGAAAGCCACCGGATTGATGGAAACGCCGGCTCCGGTACCTCCGCCGAAAAAGTTTTTTTCCGACTGGACTTTACTCGGGAAGTCGGAACCGCCGGAAGCGAATCCATAGCTGATTTTGGAGATCGGAATAATAATGGAGCCATCCGGTGCGGTAATCGGGTCGCCGACAATAGAATTGATGTCAACCATTTGTTTGATTTTTTCCAGAGTTGTATTCATCATGCCTTCAATAGGATGATCGCTCATTTTTAATGCACCGCCTTATCTGTCGTTTTATTTATTTTAGTCGGGTTTATTTTTATTTTTTTCAGCAGCATCAGTGATTTTAATAGCGCGGGCAGCATAGACGAAAGGATAAAAAGCAGCTTTGTTTTTATTTCGCAGGTAAAGAAAATCCGGCACTCCTTCTCGTTGAAGTCGGGAGCGATATGGATATGATAGTCCTTGCATTTCACTCGGGTAACAAGCACCGCCATTGCAGGATAAACCACGGAACAGGTGCATCCGTAGAAAATGGCGGCCTGAGCGGCGTCTTCATCCGCAACCGCAATATCAACAAAAATACGCTGAATGACAACGTGAGAAAAAAGCTTTTTAGCCGCCCCTGTGGCAATAGAGGCAAATTCACTGATGATGTCCAAAAAGCCAGATAAGCCCTTACGCTTTATTATGTCCCTGAATTTTGAATATGCGTCACTTTTTTCTCCTGTTTCTTCCTTTCCAGTTTTTTCCGGTTCCCCGGTTTCCTGGGATTCCGACGGAATTTGATAGCTGAAAAACAAATACTTGATTTTCGCGGAAAATTCCTGTTCAAAACAGGCGGAAACAGAAACGGGAAAGAGCAGAAGGACAAAAAGAAACAGGACAATTCCCAAAACGATCAATAAAGCTGTCATAATGCCTCCTGCAGTTTATCCATTTATCCGGTCATCCGGCGGAAACGTCCGCCATTTCCTCTGCCTCGTTTTCCTCCTGCCGTGATTTTTCAAGAGGAGGAAGCTCGCTGAGAGAAGAAATGTTCAAGCACCGCAAAAAATTAGGCGTGGTGCCGTAAAGCAGCGGCCTTCCCGGAAGCTCCAGCCGGCCCCGCTCTTCGATCAGTCCCTTTGAAGTCAGACTGCCCAGCACCCCGGAACAGTCCACACCGCGGACCTGCTCTACAAAAGCCTTTGTTACCGGCTGATTATAGGCAACAATGGCAAGCACCTCCATGCCCGCCTGGGACAGGGGGGTGTTTCGGCGCATATCCAGAATCCGCCGGACATATTCGGCATATTGAGGATTGGAACACATCTGATAATGATCTTCCAGCTTTACAATCTGGACTCCCGCCTCTTCGCGGTTGAACTCGTCCATCAGGTTTTGAAGCATTTTCGCGACGGTGGACTTGTCCAGCTCCAGCGCGTCCGCTATTCTGTCAATGGAAACCGGATCTCCGCTTGAGAAAAGGATCGCTTCTATTGCTCCCTGAAATTTCTTGATCTCCAATTTTTCACACCGCCATTGATTAATTTTACCACCGCGCTGCAGCTTCCGCCTTCGATACGCACCCGCTTCCCTTTCACCAGCTCCAGGACCGCCAAAAAAGTAGCCACCAGATCGGATTTGTCCCGTTTTTCCTCAAACAATTCTTCGTATCTGATGCCGTCTCTCTGCCAAAGGCGGCGCAGTACATAGATAATCCGGGAGGAAACCGTTACGGTTTTATGCGTAACAAGGTGGGAAAACGCTTCGGGCGGCGGCGGAATCAGACGCCTGCCCCTCCCCACCGCGTTATGATAAGCATGAAAAAGCTCCGCGGGCGTATGATTGCGCCGGTAAGTGGGATCAACCTGTATTTCAGAAGGTTCGCGGACAAAAGCGTTAAAGCTGAAATGTTCGGCCAAAATCTGCGCAACACGCTTACACTCCTGATATTCCAGAAGCTGTCCGCTCAGTTCCCGCCGAAGCTCGTCCGCTTCCTCGTGCTTCGGGAGCAGATAAACGGTTTTCATATAGACCAGCCGCGCCGCCATCTCCAGAAAATCGCTCGCAATATCCATATCCTGTTCCTTCATCGCCTGTATGTGCTCCGTGTACTGATCCAAAAGCTCGGCAATCGGAATCTCACAGATATTCAGCTTATTTTTGGCAATCAGATAGAGCAGCAGGTCAAGAGGCCCTTCAAAAACAGGCAGCCTATAGGATAGTTTTTCCATAATCCTTCCCTTTTATAACAGGCCAAACAGTTTGAACGGAAGTTCCGCCAGCCACAGCACAACGTTCAGGCAGGCACTCTGCAGAACGGCAAGGGGAACGCGGAGCATACCGCTGAACAATACTACGAAGGCAATCATGATGATAATGTTCTGGTACCTGTAATAATTGTAAAGCGCTTTACTGGACAGAAAGGCGCCCAGAATTTTGGAACCGTCCAGCGGCGGCAGCGGAATCATATTAAACACCGCAAGGGCGACATTGATCGTGATATAGGCGATAAAGAAGGTCTGGACAAACGCAGGGACATTCGCCTTCATCGCAATCCAAAGCCCCTGATAAATCACGGCGCCGACGAGAGACGCCAGCAGGTTGGACAAGGGTCCCGCCAAAGCCGTAATGGCCATGTCGCGTTTCGGGTTTTTAAAGTACCGGGAATCAACCGGAACCGGCTTCGCCCAGCCGAAGCCGAACAGAAGAAGGAACAGCGAACCGACCGGGTCAATGCTGGCGAGCGGATTCAAAGTCAGTCTGCCGCTGTATTTGGCAGTTTTGTCGCCAAGCTTGTAGGCAACCCAGCCGTGCGCACATTCGTGCAGAGGCAGAATGCAGAAAATGATAAACAGGGTAGCCAGTATTTGGGATAAAGCGGAAGCCATATCAAACGGCTGTCCTGAAAAAACGTCACTGATCATGTTAAACAGCATATCATAGTCTCCTTTATGGGATATTATTATAATACCTTTCGGCCTAAAAAACAAGCAAGGCGATAAAAACCGGAAGATTTATCGCTGAAATTCATTTTTCTGGGATAATATCATCAAAAAAGGCCGGAAAAGGCTTGCATTTACATTTATTATCTGATAGAATACTACTGTTGCGATTCTATAAACAGTCCTTTTAAAGGAGGTGCAGACACATGGCAAAATGTGATGTTTGTGGCAAGGATATGGCTTTCGGTATTAGGGTCTCCCACTCACACAGACGTGCGAACAGAACTTGGAAGCCCAATATTAAACGTGTTAAAGCAGTTGTGAACGGTACTCCTAAGCGTATTTACGCCTGCACCCGTTGCTTGCGTTCCGGCAAGGTAACCCGGGCCGTCTGATCAAAAAAACATTATGTTTAGAGGAGCCTTAAAGGGCTCCTTTTTTCTGCGTAAAAACGGATAAAAGCAGTGCCGCTATGACCGGGATCCATAGCGGCACTGCGATTTTTATGTTTTGTGGTTAATTGTGATTTTCTTTTCGGTCCCGTTCTTGATTCTTTCAATATTAGTTCTGTGCTTATAAATCAGAACAAAGCCCATACAAAATGAAACGGCGGTCGTGACCCATACATAAGAAATCGGAACCGGCCCGGCGGCCGCCTGATTTCCTCTGAAATCGATAAAAAAGGTAATGATGAATGTGGCAACCGGGAAAGTCGCCGCCGCGCAGATGGAGGACAGAGAGACAATCCGGGTGGTCAGGAAGAAAACCAGAAACACACCGATCACGATCAGGAACACACGCCAGTCGATCAATGCGATCATCGCGGCGCTGGTCAGTACGCCCTTTCCGCCTCTGAAACCGAAATAGACCGGATAAATATGTCCGAAGACGCAGGCCACACCCGCAATATAGGCGCCATACTGCGCCACAACGTGCGGATTTATCATCAGGGGCGCCGCAGCCTGGCTGCAAACATACTGAAAAACCGCCCTGCCAATCATAACGGAGACCGCGCCTTTGGCAAAATCAAAAATAAAGGTAAAAATCGCAGCCTTGACGCCAACGGAACGCAGAACATTGGTAGCTCCCGCGTTTCCGCTGCCCAGCGTGCGGATATCCACATTATGATCGAATGCTTTTGTAAAAATGATAGAAGAACTGATACTTCCTAAAAAATATGAAACAAGCGCTACTAAAACCGATGGCAGTGCAAAATCCCTAAAATAACTGAACATCAGTAACTCCTCCTTACTTATCTCCTCGCTCACGCACAATAAGCCGAATGGGGGTGCCTTCCAGTCCAAAAGTCTCTCGGATTCGGTTTTCAAGGTACCTTTGGTATGAAAAGTGGAACAGCTGTGCGGAATTTACAAAGCATACAAAGGTAGGCGGTTTGACCGTCGCCTGTGTCATGTAATAGATTTTCAACCTCCTTCCCTTGTCCGTCGGCGGCTGGACTCTGGCCACAGCCTGCGCCAGGACATCGTTGAGCATGCCTGTGGCAATCCGCATGGAGTTGGAGTTTGCGGCATGCTTGATCAGGTCAAAGAGACGGTCGAGCCTCTGGCCTGTTTTTGCTGAAATAAAGATCATAGGGGCATAGGACATGAAAGAAAAGTCGTCTTCCAGCTTTTTGCGGTATTCTATCATGGTACGGTCGTCTTTTTCTATGATATCCCATTTGTTGACGACAATGACGCAGCCCTTCCCCGCTTCGTGCGCCAGACCGGCCACCTTGGAATCCTGATCGGTAAACCCGACCGAGGCGTCTATCATAATCACACAGACGTCTGCCCGTTCTATCGCCATCTGCGCACGGATGACACTGTATTTTTCAATGGAATCGTCCACTTTGCTTTTCCTACGGAGCCCGGCGGTATCGATCAGCATAAAACGTCCGTGCTGATTTTCAATGGTCGTATCGATCGCATCCCGCGTTGTGCCGGCAATATCGGAAACAATGCACCTTTCCTCGCCGGAAATCTTGTTCACAAGAGAGGATTTTCCCACGTTCGGCTTGCCGATAATGGAGACCTTAATGATTTCACTGTCGGTCTCGTCTTCTTCCTCATCGGGAAGATGCTCCACAATCCTGTCGAGCAGATCGCCGGTGCCGTGGCCGTGAACGGAAGAAACCGCCACCGGATCGCCAAGCCCCAGATTGTAAAACTCGTAAAATTCCGCCGGAGGCTCTCCGATCGTATCGCACTTGTTAACGCAGAGGATCACGGGCCTTCCGCTTTTCAACAGCATAGCCGCTATGTCGGAGTCCGTGGCCACAACGCCTGTACGGATATCCGTAACAAGCACGATAACATCAGCCGCGTCGATCGCAAGCTGGGCCTGCATCCTCATCTGGGTTAAAATTACGTCGCCGGAATCGGGTTCAATACCACCCGTATCAACAATAGAAAACGTTCGGTTCCCCCACTCGCATTCTCCGTAAATTCTGTCCCTGGTGACCCCAGGGGTATCGTCTACAATGGAAAGCCGTTCACCGATCAATTTATTAAAAAGTGTCGATTTTCCGACATTTGGCCTGCCTACAATTGCAACTACAGGTTTAGCCAATCACATCAACTCCCTAATACTGTATTCAAAAGCTCATATCCGTCATTGGGAGATACGGTAACTTTTATATTCAAGGCTTTGCTCAGATCGTCAAGGGAAATATCGTCCAGAAAAATATCCCCCTCGCGGCGAAGCATAACGGCGGGCACAATCAGCTCGTCGCCTAAATCTTTTCCCTTTAACTGCTGTATGATATCGGTACCGGTTACCAGCCCCGTAACATTTATGGTATCCCCAAAATAATGATTCATGATAGGAATTAGATTACATGCTAAATTATTGCATTTTATTCTTAATTCGTCAAGTAAAGAGTTCAGAAAATTATAAACGCTTGTCCCCGTTACCAGCGTAACGCGGCGGGGCTTGGAAGGAGCCTGAAAATCTTCCAGAGCGCTCTCAAATTCCTGCTTCAGATTCGCCATCAGGCCCACCCCGTTTTCCAGCTGGTCGAAATCGCCGTAGAATTCGGCCGGCGGAATGGGACGCCCCGCCTTCAGGTAAAATTCGTCCGCGGCATAGCAGATTCTTTCCCCGAACTCGGCTGTAAAGCGGTCCCCGAATTCCTCCAGAATCCGGACGGCCGCTTCCGCAGAATCCCTGTCGAACGACTCAAGCGGGAACAGTCCTTCCCTGAACCGGGTCAGCCCGACCGGTACGGCGGCAATGCTCTGCACCGCGGGATAAAGGTTTCCCAAATCGGTTAAGCTGCGTTTTAACTCTTCTCCGTCGTTGATTCCCTTACAGACAACGAGCTGCGTATTCATTTTAATGCCCGCCTGTGCGAGCCGGTACAAAATTTGAAGCGATTCCCCGGCAAAGCGGTTTCCCATCATTTTTACCCGAAGCTCGGGATTGGTGGTATGAACCGATATGTTCACGGGGCTGATGTGCATTTTTATGATTCTGTCGACATCATGGTCGCTCATATTGGTCAGCGTAATGTAATTGCCGAACAAAAAAGAGAGACGGGAATCATCGTCTTTGAAGTAAAGGGTGCTGCGCATTCCCTTCGGCAGCTGGTCAATAAAGCAGAAAATGCATTTGTTGCGGCAGGAATGCTGTTCGTCCATCAAATAAGTCTCGAATTCCAGCCCGATCGACTCGTATTCCCCTTTTCGGATGGAAATCGTACGGCGATTCCGGTCTCTGTCCGTCAGCAGGAGGGACAGGTTCTTGCTCGTCTCGTAAAATCGGTAGTCCAGAACGTCGTTAATCTCATTGCCGTTGATGGAAACAAGCGTTTCCCCCGGCAATATCTTCTTTTTTTCGGCAGGGCTGTCCTGATCGACCGATAGAATCTTAACTGACATAATAACTCCTCTGCTGCACAAAGATTTCATAAAAAAATAAGAGAAGGATTGCTCCTTCTCTACATTTTTGGAAAATCAAACAAAGCTTATGCTTCTTTTTTGATTACTTCCCTGCCGTTGTAGTAACCACAACTGCCACAAACTCTGTGCGGAGTTTTAAACTCGCCACATTTAGGGCATTTCACCAGAGCAGGAGCACTCATCTTCCAAACATTTGAACGTCTTTTATTCTGTCTTGCACTCGACACTTTTCTCTTTGGTACCGCCATCTTCAGCACCTCCTTATAAAACTCAGACTAATCTATTAGTTTTTTAAGAGCCTCCAAACGAGGATCAATCTGATGAAAATCACAATCGCATGTTCCATCATTCAAATTTTTCCCGCAGGAAGGACACAGGCCTTTGCAATCATCGCTGCATAAATACTTGGACGGCAGCTCAAGCAAAATATCCGCCCGGATCAGCTCGTCCAAATCCAACTGGTAATCGGGAACCTCCACATAGCTGACATCGTCCTCATTTTCCAAAGACAACACCAAGGTATGCCAAAAGGTATAATGATAGCATTTGTCAATCTGCTTCGTGCATCGGTCGCACGGAATGGAAAACTCAAACGAAACCTCGGCGTTAAGCTGCGCAAAGCCGTCCTGACCTTTCACGGTACCCCGAACCTTCACAGGCGAAACAAAAGGATGATAGCCATTGATATCAGTAGATGACAAATCCAGCAGGTAGTCAAAGGAACAGCTTTCCTCCCTGTCGGAAAACACCTTTTTCAAATCAAGAAGCATAATTACACCTCAGCGCTACATTAGCTTATTATATAGATTTATCTATGTTTTGTCAATAGAAAATTACAATATATTCATATTCATAAAGATGCTGCCGAAGACGAAACGCCTGCGGCAGCATTATGAAAGAAAGGTTTGCCCTTAGCTCTGAACGGAGAAGGAGCGGATTTCCTCCGGCAACTCCTCTTTGCTCGCGGAAACAAGAAGTGAGATCTTGGTATCTGCCTGCGTGGAAAGGGCATTCATTTTTTCAGTAAACTGTACGAGGGCTTTCATATCATGCCCAATTATCTTTAAGGTGGAATCAACAAAAATATCCGTCAAGTCATAGTTGCCTGCACAAATACCGCTGATAAAACCAACGAGTGCGTCCGCACCCTGAATTCCGTATGCATCGCTGTCGATCAGCCTTACCTGATGGGATAAATCGTAGGTCAATTTCAGACCTTTTTCAATGACTACAACATTGCCGTTTGACTTTTTCGCTGCGTCGTTTGCACTTTCGATCAGCTTTTTTGTTTTTCCTGAACCTTTTTTGCCAACGATAAGAGTTATCATGAAAACTCCTCCTATATTATATTATTTCCGCAAAAGCGGAGAAAACTCCTGCTTTTGCTAGTTCTTTAATCTCGCCTCCAAAGCACTCTTTTCCGATTCATAACCCGGCTTGCCAAGAAGAGCAAACATGTTTTTCTTGTAGCTTTCGACCCCGGGCTGGTTAAAGGGGTTTACACCGAGCAGGCTTCCGGAAATCGCACAGGCCTTTTCAAAGAAATAAACCATGTAGCCGAGAGTCTCTTCAGAAAAATCGGGTGCACGGAGTACAACGCTGGGGACACCTCCGTCAGCGTGTGCCAGAACAGTTCCCTCAAATGCTTTTTCATTGATATAGGCCATGCTCTTTCCCTGCAGAAAGTTCAAGCCGTCAACATTTTCAGGGTCTGTTTCTATAAACAAATCCTTTTTCGCTTTATCGAATAAAACAACCGTCTCAAATAGGGAACGTCTGCCGTCCTGAATGTATTGACCCATGGAATGCAAATCGGTCGAGAAAATAACCGAAGCCGGGAAAAGGCCCTTATGGTCCTTGCCTTCGCTCTCGCCGAACAGCTGCTTCCACCATTCGCACATCATGGAGTAACACGGCTCATAGCTGACAAGGACTTCAATTTCTTTTCCCTTGCGGTATAAAAGGTTGCGGGCGGCTACGTACTGATAACACGCATTGGAATCCACATCTGGATTGTTCAGTTCCTGCTGCGCCTTTGCTGCGCCGGCCATCAGCGCGTCGATATCGGCTCCGCTGACCGCGATGGGCAGAAGGCCGACGGCCGTCAGCACGGAATATCTGCCGCCGACGTCATCCGGAATCACAAAGGTTTCATAGCCTTCCTCCGTCGCAAGCTGCTTCAATGTGCCGCGCGCCTTGTCGGTGGTGCAGTAAATCCTCTTGCGTGCTTCTTCCTTGCCGTATTTCTCTTCCAGAAGCTTGCGGAGCACCCGGAAAGCGATTGCCGGCTCGGTTGTAGTGCCGGACTTGGAAATCATGTTGATGGAAACGTTCCTGCCCTCGCAGAGCTCCAGAAGCTCGCTCAGCGCGGAAGAACTGATGCTGTTGCCGGTAAAATAAATATCCGGGGTATTTTTCCTGACCAGGTTATAATTCGGGGAATTTAAAAATTCGATAGCCGCGCGTGCGCCAAGATAAGAACCGCCGATGCCGATCACAATAAAAACATCGGTATCCGACTTGATTTTTTCCGCCGCCGCTTTAATACGGGAAAATTCCTCTTTATCATAATCGGTAGGAAGGTTTACCCATCCGATAAAATCATTGCCCACACAATTTCCTGAATGCAGAGCCTCATGGGCCTGACGGATCTGCGGGGCAATCGCCGTGTATTCATTTTGTCCGATGAAACTTGAAAGATGTTTTAATTCCAGTCTGACAGACATTTTTAGTTTCCTCCTAAATGATACGTTCGATATGATTATATTACAATATATTGGCTACATTTGCAAGGAGGAGCACTATATTTTATAATTATTTCATAAATTCTATTCAAAGCATTTTCAGCAGATATTTTGCCAGAAGCCGGAAAGCGGAGCCAAACGTTATCTCTGAAACGGAATTTTTTGCACAGATATTATACTCCTTTACAACCTCGTCCCCAAGCTTGCAGGTGATTTTTCCCACGACCTGACCCTTCGTCACCGGGGCTGTGATTTCCGGCTGAAAAGAAACGCTGTATTTGATTTCTCCGGCCTTTCCTTTCGGTACCAGAATGCTGCCGTCCGTTTCGGCGGTCGTTTCAACCGTATCGCTCATCCCGTTCAGCACCGGGACAGGCTTGGCAGCCTCCTGCGGAACAGCGGGAGTGGTCACAGACCAATTGGCAAAACCGTAGTCCAACAAAGCGGACGCAGCAGAAAACCGCGTCTTTGTGTCCGCCGCGCCCAGTATAACCGAGATCAGCTTCACATTATCGCGTTCTGCGGTGGCCGTCATACAGCTGCCCGCCTTTCCGGTGGTTCCGGTTTTCAACCCGGTGATCCCCTTATAGGTCTTCAGCAGCTTATTGGTGTTGACCAGCTGAGTCTTGCCGTCACGGATATTTTCCATCCAGATTTTTGTATAATCAAAGATTTTCGTATGTTTTATCAGCTCACGGGACATCAGCGCGACATCGTACGCGGAGGTGACATGCCCGTCTTCGTCAAGGCCGTTGCAGTTCTTGAAAACGGTGTCCTTCATGCCGAGGGTTTTTGCTTTCTGATTCATCTGCTGCAAAAATTCATCCTCGCTGCCGGAAACATACTCCGCCAGCGCTACGGCCGCATCATTCGCACTGGCGACTACCGTAGCTTTCAGCATGTCGTCCACCGACATCGTCTCCCCCGGCTTCAGCCAGATGTCGGAGCCGCCCATGGACGCCGCGTGTTCGCTTGTGGACACCATATCGGTAAGCTTGATTTTACCGGAATCAAGCGCTTCCATGACGAGAAGCAGCGTCATGACCTTCGTAATGGACGCGCAAGGGCGCTTTTCATGTGAATTCTTCTCGTAAAGTATTTTCCCGGTCTGCGACTCCATCAGTACGGCTGACGGGGCTTTCACCTCCGTGTCGGACAGTGCAGCCGCTTTCACCGGCAAAACTGAAATAAGCATCAGAACCACGAGGAAGCATGCCGACAATTTTTTTAACTTCATCTCCAGCACCTCCAATTTATTAGTAATTCTTATGCCAAAAAAAGAGGTTCTATCCATAAAAAATGAGGCCGAATCAAATTCGGCCTCATTTTTACTGTCTGACAGGGATTCCTCTTTGCGCGAGATATGTTTTCAGTTCCGGAATAGTGATTTCCCCGAAATGGAAGAGCGAAGCCGCCAGAACAGCATCCGCTTTTCCCGCGGTAAACGCATCGTAAAAATGCTCAAGCTTCCCCGCCCCGCCGGAAGCAATCACCGGAATATTGACGCTTTGCGAGATCGCCGCGGTCAGTTCCAGATCATACCCGTTCTTCACGCCGTCACAGTCCATGCTGGTCAGAAGGATTTCCCCCGCTCCCAGCCGGGCCGCTTCCACCGCCCATTCCACGGCGTCTTTTCCCGTATCGATGCGGCCTCCGTTTTGATAAACCGTCCAGCCTCCCTCTTCCCTGCGTTTCGCATCAATCGCGCACACAACGCATTGGCTGCCGAACTTTTCCGAGGCCTCGCTGATCACGGCGGGGCGGTTCAACGCGGCGGAGTTGACGGAAACCTTGTCCGCACCCGCCCGCAGCAGGGCTGTAAAATCATCCACCGTTCTGATTCCTCCGCCGACTGTGAACGGAATAAAAATCTGCTCGGCCACCTTGCTGACGATGTTCAGCATAATGCCGCGTTTATCGGACGATGCGGTAATATCCAGCAGCACAAGCTCGTCCGCACCCTGTTTGTCATATTCAATGGCAGCCTGCACCGGGTCTCCCGCATCGCGCAGGTTGACAAAGAAAGTTCCTTTTACGACCCTGCCGCCGTTTACATCCAGGCAGGGAATAATCCGTTTTGCATACATAATCATAACCTCCGCGCAAAAATCAAGAAACAAACGATACAAAATTTTTCAGCATCTGCAAGCCTGTTTTCCCGCTTTTTTCCGGATGGAACTGGGTCGCAAACAGATTGCCGCGCTGGACGGAGGCGTCGATGGCGACCCCGTAATCGGTGGTGGAAGAGACGACCTCCGGGTCCTCCGCTTTCAGATAGTAGGAATGGACAAAATAGACATAGGGATTGGGCTCCATATTTTGAAAAAGTCCGTTGCTTTTTTTCACAGAAAGAGAATTCCATCCGATATGCGGGATTTTCAGTCCCGTCTCCGCGGGAATCTTCTGAATTTTTCCTTTTAATACGCCAAGCCCGCTGATTCCCGGAGTTTCCTCGCTTCCTTCAAAGAGGAGCTGCAAACCGAGGCAAATTCCCAGAAAGGGCTTTCCGCTCTCTATAAAATCAAGCACCGGGGTCACGAAATCAGCTTTTTTCAGGCAGCTCATCGCGTCGCCAAACGCGCCCACACCGGGCAGTACCGCAGCGGAAGCGTGTTTCAGTTCCTCCTTGTCCGCCGTAACAAGGATATCACAGCCGATAAAACGAAATGCCTTTACAACGCTTTGCAGGTTTCCGGCACCGTAATCGATCACAGCAATCATAATTCATTATCCTTCTCATTAAACTTGCATCCAATTGTACCTAAATTTTATCATGAATAAAACAAAAACTCAATTGATTTAACGTATTAATTTATTACTATATTAAAGCAAAAGCTTGTCCATCGTTATGATTGACATTGCTTCAATAAAAAGGTATGATAATATTCATGTCTTTTTTGATTCGGAGGAAAAACCATGGATTACATTTCATTGGTCGGCATTGCTTTGGGTCTTGCCATGGACGCGTTTGCAGTCAGCATTACCAACGGGGCGACGATCCGAAAAGTCACACCGAGATTCTCCTTAAAGCTTGCATTCAGCTTCGGACTTTTTCAGGCATTTATGCCCATGCTCGGCTGGCTCATTGGAAAAGCGGGAGAAGGTTTTATCAATGCGGTGGACCACTGGATCGCTTTGGTTCTTCTTTCTTACCTCGGGATCAAAATGATGATGGAATCCTCTAAAGAACCGGAAGATAAAAGCACCGGTCAAAGACAAAACGACATCGGTTTCAAAACCCTTGTTACTCTTTCCGTTGCGACCAGCATTGACGCTCTGGCTACCGGAATTCTTCTTCCGTCCGCAGTGGGCGCCAAAACGGCAGCCCTGATGGTTTCTTCCGTGGGAATCATCGGAACCGTCACCTTTTTCCTCTGCCTGATCGGCGTTTATATCGGGAAAAATTTTGGGAAGCTGCTTTCTTCAAAAGCGGAACTGTTTGGCGGGACCGTCCTGACGGGCATTGGCGTCAAGATTTTCGTTGAACACATGTTTTTTACGTGATTTGATACGCGGCGCGCATCGCTTCGATCCGCTTGAGCATTTCGTCTTTCAGCGTCTGCGGCGACAGAACGATCACCCGGTCCCCGTACTGCAGCAGCCACTCAATCAGGCCGTCGCTGACATATACGGAGGCCCTCACGGTGAAGGCGTTGCTGTCGTGACAGGAAAACTCGATGGCCCCGCCGAATTTATCGACGATCGTCTCGAGCAGGCTGTTGGAGCACCGCAGCACAATACGCTCCTGTTCCCCGTTGTACATATTGAATGTTCTGCGCAGATAGTCGGCGGTATCGAAATAATCCCGATAAGAACAGACCTCGCTGAACGGGCGCGCTTCCAAAGCGGTCAGGGCGATCCGTTTCATCCGGTCCAGCCGGTAGTTGCTGATCGTATCGTATTTTTCATAATTCCCCGCCAGGTAATATTTATCGTTCGCCCACAGAAGCGCGTAGGGGCTGATGGTAAATTCCCGGCCTTCATCCAGCTGCGCTTTCCCGCCCGCAATCACGCGATGGTGATAGGAAAACGATACTTTTTTATGCTGGGCAACCGCCCGGTTGATGGTATCGATATTATAATAGATTTCTTCATTGTCAAATTTTATTCGTTGATCCACATATATTTGTTTCAAAACCGTTTCAGCCTGATGACAGCTGAGAAGCTCACAAAGCTTGTCCGTCAATTCGGCTGTTTTTTTATTGGTGATAAAGGGCGCCGTAAGCACGGCGTCCATCAGCAGACGGACTTCAGCCAGTTCAAAATCGCGTTTTGCTATAAAGAAGCCCTGCCGGGGGGAACGGGTATAGACAATATCCACCCCGAATTTCGTCAGGACATCAAGATCACGGTAGACGGATTTTCGCTCTGTCCCGATCCCCTCCTGCTCCAACAGACGGCAAAGCTCCACCGCGGAAACCGGATGCTCGTCATCGGAATATTTTCTCAGCAGCTTTAATAATAATAGAAGTTTCATTTTCGCGTTGCCATGGTCTGTCAAACGTTTCACCTGCTTTCCTTACTTTTAAATTATTTTACCATAATAAGGCAGAATTTGGTATCATTCTTTACCGATCTGCCAAAAGATCGTATCTTTTGACCGTATTGGCCACTAAAAGACATATTTTGGTACAAAGGAACTTGTAATTTTACACGGAAATGATATAATATTAACAAAGTATTTTTTTCGGAGGATTGAAGAATGGGTGTAAAGATATTGACTGCGCGGCAAGCGGCCGATCTGGTGCCAAACAATATTAATTTCGCGACAAACGGATTTATGGGCGCCTCGGTTGCCGAGGAAATCGCAATGGAAATTGAAAACCGTTTTCTGGAAACCGGCGAACCGAATAACCTTACCCTGCTGTTTTGCGCTGCTCAGGGCGACGGAAAAACAAAGGGCCTGAACCATCTGGCCCACGAGGGTCTGGTGCGCCGGGGAATCGGCGGCCACTGGGGGATGGCGCCCAGACTCGGCAAACTGGTCATTGAGAACAAAATACTGGCGTATGATTTCCCTCAGGGCGTTACCACCCACATGTTCCGCGATACAGCGGCACATAAACCGGGTACCATCTCCCAGGTGGGCCTCGGTACCTTTGTCGACCCCCGCAGCCTGGGAGGGAAGCTGAATCCCCTTACGCGGGAAGCGGAGGATTTGGTCAGCCTAATGGAAATCGACGGAAAAGAATTTCTTTTTTACAAGACCCATCCCGTTGATTTTGCCATTCTGGGCGGCACCTATGCGGACGAGAACGGAAATATTTCCATAGAGCGTGAAGGCGTTCGTACGGAAACGCTCGCGGTGGCACAGGCATGCAAAAATTCCGGCGGCACCGTGATCGTTCAGGTCGAAAAAGTCGTGGAAGCGGGATCTCTCGACCCGCAAAAAGTGGAAATCCCGGGCGTTCTGGTGGATGCGGTGGTCGTTGTCAGCGATATCAAATATCATATGCAGAACTATGGCACACAGTATAATCCCGGCTTCTCTGGAGAACACAGAATGGGGCTTTCCGAATTTACCCCGGCACCTCTGAACAACAAGAAAATCATTGCCCGCCGCGCGGCGATGGAGCTGAAAGACGGCAGCATTGTCAATCTTGGGATCGGTATCCCGGAATACATCTCTTCCGTCGCTCAGGAAGAAGGCATCACAAATAAATTTTCTTTGACCGTAGAGTCCGGTATCTTTGGGGGCAATCCGCAAAGCAGCATAGACTTCGGCGTCAGCCTGAACCCCGAGTCCATCATTTCCATGCCCTCCATGTTCGACTTCTATCAGGGCGGCGGACTTGACCAGGCGTTCCTGGGCTTTGCCGAATCCGATAAGGAAGGCAATGTGAACGTATCCAAATTCGGTGCGAAGCTGCCCGGATGCGGCGGATTCATCGATATCTCCCAAAATTCCAAACAGGTGTTTTTCTGTGGGACCTTTACGGCGAACGGTTTAAAAACCGAAATAAAGGACGGAAAACTCCATATTTTGCACGAAGGCAGCGCCAATAAGTTCCGTGAGAGCGTCGAACATATTACATTCAGCGTAAAAACAGCCATCAAGAATCATCTTCCGGTTATGTACATTACGGAACGCGCCGTGTTCAAGCTGACAGAGGACGGCGTTATGCTGACGGAAACCGCCCCCGGTATTGATCTGGAAAAAGATGTGTTTGCCCATATGCCCATGAAGCCGATCATATCCCCCGACCTGAAACAGATGGACGCCCGTATCTTTATAGACGAAAAAATGGGTCTGAAAGAATAAACCTGAAGGAAAACAGATGACTATTCGCCTGAATAGAATGATAAGGGAGTTTCCCCGGCTTTGCCGGGGAAACTCCCTTAATTCATACATAAAAGGACTCCGTGCATATTACACGGAGTCCTGATTTTAGCAGTGCGAAATCACGCGTTGCGGGCAGCCATTGCCTTTTTGACCTCTTCAGTAAACAGAGGCAGAATTTTGGTAACATCTCCAACAATGCCGTAATCGGCTACTTCAAAGATCGGAGCGGTTTCGTCCTTGTTGACAGCAATAATCACATCGGACTCTTCCATACCGGCAAGGTGCTGGATAGCGCCGGAAATACCGCAGGCAATGTAGAGATTCGGGCGGACCGTCTTCCCTGTCTGACCGACCTGGATGTCTTTCTCGACCCAGCCGGCGTCAACACATGCTCTGGAAGAGCTGACGGTGCCGCCGAGCGCGTCGGCCAAATCCTTGAGCAGGGAAAAATTCTCGGGACAGCCCATGCCGCGGCCGCCGGAAACGAGGATTTTTGCGTCCTGGATATCCATTTTATTGGATACCTTCTTGATGATATCAACGATTTCCACATTCTGGTGGTCCCCACCGATTTCAAGATCATACTTTTCGACTGGAACTTCCGCTCCTTCGATCGGCTTGATCTTCTGCATAACGCCGGGGCGCACGGTTGCCATCTGCGGACGGTGATCCGGGCAAAGGATCGTCGCCATGATGTTTCCGCCGAATGCGGGACGGGTCATTCTCAGGTTCTTGGAGCCGTCGTCCGCGACTTCAAGCTTTGTACAGTCGGCTGTCAGACCGGTTTTCACTCTGGCGGATACGCGCGGAGCCAGGTCGCGGCCGATCGCGGTTGCACCGTAAAGGACAACTGCGGGTTTGTATTTTTCAATGACGTGATACATGCTGTGTGCATAAGGCTCCGTGGCATAAACCTCGAGCGCCTTGTTGTCGACCATGATAATCTTATCGGCGCCATGTCTGGCCAGCTCTTTGCAAAGGCCGGATACGTTGTAACCAAGCAGAACAGCGGTCACTTCTGTTTCCATGTCTTTAGCAAGTTCCCTGGCTTTTCCAAGAAGCTCAAAAGAAACGCCGGCTATTTTGTTGTCGACCTGCTGTACGAAAATAAATACGCCTTTATATTCTTGAATATCCATACTGCTCACCACTTTCAACTATATAATGAATTTTTCTCTGAGTTTCTCGAGCATATACTCAGCCGACTCCTGTGGGTCAAGGTTTACAAGCTGACCCGCCGCCTTCAAGCTCTTTGTAAATGTCTGTGCAACTCTGGTTGGTGAGCCTTTTAATCCGATTTGAGCGTCATCCACTTCAATGTCCGCACGGGTAATGGTTTTGACTTCTTTGCTTCTGTATGCGTCAAAAATTCCGCCCGGAGTCATGTAGCGCGGCTGATTCAATTCGCTTAAAGCAGTAATCAGGCAGGGCATTTTCACCTTGAGGATATGATATCTGTCTTCATACTGGCGTTTTACGGTGATGGAATCGCCTTCAACTTTGATCTCCTCCGCATAGCTGACATTCGGAATGCCGAGGTGCTCGGCAATCTGGGGGCCAACCTGCGCGGTATCGCCGTCGATGGCCTGGCGGCCTGTGATAATCAGGTCGTATGGAAGTGTTTTGGCCGCTGCAGCGATCGTTGTGGAAGTTGCCAGAGTGTCGGCACCGCCGAAAGCTCTGTCTGTGACCAGAATCGCTTCGTCCGCGCCCATCGCAAGCGCTTCGCGCAGAGCGGCATCGGCCTGCGGCGGGCCCATGGACAAAACGGTAACATGCGCGCCCTGCTCGTCTTTCAGGCGAAGGGCGGCTTCCAGGCCGGCCTTATCATCGGGATTGATGATGCTGGGCACGCCTTCTCTGATCAGTGTTCCGGTTACCGGGTCCAGCTTCACTTCGTTGGTGTTTGGAACTTGTTTTATGCAAACAACAATATTCAAAGATTGTCACTCCTTTTGGGCTTTTATAGTTATTTAAGTTCGTTCGAGGAAATAACCATGCGCTGAACTTCGCTGGTACCTTCGTAAATCTCGGTGATTTTGGCATCACGCATCATGCGCTCAACTGGATATTCTCTCGTGTAACCATAACCGCCATGAAGCTGAACTGCTTTTGTGGTAACTTCCATTGCAACTTCAGCCGCAAACAGCTTTGCCATTGCAGCTTCTTCTGAATAAACCTTCTGGGCATCCTTTGCCATAGCGGCGCGATAAACAAGCAACTGGGCCGCTTTGATCTTTGTTGCCATATCCGCGATCTGGAACTGTGTGTTCTGGAATTTCGCAATCGGTTTGCCGAACTGCTTTCTTTCCTTCACATACTTGACGGTTTCCTCATAAGCGCCTTCCGCAAGACCCAAAGCCTGGGCAGCGATGCCGATACGGCCGCCGTCGAGTGTGTTCATGGCGATTCCAAAGCCCTTGCCCTCTTTGCCGAGCAGGTTTTCCTTCGGAACGATGCAGTTTTCAAAAATGAGCTCACAGGTAGAAGAACCGCGGATACCCATCTTCTTTTCTTTCTTGCCTACGCTGAAGCCCGGGAAGTCCTTCTCAACGATGAACGCGGAGATGCCCTTTGTTCCCTTGCTCTTGTCCGTCATGGCAATGATAATATAAGTATCGGCATAGCCGGCATTTGTGATAAAGATTTTGCTGCCGTTCAGCACATAGTGGTCACCCTCCAGGACAGCTTTCGTCTGTTGCATGGATGCATCAGTACCCGCGTTCGGCTCTGTCAGAGCGAAAGCGCCTAATTTGTCACCCTTTGCGAGCGGAACAAAATACTTTTCAATCTGCTCGGGAGTACCGAATTTTAAAATCGGGGAAGCGCCCAGGGAAGTATGTCCGGACACAACCACGCTGGTCGTGCCGCAAACCTTCGCAATCTCTTCAATGCACATGACATATGCAAGCGTATCGCAGCCCTGGCCGCCGTATTCCTTCGGGAAGGGAATTCCTAAAAAACCATACTTGTGCAGTTTTTCGACTGTTTCTACAGGAAAGCGCTCTTCTTCATCCAGTTCCTGGGCAAGAGGCTTTATTTCATTTTCTGCAAATTCTTTGTACAGCGTGCGAAGCATCTCATGCTCCTTGCTAAGTACGAAATCCATACTCGTTCCTCCAAAATCTATAATTTGCAACAATCAACCATCTTTATTTTGTATAATCGTAAAAACCCTTACCGGTCTTTCTGCCCAGCAATCCGCCACGGACCATTTTTCTGAGTAAGGGATGAGGACGGTATTTACTGTCGCCCGTTTCGGACTGAAGCACTTCCATAACAGCAAGAACGACATCCAGACCGATCAGATCGCCCAGAGCCAGGGGGCCCATCGGATGGTTGGCGCCCAGCTTCATTGCCGTATCGATATCTTCCGCGGAAGCGGTGCCGTCGGCATAGATTCCAACCGCTTCATTAATCATAGGAACAAGAATTCTGTTGACAACGAAACCGGCAGCTTCCTTGACCTGTACAGGAGTTTTACCGATTTCAACGGAGATAGCCTTGATTTTTTCGACCGTCTCGTCCGGAGTCGTGATGCCGGCGATTACTTCGACCAGCTTCATAACCGGAGCGGGGTTGAAGAAATGCATGCCTACGACCGCTCTGTCGAGCCCGTTGGAAATTTCCGTAATGGAAAGAGAAGACGTATTGGTGGCAAAAATCGCATCGGGCTTGCAGATGCCCTGCAGCGCCTGGAACAGTTCCTTCTTCAGATCCATTCTTTCAAGAGCGGCTTCAACAACCAAGTCACAGTCGGAAACAATTTCCCTTGTCCCGGTTGTGATCTTGGCAAGAATTTCGTCGGCCTTTGCCTGATCCATCTTTCCTTTGGCAATCAGTCTCTCAAATCCTTTGGCGATTTTCTTTTTCCCGCCGGCGGCAAACTCTTCGTTAATATCGCAAAGCTTAACCGTATATCCATCGGTCTGAGCAAACGCCTGGGCAATTCCGGAGCCCATGGTTCCGGCGCCGATAATACCAACTTTCATTTTAATTCCTCCTAAATTAATGATTATTTATAGAAATTATTTGTTTACGAAAGGATCCGGTTTGCGCTTTTCACAGAAAGCCGTCATGGCGTTTTTCTGATCTTCCGTTTCAAAGCAGGTACCGAACTGGGCGGCTTCAATGGCAATTCCGGAATCGATGTCGACCTGGATCCCGTCATTGACCGCTTTTTTGGTGGCGCGGACAGCGATCGGAGCGTTGCCCGCGATTCTGCCGGCAAGCTTCAGAACTTCTTCCATCAGTTGCTCCGCCGGATAAACCGCGTTGACAAGGCCCAGCCTCAGGGCTTCCTCCGCCTTGACCTTACCGCAGGTGTAGAGCATTTCCTTGGCTTTGCCGATGCCGATGGTACGGGCAAGCCTTTGGGTTCCGCCAAATCCGGCGGTAATGCCGAGGCCCGCTTCGGGCTGTGCAAACACTGCGTTTTCAGCAGCGATGCGGATGTCGCAGCTTAAAGAAAGCTCGCAGCCGCCGCCAAGAGCAAACCCGTTTACTGCGGCGATCACCGGGATTGGGAAAGTTTCGATTTTTCTGAAAACAGCGTTGCCCTTTGCACTGAAGGCTTCCCCTTCCGCCCGTGTTTTGCTGCTCATTTCGGCGATATCCGCTCCGGCGACAAAGGACTTCTGTCCGGCGCCGGTAATGATCAGGCATCTGGTAGTATCGATGGACACACCGTCCAGCACAGCCTCAAGATCGGTCAGGACCTCGCTGTTCAGGGCATTCAGCGCCTTTTCGCGGTCAATGGTAATAATCCCGACAAAATCCTTTTGCTCGTATTTTACGTAACTCATAATTCAATAACCTTCTTTCTGCAGTTGCAGTTTATTAATTATTCGTCATCGCCCATTTTTACGATTGTGGAAACGCCCATGCCGCCGCCTACGCAGAGTGTGGCAAGGCCGTACTTGGATTTTCTGCGCTGCATTTCATACAGAAGGGTAACCAGGATTCTGCATCCGGAACATCCGACCGGGTGGCCCAGCGCGATAGCGCCGCCGTTTACGTTGACCTTGGACTGGTCGAATTTCAGATCGTGCGCAACGGCAAGAGTCTGAGCAGCGAAAGCTTCGTTCGCTTCAATCAGGTCCATATCGTCCACGGTCATGCCTGTCTTCTCCATAACCTTGCGGGTGCTGTAGATCGGGCCGAGACCCATGACGGAAGGATCAACACCGGCGGAAGCACCGCCAACCCAGGTTGCCATCGGTTTTACGCCGAGTTCTTTTGCTTTTTCTTCGCTCATCAGAACGATGGCGGCAGCGCCGTCGTTAATGCCGGAAGCGTTTGCGGCGGTAACGGTGCCGTCTTTCTTAAATGCCGGCTTCAGCTTGGAAATACCTTCCGCTGTAACGCCTGCACGGGGGCCTTCGTCCTTCGCAAACAGAACGGTTTCTTTTTTTACTTTAATCGGAACGGGAACGATTTCTTCGTCAAATTTGCCTTCCGCCTGTGCCTTTTCGCACTTCTGCTGGCTGAATGCGGAAAACTCGTCCTGCATTTCACGGGTGATTCCGTACTGCTCCGCAACATTTTCAGCAGTGATGCCCATGTGGTAGTGGTTGAAGGTATCTTCCAGACCGTCGTGAATCATGGAATCGAGCAGCTCGCCGTTGTTCATGCGATAGCCGAAACGGGCATCCTTCAGAAGATACGGAGCGCCGGACATGCTTTCCATACCGCCGGCCACGATGATGTCAGCTTCGCCGGATTCAATCAGCGCAGCAGCAACGTTGACGGTTTTCAGAGCGGAACCGCAGAGATTGTTAAGGGTGAACGCCGGAACGGTTACCGGAATGCCTGCATAAACAGCGGACTGACGGGCGACGTTCTGGCCAAGGCCGGCCTGATACACACAGCCCATAATGACTTCGTCAACCTGCTCCGGCGCTACGTTTGCACGCTTCAAAGCCTCTTTAATAACAATGGTACCGAGGGTTGGGGTCGGGACGTTGGAAAGTGCGCCACCCATTTTGCCGATGGCTGTACGGCACGCGCCTGCTAAAACAACTTTTCTTGACATAAAAATTTTTCCTCCATTCATGTTTTTGCAATTCGTCCAATTGCGAAGCATCATGTTCTTCAATTACAACATTTTACTGAACGCGGGTATGTGTTAAATATATCACAATATCCTTTGATTTGCAATACAATTAAAATGAATATCTCAAAAAGTGTTACAAAATTATCAAAAATTGTCACATAAATAAAAGCCACACATTTAAAAAAACCAGTAGAATTCTATAAGAAAGCCAAAAAAACCGGCTCTATGAGCCGGAATTCTTTTGAGATTATGAAGGATGATATTAAGATCACTGCATATTTACAAAAATCCATAACCGGTCTTTGCTCTGGGGTCAGCATAAAAAATTAAGAAAATTCTTTGATTCACCGAACAAAAACAAGAAAATCCTTCATAAAAGCTTCCGCTTCCGACTTTGGCGTAGCCCAGGAAGTGACCAGACGAATCGCTGAAGTGGATGCATCGATCTTTGCCCAAAATTCAAAGCCGTACTTTTCCCTGAGCTTTTCAATGAGAGTATCCGGAAGAATCGGGAAAATCTGATTGGTCGGAGACGGGGACAGAAATGGAAATCCCGCCCCGGCAATCCCTTCCCGAAGGAAAGCCGCCATTTCGTTTGCGTGCTTTGCCAGATCAAAATATAAATGATCCCGGAACAGTTCTTCAAACTGGACGCCCAGGACCATCCCCTTGGCGGCAACGGCTCCCCTTTGCTTCTGCATATAGCGGAAATCTTCTTTCAGCTCCGGGTTGCAGATCACAAGCGCTTCTCCCAGTAAAGCGGCGTTTTTGGTACCTCCAATATAAAATGCGTCCGTAAGATCGGCCAGATCCCGCAGGGTCAGGTCGTTTTCGCCGCAGGTGAGCGCCGAGGCCAGCCGTGCGCCGTCCAGATACAAATAAAGCTGATTGGCTCTGCAGATTTCGCTTAACGCGGAAAGGGAAGCCTTGGTGTAAATCGTTCCGATTTCGGTTGAGTCGGATACATAGACCAGCTTCGGGCGGACCATATGCTCATCCGTATGTCCGTTCAGTACCTCCTGAACCATTTCTGGAGTCAGAGTTCCGTCCTCCGTATGTACCGTCAATACTTTATGTCCCGTAGCCTCTATGGCCCCGGTTTCATGTACATTGATATGCCCTGTTTCGGCAGCCACGGCGGCCTGATAAGGACGTAAAAATGCTGAAATCGCCGTCAGATTCGTCTGAGTCCCGCCTTCCAGAAAATGCACCGCAACATCGTCACGGCCAATGCGCTGCCGGATCAGTTCAGCCGCGTGCAGGCTGTGGGGGTCATTTCCGTATACGGCGTTCTGCTCCCGGCTTGCTTTTGCGAGCGCCTCCAAAATTCTTGGATGGGCGCCTTCACTGTAATCATTACGAAAACTGTACATTTCTACTCCTCCGCCATCAATGATGATCTTCTATAAAAGATTTGATTTCCTGCTGTAATCCCCGAACGGTACCCTGTACAAGCTCTTTGGAGCCTCCGCCCCTTCCGTTGAAAGCCTGGTTCAGTTCCTTTCCAAACGCACGGACATCTTCCTTTGCGCTGCCCACTGCATACTGATATCCGTCAGCGTCATCTCCCGAAAGGACGGCGGCAACTCCGGAACAGCGGTCACACAGCAGCAGGCAAAAGATACGAAGGTCCGCCGGTGCAAGATTCGGCTCAAACAAACAGATATTTTTCGTCCCTTCCGGCACCTGATCGCATTTGGAAACGAAAATCTGATTTTTCAAGGAAGTCAGCTGCTGCTTCAAAGCGTTTGTTTCTTCCAGCAGATGCTCCACCGCTTCTTTTATTTTCTCCGGCTTCGCGGACAGAAGCACCGAAACGGCACCGACGCTGTCTGTTTTTTCATTGTAATCATCCACCGCTTTTTTGCCGCATAAAAGGCCGACACGCGTGCCGCCTTTATAATGCTGGGCGGATACCAGCTTAACGATCCCGATCTCCCCGGTTTTTGCGACATGCGTGCCGCAGCAGGCACAGACATCGTACCCGGGGATTGTAACAATACGCACCTCCCCGGTCAGCTCCTTCTTGCTCCGGTAGGAAAGCGCAGAAAGCGCCTGCGCGTCGGGATAAGACGTTTCAATGGGAACATTCCGGTAAATCGCTTCGTTCGCCAGGGCTTCCACCAGTGAAATATCATCCTGGCTGAGCTCTCCGTTAAAATCGACGGTTATGGCCTTGGACCCCATGCGAAAACCGACGTTGTCCAGACCAAAAAGACGGTTTACAATTCCCGAAACGATATGTTCCCCCGAATGCTGCTGCATCAGCGTAAACCGGTGCGGCCAGTTGATCCCTCCCGTTACCGCAGAGTCCACGGGAAGCGGCCTGTCCGTCGTATGAACGATCCAGCCGTCCTGCTCATGTACATCCAGAACATTGACCGTGTTCAGCACCCCGATATCCGCGGGCTGTCCCCCGCCCTCCGGATAAAACAGCGTTCTGTCCAGCACAACGCCGTAATGCTCTCCCTGCTTTTCACAGCGGAGAACCTTTGCTCGGAAGGTTCTGAAATACGTATTTTTATAATATAATTTTTCCGTTCCCTGATTCATTCCATTTCCCGCTTTCTAAAAAACTTCACAGTCATCCATCCCGGCCGGTAAGATATAAAACCGGCGTTATCATAACCCGTTGCGGTTATTATAGCACAGAATCGAAAAAGGACCAACAGCTTACGCCGCGGCCCTGACAAAATGAATTCCGACGTTCAAAACAAATTCTAATCGTTCAGAGAATTTTGAGAATTGACTGAAACAAAACGGTCTCTCCAGACACACCATCCGGTTACGGCGGCAATCACAATGGCTCCGCCCAGAAGAGCAAATTTTCCGGGCCGCTCTCCGTCAAAAAGAAAGACCCAAAGAGGATTCAGCAGCGGTTCAATCGCGCCGACCAGCGAGCATGCAAGCGGTGGACAGTCCTTCACCGCAAGCCCATACAGAATATACGGAATGCCAAGCTGTATGACGCCCAACGCCAGAATACTGATTACCGCAGTGGAAGAAACGGGAGTCGGAAAGATAAAAATCATCGGAACTCCGATCACTGCGGTAAGCAGATGACCGAAAAGGATGCCGCTCATACGCGAGTCGTCATCCGTACGCCCGGTAATCACATACATTCCCGCCATAAACAGTCCGGCGAGGATTGCAAGGCAATTGCCAATCAGCTTACCCGCGCCAAGCTTATCAAAGAAAAACAGAGAAATTCCAAACAGCGTTACCACTACGGTAATAAGATCCATCCTGTGGAAATGCTGATGGAAAACCAGCGCGGAAATAATCAAAATGAAGACAGGCGAGGTAAACTGCAGCACAATGGCGTTGGCGGCCGTGGTCATTTTATTGGCGGAAACAAAGGCAAAAAACGTTGCCGCAATACAGACGCCGCTCTGAAAGGAGGACAAATTCAGCTTAACCCGGCGCCCGGTCATACGCATAAATACCAATACCACTACTGCTGCAATCAGGCTGCGAAATCCCGCGATAACCATTGCGTTCCACGGGACCAGTTTGATGAAAATACCAGCAATGCTCCACAGACCGGCACAGACGGCCATAAGCCCGACAGAACGCCTTTGGGAAGAAGATGAAGCCATTTTACATATCCTCTAATATCTGAATTTTTTCATTCAGCGCGTCGGGCAAGCCCCGCGCCTTTCACACACCTCAATATCATACTTGAACCGCAATAAAATTGCAATAAAAAACGACAAAAATTACGGTACCTAATTTGTCACTTTAAAAGGCTTTATTATGAAAAACGTCAAAATATACAATATTTATGTGAAAAAACCGTCTATTTTAATCTGTATTTACATGATTCATCGTGATATAATGCGAAATAAATGAACATTTTATTAACAAGGAGTTGGTACCATGCAATTCACCGTCACATTTTTCCTATTGATTTCCATCGTGATCTCAGCTCTCTCCTTTCTCTTCGCAGGCTGGCTGTATCAATGGGTCAAGAAACGCCCGTCTTCCAACAAACGCATTGCAGAAGTCGGCACTCTGATTAGAAATGGAGCAAATACATTTCTAACCAAAGAGTATGCGGTTCTCGCGAAATTCGCCGGTATTGCGGCAATCCTTATCCTTATATTTTTGCCAACACCAATTTGGAAGGGGAATCCTCTTGACAATCTGGTAATGGCTTTGGCGTATCTGTGCGGCACTGTTTTTTCCGCGATCGCAGGCGTCATCGGCATCAGAATCGCCACTATTGCCAATGTGAAAACAGCGGAAGCAGCGCAAAACGGCATTAAGCCGTCCTTCATGTCAGGGTTCCGCGGCGGCGCGGTCATGGGCATGGCCGTTGTGGGAAGCACCCTGCTCGGCGTCACGCTGGTAATGCTGATTACAAACAACACGACCGCCCTGCTTGGCTTCAGCTTCGGCGCAAGCTCTCTTGCCCTGTTTGCGAAAGCCGGAGGCGGTATTTTCACAAAAACGGCCGATATCAGCGCCGACCTGGTCGGCAAGGTTGAACTCGGCATTCCGGAAGACGACCCCAGAAACCCCGCGGTCATCGCGGACAACGTAGGCGATAATGTGGGCGACGTCGCCGGTATGGGCGCCGACCTGTTTGATTCCAACGTTGCTTCCATGGCGGCTGCGCTTGTTCTTGCAGCCTCTCTGGATAAAGCGGCCGGCGGAACCATAAACACAAGCACGGTGTTCTGCTACGCGGCCCTCGGTCTGCTGGCGTCGATCATCGGCGTTGCGACCGCCAGAATGGGCAAACACGGCAACCCGACAAAGGCGCTGAACAGCAGCACCTATGTAACGACAGCGCTGTTTGGTGTTTTAACGGCGCTTGCCACCTGGATATTCAACTTCCAATGGCGCATTTGGGGCGCGAGCGCAGTCGGCCTTCTGGTCGGCGTCGTCATCGGGATTGCAAGCGACTATTTTACAGACGACACAAAGAAACCCGTACATAATGTAGCGAAAGCATCCGAAACCGGCCCGGCGTTTACCATCCTGTCCGGTATTTCTTACGGATTCCTCAGCACTCTTCCCGCCATGATCGGCATTGCGATTTCCGCTCTGGCAGCTTACAAGCTCTGTGACCCGATCGGCCCCGGATATGCCATGTATGGCATTGCGATGGCGGCCGTCGGTATGCTTTCCATTGTCGGTATGATTATCTCCAACGACGCTTACGGGCCCATTGTCGATAACGCGCGCGGACTTGCGGAAATGGGTAACCTTGGCGATGACGTTCTGGAAATTACGGATTCTCTCGACAGTGCCGGCAATACGGTTAAAGCGGTCACAAAGGGATTCGCAATCGGAGCCGCAGGCTTAACCGTTATTTCCCTGCTCGGCGCATTTATCAGCCAGGTAAATGATTCCGCGGCGGTACTTGGAATAGAAGGAATCACCGGCTTCGATATCATGAACCCCATCGTTTTCTTTGGACTGCTCATCGGCGCCGCCGTGCCTGCGGTATTCTCCGCAATGCTGATGCTCGGCGTGGACCGCAACGCCCAGAGAATGGTTTCCGAAATCCACCGTCAGTTCCGGGAAATCCTCGGCCTGAAGGAAGGCAAAGAAGGCGTTGTTCCTGAATACGACAAATGTATTGAAATTGCCACCTTCGGCGCTTTGAAGGAATTGATTCCGGCCGGACTTGTCACGATCATCATCACCTTGCTGGTCGGATTTATCGGCGGCGTCCAGGCCATCGGCGGATACCTCGGCGGCAATATTATCAGCGGTCTGCTTCTGGCGCTGTTCATGAGCAACGCCGGCGGACTTTGGGATAATTCCAAAAAATTCATAGAGTCCGGCAACAACGGCGGCAAGGGTTCCGACGCGCATAAAGCGGCGGTAGTCGGCGATACGGTCGGCGATCCTTTCAAGGACACCGCGGGCCCCTCGATCAACACGCAGATTACCGTGGTTTCCCTCGTTGCTTCCCTGATGTCCACTCTGTTCCTGACTTTATCCATCTTCCATTAATCAATGATTGATCTCATTCCTATAAAAGGGGCTCCCGGCTGAAAACAGCCGGGAGCCCCTTTCGCAGTTAAGGAAACTTATTTTTCCGTTCCGATAAAGAACAGAGCGGCAATACCGCAACCGGTGTGGCTTCCGATCACGGGACCCATATCGCTGATGATAATTTCCTTTACGGAGAATTTTTTCTGAACAAGGGATTTCAAAAATTCAGCCGCTTCCATATCATCTCCGTGGCCGATAAAAACGGTCTGGTCCTCCGGATGGACACAGGTTTTGACCATATGGTCAACCAACGCTTCCAAAGATTTTTTGCGCCCTCTCACATTGGCAACAGGAAGCAATTTCCCCTCCTTGTCGACATGGAGCACGGGCTTGATTCCCAGCGCCGTTCCTACTACGGCGGATACCGCGGAAACCCTTCCTCCGCGTTTCAGATGGTTCAGGTCGTCGACCGTAAACCAGTGACACATATGATCACGGTTTATTTCTACCCATTGCGCCAGTTCCTCCAGGCCAAGGCCCTCCCGCTTTTTCCGGGCAGCGTAATAAACAAGCATTCCTTCTCCCACCGAAGCGGCTTTGGAATCGATACAGACAATTTTTCTGCCCGGGTACCGCTCCATCAGATCGTCCGCCGAAATCCGGGACGCCTGATAGGTACCGCTTAAATTAGACGAAAACGCAATATACAAAATGTCCTTCCCCTGTTCGAGAATCGGACAGAAGTATTTTTCATAGGTAATGCTGTTGATTTGGGAAGTGACGGACATCTCCCCGTTTTTCGTTCTCTCATAAAAGGTGTGAAAGCTCATTTCCCGTGCGTCGGGGAAATGCCGATACACTTTTCCGCTCATCGTAAATTCCATCGGGATAACAACGATTTCAAGCTGCTCCGTCAAAGCAGCCGGAAGGTCGCAGGTGGCATCTGATACAATAACATACTGATTCATACTTGCACTCCTTCTAATTTGCTTTTTCACCATTTCCGGGTTTATGTGCCAATGTTCCTGCAGAATCTCGGAAAAACAGTCTTAACCGTCTCTCTTAACATTGTGCTGACAATTCTATCTGCAATTTTTTGAATGGGGCAATCGATTTCTTTCGCCCCACTCACACATCATATCTAAGACGGGAATCAAAGACTTTCCTCGTTTTGAAAGAGTGTATTCCACCTTTGGCGGTATTTGTGGGTACTCTGTGCGGATAATTAGCTGGTCGGCTTCCATGTCTTTCAATGTACTGCTGAGCGTTTTGTAGGTGATCGTACCAATACAGCGCTTCAATTCATTAAACCTCATAATCTGCTTATGCTCTGAAAGCCAATACATGATAATCATTTTATATTTGCCGCCTATGATCGACAAAGTATAGCCAAAACCAGTATTTTCAATAACTGCCCCTGTTGGGCTGCAATCTTCAATCGCCATCTCACACTCTCCCTTAGTATAGTATATATCTCAAATGTGCGTACTTGACTTATAATATATATACACTATCCTTATCTTAGTGTCAATCAGAAAAGAAGTCCAAACAACAGAAAAAACTTTCAGCCGAATTTATTATGCTCGAAAAAAGTCATACAACCGGCTTTCAGCTGCGACATTCCAAACAGCGCAATTCCAGTCAGTCCTCTCAAAGTGCTGAGATTCATCACAGATGAGGATGGTAAACACTGGTGAATAAAGCAAAAAATATATGAAGGGATGAATTGAAAATGGGCAAAAAAATCCTGGTACTTACGGGCAGCCCCAGAAAAGGAGGATACAGCGATTTAATGGCGGATGCATTTATGAAAGGAGCGCAGACCGTCGGACATACTGTAACAAAATATGAAGCAGGCCTAAACAAAATCAATGGCTGTAAAGCCTGTAACAGATGTTACTCCAAAGCGGAAGCCTGCGTATTTGAAGACGATTTCAATACATTGGCTCCATTCTTGGAAGAAAGTGATATGCTCGTTCTTGCAACACCCATGTATTGGTTTACCTTTCCGGCACAGCTTAAAGCAGCTTTAGATAAAATGTATGCACTGCTGATCGGCGGCAGGCAGAGCAATATCAAAGAAAGTATTTTACTTGCCTGTGCCGAAACTGAAGAAATGGCTGATTTTGACGGTTTGGTCAGAACCTATGAGCTGATCGCATCCTATCAAAAATGGACTGACCGTGCTCGTCTATTGATTCCATCCGTCGCGGAAAAAGGAGATATTCTGCAGACGGATGCACTGAAAAGGGTGGAAAGCCTTGGATTATCAATAAAATAAACCATACTGATCTGTCTCTTTCCGATTGTTTCGAACCCGGTCCGGCGCGAGAGCGATGTTTTCCCCGTCTGCCCATAGCAAAAAACAGCAGTCCAACCTTACCGGTTAAACTGCTGTTTTTGTTAAAATGGTAGAAAAAAATTTTGAATGAAACCTGCAATCTTTCAGTTATACTCCAAATCTCATACGCTAAAATTATTTTTTACTTTTTGTGTCTAACAGACCATAGAATAAACGCACCCATGGTGGCAATTGCAGCGATGCTGCCGGCTCCAGATATATGAGATCCTGCACCAATAGACTCTGCAAATAAACCCACAATGATGGTTGCCAAAAATGCAATGATTTCAAACATAAAGACTACCTCTCCCCCTATTTGTATTTCACCATTTATCGGCGAATACAAAAATACCACTGCACCCATAATATCACATTGTTTTATAAAAAAGAAGACATACATTCCCCTTAGCGGAAAAAGTATGTCTTCTTGGTGCGAGGGGGGGGACTTGAACCCCCATGAAATTGCTTTCACATGGACCTGAACCATGCGCGTCTGCCAATTCCGCCACTCTCGCGTGACGACTCAACTATATTATCATATCAGTACCCATGTGTCAATATCAAAAATGAAGTTTTTAACAGAAAATGTCGTTTTTCATTCAGGAACGAGCTAATCGGCGACGAACCAATCAAATTCCGCCGCGGGAACCGCTTCTTGTTTTCGGCTTTTTGTGAAAAAGGTAATAACGCGGCTGCTCCTCTTCAAAAATCCAACAGCGCAGATAATCGTCCAGAACAATCCCCACCGCAGAAAGAAAATACCATCCTATACTGGAAGACAGACAGATCTGCCCGAACAGGTTGAACGGCTTTTGCGAGTAATCCCAGACCTCCCAGCCAAAATGGACATTGACAATCATGCCGGTGATAAATTCCAATGCCGTTATCAAAAGCATTCCGATCAGCATCTGTAAAACCAGCGGCGTTTCCCAGGACAGGAAACGGTTGATATATCCCAATCCTAAAAAGCAGACGCCGCCTAAAATAAACATGCTCCAATGGGAGTATCCCCGGTAACAGATTTCCATGATAAGATAAATATCCCCGCCGATCACGAGCAGAAGGGCATCCTTCAACAAGAAATTCCGGACCTTACACAGCATAACATCACCCCCTTGATTGTATTCCGGCAACGGTTTCCCTATTCCCGGAACAGAAAGGAAAGGATGTTATGCATTACAAACAAAGTAAGCATGAACAGTATAATTGCTTTACAGTTTCGACAAAATCCTCTGCTCAATAAAAATGACAGATGGGGAATCCCTTTGTATCAAAGCGGCTCAAAAAGCGCTTAAACAAGATATCTGTTTTCAATCAATGATAAGAAGCTGATAAATTTTCACCATCTGTAAAGCCCTATAACTTTTCAGATGGCGAGAAATTTCCTTGTCTTTACCAGACGAATCCATTATGCTTCTTTTTTAATTTTATTCATCTGATCAATCACTTTTCTGGAATAAGGCGTAGAATAAACCCCCTGTTTCCAAAGCTTCTGCGCACCGGCTTCTCCGTTGTTGTAGACCATCAGGGCCTGATTCATGTTACTGTACTTATTGACGATCCACGAAAGCATATGAACACCGGCTTTAATATTCTGCTTGCTGTCCAGCAGATCCGTAACCTGCAGGTCCCGCTCCAAAGATTCCTTGTGACAGATATTAATCTGCATCAAGCCGTAATCGTTGGTTTTGCTGATGCTTTTTGAGTTGTAATGGCTCTCAACACCGATCAGAGCGATTACCAGATCCTCCGGGACGTTTTTGGTTTTGCATTCACTGAAAATGGTGTCCTGTATATCTGTGGCCAGTGGAATGTCATAATATTGCGGTGACTGAATCTGTTCCGTTACTTCCTGCGACTTTGATTCCTGCGATTCCGTCGTTTTCTCTGCCTGCGACTCGGGCTTTTCTGCTATAGAACTCTGTTCCTGCCGGCTGGCTTCGTCAGATACCACCTCGCTGGACGCCTGAGAGGAACTTTGTGAAAGCTGGCTTTGTGAGGAGGCACTTTGGGTGACGACAGGAGTTTCTGCCGGAAGTGTCTGGTTATGAAAGGATCGCCCGATACAGAAGATCGCAGCTATCATGCACAGCGCATAAATAGTTTCTATCCTGCAATGTATTTTTCCTGGAGTTTTCATTCTTTCTCCCCCGTTATTTTTAAGAACCTTTCCTTTGAAATCGTTAGCCAATATGGCAATTGGGAGCTCCCTTTGATTTAGAATCTCCTATTTTGCAATTTTTGACCTTTCTTTCAGAAAATATTCAGAAAACGGTTGAGACGCAAAAATCAGTCGCGCTATCTGCCGCCGCGGCCGGAGGATGAAAACTTCTGAAACTCCATTTTATAAAGCAATTTCGATGGTTTAAACTCCTATTTTCTCAAGCCACATCATAGAATTTAACGAAAAGGAGGGATACCATGCAAAATTTACTTGCCTGGGAAACCATCGGTTTTATTTTCGTGATAATTTTTGGCACTATTCTGCATTTCCTTTACAATTGGACGGGAAACAACCGGGTGATAGGAATGTTCAGCCCGATCAACGAAAGCGTATGGGAACATTTAAAAATGCTCTTTTTCCCCATGCTTCTATTCAGCATCGTGGAATATTTCGCCGTCGGAAAAGAGTATGGAAATTTTATTACGGCAAAATCACTCGGAATCCTGCTGGGGCTGCTTTTTATCATCGTCTTCTTTTACACATACGCCGGAATGATCGGAAAAAATTATCTTTGGCTGGACATCCTCACCTTTATTTCAGGGGTTCTGATTGCTTTCCGTTACAGCGGAGGAAAGATTTCCGAATCCTCCAAGTCCAGTACCGAAACGGGCTGGGAAGGACTGCTGTTCCTTGCGGTGCTTGCCCTCAGCTTCTTTGTTTTTACCTTCCGTCCTCCGCACATCGGGCTGTTTTCCGCCCCGGCTTCAAAAAAAGCAAGTAAATAATGGGTACGCGGCTTATTCAGCAATCATAAAAAAGAAGCTCCCCGCTTTGCCTTAAGAAGGAGTCTCCTCATAGACACTCCGAAGAAGCTTGATTTCCGTGGCGTAACCGTCAAGATCGTTCGGCGTCTCCAGATAAAACGGCAAATGCCGTAAGGCAGGATGGTTAATCACACGGGTGATCGCTTCAAGCCCAATCTTCCCTTCCCCGATTCGGGCGTGACGGTCTTTATGGCTGCCCAGAGAATTGAGGCTGTCGTTCAGATGAACGGCCCTCAGCCGGTCAAGACCGATAACTTCGTCAAAATGGTTCAGGACGTCGTCAAGACTGTTTACAATGTCATATCCGGCGTCAAACACATGGCAGGTGTCGAGGCAAACACCCATTTGTTCCTTCCGCTCGACCCCGTCCAGAATCAGCCGTAGCTCCTCAAAAGTCCGGCCTACCTCCGTGCCTTTTCCGGCCATTGTCTCCAGCAGAACCGTCGTATGCTGCTCCGGCTTCAAAATCGCATTGAGCATTGCGGTAATCAGTTCTATTCCCTTTTCCGTTCCCTGTCCCACATGGCCGCCGGGATGAAAATTATAAAGATTTCCCGGCAAAAACTCCATCCGGTTAAGGTCGTCCCCCATTGTTTCCAGGGCGAAGCTTCTGGTTCTCTCATCAGCCGAACAGGCGTTCAGCGTATAGGGAGCATGCGCAAGGATGGGTGCGAACCGGTTTTCTTCCATCAGCTCCAGCAATGCCCGGACATCCTCCGGATTGATTTCCTTCGCTTTACTCCCTCTGGGATTCCGTGTAAAGAACTGGAAAGTATTCGCCTGTATGGTAAGGGCATCCTTTCCCATGGCCAGAAATCCTTTGGACACGGAAAGATGGCAGCCTATTTTCAGCATTTTTATTGACTCCTTTCAGGGCTTTCCTTTGTCTTCCCTTTTCCCGCTGCTTTACGGAGAAAACGAAAAACTGAAAGAAACGTCCATGGAAAATATAGCATAAAGCCTCACTTTCCGCAATACATTAGTACCATGAATCAATGAGCGGTTTTCAAAAAAGAATGTTGAGGTGAGCCATCATGAGAACACTGCGATTGGGGATGTCCGGGACGGATGTCATGGAAATTCAGGCAATGCTGCGAAAGATCGGCTACAATCCCGGCCCCATTGATGGAACCTTCGGCCAGCAGATGCGCCGGGCAGTCCTGCAATTTCAGCGCACGTTCGGTCTTACTCAGGACGGCATCATCGGCCCGGCTACCTATAGGGTCATGGAACGATACCTGCTGGGATATGATCTGTACCGGATAAGGCCGGGTGATACCTTCTACAGCATCGCCCGCCGGTACCATACGTCCCTTCCTCTGCTGCTCGGAGCAAACCCCGGTCTTAATGCCGGAAACCTCACGGTCGGCCAGCAAATCGTTGTTCCTTACGGCATGGACGTAGTGGACACCAATATTGACTATACTTATCAGATTTTAGAGCGGGACATTCAGGGACTGAAAGCACGGTATCCCTTTTTAGAGGTCGGCGTTGCCGGGCTCAGCGTCCTTGGAAAAAACCTGTATTATCTAAGGCTTGGCTCGGGTCCGAATCAGGTTTTCTATAATGCAGCCCATCACGCTCTGGAGTGGATCACGTCCCCCCTGCTGATGAAGTTTACGGAAAATTTCCTATATACCTATACCCTGAACCAAACGCTGGGCGACGGATATAACCCCAGGGAAATCTGGAACCAGAGCAGTATTTACATCATTCCCATGGTAAATCCCGACGGAGTGGACCTGGTACTGAACGGCCTGCAGCCCGACAACCCGTATTATCAGGACCTGATTGCCTGGAATAACGGCAGCACCGATTTCTCTACGGTATGGCAGGCAAACAACCACGGTGTGGATCTAAACCATAATTATAACGCCGCGTGGCAGGAATCAAAGGATGCGGAAGCAGAATACGGCATTACCGGTCCCGGTCCGACAAGATATTCGGGGCCGTTTCCCGTGTCGGAACCGGAAACACAGACCGTCGTCAATTTTACGCAGACCCACGATTTCCGGCTGGTGATCGCCTACCACACGCAGGGAAGGGTCATCTACTGGAATTTCATGGATATGGCTCCCCCGGAAGGCAGAACCATTGGAGAGGAATTTGCGGCAATCAGCGGCTACCGGTTGGACCAGACTGCCGGAATTGCTTCTTACGCGGGCTACAAGGACTGGTTTATCCAGGATTACCGCAGGCCCGGCTATACGATTGAAGTCGGTCTGGGCAGAAATCCGATTTCTATTTCGCAATTTAACACCATTTATCAGGAAAACATTAACGTGCTGCTTCATGCCGCCACTGTATAAAACAATTTCTTATACAAAGCCCGCATAGATAAATCTATGCGGGCTTTCAAAAAATTGGAGCGCCATACCGAACGGCATGACGCTCCAACAATGGAAATTTTTACTTCATGTTCTGCTCGTAGCTTTTAATCATATTTTTGACCATCTGGCCACCGACGGAACCGGCTTCTCTAGAAGTCAAATCGCCGTTATAACCTTGCTTTAAGTTGACGCCGACTTCAGAAGCGGCTTCCATCTTAAACTTGTTCAGAGCTTCTCTTGCTTCAGGAACTACATTCTGTTTACTTGCCATAATCAAAACACTCCTTCAATAATTTTCAATTCGTTTTTGAATTTTGATTTGTTTTGCGTTTGCTTTCCTATTTTGTGTACATGGGGTGTTTTTATGAATGTTAATTTTTGCAAGTTAAAGCTCATAACCATTTGCGGAATCGATACCGGACAGCAGAAGCACAGCGCACACCGCTAAAATACGCGTAGGACTGAGCTTTGGCGGGAATCTGACCGTAAAATCGCGGGGCTCCACCATTTTTCCGTCAAGCGTCATCACACTGCGCTGAAGGCTCAGCGCAGCACTCGTTTCATCGATACCGGCAATACTGAGCGTATCTTTGGAACTTGTGCCGCAGGTAATCGCCGCGGCTCCGGTTCCATTGAGCAATTCTGCCGCGCTTGCATTTTTCATTTCCAGAATGGACAAGAATCCCTCCGGAATCAAAATTTTTTCTGAAGAATGAAAACTGTTTTTAAACAGGATGATGCCGCTTTCCAGCTCGATTTGCGGCAGTTTTTCGCAGTCATAGAGAAAAAATTCGACCTTATCGCTTCCAAGACGCACAAGTTGCCGCGTATTGAAATACTGTACTCCGCCGTATTTTTCCAGCGCCGGAAGCAAAGCACATGAAACTGATGTGTCGGTAGATTTGCCACACAAAATAATATTTGTCATTTTACACTCACTCCCGTAAATCAGTACAAACATTATTTGCGTTTGCTCGTAAAGTATGTAGCTAAGAAAAGAATTCATTCATGATTTATTTAAAAATTCATTTAAATAATTCCGAAGTCTTTCCGCCATTTCCGTATTCAGCTGCACATTCAGCGGACAGGTCTCCAAACCGGATTCCTGTCCTGCAGCGTGAACCCAAATGGAGAAATATTCCTGATTAAAGTTTACGTCCATTGCGGTCTTGTTATAAGCGCTGATCAGTCTGCCGCACTTTCTTATATCCGTTATTTTCGCCATTTTTGTCCTCCTTGTTTTTATAATCACGATTTCCTTGACGAAGCATGACATGTGATTTACATAAAATCATTAGAACTATTGTAGCATTCGTGTATTCACAAAACAAGCATATTTCGTGAAATGATTTTTCCTATTTCCCGCTTAATTCGCTGAGGGTCCCAAAGGTATATCCGGCGGTTTCCCACTTGGAGAGCAATTCGTCCAATATCTCGGAATTTGTTTTGGAGGTACTGTGCAGCAACACGATTGCCCCGGGGTGGATACGGGGAATCAGCTTGTCAAAGGCCTGTTCCTTCGTCGGCTGCTTATCCTGGTACCAGTCCACATAAGCGAGGCTCCAGAAAATCGTTTTATATCCGAGCTCGCTGGCCTGCTTCAAGTTATTTACACTGTATTTTCCCTGTGGGGGACGATAATATTTCTGCATATCCTGCCCGGTGATTTCCTTGAATTTCGTTTCCACCGCTGAAATCTCCTTTTGAAACGATGTCATATCTGAAATTTTTGACATATCGGGATGCGTATTGGTGTGGTTTCCGACAATATGGCCTTCCGCAAGCATCCGTTTCACGAGATCAGGGCTTGTATTCAGATAATTCCCCACTACAAAAAAAGTCGCTTTTACATTATGTTTTTTCAGCGCATCCAAAATCGCCGGCGTATACCCATTTTCATACCCGGCATCAAACGTCAGGTAAATCACTTTTTTATCTGCCGTCCCCACATAATAGGCGTTATACTGCTTTAAAAAATCCGCGGAGGCATTTCCCGTAGGCTGCTTGCCGTTTTCCCCAAAGCCGAGCCCCCAGTTGGTATTGGCAGCGGCCGTCTGTACGGCAATTTCCTGCTGCCGATGGGTAAGCGTAAGTATGCCTGCCAGCAGAAAAATAAAGACTGCCATGACAATTTCAATATGCTTTTTTCTAACGGTTATATACACGGTATTTGTCACCTGCCTTACAATAAAATATATTATGCCATCGCAGATAATATCAGAAAAATTTTCAGAAAATAAAAAATCCCTCCCAACCGCAATACAGGGTTGAGCGGGAATGGAAAAGAAAGCCGCGATGATACCGTAACAGGAACAGAAACGGGACAAAACCCGGTAATAATAAAAGCACCTTTTATAAAGATGTGGATATCGGTCCGTTAATTTAACACTGAACAAGATTTATTTCTCTTATAAATTGACAAATTTTCTTTTTCAGAACCGTATTCAGCTAAAATATTATCTATATTTCGTTAAAACTTCCCCAAAATATATGTTGACATTCATTGAAAAGTGTAATATTCTTTAATTGTAAATAAGAATGATAATCGGGAGTTTTGCGTTATGAAAATAATCGAACCGGAATAGTATCGTCAGATGGCGGATCTGTCCCCCCAAAAAGTAATATTCCTCCATATTGACAACCGGTTGCTTGCAATTGAATTTATGGAGGGCCTTTCATGACCACTCCCTACTGGATTGGTCATTTTTATTATAAATCATCCTATCAAGATTCGAGGTGAAAAGAAATTGGACATTATTAAAACCCTGTTCACATCTGTGCGTTCGCCATAAGAAAGGAGAATCATTATGAAAACGAATGCCCGTTCCGTGGTCATCTGGAAAAAAACCTACGACACCGTTACAAAGGATGAAGGAAAACGTCATGAAGTGAAAACGATTCAATGGTGTCTGCCGAACATTAATTCAAAGACCCTTCTGAAGGCTCTGAATGTCTTTCTGCTCATTCTTTTACTGATTGCCATTCTTACGGACAAAATGAAAGAAGTTGCCCCAATAATGACGTTCATCTTGGAGCAACTTCGCTGAAAAAAAGCACATAAGCCAATACACATTATCCTGCAATGTGTATAAACTCTAGTTTTTAAATTAACATAAAATTCATATTCTGTCAATGTTTATTTCACAAAAATAATTATATTCCGGCACAAAAGGGTACCGCATGAATTCGCGGTGCCCTTTTTCTATCGATTTCCCTCCTCTGAAAGGCAAAGCGGAATGGAATTTTATCCGTTTTCTTTCACCTGCATTCCGGTATGGTCTATGGTGTAGTTGTCTTTATAGATCAGCTGGGATACGGGAACGATCTGGTAACCCTGACTCTGCAGCGCCTCTATGATTTTAGGAAGGGCCGCCGGTGTGTTTTTCGCGCCGTTATGGAACAAAACAATGGAACCGGGTTTTACCGTAGTGGTCACCCGGGTAACAATTGCGTTCGGCGGCGGGTTTTTCCAATCCAGACTGTCCACGTCCCACTGAACACAGTACATATTAAGAGATTTTACGGTTTCAATCACAGGATTGTTATAATCGCCGTAAGGCGCACGGAAAAGCAGCGGACTGGTACCGGTGACATTTTTGATTTTATTGTTGCATTCCGCCACCTGTGCTGTCATTTCCGTCTGCCCGAGCTTCGGCATATGGGGATGCGTGTTGGAATGGTTGCAGACCTCATGTCCGGCGGCCGCAAGTGCCTTGACAGATTCGGGATATTTATCTACCCAGGCGCCCACCACAAAAAATGTCGTTTTGACGTTGTATTTATTCAGAATATCGATCAACGTCTGTGTCTCTTCATTCCCCCACGCCGCGTCGAATGAGATCGCAATTTTCTTTTCATCCGTTTTTACGCAGTAAATTGGAATCAGACGCTTACTGGAAGATGCCCTGATTGCCGCTACGCCCTGAAATGCAAGGAACACAGCCAATATACCGCAAATCAGGCAGCATAAAACCGTCAGTATTCTTTTTCTGGTCAGAATCAAAAATCTCATGACAATGCCCCCTTGGCACAATTATATGCACACGGAGGGTTTTCCTATTTTCTTTTTCACTCAGTTTTCTTAAATTTCTGCTTATTCCTTCAACCGGCTCCCTGCGTTAAAGTTCTTTTGAATACACGGTGTCTTTCATTTGTTTTTTATTCTCATACATCAGCTTATCCGCACGGTTCAGTGTTTCAAATAAATTTTTGTCATTTGGCTCATATTCCGCGTAGCCGTAGGCGATTTCAATCCGGTTGGGATTTTTTTGGTTGTATTCGTTTAACAGTCTTCTAAAATCATGGACACATGCTTTGGTACTGCTGACCAGATAGTTTTCAATAATCACTGCAAATTCATCCCCACCGATACGGTAGCAGCTTCCATACCCTTCAAAGCTCTGCTGAATCACGTCCGAAGCCGCCAGAATCAGTTCATCCCCGCATTTGTGTCCAAAGTTATCGTTGACCATCTTTAAATTATTTACATCAAACGCCACAATCGCCACATGGGAACGGTCACGCTGAAGGTTTAAAGCTTCCATTTTGATTTCAAAGGCTGTCCGGTTCTTTTTCTGTGTCAGCACGTCAAGATAGGCAAGACGTTTCAGAACGCGGGCTTCCATGCCAAGTTCAATCATCGAAAAATATTGGGAAACCGTATCAATAGAAGGAAGAACGACAAAGAAGAAAAGCCCCGAGCGGCAAAACAGCGCCCCATCCTGATAAACACCTGTGTAATACCGGACCATATCCACCATAAAAAGAATAAACATCAAACCAAGCCCGGTCAAAAAAGGGATTACTTTACGGTCTTTGTACTTCAATAAATTTTCAAGCGCGGTATAAACAGAAAGAACGAGAGCCAACGCCATAATGATATGGGTCAAAAAGACTGTTTCAGGAAAATCCAAAAGATTGAGTACCTGCAAAAATGTGCAGATCAAAAAATTCGCCACGGCGGCGACACAAAGCAGATCGAACAGCTCTGCATGGTGTTTCGCATAAACCGTTTTGATGAACAGTAAATATGGAATGGGACAGAGCATGAGCGAAAAATACATGATATAGCCAAGCGCCAGAACATTTCCGGTTACAAGCTGCAGAACCGACGTTTCCGTCAATGCGGAAACAGAGATGCTGATGGCAAACAGGCTCTGATACAGAAGAGCAAGGTTGTTTTTCATCCTTGTCCGGGCAATAAAATACAGCATCAACAGCAGAACTCCAAAAATCAGGACCAGAGAACTGATCATCGTACTGAGGAAAAATTTCTGCATCAAATAGATAATATTCGCGCTTCTCGTCCCGATGGTAATTGCATTGAATGTAGATGCATATTTCGTATAAGGAGAACAGATTTCAATGGTAACCGTCTTTCCCGCCGAGCCTTCCGGCAGAGGAACAATATGCCACGCCGTACATGCCGGGGATTTTCCAAACAGGAGATGCGTTTGATATCCAAACTCATCAATTAATTTGTCTCCTACAAAGACACGCATCCTCGCATGATAGGTCGGAAAAGAGAGCGTCATTTCACTGCCGAGATCAGAAGGAAGCCTGTTGGAAATAGAATCGGCCCTGTTTTTTTCAGCTCCCGGTACGGAGTGCGCCGGCAAATCGATCTTCAGACTGTTCCCACTACTGCCTGTAAACAGCCACCCAGTGTTAAAATCGGTTACTTCTCCCCCATCCAGCCTGATTTGTTCCACCTGAAAAGTGATGTAAATAAAGGCGATGACCACCGCAGACAAACTCACAAGAAAAAACTGAACATACAGCATTTTAGGTCTGTTCAAACGGTTCACCGCCTTTTCTAAATTTTGCATACAGAAAATTATAGCATATCCGATCTTAATCAGCAATCATTTATTGAATCAGACATTTTGTACTATTATTTTTTTTAATTTTTCATTCATCACTAAATTTTAGTATTTCATAAGTAAATAAAGAATGCTATACTTAGGAAAGATTGTCAAAAATAAACCGGAGGAATGAAAATGCCGAAATTGTATTTCAAATATGGCGCAATGGGCAGCAGCAAAACGGCACAGGCGCTGATGGTGAAATTTAACTATGAAGAAAAAGGTTACCGGGTAGGTTTATTAAAACCCTCTGTGGACAACAGGGATGGCCTTACCATTGTAAAGTCCAGGATCGGTCTGAAAGATACCGGTATTTTAATTGATAAGAGCGTGGACCTGTATCAATGGTTCCAGCAAAACCATTACGATGTCCTGATTATAGACGAAGCACAGTTCTTATCCGCCCCTCAAATCGATCAGCTGAAGGATATCGCGATCGAGTTTGTCCCCGTTCTCTGTTTCGGATTAAAGACCGATTTTCAGACGCATATGTTTGAAGGCAGCAAGCGCCTGTTTGAAATCGCGGACTCTCTGACGGAAATCAAATCCGTTTGTACCTGCGGACGCAAGGCGGAAGTAAACGCAAGAATTTGCAACGGAAAAATCATACGGGAAGGGGAACAGGTCTTTATCGGGGGCAATGAAAGTTATATCGGCCTATGCTATGAGTGCTGGAAAAACGATAGGATAGACAATCCCCGAAAACAGAAATAGAATGAGGAAAGCCCGCGGCCAGTAAATGGACTGACCGCGGGCTTTTATTTTATGGAAATCAATTTGCAAGTGCGTCCGTCTCTTCGGCATGGCCGGAATAAGTCGGTACCAGCTCATGAACGACATTCATCATTTCCACGTTATTGGAACCGGCGACATCTCTCAGCTTTTCAATCTGATTGATAAACGTATCCTCATTGAACGGGATAGGCGTACCAATATAGATCAATTCATGGGAAGTCTTCTGACATCCGCCTTCGCTGTCCAGAAGAAGCTCTTCATAAAGCTTCTCACCGGGACGCAGCCCCGTGTATTCGATTTTAATATCAACATCCGGCTGCAGACCCGAAAGGCGAATCAGGTTTTTTGCCAGATCTACAATTTTCACCGGCTGACCCATGTCCAGCACAAAAATTTCACCGCCGCGCGCCATGCCTCCGGCCTGAATCACCAGACGCGCCGCTTCGGGGATCGTCATAAAATACCGGATGATATCCGGATGGGTAACGGTGACCGGGCCTCCGGCCGCAATCTGCTTCTTAAAAAGAGGAATGACGCTGCCGTTGCTGCCCAAAACGTTGCCAAAACGGACGGCAACATAATCGGTCTTGCTGTGACGGCTGCTGTACTGAATGATCAATTCACAGATACGTTTCGTCGCACCCATGATATTCGTCGGGTTGACCGCCTTGTCGGTCGAAATCAGCACCATGCGCTTCACGCCGTATTTGTCGCAGGCCTGCGCCACATTCAGCGTACCGAACACATTGTTTTTCACCGCTTCTCCAGGGCTCAGTTCCATCAAAGGCACATGCTTATGGGCGGCGGCGTGAAAAACGACATCCGGTTTACAGACGGAAAAAATATGCTCGATTCTTCCCTTGTCCCGGACGGAGCCGATCAGAACTTCCAGATTCAAATGCTTGAAGCGCATCAGAAGCTCATTCTGCAAATCGTATGCGTTGTTTTCGTATATATCAAAAATAATCAGCTTTTTCGGATTAAAATAAGCGATCTGGCGGCACAGCTCGCTGCCGATGGAACCTCCCCCGCCGGTTACCAGTACGGTTTTATTTTTGAGATAACCGCTGATTTCCGCGATATTCAGCTTGATTTCATCTCTTCCCAGAAGGTCGATAATATCGACATTCCTGACTTTCAGGGGATCGGCGCTGTCCTCGATGATTTCATACAGCGCGGGAATCGTCTTCAGCTGACAGCCTGTTTTCGCACAGATGCTCAGGATATCCTGCTTGTCCTTTTTACTGGCCGATGCAATCGCCAGCACAATCTGGTCGATATTATAGCGAACGGCCATTTTCGGAATGCTTTCACGGCCGCCAACCACCTTGACGCCATGAATTCTGGTTCCCCGTTTGCTTTTGTTGTCGTCAATGGCGATCACAGGGATACCCTTGCTTTCAGGGGCGGCCTTCATATCCTTGATGACCATGGAGCCCATTTCCCCCGCGCCGATAATCATCACGCGGTGAAACTCCTCGCCGTCTTCCCTGTTGATCTGACTCCTGCGCTTCATTCTGCGTATCAGCCGGAAGCTGAACCGGGAAGCACCCACCAAAAAAATGGTCAATACCCAGCCGATAACATAGACACCCCATGGGAAACGCCTGACTCGAAAAAGGCCCCATGAAATTTGCTGCGCGAAGGTAAAACCCAGAATGGTTACAAGTAACGCCGCAAAGGTGGCTCCGTAAAAAATCAGCAATAATTCATCAAGGCTGGCAAACTGCCACATTGTCTTATAAAACCGAAAAACCGTAAAGGATGCAATATAAATGATCGAAATCCACGGAATCCAGGTACAGAAGGATTCCCAGTCATAAGTGGGGAGATAAATCTTCCCGTCATAACGTAAAACAAAAGCAATCCAGTAGCTGAAAAATACACAGAGAACATCTATTATGATTTGAGCGAATGTTCTTCCAAAAGTAGCCCTTTGATTCTTCATATCATAAATTACCCCTACTAAAACAAATTTAACTGCATTAGTATAGCACAAACCATACACGAATGAAAGACACAATTTGTAAAGAAACACAGCGGTATTGGAAGAATATGCAGATTTATACAGGATTTTTTACAATTATGTCAGCAATTCTGACCGGAGGACCTTCCAGAATATAAATGACGTCGGCCAGCATTTCCGCCTCCTCAAAATCGTGGGTAACAATGATTTTCAGCGCACCGGCCGTTTCCTTTTGAAGCAAAGCGATCATTTCATCCCTGCGCTCCGCGTCCAGCCCCTGAAAGGGCTCATCCATAAGATACAGATCCCCGCCGTAAGCAAGCGCCCGCGCAAGGGCGACCCGCCGCCGCATTCCGCCGCTCAGCTCTGCCGGTCTTTTGTTCCCCGCTTCCGCCAGACCGACCAGCCCGAGCCATTTTTCCGCCTGCTCCGCGTTCTGTCCGGGTTTGCCGCGAAGAACAGTGGCAATATTATCTTTGGCAGAAATCCATGGCAGTAGGCGGTTTTCCTGAAAAAGATAGGAAATCTTCCCGTTGCCGGCTCCTTCAATTTCGCCGGAGTCAAAGGGCTCCAGACCCGCTATGCAATTTAAAAGCGTCGTTTTTCCACAGCCGGAAGGACCGAACAGACAGACTGTTCCGGTTGAAGGAAACTGGAGAGAAAACTGATCCAGTACCGTTTTTCCATTATAATTTTTCGTCAAATTATGAATTTTCAATTCACACCGCTCCATCACTGCACAACGTTGTATTTCTGCCCTACTTTTTTCATGAACCGGACCATCAGCCATTCCAGAATGACGCTCATGACAATGACGATCACCGTCCATGCAAACAAATCATCCGTTTCAATATAGATTTTGGAATTGTAGATTTGCCTGCCAATCGACAGCGGAGTGACGGAAAGCACCTCGGCGGAGATGCCGGCCTTCCAGGCAAGCCCCATCCCGGTTGTACAGGCTGCGGTAAAATACGGCATAACGGAAGGCAGGTAGACGCGTTTGACGGTTTTTACCAGTCCGAACCGATAGGACGCGGCCATCTGCAGAAGGTTTTTGTCGGTCTTTTTAATGCCGTTGACCATGTTTGCCCATATAATCGGCGTCACCATCAAAAAGGACGTAAAAGACGGCACATGGGTGGACGGAATCCATACAAGCGCGAGAATGATAAACGAAGCCACGGGCGTTGCCTTGATGATACTGATGACCGGATAAAAAATATCGTACATCATACGCGAAACGGAAGTCAGGACCGCCAGCACACTTCCGAAAGCCACGCCAAGCAAAAAGCCTTCCACTATGCGGAGCATGGACAAAAACGCAGTCAGCCAGAATTCTTTGGTCTGGGAAAGCTCAGACAGCCTTTGCAAAACACGAACAGGAGATACGATCAGTATCTCCTGTTTTACAGTAAAATAGGCCAGCTGCCATAGGCCAATCCAAAATACGGCGGCCAGAAAGGTTCTGAACCCTTTGTATTGGAAAAGATTCTTATTTTGTGTAGTAGAAGTCATCACCCGGTAATTTACCTCCAACGGACTTCTGATTGGCTGTGAACAGAACATTCAAGAAATCAGGAATTTTCGCTTTCATTTCGTCTCCGTCCATATAAACGATATTGCAGTTGGGAATCGCCTTTTTGGCGACCGCAGCAGGCATGATATCGTATTTTTCGGACAGGGCAGCCGCTTCCTCCACCTTCGTATTGGTATAATCGGTGGATTCCTTGTATTCTTTGAGGAACGCATCAAAAGCTTCCTTATGCTGCTCTGCAAAATCCTTGCGGACAATCAGGCATCCCATGGTCAGAACGCTCTTTCCGCCCGCAACCTTATTCCATTCATCCGTGATATTCAGCGCAATTTTTACGTCCTTATCTTTTGCCGTCACCTGAGTGACAAACGGTTCAGGAAGAACGGCGATCTTTGCCTTGCCGGAAACCATCAGCGCGGCAAGCTCCGCATGTTCCGCTTTATATTCTACCTTAACATCCTTACCGACTTCAAGACCGTTTTGGCTTAAAATGTAATTTAATGCATACTCCGGTGTGGAACCCTGTCCGGAAGAATAGATGGTTTTCCCCTTCAGGTCCCTGATGCTGGAAATGTCCTCTCCCTTTGTCAGGATGGAAAGCACGCCGAGCGTGTTGACAGCGGCCATCTGGACCTTTCCCTCCGTCTTGTTATACAGCGTAGCGGCAAGGTTGGTGGGAACGGCAGCCACGTCCACTTCCCCTTTGGAGATCTTGGATACGATTTCGTCCGGAGCGCCCACAATCGTAAACTCATAGTTTTCGGCGGCGGTCTTGGCGTCGTTGTCGCTCATCAGCTTTAACATGCCCAGTCCGGTCGGCCCTTTGAGCGCCGCAATCTTAATGGTCGTCTTTTCAGCAGCGGCAGAACTCGGCTGCGCACTGGATACCGCTTCGCTGGAAGCCGGCTCTCCGGAGGATGCCGCCGCAGGCCCGGTGCATCCCGCAAGAACGGACAGAGCCATACAGGCGCTTAATCCCAGTGATATTATTTTTTTCATCAGTCTCATTTTTCTCCCTCTTTATCTATCGTTAAATTATGATTCATCACCAAACTGACCGGACCGCAGCCGCTCAATCTGATTGATTGTCACCTTTCTTCCTTCGCGTGTGATGACACCTGTATCGGATAAATCATCGAAAGCGCGGTACAGGGAAGCACGGCCGATGTTCAGCGTATTGGCAAGCTGCGTCAGCGTACACGGCAGCTCCAATACAAGGGAATATTCATTCTGAGCGGACAGCGAAAGGAGGAACGTCGCCAGGCGGCAAACAGCAGTTCCCCCGGTGAAATTGTCAATCCTGCTATTTAAGAAACAGATCCGGTCCGACAGATAGCTGATGTAATTCTCAGCAATCCTTGTATGGTTCTCGAAAAGCTCATGCAGAAGCTGCTGGGACAAAAACAAAACGCGGCTCTTCTTGACGGCAATAATCTCGGAGACATACCGGCGTGAGTTGTTAAAAAGGCAGGCAACCCCAAAAATCCCTCCCGAATAAAAGGTATTCATAATCAGGTTTTCATTTTCCGGTTTCATGGCCTTTACAACCCCGGAAAAAACGATTCCCATGCTTTTCTTATAATTGCTTCTGGTATATATTTTCTCACCGGCTTCGTATTCCATACAGCTGCATTCGCCGTTTTGAAAAGCGGCTTCCGCTACGCCCTTTTCAATCCCATTGAACAGAAAACTCTGTGCCAGCAGCAGACAGTATTTGTTTTGCTTTTTAATTGGTTTCATAAATGTTCACTTTCTGTTTCATTTGATACACTTTTTCTACTATTATAAGCATTTTACCGAAATCTGTCAATATAAAAGCAAAAAAGAGCACTGCACGGAGCAGCACTCTTTTCCTTCAGCCAAAAAGCTTTTTATTCGTGATCGCAGTCCTCGCAGCCGCAATCGCATTCCTCTTCGTCAATATCGAATTCCAGCGTTTCGCCGCAATTCGGGCAATCCATCTGGCCATCCTCAATAATATCTTCGGACAGGCAAATCGTCTCGTGGCAATTCGGACAGGTTACTTCATAGTAGCAGTCCCCGTCGTCCTCATCATCATCTTCGTCCTCATAAAAATCTTCTTCCAGAGAACCAAGATCCTCGTCGACCGCATCCAGCTGGTCAGCCATGTCGTCAAAGCTGTCCTGCATATCGGATACGGATGTCGCCATGTCGTCCAATAAATCAATTATTGCGTTAATGACCTTTACTTCCTTTTTGTTCTCATCAAGCTCAAGGCCTTCCGCAAGGCCGCGAATGTAAGCAACCTTCTCTGTGTTTGTCATAATTCTGCCTCCTTAAACATCATTTACTGAACATGCATAGTGTTGGTTATGCGCGTTCCATATATTCGCCGGTACGGGTATCTATTCTGATTCTTTCGCCTTCCTCGATAAACAGAGGAACATTGATTTCAGCACCGGTTTCAACTGTGGCAGGTTTCAGGGCGTTGGTCGCCGTGTTGCCCTTGAAGCCCGGGTCCGTCTTGGTGATTTCCAGCTCTACAAAGTTTGGCGGCTCAACACCGAAAACATTGCCTTTGTAGGAAAGCACCTTGCAGGTCATATTCTCCAGAACGAATTTGAAGTTGTCGCCTAGAACGCTCTGATTGATCGGAGTCTGCTCAAAGGTCTCCAGATCCATAAAATAATAGAGGTCGCCGTCATTATAAAGATATTGCATATCCTTACGCTCAATATAAGCGGTAGGGTATTTATCGTTTGGATTGAAAGTTCTTTCTACCACGCTGCCGGTAATGACGTTTCTGATCTTGGTGCGAACGAAAGCCGCGCCCTTTCCCGGCTTAACATGCTGGAACTCAATAATGGAAACGACGTTTCCGTCCATTTCAAAGGTAACGCCATTTCTAAAATCGCCTGCAGATATCATCGTATTATCCTCCAATAATTTTTTCCGATTATTATCTTATAATAATTTCAGAAAATTTTCAAGATATTTTTATACGGAACTACATTAAATCCTTTAATGCTGCCAGCGCCAGAAAATAGCTGTTTTTCCCGAACCCGGAAATCTGGCCTGCGCACACTTCGGATATCACGCTTTTATGCCGGAAATCCTCACGCGCGTAAATGTTGCTCATGTGGGTTTCCACGAAAGGAATTCTGATACAGGCGATCGCATCGCGCAGCGCATAGCTGTAATGCGTAAGAGCGCCGGCGTTGATCACCACGCCCTGATAGGTCCCGCGCGCACTGTGGATTTTGTCAATCAGATCGCCTTCGTGATTGGACTGAAAGATATCGCAGTCGTAATCCAGCTTTTTAGCATTCTCAATAATCTGAAGATGAATACTTTCGGCAGTTTCGTCCCCGTAGACGCCCTTTTCCCGGACGCCGATCATATTGAGGTTTGGCCCAAGAAGCACAAGAACCTTTTTCCTGCTCATTCTAACACCTTCTCAACCAAAATATTTCTTTCCACGCCCCGCCGCCTTGATGATGTAGCGGATCGGTTTTTCCAAACCACGGCGTATTTTAAAAGAAAATGAATTTTCCTTGCCCGCAGGAACGAGCAGAATCGATTTCATAAACGACAAATTGGAGCCGACTATATCCGTAAAGACCTGATCTCCAACTGCGACCACTTCGCTGCGCTTGACTCCCATTTTACGGATGGCGCGGAAATAGCCCAGGGGGATCGGCTTTAACGAAAGGGACAAAAAAGGAAGATCGTATTTCGCCGCAAATGGTTCAACCCGTTTTTTAGAATTGTTTGACATAATGATAATGCTGATACCGTTCTCGCGCATGTGGCGCGTCCACTCCACGGTACCCTCGAAAGGAGTCGGAGAATCATGAATAGCCAGGGTGTTATCCACATCGAGAATAAGGGCCCTGGCGTGCATGGCACGAATCAGTTCCGGAGTAATATCCGTAACTTTGTCCACAGCAACAGTAGGCAGAAACAATGCCAATAACCATACCTCCGTTTCGGGGAAAATAAAACCAGGCTAAAAAAGCGGGCAATCAAGCCCGCTTTTCCGAATCATTTTTGTACTGTTACTTAAACTTGCGTTTGCGGGCTGCTTCGGACTTCTTCTTACGCTTAACAGAAGGCTTTTCATAAGCTTCTCTCTTACGAACCTCAGCAATAACCCCGGCTCTTGCGCACTGTTTCTTAAACCTTCTCAGAGCACTGTCCAAGGACTCATTGTCTTTAATTCTAATTTCAGCCATTTATCTTTTCCCTCCCATCCGCCATAAGGCAGGGGTATTAGTAAGTCATATTACATAAAAATAATTATACATAACGTACCGGAATATGTCAAGCCCAATGTTGCTAACTTTGCATAAGTTACACCGAGTTGTGAATTTTGTATTGACAGGAAAAACAGAAAATGATAAGATAGTATCCGCAGTCCAAGCAGGAAATCATATAGGGGTATAGCTCAGTTGGTAGAGCAGTGGTCTCCAAAACCACGTGCCGAGGGTTCAAGTCCTTCTGCCCCTGCCAGTCAAGAGTCTCGATACGCAATTTGCGTACGGGGCTCTTTTTTTTACTTCTGTGCCCGCATCAAGGCCTTCCTGTGGGCGCGTTTTTTTGTGCCCAAAATAAATCAGCCATCATTTCCCCTGTCAAAAAGGTCGTTGACAAGCGGCAGAATATTGATCACCGGTTCTTCATAGGGATGGATGCTTTTGATCACCCGGACTGCGTTCGCGGCCAGTTCCCTTCTGCACCGGATTTCCATTTTGCACTCTTCCCCCGAGCAGATCTCTCCAGCCGTGCCCTGATAGGGATGAGCGCCGTCCAGCGGGCGCCAGTATCCACTGACCTTCGACACGGAAACGCAGTGATCGTAGCTCCCGATTTTCCCTGCTCCCACACGGCTTAAAGCATCCCGGATAGGAACCACAAACTCCTCCGGCACAAAAATCTCCAGCTTTACTTCACGGAACTCCAACGGTAAGCCCCCTATTGGTTGGATTCGTTATGCATACAGTTGTCAATGGCAATCACCATGCTGGTAAAGAATGCGGCGTTCTCCGGATTTGCTACCGTCAGGCAGTAAGTATCCCCCCAGGAAAGCCATTTTTTATGAATTTCACCGAAAACCTGCCCGTTGTGATAAATGGAAAAATCCATTTCCATAAAGCCGCCCTCAATTTCAAAATCGCCGTAGCTGCTCTGCACATTCAGCCTTGGGGTGAAGAAGGAAAACTCCTTCTTGATCCTTGCACAAAACTGTTCACCGACAAAAATTTCATATTCAGGCAGAAAGGTCAGCACCTTCTGTTTAATATAATATAGCTCTCTGCCCATCAAATCATACAGATGAATTTTCGCTCCCCAGGTGAAAAGCTCTCCCTCCACCATATAAACCGGTTCGCCAAGCTCATTACAAACGCTGTATTTATCTTTCAAAGAAAATATTTTCTGCTTAATGTACAGATCCAAAGAAATACCTCCATTATCAGGCGGCAGTGTCATTCCGCTCTTTTATATTAATCTTATCATAAACAGAAGAATATGCAAGCATGACTTTTATTTTCTGAATCAGAATGATTACATATTTGTTTGTTGTTTTCATACGGGAATCATATTAGAATAGAAATTACCAAAATATTACTTTTTTCTTTTCTTATTTAATATTGATTTAAGTTTGGAGAATCCGTATGAGCCTGATTTGCTTAAAAGATGTCCGCAAGGTTTACCATGTGGACAAAGAAAAAATTGTGGCGCTCGGCCGAATCAATATCACGATTGAGCCTCGGGAAATCTGCTGCGTGCTCGGAACCTCCGGCTCCGGAAAATCGACTCTGCTGAATATGATGGCGGGACTGGAGAAGGCAACCAAGGGCAGTATTCTCATTGACGGAAAGGACGTCACGAATTTTTCCGAAAAACAATGGGCGCTGTTCCGGCAGAAAAACATCGGTTTCGTCTTTCAGTCCTACAACCTGATGCCGACGATGACCGCGGTCGAAAACGTAGCGATGCCCCTGATGTTCAAGGGCATGAGCAAAAACGAGCGGGTCAAAAGGGCGGTACATATGCTGAAAATCGTCAACCTGGGCGACCGGCTGCTGCACAAGCCGACACAGATGAGCGGCGGACAGCAGCAGCGGGTAGGAATCGCCCGCGCGTTTATCGCGCGGCCCAAAATTGTGTTTGCGGACGAACCCACGGGCAATCTGGACAGCAGGACCAGCCGTGAGGTAATGGAAATCATGGTGGCCATGGCAAAGAAATACCATGAGACTTTGATTATTGTAACGCACGACAGGGAAATCGCCAAATATGCCGACCGGGTGATTACGATCCACGACGGCAGCGTGCAAAGCGACGTAAGGAACCTGTCTGTTAACAGTGGGGTAAACGAGGAGGAATTAAGTTCATGAAAAGAACGGGGAAACAGCGTGTTTCACTCATTTTGACGGTATTGCTGATTGCGGCATTTTGTTTTAGCAGTCTTCCGGCTTCGGCAACGACAACGACGAGCGACCCAGATCCCATCGTCACAAGCGAAAAGCTGACTGTCTTAAAAGGAAGTCCATTTGAGGCAACTTTTGACTTTACACATGAAACCTATTCCAAAGGAAATAAAATAGTTATTAGCGTAAGTTCTCCCAATGGTGCAATATCATTAGGTAAAAAAACTTTTTCATCGGAAAACGGGGAAATTATAAAGGAACCAGATGATGATTCTTCTGTTGACTATCGCCTAACAATCCCTGAAAAATATATGAAACGTACCGGCGACCGTGCCGGAACGTTAAAATTCTCAATAGCTTACTATGACGGGGATACAAAGCTGGACACCTTCACCGTACAGAAAACCATTTTTGACCCTGACAGTACCAGCAGCGACACGGAGGATCAGGGCAAACTGGTCGTGCAGTCCTATCGGCTTGACCATACGCCGGTCAAAGAGGGCGAAAAATTCAATCTGACCTTTACGCTGAAAAACACCGGCAGCGTCGTCTGCGACAACATCATGGCCGTGCTGGACACCTCCACAGCGGAAGGAGTCAGCATCAACGGCGTCACGGATACGCAGTACATCAACACGCTGGACACCGGCGCCACCGCCACCATTTCCTATCCTATGACTTGTCTCTCAAAAATGACAACCAACAACTACGTCGTAAGCCTGATTCTTTCCGCGGATGAGCTGGACAAATCCGTTACTTCAAAAGTCTTTATTCCCGTGACCGGTACCAAGACGGACAAGGACGAAACCACCAATGAAAGCAAGCCGCTGATTATCATAGAAAATTACGATTACGGCGGAAAAGCGGTGATGGGCGGCAAAGAATTCAATCTTGCCATGCGGTTTAAAAATACCAGCGCCAACACGCAGATTGAAAACCTGAAAATCACCGTCTCTTCCGTGGCCGGGGACGACGACAAATCCGTGGCGGGCGCGTTCACCCCCGCGAAATCTTCCAATACCTTTTATATTCCCAAGGTCGGCCCAAACGCGGTCTTTGCCGAACAGATCGCCCTGATCCCCAAAGCCGACGCCACCCCGAATTCCTACGGCGTTTCCATCGCCTTCAATTATGAGGCCGTTCTGGACGGCAAGCGGGATGGCATTGAGGCAACAGAAACGATCTCTATCCCTCTGTCTCAGTCCGACCGCTTTGAAGCAAATGAAGCGGAGCTGCAGGGGCCGATTTCTCTGGGCGACTCCGGCCAGCTGAATATCAATTATGTCAATAAGGGAAAAAGCAAAATATTCAATCTTTCCGTCAAGCTGGACGGAAACTTTACAACAGGTGAATCAAACACCTATATCGGCAACGTGGATTCCGGAGTCGGCGACACCTTTCAGGCCACGCTGAACCCGACCGAAGAAGGGACCATGACCGGTACGGCGACCTTCAGCTACGAGGACGCAAACGGAGAAATAAAAAATCTGGTCAAGGAGTTTTCCTGCGAGGTAATGCCCGCAATGGGTCCGGGCGAAGGCATCGATTCCGAACCCGCTGTTCCGGCAAACGCGGGCGCTTCTTCCCCGCCGCTCTGGTGGATTCTCGGTGGAATCGGAGGAGTAATAGCGGGAATCATCGTACTGGTCATCCTGCTTAAAAAACGGAAAGCAAAGAAGCTGAAGCAGCTGGAGCAAAGCGACGATTACGACGACCTTCCCATAGAAGCCGGTCAGCCGTTCAATGAGGAAAGGCTATGAAATGGAAAGACATGCTTTCAATGGCGCTCGGCAATCTGTTCAAGCGCAAGGTCAGAACCCTTCTAACGGTGATGGGTGTTGTGATCGGGACCTGCGCCATTGTCGTCATGATGTCGTTCGGCATCGGGATCAAGCAGTCCATGGAAACCATGATGCAGAACATGGGCGACCTGACGGTTATCACGATCAACAATGAGTCCCAGACTCCGGATTCGGCGGCGCTGGACGACAAAACTTTGGAACAGGTAAAAACCATAAAGGATGTTGTGGCTGTCACTCCCGTTTTTTACCTTGACCCATCCGCCGTTACCATTAAAAGCCGGAAATACAGCTATCAGGGAATGATTTACGGCGTTTCGATGAGTGCGCTGAAAGAATTCGGGTATCAGGCGGAAACCGGAACGCTCCCGGCGGAAGGAGCCCCGGAAACGACCATTTTATTTGGCAAGGACGCGGAATACGATTTTATCGACAGCCAGAAATCCAGCAACAACATGATTTTTCCGCAGGCCGATAAAAACGGCAAGATGCCAGACCCTTATGTTTCCGCTCTCACCGACAAATTTCAGGCCGAGATCAACCTGCCGCAGGACTCCACCGCGAAAACCAAGCCGATCAAGCTTCAATGCGTTGGTACTCTGGTGGAAGACTGGGGAAAGAATCCTTCCCCCAGCCATTCTGTTTTTATGGACGTCGCCTTTGCAAAACAGCTCCGTGATAAATACAACAAGCTGAACAATATCAAAAAGGATCCCAACAAAAAAGACGGATACGACAGCGCAAGCGTGAAGGTCGCTTCCGTTGAGGCTGTTCCGGACGCGGAGAAGGCAATACAGGATATGGGATTCTCCACCTACAGTATGGAAAGCGTCCGCAAACCGCTTGAGGAGCAGATGAGAACCATTCAGATGATTCTGGGCGGCCTTGGCGCGATCTCGCTTCTGGTGGCGGCTCTGGGGATTACAAACACCATGATTATGTCCATCTACGAAAGAACCCGTGAAATCGGCATCATGAAGGTACTCGGCTGTGTCGTTCGGAATATCCGCACCATGTTTCTGGTTGAAGCCGGAGCTATCGGGTTTATGGGCGGCGCCATCGGGATTGCACAGAGCTATGCGATCTCTTTTCTGATCAACACCCTGTACGCCGCGCAGAACGCGGGCGGCGGAGATGCAATGGGAGCCGCGGCCGGAGGAGGCGCCGCCGCTCAGATCTCCATCATTCCGGTCTGGCTGGCACTGGGGGCACTTGTCTTCTCCACCATGGTCGGTCTGGTTTCCGGATTCCATCCCGCGAACCGGGCCGTCAAAATCAGCGCGCTGACCGCAATCAAGCAGGAATAGCGGCAACCCTCCCCGATTTCCGGGGAGGGTTTGTCAAATAAAAAATAATTATTTTTTTGTCGTTTATCTGTTGACAAGTAACGGCCTTTTCAGTATAATGATATTCGTTGTCCACGGTAAATGGCTCGGTAGTTCAGCTGGTTAGAACGCTAGCCTGTCACGCTAGAGGTCGTCGGTTCGATCCCGATCCGAGTCGCCATTTGCTGCTATGGCTCAGTTGGCAGAGCACATCCTTGGTAAGGATGAGGTCATGCGTTCGAATCGCATTAGCAGCTCCATAAAAACCCGCTAAAACTTGGTTTTAGCGGGTTTTTTGTGTTATCTGTAACTGTGTAAAGCCCTCCCCTCTGCCTAATGCCCTCGAAACATAAACCAAACTTAAATTTCAAAAAAAGCATTCATTTCCATGTGAAGGTACCGATATCATTCATAAGAGGAAAATTTATCAATATAAAGGACAGTGATTCATTATGAGCATTTCAGCGGTTTCAGGCATCGGCGGCTACACCGGGACATCAGGTACCGGCAGCCAAAGCGAAATCAGCAAATTAAGAGCGCAGGAAAAACAATTGCAGCAGGAGCTTACCGAATTGGATACCGATTCCTCCGGACAGGATTCCGATCAGATTCAGGAGCAGAAGGCTCTGCTCCAACAGCAGATTTCCCAGATTCAGCAGCAAATTCAGCAGCTTCAAAATGAGGCAAATAAAAAGGCGCAGGAAACGCAAATGACCGATGCCGCACAGACGGGCAACAGGATCGGAGATTCCGTCACTTCTTTAAGCGATCATCTTCTTGATATTACCGTATAAACCACGAAAGCCCTCCCGGCTGTAAGATCGGGAGGGCTGAATTTTTTATTGACTTTATCCTTTACCGCATGTAATATTAAAACGATACAAATTTGTGTGATGTGTGACAATCAGCAAGGGATTTGACGAAATATGGAGGATGAAAAAATGATTAAAAATGTTCCTACGGGCCTCGCTCACGTGGCAATTCCAGCCGGAGACTTTACCACTACAGTAGAATTCTATAAAAATCTTGGTTTCGTACCGGTTGTGATGCATGAATTTTCCTGCATTTTGGGAAATGGAAGCTGCCGTTTGGAAATTTACCGCCGCCGTGTGGATGAGAAGCCTGCCGGTGCGATTGATCATATCGCCTTAGTAAGTGAAAATATCGATTCGGCATACGAAGAAATCGTTGCAATGGGGTGTAAAATTGTCAGCAACGGAATCGAATCAAACGAAATGTTTGCTCCCAGAAGCAATCGCTTTTTTCTGTTCCTGGGGCCTAACAATGAGCGGATTGAATTCGCTCAGGTTTCAGATTAAACCCAATCGATTGAAGCTGCAAACAAAAACCCGTTCAAACTTACGTTTGACGGGTTTTTCTTTTATTATAAGTATTCAGTAAAAGTACGATAAGGATCAAAAATCTACGCCGTCTTTCTCATTCCCAGCTCCTGCTGCAGCACTTGACTGTACTGCGAAAGAATGGCAAGGCTGATGGAAAGCACCAGTATGGCACACGCCTGGATGGCACAGAACAGTTCCGTACCAAAATCGTATTCCTTTGCCGGTTTCTTTTCAATCAGGCCGCGCATCCTGTTGTTGATTTCCGTTACACTCTCCGGAACGGCCGCATTTGCTACATAATCCATCCCGCGAAAAGCGGAGTAATTTTCCCTCATAAACTGAAGCAATTCGTTCTCATACCGGACATGCTCCCTGATGCTGCCGCTGAATTGAGAGCTGTGTGCGCAGCAGAAGAAATCCGCGTAGTAGTGACACAAAATGCCAAGCTTTTTGGACGCCTTCGCGCTGATGATCTGGTAATCGTTCCTGCAAAGCTTTTCCGTCTTTCTGCGCACCATTTTATTGCAGTATCTCATTTTGTGAGGACGCAGAAAAGAGATTCCATGGTCGGGACACGTATTACCCGTCAAAAAACGCGATTTATTTAAAACAATGCCGTATTTCTCGTTCAGGTACTCATACACAATGGTTCCAATTAAAATATGATTCATGCTGTTCAAATCCATTGTCCTCCCCGCCGTCTGTTGTATAAACCTTACTCAATATAACATACCTATTTTTATTTTTAATATTTTAAACGTATAACCATAACTTTACTATTGCCGGGCACATAGAATCAAAAACACCGGGCAAAACCCTTTCTCATCAAACGGATTGTTTTTTATTATATCACCATAAAAAGACAATTACAATGGAGAAGGAGTTGCAGAAAGTTTAAAAGACAAAAGTATTTTATAAGAGCTGAATTCGGCCTATAGACTCACATTTGTGATACCGTCAAGGCGGCATAGAGACATTAGGCAAAAGAGGCCGCCAAAGAACTTGAAAAACACCCCAGCGGTATCATACCGGTATCCAAGATAACAAAGCAACCCCGGAAGACCAGCAATAATGCGGCTTCCGGGGATTTTTAAAACTATTCCCACTCAATCGTGGCGGGGGGCTTGCTGGTAATGTCGTAAACAATGCGGTTGACGTGTTTGACCTCGTTCACAATACGGTTGGAAATTTTGTCAAGCAGGTCGTAAGGGATTCTGGCCCAGTCCGCGGTCATAAAGTCGGAGGTCGTTACGCCGCGCAGCGCGATGGTATAATCGTACGTTCTGCCGTCGCCCATAACGCCGACGCTCTTGATGCCGGTCAATACGGCGAAGTATTGATTGATGCTCCTGTCAAGGCCCGCATCGGCAATTTCCTCGCGGAAGATTGCGTCCGCATCCTTCAGGATATCCAGCTTCTCGGAGGTGATCTCGCCCATAATGCGGATGGCGAGCCCCGGCCCCGGGAACGGCTGTCTCCAGACCAATGGGCCCGGAATACCGAGTTCCAGACCGACTTTGCGGACCTCATCCTTAAATAAATTTCTGAGAGGTTCAATCAGGCCTTTAAAATCAACGTCATCCGGCAGTCCGCCGACATTGTGGTGGCTCTTGATGACTGCCGCATCCCCTGCCCCGCTTTCCACAACGTCGGGATAAATCGTCCCCTGGCACAGATAGTCCACATGGCCGATCTTTCTGGACTCTTCTTCGAAAACGCGGATAAACTCTTCCCCTATGATTTTCCGCTTGCGCTCAGGTTCAGATATACCGTTCAACTTTGACAAAAAGCGTTCCTGCGCGTTTACACGGATCAGATTCATATCGAACTGCTTACGGAAAACATTTTCTACGTCATCGCCTTCGTTCTTACGCAGAAAACCGTGATCCACAAAAATACAGGTGAGATTTTTACCCACCGCTTTATGAACCAGCAGAGCCGCAACAGAGGAATCCACCCCGCCGGAAAGCGCGCAAATCACCCTTTTATCGCCCACGGTCTCTTTAATCTGCTGAATGGTTGCCGCTGCGAAAGAAGACATTTTCCAGTCTCCGGCACAGCCGCAGATCTTATAAAGGAAGTTTCTCAGGATCTCATTGCCATGTACGGTGTGCTCCACCTCGGGGTGAAACTGCAGGGCATACAGACGTTTCCCTTCGTTTTCCATGGCCGCAGTCGGACAGTTCCCGCTTGTGGCAGTCACCCGGAAGCCGTCGGGAACCTGCGCAATATAAATGGTGTGGCTCATCCAGCAGACAGACTGTTTTTCCAGACCGGATAACAGCGCGCTGGCGGTATCGAAATCCACCGTTGTTTTTCCGTATTCGCGCACCTTGCTGCTTTCCACCCTGCCGCCGAGCAGATAGGCCATCAGCTGCGCGCCATAGCAGATTCCAAGCACGGGAATCCCCAGTTCAAATATTCCGGGGTCACATTTAGGGGCATTCTCATCATATACCGTGTCAGGCCCGCCGCTGAAAATAATTCCCTTGTATCCTGCGGCCCCGATCTGTTCAGCACTGGTCTTATAGGATTTAATCTCACAGTATACGTTTAAATCCCGGACCCGGCGAGCAATCAGCTGACTGTATTGCCCGCCAAAGTCGAGTATTAAAATTGCTTCGTTCTGCATCATATGTTCGTGCACTTCCATTCTTTGAACTGTCGCCGGATTTCACAAAAGCAACAGAGTAATCTTTTATTCAACAGTCACCGATTTTGCAAGATTCCGGGGTTTATCAATGTCGCAGCCCTTCATCGACGCAACATAATACGCGAAAAGCTGAAGAGGAACGACCGCCAGAGACGGCAGCATCATCTCACACATCTCGGGAATGTACAATGTATGGTCGGCTTCCTGCTCGATCTTTTTATTGTTTTCAGTAGTCAGGCCAAGCACTACGGCACCGCGCGCCTTGACCTCTTTCACATTGCTCATCATTTTATCGAAAAGCATCTTCTGGGTAGCCAGCGCCACCACCAGCGTACCGTCTTCCACAAGGGAAATGGTGCCGTGCTTCAATTCGCCGGCCGCGTATGCGTCGGAGTGGATATAGGAAATCTCCTTCAGCTTGAGAGAGCCTTCCAGAGACATCGCATAGTCCAGATTCCTGCCGATGAAAAAGACGTCCCTAACATTAAAGAACTGTGACGCAAGGAATTGGATATGTTCTTTGTTGTTGAGGATCTCGGCAATTTTATCGGGAAGCTCCTGAAGCTGGGAAACGTAATAAGCGTAATCCTCTTCGGAGAGATTTCCGAGCTTATCGGCAAAATAAACCGCTAGCAGATAAATGACCGCTAGCTGGGTGCTGTAAGCCTTTGTCGTTGCCACGGCGATTTCAGGACCGGCCCATGTGTACAGCACGTCGTCGGAATCGTTGGCAATGGAGCTGCCAACCACATTGACGATGGAAAGCGTTCTTGCGCCGAGCTTCTTTGCCTCGCGCAGCGCCGCCAGCGTATCCGCCGTTTCACCGGACTGGCTGATGACAAGCACCAGAACTTTATCATCGATAATGGGATGGCGGTACCGGAATTCGGACGCAACATCGACTTCCACAGGGATGCGCGCAAATCTTTCAAGAATATATTTTGCAATCATTCCAACATGGTAGGCGGAGCCGCAGGCCAAAATAAAGATCTTTGAAAAGCTTTTCATCTGTTCCGCCGTCAGGGTGATATTGTCCAGAACAATTTTCCCGTCCTGAATCCTGGGGGAAATCGTGTCTCTCACCGCTTTGGGCTGCTCCATAATTTCCTTGGCCATAAAATGCTGATAACCGCCCTTTTCGGCAGCGGAAATATCCCAGTCGATATGGCAGGGCTCTTTCGGAACAATTTCCTTATCCGTATTATAAATCATCACGGATTCTTTCTGAAGCACGGCGATTTCGTTATCGTTTAGGCGATAAATATCCCTTGTTTTGCTTAAGATAGCTGGGATATCGGAGGCAATAAAGTTCTCGCCCCTGCCAAGGCCGACAATCAGCGGGCTGTCTTTTCTGACGGCGACAATCTGGTCGGGGTTATCCTCACAGATGATGCCGAGAGCATAAGAGCCCTCCACCTTATTGATGACACGGATGACAGCGTCCAGAATATCTCCTTTGTAGTAGTATTCCAGAAGCTGCGCGACCACCTCCGTATCCGTTTCCGATACGAAATTGATCCCCTTTTTGATGAGCAAATCCTTCAACGAAAGATAGTTTTCAATAATTCCATTGTGAACAACGGCAAATTTTCCGGAGTCACTGACCTGGGGATGGGAATTGATATCCGACGGCTTTCCGTGTGTCGCCCACCTTGTATGACCGATTCCCACAGTGCCGAGGACGTCTTTTCCCCCGTTGATCATGTCGCTTAATACCTTCAGTCTTCCCTTTGCTTTCATAACATGGAGGGAAGTTCCGTCGTAAACGGCGATTCCGGCTGAATCATAGCCCCGGTATTCCAGTTTTTCCAGTCCGCTCAGCAAGAAAGGAGCTGCTTGATCGTCTCCGATGTAGCCAACGATTCCACACATAGTATCACACTTTCTCCGGTAGAATTTAATCTGAAAATAACGAGTGCCAACACTGCCACCGGAAATGTCGGCACTCCATTACGGGAACCTTATCTGTAAATAATATCTTCACGCGCAGGGCCGTTGGAAACAATCTTAATCGGAACTCCGATCGCCTTCTCGGCGAATTCAATATACCGGCGCGTGTTTTCCGGAAGATCCTCATAGTTTCTGATCCCGCGGATATCGCATTTCCAGCCGGGCAAAGTCTCAATAATCGGTTTGCAGTGTTTCAGCCGTACGGTCGGGGGGAAAGAATCGATCCGTTCGCCGTCCAGCTCATAGGCTACGCAGACCGGAATTTCATCCAGATACCCCAGTACATCCAGAACAGTCAATGCAACGCAGGTAGCGCCCTGCACCTGGCAGCCGTACCGGGAAGCGACCAGGTCCAGCCAGCCCATTCTGCGCGGCCGTCCGGTCGTGGCGCCGAATTCACCGCCGTCGCCGCCCCTGCGGCGAAGCTCGTCGGCCTGTTCCCCGAAAATTTCGCTGACAAATTCCCCTGCGCCGACGGCGCTTGAGTAGGCTTTTACGACCGCGATAATTTCCCTGATTTCATAAGGAGGAAGACCCGCTCCGATGGTACCGTATCCGGCCAGCGTCGAAGACGAAGTAACCATGGGATAAATCCCGTGGTCGGGGTCCTTCAAAGCGCCAAGCTGTCCTTCCAGCAGGATATTTCTTCCTTCCTGAACCGCTTTGTGCAGAATGGAAAACGTATCCGCTACATAGGGCTCCAACAGCTTTTTATATTCCATCAGCTGATTGTAAATCTCATCCACCGTCAGTTTGGGCTGGTGATACAGATGCTCATACAGCACGTTTTTCAGCGTAATGACTCGGTCGATCTTCTCCTTTAAAGAGCTCTCGTCGTCGTAAAGCTCACTGATCTGGAAACCGATCTTCGCAAACTTATCGGAATAAAAAGGTGCGATTCCCGACTTTGTCGACCCGAAGGAATGGGAAGAAAGACGCGCTTCCTCAAACGTATCAAGTTGAATATGGTATGGCATGACCAGCTGTGCGCGGTCCGAAATAACGATGTTCGGCTTCGGAACGCCGCGCTCCTGAAGCGCCTTCAATTCCTTGACGAAATTCTCTACGCTGAGCGCAACGCCGTTGCCGATGATATTCGTGATATGGCTGTAAAAAACACCGGATGGCAGCTGATGAAGGGCAAATTTGCCGTAGTTGTTTATAATGGTGTGACCGGCATTGCTGCCGCCCTGAAACCGAATGACAATGTCGGACTGAGCTGCTTCGACGTCGGTGATTTTACCCTTGCCTTCATCTCCCCAGTTTGCGCCAACAATTGCTTTAATCATATGCATTCACTCCGCCGTGCCGCTACGGAATTTGCTGAAAAACTGCCCTGCGGCCGAATTTAGGCAGTATGGAAACAACTCAATTATAATATCACACTTATTCTGAAAAGCAAAGCAGAATAACAATAAAAAAATAATTCCTATTTCTCTGTATCAATTATAAATTTATTTCCGTTTTTTCATCGGGAACAAACTCATAAGGTGCAATCGCCCTGCCGACTACTTCGTCAATAAACTCCTCGGTCTGCTGCGGCGCCCTGCCCACATACTTTTCCGGCTTGACGATCGCGTAAAGCTCCTCGAGCGTCACGCCGAAGATCGGATCGGCGGCAATACGGGAAAGCAGATCGTTTTCCCCGCCCTCTTCCTTGACCACCTTGGAAGCGGCCATGGAATGCACCCGAATCCTTTCGTGAAGCTGCTGGCGGTCCGCGCCGCGCTTAACGGCGTCCATCATGATGTTTTCCGTCGCCATAAACGGCAGCTCCCTTAAAAGGTGCTGCTCGATTACCTTCGGGTAAACGACCAGTCCGTCCGCGACGTTCGCGTACAGGTTCAAAATGCCGTCCACGGCGAGGAACGCCTCCGGAACACTGATACGTTTGTTCGCGGAATCGTCCAGCGTACGCTCAAACCACTGCGTCGCCTCCGTAATGTACGGATTCAGGCTGTCGATCATGACATATCTGGAAAGGGAAGCGATTCGCTCGCTGCGCATCGGGTTGCGCTTGTAGGCCATCGCGGAGGAACCGATCTGGTTTTTCTCAAACGGCTCTTCAATCTCCTTCAGATGCTGCAAAAGACGGATATCATTGGAAAATTTGGCCGCGCTCTGCGCAATTCCGCTCAGAACGGAAAGCATCTGGCTGTCCAGCTTTCTTGAATACGTCTGGCCGGAGACCGCAAAGCAGGAGGTGTACCCCATCTTTTCGGCAATGAGTTCGTCCAGCTTTTTTACCTTTTCGTGGTCGCCGTCAAACAGCTCCAGAAAGCTGGCTTGTGTGCCGGTGGTACCTTTGGAGCCCAGAAGCTTCGCCTTGGAAAGCTGATACTCCACATCCTCCAAATCCATCAGCAGGTCCTGAATCCAGAGCGTGGCCCGCTTGCCCACCGTGGTGGGCTGTGCCGGCTGGAAATGGGTAAACGCCAGCGTGGGCAGGTCCTTATACTGCACGGCGAATTTGGAAAGCACGCGGATCACGCCGACCAGCTTGTTTCTTACCAGCCGCAGCGCCTCCGTCATGATAATAATATCCGTGTTGTCGCCCACATAACAGGACGTCGCGCCAAGATGGATAATCGGCATGGCCTTTGGGCACTGCTGCCCAAAGGCATAAACGTGCGACATTACGTCATGGCGCACCACCTTTTCGCGCGCTTCGGCGACCTTGTAATTGATATCGTCCTGGAACCGGATCATTTCATCGATCTGTTCCTGCGTGATGTTCAGCCCGAGTTCTTTTTCAGCCTGCGCCAATGCGATCCACAGCCTGCGCCATGTTCTGAATTTTTTATCCGGTGAAAACAAATATTTCATTTCGTCGTCCGCATAACGTGACGAAAGCGGTGATTCATAAGTATTTTTCAATAGTATGATCCTCCAAACAGGAAATTAGAATCTTTTGATCGGCGTGCAGTAGTCGTAATTCTTATTTGCAATCAGATAATCCGGCACGGGCGCGGGATATTTCCCGGAGAAGCATGCGTCGCAGAAGCCGCTGCACCCGCCCATCATTTTCGGCAGATTGTCAAGGTGCAGAAAATCGATGGAATCCGCGAAGCTCATCTTCCCGATTTCCTCAATGCTGTGCTGGCAGGCGATCAGATCGTCCTTGGACGGAATGTCCGTTCCGTAGTAGCACGGCCACAAAAAGGGCGGAGAGCTGATCCTGAGATGAACCTCCGTCGCCCCCGCGTCTTTAAGCATGGTGACGATGCGCGCGCTGGTCGTTCCGCGTACAATGGAATCGTCCAGCATGACCACTCGTTTCCCTTTTACGCAGGAGGAAAGCGCGTTCAGCTTGATCCGTACACTGCGCACCCGTTCGGACTGACTTGGCTTGATAAACGTCCGCCCGATATAGCTGTTCTTTACAATCCCCTTCTGATAAGGGATACCAGATTCCTCGCTGTAACCGATCGCGGCGTCAATCCCGGATTCCGGCACGCCGATTACAATATCCGCTTCGACCTGGTTCTGCTTTGCAAGCAGGCGTCCGGCTTCCTTTCTCGCTTCATAAACGCTTTTTCCGTCAATGTAGCTGTCCGTTCTCGCAAAATAAATATACTCGAAGACACAGAGCGATTTTTCCACGCTTACAGGGTCCTTGATGGAACGCAGGCCGTTGCTGTCCACAACAACGATTTCCCCCGGCTCCACGTCGCGTACATATTCCGCCCCGCACGCGTCCAGCGCGCAGGTTTCGGATGCAAAGACATAGGAGTTGTCAAGCCTGCCAATGCAAAGAGGCCGAAAACCGTGCGGGTCGCGCGCGGCAATCAACTTCTGCGGGCTCATGACCACGAGGGAATAAGAGCCCTGGATTTTCGGAAGCGCACGGCGGACGGCTTCTTCAATCGAAGGAGCATCCACACGCTCCCGCGCTATGATATAGGCGATGACTTCGGTATCGATCGTGGTCTGAAAAATACATCCCCTGTGTTCCAGCTCATGGCGAAGCTCGTAGGCGTTCGTCAGATTCCCGTTGTGGGCAATCGCGAGGGTTCCCTTGATATACCGCATGACAAGAGGCTGGGCGTTTTCGCGCACGCTGCCGCCCGCAGTGGAATAGCGGACATGGCCGACCGCCATCTGGCCGACAAGGTCGTCCAGAATTTTATCGTTGAACGCCTCGGTGACAAGGCCCATGTCCTTCGAGTAGGAAATAACCCCGCGGTCGCAGACGGCAATTCCGCAGCTTTCCTGCCCCCTGTGCTGCAAAGCGAGAAGCCCGTTGTAGGCGGCGTAGGCGGGTGCCGTCCCGCCGTCGGAATAAATTCCGAAAACGCCGCATTCTTCGTGCGGTTTGGAAAGATCGTAATCCATCACAGAGCTGTTCAAATACTCACCATCCCCATACATTATAAGCCGATGCGCTTCATTACCTCGGCGTAAGCCTCTTCCACTCCGCCCAAATCTCTGCGGAAGCGGTCCTTATCAAGTTTTTCGTGGGTACTGACATCCCAGAAGCGGCAGGTATCCGGGGAAATTTCATCCGCAAGGATAATCCCGTCGGCGCAGCGGCCGAATTCCAGCTTGAAGTCGATCAATTCTATGTTGACGGAGAGGAAAAATTCTTTCAGGATTTCGTTGATCTTCAGCGACATGGCGCTGATCTGGTCAACTTCTTCCTTCGTCGCAAATTCGGCGGCAAGAATGTGGTATTCGTTGACGATCGGGTCGCCCAGCTCATCATTCTTATAGCAGAATTCCAGCACGGTGGTCTTCATCGTGGTGCCTTCCTCCAGACCGAGCCTTTTTGCAAGGCTGCCGGCCGCTTTGTTGCGGACAATTACCTCAAGAGGGACGATTTTGACCTTCTTTACAAGCGTTTCGCGGTCGCTCAATTCTTTGACGAAATGCGTTTTGATGCCGTGTTTTTCCAGCAGCTGGAACAAATAATTGGACATTTTGTTGTTGACAACGCCTTTGCCGACGATTGTCCCCTTTTTCTGTCCGTTAAAGGCAGTTGCATCATCCTTGTAATCGACGATGCAGTAGTCCTTATCATCCGTTGCGTAAACCTTTTTTGCCTTGCCCTCATAGAGAAGCTCACATTTTTTCATCATTATTTTCCTCCTATAACTCATTTATATCCATGATTTGAATACGCGGATTTTTCTTCTCCATTTGTTTGAATGGAGCTGTCAGATAAAGTTCAGGAACTTGGAAACTTTCGTGATATCAATCACCGAAAGCTGAGTGGTTTCCACGTGCTGGGCACAGGTCAGGAACGCGTTGGCCGTATCCAGCGAAGTCAGGCAGGGAATGCCGGATTCCACCGCATTTCTGCGTATTTTATAGCCGTCCCTGTTGTGCACCACCCCGCGGGACGGAGTATTGATGACCAGATCGATTTTGCCCGAGGTAATATGGTCGAGGATATCCGGGCTGCCCGTTCCGATCTTATTGGTGCGGATGGTCGGGATATCGTGGTCGTTCAGAAAATCGGAGGTTCCCGCCGTAGCGTAGATCGTCCATCCAAGGTCGTAAAGCCCTCTGGCAATGGGCAGAGCCTCTTCCTTATCGCTGTCCTTCAGGGTAAAAATCACCCTGCCGTTTTTAATCATGTGTACACCGGCGCCGTAAAACGACTTGATCAACGCCTCATCAAAGGTACGCGCGATTCCCAGCACCTCGCCGGTGGATTTCATCTCCGGGCCGAGGTTGACGTCGGCCCCGTAAAGCTTTTCAAAGGAGAAAACCGGCATTTTGATAGCGATCAGATCTTTTTCCTTCTGCAGTCCGTAGTGGTAGCCCATGTCCGGCAAAGTCTTGCCAAAGAAGGTGCCGACAGCCAGCGGTACGATCGGGATACCCGTTACCTTGCTGATATAGGGCACGGTCCTGGAGGAACGCGGATTTGCCTCGATGACATACACTTCCTGATCCTTGACGATAAACTGGATGTTCAGCAGTCCCTTGACCTTCAGCGCCTTTGCGAGCCGGCGGGTATACTCCACAATCAGCTCCTGCATATCCTTCGGTACGCCGATGGCGGGATAAACGGAAATACTGTCTCCGGAATGGATACCGGCACGCTCAATATGCTGCATGACACCCGGAATGACCGAGTCGATTCCGTCACAGACGGCGTCGACCTCCACCTCGGTGCCCATAATGTATTTATCCACCAGAATCGGATGCTCCTGCGCAATCCGGTTGATGATGCCGATTTGTTCGACGATGTCCTCGTCGGCATACGCGATATGCATGCCCTGTCCGCCGAGCACATAGGAAGGCCGGATAAGTACAGGGTAACCCAGCTCGTTTGCCGCCCGGATGGCTTCCTCACAGGTAAAGACCATACGGCCATCGGCACGCGGAATCTGGCATTCAAACAGGATTTTGTCGAACCGCTCGCGGTCCTCCGCCTCATCGATGCTGTCAAACGAGGTCCCGAGAATCGGAATTCCCATTTTTTCAATGGCCCCGGCCAGCTTGATGGCGGTCTGGCCGCCGAACTGCACGACGGCGCCGTCCGGTTTTTCCAGATCGATAATATGGCGCACATCCTCTTCCGTCAGGGGCTCAAAGTACAGCTTGTCGGCAATGTCAAAGTCCGTGCTGACGGTTTCCGGATTGTTGTTGACGATGATGGTTTCATAACCAAGGTCCCTCAGCGCCCAGACACTGTGAACGGAACAGAAATCGAACTCAATCCCCTGCCCGATGCGGATGGGGCCGGAACCGATAACAAGGATTTTCTTTCGGTCGCTCTGCGGCAGGGATTCATTCTGGATTCCGTAGCTGGAGTAATAGTACGGCGTTTCCGCGTCGAACTCGGCCGCGCAGGTGTCGACCATTTTATAGATGGGATGAATGCCCCACTCGTCTTCTATTGCCCGGATTTCTTCTACGGTCTTGCCGCTTAGCTGCGACAGGGTTTTGTCAAGAAATCCAAAATCCTTTGCTTTCAGAAGCAGGGCCTTGTCAATCGGCCGTGTGGCAAAAGCTTTTTCGACCTCGATGATCGAGAGCAGCTTATCAAGGAACCAAAGATCGATTTTCGTAATATCGTGAATCTTTTCCGGGGCCACGCCGCGCCTAAGCGCTTCGGAAACCACCCAGAGCCGCCGGTCGTCGACGACATAAAGCTGCTGCTCCAGCTCGCTGTTCGTAAGGCTGCGGACATTGGGGTCAAGCAGGCTGAAAACATTCTGCTCCAGCGAGCGGATGGATTTCATCAACGCCGCTTCAAAGGTCGGGGCAATCCCCATGACTTCGCCGGTTGCTTTCATCTGGGTACCCAAGCTGCGCTTGGCGTAAACAAATTTATCAAACGGCCATCTCGGAATTTTCACCACGCAGTAGTCCAGCGTCGGCTCAAAGCACGCAAAGGTCTTTTTTGTAATGGCGTTCTGAATTTCATCCAGCGTATAGCCCAGCGCGATTTTGGAAGCCACCTTCGCGATCGGGTAGCCCGTCGCCTTAGAGGCAAGCGCGGAAGAACGGCTCACGCGGGGATTTACTTCAATCACGCAGTACTCAAAGCTTTTCGGATTCAGAGCGAACTGAACGTTGCAGCCGCCTTCCACCTTCAGTTCCCGGATGATGGCAAGCGCGGCGGAACGGAGCATCTGCGTTTCCTTATCCGCAAGCGTCTGGCAGGGAGCGACGACAATGGAGTCGCCGGTATGAACGCCGACGGGATCGAAGTTTTCCATGTTGCAGACCGTGATGCAGTTGCCGTTGCGGTCGCGCATGACTTCGTACTCGATTTCCTTCCAGCCGGAAATACACCGTTCAATCAGCACCTGGTTCACGCGGCTGCGGTGCAGGCCGAGTGTTGCGATCGAGAGCAGCTGCTCTTCGTCGGCCGCAATGCCGCCGCCGCTTCCGCCCAGTGTGTACGCGGGGCGCACAACAACGGGATAACCGATTTTCCTCGCGATTTTGACGCAGTCCTCAATATTTTCCGCAACGGCGCTCTGCGCGCAGGGCTGCTGGATGCGCTCCATAGCTTCCTTAAACAGCTCCCTGTCCTCCGCCATCCGGATGGTGTCGGCGTTTGTACCGATCATTTCCACGTTGTTTTCCTTTAAGAAACCGGACTCCTCCAGTTCCACTGCAAGATTCAGCGCGTTCTGGCCGCCCAGGGTCGGAAGGATACTGTCCGGATTTTCTTTGAGAATTACCTTTTTGATGGTTTCAACGGTCAGAGGCTCAATATATACCTTATCGGCGATCTGCTTGTCCGTCATGATCGTCGCCGGGTTTGAGTTAATCAGTATAACCTCTATGCCCTCTTCACGGAGCGCGCGGCAGGCCTGCGTTCCGGCGTAATCGAACTCCGCGGCCTGACCGATAATGATCGGGCCGGAGCCGATAATGATTACCTTTTTGATATCTGTTCTCTTCATATCTGGCCTCCTCCTATCAGCTTGAGAAATTGATCGAAAAGAAAGCCTGTGTCAAGCGGGCCCGGAGAAGCTTCCGGATGGTACTGCACAGAAAACACTTTTCCATTTTTATAGTTCAATCCCTCAATACTGCCGTCATTCATGCTGATAAAGCGGATGTCGGCTACTGAAGGATTGATTGTGTCACCATTGACCACAAATCCGTGGTTCTGGGAAGTAATATACACCCTGTTGGTACTTAAATCCTTGACCGGATGATTAATTCCTCTATGGCCATATTTCAATTTATAAGTATCAAATCCCTGAGAAAGCGCCATCAGCTGATGTCCCAAGCAAATCGCAAAGGTTGGGACGCCGTGGGCATACACCTTCTTCAGTTCGGAAATAGCCTTTGTGCACTCCTTCGGGTCGCCGGGGCCGTTGGAGAGCATGATGCCGTCCGGTGAAAAAGACATCATATCCTCAAAAGAGGCGTCGTACGGGAAGCATTTCACGGTACAGCCGCGCCTCACAAGCGAACGGATAATGTTGCTCTTCACCCCATAATCCGCCAGAGCGATCTTAACGGGTCCGTCGCCGTACACCTTCTGTTCCCCGCTGCTGACAAGAGGGACGCAGGATTCCAGCACAAAGGCGTCGATCTGTTTTTTCATTGCCGCGGGATCAATCTGATCTCCGTAAGCAATCATGCCGCGCATGGTGCCGCTCTCACGCAGCACCTTCGTAATGGTGCGCGTATCCACGCCCTGAATGCCGGGAACATGGTTCTGTTTCAAAAAGGTGTTCAAATCCACGTCACAGCGGAAATTACTGGCCGCGCCGGAAACGGACCGTACAATAAAGGCCCGCAGCCACGGCTTTGTAGATTCCGTATCATCATAGCAGATGCCGTAATTTCCAATGAGAGGATAGGTCATGACAACCCCCTGCCCCGCATAGGACGGGTCGGTCAGCAGTTCCGTGTAGCCGCACATAGCGCTGTTGAACACAACCTCGCAGAGGACGTCATGTTCATCGCCAAAACCCGCTCCCTCAAAGGTCATTCCATTTTCAAGCATCAGCAATGCTTTCATTTAATCACCAACCATTCTTATTATTCAACATCAAACGCAATTGTTCAGACAGCAAATCGGTTTCTAGTCCTAAATGGAATGGACAATTTGACCGTTACGCTTTGAAGGAGCGGATGATTCTTTCCAACGCTTTTTCCGTATTTTCCTTCGTGTTAAAGGAAGTCAGGCGGAAATAGCCTTCGCCGCCCACGCCGAAGCCGGAACCAGGAGTACCGACTACGCCGGTTTTTTCAAGCAGAAGATCGAAAAACTCCCAGGAAGTAAGTCCGTCGGGCGTTTTCAGCCAGACATAGGGCGAGTTCACGCCGCCGTAAACTTCAAATCCCGCCTTTTTCAGGCCGTCCACAATGATTTTGGCATTATTGAGATAGTAAGCGATGTTTTCCCTGACCTCCCGTCGGCCTTCCGCGGAGAAAACCGCCTCTGCGCCGCGCTGGACGACATAGGAAACACCGTTCATCTTTGTAGACTGGCGCCGGTCCCACAGCTTGTTCAGAGAGACTCCGCCGAACACCAGTTCCTTTGGAAGAATGGTGTACGCGCAGCGTGTTCCGGTAAAACCGGCGGTCTTTGAAAAGCTTCTGAACTCAATCGCGCATTTTTTCGCGCCCTCTATTTCATAAATGCTGTGCGGCATGTCCTCTTCCGTGATAAATGCTTCGTACGCGGCGTCGTAGAGGATAACGGATTGATTCGCAAGCGCGTAATCCACCCACTTTTTCAGCTCTTCGCGGCTGATTCCGACACCGGAGGGATTGTTGGGGAAACAAAGATAGATCATGTCGGCGCGCTCTTTGGGCAGCTCGGGCAGAAATCCGTTTTCCTTCCGGCAGGTCATGTAGACGATCTTGCTCCACCCCTTGCCCTCGCTGTACTCTCCGGCTCTTCCGGCCATTACATTGGTGTCGACGTAAACCGGGTAAACCGGGTCGCACACCGCAACCACGTTATCCGCGCCGAAGATATCCCCGATGCTGCCGGTGTCGCTTTTCGCGCCGTCGCTGACAAAAATCTCATCGATGTCAATCTGCACCCCGCGCTTTATAAAATCGTTTTCCGCGATTGCGGTACGAAGAAATTCATAACCGGCTTCCGGGCCGTAGCCGCGAAAGGTTTCCGCTTTGCCCATCTCCTCTGCGGCGGCCTGCATGGCCTTTACCACCACTTTCGGCAGCGGGCGGGTAACATCCCCGATTCCCAGGCGGATAATCTCCGTTTCCGGGTGCTGCCCGGAAAATTCGTTCACCTTTTTTGCGATATCCACAAAAAGGTAGCTCGCGGGCAGCTTTACAAAGTTTTCGTTTACTCTTAACAAAATACTACATTCCCTTCATTCATGATTTCCGGCAGACAGCAGCAGAAGCTAAATCTCTATCGTCCCGTCAAAGACGAATTCCGCCGGACCGCGCATCAATACCTCATCCGTCTTTTCTTCCCATTTGATATGCAAGTCGCCGCCCCTGAGATGGATGGTTACACTGCGGCCTGTTTTCCGGTTCGCCGCACAGGCGACCGCCACGGCGCACGCCCCGGTTCCGCACGCCCAGGTTTCCCCGGAGCCGCGTTCCCACACGCGCATATTCACTTCTTCCGGACTCAGCACCTGAACAAACTCAATGTTTGCCCTGTGCGGAAAAATTTTGTCGCACTCCAGCACCGGACCGATTCTTTCAATCTCCACCTTGGTTACATCGTCGACAAACAGCACACAGTGCGGATTTCCCATAGAAACACAGGTCACCCTGTATTCCGTTGTGCCGAACACAACGGGCTCGTCGATCATCCGGTCCTTCGGGTACGTCACCGGAATCTTTTCGGTCTGAAAATCCGGCCTGCCCATGTCCACGGTAACGGAAACGACTATCCCATTTTCGACATCCAGATAAAGCGTTTTTACGCCGCTCATAGTGTCGACCTTCAGAACGTCCTTTTTTATAATTCCACGTTCGTACACGTATTTGCCCACACAGCGGATCCCGTTGCCGCACATCATTGCCTGCGACCCGTCCGAGTTATAAATATCCATACGGCAGTCGGCTTTGTCGGACGGCTCTATTAAGATAATTCCGTCCGAACCGACGCCGAAATGTCTTTCACTGAGCTTTATGGAAAGCTCGGATGGATTTTGGACTTTTTCCTCAAAACAATTGATATAGATATAGTCATTGCCGATGCCCTGCATCTTTGTAAATTTCAACAAAATCCACCTCCTATAAATTCAGAATAATCATTGCGGTTTCTATCATTTTTTTACCTGAATCCATACTTTTCTTTTGAATAAACCGGTGTGCCTGCGGTTCGGTAAAATTATTGCGTTCCATCAGAATATTTTTCGCCTGTTCAATCACCTGTTTTTCATCATAGTTCCCATTGGCGATCTTCTTTTTAATGGTTAGGCTGCTGTAATCGGAAATATTCAGCAGCATATTCACGGAAGAAATCAGGTCCATCCGATTGATCGGCATGATTAAGCTGGCGCAGGAAAGCGATTCGGAAATATCCATCTGCTGGGACTTTACGATAAACAGGAAATCGTAATTGGAACCGACCGACCTCGGCAGGTTCAGCGCCGGCATATCCATCAGCTTTACGCTGCAGACCACCACGCCTCCATGATAATGCCTGTTCGCAAAATCGATTACCTGCGAGCCGGTTGTACACACACCACTGACATTCAAACCGCCGGTACGGAGTACGGCCGCTATTTTTTTAGCGTAATCCGCATTTGAATTCGCTACAAGAATACTGCTCATCTTTAACAACTCCGTAGAAAGGAATGTGGTGTTTTTGGCAGCCTAATCAGAATTTATTCAGATACTGGTCCAGCTCCCACTCCGTAACCGTAGTGGAAAAGTCGTACCACTCTCTTTCCTTCGCCTCGGTGTATTTGTTAAACACATGGTCACCCAGTGTCTTTTCGATAAAGGGATCCGCCTTCATTTCTAAAACAGCGTTGTTGAGATCCGTCGGCAAAGCCTCGATTCCCGCAGCCGCTCTTTCTCCGATATCAAAATCATAAATGTTCGCGGCAACCGCGTCGGGCGGCGTCAGGTCATTTTTGATTCCATCCAGTCCCGCCGCGAGCAGCACCGCAAACTCCAGATAAGGATTGCAGGCAGGATCAGGGTTGCGCAGTTCCACCCGCGTGCCTTCCCCTCTGGAAGCGGGTACACGGATCAGCGCGCTGCGGTTGCTTAAAGTCCAGGCGATATTGCAGGGCGCCTCAAAACCCGGAACCAGTCTCTTGTAGGAATTGACCAGCGGGTTGGTGATGGCGCACATCCCTTTGATATGCTTTAAAATACCCGCAATAAAATTATATGCAATATGGCTTAACCCGGTCTCGCTGTCAGGATCGTAAAAGGCATTCTTTCCGTCTTTGAACAGGGACATGTTGGTGTGCATTCCGGAACCGCAGCGACCGTAAACCGGCTTGGGCATAAAGGTGGCGCAAAGCCCGTGGGAATCCGCGCAGGACTTCACGACCATCTTGAAGGTCAGAATATTATCCGCCGCGGAAAGCGCCTCGCTGTATTTAAAATCGATCTCGTGCTGCGCAAAGGCGACCTCATGGTGCGACGCTTCGATTTCAAACCCCATCTCTTCAAGATTCAGGCAGATATCGCGGCGCGCGCTTTCGCCCAGGTCGGACGGCCCCAGATCAAAATAGCCGGCGGTATCGTGTGTAACGGTTGTAGGATGCCCGAATTCGTCCGTGTTGAACAGGAAAAATTCGCATTCGGGGCCCACGTTGAACGTGTAACCCATCTCCGCCGCTTCCTTCAGCGTCCTTTTCAGGACATAGCGGGGGTCACCCTCAAACGGCTCTCCGTTCGGCTTGTAGATATCGCAGATCAGACGGGCGACACGGCCGTGCTGCGTGTGCCACGGAAGGATGGTAAAAGAATCCAGATCCGGTCTGAGGTACATGTCGGACTCCTCGATCCTGACGAACCCTTCAATGGACGAGCCGTCGAACATGCACTGATTGTCAAGCGCCTTTTCGATCTGGCTGGTCGTAATGGCCACATTTTTCAAGGCACCCAAAATGTCCGTAAACTGCATGCGGATAAACCGCACATTATTTTCATCAATCATCCTGATAATGTCGTCTTTTGTATATTTACTCAAATCGATACCTCCCTGAAAATAAAAATAACAAGGGTGCTCCTTTACAGAACCTCCTTGTCTACATCATTTCAATAATAAGTATATTCTATTATATTCTGTATGCAGTGTCAATCTTTTTCGAATTGAAAGGGACATTTCATTTTAATGCACAAATTTTCAATCGCTCCCCTTTATTTTCCGTCTTTTTGCAGAATTGATACGTTTGTCCTGCAAAAAGCAAGTATTTTTTTATAAATTTTAATTGTAAATGATTGTATCCGGGCTTTTGCTGTGCTAAACTGTTGAATTGAGAAGTATTATTAAGTCGAATAATACCGTTCTCAATTTTATATAGGAGGATATACCCATGTCTTATGTTAAAGAGCAACTCGCAAACGTAATCCAGCAAAATCCCAGCCAGCCCGAATTCATTCAGGCGGTAACCGAAGTTTTAACGTCCCTGGCTCCGGTTATTGAGCAAAATCCCCAGTATCAGAAAGCCGGTATTCTGGAAAGGCTGACCGAGCCGGACAGACAGGTGAAATTCCGCGTAGCCTGGGTGGACGACGCAGGCAACGTACGGGTAAACCGCGGCTACCGCGTTCAGTTTAACAATGCAATCGGACCGTACAAGGGCGGCCTTCGCTTTCATCCTTCCGTAAACATCGGTATCCTGAAATTTCTTGGATTCGAACAGATTTTTAAGAATTCCCTGACTGGCCTGCCAATCGGCGGAGGAAAAGGCGGTTCCGACTTTGACCCGAAAGGAAAGTCCGACCGCGAAGTCATGGCCTTCTGCCAGAGCTTTATGACGGAGCTCTGCCGCCACATCGGACCGGACACAGACGTTCCCGCCGGCGACATCGGCGTAGGCGGCCGCGAAATCGGCTACCTGTTCGGCCAGTACAAGCGCCTCAGAAACGAATACTCCGGAATACTGACTGGCAAGGGACTGACCTTCGGCGGTTCCCTCGTCCGCACGGAAGCGACCGGTTTCGGTCTGCTTTACTTTACCGACGCAATGCTCCGTAAAAACGGCAAATCCATCGAAGGAAAAATCATTGATATTTCCGGTTCGGGCAATGTCGCCATTTATGCCTGCCAGAAGGCGCAGGAGCTTGGCGGAAAGGTCGTGACCATGAGCGATTCCACCGGCTGGATCTACGACGCTGAAGGAATCGACCTCAAGGCGATCAAGGAAATCAAGGAAATCAAGCGCGGACGCCTGTCCGAGTATCAGGCATATCGCCCGAATTCCGTATACCATGAAGGCAAAGGCGTTTGGAGCACTCCATGCGACATTGCGCTTCCCTGCGCCACCCAGAACGAGCTGCTTCTCGACGACGCGAAAGAACTCGTGAAAAACGGCGTATTCGCCGTGGCGGAAGGCGCCAATATGCCGACCAGCATTGAAGCTACAGAATACTTCCAGGCGAACGGCGTTCTGTTTGCCCCCGGCAAGGCATCCAACGCAGGCGGCGTCGCAACCTCCGCGCTGGAAATGAGCCAGAACAGCATGCGTCTTTCCTGGAGCTTTGAGGAAGTCGACATAAAACTGAAGAGTATTATGGAAAACATTTTCGCGAACGCCTCCGACGCCGCGGAAAGATACGGCTGCCCGAAGAATTATGTAACGGGCGCCAATATTGCGGGCTTCGTCAAGGTAGCGGACGCCATGCTCGCGCAGGGCACGGTTTAATTAAAACTCTACTTAACAAAAGAATTACCGCCGCCCGGAAATATTCCGGACGGCGGTTTTTATGTGCTCATACCGTTTAAAGGCGATCATTTATGATATTTGCCGTGATGGATGATCTGAAAGGCGCGGTATATCTGCTCACAAAGCATCACACGGGCCAGCTGATGAGGAAAAGTCATCGGCGACATGGAAAGGCGGAAATCGGCCTTTTGCTTTACTGCCTCACTGAGCCCAAACGAGCTTCCGATGACAAAGCTGACTGTGCTGGTTCCGTTTACGGCCAGCGTATTGATTTTATCGGAAAGCTGCTCGGAGGAAAGCGCTTTCCCCTCAATGCAAAGCGCTAACAAGGCGGAATTTCCCGCGGCGGAAAGAATAGCGTCCCCCTCTGTTTTCAGGGCGGCCCTGATCTGAGCGTCCGACGGATTATCCGGCAGCCTGCACTCGGGCAGCTCGATGATGGAAAAGCTGCAGAATGCACGCAGCCTTTTTTCATACTCCGCACAGGCGTCCTTCCAATAGGCTTCCTTCAGTTTTCCGACACAGATAAGATGAACCGTAAGCATAATTCCACCTAAAAAATAATTCCTTTTCCCGTGTTGTTTTCTCTCGGCGCAACGGAAAGCTGGAAGTCGACTCCCTCTTTCAGCCCGGCCACGGAAAGAGAACACAGGGCCGTTTGAAACGCAAGCTCCGGCGTGTTGTTTTCAGCGCTCAAGTGTGCCAGAATAAACCGCGTCGTTCCCTTTTGCGCCAGATTCGTAAGCTCATCTGCGCAAGCCTGATTCGAAAGGTGGCCCGTGTCGGACAAAATCCTCCGCTTCAGCGGGTACGGATATGGCCCGTTTTTCAGCATTCCGACGTCATGGTTTGATTCCAGCACCACCAGATCCGCGCCGGTCAGCTGATCGCGCACCGTGTCGGACAGAAAGCCGAGATCGGTGGAAAAGCCGACGCTTCGCCCGTCGTGGGTCTGCACACGGTATCCGACGCTTTCCGCACAGTCGTGGGAGGTGCGGAAGGGCTTGATAAACATACCCGCGCATTCCATTCCCTTTTCACCGATCACATCAGCCTGAAAAGTCCCGTTGGCGCACCCCATCCTCTCCAGCGCATCTAAAGTACCGGAAGAGGTGTAAACCGGAATGTGCTTTCGGGAAGCCAACACGCGCAGGCCCCGGATATGGTCGATATGTTCATGCGTGACAAAAATCGCTTTCACCGACTCAATACCTATCCCGCAGGTTTCCAGCATATTGTTGAGCTGCTTTGCCGTTCTTCCCGCGTCGATCAGAATCCCCTCGCAGGAAGAACCTATGTAATAACTGTTTCCGCTGCTTCCGCTGAAAAGCGGACATATTCTCGCCATGAATGACCTCCCAAATAAAGAAAAGGGAAAGACCGATGTCAATCCCTTTCAAATCGTTCAAAAATATTCAGATTGCCTGCGCCACTGCCGGCTCAGGAACATGAATCCGCTGAATATCCGCCCCTAAATTCAAAAGCTTCTGCTCTACATTTTCATATCCGCGCTCAATATGGTTGATGTCCTCAATCTGAGTGGTGCCCGACGCCGCAAGCGCCGCGATCATCATCGCCGCACCGGCACGCAAGTCGGTTGCCTTTACAGGAGCGGCATTCAAATGATCCACGCCTTCCACAACAGCAAGCTTGCCGTCAACGGAAATCTGCGCTCCCATTCTTCTGAGCTCCTCCACGTAACGGAAGCGATTGTCCCAGACACTCTCATTAATGATACTCGTCCCGTTTGCCATGGAAAGAAGCACCGCGATCTGCGGCTGCATATCCGTCGGGAAGCCCGGATGGGGCATTGTCTTGATATTGCATTTGTTCAGTTTTCCCGTGCGGCTGACACGGACCGCGTCGTCGAATTCCTCCACCTGAACGCCCATTTCCTCCAGCTTTGCGGATATGGATTCCAGGTGCTTGGGAATTACGTTTTTAACAAGGACATCTCCGCCGGTCGCCGCCGCGGCAACCATATAGGTCCCCGCTTCAATCTGGTCGGGAATAATCGAATAAGTCGTTCCGGCCAGATGGGTCACACCGTATATTTTGATCACATCGGTGCCGGCGCCCCTGATATCCGCTCCCATGGAATTCAAAAAGTTGGCAAGGTCGACAATATGGGGTTCCTTTGCAGCATTTTCAATGACTGTCATTCCTTTTGCCTTTACAGCAGCCAACATAATATTTACGGTTGCGCCGACAGACACAACATCAAGATAAATATTGGCTCCTGTTAAAGCCTGCGTATAGACGTCCACCATGCCGCCCTCCAGCTTATAGGCCGCGCCGAGGGCCGCAAAGCCCTTCAGGTGCTGGTCAATCGGGCGGACCCCAAAGTCGCAACCGCCCGGCATGGTAACCACCGCGTGGTTAAAGCGGCCAAGCAAAGCGCCTAAAAGGTAATAAGACCCACGTATATGACGCGCCAGTTCGTAGGACGCCACGTGGGTATGAATCGGTCTTGGATCAATTTCAATCGTCGATTTGTCAATATTGCGAATCTTAGCTCCCATATCATACAGGATTCTTGTAATGGAAGAAACGTCTGTAATATTCGGAATATTTTCAATACAGCACACACCATCTGCCAAAATCGCTGCCGGTATAATTGCGATCGCGGCGTTCTTTGCACCGCTGATGGTGACTTCACCGGTCAGGCGATTGCCACCCTTAATAACGTACTTGTCCAATGCGGCACGCTCCAATCTAAAGTTAAACAATACTATTATTACATTTTTACGCAAAATATTAAGCGTTTTCAATGAATATATTGTTGTAAATATTTTGAAAGTAATCAACTAAAATATACGAAAAAAGAAGGAAGAAATAGCCAATTATTTATTTTGTTGCACTGTTAATGATAATAATACACAATGATGGAAAAGTCAATAACTAACAAAACAAATAGTCTGTTTTTGTAAATATTACTAAAAAGCGTTCTGTTTCCCGTTCTGGGAAACAGAATGCTTTCCGTGTTTTGCCAAAATATTACCTGCTGACATAACTCAGCGGATTCACCTTGGTGCCGTTTTTAATCACTTCAAAATGACAGTGCGGACCGGTGGAGTTTCCGGTGCTTCCTACAAGGGCAATCGCCTGCCCTTTGGAGACTCTCTGGCCCGCCGAAACCAGAATTTTGCTTGCATGGCCGTAAAGCGTCTGCAGCCCGCCGCCGTGGCTGATTTTTACACAGTAGCCGTAGCCGCTGCTCCAGCCCGCCGATACAACGGTACCGCCGTCGGCCGCAACAATCGTTTTCCCGTAGGCGCTGCCGCCGGAGATATCGATACCGGTATGGAAGCTGCCCCAGCGCCATGTGAAATAAGTGGTAATGGTGTGAAGGGACGGAACCGGCCACATCAGGTTTCCGCTGCTGACGCCGGCGCCGCTGTACTTCGGCCGCTTCTTGGTTCCCGTGATTACCACCTTATCAGTGGACGGCACCACAACGGTTCTGCTGATGACGTCGCGCTTTTGTTCGACGCCGTTTACATAATACACCTTGTCAACACATTTCTGCGTTCCGTTTACGCCATCGGTCTTCACTTTGGAATAATCGGTATACTGGGAATCATCCTTAATCGTTACTGTTTTATACGAAAGAGGAACTTCATACGTCAAATTTTTGGTCAACTGAACATTCAGCGTCGGGACTGCAACCTGCAGGTTAATCAAATCCCCCGGCATCAGATTGTCCCCCAGCTGATTGCTGTTGATTTTGTTCAGCTCGGAAATGGTCGTATGGTTTGCCTTGGCAATGGAAGTAACCGTATCCCCTTCTTTTACGGTATAGGTCACCGCCGACTGGGAAGTACCGTTGATCAGTTTATCCATTGACTCGGTAGCCATAATCGTTGTGGTCGGAAACAGCCCGTTGATGGTCTCCACATCCTGCGCAAAGTCCACCGAAGCGCTCGTGTCCCCGCCCTTTGCCTTGTTCAAAACATTCTGCAGCATATAGCGCAGATCCGCGCTGCTTTTCACCGCGCCGAGCAACTCGCCGTTTACATAAAGGCCGCTTGCTTCCTCAATGATTCCGTTTGACTGCTGGATAATCTTGTCGCAGACCGAATTAACCTCCAAAAAACTGTTTGCATCCACTACTTCAAGCCGAAACGTGGGGGTGACGTTGATATTGATATCACTGTCGGCCGTGTCGTGAACCATGCGTTGGCTCACCATTTCGCTCGCCTCTTCAAAGGTCTTTTCATTCTGAATAGTAGCGACTTCCTTCCCGTCATAGGCAAGAACCAAGCCGTAATTCAGTCCGTTCCAGAAATGCACGGTAGCCCCCAAAAGAAAAATTGCTCCTATGGGAACCACAATGTTCAAAATAGAAAACACAAAGCCCCTGTGACGGACAAAACTTTTTCCCGTAACGGTAAGATACTCTTTAAAAACACGTCCGTAGCCCAGTTTTCTTGCCTGTGCAATCCTGTCGCGGGCAATAGAAAACCCTTCCCGGATGGACTGAAACTCTTCTTTCAGGCGGGAAATCCGTTTGCCGACTGTGGCGGCGTAGATCGATCTGCATAAATTCGTAAACGGTCTGAAAAACCGGGAAAGCCTGCGTCCAACTCTTTTCAGGATTCTGACCGTCTGGATACCTACAATATATAAATCATCCGCTGTTTTATTCAATAACTGATAACCGGAATCTCTGTATGCGCTTTTTGTTTTCTTTAGCTTCGAGAGCTGCATGAAACAAAATCCTTTCGGGTTAATAAATTGTTACAAGTTTGTAATACGTTTTTAATCATATAACAAATTTGCCTATTTTGCAACCCGTTGGAATCAAATTAACAAATATGCAACAATTTGGCATTTAAAATTCAGCCTAAATAACGGAGCTTCTCCTCAGTCCACCCCATAATTACCGGAAGGAACGCTTTTGCCTCTTTTTTCGCGCCGTCAAGGTCGTGTTCCAGATAATTTCCACACTCCGCCGCCGCGGCTCCCGGGATATCCCCTTCAAAATCAGCGATAAAGTCAAAGGCCTCTATCATCAGCTGAATAGCGTCCGCGTGGCTCAGATTTCTGGTCAAAAAATAGAAACCGGTCCGGCAGCCCATTGGTCCAAAATAAATAATATGGTCCTTATGCCTGCTGTTGCGTACAAAGGTCGCAAACAGATGCTCAATGGTATGCATGGCGGCATTCGGGAGAAAGGGCGGAATATTCGGCCTTCTCATCCTGATATCATAGGTTACGATATCCCCGTCGATACGGGAAGTGTAAATACCGGGCATCAGCCTGGTATGGTCAACACAAAAACTTGCGATTCTTTCCATTGTATCAATCTCCTTCATATAAAGAAAATGTTATCCGTCAATTTTTCAAAATCATCTGTTTCCAGAAAACCGCCGATCAGGTGGAGACTGTCCTCAACGGACTGCTCATAAAGCTCCAAAAAGCTTTCCGTGTGAACGGTTTCACTGTCCGCAGGCCAGCTCCATGCATTGTGCAGGATATTGGCGTAATCACATCCGCCGCCTTCGCTGATCCCGCGGAAGTGACAGGAAACGGTCCGTTTGCCCTTTCTTTCCCTTCGCTCTATCCACGCCTGCTTCAGAGTGGTGCGGTCGTTTAAAAGTCCGAACACCATGCGGCAGTCGTTGGTCGCCTGATACAGCGGAACACCCGCGTCCTTAACCCCAAATAACCCGTGAAGCAAAAAAGCGTACAGATCCGCAATGTGCAGCTGGACATTCTTATTTTTCGGAACCGTTCGCTTCAGGTTAAACTCCGTCGGCAGCGCCGCTCTTTCATACCGGAGCAAAATCACATCGAGCGCGGATTCTATCTGATTGTGCAGGATTTCTTCATCCTGCATCAGCTCCTGTTCAAGAAGAGCCTTCGCCCCGGACTGAATAAAGGGATGGCAAATCCGGTCCAGGGAGTAATGGCAAAGGAAGCCGTCGATATACGATAAAGCCATTGCTTTATTCGGCTGCCGCAGATAATATTCCCGCATCAGCGCCAGCGTTTTTGAAGGATTCTCCAGATGAAGCTTCCCGGCGTAGTCTTTCAGGCTCTCTCCCCTCTGCCACGGCAGATAGCGGTGGCAGTACAAAAAGTCCGGACCCTGAGCGCCCCAAAGGAACGCGTCCAGATTCCGTTCATCGCTCGCCTGTGTCTGTTGCAACTGTTCCAGAACTCTTTGCGCATGAAGATAATGCGTGATCGCAGCCGGCATCTTTTAAGAACCACCTTCACAAGAATAAGAGCGCAGCATATGCTGCGCTCTTATTCTATCATATTCGTATTGTTTTTTAAAGAACTTTAGATAAAAAGTCCTGCAGACGCGGATTCTGCGGATGGTCGAAGAACTGATCCGGGACAGCTTCTTCCAAAACCTGGCCGTCATCCATAAAGAGCACCCGGTTGGCAACCTCACGGGCAAATCCCATTTCATGCGTCACCACTACCATGGTCATCCCTTCGGCGGCAAGCTCCTTCATCACCTGTAAGACTTCTCCTACCATTTCGGGGTCGAGCGCGCTGGTGGGTTCGTCAAAAAGCATGACGTCCGGGTTCATGGCAAGCGCACGCACAATCGCAATCCGCTGCTTCTGTCCGCCGGACAGCTGAAGCGGGTATGCTTCCGCCTTGTCCGCCAGGCCTATCCGCTCAAGCAGCTGCTTCGCCTGCTGCTCCGCCTGCTCTTGTGTTTTCAGCTTTAAAGTGATCGGCGCAAGCGTAATGTTCTGAAGCACCGTCAAATGCGGAAATAAATTGAAGTGCTGGAACACCATCCCCATTTTCTGACGGAGCTGGTTGATATCGCACTCCGGCACATTGATCTGAACGCCCTCAAACCAGACTTCGCCGCCGGTTGGCTGCTCAAGCAGATTCAGACAGCGCAGAAACGTGCTTTTCCCGGAACCGGAAGGCCCGACAATTACGACCTTCTCGCCTTTTTCAATATTTTGGTCAATGCCCTTCAGAACATCCAGATCGCCGTTCAGGGTCTGGAACGTCTTGTGCAGATTCTTAACGGTTATCACTTCTGTGCAGCCTCCTTTCAAGCTTGCTGAGCAGGGCGGTCAGGCCCATGACGATCAGCAGATAAATGCCCGCAACAGCCAGAAGGGAGGTGTACGGATCATAGGTGATGCTTCTGATGATGTCGCCGCCCTTGGTCAGGTCCTGTATCGCGATGTAGCCCGCGACGGAGGTTTCCTTTAAGAGAGCGATAAATTCATTGCCGATTGCCGGCAGAACGTTTTTCAGAGCCTGAGGAAATACGATCTTCACCATGGTATCGCGCTGGTTCAGTCCGAGGGAACGCCCGGCCTCGACCTGCCCTTTGTCCACGGACTGGATACCGCTCCGGATGACTTCCGCAACGTAGGCGCCGGAATTGATGCCGAACGCAAAGATCGCCGCAACGACCCGGTCCAGATTCACAGGCGGCTGAAAGACGATGTACCACATAATCATCAGCTGGACAACGACCGGCGTACCGCGTATCACCGTCAGGTATACACTGCACACTGCGTTGAGGAATTTCAGCTTCGATTTGTCATTATTGTGCGTCACCTTGACAAGAGCGACGACAGTCCCCAGGATAATCCCGATGATGACCGCAAAAAAGGTAATCATAAGAGTGTTTCCCAGACCGAACAATATGTTTGTATATCTGTTTTTCAGAATAAACGCATCATAGAATTTCTGCGGAAATTCCGAAAAATAAGAGAGCGGCAGGGCCGCCGTCAGTATATCCATCATTTACCCCCGTTTTTAAACTGAGAAAAGCAGGGGAGCAGATTTTTCCGCTCGCCCTGCATTCTGTTGATAAGTGGGAAATCAGGCGCCCAGAGCCTCTTTGTACTTCTCAATAATTTTGTCAAGCTCACCGCTCGATTTTAATTCGCCCAGAACACTGTTGACGGTATCCAGCATCGCTTTATCGCCCTTCGGCACCGCAATGGCATACTGTTCGGTAGTCAGAGCCTCATCCAGCTTAACCAGTTTATCGGAATTTTTCTCCACAAATTTCTTGGCCGGGAAATCGTCGATGACGACCGCGTCGATTTTGCCGTTGATCAGATCGGTAATGGCGTCCACACCCTTGGCATAGCGCTCGGTGGAGCCGACCTTGATGTCGTTCTTTCCGTCTTCATTGGTGCAATAGGTGTCCCCGGTCGTTCCCTGCTGCACGCCGACCTTCTTGCCGTTCAGGTCCGTACGGGATTTGATCGCGCTGTCCTTTGACACGATGATCGCCTGGGAAGCGTCGAAATAGGTGTCGGAAAAATCGACATTTTTCTTTCTGTCCTCATTTGCGGTCATACCGGCGGCTACGAAGTTGGTCTTTCCGGAACCAAGCTCCGTGGTAAGAGTATCAAAAGCAATGTCGTTGATTTTCAGCTGAACGCCGAGCTTCTCCGCAATTTTATTGGAAATATCAATGTCGATTCCAACGATCTTATCCCCATCCTTGTACTCGAACGGTTCAAATTCCGCGTTGGTAGACATGGTGACAGCTCCGTCCGCCTTAACCTTATCCACACTGGTTTGCCCGCCGGCCGAAGAGGCGGCCTGGCTGCCTGTCGCGGACGCCGTGGTTCCCGATTGGGCACAGCCCGCCGAAGAAAGCATCATGGCGGCAACGAGTAAAAACGCCGCTATTTTAGAAAACTTTTTCATCTTGTTAACCCTCCGTAAAATGAAGTTGGATTTGTTGGATTTGTTTGTTTAGTATGGTTTGTATTATAGCGCATAAATATGCAAAAATCAAGCATAATATAAATAAAAATTCATTTTAACGGATTTGTATGCATTTGCACTGCATTTTTACTCTGTTTTTGTGTATTCTTCCATACCGCATACCGTAAGAAGCGATTGGATATCGTTGGGAAGCGCGCAGGAGAGCTCGATTTCCCTTTGTGTGACCGGATGAATAAAATGAATATTCATGCAATGGAGTGCCTGTCTTGAAAGGAACCGCAGGCCGCCTCCGTAAAAATCGTCCCCCGCGAGGGGATGACCGATATGGGCCATATGCACGCGAATCTGATGGGTTCTGCCCGTCCCCATCCGGAAGGAGACCAGAGTGCATCCGCCGCCGCTTCTCAGCGCCTTCCAATGCGTGACCGCCCTCTCCCCTTTTTCCGTGACCACACGCTGAATGCTGTGGCCCTCTTTCAGCCCGATCGGTTGATCGATCGTTCCCTCGCCCATAAGAGTTCCCTCACACACGGCAACATATTCCTTTTCGATTTTTGCGGCAAGCTGAGCCGCGCAGTAAGAATTTTTCGCCAGAACGACCAGCCCGGTTGTATCTTTATCCAACCGGTATACGGGACGGAAAGAAAACCGCTCCCCTTTGGAAAGGAAATACGCCGCCGCCGCGTTTGCAAGGCTGTCGCAGTCGTGGCCGGGTGTGGGATACATCGGCATACAGGAAGGCTTATCGACAATCAGAAGATCGCTGTCCTCATAGACGACCGCAAGGGGGACGCTGAGCGGTTCGTGCAGCTTCGTGTCGTCCGGAATCCGGATGCATACCGTATCCCCCGCTTTCAGCACTTCCGTCACAATGGCGTGCTGGCCGTTTCTCGCAATGCCCATGGGTTCGTGTTTCAGACGGATCATCAGCCGGGCGGAGATTCCGCAGTACGAACGCAGAAAGCTTTTCAGCCTGATTCCGTCGTATTCTTTTGGCACTGAAAAAGAAAGCTCGCGCATAAGTCCTCCTGAAAAGGAAAAGGCGGCGCAACCAACGCCGCCTGACAGATTCATTCGAAATCGTTATTTTACTTCAACAGTCCAGCCGAATTCGTCCTTGATCTTTCCCCATTGGATTCCCGTCAGGGTATCGTACAGACGCTGGGAAATCGGCCCGATTTCCCCGTTGTTAATGTTCATCACATCGTCGCCCCATTTCAGATGGCCGATCGGGGAAATGACGGCGGCGGTGCCTGTGCCGAACGCTTCCTTCAGCTGACCGTTTTCCGCGGCCTGCGCAAGCTCATCAATAGACAATTTTCGCTCGACGACCTTCATATCCCATGATTTGAGCAGTTCAATAGAGGACATGCGGGTGATTCCCGGAAGGATGGAGCCCTGCAGTTCAGGAGTTACGATTTCATCCCCAATGACAAAAAACACATTCATGGTGCCGACTTCTTCAATATATTTGCGCTCCACGCCGTCCAGCCAAAGGACCTGGGTGTAATTCTGTTTTTCCGCTTCATCCTGTGCTTTTAAGGAAGCCGCATAATTTCCGGCCGTTTTGGTATAGCCCATCCCGCCTTTAACGGCACGCACATAATTGGTTTCCACATAAATTTTCACCGGATCCAGTCCTTCCGGATAATAGGCCCCAACGGGCGAACAAAGAACAATGAAAAGCAGATGCTGTGCCGGATGTACTCCCACATGGGGATCGATTCCGATGATAAACGGACGGATGTAAAGGGAAGTTCCCTCCTCGGACGGAATCCAATCCTTTTCAATGGACACCAGCTTCTCGATCGCTTTCTGGCTGAACGCTTCATCGATCAGCGGAATACAAAGACGATCATTGGAAGAATTGAGACGGGCCATATTCTTGTCCGGTCTGAAAAGCAGGATTCTGCCGTCAACCGCACGATAAGCTTTCATTCCCTCAAAAACAGACTGGCCGTAATGCAGGCACATCGCCGCCGGCGATAGTTCAATCGGTCCAAACGGGACAATTCTGGCGTCGTGCCAGCCCTCTCCCTCATCATAGTTCATAATGAACATATGATCTGTAAAGATCGTACCGAATCCGAGTTTACTTGAATCGGTTGGTTTCAATTGTGGATGTTCAGTCAGTTCAACTCTGATTTCCTGCATTTCAAATGCCCTCTTTCAAATTAATTACCGATTATTATAGCATCCTTTTCGGGTAATTTCAAGCTTTAGCATCTTAAAGTGTTTTGAAATATGTCCTTCAGGAAGAAAGCATCAATGATTGCGCAGCCCTTTGGGATACCGGTTTTTCAGGCGGCCGCCGGAGCATTTTCCGAAGCCCGTGAGAACGCCGTCAACCGCAACGCCGGTAAAGCCGTGACAGCGCGGATCCGCCTCCGTTTCTTCCCCGCGCAAAAAAGCGGCGATCTGTTCCGAATCGTGCGGCAGGTCGACGACCGAATTGAGCTCCTGCGGCTTAGCGGACATGAACAGCGCGTGAGCCGGTTCCATGCGGTTTTTCCTTGCTTCCCCAAGCAGTACGCCCGCACGGATCACCCCAAGCCCTTTCAAATAAGGAAGCTCCCGCGGAAGGATCAGGAAGGAGTCCCCTATCTGCTCTACCGGGGAGGACAGCTCCGTCTTAAAAACCTGTCCGTATAAATCCTCCGCCATTTCCATCATGGAGGGCTTCTTCGGTGAATAGGGAGCCGGATAAGCGCTGTTGCCGGAAACCCGGCGCATCACAGCGACAAAATGCCCCTCACCCCCGTCCATGGGAAAAACCCGGCGCGCCTGAGGGAGAAAAGCGGGACGGCCGAACGGTTCCCCGCAATCGATCAGGGCAAAGTCGACTCTTTCCTTCAAAAACGCGGAAACGACTCCTTCATTCTCTTCCGGAGAAAACGTACAGGTGGAATAGACCAGCACGCCGTTTTCCTTTAAGGCATGGGCGGCACTGCGCAGAATGGCGAGCTGACGGACGGCACAGGCTTCCACATGTTCCTGGCTCCAGTCCTGCAGCGCCTGTTCGTCGCGCCGGAACATCCCTTCACCCGAACAGGGGGCGTCCACCAGCACCTTGTCGAAATATCCGGCAAGCCCGCTGCAGAGCGCCTCCGGATGGCAGGAAGAAACCACAGCGTTCCTGACACCCATCCGTTCCAGATTGGAAAGCAGCACATTTGCCCTGCTCCTGACGATTTCATTGGACCAGAGCAGCCCGCTTCCCTGTAAAAGAGCGGCAATCTGCGTCGATTTTCCGCCGGGAGCAGCGCACAGATCCAGCACCCTGTCCCCGGGCACGGCGTTCAGCGCGGTTACCGCGCTGGCCGCGGAAGGCTCCTGCGAGTAAAAAGCGCCTGCATGGTGCATGGGCAGGGAGCCGACCTTTTGCGCATCCTGCGGAATGTAATAGGAAACCGGCGAAAAAGGCGTCGGCTCCAAAGAAAACGGCAGAGAGGCCTTGAGCGTTCTTTCGTCGCATTTCAGCGTATTCAGTCGGATACCCCGGTAATACGGTTTCTGATAGTCGTTTAAAAACGCCGGATATTCCCCGCCCAGCATGGATTCCATTTTATTTTTAAAGCTCTGCGGCAGCTCAATCAAATCCGTCAACTCCTGAATTGATCTGTATAATTCGCGTAAAGATACTAATAATACGGGTGAAGGGGGTGAAAATTTTGGATAATCAGACTTCAAAAACGAACCGCGCTTCCAACAACAGTACAAATGAGAGCACAAACCGTGCTTCCAACAGTACGAATCGTGCGTCAAACAACAGCACGAACACCAGCAACAACAATCATTACAGCAACAAAACTTCCAACAATGCAACACAGGCTACAAACAAATCTTCCGATAACTGCAAATAACGGAAAAGCGGCAAGCCAAAGATTGATTCACCAATGCGAGAACAGGCGATTCTGTATGGAAATACAAGACCGCCTGTTCTTCATTTTTCATTTTTCTTTGCATTGACGTGCGCAATCAGTTCTTTCAGCGTCTTATCTTCCGCTTTGACCTGACGGAAGCCCTCACCGGAAATTTCTCCCGCATCGCCGATAATCATAAACGCGTCGTGGTCGTGTGAGCGGACAATGTCCTTCACCTTGACGACCTCGTAACGGCGGACAGCACACAGCAAAACTTCCCCTTCACGTCCGCTGTACGCGCCTCGCGATTTCAGCACGGTGACCCCGCGGTCCATATCGGTCAAAATATCCTGCGCAATTTCGTCGTTTTTCACAGACATGATAAACAGCAGCTTCCCGGTCCCGGTGTCGGTACCGTAGAGAAGCGCGTCGATCAGGCGGGTGGAAACAAAAATCGTAATCGTGGCGTAAAGCGCGCTTTCAATATTGCCGTACACAAAGGCGGAGGCGACGACAATCATCATATCCACACAGAGCATCAGCTTCCCCATGGACAAATTGCGTAGCCTTCTGCCGAGCAGACGGGCTACAAGGTCGGTGCCGCCCGTGGTTCCCCCGCGCATGAATACGAGAGAAAGCCCGATTCCTTCTATGATTCCGCCAAAAATGGCAGCCAGCATCTTTTCGCCGGTATAAGCAGGCACGATTTTCCCGACCAGGTCAATGGAAACCGACACGAATACCGTCGCCACAATCGTTTTGCCGACGAGCTTGTACCCGATTTCCATAATCGCCCAGATGAAAATAGGAATATTCAGCAACAGGCCGGTCAGACCGATCGGCCAGCTGAACAGATAGTTAATCATCGTACTGGCGCCGGTAACGCCGCCCGGCGCAATCTGATTCGGGGCGGTAAACACATTGACGGAGACCGCGTAAATCAGGCTGCCGACAACGAAAAACAGGACGTCCTTTAAAGCACCGATTGCTTTTTCCTTCGGAGTTTCGGAAAGCATAACAGCATCTCCCAAATCAAATTAATCGTCACACACAATCTTAAAAATCTCACGCAGGCGGTCAATGTTGCCGGAAAGGTAAAGATAGCCGAACAGGGCTTCAAAAGCGGTTGCAGCGTGATAGTCCTCAACCGCCGCATTCTTGGGGACATGGTTCGTGTGCGCGTTGCGGCCGCGTTTGAATATTTCCAGCTCCTCTTCCGTCAAAAGGGGAAGAAGCCTCTGGGAAGCCTTTGCCTGCGCGCCGCAGCAGACCTGTTCGACCGACTTTTTATGAAGGGATTTGACGGGACAGTTCCCCTGGCACACAAGGCGCTCACGTACAAAAAGCTCAAAGACGCCGTCGCCTACAAAAGCGAGCGTCAGCGGGCTTAACAATTTCGGATTACAGTCCGCGGGAAATAATCGTTCCAAGCAAAGCGCTCCTCGTCATTGATATATTGGAAAACATGAGTGGAGATTACTCCATAAAGTCAAATTCAATATCGTAGATACTGACGGTGTCGCCTTCCTGAACACCCGCCTCATGCAGCGCGTCTATGACGCCGGAATTAATGAGCACGCGCTGAAAATACTGAAGCGATTCATAATCGTCAAAATTAACCGAATTGATGACGGGCACCAGCCACTCGCCCTCTACCACAAACATGCCGTCCTGATTGGTCACCTTTACCTCATTATGTCCGATTTCCTCCACAGAAACAAGCGGGGCGGGTTCCGGCTCAAACTGCCTGACAGGTGGCAGCTTGCTGAGCATCTCTGAAATTTTATTGAGCAGCGGGTCGACCTGATAGCGGATCGCCGCCATAATCGGGAAAAACTCATAGCCCAGCTTCTCAGCATAATTTTTGAAATCCTCAATCTGCTCGTCCGTCGCGAGGTCGCATTTGTTGCCGGCAACAATCATCGGCCTTTCGGCTAAATCGGGATTGAACTTTTTCAGCTCCGCGTTGATGGTCTGAAAATCCTGCTTCGGGTCCCTGCCTTCGCTGCCCGCAACATCGACGATGTGTACGAGCATCCTGCAGCGCTCCACATGCCGCAGGAACTGGTGTCCCAGCCCCGCGCCCTCCCCCGCGCCCTCGATCAGCCCGGGAATATCGGCTACAACGAACGATTTGCCCTCGCCCATGCGGACGACGCCGAGCACGGGGGTAATCGTCGTAAAATGATAATTGGCGATGGTGGGTTTTGCCTCGCTGACAACGGAGACAAGGGTCGATTTTCCCACATTCGGATAACCGACCAGCCCGACATCCGCCAGAAGCTTTAATTCCATCAAAAGCTCCATGGACTCACCCGGCATCCCCGCTTTCGCAAAGCGCGGAGTCTGGCGTGTCGCGGTCGCGAAATGGGTGTTGCCCCAGCCGCCCCGGCCGCCTTTTGCAATCGTCTGCGGCTCGTCGGCGGACAGGTCCGCGATCAGCCTGCCGGTCGCGGCGTCCTTTAACAGGGTTCCCCGGGGAACCCTGATTATCAGGTCGTCCGCTTTTTTCCCAAAGCAGCGTTTTCCCCTGCCGTCTTCACCGTTCTGAGCAACATATTTTCTTTTATAACGGAAATCCGCCAGCGTGGAAAGGTTGTCGTCCACCTGAAAGACAATATTTCCGCCCCGGCCGCCGTCACCGCCGTCCGGACCGCCGGACGCCACATATTTTTCACGGTGAAACGAAACCTTGCCGTTGCCCCCGTTTCCCGCTTTGATCGTAATTTTCGCACTGTCTATAAACATCTGAGCTTTACCGCCATTTCTGTGAAATATTGCCTTCGATTAGTATACCATGTTTGGTTCGGAAAAGCCAAAAAATCCCGGGCGAAAACGGCCCGGGATTTTCATTCACCTGAAAAGGCTTATTGCTCCACCGCGTAAACGCTGACTTTTTTGCGGTCACGGCCAAGACGCTCAAATTTTACATGACCGTCAACCAGGGCAAAGAGGGAATCGTCGGAGCCGATGCCGACGTTCTCACCCGGATGAATATGGGTTCCGCGCTGTTTGACAAGGATGTTTCCGGCAAGTACAAACTGGCCGTCCGCACGCTTCACACCAAGACGCTTAGATTCTGAATCACGGCCGTTCTTGGTGGAACCCATTCCTTTTTTATGCGCAAATAACTGAATATTTATCTTTAGCATTTCCTTACACCTCCGTATAGCTTACATGAATATTTTGAGGATACTGTTCTTCAAGCTCCAGCATATGGAGTTTGAAACCCGCGAGAATGTCGCGGCAGTCTTTCGCCTCATTTGATGAAATTCTGACGAGCATATAACCGTCTTCAACAGTAACCTGGGCATTTGCTCTGACAACTTCCGTAATGGTGTTGGCTGTCATATATGCCGCAGAGGAAACCGCCGCACAGACGATATCCCTGCCCGCTACCCCGTTGTGACCGCTCAGGGAAAATCCCAGAAGAGCGCCGTCAGGCCGGGTGAAAAATTCTGCACAAATCATGACAATTATGCGTTAATTGCGGTAATCTGTACTTTGGTATAGGGTTGTCTGTGACCCATTTTACGCTTCTCACTTTTTTTTGCCTTGTAAGTAAAGACTGTGATTTTCTTTCCCTTACCGTTTTTAAGAACCGTACCGGTTACGGTAGCTCCCTCAACATAAGGAGCACCCACTTTGAGTCCGTCGTCGCCGTCAAGTGCAACCACTTTGAAATCGACGGAGGAATTTTCTTCTGCCGCAAGCTTCTCGATATAAATGACATCGTCATTTTGTACCTTGTACTGCTTGCCGCCTGTTTCAATTACTGCAAACATGAATGAAAGGTCCTGCCTTTTCTCTAAACTCGCTATCACCGGGCGGGTTTCCCGCTTATAAAGCCCGTAATATGCGGCTTAACAATATTATCATATTCCGTCAATTTTGTCAATAAACACGGCAAAATTCCTTACTTTTTACGAACGGCCAGTTTTTTTGCAAATTCGGTGAGGTATTCGGCTTCCGCGCCAAAGCAGCCGAGCGCGTCCACGGCCTTCGCGGTCAACTCGTCGACGGTTTTCGAGGCGTTTTCCAGTCCCATCAGGGAGACGTAGGTGCTTTTATTGTTTTCACTATCGCTGCCGGCCGGTTTCCCCAGCGTCTGGGTATCCCCCGTCACATCCAGAATGTCGTCCACAATCTGAAACGCCAGGCCGATTGCCCGCGCGTAGCTTTCGGCGGCTCGAATCTGTTCGTCGCCGGCTCCGGCAAGGACGCAGCCCATCTGCGCGGACGCCAGAATCAGCGCGCCCGTCTTATTTTCATCCATTTTCTTCAGAGTTTCCAGCGAAATGGCTCGGCCTTCGCTCATCAGGTCAATCACCTGTCCCCCGACCATGCCGTACGCACCGGCGGCGCGGGCAAGGTATCCCGCGGCCTTCGCGGCCCTTTCGGCCCCGGCAAGCCGTACGGCTTCCCCTGAAAGCATGGCTTCAAAGGCCATGGTCAGAAGCGCATCCCCCGCGAGCAGGGCGATGTCTTCTCCGAACACCTTGTGGTTGGACGGGCGTCCGCGGCGCATATCGTCGTCGTCCATGCACGGCAGGTCGTCGTGGATCAGCGAATAGGTGTGGATCATTTCGACCGCACAGGCAAAAGGCAGCGCAGCTTCTTCCTCCCCGCCGCAGAGCCTGCAGAATTCCAGCACCAGAATCGGCCGGATCCGCTTGCCCTCTCCGAGCAGGCTGTAGCGCATGGCGTGGATCAGGTCGGCCTGTATGATTGCTTCCTCGGGAAGGTATTGTGCCAGCTTTGCGTCTACCCTCCCGACCAGATGTCTCTCCCGCAGATCAAGCATTTTTTTCACCGCCGGATTCTTCAAGTTCGGTAATCTGCCTGATTTTCTGCTCGGCGCCCTCCAGCTTGCCGTAGCACAGGGCGGCCAGCGCGGAGCCTTCCTCAAACAGCTTCAGAGAGCTTTCCAGCGACTCATTGCCGTTTTCCAGCCGGTCGACAATTTCGCTCAGTTTGATCATGGCTTCTTCAAAGCCCATTTTCTTATTCATGTTTCTCCTCCATGCTGTCCACTACACAGCCCAGCGTTCCTTCGTTTAACAGCACCGAAATCCGTTCACCCGTTTTTACGTCGGAAACACGGGTGACGACACGTCCGTTCTGACCATAAGTAATAGAATATCCCCGGGAAAGCGTTGCCAGCGGGCTTAGAGCGTTCAGCCTGCCGCTGACGGAAGAAAGCGCGGACCGAGCGTCCGCCGTTTTCCCGCGCATGGACTGATTGAGCCTTACGGCAAGCTGATCGGTACGAATCCGTTCCAATTCAATCAAATTGAAAGGATTTTTAAAGGAATAGCGGGAGGTCAGCGCGTCCAGATTCTGTTTGAGGCCCATGAGCTTCTTCCTCATGCTTTGCTTTAACCGCGACAGATCGTAGCGAACCGTATATTCCAGCTCCGCGCGGTCGGGCACGGCAAGCTCCGCGGCGGCCGACGGGGTCGGTGCGCGAAGATCGGCCACAAAGTCGCAGATCGTAAAGTCGGTCTCATGCCCTACGGCGGAAATGACGGGAATCCCGGAGGCGGCTACGGCCCTTGCCACCATTTCCTCGTTAAACGGCCAGAGGTCTTCCAGTGAGCCGCCCCCACGCCCGAGAATAATCACATCAGCACACAGAAGACGGTTGAAACGGGCAAGCGCGTCTACAATCTGCGGCGCGGCGCCCTCTCCCTGTACCAGCACGGGACAAAAAACAATTTCAGCCAAAGGGTACCGCCGCGCGAGAATCGAGGTAATGTCGTGTACCGCCGCGCCGGTGGGCGAGGTAATCACACCGATCCGTTCCGGAAAAGCGGGCAGCGGTTTTTTCCGCTCCGGAGAGAACAGACCCTCTGCTTCCAGCTTTGCTTTCAGCTGTTCAAAGGCCAGGTTCAGCGCACCGAGGCCGTCCGGCTGCATGTCGTCAATATAGAGCTGATACTGTCCCGTCGCCTCATAGACGCTTACGCGGCCCCGCACAATCACCTTCATGCCGTCCTGCGGCAGAAAACGGATACGCCGGGCGTTCTGGGCAAACATCACTGCCCGAATCACGCATTTTTCATCCTTGAGGGACAAATAGAAATGTCCGGACTTATAGTGGTTAGTGAAATTGGAAATTTCGCCGCTGACAAAAACATGCGCCAGATTTTCGTCGCCGTCAAATTTGGATTTGATATAAGTGTTCAGCTGCGTTATGCTCAGCACAACCGGAAAATCCGCCATAAGTCATTATGCCCCCTTTATTGAGGTTAAAACCGCAATTCCCGCCGCATTGTCCGCTGAAAATTCCGGGGCGGCGAAAACGGCGCCGTATTTTTCCGTCATTGCGTCCCGGATCAGGCTGTTGGACATGACCCCGCCTGCAAACAGCAGGGGAAGCTTGCCGTATTGCTTCAGCAGTTCGGCGGTCATCCCGTCCAGCGCCGCCAGGATCGAGCACAGGCAATAGGCCGCGACCTCTTCTTTCGGCGCTCCTGCTTTCAGCATTCCGGCACATTGGTTTTCCACGCCGGAAAGGGAACAGTCCGCCCCCTTGAGCGACGGTCTGATACGATATGTTTTATTCGCCTGTAAGGCCAGCTGCTCCAGCGCTTTCCCGGAAGGAAACGGCAGATCGAGCATGCCCCCCACCCTGTCCACAGCCTGTCCGCCTTTTAAATCCAGAGACTGCGCGATGATCTGCGTGCGGAAGATGGTCCGTTCATCCGGGGTGACGAGGACCGCTTCCGTCGTACCGCCGGAAACATGGAACGCAATGAATTTTTCGTGAAGCAGGCTCAGTCTGCCGGCGGAATACAGCGCGGCTGCAATGTGCCCCGCCTGATGGGAAAAGGAATACAGCGGTATCCCCAGCGAAAGCGCAACGGCCTTTGCCGTACCGAGCCCGACCGTAAAACAGGGCATGTAAGAACCTTCCAGGTCGCGCGGTCTGTCCGACACCCCTACCGCGCCGACGGAAAGCTTTTTCCGAATCAGCGCTTCCAGCACCTGCGGCAGCTGCTGCACATGGTGAAACACGGCGTCGCTCTGCCGCAGGCCAAGCTCCCCCTGCTTTACGGGAAGAAGCATTTTCTGCTGAAAAATCGTTCCGCCCTGAAAAAGAGCGGCGGAGGTTGTGTAATTGCTGGTGTCGATTCCAAGCGCGTCAATCGGCTGTTTCATGGGATTCCTTCTCAACAAGCTCTTTTGCCACCGAACCCAGCACGCCGTTGACAAACGGAGCGTCGTCCGCTCCGCCGTATTTTTTCGCAAGGTCGACCGCCTCATTGATGGAGACACTCACGGGAATGTCCTTCTCAAACATCATTTCGTAGATGGAGAGCTTCATCAGAGCCAGAGCCACCTTGGAAAGGCGGTTCATTTTCCAGCCACGAATATTTTTTTCGATCCGGGCGTTGAGGGTTTCTTCGTTTTCTTCCACACCGACGGCAATTTTTTCGGCAAAATCATCGATGATGATATCTCTGGACAGGCCGGCCGCGTCAATAATCTGTCCCGTTGGATCGTGGTTGATGCTTCTTTCAAAGATCAGGGCAAACGCCTGTTCCCTCGCCTCGTGTCTTTTCATTTTCTTCCTCCGTCTTTTCAGCCGTCTTTCATCCGTATATTAAAAGAACCCCCCACTGAACTGTGGAGGGTTTTAACCGCTGATTATATTTTCAAACATCCACGGGTACATTATACCACAATCTTTTTCAGAATCAAATATTTTATCTGATACTACAGCAATTCCATTTCAGCTTGCAAGATAAAACACGTTCCTTCCCCGCCAAAGGCGGGGAAGGAACGCAACCTTGTTGCAGAATCAACTGGAAATGCTGTAATTTCTCAATAATCAGCAGAAATAAATTTCAGTTTCTCCTGTTGTTTATAAAGAATCAGCATAAACAGAAAGGAATTGAAAATTCTATGTGCGGCAATCAGGTTGTAGAAACCGGGACGCTATTTTACTTCGACTATTTTAATTTTGTCATAGGAGACGCCCGACTGGCCGGAAACAATGTCTTTGATCACAATCGCGTTGTTCTGTGAAGAATCATTCGTTTTCACCACAACATTGCACTCCGAATTCTGAAGATAGACCACGCAGTCCGAAAAGCCCTTCGCCTTGATCAGGCTTTCGGCATTGTTTTCCTTCAGAGTATTCTGCGCGATAACGGCCGCCTGTGCGACTGCGTCCTTTTTCGCCGCATCGTTGGATTTCGCGTCGGTCAGAACCTTTTCCAGAAGCTCAACCGCCGTATCCCGTGCTTTCTGGCGCGACAGGCGCGCTTCACTGAAATAGCTGGCCGCAGGCGCGTTTGCCTGTACGGACGATGATGAGCCGGAAGTCGTCTTGGAAGACCCGGATACCGGAGCATCCGCAAGCTGGGCCTCCCCGAACTCATGATCCGCCGTTGAGGTAACCGCGTTGGTGGCGAGCAATTGATTGTCGCCCGAGAACTGCCAGTTTAAATACACCGCCGCACCGAGCGCCACAATCAAAGCCGCAAGAACAAGCTGACGCTTTCCCATAGTCATAGAATAAATTCCCCCCGTTTAAAATTATTTTGCTTTTATAACGCATACGCGTACAGAAGTAATATCCAGCGCTGTTGTTACAGCGGAAACAATATCCTGCTGTACGGTCGGATTGTCGCCGCCGTCGCAGACAACGACAACACCCTTTATGATCGGCTGAACCTCAGTTACCGCAAGCGCTTTCTGGGCGCCGTCGGCATCCTTGACAAGTATGTAAGTGGTCTCCGTATTGTCATTCGCCTCGTTTTTGGTGGTGGAACCGTCGGATTTGTCCTCGGTGGTCTGATTGCTTCTTTTTTCCTCGGTGGCATACACATACTGCGTACTCCGTTCAAGCGTTACTAGGACCTTGGCCTCCCCCGCCCCCTGTATCCGGTTTACAAGATCCGTCAGGCTGGTTTCCAGCTCTTTGGCGTACTGCTCGGCCGTAACCACGGACTGGGACGATACGTCCTTCGTATCGGTGCGGTCATGGTTCAGATAGCCCGAGAGGAAAATCAGGGCAATTCCGATCAAACCGCCGATGATAATGACCTTGCGGTAAAAATCATTGTCCGCCAGCTTAGAGAAAACCGTCTTCTTTTCCTCCTCGAAGCCGTTGTCCTTAGCTTTCATCGGAAGATACCTCCATTTTCAGTCCTAACGTTTTTTCCAGATGGGCCGAAGCCTTTTCTCTGTCCTTGCCATATCCTTTTGCCAGAATGACAACCACCTTGTTAATTGATATGCTGCCATCTTCGTTTGTATCCATAATCACATTAACATTTTTGCATTTAATATCGATATTGTTCAACTCTGATACGACCAGATTCGTGATACTCTCCTGCGCGGCGGCGGAATACTGCTTTTCCACCGTTTTTTCAAGCTGTGAATTAACCGGGCTGCCTGAATCCGCCTGAATGCCCATGGAAATTTTCGGTACGATTTTTGCGAGAGGAACGATCAGCGCGCAGATCACAAAAGCGCCGATGACAAATTTGACCATCCTTTCCATGGAACCGCTTGGGACAAGCCCCTGCAACATTGCGGCAACAAGGGCCGCCATGCAGATTGCGGCCGACCATTCCCTGACCGCGTTCATGACCCACCTCCGATAATCAGCAGAATCACGGTGGAAACCATCAGGATCATCATGCAGCACAGAATGATACTGATCAGCGTTTCAATCACGTCCCCCGAAGCCTTCAGCAGCGAGCTGATTTCCTTCAGCTCAAAGATATCGCCGATCCCGATGCAGACCTGAAGGGTCAGCAGCCAGACAAGGCACTGAATCAAAATGGGGAGGAAAACAAAAAGCCCCGCAAGCAGTCCGAAAGCGCTGACGCCGGATTTCAGCATTTTGACACACCCGTTGATGGTATGGAGCGCCTCCCCCAGCGCGTTGCCCACCACGGGCACAAAGCTGCTGACGACAAACCTTGCCGCGCGGGTCCCCGTTGTATCCAGCGCCGTTGCAACAATGCCGTGCATGGTCAGCAGTCCGGTAAAAATGGTCATACAGAACCCCATGATCCATTTCACAGCCTTGCTGAAGGCTGCACACAGCCCGTTCAGGTTGATATTCGGGGAAATCGCGGACACGATGGAAAGCGCCAGAAAGATGTTCATCATCGGAACCAGAATATTGGAAGACAGCAGAGAAATCACATTTCCCGCCGCCATCATTAACAGATTGTAGGAACCGGCCGTGGCGGGCTGTCCGGCCACGATCATGATTCCCGCCAGGACCGGAACACAGGCCAGCAGAAACCCGGCTGCCGTTTTGATCACCGCCGCCGCGCTGGAAATACACGACACAATCGGGTTCACAACAATCACACAGATACAGAGGGTGGAAACCATGCCGATGACTCCGCCCAGCGACTTTTCTCCGAAGGAAAGCTTCATCCCGTTCAAAAGCGCGCACAGAAGCATGACCGCGATTACCGAAACCGCCGCCCGGAACGGTTCCCCCGTTTTTCCCGCGACCACGGAAAGGATCTGGTCAAACAGGCTTTTCGGAGTAATGGAGGTAATATCTTTCCAGTTGGTATCTTCAATCCCCATTTCTTCCAGCGATTTTCTGGTATCATTGGGCAGTTTGTCCGCAAGGTCCGCCGCCCCGCTTTCCTGAAGCTGCCGGGAGTAATAATCGTCCTGCTTCGACGCGGCATGCACCGGCAGGGAAAACGCCGTCACCAGGAGCAACAGAACGGCTAAACATACAATTTTTTTCATCCTTATCCACCAATCAGTCCTACCGCCGTGCTTGCAATCTTTTCGAAGAGCGGCAGTGACAGCACCACAATTGCGATTTTTCCGGCGAGCTCCACTTTCGAAGCCAGTGCGCTTTCCCCCGCGTCCCGGCAGGAATCGGCGGCGAACTGTGCCAGAAAGCAGATTCCAAGGGATTTGAATAGGATTGCGGCGTACTCGGCGGAAAGCCCCGCCGAGGAAAGCAGGGTATTGATCTGCTGAACTGCGGGGGCAATATTCCCCAGTATCGCGAACAGGATGAGAACACCGGCGCAGATACTGACAATAATGGAATATTCCTGATGATACCGCTTCAGCATAACCGCGAGGATCGCCGCGATCACTGCAATTCCCGCAACGGCAATCATATCCATGGCCTACAAACCGAATATGGATTTAATAGACTTAAACAGGGCGTCTATTTGCTGGATAATCATCATGAGCACTACGATCAGACCGGCAATGGTCGTCATCATTGCCTGGTCCTCCCTGCCCGAACGAATCAGCAACTGGTTCAGCACCGCAACAATGATGCCGATCGCAGCAATTTTAAAAATCAAATCCACATCCATTTTTTGATTCCTCCATCCTTAACATAGCAGGAGTGCCGCCGCCATTCCGGAAAACACGCCAAACATTTGGTACAGCCTTGATTTTCGTTCCTTTTCGCCCCTTGCCTCTTTCAGGTTCTGGGCCGTAAGCTCATAATAGAGAGCGCAGTGTGAAAGCTGCCCGTCGGTATCGCTTACGCCGAAGCCGCTCCCAAAGCCTTTCAGCAATTCCACATCTTTATCGTTGAACCCGCCGCTTTTCGCGCAGCCTTTGACCCCGGCCTGCCATGCGGACTGGAAGTCCCCGTTCTTTTGAAAAGAGTCCCCGCACTGCCGCAGAAACTCCAAATCGCCTCCGTGCCTCTGCACGATCTGCTCTACCGGCAGTGCGGAAAACCGGATTTCCGTCTGTGCGGAGGAAACAAAACGCAGAAACCGTTCGAGCTGCTCCACCCGCACGGCAAGCCTATGCGACTCCATATACCCCGCAAGCGCCCCTGCGGCTATCAGAATCAAAGCGCCCGTCAATTTTAGCAAGCAAATCACCAGCCTTGTAAATTCCTTGTATTTTCCCCGGTTCCCTGTGCCCGTTCAGCATGGCCACACAGCCGAAGGCCCCCGTTTTCAAAAGGCTCACCGCCTGTTTTTTCATCAGGAATTCCTCTATGCTGCCCGCGTGAATGGAGGAAATCATGCTGACGCCCGCGTTCAGGCTCTGCTCCACCGCGGCGACCTCGTCGTTTCCGCCAAGCTCATCGCAGATAATAAACTCTGGAGAAAGGCAGCGGACAGCCTGCATGATTCCCTCCGCCTTAGGGTAGCCGTCCAGCACGTCGCAGCAGAAGCCAAGGTCGTTCTGCGGTATCCCCAGACAGATACCGGCCAGCTCCCCGCGTTCGTCGACCACGACCACCTTCCGGATATCCCCGCAGGTACCGCTGGACAGCTGACGGGCAACGTCGCGCAGGATGGTGGTTTTTCCGCTTGCGGGCGGGCCGGCAATGAGCAGGCCGGAATGAATCTCCTTTTTCAGGGAATGAAAAATTTCGGCAGCCGATCCCGGAATCTCCCGGGAAACGCGGATGTTAATGGAAGAAATATCCCGGATACCGGTAATTTCACCGTTCTGGAACACCGCGGTTCCGCTGATGCCGACCCGGTGCCCCCCTGCCAGCGTGACAAACCCGTTTTTGATCTCATTCTGATGGCTGTAGATCGAATAGCTGCAAATATTCCGGAAGCATTCCTCAATATCTTCCTTTGTGGAAATCATGGCGTCCTTGCCCGGATAGCACGTCAGTCTTCCCGTTTGATTTAAAAAGTAGATTCCGCCTGTACAGCAGATGGAAATTGGTTTATTGACGCGGAGCCTGATCTCCTGCGCCTGTTTTTTAATGTCGCCGGGCAAAAGCGAGAAAAAGCCTGCGATTCTGCCGCAGATTGCTTTCGCCGCCGAATCAAATCTTGGGTCGCTGTAGTTATCCATATCCCTTGTCCTCTCTTTCAATAACATAGATATGGACAACTTGGCTGTGTTAGAACCAAAAAAATAACTCCGCGGGAGGATTTCCCGCGGAGCCGATTTCTCTTTTTTATTCTATTGGAAGGCGGAGAGCCGTCCATTTCTGCAGATTCATCTGCTGAAATTCGATTTTTTGTGGATTGAAATCCCGCAGAAATGTTTTTAGTTCTTTCTTTAAGGAAGCATCCTTGGTATTCCGGTACAGTTCCAGCGCGTAAGGCTTTGCCGCGTCCGGTGCGCTGTACATGATCCCTACGTCGGCGGTTTCCAGCGTCCCGTTTTGGTACCTGCCGATATTATACCCGATAATCCTGCCGTCGATATTTGCGTAGCAGAGAATCAGAAAGCTGACGGCACAGGTCAGCACGATACTGCGGGCCAGATTGATCTTTTTAAACCGGGAGACGATAATCAGCACAAAAATCACCGCCAGAACTACCATAAACCAACTGGTATACACCCGTTTCGGTGTCAGCCCGTAACGGGCGATATACAGAATCATCTTGCTGAGGGCGGAAGCAATCAGCAGAAGCGTTTCCACTGAAAGAAAAACATGAATGGCCCTCATCACACGGAATTCCCCTTCCTCCCTTCGGATCAGTACGGAGGAAAAAGCGATCACGGCAAAGTTGATCATTGCGACTTTGCACAGCTCAAAGAACCCGCGCCGGGCAAATTCCGCAAGCGTTAGCCCGCTCTGCCCCTGCCCCGAAAAAGCGCTGAACAGGGAGGCTGTCTGCGCCCCGAAGAAAACCAGATACAGGATGCACAGGAGCACGGTTCCCGTGACAGCGGCCGCCGTGGGAACGACTCTGCATCTTTCGGATAATTTGGCGGCCTTCTCTGCCGTAATCGAGTCGGCCCGCCTTTTCTGAATATTGCCGTACAGCAGGCCGAACAGATAGCTTCCCGTCAGAAAGGCCGGAAGAAGCCGGAACAGAAAATTGGCGATATGGATTCCCACATCGGAAGAAAACTGCTTCACCAAAGCCTGAAACACCCCATCCGCCTGCATCAGAAGCGAAAGGACAATCCACAGAACCGGTAGCGCCGCCAGCGCACCGGCCAGTGAAGCCAGCAGGACCTTGCTTTTCCTGTTTTTCACCGCCGAACGCCGGATGATTCTGGAAGCGCAGCCGAAATTCAAAAACGGGATTTTGAAAAGCTGATTCACCATATCGGGCATAAAACAGGCACCCAGCCTTTCTTCCATCCGGCCTGAGGTCAGCACCGCGACCCAGTAGACCGCGCAGCCCATCAGAAACAGAAAGTTGAGAAACTGCAGGGAGACATTGGTGAACAGGGAGAAATTGACGGACGACAGAACCACCAGCGCCAGCCAGAACCAGCTGTTTTTAGGGACGGCTTTCCCGCGGTTCTTCAGGTAGAGAAGAACCAACGTACAAAACACGGCGGTAAAAAGGGTCACACCCAAGCCAAAGCATTCCGGTGTAATCAGCCAGACAAAAAGATAACCGCACACCAGAAACAGCAATGCAAACAGGGTATCCGTACCGGTAAAAGGAATCGGGATTTCCGGTTTTTTAGCGGTGGGGATTTGACCGTACCCCAGCGTTGAGGGCAAAACAGGCGCACCAGTGGTTACGGGTACCGAAGCGGTCCCATTTTCTTCAGCGATATTCATAGTAATCTCCTTTATTCTGTATCGGTATATTCCAAAATATCCGCGGGCTGGCACTTCAGCTCACGGCATAAAGCTTCCAGAGTAGAAAAGCGGATCGCCTTCGCCTTATTGTTTTTTAAGATGGATAAATTCGCCGGCGTGATTCCTATCTTTTCCGCGAGATCACCGGAGGTGATTTTCCGCTTCGCCATGACGACGTCTAAATTAATAATAATCGGCATATTTTTCCATCCTTTAAATCGTGAAGTCATTTTCGCTTTTCAGTTCGATCGCCTGTTCAAAGACGTTTTTAATGACACGGATAATCAGCGCAAAGAAAGCGCAGGCCACCGCAACAATAAAAAACGAGGCATAATAAAAACCCGAACCAAAAGTGATGACGCCAACGGCAATACAGCTCCAGGAAATAATCCGCAGCATTTTTGTGTTTTCCGGCACAAAGACGCTGCCCACGCGGATATTTTTCAGCAGGGTATTCAGACAGTAAAGCAGGATAAAACCCGGCACCGCGCAAAGATAGATGGTAACGCGAAACGGCAGATGCAGTGCCTGTATCGCCGGAGCGTCCCCGAAATACCAGCTGACAATCGTGGGGGCGGCGCACACGCCCACCGCCAGCAAGACGGCAAACAGTCTGGTACAGAAAATGGAAAGCGTCAATGATTTTGAGTTGTTCCACATACGATGGACCCCTTTCTATTCCGATCCGGAGCTTATGGTGGGAAACGAGTTTTCCGGTCAGTGCTTTTAAGTGTCTAGTTCGTAACAGTACAGATTCCCATTGTCCGAATCATACAGTGCAATGGTAAAGTTATAGGAGGAACGGCTGAACAATCGGGTGCTGTCTCTGGGATTCCCGCTTTCACTGTGCCTGTCATAAAAATAATAGTACCCATGCTCGATTGCGGGAATCAGCGTTTCGCCCTCGTCGGTCTGAACCAGCGCGCCGTAGGAAGCCTCGCCGTCCTCTTCCCCGTATACCGCCCTTTGCAGGTTTTCGTTCAGCGGAAGTCTGCTCCAGTCACCGTCGTTATCCATCTGCTTGGCCGCAGACGCACCGGCGGTCTTATCAAAGCGCATTTGCGTAAAGGTATATCCGTCTCCATGAAAACCGTCATGCGTATCCGTTCGTTTGACCATTTGACCGCCGGACAGATCAATTCCAAGCGTTTGTGAAACGTCTTTCGTTCCGTCGTCGTGGGAACACGACGCCAGAATACCTACCAGAAGCAGCATACACAAAACAAGTGGTAATCGTTTCAACCGTACCCCTCCCGCCGTTTACTTTCCGGCTCCGGCCGGTTGCAGAAATAACACTTCCTGTGCTTTCTTTTGTATTATATCACACCTATTATTAATTATCAATATTATTTTATTGTTTATCGATATATTATATTCGTTCTACAATATTCTATTCTCCACGTCCAGGAGACGCAAAACGCCGCGGAACACAAAACGTGCTCCGCGGCGTTCAAAACATTCTATAAAAAGTCACTATTGAATCATCTCATTGAATTCCTCTTCGGAAATGACCGTTATTCCCAGCTGCTGTGCCTTTGTCAGCTTGCTGCCGGCGTCTTCTCCCGCCAATACAAAGTCCGTCTTTTTGGAAACACTGCCGGATACCTTCCCGCCCATCTTTTCTATGATGGCGCCCGCCTGGGTCCGGGTCAGGGTCGGGAGCGTTCCCGTCAGCACAAAGGTCTTGCCGTAAAAGCGGTTGTCGTCCACCACCGTTTTACAGAGCATGTTTACCCCCGCGTCGCGCAGCCGGCCGATCAGATGCGCCGTATTGTCCAGTGCAAAAAACTGGACAACACTATCCGCCATTACCCCGCCAAAGCCGTCGATTGCGGCGATTTCTTCCACCGCAGCATGAAAGATCGCGTCCATATTTCGAAAATAGGAGGAAAGCAGTTTGGCGGCCTTCAGGCCGATATGGGGAATTCCGAATGCATAGATCAGCCGGTAAAGGTCGTTTTCCTTTGACTTCTCTATTGCGTCGACCAGATTCTGAGATGATTTTTCGCCCTTGCGTTCCAATGACACGATCTGGTCGTGACGCAGAGTATATAAATCCGCAGGAGAGGAAAGCAGTCCCTGCTGAATCAGCTGTTCAAGCACCGCCGGGCCAAGTCCTTCAATATCCATGGCATCGCGGCTGGAAAAATGGATCATATGGCGCAAAAGCTGCGCCGGACACTCGGGATTGGTGCAGCGCGTAGCCGCCTCACCCTCCTCGCGCGCCACTCTGACCCCACAGGACGGGCACACCACGGGCATGACATACGGTTCGGAATCCTGCATATGCGACACAACGGAAACGACTTCCGGAATAATTTCCCCTGCTTTTCGCAGGATAACGGTATCGCCGATGCGGATATCTTTTTCATGGATAAAGTCTTCATTATGAAGCGTCGCGCGGCTTACCGTCGTTCCCGCCAGCGTAATCGGCTCAAAAACGCCCGTCGGGGTCAGGACGCCGGTACGCCCGACATTGATTTCAATATTGAGCAGTCTGGTTTCCTTCTCCTCCGGCGGATACTTGAACGCCTCCGCCCATTTGGGGAATTTTGAGGTGCTTCCCAAAACATCGCGCTGAGCAAAGGAATTAACCTTGATGACGGCGCCGTCGATGGAATAGTCCAGCGAGCCGCGCAGCTCTCCGATCCGGTTGACCTCGGCTATGACCTCCTCCACCGTGGAACAGGAGGTAAAAAAAGGCGGTACGGCAAATCCCAGCTCCTTTAGAAAGTTCAGGGCGTCGTCATGGTTGTGAAGCTCCTCCCCAACCATCTGCTGCACATTGAACACAAAAATGTCCAGAGTGCGGGAAGCGGTCACCCTGGAATCCTTCTGCCGAAGGGAACCCGCCGCGGCATTGCGCGGATTTTTAAAGGGCTTTTCATCGTTTAGCTCCTGACGCTCGGAAAGGCGGAAAAAGCTCTCGTGCGACATATATACCTCACCGCGCACTTCCAGAAACGGCAGCGGCCTGGTCAGCTGTTTCGGTACGGTGCGGATGGTTCTGAGATTATCCGTTACATCCTCTCCGACCGTACCGTCTCCGCGGGTGGAGCCCCTGACAAACTGGCCGTCCCGGTACTCCAATGAAACGGACAGGCCGTCAAATTTCGGTTCAACAATGTAGGCCGGGTGGTCTACGGCAGCACGCACCCTGCGGTCAAAGTCGATCAGCTCCTGCTCGGAAAAGGAATCGTGCAGGCTTTCCATGGGAACGGTGTGCACGACGGGCTGAAATTTATTCAGGACCTCCGCGCCGACCTTCTGCGTGGGGGAATCGGGAGTGACCAGCTCCGGAAACTGTTCCTCAAGCTGCTGCAGACGGCGGTACATCATATCGTACTCATAGTCGTCGATTTCCGGCGCATCTTCCGTATAGTACTTTTTATTATGATATTCGATTTGCTTTCTCAGTTCTTTCAGCTGCTTTTTCGCTTCTTTAACATCCATGAAAATCAACCCTCTCGCTACTAATAATAGCAGATTAATTTATGTTTGCAACTACCTGCGGCACGTCGCCTACAATGATTGTTTCCGCAACAGGGACATTGGTGTCCACTTCCGTAGTGGTATCAAAACCCGGCAGAAAAGAATACACACTGGTGTGTACATTCAGAACGATCTGATGCTTCGTCTGGTTGATTCCGGCGGACTCAAAGGAACTTTTGAAGTCCGCGTTCACGTTTCCGGAAAGCGTCAGCCTGAGCGGCACCTCCGGGCCCCAGCCGTGAAGCAATTCATTTCCTGTAAGCGTCCCCAGGGGAACGCCCGTATCCATATGGCCGTCGCTGCCGATCTTCTTCTGCACATTGGCAATAATGGCGGATTTCAGCTGATTCATCTTTACCATCTGCGTTGTAATCGCCAATATTTTGCCCGTACTGTCCCGTTCCACCGATACCAGATCCTGATAGGTCACCCCGTTCTGAGTCAGCTCTTCGGTTACGGCGTTGTTGATGGTGTCGATGGATTGAATGCGTGCCTGATTGGTCGTAATCGATTTGATGATGGGACGGAAGTGGGAATCAATTAATATTATAAACCCCAGGCAAAAAATTATGACAATCAGCGATTTCCAGTAAATTCGCGTATGTATACGGTTACCATATCCGAACCTGTGCCACCTTCTCATAGCAACACCTCCCAAGTCTCATACCCTCATAATACTCGGAAGGAATCAAAATGTGAAAGGACAGCAAAAAAGCGCAAAGAAACCTGAGTTCCTTTGCGCCGTAAACAATCGAAAATTATTCGGCAGGTACCTCTTCCTCAGCCTGCTCAACGGGTTCGAGCAAAGCTCTGATCGAAAGGCTGACACGCTTTTTGTCAAAATCGATCTCGGTGATTTTGGCCTTTACAACATCGTTGACCTTCAAAACATCCTGCGGCTTTTCGATTCTGTGATCGGCGATTTGAGAGATATGTATCAAACCGTCGATACCAGGAATAATTCTTGCAAAAGCGCCGAAGGCGGTCATGCCGACAATCGTAACATCACAAACTGTGCCCACAGGATAATCACGCTTGAGGACTTCCCACGGATTGTCCTCCGCACGCTTGTAGCCAAGGGAAATCTTGCCCTTTTCCTGATCGAGGCCCTTGATATAAACCTGAACCGTATCGCCGACATTGACGACCTCGGAAGGATGCTTGATCCTGCCCCAGGAGAGCTCGGAAATGTGGATCATGCCATCGATGCCGCCCAGATCGACAAACGCGCCGTAAGCGGTCAGGGACTTAACAACACCGGTATATTCCTTGCCTTCCTCTGCGGTTTCCCAGAACTTCTCCGCCTGTGCTTTTCTCTCGTCCTTCAGTACGGAACGGATGGAGCCGACAGCACGTCTGCGTCCGCGGTTTACTTCAATAATACGGAAATTGACTTCTTTCTTCAGCAGGTCTTCCAGTGAATCGCCGCGGGAAGCGGTAGCCTGAGAAGCGGGGATAAACACACGTACGCCGTTTGTAACAGCGATGACGCCGCCCTTGATGACTTCGGTGACAACGCCGGTCAGAACAGCTTCGTTTTCCTCAGCTGCGGTAACGGTTTCCCAGCCCTTCGCGGCATCCAGGCGCTTCTTGGAAAGCATGATGGTGCCTTCCTGATCGTTGGTACGCATGATGAGAAGATCCATCTCATCGCCTACCTTAACAAGGTCCTCCGGCCGTACGTTGGGGTCGGCGGAAAGCTCCGCGGCAGGAATAAAGCCGGCCTGCTTTCTGCCTACATCGACATAAACTTCGCTGGGAGTAATGCCGACAACTACACCGCGTACCTTTTCATCTGTATTTAAATTCTTTAGGGATTCTTCGAGCATCTCCTCAAAGTTTCCCTCGGCATTATTCTCCATTAAATCTTGACCAGCACCCTCATTGATTTCTGACATGGTATCAAGTACCTCCTTTATAATGCTTGCCGGCGTCGAAGCACCGGCAGTAATGCCAATACATTCGGATTCTTTTAGAACCGACAGCGGCAGCTCGTCCGCTGTTTCTATCAGATAAGTGGTGCAGTTTTTCATGCACACATCACGAAGTTTTGCTGTATTGGAACTTTCCCTGCCGCCGATCACAATCATCACGTCACACTGTCTGGACAGAAACTCCGCTTCCGATTGACGCTTAGCAGTCGCATTACATATTGTATCAAAAATTGTTGCATTTGTATATACCCTTTTTAGCATTTCCAAACAATTTTCCCATTCAGAGACGCTGAAAGTCGTCTGAGCAACCACACAGGGAGAATCTTCCTGCGCAACAGGAAAATGTTCCAAAATATTTTGCAGCTCCCCGGCATTTTTAAAAACATAACATTTTCCTGTGCAGTGCCCCCGGATACCCTCTACTTCCGGATGATGGGCATCGCCGGCAATCAGCACCGTTTTTCCCTCAGCGGAAGCTTTTGAAACAATATTGTGTATTTTTGCGACGAAAGGACAGGTCGCGTTCACAAAATCCGCTTTTTTCTCAAGCAGGCTGTCATAAACCGCCTTCGACACCCCGTGGGAACGGATGACCATGGTCGAATCCGGAGGTACCCCGTCGGGCGATTCCACGATCGTGACGCCGCGCGAGGCAAGCTGCGCCAATGTCTGCGGATTGTGGATAATCGGACCCAGCGTGCAGACCTTTTTCCCCTGATCCAAAAGCTCATTGACCATTTTCACTGCCCTGTTCACGCCGAAACAAAAGCCTGCGGAATGGGCGACGATGATTTTCAATGTTTTTCCTCCAGCATGTTGTTGATTTTTTCCGCGATCATTCCCGCCGCCGCGCGGAGGGAAACGGACGAATGATCCTTCAGTCCCAGTTCCTCAAAAGGAATCGGCTCCCCGAAACGGACGGTCACCCGGCGAAACGGCCTGATGATGTCGTCGCAGTAAATGGATACCGGCAATACGGGCGCCTGTGCTTTATAGGCAAGCATGGCCACCCCTGCTTTCGGCCGGAACGGCGCGTTGTCAAAGACACATTTCCCCTGCGGGAAAATCCCCAGAAGCCCGCCGGCGTCCAAGATGCGCAAAGCGGTCTTCATGGACTGCGCGTCGGCGCTTTCCCTTACAACCGGGAACGCACCCATGCGGTACAGCCACCAGCTCACCAGCCTTCCGTGATTTTCAAAGAGTTCGGACTTCGCCATATAACGGACCTGCCGTCTGAAAGGCGCCGCAAGAAAAAGCGGGTCAATCACCGATTTGTGATTGCTGCAGACAATCAGCTTTCCACTGCCGGGAATATTCTCGACTCCTCTGTACTGTACCCGGTAAATGAGCCGGGCCAGAGGGGCCGCCAGACGAAGACAGAAAAAATACAGCATTCTTTCAGACCCTTGCGGCCAGAAAAGTGTCCAGGTCCCGCTCGCGAAGCTCGGCTATTTTCTCCATCACAAAACGGGAAGCACTGCGGTACTCGCTGCCGGAGCCGTTTTCAATACCCAGTTCCTCCGGCTGGATCAGCTTCCCGTAGGATACCATGCATTTGTGGAACATTTTCGGCAGCCCGCCGTCCTTTGCGGTAATGCAGCACGGCAGAATCGGGGCGTTGTATTTATGGGCAAGCATCACCGCGCCCGCCTTGGGCTGAAGAAATTCCCCCGTTTTGGAGCGCGTACCCTCAATAAAGACGCCCAGCGCCTGCTCGTTTTCAAGCAGCTCTCCCGCACGGTTGATCGCCGTTTTGTCACCCCTTCCCCTTTGTACGGGGAAAGCTCCGAGTGAAGAAAGCAGCAGCCCCATCGCTTTGTTTTCAAACAATTCCGCTTTGGACATGAAAAAAATCTGACGCTGCTGCGTAAAAGCCAGCCGAACCGGATCCGAGAGGCTGAGATGGTTGCAGCAAACAACAACCCTTCCGTATTCGGGCATATTTTCCCTGTTATTCACCCGATAGGGAATAAAATATTTCAGAAAACCCTGAACAAAAATCTTGCCAAAATTATAAAGCGGCGTACGTTTCATAGTCTCACCAGTTTCATTTATTATATTGCAGATTTTTTTTAATAATGGCAACCAGCTGTTTCACCGACTGCTCCAGCGTATTGCCCGTAGTGTCCACGATCACGGCGGTTGCAGCGGGGACAAGAGGCGCGACGGCACGATGCGAATCATTGTAGTCCCGCGTTTTTAAATCGCTCAGCACGTCGTCATAATCCACATGCTCGCCCTTTTTTGTCATTTGCCGGTATCTTCTTCGGGCCCGTTCCTCCGGAGAAGCGGTCAGAAAAATTTTGACCTGTGCGTCCGGCAGCACCACCGTTCCGATATCGCGGCCGTCCATAACCACATCATTGTTCTTTGCGATATCCTTTTGCAGGGAAAACAAAAAATCCCTGACGGCGGGAATCGCCGAAACGTTGGACGCCGCCATGGAAACCTCCGCGGTGCGGATTGCGCTGGAAACGTCTTCTCCGCAAAGGATCACCTTCTGCTCCCCGTTTTGAAAGGTCAGCGTAACATGAACCTGTTGAAGCAGCGGAGTTACCGCGCGGACGTCCGACGTGTCCACTCCCTGTTTCAGCATATAAAGCCCGACGGCACGATAAAGCGCGCCGGTATCTACGTAAATAAAGCCGATTTCCCTGGCCGCACGGCGGGCGATCGTACTTTTGCCCGCCCCGGCAGGCCCGTCAATGGCAACTGCGGTCATTCGTTTTCCTCCTGCCTGTTCAGTGAATTCGCCGCAAGGCGGCCGGTGCAAAAAGCGATCTGCAGATTGAAACCTCCGGTGTATGCATCCACATCGAGCACTTCCCCGGCGAAATAAAGTCCCCTGACCAGCTTTGATTCCATGGTTTTGGGATTGATTTCCGAAGTTTTCACTCCGCCGGAAGTGACAATGGCTTCCTCGATCGGCCGGAAACCCGAAATGGAAATTTCAAAGGATTTCAGCAGGCCCGCAAAATCCCTGCGCATTTCTCTGGTAATCTGGTTGCACTTTGTTTCAGCGGGAATCCCGGATTTTTCTACAACGACGGGAATCATTTTACTGGGCAGCAACGCCGACAGCGAATTTGAAAAGTCCTTGTTGTGGTTCGATTCAAAATCGCGCTGAATCCGGGCGTCAAGCTGTTCCGGAGAAAGCGCCGGCTTCAAGTCGATTGAAACGCGGTAGCGTCCCGGCGACATCTCCCCCATATGGGCGCTTGCGCTCAGGATCATGGGGCCGGAAACGCCGAAATGCGTAAACAGCATTTCCCCGAAGTCCTCATAGATATTTTTTTTCTTTACCGTATCCCACACCTTTACGGCGACATTTTTCAGAGAAAGCCCCATCGTCCTGCGGCATTCTTCGCCGTAAGCGGTCAGCGGAACCAGAGAAGGACGCAGCTGAGTTACCGTATGTCCGGCCTGTCTGGCAAGACGGTAGCCGTCGCCGGTGGAACCGGTCCCGGGATAAGAAGCGCCGCCGCAGCAGACGATAACGGAATTGGCCAAAACCTGGGAACCGTTCTGCAATTCCGCGCCGAAAACCACATGGTCCTTTAAAATTAATCTTTTTACCTCACCGGTGATCAGGTCCGCCCCACTGTCCCTGACAAAACCGGTCAGCTTATCGACTACGTCGGCCGCTTTGTCCGACTGCGGGAACACCCGGTTCCCTCGTTCCGTTTTGACCGGCAGGCCCAGCTCCTCAAAAAAGTGGATGGTGTCCTGCGGGGAAAACCGGTTGGCGGCGCTGTAAAGGAACCGTCCGTTTGACGGAATGGAAGCGATGAAGGTCTGCACGTCGCAGTTGTTGGTGATATTGCATCTGCCCTTTCCCGTAATCATCAGCTTCCGGCCGGGGCGGATATTTTTCTCGACCAGGCAGACGCGCAGCCCGTTGCCCGCGGCAGTTCCTGCGGCCATCAGGCCGGCGGCTCCGCCGCCGATAATCAGCGCGTTATAAGGCCGGTTCAATGGATTTATCATCTACCTTTTCATACACTCCGTATTCATCCCAAATATCTTCCAGACGCTTAAACACCTGAGAAACCTCTTCCGACTTCTTCAGCGTGGTCGTGACAATCAGCGCATTGATCAGGCTGAGCGGCGCCACCAGCGAATCCACAATGGACGCGATGTCGCTGCGGGCAAGCAGAAGGTTGTCCGCCTCCATTGCCAGAGGGGACAGCGCGCTGTCCGTAATGGCGACGACCGTAGCACCCCGGTTGTGGGCAAAGTTCATCGCTTTGACCGCTTTTCTGGAGTACCGCGGGAAGCTGATGCCGATCACAACATCCCGCTCGTCCACACGGATCATCTGCTCGAAAATCTCGCCTTCGCTGGTCGACTGCACCAGAAGGACGTTTTCAAAAATCAGATTGAAGTAATAGGATAAAAAGGTGGCCAGAGCCAAAGAGCTTCTCGCACCTAAAATATAAATTTTGCGCGCCTTGACAATAGCGTCCACCGAACGGTAGAAATCCTCGTGCGGCGTTTCTTCCATGGTTCTGCGGATAATATCGATGTCCTGATTAAAAACGGAATCAAGGATATCGTTGTTGCCGATGCGGCTCGCCGTTACCTCCATTCTCTGAACGGAGGTAAGCTTGTTGCGGATCATCTCCTGCATGGCCTGCTGAAGCTCCGGGTACCCGGTGTAGCCTATTTCCGTCGCAAAACGGACGACTGTCGACTCGCTGACCCCGACGGTAGCGCCCAGCTTGGAAGCAGTCATAAACGCCACCTTGTCGTAGTGTTCCTCAATATATTTTGCAATCAGCTTTTGCCCTTTTGAAAAGTCGCCCATCCTGTTTCTTATTCTGACGGCTAACAAATTATTCATTCTACCAACTCCTGTTATTCATATTAATTCGAAACGGCATAAAAATCAAGTGCCTTTCTATGTTTTTGCAGGAGGTAATTCCCTGCAATTCATTTTTTTGCCCTTCGCAAAAAAAATTCCCCTTTACAGGGGTAGTATTAGCATAACCATCTTTTATTTCAGCCATTTGCCGACATACCGGTGGAATCTCTGAAAATACAGCGCAACGAGGGAAGAAATCGCGTAATCGTACACGGCGAACACAAAATTGCCGGCAACCAGAAAGACCCACGGAAGATAAATTCCGAAAACGGTAAAGCTGTCTTCCGGTACGCCAAGCACCCGGATGCTAAGAAAAAATCCCAGGATCATCGCGGCATTAAAGACTCCAAATTTGAGGAAATAAGACAAAACGCGGCGATGCATTCCTTCAATCTGCGCTTTCAGAATCGGATAATAGCCAAAAAAAACGACGAACAGCATAGCGGCCTCTTTATCCCCCGCAAGCAGAAGAGAAAGAACCGACGACGCAAGATAGACAGGCCACGCCCAGCCCACACCCAGCTCGACGACGACCACGATGAGCAAAATGCCGGCGAAAGCGGGCAAGGCATAGGTTCCGATGGAAATCAGTCCGGTCAAAAACATCGTCACGGTGCAAAGCGCCGTTATGACTCCGCAAAAGGCCAGACGAATCGTTCTGCTCAAGTCGATTCCTCCCTGAACAAAATCAGCAGCAAGGGATCAAATCTCCGCCCATGCACTCACAGCAGCAGTCTGCGCAGATCAACGAAGAACAGACATCGCATCCGCTGCAGCTGCCGGTACGCGGCACATTGGGGTTGTACCCTCCATACACGCCGTTGCGCTGATTGGTAACCTGATTCATAGCGGCGCGGTACTCGCCGTTATAGGGGTCCATCTGGCAGGCCCTGGCAAAATTATTGTAGGCCTCTTCCAGCCAGCCCCTTTTATACAGCACGGTCCCCTTTAAGAAATACCATTCGGCATTCCTGCTTTCCGACGGAACGCCGTTCAGAATCTGTTCCGCGTCCGCAATACGGCCCAGCATAATCAGATTCCGCACGTCATTAAAGCCGGAGGAATAAGAATTCCCGTAGCTTTGTCCGGCATAGCCCGTATTCGGTGCCGTATACCCGGCGTAGCCGCCGTTTTTCTGCTGTTTTCTTTGTGCGACAACCGTATCGTAAGCCTCGTTAATTTCTTTCATCTTTTCACCGGCAAGGTCGGCGATCGGACTTCCGGAATAATTATCGGGGTGATATTTTTTGGCAAGTTCGCGGTAAGCGGCTTTTATTTCGTCGTCTGTCGCCGTTGGAGATACTCCCAATACCTTATAAGGATCTGACATGCACTTTCTCCTTCTTAAATAGTAATTCTTTTTGTATTTCCGGCAAGCCTTTCAAAACAACGTTCTGAATGATCTCGCCAAAATGATCCAAATCCAAAATATTCAAAGCGGCCGTCAGTTGGGAAAGCGTCAGGTTCAGAACCTCATTTGCATAACTTTTCGCCTTTTCCAGTTCCTCCGGACTGCTGGCTTCATTCAAGCCGCATTGAATAATAAACGGATTGAACGACGCTGTTTTCAGATCCTTTTCCATATCGTCCGCGGCGTCAATAATATATACCCAGCGGCCTAAAAAATAACCAAACTGCCGCAAAATCCGTATTTTAGGAGAATCTGGCTCCCCATCCTCCCCTGCAGAAGCCTCAAAAACCTGCTGCAGCATCTTCGCCGTCGGCTCCGCGCAGGAATCAAGACACGGGTCGGGCGCCTGCTCCGCGGCCTTCTGTTCTTCCATGGAAGCTGAAATAATCGCATCCAGCCGGGGAAAATCGGCGGCGGCTTTTCTATGTGCCCGCGCAGCGAGGAGCAGCAGGGCATACGCGCGAAGCTTTCCCCAGAAGCGGGAATCCGCAATATCGTCCCTGATTTTATAGTAAGTCATAATGACGGAAAGAGCTGAGGCCGAGACGAATTCCGGTTCCCCGGAACTGCAGAAGGTGCATTTTTTCAACGGATTGACAACGCAGCGTCCACTTTGAAAGCCGGGGCACTCCGGACGAAACGCAAGCAACATCAGTGCATAGAAAGTGCAGTCATAGCTTAAAGTAAGCCGCGATACCATTCCGTAGCTTTTGCCCAGCTGACGGCACAGGGAACAGTATACCCCCTTGTACTGTTCATACTCACGGACAAGCAGCTCCGATTTTTGCGGTCTTACGTAACCAAACACAGAATCATCCTTATAATCATAGCATATTTTATAGTATTCGTATATTATTTTACTATATCTGACACCATAATTTAATGAACGATATGTAAATTTTATGGATTCCACACTCAAAGGGAAAGAATGGCCGAATTTTTTTCCAGTTTTATTTTTAAAACTAATTTTTGCACAAATTTATTTAGTTGCAATTGTGCATAATGTATGGTAATATGATCATACAAGGAAAAGAATTTTTCCTTTGGTGGCCTTATTCAAAGCAGGAAAGAACAGATCAATTTGCGGGTTATTGTATTTGTCAAAGGCGCATGCTATAATCTGCTCAGAAGGAAATCCCATTATTTAGGAGGTTAAGAATATGAAGCTGTACGACATTGATGTGGTAAAACTGATTGAACTCTTGGACAAAGCAAAAGGAAATGTCTACCTGATTAGCGAGGACGGAAACACCCTGAATCTGAAGAGCAAGCTCTGCCAGCTGTATGGTGTGCGGGCGCTTTTGGAAAGCGCGAAAAATTCGACGGTTTCAGCCGAACTGAACGTAGAAAATCCGGAAGATGAACTGATGTTTATCAACTATATGATGAGCAAATAAATTTTACCGATAACGACAGCCGCCGCTGCAGTACTGCAGCGGCGGCTGTTTTCATACGATGCTGGGCGGTTATTTTTTCAGTTCAAACCGCGCGACCCTGTCGCGGAGCAATCCGGCCTGAGCGGACAGCTCTTCGGCGGCGGCAGCGCTTTCCTCCGCGGTTGCCGAGTTGGTCTGGACCACCGCCGAAATCTGGGAAACGCCCGCATCGATCTGTTCAATGGAATTGGCCTGGTCGCTCGAAGCGGCGGCGATCTGTGTGACCAGATGATTGACTTCCGTGGATTTCTGAACGATCTGATTGAGCAGCTCCGCCGTTTTACCGGCGATTTTGGTTCCGTTGTCCACAGCCCTGACGGAATCCTCAATCAGCGAGGTGGTATGCTTCGCCGCCTCGGCGCTCTTGCTGGCAAGGTTTCTGACTTCGTCAGCCACCACGGCAAAGCCTCTGCCGGCCGCGCCCGCCCTGGCCGCTTCCACCGCGGCATTCAGCGCCAGAATATTGGTCTGGAATGCGATATCGTCAATGGTTTTAATGATCTTTGTAATTTCGTCGGACGATACCCGGATGCGGTCGATCGCCCCGGTCATCTCCCCGATTGTCTGTTTGCCGGTATCCAACTGCCGTTCCGCGTCCTGCGCAAGCTGTTTGGCGTTGCCCGCGTTCTCCGCATTCTCTTTCACCTGCCGTGATATTTCATTGATGGAAGCCGACAGTTCTTCCAAAGAACCCGCCTGTTCGGTCGCCCCGCTGGAAAGCGCCTGTGCCCCGTTGGCGATTTCGCCCGCCCCGCTGGCCACCTGCTGGGCCGCCGTTTCAATTTCCACGAACACCGTGTTCAAAGAATCGATGATTTCCAGAAGCGCTTTCTTAATGGGAGCAAAATCTCCTACATAATCGTGCTTAACCTCCAGCCGCAGGTTTCCGTTGGACATATTGACAAGTACGTCGGATATTTCCTCTATGTAGCTGCTCAGCTTTCCGGAAGTATCTTTAAAGTTAGCCGCCAGTTCGCCGAGCTCATCCTTGGTATGTACCTCGATATCGGAATGGAGCTTTCCGTTTCCCATATCCGTCGACAGCGCGACGATACTGTCAATCGGAGAGAGAGACCGTCTGATCTGATAAAATACAATGAATCCGATGACGGCAATCCCTATGAGTCCGCCAATGCCGACGAGAATGATCAGGACGGTGATCTCCCTCAGCGCTTCCGACTTCTGGACAACAAACGTGCTGGTCCAGTTTTCGTCGATCCCCTCAATTTTCAGCGGCTGGGTAACCCTGTACTCCTGACTGCCTGTCTTGCCGTCATATTTCGTCCCCGCTTTTTTCTGATCGGCCGTATTGGAAACATAGTTCGAACCGGCGGAAAGAATATAATTGCAGGAGGTGGAGTACCCGCCCAAGTCGTAATCAAGATGATTGATCGTATCCGTCAGGATATCAGTGGTTGCAACTCCCAGAAAATTGTCGTCCTCATCCAGAATCGGGTTGCTGATCGTAATCAGCCAGACGATTCTTCCGGAACTCAGCTGATAGGAATACGGTTCCGAAATATGCGGTTTTTTCGTCTGTTTGCTGACCGCATAATATTCCCCATCCTTGTAAGTACTGTAGTCGCTTAAAATATCCAGCTTCTTTTCCGTGCCGAACAGATAGGCATAATAGGACCGGCCGTCCGCGCTCTGTTCAAACATGGCGTTCGGTTCAAACGCCACATAAGCCGAAAAGATGCGTGTGTCGTCCAGATACGCGGACAGGTCTTTCTTGATAAACTGATCACGCGTATAGGAGTCCAGCTCCTTGTAGCGATAAACTTCGAGAGCCAGCGCCTTTGACAGGGTCTGCATGTTGTTCAGATAGGAGGACGCCATATAGGCGTTGTTTTCAGCCAGGTTATTGATATTGTTCACGACCGTTTTTTCCTGTGACGCAGACAGGTAGATGTTCAGGAACACACATAACGCCACCATCATAACGGCAACGGCAGAAATAATCCGGATCGGGATTCTGAATACCAGCTTATTTTTGTCGGCTTTCAGATGAATCTTCCGAAACCGGATTTTTTTGAAATTCAGTTTCCGAATTTTGATTTTGGGTAATTTGATCTTTTTCATTTTTTCTCTCCTCTCAACCGCATTGATTTCCGACTTGCCGCACCAGGACTATAGCCGCGTCCCGATGATTAATGTTATATATCGACAGCTTTTTTACAAAATGAAGCAAGCCGGATATAAAAAAGCATTGTTGTAAAAACTCACAACAATGCTTAGTTTTTGAAATCATTTCTATTTAATTAATAAGCGGCGCTCAGCGGATTCAGTACGCCGTACCCCTTATTTTGGATGTCGTCAATAAACTGAATGGCCTTGCCAGCTCCCAGCGCGACGCAGATCTGGGAATCCTCGGCAAGCTTTACCGGCATTTTCGCCTTTTTGGAAATTAGCATATCGACACCGTAAAGCTGGGCCGACCCGCCCGTCAGAATGATACCGTCCGAATAAACGTCCCCCATCAGCTCCGGCGGCGTTTTTTCCAGCATCTCCTGAATGGTCCGGACAATCTGCATCGCCGGTTCAATCAGGGCCTCCAGCATTTCGTCGCAGGAGATGTCCGCCCACTGCGGCAGCCCGGTCATTGCATTTCTGCCCTTAATTCTGTGACTGCACAGGTCCTTTCTGGGATAAACGCAGCCGATCGCGATTTTTGCTTCCTCAGCCATGCGCTGGCCGATAATCAAATTGTATTTTCTTCGGATATACTTGATAATTGCTTCATCAAAGGCATTCCCGGCGACCTTAATGGAGCGCGAAATTGCGATGCCGCTCAGGGAAAGCACCGCCATATCCGTCGTGCCCCCGCCGATATCGACGATCAGGGTGCCGTGCGGCGTGGAAATATCCACACCGGCGCCGAGCGCCGCGGCCACGGGTTCCTCAATCAGACAGATTTTGCGCACGCCCGCCGCGCTGATCGCGTCCACCACCGCGCGTTTCTCAACCTCTGTAATCTGGCACGGCACGCTGACGACAACACGGGGCATAAAAACCTTGCTCCCGCTGATTTTTTTCAAATAGGTGCTAATCAGATACTGCGCCAGATCAAAATTGGAAATGACGCCGTTGCAAAGCGGATGGGAAACGGAAATCTTGTCCGAGGTACGTCCCACCATCCTGTAGGCTTCCGAGCCGATTGCCACAACTTCGTCCGTTTCCACGTTAACGGCAACAACTGCCGGTTCATTAAGTATAATGCCTTTCCCGTCAAGGTAAATCTTGACGGCTGATGTACCAAGATCTATCGCAATGTCAGTACCCAGCACGTAATCACATCCAATCTCTATTCATTTTATTATATTATTACAAAATCAGAAATTTTTCAACTTAAAGTGCGCGGGCCACTGCGGCACACGTTATCTTTTTTGCTCCGCCGTCAAGCAGAACACAGCCGCATTCCCCCAGCGTAGCGCCGGTAGTCACAATATCGTCTACCAGCAGGATGCTTTTTTCCGCTGTCTGCTCCCCGTCCCTGATCCGATAGACACCCCGGACATTGCTGCGGCGTTCCTTTTCGCTCAGCTTGTGCTGTTCCCGGTTGTTCCGGAGCTTGACCAGATACTCCCGGTAAGGCAAACCGAGGCGTTTTGCGACCGCCCTTGCCAAAAGCTCCGACTGATTATAGCCTCTCGCTTTGTACCGCTCCCCCGAGATGGGAACGGACGTAACGGAATGGAACCGCGCTTTGGGAAAGCTTTTTCCGATTTGCACGGACATGCTCTCCGCATAAAAATCCGCAAAATCCTTTTGCCCGTAAAATTTAAACCGGAGAATGGATTCCCGGATTTTCCCGCTGTATAAATAGGGCGCGGTACATAAAATAGTTTCACCGGAACCCGGCAGATAAATGCATTTTTCGCCGGAGGTATGTAAAATTTCTTTTTCGCATTTTTCACATACGAATTGACCGGAGGGAACGATCCCGCGGCAGAAAATGCACTTCGGCGGAAAAATCATATCCAGAAACATCGAAAAAAGCTTAGCGCTCATTCTGCGCGCCTCCGGTCAGAAAATAGTAGAGCCCGGAGTACCGGCGCATTTTTTTATCGTTTTCAACCATATGCTGAATCGCTTTCTGCGACCCAACTAGAATCAAAAGGGACTTTGCACGCGTAATCGCGGTATACAGCAAATTTCTGTAGGAAAGCTGAGGCGCTCCCTGAAACATGGGCATCACAACGGCGGTAAATTCGTTTCCCTGGCTCTTGTGTACCGTCATGGCATAGGCGAGCTCCAGCTCCGCCGCGGTCTCCAGCTCGTAAAGCACCATGCGGTCATCCATCTGCACGGTAATAGTGGAAGCGCGGCGGTCAATGCCGCACAGAATACCGAGATCGCCGTTAAAAACGCCTTCCCCGCTTGTTCCGTCCGGTTTCACCCAGGCCAGGTTATAGTCGTTTTTGATCTGCATCACCTTGTCGCCCTCCCGGAACAGGGTGCCGTTAATGGTGATTTCATTTTTTGTTTTATCCGGAGGATTGATCACTGCCTGCAGCTTTTTGTTGAGCTCCACGGTACCCAGTTCCCCTTTTCTGGAGGGAGACAGCACCTGGATATCCGACAAAGGCGAGTATCCGTAGCTTGCGGGCAGACGGGCCGCGCACAAATCAACAATCGTGGAGCTGATTTCCGCGGGGCTTCCGTACGGCAGAAAGAAAAAGTCGCTGTTTCTGACGGAAAGCTCCGGCATCTCTCCTTTTACAATTCTGTGCGCGTTCATAACAATCAGGCTTTGCATGGACTGGCGGAAAATCTGATTGAGCTGGACAACGGGCATCAGTCCGGTGGCAATCAGGTCGCCCAGCACGTTGCCCGGCCCGACGCAGGGCAGCTGGTCGCAGTCGCCGACCATGACGAGGCGGCAGCCGAGCGGAAGGGCGCGCAGGACCGCCTCGAAAATATTGGCGTCCACCATGGACAGCTCGTCAATGACCAGCGCGTCGCATTCCAGAAGATTCTTCTCGTTCTTGGAAAACACGGGAAGATCGTTTTCATCCCATTCCACCTGAAGCAGACGGTGGATCGTTTTCGCGTCCTGCCCCGTCAGCTCGGACATCCGCTTGGCCGCTCTGCCGGTCGGCGCGGCAAGCAGAACCTTCTCCCCCTTCGTCTCCAGAATCTTGATGATCGCGTTGAGGGTGGTGGTTTTTCCGGTTCCCGGCCCGCCCGTCAGAATCAGCATACCCTTGGAAAGAGCCTCTTTGATCGCCTGTTTCTGTCCGTCGGCGTACTGAATCTGAAACGTTTCCTCAATATTCGAGATATAATTGTCAATTCCAAGAATGGACTGTGCCGGAAAGCGAAGCATCATGTTCAGCCTTCCCGCGGAGTACAGCTCGGAACGGTACAGCTTAGGGGTAAAAATATACTCCCGGGCATCAAAAAGGACGGCGCAGACAGACATTTCCGCCTTCAGCGCCTCCAGCGTGTCAAGAGCCTGCTCCGGCCCAATACCGAGCATCTTCTGCGCGGCGGCCAGAAGCTTGTCCGCGGGCAGGCAGGTATGGCCGTTGCCGACATTGTGCTTCAAAACGTGCAGAATGCCTGCGCGGACCCTGCAGCCGTCGTCCTGCGGCCGCTCAAGAGAGGCGGCAATATCGTCGGCACGCTCAAAGCCGATTTCCAGCCCGTCCTCACACAGGCAATAAGGGTCCTCCTGCACGCGCTCCGCGGCCTGCGGGCCGTAGAGCTTCCAGACTCTGACGGCCTCGTCTGGCGAAATGCCGAAGCTGCTTAAATACAGCATGATTTCCCGGATGCCGTGTATCTTTTTGAACTCATCGCTCATTTTCTTCGCTTTTGCCCTGGTAATGCCCTTAATTGCGCAAAGGCGCTCCGGTTCCTCTTCCAGCACCTGCAGCGCGTTCATGCCGAACATGTCCACAATTTTCCCGGCGGTACCCGGGCCGATGCCCTTGACAGCGCCCGACGAAAGATATTTCAGCATGGCGGCCGCAGTGGAGGGCTTCGAGCGCTCAAAACCTTCCACCTTAAACTGGGTTCCGTAGTTCGGATTGTTGATCCAGCTGCCCATAACGCGCACTTCCTCGCCCGCGCTGACCAGCGGCATCGTACCCACGGCCGTGACCAATTCTTCCCCATTATTGATTTCTATAATCGCATATCCATTCTTCTCATTTTTAAAAATGACCTGTTCCACGGAACCGGTCATTTCCAGCATCTGATCTTCCCGCATGAAACTCCCTCGTATTTTATGATTCATAAATTCAGTATAATACATGAGCTATGTATTTGCAAATTTATTGACATAGAATATCCGGCAGTTCTTCGGGAGTACAGACTTCTACCCCGGGATTTCGGTTGGAAATAATTCTGCATACCACGTTTGTTTCTTCATCCATTCCTTTGTCAAGACAAATCAGCATTTTTTCGTCGCCGCGAATCCATTTCAGTCTTTCGATCGCGCTTTCCAGCAACATTTCGGCGCCTTCATCGTGGCCTTCCAGGGAAACGACCAGATAAAGCTTGCCCGGACGGGAGGGCCTGAGCATCCAGAAAATGATATTCCTGACGATTTCAGCGGCGCCGATGATAGCCAGAAGAACAAAAGCTATTTTTGCAAGGATCTCAAGCATAAAAAGTCACCTCAACACAGTTTATGTGCCGAGGCGACCAAATGCTATGCTTATTTTGCCAATGCGGCTTTTAGAGCGTCGACCTTGTCGCGCTTTTCCCACGCAACGTTCAGGTCCTCCCGGCCCATATGGCCGTAATTGGAAACGGAACGGTAAATAGGACGGCGAAGATTCAGGTCATGGATAATCGCCGTGGGACGAAGGTCAAACACCTTTTCCACCGCCGCCGCAAGCTCGTCGTTGCTGTATTGGGAAGTACCGAACGTATCCACCATAATGGAAACGGGTCTTGCCACGCCGATCGCGTAGGCGATCTGAATTTCACATTTTTTTGCCAGGCCCGCCGCAACAACGTTCTTTGCCGCGTAGCGCGCCGCGTAAGCCGCGGAACGGTCGACTTTGGTAGGATCCTTCCCCGAGAAAGCCCCGCCTCCGTGCCTTCCGTAGCCGCCGTAAGTGTCAACGATAATTTTTCTTCCGGTCAGTCCGCTGTCGCCCACCGGACCACCGATCACGAAACGGCCGGTCGGGTTCACAAAGAACTTCGTCCTGTCATCCAGCCATTTTTCGGGAATTACCGCTTTTATCACATGCGCGATAATATCTTCTCTGATCTGCTCCAGCGTGGCGTCGGGGTCATGCTGGGTGGAAACAACAACGGTGTCCACGCGCACCGGCTCGTCCCCGTCGTACTCCACGGTCACCTGCGTCTTGCCGTCCGGCCTCAGATAGGACAGGGTACCGTCCTTTCTGACCTGGCTCAGTCGCTTCGACAGCCTGTGCGCCAGAGAGATGGCAAGCGGCATCAGCTCCGGCGTTTCGTCGCAGGCGTATCCGAACATCATGCCCTGATCGCCCGCGCCGGTCACGTCGTTTGCGTCCGTCGCGCCCTGCTTCGCCTCATAGGACTGATTGACACCCATCGCGATATCGGGCGACTGGATATCGATGGAGGTGATCACGCCGCAGGTGTTGCCGTCAAAACCGCAGGCAGGGTCATCGTAGCCGATGTCCTTGACTACCTGCCGCGCCACCGACGCAATATCCACATAGCAGTCGGTAGAAATCTCTCCCATAACATGGATAACGCCGGTGGTGGCCGTTACTTCACACGCAACGTGAGCTTCCGGGTCCTGTGCAATAATTTCATCCAGCACGGCGTCCGCAATCTGGTCGCAGAGTTTGTCCGGATGGCCTTCCGTTACTGATTCCGATGTAAAAAGATGTCTTGCCATTGAGCAATCCTCCTAAAATAAAATAAATAAAAAATGCCGTCCGGAAAATCCGAACGGCGTGTATGATTACCTCATCTTTCGGCTTTACCGCAGGAATTGGCACCTTACGCTTTGTAGGTTGCCGGACATCATAGGGCCTGTTCCCTCCGTCACTCTTGATAAGGGCATATTTAATTTTCTGATGTGATTATAACATAGATCAGATTGATCGTAAAGAACAAAAATAGGCAAAGTGCATGTCCCTGATCGGGGATAAACTGTACGGTTTCAATAAATGATTATCTTCTGCCGATTCTGTTGTGCAGAATCGGGCTGACACGCTTATAGGTCAGCATGGTCACAGCGGAGACCAGCACCCCCTTGAGCAGGTTGAACGGCGCTACGGCAAGCATGACAAAGGATGTAAGATCGTTGATGGAAGGATTGACCGCGTGTCCCATCGCGATCAACGCGTCCAGCGGCATATTAAACACCTTGGCGTAAAACGGCAGCAGCACAAAAGCGTTCAGCAGGCTTCCCGCAACAATCAACGTAAACGTACCGACTGCCATACCGATCAGCGCGCTTTTCTTCGATTTGCGGTGTCTGTAGATCAATGCGCTGGGAATGACAAACGAACAGCCGATGATAAAGTTCGCGATATCGCCGACTCCGCCCGTCGAGCTTCCGTGAATGATAAGGTAAAGCAATATTTTGACCAGCTCAATGACAACGCCGGCAAAGGGACCCATGGCAAAACTGCCAATCAAAACGGGAAGCTCGCTTAGATCGATTTTATAAAAGCTGGGCGCAAACCAAAGCGGTATTTCCACGACCATCAGGACGGCGGCAATGGCGGACAGAATTCCGATTTGCGCGATGCCTCTGGTATCCAATAATTTCGCTGACTTTTTTTCGTTTGTAATCGTATTCATGATTTCTCCTATCTTCTTCATAAGTATTTTCGCTTCGGCACTAAAGCGGGGTGAAAAGGATGCAGGAAACACACAGGCTAGCTACTTCATCTTCCTCATTGAAAAACTCCCTTTCTAGTTGCCAACGAAAAAAAGTCCCACAGTAAAAAACTGCGGGACGAAAGTATACGCAAACACGCGCAATCTTCTTCCATCCGGACTATACCGTCGGCTTTGGAATCAAACCAAATCAGCTTTCGCTCGCGGGCTCGTCGGCTTACGCCGCTTTACCGCCGGTGGGGAATTGCACCCCGCCCCGAAGACAACTTTATTTAATTTATATTATTATAGCACTGTGAGAATTGTGTGTCAATCTTTCTGCAGATATTCTTTCGGAATACTCTGACTGACAATATTGTTGATGTATTTCAGGCTGAACGCCGGAGTATAGCGCTTTACGCCGTGAACGGCGGCCAGAGCGTCCGTGTACTGACTCAGCGGATAAATCGTAATGCCTGCGCATCCCTTGCCGTAGTGCGTGACGATCGGCTTGAATTTCATATCCGTAAAGGTCGTTTTGTCCGTTGTAAAATCCTTGGTCATTGTAACGGTCAGAATGCCGCTGACCATATTATCCCCGCTCTGCTGGGCGGAAACAAGGTTGCCGAACGCGAAAATGACAGGACACTTCGTCCCGTCCTTCCGGGTCAGGACCGTCAGCTTCTGTAAAACATGGGGATGATTTCCGAAAATGATGTCCGCTCCCCAATCGACCATATTCTGCGCAAGCGTCTTCTGCTTGTCCGAAAGCGTGTAGGTATTCTCATTTCCCCAATGCACGGAAATAACCACAACATCCGCCATTGATTTTGCTTTTTTGATCAGTTTTTCTATCAGTTCGGTTTCGTTTGCGTAAATCAGCCGGTATTTGGAATTTTTGGGAAGATAAAGCCCATTTGTCATTTCCGTAATACCGATATGGGCGGTTTTGATCCCCTTCGATTCCACGATCCGGATATTCTGCAGATCTTCCTCATCGCGGTAGGCGCCCACCACCTTTACGGACGGTTTGGTCGCCCAGTAGTCCAGCGTGGCTGCAAGGCCCGCTTCGTTTTTGTCCAGAACATGGTTGTTGGCGTGATTAATAACGTCAAACCCAAGATTGACCAGCTCGTCCCCCAATTCTGTAGGGGAGTTGAAGCGCGGATACCCCGACGGCGGCGCGATCTTTCCCGCAATCGGCGTTTCCTGATTGATTACGGAGATGTCCGCATTTTTGATATCCGCCGCTATTCGCGTATAAACCGGAGAAAAATCAAAGCCCTTTCCCCCTGTCCGGCTCTGCGCCTGCTTATAGATCACATCGTGAATCAGGTCATCGCCGACGCCCAGGATCGTAATGGAAACCGGCTTTTGAACCGGTTTGGACTCCGCTTTTGACACCGCTTCCGACGAAGCCGCCGCATGTAACGGTGCGGATACTCCGGACGGCAGTCCCGTTTTCCCGGTCCCCTGATTCTGCAGGAATAAGACCATGGAAGCAACACAGGCGCCTGCCAGAACCACAGCCAGACACACACGGAAAACGATCCGGGACAGATTGTTTTGATCCTTCTTCATATAAAAACCCCTAAAAAGTTATTTGAATACTTCCCCACCAAGCGGTTCAGTATATTTTGCCGAACCCACGCTCTTTTTGTCTACATTATAACATGACTGTTGACAGAAAGCTACTTTTGCCCGCGCAGAAACGCACCCATTTAAAACGTAAAAAGGCCCTGCCCTTTCGGGCAAGGCCTTAACAAACAAGAGTTACAGATTACTGAGCGTTGATCTTGATAACAACGCCGGAGCCAACTGTGTGGCCGCCTTCACGGATAGCGAAGCGGAGGCCCTCTTCAATAGCGATAGGAGTGATCAGCTCAACGTCCATTTCGACGTTATCGCCGGGCATACACATCTCAGTGCCTTCCGGCAGGGAGATAACACCTGTAACGTCTGTGGTTCTGAAATAGAACTGAGGACGATAGTTGTTGAAGAACGGAGTATGACGGCCGCCTTCATCCTTGGTCAGAACGTAAACCTGGCCACGGAACTTTGTGTGCGGATGAATAGTTCCCGGCTTTGCAAGAACCTGGCCGCGCTCAATTTCTGTTCTCTGGATACCACGGAGAAGAACACCGACATTATCGCCGGCCTCTGCGAAGTCAAGGGTCTTTTTGAACATTTCAAGACCTGTAATAACAGACTTTCTGCGCTCTTCGGTCAGACCGACGATCTCAACTTCTTCGCCGACCTTAGCTCTGCCGCGATCGACTCTACCGGTGGCGACCGTACCACGGCCGGTAATGGTGAAGACGTCTTCAACAGGCATAAGGAAAGGAAGGTCGGATTTACGCTCAGGAGTCGGAATGAAGCTGTCAACAGCGTCCATCAGCTCATGAATGCATTTGTACTCCGGCGCATCCGTATCCGTAGATTTGGACTCAAGCGCTACAAGAGCGGAGCCGCGGATGATCGGTGTGTCATCGCCCGGGAACTCATACTCGTTCAGAAGGTCACGGATTTCCATTTCAACAAGGTCAAGGAGTTCAGGATCGTCAACCTGGTCGACTTTGTTCATGAAAACAACAATATAAGGCACGCCAACCTGACGGGCCAGAAGGATATGCTCTCTGGTCTGCGGCATCGGGCCGTCAGCAGCGGAAACAACAAGGATAGCACCGTCCATCTGAGCAGCGCCGGTGATCATGTTCTTTACATAGTCGGCGTGGCCTGGGCAGTCAACGTGAGCATAGTGACGGGCAGCCGTCTGATACTCAACGTGAGCGGTGTTGATGGTAATACCGCGCTCTCTCTCTTCAGGAGCCTTATCAATATTTGCATAGTCAACGAAATCAGCCTCACCGCTGAAGTTAAGGACCTTGGTGATCGCCGCGGTCAACGTGGTCTTGCCATGGTCAACGTGGCCGATAGTACCAATGTTTACGTGTGGTTTGGATCTGTCAAATTTTGCTTTTGCCATTGGAATTCCTCCTTTTTATTTATACGATAATAATTTTAATGATTCAACTATGCCTATCATTTTATCAATAACATCAATAAAAATCAAGCGTAATTTTACAAGTTAATCGCACTTTTTGTTGCGTGAAGAAATAATGTTTTCCGAAACCGACTTCGGCACTTCCGTAGAAGTGGCGGGTTCCATGACGTACTGGCCTCTGCCCTGTGTCTTGGAACGCATATCGGTCGCGTAGCCAAACATTTCAGAAAGCGGAACATGCGCTCTGATCTGCTGTGCGCCCGGAATCGCATCCATGCCTTCGATCATGCCGCGGCGGGAGTTCAAATCGCCGATGATATCGCCCATGTACTCCTCGGGCACCGTAACGGTAACCTTCATAATTGGCTCCAGAATAACCGGATTCGCCTTTCTCATAGCCTCTTTGAAAGCCATGGAACCGGCAATCTTAAACGCCATTTCGGAGGAGTCAACCTCATGGTAAGAGCCATCGTAAAGGGTTACCTTGGTGTCGACTACCGGATAGCCGGCGAGAACACCGGAGAGCATAGCGCCCTGAATACCCTGATCAACAGCCGGAATATATTCCTTCGGAATCGCACCGCCGACGACGGCGTTGACAAACTCGTAGCCATTGCCCGGGTTCGGCTCAATGCGGATCTTAACATGACCGTACTGGCCGCGGCCGCCGGACTGACGGGCATACTTGGTGTCAACATCCGCATTCCCGCGGATGGTTTCCTTATAGGATACCTGCGGCTTGCCGACGTTCGCTTCCACATGGAACTCACGCAGAAGTCTGTCGACAATGATCTCAAGGTGAAGCTCGCCCATGCCCGCAATGATCGTCTGACCCGTTTCCTCATTGGTATACGCCTTAAAGGTAGGATCTTCTTCCGCAAGCTTTGCGAGGGCAATTCCCATTTTTTCCTGGCCGGCCTTTGTCTTCGGCTCGATTGCGACTTCAATAACCGGGTCCGGGAATTCCATGGATTCAAGAATAATCGGATGCTTTTCGTCACAGAGTGTATCACCTGTGGTGGTATTTTTCAAACCAACCGCAGCCGCAATATCACCAGCATAAACAACGTCGATATCCTGACGGTGATTGGCGTGCATCTGAAGAATACGGCCCAAACGTTCGTTGTTGTCCTTGGTCGAGTTGTAAACGCTGGAGCCAGCCTGAATGGAGCCGGAGTAGACGCGGAAGAAGCACAGCTTACCGACATACGGGTCTGTGGCAATCTTAAACGCCAGAGCGGCGAAAGGCTCGTCATCGCTGGAATGGCAATCCTGTTCCTCGCCGGTTTCCGGATTCATACCCTTGATAGCGGGAACATCCGTCGGCGCGGGCATATAAGCCACGATAGCGTCAAGAAGCTTTTGAACGCCCTTGTTTCTGTAAGAAGTACCGCAGGTGACGGGAACCATATGGTTGGCAATCGTGGATTTACGGATTGTAGATATGATTTCGTCCTTCGTGAGAGTTTCCCCGTTCAGGTACTTCTCCATCAGGGCATCGTCCTGCTCCGCGACATGCTCAATCAGTTCGGTGTGATACTGGTTGGCAAGCTCGAGCATATCCTCCGGGATATCCTCCACTTTCATGTCCTTGCCCATATCGTCGTAGTAAATATCAGCCTTCATATCGACAAGATCGATGATGCCCTTAAAGGTATCCTCGCTGCCGATGGGGAGCTGAATCGGCACGGCATTGCACTTTAGCCGATCTTTCATCATCTGGACAACACGGAAGAAATCTGCGCCCATGATGTCCATTTTATTTACATAAGCCATACGGGGGACATGATATTCCTCAGCCTGACGCCAAACCGTCTCCGACTGCGGCTCAACACCGCCCTTGGCACAGAAAACCGTTACCGAACCGTCGAGCACGCGCAGCGAACGCTCAACTTCTACGGTAAAGTCAACGTGGCCCGGGGTGTCAATGATGTTGATCCGGTGGCCCTTCCAAAAGCAGGTAGTCGCAGCGGAGGTAATGGTAATACCTCTCTCCTGCTCCTGCACCATCCAGTCCATGGTCGCAGCACCATCATGCACTTCGCCAATCTTATGGTTAATTCCTGTGTAATACAGGATACGTTCAGTTGTTGTTGTTTTACCGGCATCAATGTGCGCCATAATACCGATATTGCGGGTTAATTCAAGTGATACCTGCCTTGGCATAGTTTCCTCCTTAAAGTCTGAAATGTTGGGATTTGTACACTATTTCAGGTAACAGACCAACATGTGTTGGATTACCATCTGTAATGAGCAAATGCCTTATTGGCCTCTGCCATCTTATGCGTATCGTCACGCTTCTTGGCAGCGCCGCCAGCACCATTTACAGCATCAAGAATTTCACCGGCAAGTCTCTCTCTCATCGTCTTCTCAGATCTAAGTCTTGAATAGTTGGTTATCCAACGTAAGCCTAATGTTTGTCTTCTTTCAGGGCGAACCTCCATAGGAACCTGGTAGGTTGCACCGCCGACACGGCGGGCCTTGACTTCGAGAGCCGGCATAACATTTTCCATAGCGGCCTCAAAAACCTCCAAAGGTTCTTTCCCTGTTTTCTCGTTGATAATATCAAATGCGCCATAAACGATCTTCTGGGCTACGCCCTTCTTACCGTCGACCATAATATTATTGACGAGACGTGTTACAAGCTTGGAATTATACAGTGGATCGGGCAAAACGTCACGTTTTGCGATATTACCTCTTCTTGGCACTTTACTTCCCTCCTTCACATGAATGATATCATAGGTACTCGAAAGCGACAAACTCCCGTGGCCAACACAGAGGCGTTTCTATATGAAAAACGCCGCTGCATTCTGTTTAAAACATGCAGCCGTTCGGTTTCTGTCAATTTAAACTACCTTATTTTTTCGCAGCTTTCGCCGCGCCGGCCTTCGGCCGCTTTGCGCCATACTTGGAACGAGCCTGCATACGCTGTGCTACACCCTGCGCGTCAAGCGTACCGCGGATAATGTGGTAACGCACGCCAGGCAGGTCCTTCACACGGCCGCCGCGGATCATCACGACACTGTGTTCCTGAAGATTGTGGCCGACACCGGGGATATAAGCACTGACTTCAATTCCGTTGGAAAGCCTGACTCTGGCGATCTTTCTGAGCGCGGAGTTCGGTTTCTTCGGAGTTGCGGTCTTTACCGTTGTGCAGACACCACGTTTTTGCGGGGAATCCTGATCGATGGAAACACGTTTCTTGGAATTCCAACCTTTCAAAAGCGCAGGGGCTTTCGCCTTTACTACAGCAACTTCTCTGCCCGTATGGACTAACTGGTTAAATGTTGGCATAAGACACCTCCTCACATCAATTTTTATATGTTAAGCGAATATATAGTATATCCGCCGTAACAGTGAAATAATCTTTAAACAACTTATTCCTGTCCTGAAGGGTCAGCCTCAGAACAGGAATGAAGCGCTCAATCAGTAAACCATCACAATTGTTTATTATAAGGCTACACCGCGTCGTTTGTCAAGTCTTGATTTACGGGCTCGATCTTTACGTCGCTGTAGCATTTCATGCCCGTACCGGCAGGAATCAGCTTGCCGATAATGACGTTTTCCTTCAGTCCGAGCAGCGGGTCGACCTTGCCTTTGATCGCGGCGTCGGTCAGAACACGCGTTGTCTCCTGGAAGGAGGCGGCCGACAGGAAGGAATCGGTGGCGAGAGAAGCCTTTGTAATACCAAGCAGAACCGGTGAAGCGGTAGCTTCCTTCAGGTCCGGCTCGCCGTTTTTGATACGGTCCCGGATGGCCTGGTTCTCTGTTTCCAGCTCCACCTTCTCAATCAGCGAGCTCGGCAGAAGCGTGGTATCGCCGGAATCCTCGATCTTGACCTTCTTCATCATCTGGCGGACAATGACTTCGATATGCTTATCGTTGATATCAACACCCTGCATCCGGTAAACGCGCTGAACTTCCTCAATAAGGTAGTCCTGAACAGCGTGGGTGCCGCTGATTGCAAGAACGTCGTGCGGATTGACGGAGCCTTCGGTCACTCTTGTTCCGGCCTTGATCTGCTGGCCTTCCGCGACAATCACGCGGGAGCCGTACGGAATCAGGTAGGACTTGGAATCGCCCGTTTCGGAGTTCGTCACAACGACATGGCGGTTCTTCTTGATCTCCTCAAAAGAAACCGAGCCGGCTATCTCACTGATAATGGCAAGATGCTTCGGCTTGCGGCCTTCGAAAAGCTCTTCAACACGCGGAAGACCCTGTGTAATATCCTCCGAGCTGGCGACACCGCCGGTGTGGAAGGTTCTCATGGTCAGCTGTGTGCCCGGCTCGCCGATGGACTGCGCCGCGATAATTCCGACCGCTTCGCCGACCGCGACCGTCTGGCCGTTCGCAAGGTTCGCGCCGTAGCACTTCTTGCAGACTCCGTGCTTTGCACAGCAGTTCAGCACGGAACGGATCTTAATGTGTTCCACGCCGCTCTTGACAATGATATCGGCGTCCTGGTCGTTCATCAGCTTATCCTTGGAAACAAGGACCTCCCCCGTCTTCTCATCGACAAAGTCTTCGACAAGATATCTTCCGAGCAGACGCTCGTGAAGGGGCTCGATCGCTTCCTTACCTTCGCGGATGTCGTATACCTCGAGGCCGTCGGTTGCGCCGCAGTCGTCCTCACGAATGATGACATCCTGGGAAACGTCGACCAAGCGGCGGGTCAGGTAACCGGAGTCGGCCGTTCTCAGAGCGGTGTCCGCCAAGCCCTTTCTGGCGCCGCGGGAGGAAATAAAGTATTCCAAAATGTTCAGGCCCTCACGGTAGTTGGCCCTGATCGGAATTTCAATGGTTTTACCGGATGTGTTGGCAATCAGTCCGCGCATACCGGCCAGCTGACGAATCTGGCTCATGGAACCACGGGCTCCGGAATCCGCCATCATGAAAATCGGGTTGTAGCGGTTCAGGTTTTTCTGCAGCGCAACGGAAACATCCTCCGTTGCCTTTGCCCAGGTTTTCAGAACCGCGTTGTAACGCTCACCGTCGGAAAGAAGACCCATCTTGAACTGGCCGTCAACGGTATCGATCTGCTTTTCGGCAGCGTCAATGATCTGTTTCTTTTCCGGCGGAATCGTTGCGTCGCTGACAGCGACCGTGATCGCGCTCAGGGTGGAATATTTATAGCCCTGCGATTTGATGCTGTCCAGAACGTCGGCCGTCTGGGCGGTGCCGTGCGCTTTGATACACTTATCGATAATGACGCCCAGCTGCTTTTTGCCGACCAGAAAATCGATTTCATACTTAAACAGGTTATCCGGATTGGAACGGTCAACGTAGCCCAGATCCTGCGGAATCGGCCTGTTGAAGATCATACGGCCAACGGTGGTGTCCACCAACCGGGAAATCTCTTCCCCGTTGATTTCCATGGTTCTGCGGACCTTGATCTTTGCGTGAAGGCCGACGGTCTTGGAATCATAAGCCATAATGGCTTCATTATAGTCTCTGAATATTTTGCCTTCGCCGAGTTCCCCATCCTTTTCCAAAGTGAGGTAATAGGAACCCAGCACCATGTCCTGTGTAGGAACGGTAACGGGGCGTCCGTCGGAAGGCTTGAGCAGGTTGCCGGCAGCCAGCATCAGGAAGCGGGCCTCAGCCTGCGCTTCTGCGGAAAGCGGAACGTGAACAGCCATCTGGTCGCCGTCGAAGTCCGCGTTGTAAGCCGTACAGGCCAGCGGATGCAGCTTTAAGGCACGGCCCTCAACCAGCACCGGCTCAAACGCCTGGATACCGAGTCTGTGCAGCGTAGGCGCACGATTCAGCAGGACCGGGTGGTTCTTGATGACGATTTCCAGCGCATCCCAAACCTCGGGCTTCGCGCGCTCCACCGCTTTTCTGGCGGCCTTGATGTTTCCGGCGGCGCCGGTTTCCACAAGGCGTTTCATGACAAAGGGCTTGAACAGCTCCAGCGCCATTTCCTTAGGAAGGCCGCACTGGTACATTTTCAGCTCCGGGCCTACCACGATAACGGAACGGCCGGAATAGTCGACGCGCTTGCCCAGAAGGTTCTGGCGGAAACGTCCCTGCTTGCCTTTCAGCATGTCGGAAAGGGATTTCAGCGGACGGTTGTTCGGTCCGGTTACCGGACGGCCGCGGCGGCCGTTGTCGATCAGGGCATCGACGGCTTCCTGCAGCATGCGCTTTTCGTTGCGGACAATGATATCCGGAGCGCCAAGCTCCAAAAGCCTTTTCAGGCGGTTGTTTCTGTTGATTACACGGCGGTAGAGGTCGTTCAAGTCGGACGTCGCGAAACGGCCGCCGTCGAGCTGTACCATCGGACGGATATCCGGCGGAATGACCGGAACCACATCGAGGATCATCCATTCCGGACGGTTGCCGGAAAGGCGGAAGGCTTCGATCACTTCCAGACGTTTCAGAATGCGGACACGCTTCTGGCCGGAAGCGCCGGCAAGCTCCGACTTGAGCTCTTCGGAAACAACGTCGAGGTCGATTTCCGTCAGAAGCTTTTTGATCGCTTCGGCGCCCATGCTGGCTTCAAAGTCGTCTTCATACTTTTCACGCATATCGCGGTACTCTTTTTCGTTCAGAAGCTGCTTTTTCTGCAGCTCGCGGACGTTGCCGGGGTCCGTTACGATATACAGTGCGAAATACAGGACCTTTTCCAGCATACGGGGGGATATATCAAGGATCAGTCCCATTCGGGACGGAATCCCCTTAAAATACCAGATGTGGGAAACAGGAGCGGCCAGTTCGATGTGGCCCATGCGCTCGCGGCGAACCTTCGCCCGGGTGACCTCAACACCGCAGCGTTCGCAGATCTTCCCTTTATAGCGAATTCTCTTATACTTTCCGCAATGGCATTCCCAGTCCTTTTGGGGCCCGAAGATACGTTCACAGAAAAGACCATCGCGTTCGGGCTTGAGGGTACGATAATTGATCGTTTCCGGTTTTTTTACTTCGCCATGGGACCATTCTCTGATTTTTTCCGGTGAAGCAAGTCCGATCTTGATTGATTCAAAAACATTAAATTCCATATTGCAACCCCATTCTATTATATTTCGTCGCTGCCGTCAGAATTAAGGTCAAAGGGTTCGTCCTTATCAAATTCATCTTCCTCATCACTGTCATCGCTGGTGTCGTCTTCAATATAGTCGTCCACGTCGTCAAACAGGCTTTCGTCGTCATCCGAGTCCTCCACCGAATAGCCTTCAAGGTCATCCGCAACATTCGGCTCGTCAAAGCTTTCGTCCGAAGGATTGAAGCCCATGTCGTCGTCATCGTCAAAGTTCTGCTTCAGATCGATTTCCTCGTTGTTCTGGTTCAGCACCTTGACGTCAAGGCCCAGGGACTGCAGTTCTTTAATCAGAACCTTAAACGATTCCGGAACGCCCGGCTTCGGAATGTTCTGGCCCTTCACGATCGCTTCGTAGGTCTTTACGCGGCCCACGACGTCGTCGGACTTGACGGTAAGAATTTCCTGCAGGGTATACGCCGCGCCGTAAGCTTCCAGCGCCCAGACTTCCATTTCGCCGAAACGCTGGCCGCCGAACTGCGCTTTACCGCCCAGAGGCTGCTGCGTGACAAGGGAGTAAGGTCCGGTGGAACGGGCATGGATTTTATCGTCAACCAGATGATGCAGTTTCAGGTAATACATAATGCCGACGGTAACCGGGTTGTCAAAGAACTCTCCGGTACGGCCATCCTTCAGAATGGTCTTGCCATCCTCGCTGATGCCGGCCTTTTTAAAGCATTCGACAATGTCGTCTTCATGCGCACCGTCGAATACCGGGGTCATGATCTTCCAGCCGAGCGCCTTTGCGGCATAGCCGAGGTGAACCTCAAGCACCTGTCCGATATTCATACGGGAAGGAACGCCCAACGGATTCAGAACAATGTCGAGCGGGGTGCCGTCCGGAAGGAACGGCATGTCTTCCACCGGAAGGATACGGGAAACAACGCCCTTGTTGCCGTGGCGGCCGGCCATCTTATCGCCCACGGAAATTTTACGCTTCTGGGCAATATAGCAGCGGACAACCTTGTTGACACCGGGGCTTAGCTCGTCGTGGCTGTTTTCGCGGGTAAATACCTTTACGTCGACCACAATGCCGTATTCGCCGTGAGGCACTCTCAGAGAAGTGTCCCTCACCTCTCTGGCCTTTTCACCGAAGATGGCGCGCAGCAGGCGCTCTTCGGCAGTCAGCTCCGTCTCGCCCTTCGGCGTGACCTTACCGACAAGAATATCACCGGCACGCACCTCGGCGCCGATGCGGATGATTCCGCTTTCGTCCAGATCGTGAAGCAGATCCTCGTTGACGTTCGGAATATCCCTTGTGATTTCCTCCGGCCCGAGCTTCGTGTCTCTGGATTCAATTTCGTATTCTTCAATATGAATGGATGTGTAAACATCGTCGCGGACAATCTTTTCGCTGATGAGAACAGCATCCTCGTAGTTGTAGCCTTCCCATGTCATGAAGCCGATCAGGGCGTTTTTGCCCAGACTGATTTCGCCGTCCTTGGTCGCGGGACCGTCGGCAATGACGGAACCGGCTTCCACTCTCTGGTTGACATCGACAACGGGAACCTGATTGATACATGTTCCCTGGTTGGAACGCATAAACTTAGTAACATGGTAAACGTCGACGCTGCCGTCGTCACAGGTCACCCGGATTTCATCCGCGCTTACGCTGCGGACAACGCCGGAGTGTCTGGCGATCACGCATACGCCGGAGTCGACGCCGGCTTTATATTCCATGCCGGTCCCGACGATCGGAGATTCGGTTTTCAGAAGCGGAACCGCCTGCCGCTGCATGTTGGAACCCATCAGCGCACGGTTGGCGTCGTCGTTTTCCAGGAAGGGAATCATCGCGGTGGCGACGGAAACAACCATCCTCGGCGAAACGTCCATATAGTCCGCTTTTTCGCGCTCGATTTCAAGGAACTCGTCGCGGTAACGGGCGTTGACCTTGGCATTTTTGAAGCGTCCCTGCTCGTCGAGCGGTTCGTTCGCCTGCGCAACGATATAATCGTCCTCAATATCCGCGGTCATATAGATTACTTCACGGGTGACGCAGCCGGTCGCTCTGTCCACGCGGCGGAACGGCGCTTCAATAAAGCCGTACTCATTGATTCTGGCAAAGGTCGCCAGATAGGAAATCAGTCCGATGTTTGGACCTTCCGGCGTTTCAATCGGGCACATGCGTCCGTAGTGGCTGTAGTGAACGTCACGGACTTCGAAGCCCGCGCGGTCTCTCGACAGGCCGCCGGGACCCAGGGCGGAAAGACGGCGCTTATGCGTCAGCTCCGCAAGCGGGTTCGTCTGATCCATGAACTGCGACAGCGGGGAGGAGCCGAAGAATTCCTTGATCGCCGCCACAACAGGACGGATATTGATTAAGGAATGAGGGGTCAGGACTTCCAAATCCTGTGCCTGCAATGTCATTCTTTCACGTATAACGCGCTCAAGTCTGGAAAAACCAATTCTAAACTGATTTTGAAGCAGTTCGCCGACCGAACGGATACGGCGGTTTCCCAGATGGTCGATATCGTCGAGATTGCCAAGGCCCACGGCCAGGCAGTTCATATAGTTGATCGAAGAAAAAATATCGTCGATGATGATGTGCTTTGGAATCAGCTCATCCGCTCTGGTTTTAATGGTCTCCTTCAGTTCCTCGTCCGAAGAACAGGAATCCAGAATTTCAGCCAGCACGCTGAAACGCACTCTCTCGTTGATCCCGCATTCGGCTTTCGCGTCAAACCCGACAAATTTGTTGATGTCAACCATGCCGTTGGAAATTACCTTTACCTCACGCTCGTTGACATTGACGAACGCGATGGACACGCCTGCATCGTCAATTCCATGCGCCTTGTCGTGAGAAAGAATTTCACCCGCTTCCGCCATCAGCTCGCCGGTAAGCGGGTTGACAATGGGACGGGAAAGCTTCTGGCCGATGATGCGTCCGGCAAGATTCAGCTTCTTATTATATTTGTAGCGGCCGACACGGGAAAGATCGTAGCGGCGGGCATCAAAGAACAAACCGTTGATGTGGGACTGAGCACTCTCAATCGTCGGCGGTTCGCTTGGCCTTAATTTTCTGTATACTTCAAAAAGAGCCTCTTCGGTGTTTTTGCAGGGATCCTTTTCAATAGTGGCGTTCATACGGTCGTCGTCGCCGAAATATTCGCGGATTTCTTCGTCGGTTCCAAGGCCGAGCGCGCGGACAAAGACCGTTACCGGAATTTTCCTGTTTTTATCGATACGGACATAGAAAACGTCGTTGGCGTCGTTCTCATATTCCAGCCACGCGCCGCGGTTCGGGATAACGGTGGAGCTGAACAGCTCCTTGCCCGTCTTGTCATATTCCATTTTATAATAAACGCCGGGTGAACGGACCAATTGGGAAACAATCACGCGTTCCGCGCCGTTGATAACAAAAGTGCCGCTGTCCGTCATGAGCGGAAAGTCGCCCATGAAAACCTCGGATTCTTTTATTTCCCCGCTTTCCTTGTTGAGCAGGCGGGCGGTAACCCTCAGAGCAGCCGCATAGGTAGCGTCACGCTCTTTGCATTCTTCCACACTGTAATTCGGTTTGTCGTCGTCCAGTTTGTAATTCACAAAGTCCAGCACAAGATTGCCGGTATAGTCAGTAATTCCGGAAACATCCTTGAAAACCTCCTTGAGGCCTTCGTCAAGAAACCACCGATAGGAATTCTTCTGTACCTCGATCAGGTTTGGCATGTCCAAGACTTCATCAATACGCGCGAAGCTCATGCGAACATTTTTGCCTACTTGCACCGGTTTGACATTCACCATTGGCTCGATCACTCCATTCATATATTTACCATCTTCGCAAGAAATAAAGCACAAAAATAAGCTGCATCCATCTCCCCTTTTGGAAGGTTTTCATGGGAACCTCTTGCCTTTTTGAAATTGTTGTGATATGATAGAGCAAGATAGACGTGAGTATATGTTTCCATGATGATGCAGTATATTATTTTATTACAATATATTGTGTTTGTCAAGCTATGTTTTACAAATTTATTATTTAAATGGTAAAAATCCGACGACTAAACAGCCGCCGGATTTTTTTATGTTCATTTTTCCCCTTTTTTCCCCATGATATCGCCTGTATCGCCATTGCTGAGGGAATCAAAGGTATAGGAGTCCAGTTTTTTACGTACAATGGACGAAATCTCGTCGTAGATCTGATGAACCTTACAGCAGGTGTTGTGCTGGCAGGCGTACTCGTCCTGCTGGCATCGGCTGATCATGTACGGGCCTTCGACCGACTCAATCACTTCCCGCAGGGTGATTTTGCCGGGTTCCCGCGCAAGCATATAGCCGCCGTGCGCTCCCTTGTACGAGACGATCAGACCGCCCGCCACCAGCTTGCGCAGAATTTTCAGCGCAAACCGCAAAGGTACGTGGGCCTGGTCGGAAATGGACCTCGCATCTATTTTTTGATTGGATACCGCCAGCATTTCCACAATTCTGACGGCGTAATCGGCTTCCAGTGTCATGACCATTGCAGTCATCCCCTTTAATCCAGGAAATCTTTCAGCTTTTTGCTGCGGCTCGGATGGCGCAGCTTGCGCAGGGCCTTCGCCTCAATCTGTCTGATACGCTCTCTGGTAACATTAAATTCCTTTCCGACTTCCTCCAAAGTGCGGGAACGGCCATCCTCCAGGCCAAAGCGCAGACGGAGCACCTTTTCCTCCCTGGGGGTCAGCGTGTCGAGCACATCGGCAAGCTGTTCCTTCAAAAGCGTGTGGGAAGCGGCGTCCGCCGGCGCCGGGGCGTCGTCATCCGGAATAAAGTCGCCGAGATGGCTGTCCTCTTCCTCGCCGATCGGCGTTTCCAGGGAAACCGGCTCCTGTGCGACGCGCATGATTTCACGCACTTTGTCCACCGGCATATCCAGCTCTTCGGAAATCTCATCGGCGGTCGGCTCGTGACCGTTGGTGTGCAGAAGCTGGCTGGAGACCTTCTTTACCTTATTAATGGTTTCCACCATGTGAACCGGGATTCGGATGGTCCTTGCCTGGTCGGCAATGGCGCGGGTAATCGCCTGACGGATCCACCACGTCGCGTAGGTGGAAAATTTAAAGCCCTTGGAGTAATCGAATTTTTCTACCGCCTTAATCAAACCTAAGTTTCCTTCCTGAATCAGGTCCAGGAACTGCATACCGCGCCCCAGATAGCGCTTCGCAATGCTGACGACCAGGCGGAGGTTCGCTTCGGAAAGGCGCTTTTTTGCGGTCTCGTCCCCGTCGGAAATGCGAATGGCAAGGTCGATTTCCTCCTCCGGCGTCAAAAGGGGAACCCGGCCGATCTCTTTCAGGTAAACCTTGACAGGGTCGTCGATCGCAATTCCTTCCGTGCTGAGCGCAGATTCCATGTCTTCGTTTTCGTCCACCTGCGTGTTGAAGTCAATGTCTTCCAGCGCTACGTCGGCAAAATCCTCAATAATTTCCACACCCTGCGCTTCCAGCGTATCATAGAATTTTTCGATCTGCTCGGGTTCAAAGTCCAGTTCTCCGATCGCGTCCAGAATTTCCTTAGTCGAAAGCTGTCCTTTGCTCTTTCCCTGCTCGATTAATTCCCTGATCACTGTTTTCTTGTCCGGTGCTCCCATAAATTAGTCCCCCTATTTCTTCTGTGACCTCAGCTTTTGCAGGTAATCCTGTATCTCCTGCGGCTCTGCTGAATTTACGTTTTCTACGCTCATTTTTTCATATTCCTGCTGAATAACATCGATATATTCCTCTGCGTCCCGCATCGTAACGGAAACACCGTGAAATTTCGCAAAAATCTTGGCAATGGAAGAAATCTCCTCCATGGAGAACTCTTCCGCTATATCTGTAAGGCTGACCGCCTTCGCATTCCTAATTCTTTCCATTATTGTCCCATATACACGGCGGTTAAACGTCGTCGCAAATTTTTCGGCCGGCAAAAGCCTTTCTACTGCTATAGCGTTCTCAGGGTATTGAACAATATACGCAATCAGCGCCTCTTCCGCGCTTGCAGCCCTTAAATGCTGCACTTTTTCGGGGTTAATGCTGTCGCGAACACCCGCCGACTGCTGCTGGAACGCTTTGAATGCCTTTTGCTCCTGATTTTTTTTCAGTTTCGAGCGGTTCTTCTGTACCTGCTGCAAAATGGCCGTACGCTCAATTCCGATTTCCTCCGCAAGCTTTCCCGCGTATACCTCCTGCTCAATCCGGTTGTCCAGCGTGGCCAGCACCGTGGAAGCACCCGTGAGGTAATCCACCCTGCCCTGCGGCGTCTGAATGTTGCAGCCCTGCCGGATTTTCTGCAAACGGTATTCTACGTCGTTTCCGCTGGCGTCAATCAGCTGCTTGAATTTCACCCGGCCGTTCTGGCCGTTCGATCGTATGTATTCGTCCGGGTCTTTTCCTCCGGAAATCGTAAGCACCTTCACCAGCAGTCCCGCCTCGCGCAGAATCGGGATGGCGCGCGCGGTCGCCTTCTGCCCCGCTTCGTCCGAATCGTAGGAAAGAACCACTTCTTTCGTATACCGCGCCATCAGGCGGGCCTGATTCGGCGTCAGCGCCGTGCCCAGCGTGGCGACCGCGTTGGTGAACCCGGCCTGATGCATGGAAATCACGTCCATGTAGCCCTCACACAGGATCAGCTGCTCGGTGCCGCTGTTTTTGGCAAAATTCAGCGCGAACAGAAAATTGCCTTTATTGAACACAGGCGTGTCCGAAGTATTGAGATATTTCGGCTTTTCATCGGTCAGCACTCGGCCGCCGAAGGCAATCACGTTCCCCCTCAGATCAATGATGGGGAATATCACCCGTGAAAAAAAGCGGTCAACAGCTTGTCCCGACCGGCCTTTAAAAGCGACATTGGCCAGAATCATTTCGTTCTGCGTGTAGCCCTTTTTCTCCAGACATCCCACCAGCGAGTAACGGGAAGCCGGAGCGTACCCCAGCCCAAAATGGCGAACCGTGGCGGGCGACAGGGCACGACGGTTCAGATAATCCATGCCCGCCTTCCCCTGCTCCGAATTTAATATTGAATAATAGTACCGCGCGGCCTCGCGGTTGATTTCCAGAATGCGCGCCCGCAGCCTGGCCATGCCGTCGTCGACCTGGTTTTCCGGCACTTGAAGCCCGGCGCGCTGCGCCAGAAAGCGAACCGCCTCCATGTAATCCAGATTTTCAATGCGGCGGACAAACGTAATGACGTCGCCTCCCGCACCGCAGCCAAAGCAGTAAAACGAACCGTTTTCCGGATACACGTTAAAGGACGGCGTCTTTTCATTGTGAAAAGGACAAAGTCCGACCAGATTCCTGCCGCTGTGCCTGAGATTGACATAAGAAGCGACGACTTCGGATATTTCGCAGCGCGCCTTTAACTCCTGCATAAAAGCTTCCGGCAATGGCATATCGTCACCTCATTTTTATTAAAATTTACAATTTCCAGGATTTCGGCACATAAATATCCTGAAACAGCTGGACCGCAAAATGATCGGTCATCCCCGCAATATAATCGCATGCGGCGCGCTCGGTTCCGTCCTGCTCCGCAATCAGGCACATATCCGGCGGGAAACGCTCGGGCCGCTGCAGATAATAGCTGTACAGCGTGCCGATCAGATTCGGAACCTTTTTCTCTTCCGCCTTTGCGTAGGGATTCAGATAGACGGACTCAGACATAAAATCGTGCAGCCTGTCAAAAGCCTCCTGAACCCTCGGGTCCATTCTGATTTCCCCGTTCCGGCTGTTTTCCACGACGGAATGGACCAGGGTATCGATTCTCTCCGTCCGCCGTCCGCCCAAAACGGATTTGATATCTTTCGGAATATCGCTTTCCAGCAGTACCCCCGCCCGCTCGGCGTCGTCCATATCGTGATTTATGTAGGCAATCCGGTCCGCCGTACGGACTACTCTTCCCTCGAGCGTCATTGCCTCCCTGCCCTTGGTGTGGCACAGGATTCCGTCGCGCACCTCTTTTGTCAGATTGAGGCCGGCGCCGTTTTTCTCAAGCTTTTCCACGATGCGCACGCTTTGCTCGTAGTGGCGGAACCCGCCGGGACAAAGCTGATCCAGCGCCCGTTCCCCCGCGTGGCCAAACGGCGTATGCCCCAGATCATGGCCGAGGGAAATCGCCTCCGTCAGATCCTCGTTCAGCCGGAGCGCCCTTGCTATGGTGCGGGCGATCTGGGAAACCTCCAGCGTGTGGGTCAGGCGCGTGCGGTAGTGGTCGCCTTCCGGGGAAAGAAACACCTGCGTCTTATGCTTCAGCCGGCGAAAAGATTTGCAGTGAAGGATTTTGTCCCGGTCCCGCTGATAGGGCGTGCGCAGATCGCACTCCTCCTCGGGAACATCCCTGCCCAGCGTATTCCTGGAAAGTGCGGCATAGGACGAAAGGGTTTGTTCTTCAATCTCCTGTGTACGTTCACGGACCGTCATCATACCACCGCCTGTTTTTCTATATTCTTTGGGTTTCATATAGATATACGCAGGATTATACAAAATCCCTTCAATTCTCAGGAAAATTTAAAAAACTTTTCTCCTGTGACCTCCGTTTTGCACTGACCGCAGGTGGCGTCGGCCAGTTTTTGCTCAAAGGAGCGCATATCTTCGTCGCCTATATGAAAAGATAGCCTTACAGAGTCGGTAAACTCCGCATTGTCCACCGTCCCGCCGCTTTCCGGTATCAGCGCGCTTACTCTGCCGTACTGATTGTAATCGCAGCAGACCTCGACCGTCAGGCAGCTTCTCATCGTAATGATTCCGGCCTGCTCCAGTGCGATGGACGCTCCGTGGGAATAAGCCCGCACAAGGCCCCCGGCGCCGAGGAGGATTCCACCGAAATACCGGGTGACGACGATCGCCGTATCCACCACCTCGGATTTCACCAGCACGTCCAGCACCGGGATCCCCGCCGTGCCCTGCGGCTCGCCGTCGTCCGAATAGCGCCTGATCTGCCCCTGACGGAGCGAGTACGCGTAGACGTTATGGGACGCGTTCCAGTTTTTGGATTTTACGGAATTGATGAATGAAACCGCCTCTTCCTCGGTTTTTACAGGCTTTACGCAGCCGATAAAGCGCGAGCGCCTCTCCACAAATTCTGAAAGGGCCTCCTTTTCAACCGTTCGATATTCAACCACGGGCATCCTCCACAAAAAATAAGCGGCGCAGAAAGCCTGCGCCGCCTAAGCTAATCCAAGAAAACTCAATCTGTCAATTACTTGCCCATACCGTAACGCTTCTTAAACATATCAACACGTCCGCTTGTATCAACAAGCTTTTGCTTACCTGTAAAGAACGGGTGGCACTTGGAGCATATTTCAACGCGGATGTTTTCCTTCGTGGATTTTGTGTTTATAACATTCCCGCATGCGCATGTGATCGTAGTTTCTTTATACTTGGGATGTATATTTTCCTTCATTACCTGTCACCTCTTTCAACCAAACTGCAACTTAACATTTGAATTTTACCATAGAGATTCCCAAATTGCAAGTAAAAAATCATATTTCAGGAATATTTCTGCTTATTTCGGACTTTGCTTGCGGATATACGCCTCAAACTCTTCCAGGCACATGGAATATTCCCGCATCTTTACGGCGTTGCCGCCGCCGACATACCGAAAATGACGCGGGTTGGACGCCACACCGGTGATCGCGGCCTTTGCTCCGGTGTACCGCAGCACGAAACCGTACTGCACGCTGTTCTTGACAAGCCATTTATACTGCGGGGTAGCGGAAAAATCAGTACCCGCGGCCTCGCCCTCCGCCGCAAACTCCACCGCCATGCCGGTCTGATTTTCATTGTACCCTCCGCGCCCGACGGTATTCTGCACCTGATTTTCCGCCCTCACCTGCGTAAATCCCTGATTCTTCACCAGATCCTGTACGGCGGCGGCGAAGAGCTTGTCCTGCTCCTTTGCGTCCACATAGCCCCTTGTCAGCTTCAGGGGACATCCCGCGGACTTCGCATCGTCCATCATTTTCCGGAGCGCGGGAAGGATTCTGGCATCTACGGTGATTCCCTCCAACTGATCTGACTGAACCTGAAAATCGGACTTGAGCGGAGTGGACGCGTTTACCACCACCAGATTATAGGAATCGTCGTAGACAGGCAGCGCCCCACTTTTGGAAGAGGCTTCTTCGGACATGCTGGAAACCGAAGCGGACGCCGGTTTCGTAAACGGATTCTTGAGCTGGACCCACACCAGAATGGCCCCCGAGGCAACCGAAATACAGACGATAACCGCAATGACGGTCATAACGATTTTTATTTTTCGCACCTGATCGGCATTCCGCCAGCCGGTGCGGCTTTTCACTATCTTTTCTCCGCGTCTGCGCAATGAGCCGCCCCCTTTCCTACGGTTCGTTTTACCGCAATCCATCAAACCGATTTTCCTTTGCGCAGGGGAAACCGGCAGCCTTTTTATCATGATATCATTGTATAACTTAAATCAAATAATTTCAACCGCTTTCTCAATTTCAGGCTTGTATACAATATCTGACAATTCATTTGATTTATGGTGATAAATATAATATCATATACACTGGGTAAAATTTTTGATTTCTATTTTTACGTTAGGATTGGAGTCTTAGAACATGAGAAAAACCAAAATCATATGTACTCTCGGCCCTGCGACAGATAATATCGACGTACTGCGGCAGCTGATGCTCGCCGGCATGGATGTCGCCCGACTGAACTTCTCCCATCAGACCTCTGCGGAACAGAAGGTGCGCGCGGACGCCGTAAAAAAGCTGCGCAGCGAACTCAAGATTCCCGTCGCGCTTCTGCTCGACACCAAAGGGCCTGAAATCCGTGTCAGGGACTTTAATCAGCCGAAAATCACACTGAAAACCGGGGAAAACTTTACGCTGACCAGCCGGGATATTGTCGGTGACGAAACCATTGCTTCCATCACTTTCGCGCGTCTTCCGCTGGAGGTTTCCACCGGGGCCAGAATTCTGATCGACGACGGCCTGATCGAACTGAAAGTACTTTCCTGCACCGAAACCGACATCCACTGCAGCGTCGTCAACGGCGGGACCATTTCGGCCCATAAGGGAATCAACGTACCGGGCATCAATCTTTCCCTTCCGTTTATCAGCGAAAAGGACAAGGAAGATATTGCTTTCGCCGTGCGGGAGGACTTTGACTTTATCGCCGCTTCCTTTACGCGCAGCGCAAAAGACATTATCGAACTGAGAACGGAACTGGAGAAACATAACTGCCATAAAATCCGTATCATTGCCAAAATTGAAAATTCCGACGGTGTGGAAAATATTGACGACATTATTCGGGTATCGGACGGCATCATGGTCGCCAGAGGCGACCTCGGCGTAGAAATTCCGCTTCAGGAAATCCCCGTCATCCAGAAAAAGCTGATCAAAAAGGCTTACAATGCCGGCCTGCAGGTCATTACGGCGACCCAGATGCTGGATTCCATGATCAAGAATCCGCGTCCGACGCGTGCGGAAGCTACCGACGTCGCAAACGCCATTTACGACGGAACCAGCGCCATCATGCTCTCCGGCGAAACCGCCGCGGGGAACTACCCGATTCAGTCTTTGAAAACTATGGCGACCATTGCGGAGCGCACCGAACGCGATATTGATTACAAGGGCCGTTTTGAAAAACGTGATTTTACCGAACAGCCCAACGTTACCTCCGCAATCTCCCACGCAACCTGTACAACCGCCCAGGACCTCGGCGCGGTCGCGATCATGACCGTGACAAAATCCGGCAGAACCGCCCGCATGATTTCCAAGTACCGTCCGGAATGCCCGATCATCAGCGGGACCACCGACCCTACCGTCCAGCGCCAGATGAATCTTTCCTGGGGCGTTGTGCCGATTATGATGGATGAAAAAGACAACACCGACGAGCTGTTCGACCACGTAGTCGACGTTGCCCGCAATCAAGGGCTTGTCAAAAACGGAGACCTCGCGGTGATTACCGCCGGTGTGCCACTCGGCGTTTCCGGCACCACCAATCTTCTGAAGGTCCAGCTGGTCGGCGACGTGCTGGTATCCGGCATCGGCGTTACCAAAGGCGCCGTCTGCGGCAACCTGTGCGTCTGTGCCGACGAGGACGAAGCTCTGAAAAATTTTAAGGACGGCGACATCCTCGTCATTCCGCAGACCAGCAACAAAATTCTCCGTATCATAAAAAGCGCGGCGGGGATCATCACCGAATTCGGCGGAATGAACTCGCACGCGGCGATTGTCGGGCTGACACTGGACAAGCCGGTGATCGTCGCTGCGGAAAACGCGGTACAGATTTTAAAGAGCGGCACGACGGTCACGCTGGACGCATCCCGCGGCATTGTGTTCAGCGGAATCGAAAAATGTACGCTGTAAGCCATCCGTTCAGCCTCAAAAAAGCCTGAGATTTTTATATCTGAAAGATACAAAAACAGCCTGACCTGTGTCCCCACAGTGTCAGGCTGTTTTTATTCTTGTAAGGTCTCAATCGCCCGAGAGATAATCCGCAAAGCTGATTTTCTCAACGGAATCGCTGTAATACTTAGGGCTGATATCAATCGATTTCAGATACGCCTGTAAATTCTTTTTGAGCAGAGTTTCATAATCTTCCGCGGAATACCGGGAAATCATCTTTTCCGCAACGTCGTGATGCGTTCCGCAGAACTCCCTGATGGACGACGCCCAGTAGCTTCCGTCCTTCGCCTGCGTATACGCCGTGCAGGCGGAAATTTTTCCGTCGCTGCCAACGGTTCCCGTAATCGCCGCGGGAATCACCGCTCCGCCCGTATTCGTCACAGTATCGCCAAGCACCTGAAAATCCTTAACCAGCACCGTGGCAAAAACCGTGACCGTCGTCCCCTGCGTCTCGCTCCCGTAAAGGACGGGAGCGGCAATGGTGACAGTATCATCTTTTTGAGAAGCGTACCGGTCCATGGCCGCTGTATAAACAAAATCAAGATTGCGGTCATTCGTTGTTTCCCAATATTCCTTTTTGGGCAGAGAGGCCGGCTCATAAGGATCCAGCTTTTCGTACCATTCCCGCGCCGTCTGAAAGCTGCCCTCCTGCACATTGTTTCTGTCGCCGAGCAGATCAACGCAAATCGCTTTCATGATCTCGCCGCGAAGCCCATCTGATCTGCCGCTTTTGAATTCTGCGAGCAGATAGGTAAGCGCCGTATCCCCCTGTTTGAGAATATTTTCATACTCCTGCCGATGCGCACTGATATAATCGTTCGGTGCGGAGCCGGACAAGGGAGAGGACAGGATCGTTTCAAGGTCCGCTTCGATGCTTTCCTGTGCGGCGGACCGGGAGGAAAACGAGTCCTCTTCCCCGGTTTTCCCTTCTGAAACAGCCGGGAGGCTTTCCGCAGCGGAAGCCGGTTTTTCCGGAGAACCCGAGCGGCAGGCCGCAAGGATGCCCGCACAGGCCGTCAGCGCCAGCAAGGCGCAAAAAACAGCCGTGCTTTTTCTAAGCGGCGATAAAAGCGGGTTCATGTCAGCCCTCCTGTCTCCGGATAACGGTGTTTTTTTCAGCTTGCCTCGTAAAAAGCCTTGATTCCCTTATAGGTCATATAGACGTCCAGTTTCGCTACAATCTCAAACGGAGAATGCATCGAAAGAACCGGAACGCCGACGTCGAGAACATCCACATTCAAATTGGCAATGTATAACGCAACGGTTCCGCCGCCGCCGCCGTCCACCTTGCCCAGCTCGCCGATCTGCCACAGCACGTCGTTCTGCTCAAAAATGTTTCTGACCTCGGCGACGAATTCCGCAGACGCCTCACTGGAGCCGCTCTTTCCTCTGGAACCGGTGTATTTGGCCATACCGACACCGTCGTTGATATAGCAGGAATTGGTCGGCTCGTATGCGCTGGCGTAGTTCGGGTCATACGCAGCCGTCACATCGGCGGAAAGGCATTTGGATTTACTCAAAACATGCCTTGCTTCCAGCCCCTCGGCATGAGCCAGATCGGAAATGAAATAGTGCATAAACTGGGAGTTCAGGCCGGTGTTTCCGTCGCTGCCGATTTCCTCCTTGTCGGCCAGAACCGTAAGGATGGTGCTGTCGGGTGTTCCGGCTTGCAGAGCGGCCATCAGAGCCGGATAAGCGCAGACCCTGTCGTCATGGCCGTAAGCGCCGATCATGCTGCGGTCGAAACCGATATCGGAAGCTTTGAACGCCGGTACGAATTCAATATCCGCGGAGACGAAATCCTCCTCGGTCATCCCGTATTTGTCGTGAATCAGTTTCATAATGTTCAGCTTTACCAGATTTTCACCTTCGTCGGCCCGGACGGGACGGCTGCCGGAAACGATGTTCAGGTTTTCGCCCTCGATCGCTTTGGAAAGCTTCTTCTCCATCTGTTCGGCACTGAGGTGCGGAAGCAGATCGGTTATACAGAACTGCGGTTCGCCCGGCTCCTCGCCGATACGGATTTCCACGGAAACGCCGTCCTTGCGTACGGCAAGGCCGTGCATGGAGAGAGGAATGGCGGTCCATTGATATTTTTTGATTCCGCCGTAATAATGGGATTTGAAGAAAGCAATGTCGTCTTTCTCATAAAGCGGATGGGGTTTCAGATCAAGCCTTGGCGAATCGATATGGGCGGCGGCGATGCGCACGCCGTTTTTACAGCCGTTTTTGCCGATCACTGCAAGGATCACGGCCTTTCCGCGGTTGTTATAATAAACCTTATCTCCCGCCTGATATTTTTTCTGAGGGTCAAAGGGCACAAATCCGGCCTTTTCAGCCGCCTTCAATGCAAAAACGGTCACTTCGCGCTCTGTTTTCGCAAGATCCAAAAACTTTTTGTAATCCTCGCAGAAATCATCGGCTTCTTTAACCGTCTCATCCTCCATTTGAAAATAGCCGTTTTTCCGGTTGAGCAAAAGCTCTTCCGTCAGCTTTTTCAATTCGTCTTTTTCATATTTCTTAGCCATCGATTGTTTCTCCTTTGCTGTTAAATTGATATAGTTTTTTATAATTCGCATAATTCTTTAAGACGGCGTCCACATAATTTCTCGTTTCCTCGTAGGGGATGCTGTCAAGCACGGCGCCGTCTTTGGAAATATCCGGATTTTTCAGCCATGTGTTTACCGTACCGATTCCGGCGTTGTACGCGCTCAGGGCGGTTGCCTTCTCGCTGTACCTCTCAAACAGAAGGGCCAGAAGCTTGCAGCCGTAACGAATGTTGATGTCCGGCGCGTAAAGGTCCTCTTCCTCATATTTCGTATCGCTTTTCAGCTTGGTCTGCACCCACTCAAAGGTATCCGGCGTCATCTGCATCAGGCCGACGGCCCCGGCGTGCGACCGGGCGTTCGGGTCAAAATTGCTCTCCGCCTTGATCACGGAATAAACCAGCGCAGGGTCAAGCCGGTTGGCTGTCGCCTCTTTCGCCACAAGCTGTGTATATTGAAGGGGATACGCCCTTTTCATGAAAAAAGTATACCCCCGATTCAAGGCAAAATAACCGATCAGCAACAAAATGACGGCCGCGGCGCAGGCCAGAAGAATTCTTTTAAAATGTTTCATGCGTAATCTCCGATAATTTTCTCCAAAAGCTGATTCACTCTTTCTTGGATATCTTCGTCACTCATGGTGCCGGTAAGCTGATACCGTGCGCGGGAGCTATAATATGCGTCGTCCTGCTGCATGCTCATCCGTGCTCTGGCCAGTTCCGGCGTGATGGAGTCGCGGTTTACAATCCGGTAAAGCCGAACTTCGGCGGGCGCGGTGACGGCCACAGAGGTCGTGCAGAGCGAATCGGATCCGCTTTCAAAAAGGAGAGGAGCGTCCAGAATAATCGCCTTCGCCGTTTGTTGCCGATATTCGGCGATCTTACGGATCACTTCCTCCTTGATCAGCGGATGGGTAATCGCATTCAGCCGCTCTGTGCTTCTTTGATCGGCAAAGGCGCGCTGCGCCAGCAGAGTACGGTTGAGCCGGTTGTCTTCCCCGACAATATCATTCCCAAATTCGGCTTTTAAAGCCGCAAGGCATTTTTCGTCCTCAATGGTTTCGCGGGCAATCCGGTCCGCGTCCACAATCAGGCAGCCCGCCTTCTGAAAGGCGGCGGCCACGGTCGATTTTCCGGCGCCCGTCGGGCCGGTCAGTCCGATTACCAGATCAGTCAAGATGCAGCACCTCAAATCCAGCCGCGCGGATCAGCCGGTTATAAACGGCAAGACCCACGCCTTTCGGCTCCGGGCAGCGTGCGTAAACGGTTTTCGCGTGAATTTCGTCAAGGCGGCGCAGCGCGTCAAAAAGCTCGCGCGCCTGCTCGCCGTAATCGTCTTCCCCGCCGTAGCAGACGGTCGGAACCGTCAGCTCCGCGTCCTCCCCGCTGTAGCAGAGGGCCGCGGTACCGTCGCCGCCGTGGCTGTTTACATAATTTCTATANCTCCCCGTAATCTTCTCCCCCGCCGTAGCAGACGGTCGGAACCGTCAGCTCCGCGTCCTCCCCGCTGTAGCAGAGGGCCGCGGTACCGTCGCCGCCGTGGCTGTTTACATAATTTCTATATGCGTGAAAACTGCCGTCAATGATAATTACGTTCGCTTTTGGAGAATAATGCTTATACTTCATGCCGGGAGAAGAAGCGCGAACGCCTTCCTTCAGCGGATGCAGCACCGCGCTGTCCATTTCCACCGTTCCCAGAACGCTGCGGAGCTGCTCCAGCGTAATGCCGCCCGGCCTTAACAGGCGCGGAGGATCGCAAGCCAGGGTAACGACCGTCGATTCCACCCCGACCCCGCAGGGCCCGCCGTCCACCACCGCCTCTATTTTCCCGTCCAGATCGCTGAGGACATGCTCGGCGGCCGTAGGGCTGGGATGCCCGGAAAGGTTGGCGGACGGCGCGGCAAGCGGAATCCCCGCGGCATCGATCAGCGCCCTGGCGGCGGGATGGGACGGAAAACGGATGGCGACCGTGTCGAGCCCGGCGCTCACCTCGTCCGGAATTTTGTCCGACTTCGGCAGAATGATCGTCATTGGACCGGGCCAGTATGCCTTTGCCAGCTTTTCGGCTTCAGGTGTTACTTCCCGAACCAGCCGGCCAATCTGGTCAAAATCAGAAATATGTACAATTAAAGGGTTATCCATGGGCCTGCCCTTCGCGGCAAAAATACCGGCGACGGCTTTTCCGTCCAGCGCGTTGGCGGCAAGCCCGTAAACTGTTTCCGTCGGGATACCGACCAGACCGCCGTCCCTGAGAATTTGGGCGGCGGTAAGGATGTCTTCCCGATTGTTTGCGTTCAGCCTTAGGGTCTGCATTGTTTTATTCTCTCTCTTCCGATTGGTTGTCTATGGTGTTTTGGAGCTTTGCGGCTCTGTCCGCCGTAATCAAAGCGTCTATAATTTCATCGAGACTTCCATTTAAGATATCGTCCAGACGGTAAATGGTCAAACCGATCCGATGGTCGGTCATCCGGCCCTGTGGATAATTGTAGGTGCGTATCCGCTCGGAACGGTCGCCGGTTCCCACCTGTGACCGGCGTTCGGAGGCGATTTTTTCGTCGTGCTCCCGCAGCTTTGCCTCATACAGTCTGGAACGCAGCACTTTCATTGCCTTGTCTTTATTTTTGTACTGGCTCCGCTCATCCTGACATTCCACCACCGTGCCGGTAGGCAGATGGGTGATCCGGATCGCGGAGGAGGTTTTATTGATGTGCTGGCCGCCCGCTCCGCTGGAACGGTAGGTGTCGATCTGCAAATCCTTCGGATTGATCTCGAGTTCCACTTCGTCGGCTTCCGGCAGAACGGCGACCGTAGCGGTGGAGGTGTGCACCCTGCCCTGCGTCTCCGTTTCCGGCACACGCTGCACGCGGTGCACGCCGCTTTCATATTTCAGGCGGGAATACGCCCCGTCGCCGGTAATCATAAAGCTGATTTCCTTAAACCCGCCCAGCTCCGTTTCGCTGACGTTCAGAATTTCCGTTTTCCAGCCCTTCGTTTCAGCGTACATGCTGTACATACGGTACAGGACGGCTGAAAAAAGGGCGGCTTCCTCACCGCCTGCGCCGCCCCGGATTTCAACGATAACGTTTCGGTCGTCATTGGGATCGCGCGGCAGAAGCAGGATTTTCAGTTCCTCGGAACACCGCTCGATGTCCGATTTCGCGGTCTGAAATTCCTCGTCCGCCATCTCCTTCAGATCTTTATCGAGGCTGCCGTCCTCCAGCAGCTCGCGCGCTTCCGTCATAGAGCGGACGGCCTTTTGGTATTCCCCGTATTTTTCGACGATGGGCGTGATATTTTTATGCTCCTTCATCAGTTCGGTATACCGGGCCTGATTGGATAAAACCGAAGGGTCGTAGAGCTTCTGATTTAACTCCTCATACCGTTTTTCAAAGACTTCCAGATTTTCAAACATAGTCATTCTCCTTCATTTATTCTGTTGATAAATAAAGGAGCTACAATTCGTGCTGCGGTTCTTCCCTGATAATCTTTTTAATGTTCTTTTCGCATTTCAGCCTGGGAACCATGATTTCATGCCCGCAGGAGGTACAGCGAATTTTAAAATCCATGCCGGAACGAAGAACAAGAAAGGTTTTACTCCCGCATGGATGCGCTTTTTTCATCTGTAAAATATCACCCGGCCTGACATCCATGTTAAGCACCCCGCTTTCCTCAATTTACTTTCTTTAGAAAACATATAATATAGTATATCACTAAATCCGCTGAACCTACAATATATTTTTCATATTTGCTTGCCCGCGTACAGGGAAAAAGGGTATAATCTGCTTATGATTATGAAATAAAGGCCGTGATCGCATGTCTACGAAGGACGAAATATTAAAGTATCTGCAAAAGCATAACGATTATGTTTCGGGCGAGGAGCTCAGCGAACAGCTGCTGGTCTCCCGCACCGCCGTCTGGAAGCACGTCAATACCCTGAGAAGCGCTGGCTATGAAATCGAATCCGTTACAAACCGCGGCTACCGCCTAATTTCTTCCCCCGATCAGATTACGCCGGAGCTCATTCTTTCGGGTCTGGAAACAAAAACGCTCGGAAAAACCGTTTTCAGCTTCGACAGCATCGATTCCACCAACGCACAGGCAAAACGCCAGGCCCTTTCCGGCGCTCCGAACGGCAGTCTGTTCATCGCGGAGCGGCAGACCGGCGGCAAGGGCCGCCTTGGACGGGCCTGGGAATCCCCTTCCGGAACGGGGCTGTGGTTTTCCGTGCTGCTGCGGCCGGACAGCCTGCCTGTACAGGTAACGGGCATTACGCTCTTAGCCGGACTCGCCGTCTGCCGGGCGATCCGCAAGCAGACAAAGGCCCCGGCCATGATCAAATGGCCGAACGATATCGTGATCGGAAGCAAAAAGGTCTGCGGCATCCTGACGGAAATGGCCGCGGAAATCGACCGGATCGAGTACGTCGTCGTCGGAATCGGCATCAATGTGAACATGGAAAATTTTCCCGACGAGCTGTCTGTAAAGGCAACCTCCCTGCGCATGGAATGCGGCCGGCCGGTCGCCCGCGCAGGATTGCTTCAGGAAATCCTGAAGGAATTTGAAGAAATTCTGTGCGATGATATCGACCGTCCCGAAGCGATCCTCGCGGAGTACAAAACACTCTGCGTTTCCTTAAACCGCACCGTCGGCTTTACCCGAAATGAAGAGCCCGTCACCGCGACGGCGGTGGATATCTCCCCCGCCGGGGAACTGATCGTCCGGTGTGAGGACGGAAGCCTGTTATCCATCAACGCCGGAGAGGTCTCCGTGCAGGGAATATACGGGCAGACATAAAAAACTCGCTGCTTTTCCGGCAGCGAGTTTTTGCATTCTTTATTTCTTTTTGAAGCTGTCTTTCAGAGATACGCAGCGGTTAAAGACCGGGTGCTCCGGTGTACTGTCGCGGTTATCCTGACAGAAATATCCCTGACGCATGAACTGATAGGAATGAACCCCCTCCGTCTGAGCGAGGGATGGTTCCACCTTACAGTTGGTCAGCACCTTGAGCGAATCCGGGTTCAGCTGGGTAAGGAAGTCCCCTGCCTCCGGGTCCGGCACGGTAAACAGGCTGTCGTACAGACGTACTTCCGCATCGGCGGCGGTTTTTGCGTCCACCCAGTGAATGGTACCCTTGATCTTTCTGCCGTCCGGCGTATTGCCGCCGCGTGTCTGCGGGTCATATTCCGCGTAAACCTCGGTGACATTGCCGTTTTCATCTTTTTTGCAGCCGGTGCAGCGAACAATATACGTCGTTTTCAACCGCACTTCATTGCCCGGGAAAAGGCGGAAGTAGCCTTTTACCGGCTCCTCCATGAAGTCTTCCTTCTCGATCCACAGCTCACGGGAGAAGGAAACCGTCCTTGTGCCGTCCTCCGGACGTTCGGGATTGTTCTCCACTTCAAATTCCTCGGTTTTATCCTCGGGATAATTTGTTACGATCAGCTTGACCGGGTTCATCACCGCCATGGTCCGCTGCGCGTTCTGATTCAGATCCTCCCGCAGGCAGTGTTCCAAAAAGCCGTACTCCACCGTACTGTTCACCTTGGAAACGCCGATGCGTTCACAGAAATTCCGGATGGAAGCCGGTGTGTAGCCCCTGCGGCGAAGCCCGCAGAGCGTGGGCATGCGGGGGTCGTCCCAGCCGCTGACATAATTGTTTTCCACCAGCAGGCGAAGCTTGCGCTTGCTCATGACGGTGTTGTTGATGCCCAGACGGGCAAACTCGATCTGTCTGGGCTTGTCCGGAAGATCGATATGGCTGATGACCCAGTCGTAAAGCGGCCTGTGGTCTTCAAACTCCAGCGAGCACAGCGAATGGGTGATTCCCTCCAGCGCGTCCTCGATAGGGTGCGCGAAATCGTACATGGGATAAATGCACCAGGTGCTGCCTGTGCGGTGATGCGTCATATGATTGATGCGGTAAATGACGGGGTCGCGCATATTGAAATTTCCGGAGGCCAGATCAATTTTGGCCCGGAGCGTCATTTTTCCATCCTCAAATTCTCCGTTTTTCATGCGCTCAAACAGATCGAGGCTTTCCTCCGCCGGCCTGTCGCGGTACGGGCTGACCGCCGGGTTTGTCAGGTCGCCCCGGTTCTCACGCATCTGCTCCGGAGTCAGTTCGCAGACATAAGCAAGGTTTTCTCGGATCAGCTTGACGGCCAATTCATACATTTTCGGAAAGTAGTCGGAGGCATAGTAAAAACGGTCGTCCCAGGTGAAACCCAGCCAGCGGATGTCCTCCTGAATGGCGTCCACATACTCCGTGTCTTCCTTGGTCGGATTGGTGTCGTCCATCCGCAAATTGCAGATGCCGCCGAACTTCTCCGCGGTACCGAAGTCGATGCAGATCGCCTTGGCGTGGCCGATGTGCAGGTATCCGTTCGGCTCGGGCGGAAAACGGGTGTGGACCCTTTTCCCCTCAAACCTGCCCTGGGGAGCAATATCCTCTTCTATAAAGGTATGAATAAAATTACCGGAAGCTTCCGCTTCACCGGCAGTCGTTATTTCGTCACTCATTTTCGTTTCCGCTCCTTATGCCTGCAATTTTTCAAGACCGATATGAAGCCTGCGGATGGATTCCTGCTTGCCCAGTATGGCAAGGATTTCCATGGCTCCTCCGGGCGTGACCGTCATCCCCGCCGCTGCGATGCGCACCGGCCACAGCAGGGTCCCGTTTTTCACTTCCAGCCTCTGTGCAAGCGCAATCAGCAGATCGTGGAGTCCCTCCACCGACCAGTCGTTCGTCTTCTCCAGTTCCGCAATGGACTCTTGCAGCATTGGAACCGAATTTTCAAGATTGGTCTTGCTCTTCTTATTTACAAAGAAATCAACCGGGTATTCCGGCAGTTCCTTCAAAAATTCGATCATCTCCGGAATTTGCGTAAACTGGGTCACGCGGGGCTGTAAAATGGAAGCAAGCACCTGCCAGTTCAGTTCCGCACTTGGGAAAACCTCTCTGAAATACGGCATGGCGTTCTCTATGAATTCCTGCTCCGACATGGCGCGGATATATTCCCCGTTAAACCAGTTCAGCTTGTCGTAATCGAACACGGCGGGCGATTTGCTGATGCCGTCGATCGAAAAATTCTCTACAAGCTCCGGAAGCGTAAACAGCTCGCGGTTTTCCTTCGGGCACCAGCCCAGAAGCGCGATATAATTGACGATGGTCTGCGGCAGATACCCTTCCCGTATCAGGTCCGCAAAGCCGGTGGAGCCGTGGCGCTTGGACAGCTTGGAAACGCTGCCGTCCTCATTTTTTCCCATAATCAACGGAAGATGGACATAGGTAGGCACGTCCCACCCGAAAGCCTGATAAAGCAGGTTGTACTTCGGGGTGGAAGTCAGGTACTCGCTGCCTCTGACCACATGGGTGATCTGCATAAGATGGTCATCGATGACGTTAGCGAAATTATAAGTCGGATAACCGTCGGATTTAATGAGAATCTGATCCTCCAGTTCCCTGTTTTCAATCGTGATGGAACCGTATACAGTATCGTCAAAGGTGGTGGAACCCTCTATCGGCATCTTTTGGCGAATTACATACGGCTTGCCCTCCCGAAGCAGCCGGTCGACCTCTTCTTTGGGCAGGTCGCGGCAGTGGCGGTCATATCCCCCGGAGAAAGTTCCGTCCTCTTTGCTTTCATGCAGCGCGTCCAGCCGCTCCTTGGTGCAGAAGCAATAATACGCTTTTCCTTCCCTGATAAGCTGTTCCGCATACGGTTTGTAAATATCCTTGCGCTCGCTCTGCACATAAGGGCCGTACTCGCCGCCGACATCCGGTCCCTCATCGTGCTTCAGGCCGACTTTTTCAAGCGTATTGTAGATAATATCCACAGCGCCTTCTACAAGCCTTTCCTGATCGGTATCCTCAATACGCAGTACAAAAGTGCCGCCGAGCGATTTTGCAATTAGATATTCATACAAGGCCGTACGAAGATTTCCGACATGCATAAAGCCTGTCGGGCTCGGTGCGAACCTTGTTCTTACTGTTTTTTGCTGCATTGATTGCCATACCCCTCTCGTTGTTATGAAATTGGAAACCTGTTATTGGTTCATTATACCAAACTCGAGGGTAATATTCAATGAGAAGCAGTTTGATTTTTATTGAGATAGTCTATATATTCCTCAAGGCACAGATTCAATTCTTTCATCTTCTTCGCATGCTCCACCCCGACATAACGGAAATGCCATGCTTCGTATTTGATATGGGTGATATCCTGCTTGTCCTTTGGATAGCGAAGAATAAAGCCGTAATCCTGCGCGTGCTCCGAAAGCCAGCGGAATTCTTTGGTACCGCCGAAATCTTCAAGCACACCGTTCACATCAATGGCAAGCCCCGTAATGTGCTCGCTGGTACCCGGAGGCGCAACCGATTTTGCAGCCTCGCTTACCGCGTCCTCATAGCTGATTCCCGCTTTGTAGTAAGCTTCAATTTCTTCCGAATAGAGCTTCTGCTGCTTCTCATCGTTGCGATAGCCTGAAGAAAGCCACAGGTGAATATCATCCTTTAAAGCGGCGTCGCGCATCTGGCGAAACGGTTCGACGATTCTTGAGTCCATATTCACATTGAATTCATTTACAATTTTGGATTGGAAGGTTTCCGGAAGCGTATGCTCGTAATTGACCAAAACAAGCCTCCAGTCATCCGGCTGCTCGAACTGCTGACCGGCCGGCTGACTTGTCCGGCTTGGGCTTGGCTGTGCAACGGAAGACACCGACGCTTTGCTGCTGACGGCTGTCGGCTTTGCTTCGGCTTTTTTTGCATCAATGTGTTCAAAGGCCATAACAAAAACGGCAGTCGTCGCCGCCATAAGGGCCAGTTCTACTATAACAACAGCAAATGCTGAAAGTGTTTTCCGAATTTTATTCTTTTCCTGATACATTCTTTTCCCACCTATAAAAAACGAATCATTTTTATTATAATACAAACCTCACTAAAAATGCATCCTTCTTTTTCTGTCAATTACATTTTCCTTGCGTATAATATAGTATTTGGAAAAAAGAGATGATGTTTTATGTATGACCATTATCCGTTTCAGCTCCTGCCGCTTCCCTATGCATACAATGCTCTGGAACCTTATATCGACGCCGAAACAGTAGAAATTCACCATGACAGGCATCTGAAAGCGTATGTCGACCATTTGAACGAAGCGCTGCAGCCATATCCGCAGCTGCACAATATGACCCTAGAGCAGCTTCTCATTAACTCGGACCGGCTCCCAAAATGTATTCAGACCGCAGTAATCAACAACGGCGGCGGCGTATACAACCACAATTTTTATTTTAACATCATGGGGCCTGTCAATCATGAGCCCGGTGCTCAGATGCTGCGCGCGATTGAAAAAGCGTTCGGCAGCTACAGCAATTTCAAGGAACAGCTAAAAGAAGCTGCTGTGAACCGCTTCGGCTCGGGTTACGCCTGGCTGGCCGCCAACCGATGCGGCGATTTGAAAATTCTATCTACTGCAAATCAGGATACCCTTCTAAAAACCAGCCTGAAACCGATCCTTCTGATTGATGTCTGGGAGCACGCATATTATTTGAAATATAAAAATCTCAGGCCTGATTATGCAGAAAACTGGTTCAATGTACTCGATTGGTTCCAAGTGGAATCCTTTTTTCAGAAAGCTTGAACTGACATGAACAACTGTTGTGGTGAAAAACTTGTAACACTTGCTGCGGCCATTTCCATACAGATCGCTCAGTGCGTCACCAACGACGAACTGGCAGTATTAGGAGAACTCTTCACAGTCATTGGAGATCAGTTGTCCCTGCTGGCCGTTACAAATCCGTTATGCTGCCCGGACAGCAGTAAAAAAGCTCCGCCAAAACAGGAAAACGACAGCGCATGAATTCACTGCAAGTGCAGAGAATACTCTTCGGGGTGAATTTATGAAGGAAGGATTCGACCATCTTCCGCTGGAATTCAGCATGCTTTTCTCAAACGATCTGAGAGTTCAGGAATACCTGAATTCGAGGCCCGTTTCTCAGCGATATCAGGCGGAAAAATATCAATATGAGAACTACGAGAAAAATGAGTCGCCGCACAGCGTCCGGGAAAAAGAGGACGAAGAATAGTCAGGTCAGCATCAGAGCCTTTTCTGATGCTGATTTCTTTATGATTGCTGTCCTTACAGATTCGCTGTAAGGACCCCATTAAACTCAGCGGAGAGATTTTTTGGCAGTTTATCGGTAAAAATAGAAGTTTTCTCTTGCAAGGATTTGGATGTTGTGATATACTAATTAACGTTGTTTCCGGGTGTGGCGCAGTTGGTAGCGCGCTTGACTGGGGGTCAAGAGGCCGTGAGTTCAAGTCTCGCCACTCGGACCATAAAAATCCATGTGTCAGCATTTAAGCTGGCACATGGATTTCTTATACCCACTGGGTAATACAATATTTATCAATTATTTTCGTCGTGTAAACAGAGGTGCATCTCAATGTATATGGGTAACTTATCTTATTGGAATGATAAATTTGAAGCGAGAGGTCAGGAATTGATGCAGCCGGAAGGCTGTTTGGTTAATGATATGCACTTCCTTCCCAAAAGCGGAATGGTTTTGGACTTAGCCTGCGGCGACGGCCGCAATACGGTATTTTTGGCTTCACACGGTTACAAAGTAACTGCGGTAGATTTCAGTAATATTGCTATTGAAAGATTGTGCCGGTTTGCTTCAGAAAATCAGTTAGACATCAGCGTACTGCAAAAAAATCTTTGTGCAGAAGAGTCTTATCTTGATTTCGGAGAGTTTGATTTAATCGTGATAAATCACTACCGTTTGGAAGACAATTTTTACCCTATTTTGGAACAGCACTTGAAAAAAGGCGGGGTTCTATGGGTAAATGGTTTTTATGAAGTACCAAAAGATAACCCTGATATTAAAGATAAAGACATGATTACTCCAACAGATTTCCATGGGCTAAAAGGATCGACTTGCGAGAACAAGACAATCTATGAAATCGGTATGAGAAAATTTATAAGGTATATTTGGAGAAAGGTTTCTTAGCTTCAAACGGAATTCAATGCCCTTTCTTGCCAGATTTTCCGGCAGGCTGAGTCTGTATGCAATTCTCGCTCCTCACGCTGCAGACCCATCGATTGATATCCATCTGATCTGCTGTTTCATCGAAAAGAGCCGCATATTATGGCGCAATAGAGCACCCCTGCAGTTTATTATAAAATACCCAAACTGCAAGAGTCCTTTCAGAAACATCTGGTAATTTCTGTAATCATATAATAATCGCATTTCGGCAATTAATGTTCAAGAAAAATCGGTATAATGAAAGAACATTAATTTGATTGGAGATGTAAACGATGGTAAAAGCAGAGACAAAGGTAGAAACAGCAGAAAAAATAAGGCATATGCTTCAGGAGCTGGGTTGGTCTGATGAAGTAATAAATGATTATCTTGCAAATTCTCCGGACTTGGGAGCTCAGGTTCCTACAACACCAAAACAGCAATGACTACATAACATGAAGCTTCCAGGAAGTATATTGCCGGACAATATCTCCCATGCTTTTCCCTTTGAAATCCGCCATTGCCTGAACTGTTTTGTATAAAACAAGAAATCCGGTCCCAAAGGGGTCTTCAATGGATCGAATACGCCGGTCTAATTTTTTGATTTCTTCTTGTGTCATTTTGTTGTTACCCCCTAAAATATTTGTTTCTATTATAATTGATTTTTCGTCAATTTTCGACACATGTAACATAATGTAACAATTTATCTTTTGGTTAAAAACGGAGATATTTCTCCGACAGCCGTAAGGCAACAGCAAAACGGGCTCATCGAGTCCATGAAATCCCGATGGGCCCTGGTCTTTATTCATATTATCTCGTAGTACAAGTTTCATTATTGGATTTTACCACATAGACTTATATCAGATATGTCAATTCTCTGAAATAAGCAGAGCCTGGCAAATATAATAATCCTTCTTCAAATAATGAAATGATGATTTACCACCAATTCCAATCTGAAATAGCAAATAAAAAGCCCTCCCAGACGGTAAGACTGAGAGGGCAAATTATTAGGGAAGATATTGGAAGAATCCCCCGTTGGCAAACCGGCCGACGGGGGATTTATCATATGCTGTGCTGAAGACATCAGAGGTCATTTTCTACAAACTGAATGGAAACACCGTTAGGATCCTTCACAAAAAAGAAAGAGGCTCCCGGTACTTTTGTGGGTCCGCCGAAAGCGGCGAGCTTTTTGGATTTGACCATGGCAAGCGTATCCGCAAGCGATTTCACTTCAAACCCCAAAGAGATACCCTCTTTCTCTGCGCCGATGGGTCTGCCGTTTTGCAGCAGCTCAATCTCAAAGCCGTTTTCATCTTTTAAAAAAGCGATTTCCGTACCTGGGTTGGGTGAAAAACGCCGCGCTACAGAGAGGCCAACGACCTCCCTGTAAAATTCCACAGACTCGTCCAGTTTTTCCGTCGTAATCGTGCACCAGCAGCAGTTCATAAATTAATCCTTCCCTTCGTGTCTACTGCCGTTTTCATTATATCGGCAGTAATTTCAGTATAGCATCGCAGAACTGCATTGTAAAGCTATGTAAACTGATGCCGGGGCGGCGCATAAATCATATGAGGAATGCTCTCGGAAAGTACCGGATGAAAACCGATCAGGTGAAAGAACGCCCGCAAATCAGTTACCGCTGGAAGTATTGAGATTTTGTAATCTCTCTGTGCAAAAGGGCATATATTGAAATTATTCCAACAGAAAAGAGGGAAAGGAATGAGCGGCACTTACAACGTTACTCTGCATACGCCAATGGGGGTCCAAAAGGGAACCGTGACCCTTGTTGACGATCACGGAACGCTAAGCGGCTCTATCCGTGCTATGGGGAGCACAAGCTTTTTCAGAAACGGGAAAGCCCTTGGAAATTCCTTTGAGTTTTCCGGAATTCTCAGCATCGGATTCTTTCAATTAAGATACCGTGCGAAAGGGACCGTAGAAGGGGATATCATCAAAGCTGTTGCCACGACCGATTCCGGAACATTCCAGATAAACGGAACACGGGCGGCATAAGAAAACGCGCGTATAAAAAGATTTCCGAAAACACTGAAAATCCAGCGTTCACAAAAACCGGCACTCTCAGCCTTAAAAGCTGAGAGTGCCGGTTTTCCTTACATTTACAATAAGGCGAGTCCGGATATTAGACAACAATCTTGGCATATTATTTTTTAAAAGCAAGGTTGGTGTATGTACTTTGACACTAAATATCATCATCGGATTTATTATCCCATGGATAACAGCGCTGATCTTTATACGGGAAAGAAAGGTACTGTTTCTGATCGCCCCTTTTTCAGCCGCCATGGCCTTTTTGATTAACGATATCGGATTCCTTTATTACTGGAAGCTGTATCCCTTTCATTTAGACAGTCTCGCGTCACTACCGTTTACGTTGGGATTATTCTGTCTTTATCCATGTTTTGCGATTTATCTCATACGCAAATATCATTTTCCCGATCATGCCGTCTTAATCCTGTCCAGTCTTCTGCTGACTTTGGCGGAGGGCTGCGGATTCCTTTCAAAAAGAGTTTATTATCTAAACCAATGGAATATTATAGCGACTTTCCTGTCTTACTATATCGCGATTCTGGGTTCCTATCTATTTTATCGAATACTGAAGCGAAACGGATATCTATAACGGCGGGCTGCATGAACCTGCCCTTATACGTTCTCCCGAAAGAAGCGTTCCAGAGCAGCCGCCGCTTCAGCTTCATCAGGGCCTTCTACGGAAACGCGGATTTTTTCTCCCTGCTTGACCGCAAGCTGCATAACCGCGAAAAGCTTTTTTAAATCGGCGGAGCTTTTGTCTCTGCTGATCGTAACGGAAGAGCTGTATTTTTTTGCTTCCTTTGCAAGGATGCCTGCCGGACGGGCATGGATTCCCATCTCGTCCCGAACGGAATAGTAAAATTCTTTCATAGGAAATCTTCTTTTGCAGTAAAATGATATGCATTACAAGCAGGATCCCCGGTGAAGTTACCGCCGGGGATCCTTGTGCTGTCTTCTGTAAAATTACTTTACCAGCTCGGTAATGATCGTATAGAGTTTACGGACATCCTCAATCCTGGTATCCCCCGTCTCTTGATCGATGATGGAGGAATAGACATGCGGGATGATTTTGGACACACCGGCATCCAGAACGATTTGCAGAATTTCACCGAAGTTTTCCGTAGTGATTCCTCCGGTGGGCTCTAGCCCGAAATCCGCGTCGGCACAGGCCTTCGCTACTTCCGTGAGCTCATCCCGTACCTTCAGGCCGCCCATCGGGAAATATTTCAGCGAATCCGCTCCCTGCTCCTTCGCCATGGCGATTGCCGCAGCAACCGGCGCAATTACCGGCTCCAGCTTCCCGCTCACCGGACCGGTTGAAATGCGTACGTAACCCGGCCTGCCACAGGGGGCCACCATCGCATTCAGGAAAGGCCCCTCCCCGGTCTTGCCACGGGTAAACCCCGTGGCCGTAAAAGTCTGATTGATATGTTTGGGAATGATCTGAGAAGAAATTTCGGCTACTGCGCGCCACTGGTTCGGGTTTCCGGCGCCAAGTCCGACGGAAATATTGTTGTCCACCGCTTTTTGATAAATTTCCATATCCTTGACCGCGCTGGCGACATCGGGATAATTGGCGGACAGAATCCCCACTACCACATGGCCGTCCGCCGCTTCCAGAATCTCCCGGGCGTTGCGTACGGAGTTGGTCAGGCAATTCAGCGCGACGCGGCCTTTGTAAAATTGAATTTCGTCCATATTAATCTCCTTTGCTAAGACGTTTGATACTATTGTAGATTGTTTCCAGCTCCTGTGCAGAACGCAGCGGACGGGGATCAATGGCGATTGAGCCTAAATTTGCCTGATAATCACGGGTATAAATGGCCGGATTCCCTTTTTTCAGCTGCTCCACAACCTCTTCGGCATTGAGGCCGAACTCTTCTCCGAACGTAATCTTGCACCGGTAAATCAGCCGTCCCGCCTCATCCTGTACAATCTGCGTATGGCATCCGGGGATGGAGCTTATTTTTTCGGCAAACTCTTTAAGCTGATCCAGATTGACCGCAGGCTGGTGCTCGCCGGCAAGATATTCTTCCATGGCCTTGAGCAGGCCCATCATATTTTCTTTGCCCACCTTCATAGCCCGCCCGATTCCTTTATACTGCAGGCGCATATTGGCGGCAAGCTCTTCTGTTTTGCAGACAACCAGCCCGCTGGTGGGACCTTCGATCGCCTTGGCCCCGCTGTAGCAAACAAAATCCGCACCCAATCGGTTGTAAAGGCTTAAATCTTCCTCCGCGGCCGCGTCCACAATGCAGGGGATCCCCAGCGAATTTGCCAGCTCGATTGCCGAACGGGCATCCACCATTTCTTTCTGTACGCAGTGATGGGACTTTACGAAAAAGATCGCCAGCGTTTTTTCACTGACCGCGGAGCGGATATCGCCCAGCGTGGATTTGTTGGCGTATCCAACCTCCACCACTTTTCCGCCGCCGATTTGAATCATCTCCCCGACCGGCGCGCCGAAGTCCACATTCTGACCTTTCAGGAGAATGACCTCCCGGCGCTGTGTGTCGGGGAGAAGCTCGTACAGATGCTGTACTTTCTCCAGACTGTCTCCGCAGATCAGGGAGGCGACCGAAAGCGCGATTCCCGCCGAAGCGCTGGAGGTAACACACGCATCCTGTGCGCCGACCATGGAACCGATTTTCTTTCCGGCATATTTCATCAGGTCTTCTATAACGACATAGTGGTCGGCTGCTTCGGCAACCGCCCGGCCCACTGCTTCGGAAACCGTGGACACTCCCAGAATAGTCATGCGCCCGGAAGCGTTTATCACCTCCTGCAGTCCGTTTTGGGTGTAAATATTTGCCATGATATCAGTTTCCCTTCTTTTATGCTTTCGTCCGTTGTATTGCGGCATTCTTTACAGGATTCCCAGGAAAGCCGCGGCAACGGAGATCACGACGATCGTTCCCAGAATCAGGTTGTAGCGGGGGCCGCGCTTTTTCAGGTAGAAATAGATGAGGAATACCGCAAGCAGCGGCAGCAGACCGGGAACAATCAGATTCAAAATATCCTGAAGTACAATTTTGTTTCCGCTCGAGAATACAAAGGTCAGCGGAGTGCTGAGCTTCACGTAGCTTGCCGAAAGCGCGCCCATCATGGTAAGCCCGATGACGTTGGCGCTGAAAATAATGGACTGCATCTTTCCGCCGTTCAAAAGGGAGGTTACGGATTTCTTTCCGAGTGTGTAGCCCTGATGAATCAGAACATACGAAACTCCGATCGTGATCAGCGGATAAAGAATCAGCGGAAGGAGTCCGCCCATCGGCGAACCGTTGGAAGCAAAGGGCAGGAAAATGGAAATGAGGATCGGCATGAGCGCCGCCCAGATAATGGCGTCTCCAATACCGGCGATCGGGCCCATCAGGCCGGTTTTCAAACCGGTAATCGCATCGTCCGTCACGTCTTTGCCAGTTGCTTTTTCTTCTTCCATCATAATCGCGATTCCCTGAATGACCGCGCCGAACGTACCCTCTGTGTTGAAAAACACAAGATGGCGTTTGAGAGCTTTGCTGAGCTCCTCGTCCGTGTCATACAGCTTTTTCAGCACGGGAGTCATGGAAGCGCAGAAGATCAGGCTTTGTAAACGCTCATAGGAATTGGACAGCTCTGCGCCGAGGTAGTAAATCCACATCGCCTTGGTGATGTCTTTTTTCTCCAAGCGGCTGGTTTTCTTCTCGGCAGGCTCTTTCAGGGCCTCTGTTTGTACCGTCGTCATATTGTCCATTTTTACGCCTCCTCCTTAATCTTGAACAGGTTCAGCAGCAAAGCAGTGCAAATCGCAAAGATTGCCATTGCCATGGTGTCCAGTTTCAGATACTGCACGGCGAAAAAGCCGATGATGAAAAAGGGCAACAGCTTCTTTTTTCCGATCACCATCAAAGTAATCGCGAAGCCCAGTGCCGGAAGAATTCCGCCCATGACCTCGAATGAGTGCATCAGCCAGGTGGGAACAACGGTCATAAATGTTTTGACCGCGTCGACGCCAAGATAATCGATGACAAACACGATCGGAAAACGGATGACAAATCCGAGCAGGGCCGGGAACAGGAACGCAGCCATCAGGATTCCCTTTGTGTTGGCCTGCTCCGCGTAACGGTCCGCCATATGTACCCAAATGGCGTTGGTGGAACGGCGAAGCTGGTCGACGAAAACGCCCAGAACACCGAAGGGAATCGCCAGCGAAATAGCGACCTCTGGTTTCATATTGGCAAGCACGCCCAGCGGGATCGCCACACAGCCCGCAAGCGCGGGATCGCTGGGAACGTTGCCGCCGGGAGTGGAAGTAACCCCTAAATAGACCAGCTGCAGCCCCGCGCCGATCTGCATGGACAACGCCATGTTGCCTGTGAGTATGCCGACAAAAATACCGATGACAACGGGCTGGAGCAGCATGGATGAAAAAGTGTAGCCAAGCCGCAGCCGGGAGAACCAGTAATAGATACCCATTGAAATAGCAAGTGGCAAAACGCTCATTGTTGTTTCCTCCTCAAGTATTTAGTTTTGATGATACTTCTTCAAGATTCCTTCCAAGCTCTGGGGAGCATCCTCCGGGATTGTCTGAAAAATGATTTTCACACCTTTTTGCTGCAGTTCGGTAAGAATCTCCACATCCGCATCGTCCAGCGTGATGTTCTGAAAGACCACTTTCCGGTTCGGCGCTCCGCCAAGACCGCCTACCTGGATGTCGCTAACCCGGATGCCTCCGTCATAGACCTCTTTCATTGTCTTGAGATTTGGCAGCAGGAGCAGCACTTTCCCCCCGCCGAATTGGTCCGCATTCCAGCTCTCAATAACATCCTTCTGGGTATAGCAGTTCACCTTGACATCCCGCGGCGCGGCAAGAAGATAAATCTCCATCATGAAAGGATCTTTTGCAAGCTCATCACTGACCACAACGATCTTATTCGCACCGGACTGATTGACCCATTTGGTCATGACCTGCCCGTGGATGAGTCTGCTGTCAATTCTGCACAGAACAATTTCAGCCATTTTTTTCCACCTCCTTTTCCTCAAGCGATTTTGTGATCTTTTCAATTACATCCATAACGGAAGTCTCCCCCGTCTCCAAAACAGAATCGAAGTCTATCTTGCCTTCCTCCATCAGCCCGAGACACGCTTCAATCAAAAGCGGGGCATTCAGCCCGGAAAACACCCTGATGTTCTTTTCCCGCCCTACGAGCGCGCCGGCGTTGGTCGTGGTCCCGCCAAACATATCGGTAAGGATCAGCGACCCGTCGGGCATTGCATCGGCAGCTTCCCGGACAAGCGCAAGATATTCCTGAAAGGTAACCTGTGGTCTCAGCGGCACTTCTTTTACGAAATCGACCGCGCCGATCACCATCCTGACCCCTTCCATCAGGGACATCCCCCACCCTCCGTGAGTCAGCAGTAAAATCTGTGGTTTCCCCATAAAACACTCTCCTAACGGCTAAAAAATCGAATTGTCATATACTTTATTATTCTGTAATTATTGTAGTACACTACATTATCCGCGTCAATTCACAAATCAGATAAAGAAACCCACCTGTTTTTGTAATTTACTACAAATCGTAGCAATTCAATGTAGGCAATCAAAAAAAACTATGGTATAATAGAAAAATAGTGAGGATCGGCTGCATGACAAAGTTTTTGGCGTTCTCAAAATAGTATTATTCCCTTTTGTTATGCCGAATCAACTGTAATATATTGGATTTCCCTATAGCAAAATTCTAATTCAAATATGGAGGTACCCATCCGCAATGGCAAAAGAAAACGATTGGTCCAGTCTGATTACACGGATGAACGCAATGTCGAACCAGTTTACAAAGACCGACTGGAAAATTGTCAATTATATTAAAAAGAAAGCGGAGGCTTTTCTGGACTGCAACGCGCAGGAGCTTGCGAAAGCAATTGGCACATCCGACGCGAGCATCATCCGCTTCACTCAGAAAGTGGGATATTCCGGCCTGAACGAATTTAAATACGTGCTGCAGCAGCAAATTGCGAAACCTGCGGCGGAGACCGGAACGGGAGATTATGCCGCTCTGCTTCAGGACAACATAACTCTCCTGCAGCTTCTGTATCAAACGGTCAAGCCGGAAAATGTGGACTTGCTGCGGAAAAAAATGCTGGCTGCGGAAAGGATTTTCATCGTCGGCCTGGAAATCAATCAGCATGTGGCGGAAATTCTGGCATTTAAATTTGCGAAACTCGGACTGCCGATCTGCGCTGTAACAAACTACGACGTGCTGAAGGTCTACAGAAAAATCTCCACACCCCGCGACCTGTTCATCACCATCTCTCTTTCCGGGGAGGATGAGCTTCTCTCGGAAACACTCGCGGATTTCATTAATAACGGCAGTTATATCGTGCTGTTCTCTAACCATGAAAAATCCCTGTGCGCCGCCTACACGGATCTGCTTTTCCTGATTCCGAAAACGGACCTTCTGTCAAGCTCCAACGTAATCTGCCGCGAAATCATCCTGCTCCAGCTGGGAGACATGATTTTTCAGAATTTTCTGGCGAAGGACAGCCCCTCCTATAAAATATTTTTAAAAACAGCTTCTTACGCCGTCCCAGACGACGAAGACGATTAGCAGAAGGATTGCTATAAAAAAGATCGCTGCCCCCGTAAAGCACAAGGGACAGCGATCTTTTTATTCTGTTTCACGATTCCAAAGCACAAAACCCGGACTTTAAGCTTCCATCGCTTCACTGAAAAATTTATTGTGTACCGCCGTGACGGCCTTATCCGCATCGGAGCGGTCGATCAGGACCGAAATTTTGATTTCACTGGTAGCAATCATCTGGATGTTGATGTTCGCTTCAAACAGCGCCTCAAACATCTGGGCAGCCGTGCCGGGATGCGTTTCCATTCCCGCGCCCACAATGGAGACCTTGGCGACATTTTCATCGTACACGACGCTGGTCGCACCGATCAGCTCCACATAAGGATTCAGAATATCGATCGTTTCCTTCAGATTTGCCTGACTGACTGTAAAGCTGATATCCTTTGTACCGTTTCTGCCGACGGACTGAAGAATAATGTCAACATTAATATTTTTCGCGGAAAGCTTTGAGAAAATTTTGAAAGCGAGGCCCGGTCTGTCGGGTACGCCGATGATTGAAACGCGGGCCACATCCTCGTCTTTCGCAATACCGCTGATCAACATTTTTTCCACTTTCGTTGCCTCCTTAACAATTGTGCCGGGTTTTCTTGTCATGCTGGAAAGGACCTCAAGCTGAATTCCGTACTTCTTTGCCATCTCGACCGAACGGTTGTTGAGCACTTGAGCGCCCAAAGTCGCAAGCTCAAGCATTTCATCATAGGAGATGTAGGCAAGCTTTCTCGCATTTTTCACCTTGCGCGGGTCGGCGGTATAAACGCCCTCCACATCCGTAAAAATCTGGCACAGGTCCGCATTCATCACCGCCGCGATAGCGACCGCGCTGGTGTCCGAGCCGCCCCTGCCGAGCGTCGTCATGTCGTTGTAGCGGTTGATTCCCTGAAATCCCGTTACAATGACGATATTTCTTTTATCCAGTTCCTTCTTGATACGGTCGGGCACGACTCGTTTGATTCTCGCGCTGCCGTAGGCCGAGCTGGTATAAAACCCGGCCTGCCACCCCAAAAGCGAGACAACCGGGTAACCCAGCTTTTCAATTGCCATTGCGAGCAGTGAGGCGGATATCTGTTCGCCCGAAGTAAGAAGCATATCCATTTCTCTTTTGGAGGCATATGGATTGATTTCTTTCGCTTTATCGATCAGATCGTCTGTCGTATCACCCTGTGCGGAAACGACGACGACAATGTCGTTGCCCTGTAAATAGGTCTTTGTGACGATGTCCGCTACATTAAAAACGCGTTCGGCATTCGCAACGGAACTGCCGCCGAACTTCTGGACTATAAGGCTCATTCGGTTCCATCCCCCATATTAAAGTAAAAGTATTATTCAATCGATATCTGCGCACCATTTGAATCCGTATTCAGAATTTTAATCTCCCAGCCTGTAATCCCTTTTTCCTCCAGATGATTCGCCGCGTATTTTGCAAAGACATCCGTATCGGAAGCATCGATCATGGAGATAATCGTCGGGCCGGCCCCGCTGACATAAGTGCCGAGCGAACCCAGTTCATAGCTCAGACGGAATACGTCGTCCAGGTGGTCGATCAGGCTGGCCCTGTACGGCTGGTGAATCTTATCCTGCACCGCCACACGCAGGTTTTCCAGCTTCCCGGAAAAGAGCGAGGCCGCCATCAGCGCAGATCTTGAAAGATTGTAAACGGCGTCGCTTCTCGAATACTCTTTTGGAAGCACGGAGCGCGCCTTCTCTGTTTTCAGTTCAAAAGGCGGAATAAACAAAGCAAACCGGATCTTTTCCGAAACGGGAACGCTCACGCTGTAAACCCTTCCCGCTTCCATGGCGGAGGCGGCAAGGCCGCCTTCGATCGCGGGCGTGGTGTTGTCAGGATGCCCTTCGATTTCAGCAGCGAGGTTAATCAGATCCTGTACCGAAAGGGGGCCTCCCAAAAGGCGGTTCGCGCCGGAAATGCCTGCGACAATGCACGCCGAGCTGCTGCCCAGGCCGCGCGCCATCGGGATATTGTTCAGCTGAACGATTTTAAGACCCGGCAATTTGCGGCCGCACCGCTCATAAACCTGCTTTGCGGCCCAGAAAATCAGGTTGCTGTCGTCCGTCGGCACCTGAATATTGTCTTTGCTGGAAATATCTATGGTATCGGATTCTTCCATCCAAACCTGATTGTACAGGTCCAGCGCAATTCCAAGAGAGTCAAAACCGGAACCAAGGTTTGCGCTGGTAGCCGGTACCTGAATTCTTATCATATCATATCAACATCCTAATCCTAAATAAATGAATTTACAGATCCCCTATGCGGATGGTATTCTTTACTGTCACGCCCAGCGGTTCCAGTTCCGCAAGCTTAGCGACGATTTTCTTTTCCCTCATGACCTCTGTCACAAAAGCGATTTCGCCGCGGACCGGTTTCCTGCGGGACAACCGGGTAACTCCGCCGAAAATCTGATTGATGTTCTTAAAGGCGAGGTCTTCGTCGTCCGTTTCGGCGCGGACGAACATGGCAACCTCGTTCAGGAGGTAATCCTCCACATAATCCTTTGAGCCGTCTTCCCAATAGAGATATTTTCTGGCTCGGAAATGCTTCACGCAGTCAATGACGTCCGCGACAACCGCGCTTGCGGTCGGGAGCTTCCCGGCGCCCTTTCCGTAAAACACAACATCGCCGGTCGAGTCGCCGCGCACCATAATCCCATTGAACACGTCATCAACATTGGCAAGCTGGCTTTCACGCGAGATAAACATCGGGCAGACAATGATCTGCAGCTTTCCGCTCTCCATCATTTTGACCTGTCCGATCAGTTTGACTACTCCGCCCCAGGCAGAGGCGTATTCCACGTCCGCCAGAGCAATTTTGGTGATGCCTTCAGTGTGCACCTGATCGGGGTAGACATGTTTGCCATAGGCCAGAGAGGACAGGATGCAGATTTTGCGGCAGGCGTCCTGGCCCTCCACATCCGCGGCCGGGTTGCGCTCCGCATAGCCCAGCTTTTGGGCAAGGGCCAGCGTATCCTCAAAAGTCATCTGCTCACGAATCATTTTAGTCAGTATAAAATTGGTGGTACCGTTTAAAATACCCGCGATTTCCACCACGTCGTTTGCCGCAAGGCACTGGCTGATCGGACGGATAATCGGGATGCCGCCGCCGACACTTGCTTCAAACAGGAAATTCAGGTTGTTTTTTTGCGCGATTTTCAGCAGCTCCGCCCCTTTGGCGGCCACCAGCTCCTTATTGGAGGTAACCACGCTTTTTCCCGCTTCCAGGCAGCGTTTCACATAATCAAAGGCCGGGTTCAGCCCGCCCATTACTTCCACCACGATTTTTACTTCCGGGTCATTCAGGATTGTATCAAAGGATTTTGTGAATTTGCTTTCAAACGGACTGCCGGGAAATTCACGCAAATCCAGAATATATTTGATATCGATTCGCTCTTTGGCGCGTTTGGCGATATTCTCCGCGTGATTGGTCAAAACCTCCACCACGCCGGAGCCGACTACGCCGTATCCCATTACAGCTATTTCTACCATATGTAGCACCCCTTACTATTTCTACTGATCTCCCAAAAAACAGATAAGCACTTTAACAGTTTACCACGTTTCAGTGCGACAATCAATTTACAAATTAACCGAAATGCAGATGCCCGCGAACAGGCATCCGCATGAAAATGACAGACTGGTCAGCCGACCGCGACCACAGAATTTCCCGGGGTACGGCCCGGCTTCGACGATTTATCCGGGCGGGAATTCCCCGCGGACGACGTGTGGGACTCCGGCGTTGTGGAAGACGTCGGAGCTTCTGAGGAAGTGTCGGGGTTTTCGTGCGACTCCCCGTCGCTTGAAACGGCGCCCTCTCCGCTTTCCGTACCAGACTCAACGGGATGGGAAACAACAGAGGAAGCCGATCCGGCGTGGATACCGTCACAGATAGCCGGCATATGGCTCTTGTCGTACCAGCCAAGCTGGGTATCCTTGTCGGTAGCCGGGTTCGCCAAAAGCCCGGTCACTGTACAGAACCTGGCCGAAACCACGTTGGAATCGTAGGTAAAGGTCAATTTATCTTTATTCTTCAGATACGACGCCATAATATTCTTCCATGTAGAGGCGGCATAGGTCGTATTGGTAAGATGCGCCGGAGTCAGATAGCCTGTCCAGATACCGGCGACCGCGTAGGGCGTTCCGCCGATGAACCAGCTGTCCTTTTCATCGTTGGTGGTACCCGTTTTGCCGAATACCTCCCATCCGCTGATCGCCGCGCCGCGCCCGGTCCCGTGGGCGCCCGTCACGACATTGTTGAGCAGATGATGCATGATGGACGAGGTGGTGGAGCTGATTGCCTGAACGGAAGTCTGATTGCGGTTATCCAGAATCACATTGCCGTCGTGGTCGTCCACATGATAAAAGGTATAGGGCTGATAATATTTCCCGCCGTTCGCGAAAATCTGGAAACCAGCCGTCATCTCGCGCACGGTAACACCTTCGCTCAGACCGCCGATCGCCATAGGCGCACGGTTGTTGTCCGCGGGAAGCAGGCTGGTAAAGCCCAGCTTTTCTTTCAGAAAATTAAAGCTGACGTTTGGCGTAATGGCGTTTCCCACCTGCGCCGCACTGGCGTTGAGGGAACGCTCCAGCGCCCACTCCAGAGGAATGGGGCCCCAGTATTTTCCGCTTGTGTTCCCCGGCCCCCAGTTTTTCGGGCCGGAGCTGCCGTCGCTGAACCAGTTTGGCAGCGGATTGTCATTCACTAAAGAAGAATAATTGTATTTTCCGGATTCTATCGCCGGTCCGTAAACCGCCAGAGGCTTGATGGTGGAACCCGGCTGTCTTTTAGAGTCCGTAGACAGGCTGAACAGACGGTTGCTCTTTTTCTCCCCTCTGGAACCCACCGTGGCAAGCACGCGTCCGGAATAATCCATGGCAAGGTACCCCGCCTGCATCTTGGTATTGCTTCCAAAGAGCTTGTCCGATTTGAATGTATTTTCTGCAATGTTCTGCAGACCGGTATCCATTGCGGCGTAAATCTTCAGTCCGTCGTGGTAAATCATATCCACGGCCTTCTCGCTGGAGCAGTTATAGTGCTCCATCAGGCCGCTCTTGACGTCTTCAAACAGGGTATCCACATACCAGTTCCAAATAGGAACGTTGTCTACGACATTTTCGGCTTTCTTCCCCACAAAGGTCATATGTTCCGATTTTGTCATCGCGGTGTTGTACTCCGCGTCCGTAATCATTCCCTGAGTATGCATCTCGTTCAGTACCGTCTGCTGGCGTTCCTTGTTCTGATCCGGATGGACGAGCGGGGAATATTTTGTCGGGTTCTGCGTGATGCCCGCAATCGCGGCACACTCCGCTATATCGCAGTCCTGAATATTTTTGCCAAAATAAAGGTTGGCCGCGGCCTGAACGCCGTTGCTGCCGCTTCCGAAGGGGACGACATTGAGATAAGCGGCGAGAATTTCCTCTTTAGTATATTTTTGTTCCAGATTCAAGGCGCGGAAGATTTCCTTTACCTTTCTGGTAAGACTTACATCCTTATCTCCCGTAATGTTTTTAATCAGCTGCTGGGTAATGGTAGAACCGCCGTAGCTGCTCCCCTTGGAAAACAGCGTAGTCACCGCGCCGGCCGTTCTGATCCAGTCAACGCCCTTATGATCCCAGAAGCGCTTGTCCTCAATCGCGACAATTGCGTCTTTCATGGACTGCGGTATTTTGTCGTAATCCACCCACACCCGGTTTTCACTGCTGTACAGGCTCTGGTACTGAACGGGATTGGAACTGTCGTCGTTCGGGCCGTTTACATAGATGAAGCTCGTATAATTCAACTGCAGCTTATGCAGGTCATAATCGACGGATTCACTGCTCAGGCTGAACACAAAGGAAAGCAGCGAGATAGACACAATGATGCCGGTAATGAATAATATAGTGAAAACGGTGGAAAGACTTTTTAATACAATCCGGCCAACAGACCTGGCTTTGCCGTCTTTTTCTCCGTTTCTGGAGCCGACATATTTATTAATATCGGTTTTTCTCATCGGGAACCACCTCCTTGATAAAAATTGATTATCACAGCAAAAAATGAATAATTTTCCAATATTTTCAAATAATACCTATGAGGTGATGCTATTTGAAAAGAAACTGGATTGTGCTGCTGGGTACAACTATTATTATAATCGGAATGTTAATGTGGGGTTTTTCTCAAACGAGAATAAACCAAATACCTGAAGTTTCAAGCTCAGATATATTAGATAATTCTACCTCAAATGAGGCTTCAAGTCAAGAAAACAGCGAAATTCCGACCATGGCGAGCCGAAGCAGCAGCTTAAACACCTACACGGTAAAGGAGTATGAAGGGCATATCGGAGTCTTTTACAACAACGAGAGCACTCCCTATCAGGAGATCGACGTTGACGTCGCATCGCTGCCACAGGCGGATCAGGTGCTTTTAAAAGACGGAATCCGAGTCACGGACGTCGACCGCCTGAACAGTATCATTGAAGATTATGAAAGCTAATATAATGCTTTTCGCCGGTTTTTGTGCTATAATTTGAAGCTGTAAAATAACATTGCAATACAGGAGGCAGCTATGGATTGTTCACCCTTTGTAATCGGTGTTGCCGGCGGCACCGGTTCAGGAAAAACAACGCTTTCGACGAAGCTGAAACAGGCAATCGCCGACGACGCCATCATTTTATCCCATGATTTTTATTACCGCGCCAATTCCGATATCCCATTCGAACAGCGTGTCAAAATGAATTATGACCATCCTAACGCATTCGATACCGATTTGCTGATCGAGGACGTAAAAAAACTGAAAAGCGGCCGGGCGATCGACCACCCGGTTTATTCTTTTGTCACCTACACCAGAACCGGCGAAACCGTACACATGGAGCCGGCGCGCGTGATTATTGTGGAAGGGATTCTGATTTTTGAGAACAAAGACCTCCTGGATTTAATGGATATGAAGCTTTTTGTGGACACGGACGCGGATATACGGCTTCTCCGCCGTCTGACCCGGGACGTGAAAGAACGCGGCCGCAGCCTGGATTCTTTTATGTCCCAGTACATAAATACGGTCAAGCCCATGCATGAACAGTTTGTAGAACCCAGCAAGAAATACGCTGATATCATTATTCCCCAGGGCGGCGAAAACCCTGTCGCCCTGCACATGCTGATCGACCACATCAAGGCGCTGATCCGCAAAACGGATAAGCTCGCCGTTACCCGTTAACAAAAAACGCTCCGCGGTTTTCCGCGGAGCGTTTTTTGTTGATCTGTTCTGTCAGATATCGGTGGTAACAAAGCCGATAGGATTGCCGCCGGAAGCATTCAGACGGTGGAACGAATCCTTGAATTCATGATACGGAGTCGAACCGTATTTGGCGACCATAATCACAGAGCCGGCAAGCCCTGCGATATTATCCGCCTCCGGATACCGCACTTCGGAAGGCGTATGAATAATCACATAATCGAACTTTTCGGAAAGCTCCCGGAACAGCCCGGTGAATTTTTCGGAAAACAGTACGTCCGCAGGATTCTGGGATGCTTCCGTGCCGGAAACAAGGCTCAAGCCCTTGACGGAAGTCGTTGAAACCGCCTCTTCTGCGGAGCAGGCTCCGTTCAAGGCATCCGTCAGGGAATGCTGCGGTTTTACATTCAGCAGCTTTCCGATTCCGTTTTCACGGAGGTCCGCGTCAATCAGAAGCGTGGTCTTTCCGGAATAGGCCAGCGCGCCCGCCATCCCGGCCGCCACGGAGGCAGCGCCGTTGTGCTCACAGACATCGGTGACAAGGAAGCTGGTCTTTCCCTGTGCACAGTGAACCGCCGCGGCACGAAGCTTGCGGAAGCTGTCTTCCTTCTTTTCGCTTCCGCCCTTCTTCGGGACCGTTCCCAGCAGCGTGGTATCCAGCGCTTCGCTGACATAGCGGCTGTTGCGGATAGTTCTGTCCGTCAGCACGACAATGATGCCGTAGCATACATACACGATAAAGCCGATGATGAGGCCAATGATACCGGCCTTGAGCATGGTGGACTTATTGGACTGCGGCTCCGCCGGAATCGCGGGGTCGGTGATGACCGCCGTCAGCTTTGGGGACGGGAACGCGCCGGTAAGCTTTTCCCCCAGCACCTCGGCCGCTGTGTTGGCAATACGGTCCGCCATGGCGGCGTTTGGGGTTTTCGCGGTCAGCTTGACGACCGGAGCCGTATTGACCTGAACCGCGCCGATCGAGGTAATTTCCTTTTCGTCGATCCCAAGCTTTTCGGCGGTCTGAGAAATCATATCCTTGCCCGTCGCAATGGCGATGGCGGTCTGCACCCTGCTGTTCAGAATGCTGGTGTACTGCAGCCGGTAGTCCGTCTGCGCGTCCTCGGGCACCTCACAGGAAATGATCATGGTGGTATCGCAGGTATATTCATTGTGGACAAATTTGAGGGGCATCAGCCCAAACACAATTCCAAAGGCAGCGACGACGATGATAAATTTCAGGATGCTCCTCTTAAAATATTCCAGTATTTCTGAAAAGCTTACGAAAAGTTCCATATTTAACCTCCAAATATCGTTGATCAATCTATATCCATTGAAGCTCCGGCAAAATCAAGGACCTGCTTCATAATGGTTTTCCAGTCATAATTTTTTTCCGCGAATTCGCGTTCCTTTTGCGCTATGGAAGGGTCCCTGCGGCAATCCCGGACAAATTTGATGACGGCGTCCATATCCACCGCCGTCCCGTCGTTTGGCAGCCTGAGCGCAAAGGGCGTATCCCGTCCGATTTTCGCGTCGTCGTAGGCATACAGGAAAGGCAGCGCCGCGGCGCAGTATTCGCGCGCTTTTAAGGAAAAGCAGGCGGTCAGCCCCCTGCGGTAACAGCCGAGAGAGGATACCCCCACGTCGACCGTTTTATAAATATCGAAAAGCTCCCTGCCCTTTTTAAAGCCGCAGAACGTCACGTCTTCTGTCAGGCCAAGCCTGTCCACCAGCACGCGGAATTCGGGCATCTCCGTGGCGTCGCCGCCGACGAGCACAAATTTCAGCGCGGGCGCGCCGTCCGGCCTTTTCTTTTTATACTCGCTCATTCCTTCAAGGACCCGGTCGTAGCCCTGCCACCACAGGGTACCGGCAACCCCGAGAAACACGATGTCCTTGTCGGCGTCCCCGCAGTGAGGGACGGGCGATATCCCATCAATATTGATGCCGTTGTCCCCGTTCATGGCTTTGACTCCGAAAAACGAGTCCGCCCGGTTTCCGTACAGCACCACCGCGTCCACATACCGTTTCAGTCTTCTGCCTGACAGACGGTCATCCGCCGCCATCACGGCAACCTTTACAGCGGTCACTGCACGGGTCTTCAGCGTTTTGGCATATTGGATGTTGCGGATATAATCCCCCAGATAAGGGTAATTGGGGATTTCGACCACAATGGTTTTTACCCGTTTTTCCCGCGCGGCCCTGCAGATTCTAAGCATGTCGGAGCTGATGCGGTCAAGGCGCAGATAAAGCACATCAAAGCTGTGCTTTTGAACATATTCAAGGGCGATCCGCGTAAGCTGCTTCATGATTCCACCGGAGGAATCAAAGTCGCTTTTCTGCGGCTCGGCGCCGAAGAACTGAAACGTACTCCCCTGCCACATGGAATAGGTCACCTGGTAGCCCAGCTTCTCAAATGCGCCGACCTGGCCCTCGATTTTATTTTTCACACCCAGATACAGCGGAGCATCCTCCTGAAAAGTAAGATACATCAGTTTCATTGACTGATCTCCTTGTAAAAGTTCCGGTAGTTTTTCTGCGCATTGAATTTTTCAGCCCATATTCTGCGCGCATTCCGGCACAGACGGTCATAGTCCTCATCCGGCAGATCTTTCAGTGTCTTCAGTCGGGACAACAGCTCTTCCGGCGAAAAATCCGACGGAAGCAAATAGCCGTTTTCCCCGTCGTACACTGCTTCCCGGGTACCGCCGACATCCGTGGCGATCACGGGAACGCCAAAGGAACAGATTTCCATAATGGAAACCGGAATGCCTTCGCTGGCGCTTACATTGACAAAGGCGGAAAGGTCATGGGAACGGTAATACTCCATAATGGCGGCGTTGTCCATCTGCCCCTTCCATTCCGTACGGACACAGTCCGGCAGCTTCGACGCCATCCCCTCGATTTCCCCGCGCAGCGGCCCGGAGCCGATATGCGTCCAAAGAATCGGAAAATCCGCTTTTTCCAGCGCCTGCACGATCAGATGCAGACGCTTGACCGGGGCTATGAAAGAACAGGATACGATATGCAGACCGTTTTCTCTGGTGCCGCGTTTTTCGCCGTGGTCGGCTGTCCCCAGAAAAGCGGGCGCTATTTTTTCCGCGTACCGGGGATACCCTTTTTGAAGGTACTCCGCGCCCGAAGCGGAACAGGGCAGCACTCTGTCGATCCGGTCCAGCAAAAACTCCCTCATCGGCAGGTAATTCATTTTCGCAAACTCACTGTAAAGGTCAAAGCGGTGGGCGCGGGAAATCTGTTTCACCTTTTTGCCCCGCCGCTTCAAGTCCTGCGCAAGCAGCGCCCCCGCGGCCGCGGCGTCAAACAGCCAGTAGCTGTAGATGGTGACTTCATCGGCAGAGGCAAGCTCCGGGAGCTGTACCAGCGCAGTATAAATCTCGTAGGCACGCTTCATAAAGAAGAGCATTTCATGCGCCCTTTGCGAAGTAAATGTCCCGGACTTCATCATACGGAGCAACTCGGCCCGAACAAAAGGCCTGAGCATCATCCCGGCGTAGGCCGACTTACCGCCGGGAACCGTTTTGAGCGGAACACAGGAGATAAAATCGGGCAGCTTCTTTGTAACGGCAGAATTCGTTTTCAGGTTGCAGGGACAGATCAGTACCCGGTCGTATCCGCTGATATAATTGACCTCGTTGAGCAAAAACTCTTCCCCGTTGTCATACGGAAACGAGGTGGTAAGCAACAAAAGCAGCTTCATGGCTGTTCCTCCCATGTCAACCATCCGCCCCGGGCATGGGAAAGCGAGCGAGCGTGCGTTCCTTTCGCAATCAGCAGCGCCGCAAGGTAGATGCCCACAAAGAAGCAGATATAGGTGATGTTAAAAACCTCGGTAACCCACAGAAACGCAAAGTTGCGCGGAAGATATACAAAGTTTTTCAGAGCGAGCAGCCCAAAGGCAACGGTCACCCAGGAACGGGTCAGCAGGGAAGAGAAAAAGCGGAAAATGATGCCGACCATAGCGCTGACCAGGATGACCCCTAAAATGCCGTAGGCGACATAGGCCTCTGCCACATAGGAGGTGCCGAAACCGCCCCCGCTCAGGTAACGGTCCGGATCGACCATAAAGGTCAGGGCATGTCCGAAATTATGGGTGGTGCGGACAAATTCCGTGTTCTGCACCTCGATAATCGGGGTCAGGCCGAACAGGGTTTTCGTAACAATGTTATTATGAACGAACAGTTCAAACGGATAGAATAAATACCAATAGGCTGTGGAAGGGTTGAACAGGTCGATATGGTTGACCGTCTGGACAACGACGCGAAAGCTTGCCCCCTGAGAATCGACAAAGCTGACGAGCATTTCTCCCAGTCCCCTGTCCGTGTTCAGGCCCGCGCGAATCAGCGCCAGAAGCTGAAGCAGGTACACGGCGACAATTCCGAACACGCCCCCGTAGGCAACCGTTCTTTTTTTCAGCACTCTTTTCTCTTTTTCCAGCATAGAGTCCCGCAGAACAAAATAGGCGATCAGCATCAGCGCTTCCGTTACAATCGTATTTCTCCGCCCTGTCAAAAGGGACGCGAGCATATAGGCCCCGTAGACGGCAAGCGGCAGCTTCATCTGATTTTTGCCGGGCAGAGTGGCAAGAAAAACCGCAAACGCCGGGACAAAAAACATGGAAAGGCGGCTGATGACGGAAGGAACGCTGGCCGTATTGGTATAAGAGCTGAGATATCCGTTTCGTAATACCGCCAGACCAGAAGTGAACAGGATATAAAAGAACGGAATGGAGCTGATGTACAGCACAACCGCGCTGATCCGACGGATAATGGGATTCAGGTCGTTTTGGGAGGCGGCATGGATTCCTTTGGTCCGTATCGCGGATTCCCTGCGGTAAAAAAACGGTCCCACGGCACGGTAAACCCCATAAACGCAAAACAGCGACAGCGCGACAATCTGGAGGGACTGAAACAGCTTCGGAAAATCATCCGCTTCCAAAAGCATCAGCAGCTTATGGTGATAACCGAACCAGGAAGTATACACACGCCCCAAAAGAAGGATGTTGTAGGCCCCCACAAAGATCAATAACGCAAAATCGCGCCTGATATTGACAATCAGGCTGCTGATAATCGCAATATTCATCATAATGACTGCAAAAAACAGGACGTCGACCGCCGTTTCCGCCCTGCCGAAAACGGTCATCAGATTGGCGGCAAACATCAATAATATCGTAATTCCAAAAAGGATGGTATCTCTCAGAAAATCGGATGTTTTTATTTTTAGCATCGGCACACTTCCCAAACATATTATTGGTTATTATAACATGAATCTCATGTTTTTACCAATTTAATTTGCTTTGCGGCTGTCTGTAAATGCAGCTTCCGGGGTAACGTAAACGGTTTTATAGTTTACATAAATAACCATACCGGGCTTTGCGCCCTGCGGCTTGCTGACATTGCGCACCTCCGTATAATCCACGGGAACCTTGGAGGACTCCTTCCCCCTGCTGTGGAAAGCCGCCAGCATGGCCGCTTCATAAATCGCGGTTTCCGTCACCGCGCGCCCCTGCGTCGAAAGGATGGTGTGGGAGCCGGGAATGTTTTTCGTATGCAGCCAAATATCATTGTTATTGGCCTGCTTCATCGTCAGATGGTCGTTCTGACGGTTATTGCGTCCCACCAGAATGGGAAAACCGTCCGAGGAAACAAATTCGATGGGCCCCATAGCCGCGGGCTGCTTCTGGCGGCCCTTCGGCGCGCGGATATAGCCCTGTTCGATCAGCTCGGCGCGGATTTCGGAAAGGTCGCGTTCCGTCGCCGCCCGGCTGAGTTCCTCAAACACGGTGTCGATATAGCTGAGCTCCTGCTGGGCCTGCTGAAGCTGAGCGGTCAGCATTTCCTCGGCAGTACGCGCCTTGCGGTATTCCTTATAATATTTCTGCGCGTTCTGGGAAGCGGAAAGCGCGGGGTTCAGCTTGACCTTGACCAGAGGCATCGATTCCTCATAAAAATTCTGCAGCTCAACCATCGCCGAACCCTTTGGGATATTGTACAGATTGGCGTTGATCAGGTCGCCGCAGATTCTCAGGTCGTCGCGCTCCGCGCAGTGCGCAAGCTCCGCCCGCTGCAGGTTCATCTTCCGGCTGAGGCGGTCGGAGGTGGTGGTCAGCACGCGCAGCAAATCCTGCGAACGCACCCGCATGCGGTCAATCCGGTCGCGCTCGTCGTAAAACGCGTCCAGAAGGGTGGAAAAATCGTCGTACGGTTTCACAACCGCAGTCAGCCCGTACTGCTCAATATTCATAAAAGAGAAGTCCATCGGCTTTTGGACGGGGCTTACCACCATGTGCGGCGTTCCGTCCACATTTTTGACCGTATCCGCCATTCTCCCCAAAAAGAAAGTAAGCCGTTCCCACTGCTGAGCGGACATCGATTTCGTGCTGATGTCGCTCCCATGGCCGGTCAGATGTTCCAGCTCACGGCAGACGATCGGAGAAACTCCCTGCAGCGTATTTAAAATGGCTTTTGAAAGCTCCGTATCCGAGGGGATCCGCTGAATTCTTTCGATTATTTCAGGAACGGAGTCCGCTAAAAGGCACAGCTTGTCCTGCGGCGGCGGAAGCTGATACGTCAGTCCCGGCAGCACCAGGCGTTCGGAAGACATTTCCGCGTCCACCCGTTTGAGGGCATCGATGATTTTTCCCGCTTCGTCGACAAAAATAATATTGCTGTAGCGCCCCATGATCTCCATGACCAGCGTCAGGCGGATTTCGTCCCCCAGCTCGCTGACCGCGTCGAAATCCAGGCAGAGCATCCGCTCCAGCCCGGGCTGACGCACTGCGGCAAGGCGCGCCCCGGCAAGCCTTTTGCGCAGCAGCATGCAGAGCATCGGCGGGACCTTGGGATTTTCCGGGACAGAGCGCGTAAAATGAATCCTTGCGCTGTTGGCTCTTGCGGACATCAGCAGTTTCTGGGTTTCCCGATACGTGCGCAGGGAAAGAACCATTTCTTCCTTGTTCGGCTGGTAGATCTTATCCACCCTTGCGCCGATTGCGTTTTCTTCTATTTCTTTTTTGATATGATGTAAAAATGCTCCGTCAAGAGCCATTGATATTCCTCCCGTGTATGTGCATTACAGATATTTCGCGGGGCTGTGCATCCGCTTTGATTCAAAGAAGGCAACGTCAGGGAATTGTATTTTCAGCTTCACCGCAAGTGGTAAAATCACAGGATTTTCCGTACAAAAATGCCCGGCATCAACCAGAGTCACCCCCATGTTTTCCGCATCCAGCAAAATATTGTGCTTGCTTTCCCCGGTTACGAAGGCCTGACAGCCGGCCTGCGCGGCATCATAAACCAAATCCGCGCCGCCGCCGCTGCAAAGTCCCACGCGTGTAATCGTACGTTTTCCGTCCGTAAAGCGCAGCCCGTCACAGCCCAGCGCTTCCTTGACAAAGCGAGCGAAGGCTTCCGGCGTATATTCACAGCCGGTTTCCCCCTCCAGCGCCTCCGGCAGGCCGGAATCCTCATATTCCCTGAGCGTCCGCACATTCCGTAACCTCAGGCGCTGCGCCAGGCAGGTGTTCACCCCGCCAGCCGCCATATCGAGGTTGGTGTGGGCGCAGATTGCCGCAATGCCGTATTGAGCCAGCAGATAAGGCGCGGAATCTGCGGAAAGGCTTTTCAGCGGATGAAAAATGACCGGATGGTGGCTGACAATCAGCTCCGCCCCGAGTTCATGGGCTTCCTGAACAACCGCAGGCGTAATATCCAGCGACAAAACCGCCGAAGACACCCCGGCTTCCCTGCCTCCGACCAATAGGCCCGGATTGTCAAAGCTCATTGCCGACCCAAACGGCGCAAAGCTGTCAATGTAATCGTAAATCTCACCAACGGAAACCATACCTACCGCTCCTCTTTCATTTTCATATTGATTTGTTCCGCCGTACGGATCAGTGCGGCGGCTTCTTCCTGCCTGCCGGAAACGGCAAGTCCCCCGGCCTTTTTTTCAAGCTGGGCAATCACCTTACGCATGTACGCGCGGTTGTCCTCCGTTGCGGCGTCCAGCTTCCCGATATAGGGATACAAGCTGTCCGTACCGACTTCCTCGGGAGCATACTGTACCTGCATGGCCGAATAAGCATAGCCGTCTTCCACAGCCGCCTGTTCCCACAGAACCGCAAAACCCTGCTGCGCAAGAAATTCACGCAGCTGGGGAACCGACGTCATCGGCTGTAAAATCAGCCTTTTTTCTCCGTCCCGCAGCCAGGACGCGTTTTTAATAATCTGTATCATCATTTCGCCGCCCATTCCGGCGATGACAATATCGTCCGCCTCCACGGAAAAGATCGCTTCCAGCCCGTCGGAAAGGCGCGTAGAGACAAGCTCTTCCACACGGTAGCGTCGGATATTCTGCTGTGCGGACTGAAGCGGCCCCGTGCGGATATCCGCTGCAATGGCGCGGGAAACCAGCCCTTGCTTTGCAAGCCAGATCGGCAGGTACGCGTGGTCGGTACCGATGTCCGCCAGGGCCGTACCCGGCCGGACCATGGAGGCGCAGAGCTGAAGTCTGCCGCCCAAAGTAAATAAAGGATGAAGTCCCATCCGGCACACCCCTTTGTAAAGTGATATTCGCCGGCTTCCCCACGGACAAAAATGCCCGCACAGCTTCCCATCCATCAGAGGAAACCGGGACAGGGGAACGGCAGCCCTCAAAAAGCACGCACCGTCCCCCATACTTAAGAACCGCCCGGCAACTTGATTGCCGGGCGGCCTTGTTCAGAAATTCTTTTATTTAGACGCGATGTGATCGTTCAGCTTTCTCAGCATTGAGTCCGGATCCACGCCGTGAACCAGACAGGCCTGCTCAAGGGTTTCGCCGCGGGAAGCGGGGCAGCCCAGACAATGCATGCCCATTTCCAGGAAATAAGGCGCCGTGGTTTCGTCAATATCAAGAATATCACCAATAATGGTATCTTTCGTAATAGCAGCCATTGTTAGAATCCTCCAGCTTTTCAATAGATTTCATGTATATTATAATACCCGTGTCCAAGCTTTGCAATACATTTCTGATCCGGCGAAAATAAAATACCCCGGAAATCAATCCGGGGTACCTGGTCACGAATAAGAAATATCAGGCTATATGCTTATTCTTCCCTCATCTTTGCAAAGCACTCGCTGCAATATACAGGACGGTCTTCACGCGGCTTAAAGGGGACCTTTGCTTCCTTGCCGCAGCTTGCGCAAATAGCGGTATACATTTCACGCTCTGGCTTGGCAGCATTTTTACGAGCATCGCGGCAGGCTTTGCATCTTTGCGGCTCATTTACGAACCCTTTGGAAGCATAAAATTCCTGCTCACCGGCGGTGAATACAAATTCAGCGCCACATTCCTTGCAGATGAGAGTCTTGTCTTCGTACATTTAATTTACCTCGCTTTGGATAAAGATATTTGCCCATAGACGGATTTGCACCGCCGCCTTTGATTTCCAACGCTCTACTTAAGCTACCCGGGCATATGAAATTAATATACTAAACTAAAGCAACTGTTTTAATTTCAGCCGAACCCGCTGCAGAGCATTATCGACTGCCTTTGAGGAAACGCCGAGTTTCACCGAAATATCGTGATAACTGCAGCCGCCCAAATAAAGCGTCAGCACCTGCTGTTCCAGCTTTGAAAGCAACTGTTTCATACGCAGCTGCATGGCCGCGTAGCTTTCGCTGTCCATCAGCACTGCTTCAGGATCCGAGGCGCAATCTGTCATATCCATGTGCGAACCATCGTCGCTGAGAGAAACAAAATTATTCAGTGGAAGATTTTTGCGGCTGGCCGCCGTGCGGTAAGCCATAATAATCCGGTTATTGATGCAAACGCCGGCATATGTTTTAAAACCGGCCTTTCCGGCTGAGTCATAAGTACGCGCCGCGTTTAAAAGGCCCAAAAGTCCTTCCTGGCACAGATCGTCGGCTTCCAGCATCGCACAGCGAAACAGCGCCGCCTTGACCCTGATCAGCGACATATAACGCGCGGTAAGTTCCACAAAAGCATCCGAATTTCCGCTGTTCACAAGGTAGGCAAGCTGACTGTCGGTATAATCTGCCATTTTATTAAAATGGTTGTTATCAACCAAGCCCAACACCTCATGGCTCACATTAAACTTGAATTCTGCATCTATCATACCTCATTGTGTCTATTAAGTCAACAAATATTTTGCTTTTGAAGCTAAATATTTGTTTTATTTAGTTAAATTTTATAAAAATACCTATTTTGTCGGACAATGTCTGATTTGACCTCCGCAATATTTTTGATCTACATAGATCAAGCCCTGTTTGTAAAGCAAAAATCCCGATCGGCTAAAATCGTCTGACCGCATCAAAAGCACCCGGCATACGGCAGCTGCGCCTGCAAACGTGTTTTGCCCGGAGTTCCCTCAGAGGGCCTCAAAGCGAAGTGTGCAGAAAACCGTATTGAATGGCCATAGCCGTGGGTGACATAGGCGGATAAGACGCTTTGCATCCGAAAATCCATCGATTTTTTATTTACAAACAAGGCCTGATAAAGGAACGTTTTTATTATATCATAAGAATCGTAAAACATCCAGAAAAATCTTAATCAGCGCTTTTCACCGCCCCCCGTTGGAAGCGGAAGCTTTTCCATCAGCACGGCGCGCTTAACGGAAGCTTTTCCGTATTTGTTTCTGACATGCTCCATACGGCTTTCCAGCTGTTCCATTTTTTCATCGCACAGGATACTGTGAAACAGGGATGTCTGCTGCATTTCCGACTCCGGCAAGAGGCCGAAGCCGCTGATGCCCAGCGCCCGCACGGGACAGGGCCATTCGTAGCCCTTCTGAAACAGCTCTTTCGCCGCCCGAGCCAGGTCCATCGTCAGCCGGGTGGGAACCTCCAACTGCATCTGATGCTGCGAAACATGCAGGCGGTTGTCCTTGATGGAAAGCTGAAGGCCCGAAGCGATCACCCCGGTGTCCCTCATGCGGAAAGAAATCTTTTCGGCAAGATACAGCAGCACCGGCCAGACCTCATCGAAGTCGAAGAGATCATGAACGCAGGTGATGCTGTTGCCAATGCTTTTCGGTGCGGAGGAAACCTCACTTGAGCATACTCCGGAATCATCCAGCCCGTTCGCGTTCCTCCACATATCGTATCCTGTTTTTCCGAAGGAGGAAACGATATATTTGGAATCGGTGCGCGCCAGGTCCCCGATCGTTTTTATTCCCAGTGAATTCAGACGTCGGGCGGTCACCCTGCCCACTCCCAGAAGGGAATCCGTCGGAAGGGGCCATACTCTTTCCCTGAAATTTTCCCGGGTAATCACGGTAGTGGCGTCCGGCTTTTTCATATCGCTGCCGAGCTTCGCAAAGATTTTGTTGAAGCTGACTCCGATGGAAACGCCCAGCCCCAGCTCCGATTTTGTACGGTCCCGTATCTGATTCGCTATCTCCGGCCCGTCTCCGAACAGCCGGGTGCTTCCGGTAACATCCAGCCAGCATTCGTCAATGCTGAAAGCCTCCACCTGATTTGTATAGCTGAGATAAATCTGCTTTACCAGATCGGAGAAATACAGATACCGGTCAAAATGAGGCGGAACAACCAGCAGGTCCGGGCATTTTTTCTTCGCCTGCCAGACGGGCTCCGCCGTTTTCACGCCGAAGCCTTTGGCGCGCTCGTTTTTAGCCAGCACGATCCCGTGGCGGTCCTCCACGCTGCCGCAGACCGCGACGGATTTTCCACAGAGTTCGGGATGGTCCCTGCATTCCACAGAAGCGAAAAAATTATTCAGATCACAGTGTAAGATAACCCGCTCCACAACCTATTCCTCCGCATACCGTTTTTTCAGTATCCCCAGCCCTAATTTAAATGGGTATTGGGAAATCCGCTTATTTTTAATTGTAGGATCAATAGAACACAGAGTATCGAAAAACCTTTCATGCGCCTGAAAATCATGTCAAGGCGCAGCCAACGCAGGAACCAAGATGATCCCAAAATTTTGCAGTCGACTCTGTCGACAGTTTCATAGAACAAACGTTTGATATTATTATATACCGAGGAAAGGATTCTGTAAAGCGGCCATTTTATTCCAAGTCAGGAATTGCCAACAGAATTCGACAGGAGTATAATCATTTTAAAAGAATAAAGGGAGGAATGGGGATGGTATCACGTTCCTACAGCATGGGGCTGTATGGTCTGGACTCCTTTACCGTGGCCGTCGAAGCCGACATCAGTGTCGGCCTGCCCGGTTTTGACGTGGTCGGACTGCCGGATGCGTCAGTGAGAGAATCCCGGGACAGAGTACGCTCCGCAATGAAAAACTGCGGGTTTCAATTTCCCGTACATAAAATAACAGTAAATCTTGGTCCAGCCGACAAGCGCAAGGAGGGACCGATTTACGACCTGCCCCTCTTTGTCGCGCTGATGAAGGCAAGCGGCCAGCTTGACGCCGGAGTGGAGGACAGCGTGTTTATCGGCGAGCTGTCGCTTACGGGAGAGGTGCGGCCCGTAAAAGGCGTGCTTCCCATGGCGATCAGGGCAAAGGAGGCGGGGTTTCAAAAGCTTTATGTGCCGGAAGCAAATTCCGCCGAAGGCGTAGTCGTGGAGGGAATCTCCGTTTACCCTGTCAGGGACCTGCCGACGCTGATGAAGCATTTTGCCGGAGGGGAAGAAATTCTCCCCTCCTCGGAGGTACCGGTATCGCGGCAAAATCAGACTCTTTTGCCGGACTTTTCAGAGGTGCGGGGGCAGAACGAGGCGAAACGCGCGCTGGAAATTGCCGCGGCGGGCGGGCATAACGTTCTTCTGATCGGTCCTCCGGGCTCCGGTAAGAGCATGCTCGCGAAACGGATTCCATCCATTCTTCCCGATATGACGTTTGAAGAAACCATTGAAACCACCAAAATCCACTCCATTGCGGGTACCCTTCCGGACGGAATTTCCCTGATCACCTCCCGCCCGTTCCGTTCGCCCCACCACACGGTATCGCCCGCGGGCCTGTCCGGCGGCGGAAATGTTCCGCACCCCGGAGAAATTTCCCTGGCGCACAACGGGGTGCTGTTTCTGGACGAGCTGCCCGAATTTTCCCGCGGAGCGATGGAGGTCCTGCGCCAGCCGATTGAGGACGGCAAAGTGACGATTTCCCGCGTCAACGGAACGATCTCCTACCCCAGCGCCGTGATGCTGGTAGCCGCCATGAACCCCTGCCCCTGCGGTTACTTCGGGCACCCGACCAAGCCGTGCACCTGTTCCTCCGGCGCAGTCTCCCGATATCTTTCCAGAGTTTCCGGGCCGCTGCTGGACAGGCTGGACCTGCATATAGAGGTCCCTCCGGTGGAGTTCGACGAAATCAGTTCTCAGGAAAAAGCCGAAAGCTCCGCGATGATTAAAGAGCGCGTAAACAGCGCCAGAAAGCTGCAAAATGAGCGTTTCAAAGACACGCCCGTTACCTGCAACGCGAGAATCACGCCGGATATGCTCCAGGAGGTATGCCAGCTGAGCGAGCCGGGACGGGAGCTGCTGAAAAAAGCGTTTGAAAAGCTCGGGCTTTCGGCAAGGGCCTATGACCGGATTCTGAAGGTTTCCCGCACGATTGCGGACCTGGATCAGAGCGAAGAAATCGAGCCGCGGCATGTCGCCGAAGCGGTACAGTACCGCAGCCTTGACCGAAAATACTGGACAAAAGAGCTCTGACCCATAAAAAATCCCTGCAGCCGAGCTTGAACCGGCTGCAGGGATTTTATAATATTGAAATTTAATACTTACTGCTCTGACCGCTTTCGGAAACGGACCCGGCATCAAACGAGGAAGCCGTTCCTCCCATTTCGTCCGGAACACGGTCAGCGGTATCCCTCAGCTTCAGGAACGCGAGGGATTCTTTGAGCTGCTGCGCCTGTGCGCTCAGTTCCTCGCTGGTCGCCGCACTTTCCTCCGCAGTGGCGGAGTTGGTCTGCACAACGGCGGAAATCTGATCGACTCCCATCGTGACCTGATTGATGGAAGAAGCCTGACCATCCGAGGACTTTGAAATTTCCCCGATCAGGTCCGTGGTCTTTCTCGTGCTTTCTATAATTTTATTGAGAGACTTGGCGGTCTCATCCGCGATCTTTGTACCGTTTTCTACCGCCCTGATCGAGCTTTCAATCAGGTCTGTGGTATTTTTCGCGGCTTCCGCACTCTTGCTCGCAAGATTGCGAACCTCATCCGCGACAACGGCAAAGCCTTTCCCCGCCGCACCGGCACGTGCCGCTTCCACCGCGGCGTTGAGCGCGAGAATATTGGTCTGGAAGGCGATATCCTCAATCGTCTTGATAATTTTGCCGATCTCCTGGGAAGTTCCACTGATCTGCGCCATGGCTTCCACCATCTGCTGCATATGCTCGTTCCCGACCTCTACTTCGCTGGACGCCTCCAACGACAGCTGACTCGCCAAACGGGAATTGCTGGCATTCTTATTGACCTCGTCCGCAATTTCCGTAATGGAAGCCGAAAGCTGCTCAATGGAACTCGCCTGCTCCGTAGCGCCCTGTGAAAGCGCCTGTGAGGCGGAGGAAACCTGGCCTGCACCGTTCGCCACCTGATCCGCAGATCCGTTGATACCGGAAAAGACATTATTCAGATTGTCGATAATGGTGTTCAGGGACGTTTTGATCGATACGAAATCTCCCTTATAGTCCTCTGTTACTTCAATCGTACAGTCGCCCATGGACAGACTGTCCAGAACGACGGCAATCTCTCCTATGTAACTGGTCAGTGTATCGATCGTACTGGAAAAGGTCTCTGCAAGAGTACCGATTTCATTCCTGCTTTGGATCACAGGCACTTCGGAGTGGAGATCGCCTTCCGATAGTTTCTCGATACGCTGCACAAGGCTTTCGACCGGCTTGGCGATGGGCCCGGCGATTCTGAAGGCAACCAAAACAGACAGCAGAATGAAAAGAAGCATTAAGCCGACGGTGATGGCTACCGCGGTATAGCATCCGCTCATCATCTCATTGGAATTCGCGCTGACCGCCATGGACCAGCCGTCCGTACCGCTGATCGGAGCATACCCTATCAACTGCTTGGTGCCGTTTAACGTAATGGTTGAGCTTCCCGTTTTTCCTGAAGTCATATTCTTTACGACGGACGCGGCACCCGCGTAGGAACTGTCTTCTTTCGCCTTGTTGATATAATTAACAAATTCAAGAACATTTTTTCTGTCCTTATGGGCAACGATCGTACCCGATTTATCAACAATAAACCCATATCCGGATTTACCGACGGAAATATTGTCGAGCATCTGGCTGAAAGTATCGCTGCTTAAAGCCGCGTAAACAACGCCACCATAATTGCTTCCGTTGTTTACCTTGGCCGCGACATACAGCACCACGGTGGAATCGGTCTTTCTGACCACAGGGCTGGAAACATAGGTTGTTCCTACTGTTTGTGCCGTCTGAAAATAGTCGCTGTCACTGATATCGGTGCCGTCCAGCGTTCTTCCGCTGGAATCTGCAAGACCGACTTCTATAAAATTGTAGCGCTGGCAAAGCGTCTGCAGCACTGCCTTTCTGGAGGAAACAGGCAGCGTTTCATCCGTAATCTGCTGATTGCCGGCAATGGATTCCGCCCTTAGCTTATACATATTGATCGCCTGCTGCACGGCCTGATTATAAGCAACCGAATTGGTATTGATCAGAGAAACCATATTGCTACTGGAATTGGAATAAAGCAAAAAGGCGCTTGTCGTCCCGCAAACGATGCTGATTGCAACCGCCAGACCTACCATCCCGAGAAGAAGAGTTCTTTTCAGGCTGGTTTTCTTTCTTACCTTGATCTTCTTTTTTCTTTCTTTTTTCACTTAATACCACGTACCCTTCTGAAGTGCTTTTTCTGGAGTGCTTTTCGCTACAGCTCAAGCACGAAAAGTAACGCATTCTCACACACAACCACAATCAAAGAATGCTTTTCCCTATTCTATATCGACAATATTTCGTAAAATTTAATCAATTTAGACAAATATTTTCACTATAAATATTATTTATTCAATTTTTGGATGATCAGCCTGGCAATAGAGGAACAAGGCGCCTGTTTTTCAACCGCGCCGATCTCAAACGCCACCATCGGCATTCCGTAGACAACGGAGGACTGTTTATCCTGTCCGATGGTATAGGAGCCCTTCTGCCGCATTTCCAAAAGCCCGCTTGCTCCATCCTTGCCCATACCGGTCAGGATAATGCCCATGGCATCCTTACCGGCCGTTCGGGCCACCGAGCGGAACAGGACGTCCACCGACGGGCAATGACCGCTGACTTTTTCCCCCGCGGCGCACTTTACATAGTAGCCCTTAAAATCCTTCTCCAGGGTCATATGCCTGTCACCGGCGGCAATCAGCGCCTGACCCTGTACGGCCCGGTCCCCGTCACTTGCCTCCTTGACCGTAAATTTGCAGATCTTGTTCAGCCGGTCCGCATACATCTTGGTAAAACCCGCCGGCATATGCTGCACCACCAGAATCGCCGGTATATCGGCGGGAAGCTGCTGCAGAATTTCGGCGGTAGCCTCTGTGCCGCCCGTGGAGGCTCCGATGGCGATAATATGTTCCGCCGGGTCCTTGCCTGACAGAACGAGCGGGAGGGAAGCGATCGACGCAAGGGCAGGTGTGTGTTTCACCTTTGCGGAAGAAGCGATTTTGATTTTGACGCACAGCTCCTGACAGAAAATAGAAAAGTCGTTGCTGTCGCGCAGGTTCGGCTTTAACACAAAATCAACTGCTCCCGCACTTAAAGCCTCAAAAATTCCAATATCGAGCGAACTGACCAGAACCACCGGAACCGGATGGACGGGAATCAGTTTTTTCAGAAAATCCGTCCCCTTCATATCCGGCATTTCCACATCCATGGTCACGACGTCCGGAGACAGGTCCATGATTTTTTTCTCCGCCTCGGCCACATTGGATGCGCTCCCGATGATTTCAATATTCGCGTCGCTCAGCAGCGCTTTCTGCAGCGCTGTTCTGAAAAAGAGAGAATCGTCTACAATGAGGACCCGGATTCTTCGATTCATCGGCATATTGATACTGATCCTTTCTGATAAACTGACGGTTCAATATATAAAAATTTCGAGGTATCTCTCTGCACAGTCTCGGAATGTCCGATAAAAAGATAGCCGCCCGGCTTCAACACGTCGTAAAACTTGTTAATCAGCGCATTTTTGGTCGGCTGGTCAAAATAGATCATGACATTTCTGCAAAAAATCAAATCAAACGGCTGCTGGAACGAAAACGGTTCCATCAAATTCAGCCGTTTAAAAAAGACCTGATTTCTGACTTCTTCCTTCAATTCAAAAAGATTTTCGCCCCGTTTGATAAAATACCTTTGTTCCCATGTCTTTGGAATATCCTTCAGGGATTCCGTTCCGTACAGTCCGTGTTTCGCCGCTTCCATGGCTTTCAGGGAAATGTCCGTCGCGAGAATCCGGAAATCCCAGCCGGCCCTTTTCAGCCCAAAATAATCCATCATCGTCATGATGGCGGTATACGCTTCTTCCCCCGACGAGCACCCGGCGCTCCAAATGCGGATGTCCCTGCGGGCGTTCGTCTTTTCCTGCATCGGCAGGATGGTATTCTTTAAAAAATTGAAATGTGCGGGTTCTCTGTAAAAATAAGTATGGTTCGTCGTAAGCTTATTCAGCATTGCGGTGATTTCGTCGGATTTATTCTGCTTTATCAAATCGAAATAGTCCGAGAAATTATCAATTCCTTTTCCGAGCAGAATGGACTGCATCCGCGATTCTATCAGCTGTCTCTTGTTGGTAAGATTGATCCCGTAATTGCCTTTTATGTAAGCTACGATATCGTTGAACTCTTTATCGGTCAAACGTATCATCGTTTTCCTCCGCGACTTTCATATCTCCCCTGAAACATCAGTTATTGTTGTAAAGATTGAGGATATCCAGAATCAGGCTGATGCTGCCGTCCCCCAGAATGGCGCATCCGGTGATGCCGGTTTCTTTTACATTATACTGGTTAAGGTAAATCGGCAGGGATTTGACGACCACCTGCTGTTCGCCCAAAAGAGCGTCCGCAAAAATGCAGTACGCCTTTTCGTGCGTCTCCACCAGAATAACGATGCCGCTGTCAATATCGGTGATTTCGCTCTCAATCCCGAAAAGCTTGTGCAGCCTCAGGACCGGATAATACTGGTTGCGGACCATGATGATCTCGTTCATATCGGTGTCATAGTGGAGGCTGGACTGGTCCACCTTGAACGACTGGCGGATATTGTTGATCGGAATCGTAAACACCGTCTCGCCGACAGAGATTTTCATGCCGTTCACAATGGCCAGCGTAAGCGGGATTTTAAAGAGAATTTTGGTCCCCTTCCCGACCTCGCTGATCAAGGAAACGTCTCCGCCGACCTTCTCCACATTCTTTTTTACAACGTCCATTCCTACGCCCCTGCCAGAATATTCCGTCACGACGTCGTTGGTGGAAAATCCGGGCATGAGCAGAAAGCTGTAGATTTCCCGGGTGGAATACTCTTTTTCCGGCTTTTTCAGCAGCCCCTGTCTTTTCGCTTTCTGCAGGACGTATTTCTTATCGATGCCTTTTCCGTCATCCTGTACCGAAATCAGAATCTCGCCGCCCGTGTTCTGAGCGGAGAGCGTAACGGTCCCTCTGGGCGATTTGTTCGTCTGCGCACGTTCTTCCTTTGTCTCGATCCCATGGTCCATGGCGTTACGGACCAGATGCATGATCGGATCGCCGATATTGTCAATGATGGTTTTGTCCACTTCGGTATCCTCGCCGATCATGACCAGCTGGACATCCTTGTCCAGTTTTTTGCTCATATCGCGCACGATACGGTTCATTTTCTGGAATACGCCGGAAATCGGCACCATCCGGATAGACATTACGACTTCCTGAAGCTCGTCCGTCAGCTTGCGCAGCTGGCGGGACGCCTTGTTAAAGTTATTGTCCACACCCGCGCCGCTCTGGGCGGAAGGAGTCGTTGTCACCATGGACTCGGTAATAACGATTTCCCCCATCAGATCCATCAGGCTGTCCAGCTTGGAAAGATTGACGTTGATCAGATTCTGCTTAACGGAGCCATGATTGGTTCCCTGGGTTTCCTGACCGGCCGCGCTGTTCCCCGAAGCGGTTTTTTCAGCAGATTCTGCTTTTGACGCATCTTCCGGTTTATTCAAAACGGTATAATTTTTGGTATAGACAAAATTTTCTATAATTTTCAGCACGCTTGTCAGGCCCTGCTGCTCTTTAAAGGAAATTAAAAAGCCGTTCCTGATGATTTCTTCGGCGCTGGCGGGATTCCTGTCAATATCCTGCGGAAAATACCGGATATCTTGATAAATATCCCTGATTGCATTCACCAGAATGATTGCGCGAAGGTTTTCCATCTCTGTTTCTTCATCGAAAAACACTCTGACGGAATAGGGATAATCAGGGTCTGCCTGGGCGGGAGCGGCAGATGCCTGAATCTGTTTGGAAGCTTCTTCTGCGGGGATGGCTTTGGACAAAACCGCAGGCTGTTCGGGAACCGGTGCGGGGGCCGGAACCTGAGGCTGGATTTTGGCCTGTTCGGGTTCTTTTTGAGAAATCTTTTTAAGAAAATCGTTAATTTCCTGCTCAAAAGTGCCGATATCTGTTGTGAGCGGCTCATTGTTTTCCACCTTGGATATTTCGTCCTTGATAAAGTCGCTGGAACGGAACATCAGCTCGAAAAGCTCCGCGTTGTGCTTTTCGTCAATGCCGTTTTCGCGTACATAGTAAAACAAATCTTCCGCCTTGTGCGAAATCGTCATCAGACTGTTGAACTGCATCATTGCGGAAGAGCCTTTAATTGTATGCATGATCCTGAAAATCTCATTGATGCTGTCGGTATCGAAAGCATTCGCCTTCTCGCAGTTAATCAGAATTTCATCAAGGTGCTCAAGCAGGTCGTTTGCTTCAAATAAATATACTTCCAGCATGGATTCCATATTGTTGTCCATTAATTTTCACCGCCTAATAATACTTTGTAATATATATATCGTAACAAATTTTATAAAATTAACGCCAATTTATATTTTCGAGGTGATTTTATGCCCGATAACCTAAGAATTACCACACCCGTTACCACAAATGAAAGCCTCCCGAAAATTTCATCCACAAAACAGCCGGAATCCATGGTGCCCATCGACCCTACGAAGGTGCTTCAGCCAAATACCGACAAACAGGGCAACCAGAACAGCAACTTTGATCTGCTGCTGAACCGGAATTCCGTTTTCAGTAAATTTCTGCAGCAGTTGGGCGAAACGCCCGCGCTTTCACAGACTTTGCAGAAAATTGTATTTGAAACCTTCAGCCGCTCGGAAAACGTCCATGACAACAGGCCGGTTTCCCTGCTGATGAAACAGCTCTCCGCCGCAATGAAAATGCAGCCGGACGACATGTTGAAGAACCTCATGTTTCAGGGAAGCAATCATACGAAATTTTCCGGTCCCGTATTCGACGTTCTCCGAAACCTGATGAACGAATATCCGGAAAGCGGCCTGGAAAAGCCTCTGGCCGATTTTCTGAAGGCGTTCGACGGGTATTTTTCAATCTCGGAAACCACATCGGCGATCACCCAGAGCCTTGACACCCTCGCCCGTCAGATTCCCGGCGCCTACGGCAAACAGCTGCGGGAGCTGGCGGATCAGTTAATGACCGAGCAGCCTGTCAACAGCCTGGATAGGAATCTCAGCCTGCTGAAGGAGAAAGTTCTTCCCCTTTTAAGCAAGTATGTCGCTTCCACCAACGATTTCGGCGCGGCAAGGGACACCATTACCCTTTTGGTCCATCATACCGCCCGCCTGAATACCAGCTCCCATCAGGAAGTCGTAGAGAAGCTTACGGCACTACTCGACTACTGCAAATACGAGCTCAATCTGCCCGATGACAAGATGAGCCAAATCCGGGCCATGTTTCTGAAGAGCGTCACCAACGCCGCCCAGAAGCCGGAAAACCAGCTGTACGATTCCCTGATGAAGGTCCTTTCCGAAAATCTGCGCCAAAGCCCTTCCGGCGCAAGCCAGTCGGTATACAAGGACACGGTCCTGTCTCTTCTGCTGGACAACAGCGTTTATATGCCCTTCACCCATCTTCTGCTGCCGCTGAATTACAACGGTCAGTTCCTGTTTTCAGAAATCTGGATCGAAAAAGACGACGACAGCGGAAAATCTTCAAAAAGAAGCCGCGGGGAACCGAAGCCGGTCCGGCTCTATCTGTCGTTCGACATCAAGGCTCTGGGAAATTTTGAAGCTTCCATTGTCCTTTCCAACGGAAAGGCCGACATCCAGATGCGCTGCCCGCCCGCTTTAATGAAAAACAGCCGGGAAATCGGCAGCCGGATTTCCGAAATATTTTCTAAAAACGGCCTGTCCGCACAGAGCGTTGAGTTTCTGCAGGAAGGCAGCCCAAGCATAGAAAAGCGGGTTTTAAAAAGAATCTACGAAAGGAAGAATGTCATCGATGTCACAGTATGACCGGACGAATCACGCCGCCGCCCTGCGGTATTCCCAGGATTCCCCGCACAGCGCACCGGTTGTCGTCGCTTCCGGTTCCGGCTATGCGGCGCAGAAAATCATAGACATTGCGCAGGAGAACGGCGTGCCGGTTTACCACGACGACTCCCTCGCTTCCCTCCTTTCCCAGCTGGAAGCGGGAACGGAAGTCCCCCCCGAACTCTATCAGGCCATCGTCGACATTTATCTGTACTTTTTAAACTACTCCTTCGACGCCTCGGGGAAAGGGACGGCTTCTTCGCAGAACAGCCCCGTACCCGCTCCGGAAAAAAGTACGGAAAAACAGATATTTTCCGAGCTGTAATACTAATTATTTTAAAATTAAGCCGATATATATTTATAGGATTTTTTATGTGACCTGATTAGAGTGCTGCCAAAATAATGCCGGGATTGGCAGCACAAAAACTCTTACCGAAACGGCAGCGGTAGAAAAGGTGAAACAATATGGCAGAAACAGCAGTAAAAAATAGAATTACGACCTCGGCCAATGAGAATATGACGACGGAAAAATATCTTACCTTCTTTATTGAAGGACAGCTGTTCGCAATTCCGAGCAGTCAGGTGGTCGAGATCATCCGGATGCAGCCCGTCACCTTCATCCCCAATTTGCCGCCTTTTATCATCGGCGTTATTAATCTGAGGGGGAAAATTGTTCCGCTGGTGGATATCAGGCTGAAGTTCAACAAGACTCCGAAGGAGTATGACGACCACACCAGCATCATCGTGGCTGAGACCGGCGAGCTGAGCGTCGGATTCATCGTTGACAGCGTAAACGACGTCACAAACGTTTCCAAGAACCAGATCAGCGAGACCCCCCGATTCGCAAGGGACACGGCAAACCATTATGTAAAGGGAATTGCTACCCTGAACGAAAACGCGGTAATGCTTCTGGATATTGAAAAAATTCTTTCAGACGGCGAGGAAATCCAGCTCCCCGTTAAGTAATTTTACCGAATATGTTTTGTTTTGGAGGTCCTTTCCATGTATCCGCTTTCTGAACAATATCAGCACTCGCCCTGCGAAATCAAGACTCTTACCAACGAACTGCTCACCACCGGAATCCTCAGCGAAATCCGTAAGGACTTCGTTAAAATTCAGAACAGCTTTGATATCCTGCCGATCCTGCACTGCAATATGCCTGTAAAAATCAATATTTACAATGAATCTCTGGGCTTCAAAGTACTGATTGGTAAGGTGTTTCTCTCCACCTCGGAAATGATGACGATTACGGACCTGCAAAGCCTTGCCGAATTTGAACGAAGAAGCTTTTTCCGCCTGAAAGTCAACATTCCGACGCAGGCTTACCTGCTTCAGGAGGATTCTTCGCCTGAAGAGGAGGAAACCAAGCTGTTCGACGTAACCGTTACGGATTTGAGTCTGAGCGGCGTGTTTATCACAACGAGGGAATACCTTGATATTGGCCAGTCCTTTGTGGTGACGCTGAAGCTGTATGATATGGAGGTCACATTTTGCTGTCAGGCTCAGCGGACCAATCCCGTGGATTATGCACTGAATGGGTACGGTTGTTCTTTTCTGGATAATTCAACCCGTCAGTTTGACCTTTTGAGCAAATTTATTTTTGAGATGCAGAGAGAACAAATCAAAAATTCACGCGAAGAAAAGGGCGAGTCGAAATAAGATCCTAATATTTTATATTGATGATAGGGTGGTAAAAAATGGAGAATGAAAAAAATCTGGCATTATCGGATGAGGAAGTCGAAACCAATGAAATGAAGGGCAAGTACCTGACCTTCTGGACCGATCACCAGCTGTTCGGCGTTCCGATTGCGGACGTGGTCCAAATCATTGGCAAACAGGAAATCACACCCATCCCCGACTCCCCCAGCTACGCCAAGGGAGTCATCAATCTCCGCGGCGATATCATCCCTGTGATAGACGTGCGCCTGAGATTTAAAAAAGAAGAAGTGGAATACGACGAGCACACCTGTATTATCGTAACGAAAATTGAAGAGACCCATATAGGGTTCATCGTGGATTCCGTCGATGAGGTTACAACCATCGGCGACGAGAATATTTCGCCCGCCCCAAGGATGTCCAAGGATCGTACCACGGCATACCTGACCGGAATCGGGAAGGTAGACAACAAAGTCGTCATGCTGCTGGATACCAGCAAAATACTGAACGAGGAAGAAATTGAAATTGTCAGTAACGCTGCAAAAACAGAAGCAGAATAAATACATAGAGGGGAACTATAAAAATGCGATTGGATAATATAAAAATCTCTAGGAAACTGATGTTTTCATTTGTCGCGGTGGCGGTGCTGTCCATCGTCTGCAGCGGGGCCGCAGTTTATCTGTACCTGAAATCCAGCGTCCTTTTCCCACTGGCCATTGTATTGATTGTGGCAGCCTGCTTCACATCAATTCTTGTTGCCAAACTTACCTCGGCCAGAATCCGCCGCCCGCTTGTGGAGCTGACACAGGCCGCCGAACAGATGGCTCAGGGAAATCTGAATGTGGATATTCAGTACCAGTCAAAAAACGAAACCGGCAAACTCGCAATAGCATTTTCCGATACCGTCTCGGAGCTGAAACAAAACATCAATGAAATCACGGAAGCTTTAGGCGAAATGGCAAACGGCAATTTTGACATTCAAATTTCCCGTGATTTTCAGGGCGATTTCTTAAAAATCAGGACGGCGCTTGAAAATATTTCCTCCAAACTGAACACCTACATGGTTCAAATCGACCGTTCCGCCGATCAGGTCACGAGCGGCTCCGTACAGGTTGCAAGTGCGGCTCAGGCTTTGGCGCAGGGTGCTACCGAACAGGCCAGTTCCATTCAGGAGCTGTCGGCCTCCATCACCGAAATTTCAGAGCAGGTAAAGCAGAATGCCGCCAACGCGGCGGAAGCGAACAGGGCTTCTACCGAAGCTGAAAATAAAATCCAGGGTGTTTCTCACGAAATGAACCAGATGCTGCAGGCGATGAGCGAGATCAGCGAGTCGTCCACCAAGATCAGCAATATCATCAAAACCATCGACGATATTGCGCGCCAGACCAATATCCTCGCTCTGAACGCCGCCGTGGAAGCGGCCCGCGCCGGCGCGGCCGGCAAAGGCTTTGCCGTTGTTGCGGACGAAGTCCGCAATCTTGCGAGCAAGAGCGCGGATGCGGCCAAGGATACCACCGCCCTGATTGAAAATTCGCTTTTGGCAGTCGAAAAAGGCAAGAAAATTACGGACGCCACTGCGGCCACCCTGAACGACGTTATTCAGGCGACCCTGAAATCCACCAATCTGATCACCAGCATTTCAGAGGCTTCCAACGCACAGGCGACCGCAATCAGCCAGGTCACTCTGGGTGTGGATCAGATTTCCGCCGTAGTCCAGACCAATTCCGCCACCGCCGAACAGAGTGCTGCCGCAAGCGAAGAAATGTCCGGCCACGCACGCAATCTGAAAAAGCTGGTCGGTCAGTTCCACGTCAAAGCCGATGCGGACGGCGACATTCCGGAATCTGCCGATACACAGCCTGTGCTGGATATGGCCGTCGGACAGGATTTTTCATTCCCGAAATACTAAGCGATTCCGCTTTCCTGATACAGAGAGGGCATCAGACCATGGTCTGATGCCCTCTCTGCTTTTTGTTCAATAATTTTCCGCCGTTTTTACATCACAGATATTTTCAACAACAATATTCTGTACGTCGCGCTGCATGCATAAATCCATCAGGACATCCGGCTTATTGAAAAGGCGGATCACCGGTCTGGACGGATTATAATCGTTTTGTTTGACAATAATGGCGAGCTCTCCGTTGCTCAGCTTGACGCAAGAGCCAATCGGATAAGGGGCGACCTTGTTCAGAAACGCCCGTACAATGGCAAGGTCGAACGCAATGCCGCTGGAACCCATGATATATTCAATTGCTTCCGCCGGGGTCGACGGCTTTCTGTATGGTCTGAACGAGGTTAAAGCATCATAAACATCGGCCACGGAGATAATCCTTCCGAACAAAGGAATATCGTCGCCGGAAAGGCCGTTGGGATAACCTGTCCCGTCATATTTTTCATGATGCGTAAGCACACCGGCACAGATGACATTGTTGGCCAGATGGTGCTTTAAAAAAAATTCCGCTCCCTTGGCGGGGTGCTGCTTGACAATATTGAACTCCTCCGCCGTCAGTTTGGAGGGCTTTGCAATAATGGAAATAGGTACCGCCATTTTTCCGATATCGTGAAGCAGAGCACACAGACCAAGGTCATACAGATCCTGTGTTTTCAGTCCCAGCTCCAGTCCAATGGCAATGGAAAGAATGGAGACTCCCAAAGAATGGTTATATGTATAATCGTCATACATCTTCAGGTTTGCAATACTGATTTTAGCCTCTACGTTACATCTTAATGAGTTGACAAGCTTTTTGGAAATATTCATCGTCTGGTTGATGCTGCTGACGTTAATTTTCTGTGCTACCTGGTTGAACATGTCGTATACCTGATGGATATTGCTGAGGGCTTCCTGCCGCAGTTCCCTTTTGACCGGCTGCCTGGCATGTGGCTGCGCCGTGGTGATCGTTCGTTCTTTCTCCTGATCGGTATGAATATAAGCGCCAAGAATATCGAATTCATGCAGTTTTTCAATATATGCCTGTGTTAACATCTGCCCGCATCGCAACATAATGATTTTTGAAGTGATGCTGTTAAACAGATAAATATCTCTGTCCAGGATCATTCCCGCCTTCAATTTGTCAATCGGAACAAAAGTCATATTCTATACCATCCCCTTTATATCTTCAAATTCGGATCAATTGTACCTATGCATTCATATCATACCATATTACAATATATATCGTCAAAAGAAAGTGCTTCTTTAAAGATAATTTTATGATCTTTTATGCTTTTGCTAATTTTTTAGGCTTTTCATACGATATATAAGACAAAGAGGTTGATGTAGAAGGCATTTTCTGTCAGGAGGTAAATTTATGATCAGTACAGCGTCATCGAGTCTTGCATCTTCACTGAATGCAACGGCAACTTCGTCCAAGCGTATGAGCGGTTTGGTATCCGGGCTGGATACGGACACGCTGGTCAAACAGCTGACGTCGGGAACGCAGAGTAAAATAGACAAGCAGGGACAGTTAAAACAGATTGCCCTTTGGAGACAGCAATCCTACAGGGAAGTCACCACAGCCCTGCAGGAATTCCAATCAAAATATTTTTCTTCGGCCACCAGCAGCTCCAGCATTCTGAACTCGGCCTTTTTCAATTCAACATCCATCAAGAACACCTCTTCCTTTTTAAATGTGAGCGGAAGCGCAAGCACCGCTAAAAATATGGTCGTGACCGGCATTACACAGCTCGCACAGCAGGCCGGTTTTGCTTCAAAACACAAGGTGTCGGATCAGACGATTTCCGGCGCCGTAAACGAGGTCTGGCGGCCGAGCACGATTGCGGGCTCCTCCATTACGGTCAATTATGACGGTAAGGATTATCAGCTTGCCCTTGACAGTGATTTTACGCTGACAAGCGGCGATAGCGCCGCTCTCAGCAAGGTTACGGATGCTCTGAACGCAAAGATCGCCAAAACCGACAAGCTTGCCGGCAATGTCCAATTTACCGTTGCCGATGGAAAAGTCACCTTGACAAAGACGGGCTCTTCCAGTGCGGATATTAAAATAACAAACGGAAGCGACAGCCTTTTAAAAGGCCTTGGCTTATCGAAGGATACCTCCGGCAGCACCGCGATAGAGGGCAGCGATACCGATACGGACAGCTTCTTTAAAAACACGCTGGCTGCAGGCTCTACGCTGGATATTAAAATCGGGGAGAATACCTATACGCTCAGTATCCCCTCCAACACATCCATCTCATCGGACGATTCGCTCGGCACCCTGTCTGTGAAAGCCATTCTGGAGGAAGCGATCCGCTCCAACTCCGCTTTAAAGGATAAGCTGAGCGTGGACATTACTGACGGGGTCGTTTCTTTCAGCAGTTCAGCTGGGGATTTAAGCATCACAGGCGGAAGTCAGAACCTGCTGCAGGGCCTTGGCCTGAAGCAGGAGGATGGTTCCATCGCCGCCTCCGGTACCTACAACCGCGAAAAGCTGGTAAGCAGCTATCTGGGCGATTCCCTTTCCGGTTCCACCCTGACGGTCAGTCTGGACGGCGTCGACAAATACATCACTTTCAAAGAAAGCGAAAAGAGTCAGTATTCCACACCTGCCGATTTAGCCACCTATATTCAAAAGAGCCTGACGTCCTCCTACGGCAAAGATGCCGAGGGAAACAACAAATTTCAGGTTTCTTATGACGACACCACAAAAAGCCTGAATTTTAAAGCGGCAAGCGGTACCTCTGTGATTGCGATTGAATCGAGCGACGCGTCCGGCGTTTTGGGGAAAACCGGAGCGCTGGGGATTTACGCGGGTGAAACGAACCGTCTCAACACCAATAAGGACCTGGAAGACGTACAGGAAAATCTGAACGCTGAAACTCCTCTGAAAGCATCTTCAGACGGTACTTACGGTATTACCATCAACGATAAGACATTCACCTTTAAAAGCACCGATACCATTGACACGATTATGAAAACCATCAACAACGACGCACAGGCCAACGTAACCATCACTTACTCCAGTGTCAACGATACGTTCAGCGTAGCCGCCAAGAACGGCGGCAGCGGCAGCCGCGTGGACATTGCAAATGTCGGAGACGGCAACCTTGCCACTGTGCTTTTCGGGACTGTGCCGACAAAAGACGCAAGTGGAAATTACATCGAAAATGCCAGCGAATACACTCTGCAAAAACCACAGGATGCCAAAATGACGATCAGCTTTGACGGCAACCCGGCAAACGCGATTGAAATCACAAGAACGGAAAACAAGTTCACATTGGACGGCGTCGACTTTGAATTGCTGGCAAAAACGGACACCACCGTTTCCGCAGAAAAACCCATTACTTTTTCCGTCAACAACCAGACGGATGATCTATACGACAAGATCAAAAGCTTTGTAGAAGATTACAATGCGATCATTAAGCTGTGCAACGATAAGGTCAGCGAGCGCAAGGATACGGACGAGACCTACGATCCTCTGACGGACGCGCAGAAGGCGGACATGAGTGAGGATGAAATCAAGAACTGGGAAGCAAAGGCGAAAAAAGGGATCTTAAACGGCGATTCCATTTTGAGCAACCTCAGCACCGATTTGCGCAGCTCCATGACGGATCAGGTCGCGTCGATGAAAGCCGCTCTTTATGAGATCGGTATCTCGACCAAAGCCAACGATTATTCCGCCAACGGCCAGCTGACAATCGACGAAGACACTTTGAAGAACGCTTTAAACAACAATCCGGACAAAGTAGCCTCCCTGTTCACCAGCGAGGACGGCATTGCGGCCCGGATGCAGAGCGTCATTAACAAAAATATCAAGACCACCGGCGGAGACGGCATCTTAATTGCAAAAGCCGGTGTGGACAACAGTACAAAGGTAGACAATAGTACCCTGACAAAAGAGGTAACTGATTATAACACGAAAATCAAGGAGCTAAAAACGCTTCTCGCAACGCAGCAGGAGCAATATTACGCGAAATTCACCCGACTGGAACAGTATCTGAGCAACATGAATTCCCAGGCGTCTTTGTTCCAGACCAGTACCTCAAGCTGACAGCCTTGATAGAATCAAACCCGCAGGAGGATGAAAATCATGCAGAGCAATCCCATTATGCAGTACAAGGAGCAATCCATCAACACCATGTCCAAGGGAGAACAGCTGGTTACTTTACTGAACGAAGCGTTAAAGAACCTCCATTACGGTTCGATGATGCTGAAGGACAAGAACTACGCCACGGCTGAAAAGTGTACCGGAAAAAGCAAGAATATTTTCAGCTACCTCTCTTCCGTATTGGACTGGAATTATGAAATCAGCCATGATTTATATGATCTGTACTATTTCTTCAATCAGGAGATCATCAAAGCGGAAGTCAGGCGCGACGCCGCTGTGCTGGATGAATTGGTACCGCTGGTGGAACAAATGAGGGATACGTGGGAAGAAGCGGAAAAACTGAGCCATATCAATAAAAACAGCGGGGTTTGACACCCTTGCCCTGCGGAGGACTTATGTCAACAGAAAATATCATTGCCTGCCTTGACCAAAAAGTGATCTTACTGACTCAAGTCTGGGACCTGACGAAACAAATTGAACTGCGCTGCATGCAGGACGATATTCAGCTGGACGGTCTTTTGGAACAGCGCGGCGTGTTTATTGAACGGATCAATAAGTGCAACGACCTGATTGACCGGCTGACCGTAGAACTCCCGCCGGAGCAGCGGGAACGCATGACAAAGCTCCTGAACGGGAACGTAACGGAAGCGGACTGCGGCAGCGAAGAGGAACGGCATATCCTGGAACTCTCCAAAAAGTATCATTTCATCCTGCAGAAAGCGGCCGTGCTGGATCAGTCCGCCCGCGATAAACTCCGGAAGCAGTGCGACGAACTCAGAGAGAAAATCAATCAGGGACGCCGAAGCGAAGGACAGGACGGCATATTTCAAAACATCAAATAAATATTAAAAAACAAAGGTTTTCTTTCAATCCGCCTGGAAGAAAACCTTTGTTCTTTTGTCCATGATGTTCCTTCGCATTAATATGTCTTGATCCCATTAGAGAAGGATTTGACCACCATCCTGCCGTCCTCTGTATAAAAATAGACTGTCCTTCCGTAGTTCAGTCCCGTATCTTCCGCACAAATCCTGATTTGCAGCTTACTCAGGGTATTTTTGACCTCCGAAATATTGCGCTGGCCAATATTGCCGAAACTGGAATCATCCGCAACCTCAAACATCTTTGCTCCCCCGGCAATCTTAGCCGTTATCCGCCGGCGGTTGCAGCCCAGCTTTTCCATTTGAAAGAGCATTTCCGGAATACAGGTGTCTGCAAAGCGGAAGCGATTTTCTTTAGGATTGTTAACCGGGTAGGTTGGAAGCATGATATGTCCCAACCCCCCTACTTTCATCACAGGATCGTATAAACAGATCCCTACACAGGAACCAAGCGCGTAAGTCACAAGCGAGTCCATACTTTTGGCAACCTTCATATCCGATATCCCGATCGTAAACGTTTCACTCATAGTTGAATACCTAACTTCTCCATTAATCTATTCAGGGACTCAATAGAAGGCACCAGCAGCATGTTTGCCGTAACATTGTCGTTGCCGCTTAAAAAGTCATCTTCGATAAAGATAATTTTATCTGAAACGGAACCCATTTCTATGGCCGGTACGCTGAGGATAGCGCCGACCATATCCACAGTGATCGCGGGTACGGTGGTTTTCAGGTTCATTTCCGAAAGCGTTCCGATAGAACCCGTATACGACGCAATCATGATATTCCCAATCTCTGAAATGGCGGAAAGCTCCATATCGGACAACCGGTCACAGCTGACCTCCTGAACGCCCAGCAGGGAAGTCAGGATGGACTTTCCGAAATCCTGCTCAATGATGAACATCATGATTCCCTCGATGTCGCCCTTCAGCTTTGACAAAATGCCGATGACGACGTTTTCCGGGCCGCCCAGCAAATTCGCGGCTTCTGAGATATCCAGAATTTTGACGACCGGTGTCATCATGTTTACTTCCGTGTCCAGCATTTTCGCCAGGGATGTAGCGGCATTTCCGGCCCCGATATTGCCAATTTCTTTTAAAACATCAATGTGCATTTCATTCAGTTGCTCAAGCTTTTGAATGGACATGACAAACTCCGTACCGCCGCACTTCGGCCGTAGCAAAAAATAAGCATCCAGTATGCGGTTTTATTTGGAAGCTTATAAAAAGAAAATCAGGGCAGGTCGGAAAGAAGGACCGGGGCGGAGACAATTCCTTCCGGACCCGCGTAGAATTTTGTATTGCTGTAATCATTGTTGATATTCATGATGAATGGCCCTATCGTCATTTTTGTGCCGATATAGATAATGCTTGACCCAACGATCTTGTAGTCCGACAGTTCGTTTTTGGTTTCTTTCAGCTTTTGAATTTTCGCATCGATGGCTTTTATCGCTTCCCCTAACTGGACTTTTCTCATCAAAGCAGCTTTTACAATCAGATTCTCCCTTCCGGAATCGCTTCTGCCTCTCAAAGAAGCCTGAGCAGTCAGTTCCAAATATTTACTTTGAAATTCTTCAAACTCATGCTGTGCCTGTAATCGCTTCTGCTCCAATTGCTCCACACTGTCCTCTTCTTTTCCGATTACAAGCTTATCGTTAAGCTGTCTGGACTGGATCGATACTTGCGTCGTCGTATAGGACGGCGCTCCGATATTTTTGACAATCATTTTCTGCCCGGCCTGATAACTGCCGCCGATCAGGGAGCCTCTGCGTCCTTTCAAAATGATCGAGCCCTGTGCGGTCGCCTTGCAATTCATCAGGATATCCGCGTAAATATCGTTTTCAGAAATTAAAATCGCATTTTCAAAATACTTGCCGACGATATTTCCGCCCGCTTTCAAAGTCCCCCTACCCATCCCGTTCATTCCGTTGGAAATAGAGATGGTTCCCTGCGCTTCTATTAAAGCCCCTTCAACCATTCCGCGAATCGAAATGTCTTTTCCGGCCTTAACGGAAAAACCTTCTCTTACGTCGCCCATAACCACTACCGAGCCAATCGCGTTGACGTTGCCGGAAGCGCTGTCCACATCGCCGCGTACATAAAAGACCTCGCTGATATTGATCGCCGATTTGCTATACTCAATGCAGCCATTCACACCGGAAATCAAGCTCAGACCATCTTCCGAAACAATCGTGTTATTGCCCGTGGGCAAGACCGGAAAGCGCCCCCCCACAAAGGGAACCACATGACTGAAAACATCCGTACCGTCCATACCGTCCCCCGGTGGTGTAATCGTACATAGAACCGTATCCTTTTTCACATTTTTTACAATGTCCAAGTCGCGGAAGTCGATGGTTCCGTCTTCTCTTTCCTTTGGTTTATAATCCGTACTGGTGTTAAAGAAATAATCAATAGAGCCGTCGGTTCCGTCAACGGGATAGGTACCCTTCGCACAGAGCATCTCGGAATAGAATTTGCCTTCCTCACAGAATAGGCGTATCTGCTCTTCACAAATGCCATATGTGATTCCCTGCTGAGTCAAAAAAGCGCTGACATCGTCGTAGGATACCTTCTGTCCGGAATACGCCTGCTTGATTTTCAGGTATGCCGCCATATTGTCCGTCGATACTCTAACATCAAACTGGGGCGGCTGTTCCTCTTTGACCTGGTTTTCTTCCAACTGGCTCTCTTCATTCTCGCGCTCAGTAATGACTTCTCTTCCGTTAAAATCAGACTCCGTACTCATTTTAACGACTCCTCCCCCAGATTTTTTGTGTAGACAGTTTTACCGCAAAGAATTCACAGTCTGCATAATTTCATCGGAAAGCTGCACCATCTTGGAATTAAACTGAAAAGCCCTCTGCAGCTCGATGACGGAGGTCATCTGATCCGCGATATTCACGGCAGAATCCTCCAAATAGTTTTGTTTCATTTCCGGGTCGGTTACCGCGGCGGCCGCGCCGGAAAGGTTGCTCAGCTGAAAACAGGTATTCCCGGACCGGACAAGCCCATCCTCATTTTTCACGGAGAAAACCCCAATGGCCGGAGTATCCTCTTCACTTTCCATGGCGATCCGGCTGCCGTTGGCATCCAGCACATAGCCGCCGTCCGAAGATACCAGATAACTGGTTCCGTCTTCCACCGAAAGATGGAAATTTCCGTTACGCGTATATTTTACTTCCCCGTTGGACTCCACCGCAAAATAATTGTTGGAGTTTACCAGCGCGTAATCAAGGGCGCGTCCCGTCTGTCGAAGGCCGCCCTCGTTAAAGAGGGTGTCAGTTTTCTCCAGCTTCGTGCCGTGGCCGCTCTTCAGCTGACTGTCCGCTCCCGGTTTCGCGTGGATATTGGTATAAATCAAATCCGCAAAGGAGGCGCTGGAAGGCTTGTAGCCAACCGTAGACACGTTTGCGATGTTGTTTGCCGTGACATCAAAGCCGGACTGCAGATTAATGGCTCCGGTAGCCGACGTATAAAAAGAACTGATCATCGTTCATACACCCTTCCTGTGGCAAATTATATTTTGGCGATATTGGTAACGGCATCCGATAAAACCTGGTCGTACATTTTGATCGCCTGGGAACAGTTCTGCAAGTTGCGCTGAGCCGAAAGAGCATCCGTCATTTCTTCGGCGGCGTTTACATTGGAACCTTCGATCGTTTTCCACATGATATCCGGATTTTGCACCAGCGTTGCATTGGTACCCGTGAACATTCCGTCACCGGATATCCGAAGGTTATTATAATCGTCAAAATTATAAACGGAGATTTTGTCGACAACATTTCCCCCGACCGTCAGGTTTCCCTGCGAGTCGGCGGTAAACTGGTCGGAACCGATCTGAATGGGCCCGTTTTGACCCATCACGCGGCCGACATTGTCCAGTACAAGATAACCTTCCGCATCCACGTTAAAGCTGCCATTGCGTGTGTAGACCGTTCCGTTGTTCCCCTGTACCGCAAAAAAGCCCTCCCCCTGAATGGCAAAGTCCAGCGGACGCTCCGTACTCTTGAGGCTACCCTCGGAATGGATAACGTTGGTTTTATCCGCCGCCGTAATCAGGCTCATGGTGCCGATGGGCGTTTTCTGCGAATCGACGCGGTTAATCACCATGCTGCCGAATGTGGAGGTGGTGACTTCCTTCTTTTTATACCCCGGCGTTTCGATATTTGCTAAGTTGTTGCTGACGCCGGTCAGGATCCTGCTCTGTGTCAGCATCCCGGAACCAAGCGCGTAAAATCCTCTGACCATGGCTGTTTCCTCCTACATTCTATTGATTCAGGTATTCCGCCAGAGATTTTTTCAGCTTTCTCAGCGCGCTGGAATGAATCTGCGACACTCTGGAATCGCTGATTCCCATCACGCTGGAGATTTCCTTGATTTTCAGCTGTTCCTTGTAATACAGCGAAATAACCACCTGTTCTTTCTCATTGAGCAGTTCGATATCCTTCGCAAGCACGGCCTGAAGCTCTTTTTCCGCTACAACCTGCTCCGGCCCGTGAATAGAGTCCCCCGACTGGCTGACCTGAATATTTTCAACGCCCTTTTCGTAGATCATCTCTTCAAAGGAAAGCATATTGAGCACGCAGGTCTCCGCCTGCATCTTTTCATAGTCCGGCAGGCTGATCTGCAGAAAATCCGCGATCTCCTGATCCGTAGGATTGCGCCCCAGCCGGTGGTTAAGCATGTTCTCCGCCTCGCTGATATTTTTGGCAATGCGTTTGAGCCTTCTGGGAAAACAATCCTGTTTGCGTATGTAATCAATCATGGCGCCGCGCACTTTTATGGAAGCATAGGTTTCAAACTTCACCTTTTTTTCAAAATCAAATTTCTCCACAGCATCCAGAAGAGCGATCAGGCCTTCATTGACAATATCATCCATATAGTTGAAATACTGGTAGCGACCGACTGTTTTCAACGCTATGCACTTCACGATGTAGCTGTACTGAACAACAAGCATATTCCGCAGGTCGGTGTTTCTTGTCTGACGATACCTGGTCCATAACTCCACTGCTCCTATCTTCTCCGTTTCCGTACTCTTCACTGCAGTCGCCCCTCCTTTCAAGCTTAAAATTTATCATTGAATCTTTTATTTATTCCAAAGTAACATTGGCAACCGCCTGAATCTGGACATTGGAATTCAGTTCGTTAAACGAAAGGACCACCGCGTTGGGATAAAACTGTTCCAGCATTTTGCTGAAATAAATCCTGACCAGCGGGGAGGTCAGCACAATCGGAATATTGATCGCATCCTTAACCTTTGTGATACACTCCATCAGCTTGGAGATGATCTTCTGCGTGGACTGGGGGTCGAGCGAAAGATACGTGCCCTGATCGTTTTTGCTGATGGAATTGATGATCAGCCTCTCAACCTCGCTGTCCAGCGTAATCACCCTGATCTGGCCGCCGTCGGACCATTTGCGGGTGATCGTGCGCTTCAAAGCCTGCCGCACATATTCGGTCAGAACCTCAAGGTCGCGAACAGTGGAGGCGTTGTCCGAAATCGTTTCCAGAATGGTTTCCATATCCCTGATGGGAACGCCCTCCTTCAGCAGATTGCACAGGACCTTTTGAAGGCCGCCGAAGGTAATCTGGTTCGGTATGACGTCGTCCACGATGGTGGAACCGGTTTTTTTGATGTTTTCCAGCAGCTGATTCAAGTCCTGTCTGGAAAGCAGTTCATGCGCATATTTCTTGACGGTTTCGGAAAGGTGCGTTACCACCACGGACAGCGGGTCAATCACGGTATAGCCGTAAATTTCCGCCATTTCCTTTTTGTCCCGGGTGATCCACTTGCTTGGGATGCCGTAGGCCGGTTCAATGGTTTCTATGCCGTCGATGGTTCCGGTAAGGTTGCCCGGGTCCAAAGCAAGGTAATAGTCAACCAGAATCTCGCCGCGGCTGACCTCCTCGCCCTTGATCTTGATCACATACTGATTTGGATTCAGCGTACCGTTGTCCCTTAACCGCACGGCCGGGATGACGATTCCCATTTCCACAGCGAACTGCTTCCGGAAGGTAACCAGCCGTTCAATAAAGCTGCTGCCGCTGTTTTCATCGACCAGCGGAATCAGGCTGTAGCCGAATTCCATTTCGATGACGTCGATTTTCAGCAGGTCGTAGATATTATCGATATTTTTGAAATAATCCGTGTCGTCCGCCTGCTGCTGTGCCGCTGCGTGAGCCGTTTCGGCCCTGGCTGCCACAGCCGCCGCAAGCTCTTTCCTTTTCCGGAGGTTGAATCCGGCAAACAGCATACCGACCGCCACGATCAGAATCTGCGGAACCGGCATACCGGGGATAAAGCAAAGGCTGATCAGGGTACAGCCACTGATGATCATAACGACGGGATGGGAAAAAAACTGCCGTGAAACGTCCATGCTCAGGCTGGAATCGGACGCCGCGCGCGTAACGATCATACCGGTCGCGGCGGAAATCATCAGTGCGGGAAGCTGCGATACAAGCCCATCGCCGACAGTCGCAATCGAATAGACATTCAGGACCTCCTGAAAGGTACTGCCGCCCTGGACCATGCCGATCACGGTACCGGCGATAAAGTTGATAAACGTGATGATGATGGAGGCGATCGCATCGCCCTTTACGAATTTGGTGGCACCGTCCATGGCCCCGTAAAATTCCGCCTCGCGCTGGATATCCGTCCGGCGCTGGCGTGCCGTCGATTCATCGATCAGCCCGGAGCTCAGGTCCGCGTCGATCGCCATCTGTTTTCCCGGCATTGCGTCCAGCTTGAACCTTGCGGAAACCTCGGAAACACGTTCCGCGCCTTTGGTAATCACCAGAAAGTTGACAATGACGATAATCAGAAAGATGATGAAACCTACGATGACATTTCCCTTCAGTACAAAGCTGCCGAAGGTTTCAATCACCTGTCCGGCTTTTCCGGACTGGGTAAGAATCAGCCTGGTCGAAGAAATGTTCAGCGCCAGGCGGAACAGCGTGGTTATGAGCAGCATTGACGGAAAGACGGAAAACTGGAGCGCGTCCTTCACGTACATGGTCATCAGTAAAATCATAATGGAGATCGTAATATTTATGATAAACATCATATCCAGTAAAAAAGGAGGCAATGGAATGATGATAAATCCGACTATGAGGATGACAAATATTGCTACGACATTATTGAGGACCTTCAATATCACCTCATCTCCTTTTTCAATGAATATACCCAGGCCATAATTTCAGCAAGAATCACATAATATTCCTCCGGAATTTCCCGGTTGACAGCAACCGTTTTGTATAAGGCCCTTGCGAGCGGCACATTTTCAGTCATCGGGATATGGTTTTGCTCTGCAATCTCTATAATTTTCAGCGCAACGTAATCCTGCCCTTTGGCAACCACAATCGGGGCGCTGTTTTTTTCGATATCATATTTAAGCGCTACGGCAAAATGGGTCGGGTTCCTGACGATCACATCCGCAGTCGGCACCTGCTGCATCATCCTCTGCATGGAGATTTTGCGCTGCCGTTCCTTGATCTGTCCTTTGATCTGCGGGTCGCCCTCCATCTGTTTGTACTCTTCCTTGATTTCCTGCTTGGACATTTTGATATTCCGCTCATATTCCCACCACTGGTACAGATAGTCGAAGGCGGCGATCAAAATAAAAACCATGGAAAGCTGTATGACAATGTCCATGATGGAATTCAGGATGAACTGCACGGCATCGAAAATATCTTCGAACATCAGCTTCGTAAAATATTTTGCAATGTTCATGAACGACGAGTACAGGATATAAAAAATAACGGAAATTTTGAGCATGGCTTTGACCAGTTCGGTGACGGAACGGATGGAAAACATCCGTTTGATTCCCTGCAGGGGGCTGATCCTGGAAAACTTCATTTTCAGGTTCTCTTTGGACACCTTAAATCTGGTCTGTGCCCCGGCAGCGATCACCCCGACCGCTATGGCGGTGAGCATCATCGGCCCGGCCAGTAAAAAAAGAGCAATCAGCGCATCTTTGGCCACATCCATTGCAAATTCGGCCGAAAGCGCCGGAATCGTCTTTATATAGGCAATGTACCGGGAAAGGAAAAGGGAAAGAGAATGATACATAAAGGGAAAAAGCATCTTTAAGATCAGAAAAAGCGACAGAATGGACAGTGCGCTGACTACGTCGCTGCTTTGAAAAATATTGCCTTTTTTTCGTTCGTCTTCCCTCTTTTTGGGGGTTGCTTTTTCGGTCTTGCTGCTGTCTGGCATATCATCCCCCCTAAAATCAGATCCGAACGGAACCGGAAACTACAGCAATGACTGAAACACCTGATTGATATTGTCAAACATCAGTAAAATCAGTTTTTCAAGAAAAGATGCCAGAGGCGGCGCCATAATGATGATGATAACGAACCCGAGGATTACTTTCAGCTGGATATTGATGACGAAAACGTCAATCTGGGGAACAGCCCGCATCACCAGGCCCACGGCGATCTCGGTAATCAGCTCCGCCGCAAGGACGGGCAGAGACATTTTCACCGCGTACACCAGGATGAGGGAGAACATGTTGATTAACGGCTCGTACATGGCCGGCTCAAAATGGAGGGAACCGTAGGGAACCATGACGCACAGCTTCACAAAAATCTGAATCAGTGTCAGATGGCCGTTTACAGCGAAAAAGATCAGAATAAACATCGTATTGATAAACGACGCGGAAAGAGGCATGGACACGTTGCTCTGCGGGTCGTAAATCTTCGACATGGAAATACCGATCTGCATGTCCATATTTTCGCCGCTGATGAGCATAACCGACAGAAACAGCTGGATGATATATCCCACCATATAACCGATCAGCAGTTCTTTCAGCAGGCTGACGGACAGGACCAGAAAAGAAGGGATTTCCAGCGTCTGGGCGGGAACAAGGTGGTAGGAAAAAACCGAAAGCATCAGGGTGAGACCGACTTTGAGAACAACCGGAAGATTTTTTCTTCCCAGAATGGGATTGAACAGAATGCAGCCGGACATTCTCATGAAAATGAAAAGCAGAAGAGTAAAATCATAATTCAATTCCATTTTTCGTTTATGACCACACCTTCCTGCCGTTCTGGAAAAGAGGCTGCTTCAGTTTAATTTTGTTATTAAGCTAAATATGTAGATGGTAAAATCATTCATGGTCTCCATCATCCACGGTCCCAGAATTACCAGAATCAGTGCGATGGCCACCAGTTTGGGAACAAAAGTAAGGGTCTGCTCGTGAATCTGCGTGGCCGCCTGAAAGATGGACACGATCAGTCCCAGTAAAACACTGGCAATCAGAATGGGCGCGGACAGCTTGAGCGCCGCAACCATTGCAGCCTGTATCACTTCCGTGATTTGCGATGTTGTCATGCCTGCATCCTCCCACAGTTATTTGAAAGCCAAGCTACATATTGAAGCTGGCCGCCAGCGTTTTGAACAGGAGTCCCCACCCGTCCACAAGCACAAAAAGCAGCAGCTTAAACGGCAGCGAGATCATTGCCGGAGGAAGCATAATCATGCCCATCGACATCAGCGTGCTTGCCACAATCATATCGATAATCAGGAAAGGAATAAAAAGCAGGAATCCGATTGTAAACGCCCGTTTCAGTTCACTGGTCATAAACGCGGGAATCACTACCGTAATCGACAGCTCGTCGACCGACTTGACCTCCTTTGCTTTGGAAAGATTGATAAACAGGTTCAAATCCTCTTTTTTTGTCTGCTTGAGCATAAATTTTTTCATTGGGATGGCCGCCTTATGCAGGAATTCCTCCTGCGTGATTTTCTGTTCCTTGTAAGGCTGGTACGCCTGCGTATTCACTTCATTCAGCACGGGATTCATGATAAAGAGCGAAAGAAACAGCGCGATCCCGATCAGAACCTGATTCGGGGGTGTCTGCTGCAGCCCCAGCGCGTTGCGAAGAAAAGACAGAACAATAATAATCCTGGTAAAGCACGTCGTCATAATCAGAATGGAAGGCGCAAGGGCAAGGACCGTAAACATTTCGATAATTTCCAGAGTGTCCATTCCTTTGCCGTTCACATCGACATTGACGGACGCCGCAGAGGCGCCGACCGGGAGCAGAAACATCAGCGCAAGAGAGATCGTAATCAGAATCAGAGCCTTTTTACTGACCTTACTTTTTTTCTTTTTTATCTTTGGAGTCTTCAGTTTTATCGGCTCTTCTGAATATTGCATCGCCTATTTTCACATCCCATCTGCTTTTCAGCGTCGAATTCAAAACATCAAGAAAGGTATCCTTCTGCAAAGATCCGGGGATGTTCAATTCCGTTTCATCCAGTTCTTTCAGAATCTCGATATTGTTGTTTGCAAACCCCACCAGATAGTACTGTTTGCAGACTTCAATAATGACAAGCCCTTTGTCCTGCGTCAGGGCCACCCGCTCCAGCACCTTGATATTTCCCGATTTTGAAACGTTGTTGACTCTGTTTGCCATGAACCTGCTGAATGCATAGCAAAGATACAGCACAAAAACAATCGCGATCAGGGAAAACAGAAGCGGCAGGATATCTGAAAAAAAACTGAGCAGCGGCAGGGCACCCCAAGCAAAATTCAACACGGTTCCTCCTTTATTCAGCCGTAGGCATCATCACCCTAAAATACCGTTGACCGTTTTCATAATGCGGTCCGGCTTGAACGGCTTTACAATAAAGTCCTTTGCGCCCAGCTTCAAGGCTTCGACAACCATTGCTTCCTGGCCCATTGCGGAACACATGACCACTTTGACGTTTGCGTCCAGCTCCTTTAAATGCTTCAGGGACTCCAGACCATCCATGACGGGCATTGTGATATCCATGAGAATCAGATCCGGCTTTTCCGCGGCGTAGACGGTAAGGGCTTTTTCCCCGTTTTCCGCTTCGAGAATCTCCGTATAGCCATTTTGCTGCAAAGTATTTTTAATCATCATTCTCATAAAAGCCGCGTCGTCTACCAACATAATTTTCTTGCTCATTTCTGTTCCTCCTAAAATTACACCTAACGGCGTTTTATATTAATTTCATTATTTCATTATTGCTTAGCACTTCTGTAATTCTTACACCGTAAAAGTCGTCTACTACAACGACATCGCCTTTGGCGATCGGCTTGCCGTTCACGAAGATATCGACCTGAGAACCGGCCTGCTTATCCAGTTCCACAATCGTCCCCGAAGTGAAATCCAGGATATCTTTGATGGGCTTCCTGATCCGGCCGATTTCTACGGTAATTTGAAGGGGAACGGACATAATCATGTTCAGGTTACTGCTCTGATCGCTGGTAAGGATTGAATCGGCTTCGTCAAAGCTTTGATAGGACATTCTTCCCACATTGTAATTCTGCTGATAACCCTGCTGCGGTTCCGGTTTTTCAGCGGGTTCCGGCACCGCCGTTTGTACCGGCTCCGGCCTTCTCGGCGCCGCCGGTGGCTGGGGGGCTCTGGGCGTTTCCGGCCGCGGGACAGGTACCGGCTGCTGCTGCACCGGCTGCGGGCGTTTTTCCTCTGGAGCCGACGAACCGAGGCTAAAGGATGAAATAATTTCTTTCGCGAGGTTGACTGTCATCAAGCTGATAAATTCACTGTTGACCAAGTCCCCGATCATCAGATTGAATTTAACGGCAACAACCAGTTCATCACTGTTGAAATATTTGCTTTTAAACTGTTCGGAATTATCGATCTGAAAGGAATTTGGCGGGGAAATATTGATCGCCATGTTCAGAAATTGGGAAAGCGCGGTGGCGGAGGCGCCCATCATCAGATTCATTACTTCACAAATAGCTCCGATACTCATCTCATCCATAACGAATTCCTGATCGGAATAATCGGTATGAAGCAGAAGCCCCACAATTACCTTTACATCCGACTCTTTCAAAATCAGGATGTTTTTTCCGCTCAGGCCGCTGACATAATTGATTTCGACCGCGACGGCCGGCTCCATGGATTCAAAATGGACCTCGGAGGAAGGCTGTATTTCAACATGCGGCGTCGTTATATTGACCCTCTGTTCCAGCATCTCCGAAACGGAAGTCGCAGACGAACCTAAACTGATATTCAGTATCTCCCCTATCGCATCAATTTCCATAGGAGAAAAAGTTTCTTCATTATTCGGCTCCATAGAAATCACCTTTCATCGTTTATTGCAGAGATTTGTCAATTTTAACTGCGTATTTTTTCTTTTTGGTTCCTATTACGCCGGTAAACCACGGCAAATCCTCCACTTCCAGGACAATAGAATCTTTATTTACCTGAGTATTGAGAGGAATCACATCGCCAACCTGCAGATTCAGCAATTCTCTCAGGCTGATTTCCGTTTTGCCCAATATTGCACACACTGTCAGCGGAGAGCTTTTCAGCCCATGCATAATCGCCGATTTACGCTGGTGCTCCACCACGGGGTCATCTTTTTTCGGCGGCTTGACATACTTGGAATTGAAAAAACGAAATACTTCTTCCAATGAGGAAGCAGGCAAACAGATATTCATATTTCCCTTCAGGTTTTCAAGGGTTATTTCGATTGCAACAATCGCAACCGCTTCATCCGGCTGTATGAGCTGAATTAACCGGGAATTGGTTTCAATCATATCCAGGGTATGATCGATTTCCATATAATTGTTCCAGGCATTATTTAAAAGAGGAGTTACCTGCTTAAACAGATATTCAAGCAGAGAAAGCTCAATGTCCGTATAATCTCTTTCTATCTCGTAGCCCGTTCCATTGCCGCCGAGCATGCGGTCCATGATGGAGAAGGAAATGGGACGCGACAGTTCGATCAATATTTGCTTATCGTCTATTTTATTTTCGGCATTGTGCATTCCGAAGATGGCGACCAGTATGGAATCGCCCAAAGCGTTGTTGAACTCCCGATACTCTTCCTCTTCGACCTGCAGGATCTCCATCTGACAGGTCGACCGGAGCATTCCGCCAAGCTGAAGGCTGAACATCCTCGAAAAATTATCGAAAACATTATCCAAAAGCTTCAGTTGTTCCCTTGTAAATTTTTTAGGCGACATGAAGTCGTACTCTTTTACCTTGGAAGCCGTCGTCTGTTCTTCTATTTCATTAAAATTAACATGACCACTTTGCAAATTGCCCAACAATTCATCAATTTGCTTCTGTGATAATACTTCTGCCATAAAACCTCCCATTCCCCGCACACAAGGCATACGGAAAATTTAATACTGTCAAGCTAATCATTTGCTGCTCACAGCACCTTTACTGTCAGCAGCCCCAATGTCCTTATAAACCTCATCCAAAACGGAACTGACCTTCCCCGCTTTGGAAATATAAATTTCGACCCTTCTGTTTTTTGCCCGGGTGGCTTCCGTCCCGTCATGCGGTACGATCGGCCGGTATTCTCCATAGCCCTCTGAAACCATTTTGGCCGGGTCAATTATATTTTTCAACTGGACATACAGCAAAACATTTTTTGCTCTGTCGGATGACAAAGCGCGGTCAAAAGCCTGTGCGGTGGTGGTGGTTGAGTTACCCGCGCGGGCGGTATGGCCATAGAAACGGATTTCGCCGATCTGATCCGGAATATTCTTAATTCCGTCACAGACAAAGTCCAGGATTTTTTTCCCATCATCCTGCAGTTCAGAACTGTCTCCGTTAAAAAAGATACTATTCTGAAAAGTCATAAAGGTATAATTATCCCCTTTATGTACTTGAACAGAATCCTGAAGCCCATTTTTGTTGACATAATCGTTTAAATATTTGTACAGGCTGTCAAAATCCGTGACCTGGGCGTCGCTATTCCCCGCATCAGAGCTCGCACCCTGTCCGGCTTGGGAGCTCATACTGCTGGTGTCGGCATCAAAATAAGCGCCGCTGTCGGAATTCAGGGCATCCGACTGTATGGCCTGTTCCATAGCCGCGGTCGCCTGCTTATTGGTAGAGAAAGCTTTTACAAGCGTTTGCCATTTGGTAGCGTCAACCGTAGACATAGCAAACAGCATTACAAAGAAAGTCAGCAGCAGCGTTACCATGTCCGCATATGTATCCAACCAGTTCGGGCCGCCGCCGCCGGGATCCGCTTTTTTTCTGGCCATTTTTTCACACTCCTGCATTTATATAATACGCTGAAACTCAGCTTCTGTTTTTTGAACAAAATTACTTCTTCTTATTGCGTTTTAGCTTTTTCCCTTCAGGTACGCCGGGCGTGCTTTGGGAAGGACTCTGTCCTCTGCCGCCGGCTTCGATTCTCTTCTTTTCGCATATGTAAGCGTTTAGTCTTTCCTCAATATGTTTCGGATTATCCCCCGCCTGAATCGCCATAACGCCTTCCACAACAATTTCCTTACACACCATTTCTTCATCATGACGCATATGCAGCTTATGAGCAAGCGGCGTCAATAACAGGTTGGACAGCATGGACCCGTAGAAAGTGGTTACCAGTGCCGTAGACATTCCCTGCGCCATTTTTGTCGCGCCGCCGTCCGCATTCATGTCCAGATTAGCAAGCATATTGATCAATCCGATCAAGGTACCGATCATACCGAAAGCCGGACCGAAGGTTGAAAACTTTTCGTAGAACTGCCATGCATGGGAATGGCGGTCCTCCAGCCCGTCCAATTCGTCGTCCAGGATTTCCTTTACTTTTGCCGGGTCAATGGCGTCGACGATCAGCATCATGCTATTTTTGAGGAACGGGTCCTGCTCCTGATTCGCCTTATCTTCCAGAGAAAGCAGGCCCTTTCTTCTGGCCTCCTGCGCGTAGTCCACAATCGTATCGATGTACTGCTGCGGATCGTACCTGTTCCGTGAAACAACAATTTTCATATGTTTCGGGATATCTTTGAAATAACTAATCGGGAATGCAATAACAGTGGCGGCAATCGCACCGCCAAAAGTAATTGCCATGCTTGGTACGTCGACGAAATTCATGATGGTAGACCAGATGACTCCGGCGGAAGGATCGAAAACGATTCCGAAAATAACCAATCCAAGACCGGCGATCAACCCTATGATACTGGTAAAATCCACATAAACACTCCCTTGAATAAGATGCCTATACGGGAATATCCCGTTGAGGTTAATCCATTAGTTTAACTGTGTTTTGAAATATTTGCCGATTATAATGAATGATTGCATCAATGACATTCTGTCTTTCCTCCGCGACAAGGAAATATTTTCCTGTGGTCAGGGTAATTTTTGTCTCCGGTATATTTTCTATTGTTTCAATCAGATTTGGGTTCAAGGCAAACGAAACACCATTTAGGCCGGTTAGATTTATCATCTCAATTCCCCTTTTTTAACTAACTGACCGTTTCTGAGGCCGCAGTTGACCTCAGAAACGGCAGTCATTAAATTATCTCTTTAAATTGACGAGATCCTCAAGCATTTCATCGCTGACCGTGATGATTTTTGAGTTCGCCTGAAATCCGCGCTCGGTGATGATCATCTGTGAAAATTCATTCGCCAAGTCTACATTGGACGATTCCAGCGCGCTGGTGACCAGGCTTCCGGTTGCGCCGCTGCCAGGGGTGTAATATGTCGTGGTTCCCGTATTGCTGACCGCTTTGTAATAGGAGCCGCCCTGCTGGGTAAGACCATTAGGGTTCGGAACATTGGCCATCGCAATGGTACCCAGTGTTTTCACTACTCCATTCAGTTCCCCGGTTATTTTTCCGTCGCCGCCGATGGTTACATTTGTATACTTATTGTAATCTGCAACCTTAATTGCCACAGGATCAGTAATTTCACCGTTTGTGTCTGGTTTAGGAACTAATTCGCCAGACGTTGCATCAACATTGCTTCCACAGACAATTTTTTTATTGCCGTCCACCAGATATCCTTCCCCGTCGAATCCCAGGGAACCGACCCGGGTATAAAGATAACCGCCCGGTTTACCGGAGGTAGCATCAACTGTCCCATCCGCGACAGCAAAATACCCTTCGCCATTGATATAGCAGTCCATGGGGTTACCCGTTGTAGCCATACCGGAACGAGTATTGAGTACATCCACCGTTGCGGCGGTAGCGCCGTAACCAAGCTGTGTTGGGTTGCTGCCTCCAATGCCACTGGTCGCATTTGAGGCGGAAGACCCGGCAACTGTCTGGTAATAAACGTCGCGGTAGGTCGTTCTGGAAGACTTAAATCCGTAGGTATTGACGTTGGCGATATTGTTGCCGATGACGTCCATACCGGTCTGGTATGCTTTTAATCCGGCTACTCCGGAAAACAATGATCTCATCATAAGTTTGATCTCTCTCTTTCTTTTTGAAACCGCATGAGCTTCTCTGTCAGTCAAAGCTCAATAACTTCCTCAAGAGGTCCGGTTATAAAATTACGGCTCCGTCAATATTTGTAAATACGTTTTCGGTCATTTCCCGGCCGCTCATGGTGGTTACCACCGTACTGCTGGGAACATTCACGATAAATGCAGTCTGCCCGTTTAAAATCAAAGCGTCTTTAATGCCTTTGGATCTTGCTTTTTCTACCGCGCCGTTGATCTGGGAAACGAGCTGCGGGGAAACCGGAATATTTCTGGAATCCATGCGCTGCAGTGCGTGTTTGGAAAAGGTAAGCTGCTGCTGTTCCACAGTCTTGCGGAAAAGCTGCCCGAATTCGCTGTTGCCCGGATCAGCCGCGCTGGTCTTCTGCGTATTTGTGCTGACGGGAGGCACCGTGTAATTCGGATTGATAAACGAGGAGTAATTCTTTTTAAACTGAATGTCATCCATGACTGTGCTCCTAACTGTTTCACCCTGTAAAAAGCGGGTTCAAAGCGATTCTCCGCCCGTATCCGGTACATCGGGAGTATCCGGATCATCCGGATCGTCCGGCGTTTCGTCGGGTGGTGTTGCGGCATCCGGATTAACGACCTCCATAACGGAGGAAATATCATACGCCTTGCCGTTGACCACAAGGACGTTGGAACCGCTCGCAAAGTTGACACTGTCTACAATGCCGGTATCTTCCTGATACTTTCCGTTCGTATCATAACTTGCGACCACAACCTTTTTGCCGACAAGGGACGCCCCGTATTGTGTATAGGAAATTTGCGAAAGCTCCTGCATTGCCTGCAAAGCGGAAAACTGAGCCATCTGGGAAATATACTCCGTATTGTCCGTCGGGTTCATCACATCCTGATTGGCAAACTGGGCGGCCAGAAGCTGCAGAAAATCATTCAGACCCAGCACAGATGAGTTTTTAGAAGCAGAGGTTTGCGAAGCGCCGGAAGCGGAACTGGTACCGGAAGTGGAATTCGTGCCGTAGGAATAGGCATTGATCTGATTGATTGCCAAACGAAGTCCTCCTTTCCTTAAATTTTACAGCGAATAGGCCTGCTGCTTCAGCAGCTGCATAACGGAAAGAAAATCGCCGGTGCTGGTATCGTCGTCCCGTAAACCGACCCGGTGGAGCTGCTGATTGTGCTGCTGTTCTTCCTGTTGCTGCTGCGCCTGATCCTGCCGGCTCTGCTGATCCTGCTGGTACCACGCCTTTTCCTGGGCGGGTTCTGAAATCTGTACCGGCTGGGTGACGGTTGTCTGCAGAAGAGTACGGATGTCGGAGCTGTTCTCCATCAGCATGCTCTGGGTCTTGGGATTCGACGCCTGAATGGAAACAGTCAGCACACCGCTTTGCATTGCCAGCTTCACCGACACTTTTCCCAGATCCCGGGGATAGAGGTCCATCTGAAACTCCGGTTTGCCTGCTTTATAGTTGACAAGGATCTGGTCGGCAACCTGCTTACTGGTTGTCCTGGCGGTATCCGACGGAGTGTCGGAAATTTTGATCACCACATTGCCCGTCCGGTAAAGGTCCGTAAACTGCGCCGTGTTCTGGTTTTGACCGTCTGACGGAGCAGCATTCCTGTCATCAGCAGGAGAAACATTCTTCGGCTGAATTTCAAGCGTTGGATCAGAAGCAGAGAGCGTTTTCTCCGCACCGGGTTTTGCCTGCACCTCTGAAAGAGTCTGCTGCGCCGATAAACTCTTTTCCTGCGGCTGTGCTGAAGACTGGGCAGAAATGGCGGTTGCCGCGTCCGGAACCTGCTGAGAAGAATTGACATCCGGCTGACGATTCATCAGCGGTGCCGTCTGTGCGGGAGCATCGGTACCGGCGATAGTGGGAACCGGAACGGATTGTGTTTGCACGTTTTGGTAGGAAGTCGCCTGTGCGTCGGCTGCGCTTACGGACGAGGCCGCATCTGCCGTCATCTGCTGAGACGCATTGCCGGGCACCGGGATATTCGCTGCCGTCTGCGGGAGAGTATCCGCCGTCAAAAGCGGGGTAGCGGTTTCTGCCTGTGGCTGGACTTGCTGAAGGAGGCCGGAACCGGCCGGCAGCTGCTGAACGGTATCCGCACTCAGAATCGGGTCCGCGGTCATTGCCTGCGGCAAAACCTGTAACGGCTCCGGTACAACGGACGGGAACTGTCCGGATGGCAGCAGCTGGCTTAAAAGAGAAACATCCGCCGGATTGAAAACCGGTAAATTTCCCTCGGAAACAGCTTTGCCGCCTTTCGCTTCCTCTTCTCCGGGTTCAGTGTCTGTCTGGGCCGTACTTTTCAGCTCCCTGCCAAGGGTCGCCAGCTGCATGAAAGTATCAAAGGCGTTCGTGGGGTTCTTTGTCTGGGATGCTTTGGAATTTTGCGGTACGGTGGAACGTGTGACTTGCTGTATCGTTTTTATCACCTCCTTATCAGAATATTTTATAAATAAAATATTTATAAGCGTTTAAACGGCGCCGCGCGCCTGACCGACATATTCATCCATTGCGAGCTCCTCGCTTTTCTGAATCTGCTTGAGATACTCCGTCAGCTGTTTGTCGCGAAGCTTTTCCAGTCCCGAAATTTCGCTGTTGACAGCCACAATGTCGGCTTTTTTCTGTGCGATAATATCTAAAAGCTGTTTTTTCTGATCGATCAAATGTAAAATTTTCTGATTCAGGGTATTGAAATACGTTTTATATATAAGCATATCGCCGGCACTCAGCCCATTTTGCAGCTCCTCGAGCATTTTGCGGTTGGTAGCTGTGAACTGATCGTTCAGCGCATAAATTTCTTTTTCCAGTTCGGTCAGCTTCATCTGCAGCAGTGCAAGCTCGTTCTTTTTGACATCGAGCGTCTGCTGTTTAAAGCCGAGTACTTTTTCAAGCGAAAATGCAAACTTTTTCATATCTTACAACTCTTTCATCCTGTTCAGGGTTTCTTCAAACGAAAAGCTCTCATCGGTTCTCTGACACAAAAAAGCATTGATCGCATCTATTTTCTTAACCGCCTCGTCCAGCCTTGGATTCATCCCCGGCTTATAAGCGCCGATCGAAATCAAATCGTAATTCTGGTAATAGACGGACAGAAGGTTCCGGACCTTCGCAGCGGCCTGTTTATGTTCCTCCGACACAATATCGTTCATCAGTCTGGAAACGCTCGCGTTCACATCGATCGCAGGATAGTGGTTTTTATGGGCAAGGGAACGGGTCAGAACGATATGACCGTCGATGATACCCCGGACGGTGTCGGAAATCGGCTCGTTGGTATCGTCTCCCTCTACCAGCACCGTATAAATACCGGTAATGGAGCCTTCCTTGAAGTTTCCGCTTCGCTCCAGAAGCTTGGGGAGCTCGGCATAGATGGAAGGCGTATATCCTCTGGCAACCGGAGGCTCCCCGGCCGCCAGGCCGATTTCCCTCTGTGCCATTGCAAATCTGGTCAGGGAATCCATCATCAGCAGGACATCCTTGCCCTGATCTCTGAAATACTCGGCAACCGCGGTGGCGACCGTAGCGCATTTCACGCGGTACATAGCCGGCTGGTCGGAGGTGGCAACCACCAGAACGGAGCGCGCCAACCCTTCCTTCCCCAGGTCCTTTTCAATAAACTCGGTAACTTCCCTGCCTCTTTCCCCGACAAGAGCGATTACGTTGATATCCGCTTTGACATTTTTCGCAATCATTCCCATAAGAGTGCTTTTGCCGACGCCGCTTCCGGCGAAAATCCCCATTCTCTGCCCCTTGCCGATGGTCAGCATCCCGTCTATCGCCTTGATGCCGAAAGTCAGCTGCTCGCTGATTCTGGGTCTTGCCAGAGGATTGGTGTAAGTGGAATCGACATCGTAATACTGCCGGATATCAAATTCGCCCAGTCCGTCAATGGGCCTGCCCGCGGCGTCGATGGTCCTGCCCACCAGGAAATCCCCCACCGGAACGCGGAGCTTGCTGCCGGTGGAACGCACCAGGCTGCCGGGGCCGATGCCCTTGATATCGCCGTAAGCCATCAGCAGGATATTGCTGTTTTTAAACCCGATGACTTCAGCCATGACTGTTTTTTCGTCGTTGGAATTGCGGATGGTGCAGATATCGCCGACATTGGCCTTCAGACCGGAGGTCTCAATCATCATGCCGACGATATTTTTCACCTTGCCGATATAACAGAGCGGATTCAATTTTTCCAAAACATCGTAGGAATCCTGAAAATTCAACATTTTTCGCTCCATCTTTAAAAATTGACTGCAGTGTTATACTTGGAGTGCCTGTTTGATTTTTTCCATCTGTGTGTTCACGCCGGCATCGACCATCCGGTCGGGCATTTCTATAATACAGTCGACGTCGTCCATATCGGGAGAGACTTCAATTTTAATGCTGTCCGAGACATCGCTGAGCGCCTCAACAATGGACTTATCCACCTTCTGAAGCAGCGTTTTCGTGTTTTTCGAGACGAAGATTCTGACCCATTCCTGATTACGGTAGGCATCCACAGCGTTGATAATCATGGATTGCATCGCTTTTTCATTCATGCTCAGTTCCCGCCGGATGACTTTTTCCGCAATCGAGACGGCCAGCTTTTTAAGATCGGCTTCATATCTCTGCAGAATTTCGGCCTTCCCGGTTTCCACGGTATTTAGCATCCTGGAAAGCTCTTCGGCGGCCGCCCGATTCTCTTCTTCGGCTTTTTGCAGACCGGCCTTGCAGCCTTCCTCATAACCGTCCCGGTACCCGAGCTCCCGTCCCTCTTTTTTTCCTTCGGTAAAGCCCCTGCCGTAGCCTTCCTCCCTGCTTTGCACCAGAACCTGAGCGGCTTCCTGATTCATCTGCTGGGTGGATTCCCTCACCTTGTTCACGGTGTAATTCTGGGCGGCCTCTATAATCTGCTGAGCTTTCTGAAAGGCTTCGTTTACAATCTTTCTATGCTGATCCTCTTCCGGAGGCGGATCAGGCACTTTCGGAACGCTTCCGTTGTTCGCCGGAAAGGCAGTCCCGTTTTTAACCGTGACATACTGGGAAGCTTTGATAACGTTAGGCAATAACCTCATCCTTTCCGCCCTTGCTGATGACTAACTCGCCCTCGCTTTCAAGCCGCCGGATGACACCGACAATACGCTGCTGTGCTTCTTCGACATCTCTGAGCCGGACGTTGTGCGTGAATTCCAGATCGGATTTGATAGTTTCGGTTGTGCGGTTCGACATATTTTTGAAGATGACGTCGGAAACCTCCTGATTGGCTCCCTTGAGCGCGAATACCAGATCCTTGGAATCCACTTCGCGCAGAAAACGCTGAATGGACATATCGTCCAGAACGGTGATGTCTTCGAAGACGAACATTCTCTTTTTGATTTCATCACAGAGCTGTGCGTCCTTGCGCGTCAGTTCATCAAAGATATACTTTTCGTTGGCGCGGTCCATATTGTTCATAATGTCCGCAATATAATTGACGCCGCCGAATTCCATGAAGTCCATAGACATCAGCGTAGAGACCTTGTTTTCAAGGTTGCTTTCCACAATTCTGATAATTTCAGGGGAAGTGCGGTCCATGGTGGCAATCCGTTCCACGACGTCAAGCCGCTTGTCTTTCGGAAGATCCGCAATAATCATGGCCGCCTGATCCGCTCTGGCATAGGAAAGGATCAGGGCGATCGTCTGCGGATGCTCGTTCTGAATCATTGCCATCAGATTTTTGTAGTCGGTTTTCCGGATAAACTCAAAGGCCTTGGTTCTCAGCGACTTGGTGACGCGTTCCAGAAGAGACGACGCCGTCTGGGCGCCATACGCCTTTTCCAGAACATTCTTTGCGTATTCCATGCCGCCTTCCGTAATGACCTTCTGGGTCAGACAGACCTGATAGAAATCTCCAAGGACATTTTCAATTTCTTCGGAGGGCATGTGGGACATTCTCGCGATTTCATACGTCAGCTGCTCCACTTCGTCTTCTTTCAGATATTTATAGACCCTGGAAGCATTTTCCGCTCCCAACGAGATAATGACAGCTGCGGCTTTCTGCTGACCGCTCATTTGCTGGTTAGCCATTGCCATCGTCTCCTCTCAGCCAGGATCGAATCAGTTGAGCTGCAATTTCAGGATTCTGTGAGGAGAAATCCTGAATTTCTTTCGTAAGAGCCTGTTCCTTGGACGCTTTTTCAGCACGTGCATCTTCAATTGCCTGCAGTTCAATCTCCTTTTCCGCCGACTGCTCTTCTTTTTCTTCCAGGCGGTCTTTCAGAGAAGCATCCTCTTCATTTTCGCCCTCTTCCAGTTGGGCCAGCTCAAGCATCTTTTTCTTCTTGCGTCCGCGTGCAACCATCGCCGCAACAAGGATGACGATCAGCAGGGTGAGCAGCGCAACACCGCCGATAATCAGAATCTGGTTTAGCGGCAGGGCCGTCGGTGACGGGCCGCTGGTCTGCTGATCCCCGCCCGGG